>CAVYVU010000001.1:0-146382 GCA_963772095.1 uncultured Thermoleophilia bacterium
GACGCGAAGCCCGGCGGAGACACGCGGCCTGGCGGCGGCGCTGGCGGCCGCCGCGCGGCCCGGCGACCTGATCAGCCTGGTGGGTGAGCTCGGCGCCGGCAAGACGGCAGTTCGCCAAGGGATTGGTGCGGGGCTCGGTATCATGGACACGATCGTCTCGCCCAGCTTCGTGCTCATGGCCGAATACCGCGGCCGCTTGCCGCTCTTCCACGTTGATCTATACCGGCTGGCCGACGCGGCCGAGGCGCTGGCCGGCGGGCTGATCGACGAGCGCCAGGCCGAAGGCGTCACGGTCGTCGAGTGGGCCGAACGGCTGGCTGAGGCGATGCCAGAAGAGCGGCTCGACGTTCTGATCGAGGGTTCGGGCGACGAACCGCGCTCGATCACCATCCGACCGGGAAACGCCGATTACTCCCGCTACCTGGACGCGCTGCCGGCGCAGGCCACACACGCGACCGCGGGTCGCCGGGGCCGGCCGTTCGGTGCCGGTGATGCCGATCACGCGTGCTCCGGGTGCCGAGCGCGCCACTTCGCGCCCGAAGATCTCGATGTCGCCGACGACCTCGAGGCCGCGGGCGACGGCTTCGCGGAGGATCGGCTCGCGAAGCGCAATGCCCGGACTCGCAGCGATCGCGTCCACGCCTGCCAGGCTCTCGGGTCCGAAGGGACCGAGGTCGACGCGGATGCCGGGGACCGCCTCGCGGACCGCTCCCAGGCCGGAGGCGCTTGCCGCGTGTCGGCGCAGCGCAGCCGCGCGCCCTCCTGAGCGAGCCAACGAACGCACGAAAGCCCCGTGTCACCGAGCCCCAGAACGAGAACGGTCTTGCCTGCCCAGTCGTCATGTCGCATCTCCTTGCCGCGCCTACCGCAGTTTCAGCGTCGAGAGCCCGAACAGACACCAGCATCATCGTGATGATCCAGAAGCGGACCACGACCTGGGTTTCCTTCCAGCCCTTCAGCTCGTAGTGGTGGTGCAGCGGCGCCATGCGGAAGATGCGCTTGCCGGTGAGCTTGAAGGAGGCCACCTGGAGCATCACCGAGAGCGTCTCCACCACGAAGACGCCGCCCATGATGAACGAGCACGATCTCCTGCCGGATCGACGACCGCCACCACGCCCAGCGCGGCGCCCAGCGCCAGCGCCCCCACGTCGCCCATGAAGACCTCGGCCGGGTAGGCGTTGAACCAGAGGAAGCCGAGCCCGGCGCCCACGAGGGCCGCGCAGAAGACCGCGAGCTCGCCCGGGCCCGGGACTGACGGGATGCTGAGGTAGCTGCGAGAACTCCGCGTTGCCCGCGACGTAGGCGAACACGGCGAGCGCCGCGGCCGACCATGCACCGTGGGCATGATGGCCAGGCCGTCGAGCCCGTCGGTGAGGTTCACGGCGTTCGACGTCGCCCACCACCACGAAGTAGCCCAGGATCACGAAGCCGATCGCGCCCGAGCGGGATGGCCACCGTCTTGAAGAAGGGCACGATGAGCTCGGTCTGCTGCGGGAGCTTGGCGCTCCACGCGAGGATCGCGACCGCCGCGAAGGCGATCACCGACTGCCAGAAGAACTTCGCGCTGGCCGAGAGCCCCTTGGGGTTGCGGTGGACGACCTTGCGCCAGTCGTCGACCCAGCCGATGGCGCCGAAGCCGAGCGTGGTGGCTGGCTTCGGGTGGAATCGGGATCGAGGCCGGCCAGATAGCTGAGGTCTTCCCACCAGATCCAAGCGTACAACTCGGAAACGGCTAGTTCAGAATCAAGATCTCCACGCACGACTCCCTGGCTCTTGCCTTGCTCTAGGATCTGGACGAAAGCGTCAAGGACGGCCCTGTGGCGGATGTCGACATGCTCACGCACCCGGTCGCGAGGGATCCAAACGATGAATTGGAACATGGGGGCGTTGAAGCCCTCGACATCCACCGAAAACACCGATGCGTGGGATTCACACAGACCGCGGAGGCGCTGCATGGCCGTGGGGGCCTCGCATGACTCGATCCACCGGTGGACTCGCTCGTCCAGCAGATCGTATGCCGCGATCAGGATGTCGTCCCTGCTGTTGAAGTGCCGGTAAAGGGCGGCATTCGAAATACCAACGGCAGCGGCGATCCGAGACATACTTACTCCGTGGAGCCCGTGTTCCGTGGCCAAATGGAGGGTGGCCTGGGCGATCTGAGCCTTCCGTTCGGAGCCGGGCAGGCGTCTGTGACCGTCAAGGCGCTGCGTGGCCAATGCGGACTGCTCTGGACCGGCGCGGCCCTGGTACAGGTCGGGCAAAGGTGGCTCCTTGATGCTTGGGGCTCCCGGAATGGTCGATTCAGAAGTATGCGCACACATCGGCGGCTTTGGCAAACATAGTGCTCAGCAGTGGTGGTGTCGTCCCGACTTCACCCCCGGCGTGTCGACTCGCTCTCGCCTCAAGCCATCGCCGGCGCACCGATTGGCACCGAGACGATCCAAGCGGTCCGACAAGCGCGAGAGAAAGCGGCAGGTAATGCGGGTTTCGGGACCGCCCGCGCCTTGACACCCCCTTGGGTCTCCTCTATCATGTGCGTTCGCGTTTTGAAGGAGGCAGTGTGAGAACCTATACGGCAAAACCCGGCGAAGTCACGCGCAAATGGTGGGTAGTCGACGCTGAGGGCAAGAATCTCGGTCGGCTGGCCAGCGAGATCGCCATCGTGCTGCGCGGTAAGAACAAGCCCCAATATACTCCGCATGTCGATACCGGGGACTTTGTCGTGGTCGTGAACGCGGGCAAAGTCGCGGTTACCGGCAACAAGCTCACCGGCAAGATCTACTATAGACATTCAGGTTATCCGGGAGGCCTCAAGAGCAGGACCCTGGGTGAGATGCTGCAGCGCCGTCCTACCGAGGTGTTGCGCAAGGCTGTCAAAGGCATGCTTCCGAAGAATCGGTTGGCGGCCCAACAGCTCGGGAAACTCAAGATATACGCTGGCGCCAAGCATCCCCACGAGGCCCAGAAACCAGAGGAGTTGCCATGGCAGGGGTAGTCTACGCGGCGACGGGCAAGAGGAAGACCTCGGTGGCCCGGGTGCGGCTGATGCCGGGTACGGGGAACATCACCGTCAACGGTAAGGAACTGAAGGAATACTTCAACCGCCAGACACTCATGCTGGTGGTGCGGTCTCCTCTCGTGGAGACGGGCACCGAGGCCCGCTACGACGTGATCGCCCAGACGCATGGGGGCGGCAAGTCGGGGCAAGCCGGGGCCGTGAAGCACGGGCTGGCCCGGGCGCTGGTCGAAGCCGATCCTTCGCTGCGGACCGAGGTCAAAAGAGCGGGTCACCTGTCCCGCGACGCGCGGATGGTCGAGCGGAAGAAGGCTGGTCTAAAGAAAGCCCGGAAGCGTCCGCAGTTCTCGAAACGCTGACCCTCCATCTATCTGGGAATCGTCGAGGCGAGGGAGGAAGCTCCCTCGCCTCGTTTGCATGAAGGACGCGGCGGGAAGCGCATATGCCTGAGCTTCGCGTACACCTCGAAAGAATCGGACAGAACGCCGCGACGGTGTCGGCGCTGGTCCGTCAGCATGGCCTGGACCTGGTCGGCGTGACCAAGGGTTGTCTCGGTGAGCCCCGGGTGGCAGAGGCGATGCTCGAGGGAGGTGCCGTAGCCCTCGCGGACACCCGGGACCTCAACCTGCGTCGGCTCCGCGCCTGTTTTCCGCATACGGAACTCCATCGCATCTATCTGCCGTCGATCAGATGTTCGTTTGAGCCTGGCGACGTCACCTATGTTTCATCTGTTGAAGGGGCGAAAGCGGTGGCGGCTTTGGCCGAGGACCGGGGAGTACGCGGTGTCATGGTGCAAGTGGAGACCGGGGACGAGCGCGAGGGGGCGCCGGTGAGCGGATTGCCGGAGCTTGTCGAGGCCATCGCCCGGGATTCGCGGCTGGAGCTTGTTGGGCTTGCTACCAACTACGCCTGCTTTCGAGGGCGTCCAGGCGCGGTCCGAGACTCAGTGGAGGCTGTGGCGCAGGCCGCGCGTGACCTGAGGGCGGACGGTCTCGCTGTTCCCAGGGTATCCGGCGGGAACTCAAGCCTCTTGTGGCTGCTCGCCAAGGGAGAACGGCTGCCCGTCGAGGTAACTGAGTTGCGCTGCGGCGAAGCTCTGCTCCTGGGCCAGGACGCTCTGCTTTATGAGCCGCTCGCTGGCTGCCGTCAGGACGCCTGTATTCTGCGGGCGGAGGTGCTCGAAGAGTATACTAAGCCCGCTCGCGAGGGTGCCAAGCGCCGGCTGGTACTGGGGCTGGGGCGGCAGGACCTGGGCTCGGGGGGAGTAAAGTTCGCGCAGCCGGGAATCAGCGAGGTTGGGCGCTCTGCCGACTATCTGGTGGCAGAAGTGGAGGAACCCTGCCAAAGTGTGAGGGTGGGAAGCGTGCTCGACATGGTCCCCACCTATGAGTCGCTCGTCGCAGCTTGGACCTCACCTTATGTGGAGCTCAAACTGTTGTAGCAGACCCCCCGCGACAATGGAGGTCGGTCACGTATGTGTGGGATCATCGGCTATGTGGGCTCTCGGCCTTGTCGGGACATCCTCTTCCAGGGCCTGCGCAAACTGGAATACCGCGGCTACGATTCTGCCGGGCTTTCCATCGTCCGGGACGGGCAGTTCGAGTTGCTGCATTCCGTGGGGAACCTCGACAACCTCGAGGAGATTCTCGGCCGCGTGGGCAGCGAGGGTACTATGGGTATCGCGCACACCCGTTGGGCGACGCACGGACGGCCCTCTGCCGAGAACGCGCATCCCCATACCGATTGCACGGAACGTTTCGCGATCGTCCTCAACGGGATCGTGGAGAACTATCTGAGCCTCCGTGCCGCGTTGCAGGAGCAAGGCCACCAGTTCACGTCCGAGACCGACGCCGAGGTGGTCGCCCACTTGATCGAAGAAGCGTACGACGGTTCCCTCCGCGAGGCTGTGGTAGCGGCATACCGGCAAATGGAGGGGCACTTTACGTATTGCGCCATCGCCGTGGACGAACCAGATGTGATCGTCGGGGTGAGGAAAGAGACTCCTCTCGTGGTTGGGCTCGGAAAAGGCGAGAACTTCCTGGCTTCGGCGATCCCGGCCTTCATGGCTGAGACCCGCACGGTCCTCTTCCCCGAAGATGGAGACGTGGTGGTGATCACCAGGGACTCGGTGGACATCTTCACTCTCGATGGCGACCCGGTGCCATGTGAATGGACCCAGGTGGATTGGGATGAGGAAGCGGCTGAAAAGGGTGGCTTCGAGACCTTCATGCTCAAGGAGATACACGAGCAACCCACCTCGTTGGCGGACACACTGGCGGAACGGATCGGGCCGGACGGCGGCATATCCCTGGATGGTCTGGAGTTGACTCCGGAGACGATCAGGGGGCTGAGGCAGGTGCTCATCGTAGCCTGCGGCACCTCCTATCACGCCGGTTTGGTAGGCAAGTACGCGCTCGAGCGCTGGGCCAGGATACCGGTGGAAGTGGAAGTGGCTTCGGAGTTCCGCTACCGCGACCCGGTGATCGAGGACGGCACTCTCTGTATCGCCATCAGCCAGTCGGGTGAGACCGCGGACACGCTCGCTGCAATGCGGCTGGCGCGGTCGGCGGGTGCGCGGGTATTGGCGGTGACGAACATAGTGGGCTCGCAGGCTACCAGGGAGTCGGATGGTGTCCTCTTCACGCGCGCCGGCCTCGAGATAGGCGTAGCCGCCACCAAGACCTTCCTCACCCAAGAGATGGCCATGCTGCTCCTTGCCTTGCACTTCGGAGAGGTCCGGGGCCGGCTGAGTGACGATCAAGTACGGACTTACACCGAGGAGCTGCGACGCGTTCCCGGACTTCTCGACCACTACTTTGCGAACGGTGGGGCTGCAGGAGTGGAGGACGTTGCGCGTAAGTACGCCGGCAGCCGCTTCTTCCTTTGCCTCGGACGCAACATGGGACTGCCGGTCGCCCTAGAGGGCGCTCTCAAACTCAAAGAGATCTCCTACATTCCCACGGATGCGTACGCTGCAGGCGAGATGAAGCACGGCCCCATCGCGCTGCTGGAGGAGGGCTCTCCCGTGTTGGTGGTGGCCACGGACAGCTTCGTCTACGACAAGCTCATGTCGAACGTTCAAGAAGTCAAAGCTCGCGGCGCCCGCATCATCGCGGTGGCGTCCGAGGGCAACGCAGGTATCGCTGATGCGGCCGACGACGTGCTGTGGGTCCCGAAGACCGACGAGATGCTCTCTCCGCTTATATCCATCGTGCCCTTGCAGCTCTTTGCCTACTATGTAGCCAAGGCTAACGGTGAGAAGGTGGACCAGCCTCGGAACCTGGCAAAGACCGTCACCGTGGAGTAAGGGCGCATGAGCGCCGGAGCCGGTAGTCTGCAGGGTCCCCGGAGTCTTCGGAGCGGCTTCACCGGCCTTGACCTGGTGGAGACCGACCGGTTCAGACGTGCTTTCCAGCGCCATCCCGGGCTCGAAAGCCGCGTTTTCACCATGGCGGAGATCGCATACTGCCGGCAACGAGGTGATCCCATCCTCAGTTTCGCGGCCCGCTTCGCTGCAAAAGAGGCGGTAGGTAAGCTCTTGGGGCGGGGCGTCGTCTCCTGGCGGGAGATAGAGGTGGTAGGGGGTTCGCCACCCAGGGTGAATCTTCACGGGAAGACGGCTTCGGCCGCGACGGCTCTGGGAATAGAGGGGTTGCAGGTATCGCTCGCGCACGTGGACTCGCTTGCGGGGGCTTGCGTGGTGGCTGTGGCACGTCCGGCAAAGGGGGGCACTATGCAGTTCGTTGACGAATCGGGTGACTGTGACTGTGGCTGCGATCCGGACGGAGAAAGCGACGCCGGGGCCACCTTCCTGACCTCGTTCCATCCGCTCGAGGAGCGGCCCAAGGTATTCACGCCGGCGCAGGTCCGGGAGCTCGACCGAACGGCGATCGAGGACATGGGGATACCCGGCCCGGTGCTGATGGAACGCGCGGCGCTCGGCGTGAGCTCGCTGGTGCTTCAGCGTTATCGGGGACTTCACACGCTCATAGTCTGTGGGCGAGGCAACAACGGTGGCGATGGTCTGGCGGCGGCTCGCCAGCTCCACTTGGCCGGTCAGCCGGTCGCCTGCATCGTGGCGGCGGGAGGACGTGGACGAGCTCAGCGCCGATGCCGCCCTGAACTTCAAAGCCGCCGAGAAGATGGGCGTCAATCTGCGACTGGGTGCGGTGCCCGATTATCTGTGGGATGAGACCGAACTGGTGGTGGACTGTCTCTTGGGGACCGGCGCACGAGGGGAGCTGGAGGGACAGATCGGCGAGTGGGCTCGGCAGGTAAATCAGGTGGCCGGCCGCGGGATCCCGGTGATAGCGGTGGACATCCCTTCGGGGGTCGATGGGACGACGGGGAGCATCGCGGCGGATACGGTCGCGGCCGATGTCACCATCACCTTTCACGCGGCGAAAAGTGGACTGGTGTGTCCGCCTGGGATCGAGGCCGCTGGAGAGATTGTCGTCTGGGAGATCGGCCTTCCGGCTTTTCTCGAGCCGGAGCCGGATCTGCTCGTAGTGTCCCCGGAAGATGTCAGGATCCCCGGACGGCGCGCGGATGACCACAAGTATCGCGCGGGGTTCGTGGCCGTGGTGGCGGGCTCGCGAGCCTACCCAGGCGCTGCTTGGCTGACCTCCCGGGCGGCCGCCCGGGCCGGCGCAGGGTACGTGCGACTGGTCATGGCTTCGAAGGCCGCAGAGGGCGTGCGCGACCGATTGGTGGAGGTGGTCCTCCAGGAAGCCGGCTCGGGCGACTGCCTGGACGACACGGTCGCCGCGCTCGCCGCGGTGGCGGACGAGCGGATCGGCGCCCTGGTCATCGGGCCTGGGCTGGGCCGCGACCCCGCTACTTTCGCCACGGTTCGCAGACTGGTGCTGGAGACCAAGGTGCCTGCCGTGTTGGACGCGGATGGGCTCATGGCCTTCGCCGGGAGCGCAGATCAACTAGGACAGCGCTCGGGCTTGGTCCTCACTCCGCACGTGGGTGAGTTGGCATCCCTTCTGGGAGAGCCGGTGGCCGGATTAGCCGCCTCTTCACTTCAGGCGGCCCGTCGCGGAGCCGAGGCCACCGGGCAGGTCGTGCTTCTCAAGGGCTCGGCGACGGTCATTGCCCACCCCTCCGGGGAGACGCGGGTCGTCGTGCAGGCGCCTGCCCAACTGGCGTCGGCCGGAACGGGAGATGTGCTCAGCGGGGTCATCGGCGCGTTTCTGTCGAAGGGCATGGGGCCGCTCGAAGCCGCCTGTGCCGGAGCCTGGGTGCATGCCGAGGCCGGTCTTATCGGGGCCGAAACGGACCCGCAAGGGGTGCTGGCCGGAGATCTGGCGGACCTGATCCCTGCCGTCATCGCAGACCGTATTTACGAGAGGAGACCCTCGTGGAGGAGCTGAAAGTCCGGGACATCATGCAGACCGAGGTCATCACCGTGGGACCGAAGGCCACGGTCCGCGAACTGGCTGAGTTGCTTGCCAAGCATAAGATCAGCGGGGTGCCGGTGGTCGACGAGAACAACGTAGTTCTGGGCATGGTCAGCGAGGCCGATCTCATCGTCCTCGACGCCGAGCTGCATTTTCCCTATTACATCCAGTTCCTGGACAGCATCATCTACCTCCAAAGCATCCACCGGTTCGAAGAGCGGTTCAAGAAGGCTTTCGGCGCGAAGGTGGCCGACGTCATGACCAAGGAGGTGAGGGCCGTCTCTCCCGACGCTTCGCTCCACGACCTGGCGACGCTCATGGCCGACCACAAGATCAACCGGTTGCCGGTGGTGGAGAACGGCTGTCTCGTGGGCATCGTCACCCGGGGCGACATTGTGCGCGCCATAGCCGAAAGCAAGGCCTGAGAGCGCCGCCGGATATGGGGGTCATGCGCAACCATTGACGGGCCGCGGCGCATGCCGGGCAAAGGTATAATCTTCCTTCAAGGACTTCTTCTGCAGGTATTATCGGAGGGACATGTCTAAGAAGGAAACAAGAAGGGCCGCCCGGCAGGGACAGCCGAAGCCGGTTGTCAGGAATAGAACTGCGATCAGGGGCACGGGGCAGAGAAAGCCACAGCCTCGAGCCGGCAATCGGACGGCCCGCGCGGCAGCATACCGTCGACCTCTCCGGCCGCCGTCGTTCAAGCGAGCTGCGATCCAGGGCGCGATCTTCGCGGTGCTCTATCTGATCGTTCTTCGATTCTGGGAGAAGAACACGACCGTTGCCATGTACGTCATGTTTCCGGTGATGTTCTTCATCATCATCACCGGCGCCACGTATTCCATAGACCGCTTCACTTATCAGAAACGACTTCGCAAACAGCAAGACTCGTCCAAATAGCAGGACCGGGAGGCCCAGCCTGATGCTGCGGGTCGTATCCGAGACACTGCGGCGCCGCGGGACGCAAGGATGGCTTGTGGGCGGGACGGTCCGGGATGGCCGGCTGAGCCGTTTCTCGCCTGATCTCGATGTTGTCGTCGCCGACGATCCCAAGCAGGTAGCCACGGAGGTGGCGGCGAGTCTGCGGCGGCCGTGGTTCGCCCTCTCGAAGCACTTCAACGCCTACCGTGTGCTCGGGGACGAAGGCTACGTCGACATCGCGGCGCTGCGGGGCGGCAGCCTCATCGCCGATCTGGGACTTCGCGACTTTACGGTGAACGCCATGGCGGTGCCGGTGGACGGGGGACCGCCGGTGGACCCCTTCGGGGGGATGTGCCATCTGGAGGAGCGTGCTTTGGTGGCCGTCTCGGACCGGGTCTTCTCTGACGATCCACTCAGGCTCATGCGGGCCGTGCGCTTCTGCCACGTGCTCGGATTCCGGTTGGATCCCGGTTTGGACAGGCTCCTCCGCCAACAGGCTGGTTCGCTCGCCCGCACCGCGCGGGAGCGGGTGCTGACCGAGATGTCCCTCACCCTCGAAGCGGGGCGGTCGGCCGGCGCCGTTGGACTCTGGAACGATCTCGGCCTACTCGAGGTGATGTTGCCCGAATTGACGAGTGGCACCGCTTCGGCGAGTGGCACCGTCTCGGTAAGCGGCATGTCTTCGGCGACGATCGAGTCCGCGGCGCTCGGGGGGATGGCAAGCCGGTCCGCTACCGCCACGTCGATGGCAAACGGGTGCGCGGGGCACGGGCCGGCTAGCACGGTCATCGAAACGGCGATGCGGGTGCTGGGGGAGTTGGACGCGATCCTGGCCGACGTGGCAGCTTGGTTCCCCGCCCAGTCGGCCGTACTATCGGAAAGGCTTGTTCAGCCCATGGACGGGACTCTTTCGCGGCTGGTGGCCCTGAGGCTGACGGGGCTCCTGCGGCTGCTTCCTTCGCGGCGAAGCGAGGCGATCGGCCGCCGGCTGCGTTTGCCCAACTCGGTCGCGGGCCTCGTGCGAAGAGCGGCCGAACAACAGGAGCGCGGTTGGGGACCCGAGGCCGGACGTCAGTCCGAACGAGGCGTGATATCCATTCTTTGGCAGTCGGCCCCCTGGGAGCCCGAGCTCATTCTAGTCGCACTCGCGGCCGGCTTGGGAGAGGACAAGAATTCACTCGAGAATTCGCGCGCGCATGCACAGCGATTGATGGAGCGGTGGGCTGCTCGGCTATCAGGTGTGCCGCGTCCGCCCGTCAACGGCGACGATCTCGCCCGGGAACTCGGCATTGCTCCGGGCCCACTGCTGGGGCGGGTGGCCCGGGAGGTTCAGCTGGCGTGGGAGGCGGGTGAATTGAGGGATGCAAAGGAAGCCCTCCACCTGGCCCGGGAGTTCCTGTCCGAAGCTCGCTCGGGGGCTACCTCCACAGGGCTATGAGGCGTGCTATCATATCTTTCCTTTCGGGACTAATACCTTTTGGGACGTGTCATTGGAGGCACCTTGAAGGACGGGATACATCCGAACTACGTTGAGAGCAAAGTGATCTGCTCGTGCGGCGAGACGTTCATGACTCGCTCCACGCTGCCGGAGATAAAGGTTGAAGTGTGCGCAGCCTGCCATCCGTTCTACACGGGTAAGCAGAAGCTGGTCGACGCCGGCGGCCGGGTGGAGAGGTTCAACAAGAAGTACCGTCGCGCCGAACAGGCCAAGTAGCCTGGCGCCGGCGGTGCCAGCCGAGCTCAAGGTAACGCTGCTGCAGCATACGCCGGCGCCCGAACGGGTGGTGGCGTCGGCAGGGCGCTTGTGCTACGCCCCCGTCAGCGCGGCCAGCCTCAAGTCTTCTATGGACGACCAGGAGGTCCGCCGGTTGGTGGGCGGCCTGGCCAGGTCCGGTCATCTGAGTGCGTTCGAGCACGCGTCGTTCACATTCGCTGTGGACGGTATCTCGCGCGCGTGCTCCCATCAGCTTGTCCGGCATCGCGTCGCCTCCTACAGCCAGCAATCGCAGCGTTATGTGCGTTTTGGCACGGAAGAGGATTTCGTGGTCCCACCGAGCATCGATGGGTCGTCCGAAGCGCGGGCCGTGTTCTACCGATGCCATGGATGATGCGCGCAGAGCATACGAGCAGCTGGTGGAGCTTGGATTGGCTGAGGGCCGTGAGCGGTCCGCGGTGTTCGAGGACGCGCGGTTCGTGCTTCCGAACGCGGCCGAGACCAAGATCGTGGTCACCATGAATGCTCGGGAGTTGAGGCATTTCTTTTCACTCCGTTGCTGCCGCCGGGCGCAGTGGGAGATCAACAGGCTTGCCTGGGCGATGCGCTACCTGGCCGTCTCGGTGGCACCACTTCTCTTCCAGGGCACCGGTCCGGGCTGCATGGCGGCGGGGTGCCCGGAGGGCAAGATGTCCTGCGGCGAGCCTTATGTCGAGGCCATAGTTGACGGCGATGGACTTCAGCCGGACCGTTGCCGGCCTGGACTCGGAGTAGCGGTGGCCTCTGAAGAATCGCGCCCGGCCGCCCGGGCGTCAGGACCGGTGTGCGAGCACGATCATGCATTCGGAGGCCAAGCGGTCATCGAAGGCGTGATGATGCGCGGGAAACGGTCGTGGGGCGTGGCCGTGCGCCGGCCTTCGGGAGGGATCGAACGGGTCTCGTTTGCCCTTCCCGCGGCGAGTGAGCGCAGCCCTCTCGCGAAACTTCCAGTGGTGCGGGGCGTGGTGGCGCTCTATGAGTCGCTGAGCCTGGGTATCAAAGCTCTGGGGATTTCGGCCAACATCGGTCTGGAGGAAGCCGCAGCGGCGGAAGCTGCGGCGGCAGACGGCGTCGAGGCGGCGGACCGCGCCCAGGCGAAGGCTGTCGCGTACGCGCCGACGGAGGCAGGTCCGGGCGCGATGGCGGCGCAGTCCGCCCCGACAACGGAGGTTGTGACGACTGCCGGTGCGGGCGACGACGAGCCTCAGAAGCCGCCTTATCAGTTCGGCTGGAAGGAGCTCGCCGGAACCGTTGTCGTTCTCTGTCGGCCTGGCGGTCGCTCTCTTCGTGGTCGTGCCCTTGGTGGTGGTGAAGCACTTCGAGTCCACGTTCCACAACCCGTTCGTTTTCAATCTGGTGGAAGGGCTGATCAGGATCGCTATCTTCTTGATCTACATCGTGGCGATCTCTTTCATTCCCGACCTCCGCCGGGTGTTCCAGTACCACGGGGCCGAACACAAGGTGATCCACGCTTATGAACACTGCGAGGAGTTGGATCCGGAGCACGCTGGCGAGGTTCAAGACCATGCACCCTCGTTGTGGGACGGGCTTCCTGCTTCTCGTGATGGTGGTTGCCGTGTTCGTCTTTGCGATAGTGGGCAAGCCGGCCCTCCCGTATCTGGTCCTTTCCCGAGTGATCGGGATCCCGGTGATCGTAGGGATAGCGTACGAGATCGGCATCAAGTGGGCGGGACGGCACGCGGACAGCTTGATCCCGCGTCTTCTCCTGTGGCCCGGCATCCAGCTGCAGCGGTTGACCACTCGTGAGCCGACCGACGCCCAACTCGAGGTGGCCGCAGCCGCTCTTCAGGAAGTGATGACGAAGGACGAGGCGCTCGAAGCCGGCCTTCAAGGAGCGCTCGTCGAGGTCTAGGCCCGTGAGCGGCGCGAGAGGGAATCTCCGTGATCGAAAGATTAGTCAAAGAAATAGAAGAGAAGTTCGCCGCTCTCACGGCGGAGCTTTCTGATCCGGCCGTGTTCTCCGACCCGGCGCGCGTGGCCGAGGTCTCCAAGGCGCGCTCTGATCTGGAGGAAGCACACCGGCTCGCTTCTGCCTGGGTGGAAGCGCGGCAGAACGTGGACGAGGCGGAGACGATGCTCGAAGAGGGCGGTCTTGATCCTGATATGAAGGAGTTCCTGGCCGAGGAGAAGACTTCGGCGCGGGAGACACTCGACCGACTGGAGCAAGAGCTCCGCTTCGCGGTCTTGGAGAAGGACCCTCGCGACGACAAGAACGCCATCGTCGAGATACGGGCCGGAGCCGGCGGCGACGAAGCCGCGCTCTTTGCTGCCGAGCTGCAGCGGATGATCATGCGCTACGCGGAGCACCTGCGCTACAAGACCGAGATCCTCTCCACGACCGAAGCCTCCCTCAGCGGGATCAAGGAAGTGATCTTCGAGGTCGAAGGGCAAGGGGGCTTTCGGCATGCTCAAGTACGAGTCGGGCGTCCATCGCGTCCAGCGCGTGCCCGTGACCGAGTCCACCGGCCGGATCCACACCTCTACGGCGACGGTGGCCGTGCTTCCGGAGGTGGAGGACGTGGAAGTGCACATCGAGCCCAACGAGGTGCGCGTGGACGTCTACCGGTCCACAGGGCCGGGCGGACAGTCGGTCAATACCACCGACTCGGCGGTCCGACTCACCCACATCCCCACCGGGCTGGTGGTCTCCTGCCAGGACGAGAAGTCCCAGCTGCAGAACAAGGAGCGGGCCTTCCGCATCCTGAGGGCACGACTCTACGACATGGCCCAATCCGCCCAGGACGCCGCAGCTGGCCAAGGAGCGGCGCAGTCAGGTGGGCACCGGCGACCGGTCCCAGAAGGTCCGCACCTACAACTTCCCGCAGGGACGAGTCACCGACCATCGTATCGGGCTGACTTCGCACAGGCTGGAAGCGATCCTACAGGGGGATCTCGACGAGTTCAGAGAGGCCCTCCAGGCCAACGAGCGCGCCGAGCAGCTCGCAACAGCACAGATCTGACCGCGTTCCCCAGGAGGCTCGTCCGTGACTGAGTGGACCATCGCCGAGATCGTCGAGACGGCGGCCGGGTATCTGCGCGACAAGGGTTCCAGTTCTCCCCGGCTAGACGCGGAACTGCTGCTTGCCGAAGCCCTGGGGATGGACAGGATCCATCTCTACGCCTTGCACGATCGTCCCCTGGCCATCTGCGAGGTGGACCACTACCGGGAGCTGATCGGCCGGAGGGGCCGGCACGAGCCGGTCGCCTACATCATCGGCCACGGCTATTTCCGCCATCTGCCAGCTCGAGCTGACCCCGGCCGTCCTGATCCCGCGGCCCGAGACGGAGGAGTTGGTGGACGCTGTCATCGACTGGCTCAAAGTGCGGCCGCTGTGGGGGGCCGTCCCAAGGGCCGCCGCTGATCGCCGACGTCGGCACCGGGAGCGGCGCTATCGCCCTCAGCCTCGCCCAGGAGACCAGGCACCGCGTTCTGGCGACCGACGTGAGCGAAGAGGCCCTGTCTCGTGGCGGCACGGAATCGGGCCGCCCTGGGACTGGACGAGCTGCGTGGAATTGTCCAAGGCCGACCTTCTCGCGGGCGTGGAGCCGGGGACCCTGCGGGTGGTCGTCAGCAACCCGCCCTACATCAGCCAAGCCGAACTGGCGCAGCTGGCGCCGGACGTGCGCGACTACGAGCCTCTCGCTGCTCTCGACGCGGGCGTCGACGGCCTGGAGATCTACCGCCGACTCCTTCCGCAGGCCGCCGCGTGCCCTCGGGCCGGGAGGCGCGGTCTTTCTGGAGGTCGGCCACCAGCAGGCCGAGGCGGTCATGCGACTCTGGCCGGCGAGGCCGGCTTCCTCCTGGTCGAGACGAGAAAAGATCTTTCAGGGAAGCCGCGCATCGTCTCAGGAGTGCCGACCCGGCGCGGTCACCATCGCGCTTGCCGAGGTGAGCCTGGAGCAGACCTCAGCTCTCGCGGCCGCGCTGGCATCCGGGGCGATCGTCGGGATCCCCACCGACACGGTGTATGGGCTGGCGGCCGGCTGGGACTCGACGGCGGGAGTTCGGAATCTGCTTCGTCGCCAAGGGACGAGGCGACGAGAAGCCGGTGGCCGTGCTCTTCGCTTCGGTGAGTGCCGTCGTGCGAAGCTCTGCCGGATCTCGAGTCCCGAGACCGTCCGGGTACTGGAAGCGCTTGCTGCCCGGACCGTACACGTTCGTCGTCTCGACGTCGGTGGAGCGCGCCCCGCTGGTCGGCGACGCCGACTCGCTGGGCATACGGGTGCCCGACTGTCCCGCAGCTCCTCGCGTTTCTCGAACGGCTGAAGGTGCCTCTCGCCGCGACCAGCGCCAACCTGACCGGCGGGCTTGATCCGCCGTCCGTCTCGCGAGGTGGACCCTGCACGTCCTGGCTCACTGCGCGGTCGCACTGGTTGCTTCGGCCGAGGGTATCTCGTCCGAGCTCTGCGGTCCCGGAAGACGCCCGCGCCTCCGCGTCCACGGTGGTCGATCTGCGGCCGCTCGACCGGGGAGGTGGACCGATAGTGCTGCGAGAAGGCGCCGTCCGCAAGGACGAGGTGCTGGACCGCATCGCCTCGATCCGCTGAGCCCTTAGACCAACCTGCGAGCCGAGCCGCCTGCTCCAGGGTGGGGTGCGATTCGGCTCGCGCGGGAGTCCGCGGCCGGGCCGGCAATGGCCATCTGGTATGCTTGTGCCTACTTTCCCGAGGAGAGAAGCGATGCGCTACGGATTCGGCTGTGACCACGCGGGGATCGTCTTAAAAGAGCCGCTGGTAGGCCGAATTGAAGGCGGCCGGCCACGAAGTGGTCGACATGGGGACATTCAGCACCGATCGGACCGACTTCCCCGTCTACGCCAACAAAGTCGCTCAGGCAGTCAGCGACGGGACCCTGGATTTCGGCCTGCTTGTCTGCGGCACCGGCCTGGGCATGGCCGTGGCGGCGAGCAGGTTTCCCGACGTTCGCGCCGTCGCCGTCAGCGACTGTTTCTCTGCTCGCATGGCGCGACGGCACACCGATGCGAACATCCTCTGCCTCGGGGCGCGGGTGCTGGGGGAAGGTGCAGCCGTGGAGATCCTGAGGGCCTGGCTGTCCGCGGACTTCGCGGGCGGCCGGTACGAGCAGCGGCTGCAGATGATGCGGGGCGGCTACAAAGGTGTGTCGTTGGAGGGGGCGGAGACTTAGTTTCCCGTGTCGCGAGCGAGACCAAAGCACTCAAGTTGGGCAAGGAGTCCGTGTGGAGAGTTACGCCGAAATACCCCTGGCAGAGGCCGACCCGGTCATCAGCGAGCTGATCAAGAGAAGAGCTCGAGCGCCAGCAACACAATATCGAGCTGATCGCCTCGGAGAACTTCACTCCCGTGGCCATCCTGGAAGCGGTGGGGAGTGTTCTTACCAACAAATATGCCGAAGGCTATCCGGGCAAGCGGTACTACGGGGGCTGCGACCGGGTCGACGAGATCGAGACGCTTGCCATCGAGCGGGCGAAGGCCCTCTACGGCGCCGAGCACGCGAACGTGCAGCCTCATTCCGGCTCCGCCGCGAATCAGGCGATCTACATAGGCCTCGCTTAACCCGGGCGATGTGGTGCTGGCCATGAGCCTGGCCCACGGCGGCCATCTCACCCACGGGCACTCGGTCAACTTCTCCGGTCGTGGTTACACCTTCTACCATTACGGCGTACGCGAGGACACCGGGCGCATCGACTATGACGAGGTCCGGGCCAAGGCTCGCCGGCACAAACCGAAGCTCATCGTCGCCGGAGCGAGCGCCTATCCCCGGCAACTGGACTTCGCGGCCTTCCGCCAGATCGCCGACGAGGTGGGCGCGGAACTGATGGTGGACATGGCGCACATCGCCGGGCTGGTGGCGGCGGGCGTGCATCCGTCGCCCTTCGGCTTCGCGGACTGGGTCTCCACCACCACCCACAAGACTCTCGCCGGTCCCCGAGGCGGGGCCTGCTTCTGCGGTCGAGCGAACGCGTCGCGTCTCGACAAGGCCGTCTTCCCCGGTCTCCAGGGCGGGCCGCTCGAGCACGTCATCGCCGGCAAGGCCGTGTGCTTCCATGCTGGCCGCTTCCGAGGAGTTCAAGGCCAAGCAACGGCGCACGGTGGAGAACGCGGCGGTGCTCGCCAAGACGCTGATGGAGGGCGGGCTCAAGCTGGTCTCCGGCGGCACGGACAACCATCTGCTGCTGGTGGACTTCCGCGGCATGCGAGATGACCGGCAAGCGCGCTCAGGAGCTCCTCGACCGGGTCGGGATCACGGCCAACAAGAACAGCATCCCCGGCGACCACCGGCCGCCCACGGTCACCTCCGGTCTTCGTCTCGGCACTCCGGCCATGACCACCCGGGGCTTCGGCCCGGTGGAGATGCGAGAAGTGGGCGAATCATCGTCGCGACACTGCTCATCGAGGAGCCCTCCGAAGAGAAGATCGCCGGCTCCTGTGGCGCAGCCGCGCGCTGACGGCGGCCTTCCCGCTCTACCGGTCGCTGGTGGCTGATGGTCCGTCCGCGGACAGATGGGTCGGAGATGTGCACTGCCCCGTCCAGCAGGTCGCCCGGTTGGGAAGACTACTTCATGGAGATCGCGCGGGTGGTCGCGACTCGCTCCAGTGCCTACGCAGGCAGGTCGGCGCCGTGGTGGTGAAGAACCGCCAGATCTTGGCCACGGGGTACAACGGTGTCCCTCGCGGACTGCGCCACTGCGACGAACGGGGTTGTCTGCGCGACCGGCTCGAGCGTGCCCTCCGGGGAGCGGCAGGAGCTGTGCCGGGGATTGCACGCGGAGCAGAACGCCATCGTCCAGGCGGCCTATCACGGGGTGGCCATCCAAGGCGGCCGAGATCTACTGCACGCATCAGCCTTGCGCCGTGTGCGCGAAGATGCTGGTGAACTGCAGACATCGCGGCCGTGTATTTCGCCGGGGCATATCCCGACCAGTTGGCCATGGAGGTCTTTCGAGGAGGCAGGCACGCGGCTCGTTCATGGGCTGATGCCATGCAGTTTCGGCATCTCGCCCTGCGCAAATCGCTGGCTGTACGAGGAACGCGACCGCTGTGAGGCATCGCGACTCGGCCGTAAGTTGCCCACGAGTGGCGATTTCCTTGCAGCGGGAGGGGCAGCTGTCTATAATGCGAGCGTTCAGCATATGAGCAAGGATCCTCTGCGCGACTACTCGCAGGTCATGAGTCTAGGGTTCACACTGGTCGCGTACGTCCTTGTCTTCACCGCCATAGGTTATGGGCTGGATCGTTGGCTGCACACGACCCCGTGGCTTATGGTCGCCGGGGTCTTCGTGGGAGCGGGTTTCGGGTTCTTGTATTTGGTGCGGATCCTGTTTTCGGCCACATCCGGTGACAAGGATGGAGGAAAAGGAGCGCGCGACGACCGGCAGAATGGGCCGGGAGGCCGCTCCAAAGGGCAGTAGGCTGGTAGTCGGGAGGAAGCGCTGGAGCTTGTGCTCGTGTCTGTGGCCGTTGGTCTGGCGCTGGCGGTCGCCTACCACTTCCTCTCGGTGCGGCTGCAGAGCTGGTTCTCGCGGTACAGCGCGGTCTTGCTGCCGCTCGTGTTCGTGGTAGGTTTCCTCGATACGGCTGGTCGTGTTGGCGGCTGTACTGGTGGCGGTGGCGTTGTGGACTCCGCTGAACGTCGTGGCGGTCGCGCTGTCCTTCATAGGTTTGTTCACGGTGTTGACAGGCATCTGGCTCTACAGGTTGGCCACGAAAGGTCGCAAGACCCCGCCCGCGGGCGGGACCTCTCGAAGGCTCAGTGGGAGAAGCAGATGCAAGCTGAAGCGGGAGCGAACAAGATCGTCGAGGCTCTGAGCGAGCTGAACGTCCAGACGATCGTCCACATCCCCAAGGTGGGGCCGTTCGATTTCTCCATCAGCAACGCCGTCATCTACATGTGGGTCTCGGCGGTCATCGTCTTCGCGTTCTTCTTCATCGTCGCCCGGAGGCTGAAGAAGGAACCCGATGGGCTACAGACCGTGGCCGAGATCCTGCTCAACTTCGCGACGGGGCATCTCACCGGACAGATCGGCGAGAAGGGCAAGAAGTACTACTACCTGATCCTCACCATCTTCTCCTACATCCTGGTGACCAATCTCGTCGGGCTGATCCCGAAGCCGGAGATACTGCAGCCGTACACGCCCACGGCGAACATCAACGTGACCTTCGGAATGGCGATCGTGGTCTTCGTCGTGACGCAGTACCAGGGCTTTCACCGGCACGGAGCCGGGGGCTACCTGAAGTCGTGGCTCACCCCGCCCGGCGTGCCGAAGATCCTGGTCGCGCCGCTGAACGCCATCTTCTTCATCGTCCATTTCATGGGCGAGTTCTTCAAGCCGCTTTCGCTGTCGGTCCGGCTTTTCGGCAATACCATCGCCGGCCACCTGATCATCCTGGTGATGCTCGGTCTGCTGCTGCAGTACGCCAGTGCGATCGTGATCATCCCGGCCGGACTGTTCGTGGTGATCATGATGGGTTTCGAGGTGTTCGTCGCCTTCATCCAGGCCTACATCTTCTCGTCTGCTTGTCCGTTGTGTACATAGAAACCGCGATATACGCTGGCCACTAACTAGCTTCAACCCAGGAACAAGGAGGAAAAGAATGGACGCTCCCACCGCTGCCAGACTCGCCGCCGGTATCGGCATGGGTCTGGCTACGTTCGGCCCTGGCATCGGCATCGGGTTGCTCACCGGCCGTACTTCGGAAGCCATCGCACGGCAGCCCGAAGCGTCGGGCGACATCCGGACGGCTTTCATCATCGGTCTGGCCCTGGCGGAAGCCCTTGCCCTGTACGCGTTCGTCATCGCAATCATCCTGCTGTTCGTTGTCAAATAGGGCAGCCCGCGAGCGGAAAGCGGGCGCCTGGCGGACACGCCGGAGAGGCCGGGAGAAGCATGATCAAGATCTTTGAGATAAACCCCGGACTGTTCGTCTGGTCGGTGCTCACCTTCCTGGTCTTGGTCGCGGCGCTTTACAAGTTCGCGTTCAATCCGCTGATGAGGTTGCAGAAGGCCCGCCAGGACGAGATCCATCAGTCGATCGTGAGCGCGGAGGAACTACGCAACGAAGCCCAGGAGTTGCTCGCCAACTACAAGCGGCAGATGGCCGATGCACGACAGCAGTCGGAAGCCATTCTGGATCGGGCACGCAAGCTGAGCGAGACGAGCAAGGCCGAAGTCCTGGAGGAAGCCAGGGTCCAGGCCGAGGCCACCCTTGCCAGGGCCCGCGAGCAGATCGAGACGGGACACCACGCAGGCGCTCCAGAAGATCAGGGAAGAGGTGGCCGACCTCACCATCGCCGCCACCGAGAGGGTCACTCGGAAGAGCTTGACAACGGAAGATCAGCTGCGCCTGGTCCAGGACGCCATAAACGAGATCGACCTGCAGCAAGGTCAGCGAGAACTAGGAGAGCGGGACCGCTTTGAGCGAAGGCAAGGTCGCCCGAGTGTACGCAGCAGCCCTCTACCAAGCGGCGGATGAAGAAGGCCGCGTGGAGGCCGTGCGCAGCGACCTTGGCGACGTTCGTGCAGCGCGGTGGAGACATCCACGGAGCTTAAGCAGTTCCTGGTGGCCGAGGGCGTCTCGGACCTCGACAAGAAGCAGGTCCTCCTGGAGCTGACCGAGGGCGGTGACGAATTGGTGCGCAACTTCTTGCGCATCATGGTGGACAAGAGCCGCGAGAGCGCGCTCGCGGAGACCTATCAGGCGTACGTGGACCTGGTGGAGCGAGGCCGCGGGCCTCGTGCACGTCGAGGTGGTGTCGGCCGTCCCGCTGACGCCGACGCTGCAGGAAGCTCTCAAGAGCAAGATCGAGTCCTCTCTGCACAAGACCGTCGAGCTCACCATGACGGTGGACGAGGACATGTTGGGCGGGCTGAAGCTCCGCATAGGCGGCCGGGTGGCTGACGCCAGCGTGCGTTACCGGCTGGAGAAGCTCCGCGAATCGTTGATCAGCCCTATGGCTAGCATGGAGGGTTCAGTTGAAGCTGCGTCCTGAGGAGATAACCAGCGTCCTTAAGTCTCGTATCAAGCAGTACGAGACGGGGGTGGATTTCCAGGAAGTGGGCACCGTGGTCCAGGTGGGCGACGGCGTCGCGCGTATCCAGGGGCTCGAGAACGCGGTGGCCTCTGAGATGCTCGAGTTGCCCCACGACGTCATCGGCCTGGTGCTCAACCTGGAGGAAGACAGCATCGGCGCCGTGCTCATGGGGGAAGACACCCTCATCAAAGAGGGCGATATCGTCAAGCGGACCGGCAACGTCATCCAGGTCCCGGTCGGCGAAGCCCTCATCGGGCGGGTGGTGAATCCTCTGGGCGTGCCTTTGGACGACAAGGGCCCCATCGAGACCCAGAACTTCAGGCAGGTGGAGTTCAAAGCCCCCGGCGTCATCCGCAGGCAGCCCGTCAAGGAGCCGCTGCAGACCGGGATCAAGGCCATCGACTCCATGATCCCCATCGGGCGCGGGCAGCGCGAGCTCATCATCGGCGACCGGGGCACCGGCAAGACGGCCATCGCCCTGGACACCATCATCAACCAAAAGGGCCAGGACGTGATCTGCATCTACGTCGCCATCGGCCAGAAGGCCTCCACCGTGGCCAGCCTGGTCGCGCGGCTGGAGGAGCACGGGGCGATGGACTACACCATCATCGTCATGGCCGGCGGCCTCGACGGGCGCTCCCCTGCGGTACATCGCCCCGTACGCGGGCTGCGCTATGGGCGAGTACTTCACCTACCAGGGCAAGCACGCGCTCTGCATCTACGACGACCTCACCAAGCACGCCGACGCGTACCGGCAGATGTCCCTGCTACTGCGGCGGCCGCCGGGTCGCGAGGCCTTCCCGGGCGACATCTTCTACCTGCACAGCCGCCTGCTGGAACGGGCCTGCAAGCTGAGCGACAAAGAGGGTGGAGGCTCGCTCACGGCTTTGCCGATCATCCAGACCCAAGCCGGCGACGTCTCTGCCTACATCCCTACCAACGTGATCTCGATCACCGACGGCCAGATCTTCCTGGAGAGCGACCTGTTCTACTCTGGGATCCGTCCGGCCATCAACGTGGGGATCTCGGTCTCGCGGGTGGGGGGCAACGCTCAGATCAAGGCTATGCGCAAGGTGGCGGGGACGCTGCGACTCGACCTGTCGCAGTTCCGCGACTTGGAGGCTTTTGCCAAGTTCGGCTCCGAGCTCGACCAGGACACCTTGAACACGTTGGCCCGTGGGGAGCGGCTGGTGGGAACCCTGAACCAGCCGCAGTTCATGCCCTGGCCGGTAGAAGACCAGGTGATGATCCTCTATTCGGCCACCCAAGGCTTCCTGGACGACATCCCGGTGGCCCAGGTGTCGCGTTTCAACGACATGCTACGGAGCAATCTGACTACGGACCATCCCGAGATCGGCCAGGATATCGCCGCCACCAAGGCCCTGAGCGATGAGAACGAAGCCAAGCTGCGCGCGGCTATCGACGCGTTCAAGGAACTCTGGACGAGCGTCTCCGGCGAGGCGGCCGAGACGCCGAGCCTCGCTTTAGGCGTGGCGACGGGTATCTAGCAGACAGGAAGACATGCCGGCCCAAAGAGATATCAAGCGCCGTATCGTCTCCGTGCGGAACACACGGAAGATCACCAAAGCCATGGAGATGGTGGCCGCGGCGCGCCTGCGGCGCGCCCAACAGCGCATCGAAGCCGCCCGTCCCTACGCTCTCAACATGATGGAGTTCATCGCGGGGCTGGTGCGCTATCTGCAGGTGGACGTCGGCTCCTATCCGTTGCTCAAAGAGCACGAGAAGGCGCGCCGGGTGGCTGTGGTGGCGCTTACCGCCGACCGCGGGATGTGCGGCGCCTTCAACTCGAACATCGTCCGCCGGGCACTCGATCGAGTGCACGCGTACCAGGCAGAAGGCATCGAGACGGATCTCATCGTCGCGGGGCGCAAGGGCATCGGCACGCTGCGCTTCCAGGGTTACAAGCCCCTCGCCACGTACATGGACATCACCGATCGTTCGGCGTTCCTGGACGCCCAGGCGATGGCCCACCGGGTCGCCGAGCTGTATACGACGGAGAAGGTGGACCGCGTTCACCTGGTCTTCAATCGCTTCAAGAGCGCCATGGAGCAATTCATCACGGACCAGGTGATCCTGCCCATCCAGGAAGAACTGGTGCCGGAATACACGCCGCAAGGTGCGGCTGCCCACATGGACTTCTTGTACGAACCCTCGCCGGAGGAGATCCTGGAAGACCTTATCCCCACCTATCTGGAGATAACGATCTATCGGGCGCTGCTCGAAGGCATGGCGAGCGAGCACGGGGCGCGGATGACAGCGATGCGCAATGCCTCGGACGCCGCAGACGAGATGATCGACGAGCTCACCCTGGCGATGAACCGGGTGCGGCAGGCCTCCATCACCCAGGAGATCCTGGAAGTGGTGGCCGGTGCCGATGCCCTGTCCGGATGACGAATGGAGGACACCTAAGGCGATGAACAAAGGCAAGATCGTAGAGATCATCGGTCCGGTGATCGACGTAGCATTCCCTGATGAGTTGCCGGGCATCTACAACGCGCTCGAGATCGACGTCGACGTGGCTTCCGGCCGCATCCATCTCATCGCCGAGGTCCAGCAGCACCTGGGCGACAACAAGGTGCGAGCGGTGGCCATGGACTCCACCGACGGCCTGGCGCGGGGCATGGAGGTCGTGGACACGGGCCTGCCGATCGCGGTGCCCGTCGGCCAGGCCACCCTGGGCCGGCTGTTCAACCTGCTGGGCGAGCCCATCGACGAGGGCGAGCCGATGCCCGCCGACGTCGAGCGTTGGCCCATCCACCGTCCGGCGCCCGAGTTCGAAGACCTGCAGCCCACCGCCGAGATCCTCGAGACGGGCATCAAGGTCATCGACCTGCTCGCGCCGTACGTCAAGGGCGGCAAAGTGGGCCTGTTCGGCGGCGCCGGCGTGGGCAAGACCGTCGTCATCCTGGAGCTCATCCACGGGATCGCTACCCATCACGGCGGCATCTCGGTGTTCGCGGGCGTAGGAGAGCGGACGCGCGAGGGCAACGACCTCTACCTGGAGATGACCGAATCCGGCGTCATCAACAAGACCGCCATGGTCTTCGGCCAGATGAACGAACCCCCGGGCGCGCGTCTGCGCGTGGGCCTGTCCGGTCTCACCATGGCCGAGTACTTCCGTGACGTCATGGGCCAGGACGTGCTCCTCTTCATCGACAACATCTTCCGTTTCGTCCAGGCGGGCTCGGAAGTCTCGGCGTTGCTCGGGCGGATGCCGTCCGCCGTGGGCTACCAGCCCACGCTGAGCTCAGAGATGGGTGAGCTGCAGGAGCGCATCACCTCCACACGGCGCGGCTCGGTGACCTCGGTGCAAGCCATCTACGTTCCGGCCGACGACCTCACCGACCCGGCCCCTGCAGCAACGTTCGCCCATCTTGATGCGACCACGGTCCTGAGCAGGGCTATCACTGAGATGGGCATCTACCCTGCCGTCGACCCGCTCGACTCCACCAGCCGCGCGCTCAGCAGGGATGTCGTGGGCGACGAGCACTATGAAGTGGCGACGAAGGTGCAGGAGATCCTGCAACGCTACAAAGACCTGCGCGACATCATCGCGATCCTGGGGATGGACGAGCTCTCCGACGAAGACAAGGTCACCGTGCGGCGGGCGCGCAAGCTCCAGCAGTTTCTTTCGCAGCCGTTCTTCGTGGCCGAGCAGTTCACCGGGACCCCAGGCAAGTTCGTCCCTCTCAAGGAAACGGTACGGAGTTTCAAGGAGATCATCGAAGGCAAGCACGACGACCTTCCCGAGCAGGCTTTTCGCTATCAGGGCGGTATTGACGATGTGGTGGCGGCGGCACGCAAGATGCACGGGGGCGGCGCGGTCGCGTCGGACGAGACGGCAGCAGCCAGCGCGGAGAGCGCGCCTGTCGCCGTCGGCGTGCAGGGCGGAGAGGCTGCCAAGAGCCCGGAGGCATAGGTCTTGGCTGAGGAACGAAGCACTTATCTGCGACTGGAGCTGGTCGCTCCGGCCGGTCCGGTGTACGAGGGCGACGTGGAGATGGTCGTCATGCCGGCCGTGACGGGCGAACTCGGTGTCCTGCCGCACCATGCGCCCATGGTCGCGCAACTCGACTATCGGCCGTCTGCGGGCGTTGACCACGGGAGGCGACTGGCTCAACTTCGCGATTTCCGAAGGCTTCGCCAAAGTGCAGTTCGACAAGGTGATCGTGTTGGCGGATACTGCCGAGGAAGCCTCCAAGATCGATGTGCCAAGAGTTGAGCGGGCACTGGAGCGAGCTACGAAACGACTGAACATGTACCGCCAGGGCACGGTGCCCGAGGGCGAGGAAGTAGACCCTTACCGGGAAACGACGGCCCTTCGGCGCGCCAAGAACCGGCTCAAAGTCGCCGAAATGGCCTAACGGCTGCATGGTGGCGGAAGCGGCGGGATCCCGCTTGATAGTGCATGGTGGCCGGCGCTTGTCTGGCCAGGTCACCGTGTCGGGCGCGAAGAACTCTGCCCTCAAGCTCATGGCGGCGGCGCTGCTGGCGCCGGGAATGAGCGTGCTCCACAACGTCCCGGCCATCCAGGACGTGAGCACGATGCAGGAGGTGCTCGAGCACCTGGGCGCGCGCGTGGAGTTCGCGGACGGCACCATGAGTGTCGACACCACCGACGTCCAGTCCCAAGTGGCGCCGTATGAGCTGGTGCAGCGGATGCGGGCCTCCATTCAGATCATGGGGCCGCTCGTAGCGCGTTTCGGCCAGGCCCGCGTGGCCATGCCCGGTGGCTGCAACCTGGGGCCCCGCAAGATCGACATCCACCTGCGTGGACTTGCCGCCATGGGCGGGGTGGTCCGCTCGGGCCATGGCTTCGTCGAGGTGTCCGCGGATAAGCTCCGAGCCATCGACATGTTCCTCGACTATCCCAGCGTGGGCGCGACGGAGAACCTCTTGATGGCCGCCGTCCTTGCCGAGGGCACCACTACGCTGGAGAACGCGGCTCGCGAACCCGAGATCGTGGATCTGTGCAAGTTCCTGGTGAGTATGGGCGCCGATATCGAGGGGGCCGGCAGTTCCACCCTGCGCATCACCGGGGTCGATGAGATGCATCCGGCGGAGCACACAGTGCTGGGCGACCGCATCGAGGCCGGGACGTTCCTCATCGCGGGGGCCGTCACCGGCGGAGAGGTGGAAGTGACCGGCATCAGCCCGCATGTGCTCGACCTGTTCCTCTCCAAGCTGCGCTCGGTCGGAGTGCAGGTGCATGAGAACACTCGGAGCGTCAAGATCTGGGGCGATCCCGTTTCGTATTCAGGTGTCGACGTGGCCACCTTGCCATACCCTGGTTTTGCCACCGACCTGCAGGCGCAGATGATGGTGCTACTATCCTTAGCTCAGGGCGTTTCCGTCGTCACCGAGAACGTGTTTGAGAATCGGTTCGGTTTTGTGGACGAACTTGTCAGGCTGGGAGCGGACATCCGGGTGAACGGTAATCATGCCGTCATCACCGGCGGTCGCTCGCTGTCCGGGGCCATCGTCCGTTGTCCAGACCTGCGAGCGGGCGCCGCGCTGGCCATCGCCGGTCTTACAGCAGAAGGTTGCACCGAGCTGCGGGACGTCTTCCACATCGACCGCGGATACGAGCGTTTCGAAGAGAAACTGCGTGCGCTCGGCGCCGATGTAGATCGAGCCGAGGTCGGGGCGGCCTCCTGCCCTCCTCTGTGAGATCTGGCCTGAGTTCGAGATATGGCGCGGAGATGTTCGCCGTGTCGGATCGGAGCGGACCGATGAACGAAAAACCGTATACGGTCTACCCGGTGAAGCGAAAGCCCAGGTGGAAGCGGATCGTGCTGTGGAGCCTGGTGGGCTTGGTCGTGCTGGTGCTGGCCGTGGGCGGGGGTTCGTACTTCTGGCTCAATCATGTGATCACGGGCTCCCACCCCACGGGCACTGACATCGGCAATGCGATCAAAGACAAGCCGACCACCACCCTGATCCCCGCGCCGACCACAGGCATGGACATCCTCGTCCTTGGCTCCGACATCCGGCCCACCCTCGAGGCATCGGGCCGCTCCGACACCATCATGCTCGTGCACGCCGATCCCACGCAGAACTTCCTGTCTATCCTCTCCATCCCCCGCGATCTGTACGTAGACATCCCCGGTCATGGTAAGGCGAAGATCAACGCCGCCTACGCCGATGGAGGGGGAGCGCTCACCATCCGCACGGTGAAGGAACTCACCGGGATCGACATAAAGCAGTACATGGAGGTCGATTTCAACGCTTTCAAGGACATCACCAATGCCGTCGGCGGGGTCTATGTCGATGTCGACCAACGCTACTACAACGCCGATCCCACCTGGGAGCTGATCAAACTCTCTCCCGGGTATCAGCTACTGAACGGGGCTAACGCCCTCGATTACGTGCGTTTCCGCCACGACCTGAACCTCGACTTCGGACGCATGGACCGGCAGCAGCGATTCCTCGTCGCGCTCCGCGAGCAGGCGATCGGTTGGAATCTGCCCCTGAAGCTCCCGGGGTATATCAGTGCGCTGTTCAAGAATGTGACCACAACCCTGAAGACCAACGACGTCCTCAGTCTTGCTGCGTGGGGCATCAAGCTGAACGGGGACCGCATACGCCAGGTGAGCATCGTGGGGGACCCGCAGATGGTCGACGGGCAATCGGTGGTCGTCGCCTCGAGTGAAACCATCCGGCAGGCCGTCGCGGATTTCCTCACTCCCCCTTCTGCCTCGACCACCCAGGCCAGCACGACCGGAACGACTTCCTCCATAGGCGCTGAGACCACCACTTCGTCCACGGTGCCGTTCATCACCGACCCGGCCCATATCGCCAACAGCCATCTCTGGTCCATCATGGCGGCGGCCGCGCCCTTCAAGGTGGAAGCGCCGGGCTTCCTCCCCGACGGCTGCAACTACGTGGATCGGCAACCGGCCGAAGGACAGGGCGGTTCATACGGCATTCAGGTGGGCGGAGGAACCAAGCCGGCCATCAAGATGGTCTATCAGTTGACCCGCGAGGGCGCAGCCCACCGATCAGTACATGGGCATCATGGAGACCAGTTGGACGTCGGCTCCCGCGGCCAGCAACGGCCAGGAGGTCCAGCACGGCGGTGTTACTTTCACGATCGTGGGCACCAACCAGAAAGTCGACCACATCTGGTGGAAGAAAGACGGAGTACTGTATTGGGTATCGAATACCCTCACCTACTACGTGAGCAAGAAGGATCTGCTCAAAGTAGCCGAGTCGATGATCACCATCCCAACGACGGGAACGGTCTCTTCGGGGTAGAATCTCCCCTCCACCCCGGAGGACAGCACTTTTTCACGAGCGGAGCACGTCACTGAGCGACAAGCCCTACACTGAATATGGAGTCCAGGGCCGACGCCCCGGCCGGTGGAAGCGCGTCCTGCTTTGGACTCTCCTGGGCTTGGTGCTGCTTGTGTTGGCCGTGGGCGGTGGCTCGTATCTGTGGTTTCGTAGCCAGGTGGTTGCTTCCAACACACGCGTAGACCCGAAGGTCACCGTGGTGGAGGGCACCGTGCCCTCGAGCACCGTGGTCTCAGTCAAGGTCCCGGACTCGCCCACCGGCATGAACATCGTCGTGCTCGGCACGGACAAGCGGGCGAACATTGCCGAGAACTACGGGCGCTCCGATACGCTGATGGTCGTCCACGTCGATCCGGGCCAGAACTACCTTTCCATTCTGTCCATCCCTCGCGACTTGTACGTGGATGTTCCGGGATACGGCAAGCAGAAGATCAACGCGGCTTACGCCCTCGGTGGACCTGCGCTCACCATCAAAACGGTGTCGCAGTTAACCGGAGTCGCCATCGACAAATACGTCGAGGTCGACTTCAACGCGTTCAAGGACATAACGGACGCTCTTGGTGGCGTCTATGTGGACGTCGACGCGCGCTACTACAGCGCCAACCCCAACTGGGAGATGATCAATATTTGGCCGGGATATCAGCTCTTGAACGGTAGCAACGCATTGGATTACGTCCGTTTCCGTCACGATCTGAACCTGGACTTCGGGACGGATGGAGCGCCAGCAGCGCTTTCTGGCGGCAGCCAGGGAGCAGGCCATGGGATGGAATCTCCCCTTCAAGCTACCGGGTCTGATCAGCGCTCTGTTCAAGAACGTCAACACCGATCTGGGCGCGAACGACGTCCTGAAGCTCGCGTACTGGGGGGTGAAGCTCAGCGGTGACCGCATCCGCCAGGTGAGCCTCATCGGCACTCCGGAGCAGATCGGCAGCGGCTCGTATGTGGTGGCGACCAACACCGAGCTCGCCGATGCTGTCACCGGCCTCCTCACGCCGCCATCGGCCTCCGGCCAGAAGACTTCCTCGCAGACCGGCGCCGTACAGGCCGGCACCACTGAGGGCACGGTACAGGGCGACATCATCCCCGGTGAGGCGCCCGGTTCTTCCGCTACGACTACCACGCTGCCGGTAAAGGTCGACCTCACCGGAGTGACGGTCGATATTCTGAACGGCATGGGCGTCGATGGCTACGGGGCGGCCAGCTCGGATTACTTCAAGAGCCTCGGAGCGACCGTCAACAGTGTCGGCACCGCCAGCAATGGGCTTCACAAGAACACTACCGTGCTTTACCCTTCCGGGAAATCGGCGCAGGCCCATCTGGTGGGCCAGGCAGTGCGGGCAGATTCCGTTGACAGGAGTAGCTCCGTGAGCCAGATCACCGTCACCCTCGGCGATGGTTTCCAGCTGCCGGCGGCATTCCAACCGCCCATCAGCGCAGCGACGATCCCCAACGCCGGCGAGTGGAAGGCTTTGGCAAAGATGATCCCCTTCGCGGTGGAAGGGCCCGGGTACCTCCCCAGCGGTTACACATACGCGGATAGGATGCCCCGGACCGGTGCCACCTACGATATCAAGGTGGGCAATGGCACCAAGCCCGCTCTCAAGATGATCTACCAGCTCAGCGTGAACGGGTCGGAGACCGACCAGTACATGGGTATCACGGAGACGACCTGGACCTCGGCTCCCGCCACCAGTGGTGGTCAGGAAGTGCAGCACGACGGGGTCAAGTTCACCATCGTGGGTACCAACCAGAAGGTCGACCACATCTGGTGGGAAAAGGACGGCACTCTGTACTGGGTCTCGAACACCCTCTCGTACTACTTGACCAAGCAGCAGTTGCTGGATGTGGCCGAGTCCATGATCGTCATCCCGCCGGCTGTGACCACCTAGTCCGCGCCAAGGCCGCTCACACAAGGTCTTAGATCATGAGGGTCCTTCTCAGCCCCCGAGCTCGACTGCTGGATGCCGGTGCTACCGTGGCCAAGGCATTGGCGGCCGTCGCCCCGGATGCGGGAAGCCTGGGAACTGTCGAAGATGCGCCGGTTGCGACAGGGATCGGTGGCTCGGGCTGGGATATCGTGTCCTTGTTCGAGGCAGGAATCCATGACCTCGGGCGGACTCAGAGCGCGGCGGAGATCCACGCTGTGCGTAAGGCACTTTTGGGGTCAGACCCCGGCCGGGTGGTGGCCGCGGCGATGTCCAGGGATGTTATCGTGGGGTATGTGTGCGCGGGACGGCGGGTGGAAAGCGGCCGCACGAGCGAGGCAAGCATAGTGGCGGTGGTCGATCACGCGAACCTCACCTGGCGGTCTCCGCTCGATGGGCCGAACGATGAGAGCCTGGGACCGCGGTTTCCGGCCATGGGCGGGATCTATGCCCCGGTGTTGGTGACAGCCCGGCTGGCCCTTTCGGGTCTCGCAGTGGTGGCCGGGATCATTGGCGGAGTGACCGACGACAGCCGGCCTACCGGCTTTGAAACGAAGATCGCGGCGGCACAAGGGTACGAGGCATTGAGTTCGGAACTAACGCCCGTGACCATCCTTGCGGCCCATCTCGGCTGGAGGGTGGCGGCGGCGGTGATAGTGGACAGACTTTAGGAAGGGGACGCGGAGTGACTGATTACGACGTCAAAGACAAGGGACTTGCCGGCAAGGGTGTCCTCCGGATCGAATGGGCGGCTAAGGAAATGCCGGTGCTCGCGCTCATCCGGGAGCGCTTTGAGAAGGAGAAGCCTCTCAAGGGCATTCGCATCGGAGCCTGCCTGCACGTGACAAGTGAGACGGCGAGTCTCATGAGGACATTGGCTGCTGGGGGAGCTGAGGTCGCGCTCTGCGCCTCCAATCCCCTCTCCACGCAGGACGACGTGGCAGCGGCGCTGGTGGTCGAGTACGGCCTTTCCACCTACAGCATCAAGGGCGAGGACCGTGACACCTACTACAAGCACATGCAGAGCGTCATCGATTTTCGCCCGCAGATCACCATGGACGACGGCGCGGACGTCGTCGGGATGCTGCACACCGAGCGTAAGGAGGCGTTAGCCGGGGTCATCGGCGGCACCGAAGAGACGACCACCGGAGTGATCCGCCTCAAGGCGATGGAGAAGGACGGAGTGCTCCTGTACCCGATCGTGGCCGTGAACGAGGCTATGACCAAGCATCTCTTCGACAACCGCTACGGCACGGGTCAGTCGACCCTCGACGGCATCATCCGGGCCACCAACCGGCTTATCGCCGGCAAGGTGTTCGTGGTGGTCGGTTACGGCTGGTGCGGCCGCGGCGTGGCCATGCGTGCGAAGGGCCATGGCGCCGATGTCGTGGTGCTCGAGGTAGATCCCCTGCGCGCTCTGGAAGCCTTGATGGACGGTTTTCGGGTCATGCCGATGGAGGCAGCCGCTCCCATCGGGGACTTCTTCGTGACCGCCACGGGCGACATCCACGTGATCCGGCGCGAGCACTTCGAAGTGATGAAGGACGGCGCGATCGTAGCGAACACGGGCCATTTCAACGTGGAGATCGATATCCCGGCCCTCGAGGCCATGGCGACCGCCAAGCGAGAGATCCGCGAATTCGTCGAGGAGTTCACCCTGCCCGACGGGCGGAACATCTACCTCCTCGGCGAAGGCCGGCTGATAAACCTGGCCGCCGCCGAAGGCCATCCGTCCAGCGTCATGGACATGAGCTTTGCGAACCAAGCCCTGTCCGCCGAGTACATGGTCAAGAACGCCGACAAGCTCGAGAAGAAGGTCTACGTGGTCCCGGAGGACATCGACAAGGAGATCGCCAGGCTGAAGCTCGCCGCGGTCGGCGCCGGGATCGACGTCCTGACCCCGGAGCAAGTGCAGTACCTGTCCAGTTGGAACATGGGGACCTAGGCGGTATGCGCGACGGAATGGCCGGCATGCGCGCCGGAGAGGCTGACGTGGAAGCGAAGGCGCCGACGGACCTGGCTGCCGCGGCCGGGAACATCCGCACGATCGAGTGGCAGGACGGCGCCGTGGTCATGATCGACCAGCGCCGCTTACCGCTGGAAGAAGTCTACGTGTCGTGCCGCACTTGGCAGGAACTAGGCGAGTCCATTTGCAACATGACGGTTCGGGGAGCCCCCGCTCTCGGCGTTGCCGCGGCGATGGGCATGGCACTCGCCGCGCGGTCTGCGGTGGCCGAGGCGGGCTCGGACCCTGTCCGCTTCCGGAATCTGCTCCAAGATGCGACCAAAGGCCTATTCGCGACCCGGCCCACCGCGGTTAATCTCCCCTGGGCACTAGGCGAGATGGAGGGCATCTGGAGGCGGCATGATTTGGCACCGGACGAGACGGCGCGGAAGATGGAGCAGCTCGCCCTGCGGATCTACGAGGACGATCTCGCTTCGTGCTGGGCGATCGGTGAGTATGGCGCGGAGCTTATCCAGGTGGAGAATCCCGTCATCCTTACGCACTGCAACGCGGGCGCGCTGGCGACGGCGGGATACGGCACGGCTCTGGGGGTCATAAGGTCCGTGTTTGCCAGGAACCCGAGGCTGCATGTCCTGGTGGACGAGACCAGGCCGCTGCTCCAGGGGGCAAGGCTTACCGCGTGGGAGCTCAGTCGTGAAGGGATCTCGATGGAACTCATCACGGACAATATGGCCGGGTATTTCATGAGGAAGGGAATCATCACTCACGCGATCGTCGGCGCCGACCGGATCACGGCGAACGGTGATGTAGCTAATAAAGTGGGTACGTACGGTGTATCGGTCCTGGCCCGGGAGCATGGGGTACCTTTCATCGTGGCGGCGCCGGTGTCGACGGTGGACCTCTCGCTCCGCGACGGCGACGACATTCCCATCGAGGAACGGGATCCTTCTGAAGTGACCGGCTACCGTAGTGAACGATGGGCGCCGTATGGAGTGCGGGTGCGCAACCCGGCATTCGATGTGACGCCTGCTCGCAACGTGAGCGCGATCGTGACTGAACGAGGTGTGGCCCGGCCTCCATACGGAGAGAGCCTCCAGGAGTTGGGTGCGCGAAAGTAGGCGATTAGCCGAGAAGAATGAAAGGGGCGCATATGAGGGTCATGATAATGGCTGCCGGCAAGGGGACCAGGCTGCGTCCTCTTACAGACTTTGTGCCGAAACCGATGGCTCCTATCGTGAACCGCCCGGCCCTTCACCACATCTTGCGACTGCTTTCGCGCCATGGCCTCCGTGAAGTCGTCATCAATCTCCACCATCTGCCCGACGCCATAACCTCCTACTTCGGCGACGGCTCGTGGCTCGGCATGCAGATCACCTACTCCCACGAGCCAGAGCTTCTGGGCACATCTGGTGGAGTCAAGAACAATGAAGACTTTCTGGGCGGAGGCACCTTCCTGGTAATGAGCGGGGACTCGCTCACCGACATCGACCTATCCGGCTTGATCGCAGCCCACCGGCGCAACGGCTCCATCGCCACGCTGGCCGTGAAGGAAGTGGCCGATCCTAGCCTCTATGGGGTAGTTGTGCTCAACGACGACCAGCGCGTGATGGGGTTCCAGGAGAAGCCGTCCCTGGCCGAGGCACGCTCGCGTCTGTGCAATTGCGGGATCTACGTCTTCGAGCCCGAGGTCTTCGGACTCATCCCCGCCGGTCGCTTCGACGATTTCGGCAGTCGGCTCTTTCCCGACTTGCTCGCCGCCGGCACCCCTTTCTACGCGGAACCGATCGACGCTTACTGGAGCGATGTCGGCAACCTGGGGGAGTACGCTCGCGGGAATGCGGACGCCCTCTTGGGGAAGGTGGAGGTGGAGAAGCCCGGCATGGAGGTCCGGCCAGGGATCTGGGTGGGAGAATCGGTGCGAATCGCCGGCTCAGCCAGTCTTGAGCCACCCCTGGTTATCGGGCGGGACTGTGTGATCGGTGAGGATGCAGTAATCGAAGGACCCGCGGTGATAGGGCCTGGGAGTACGCTGGGCGATGGTTCCCACGTCTTCCAGACGGTCGTTCTTCCGCATTCCGACGTACCCGCAGGCTCGGTGGCGGTGGGCGGGGTGATCGGGCACAAGCTGGGTCCGGCCGGCCGTGACGTCTGAAGCAGGCGGGATCGGAGTGGGAGGGTCGGGACTGGTAGCGAAGGCCGGCCAATGGTGCCTGGAGAGCGTGCTCGAGCCGGCTCTTTGCGTGCTTTTTCCTCCCAGATGCGTCGGCTGCGGAGATTTCGAGACACATCTTTGCAGCCATTGCCGGTCGACGCTCATCCCCGTAGGGCCCGATAGCTGCCCCCGTTGTGGCGAGCCCGGTCCCAGACCCCTTCTGACGGGTCGCTGCAATCATTGCATGGGTAGGACGGTCAGTTTCGCCGGCGCGCAAAGTGCGTTCCAGCACCAGGGAGTCACCCGGAGGCTCGTGGCCGAGTTCAAGTTTAGCGGGCAGCCGGTGTTGGGACGGGTAATGGCGCGACTGGCCGCGCCGGCCTTTGGAAAGTACGTGGATTCGCTGGGGTCGCCCGGGAGCGTCCTCGTCACGTGGGTGCCGGCCCACCGGTCGGCAGAACGGGAACGCGGCTACAACCAGGCGGCTGTGCTTGCTCAGGCTCTCGCTCGGGAGGCCGGAGGCCTGCCGACAGCGGCGGTCGCCCACAAAGTCGCACCCACCCGTCATCAGCAGCGGTTGGATCGGGCGGCCCGGCAAGCCAACCTGCGCGGTGTCTTCAGGATGTCGGAGTCGTTTCGTCATCCGCCGGAGACTCGGTGCCTGCTGCTTGTAGACGACGTCTACACCACCGGGGCGACGGTCAATGAGGTGTCGTCAGTGCTTGCAGCGGGAACGGGATTACCTGTCTACATATTCACGTTCTCCCGGGCTCGCGGTGGCAGTGGGGAGGGGCATGACTGAAGGAGGTATGTGGTATCTTTCATCGTTCTCAAGCGGGAGAATGACGGCCGGGGCAGGCGCCCAGAGAGCCGGCAGACGCATAATTCGGCCGAGTCACAAACAAGGAGCTGGACCGTCGTGAATCTTACGGTCAAAGGCAGAAACCTGGTCCTCACGGATGCTATCCACAAGTACGCAGAGGAGAAGATGGGGCGGCTTGGAAAGTATCTTACGGACGGCTCACGCTGCGAAGTGGAGCTTTGGACCGAGAAGAACCCCAGCATTGCGGACAACCAAGTGGTCGAAGCCACGATCTACACCAAAGGCCCGGTCATCAGGGCTCGGGAGGCTTCGCCGGATATCTTCACGTCCATCGACTTGGTGCTGGCCAAGCTCGAGCGGCAGGTGAAGAAGTACAGAGGCAAGTTGGTCGCGCGTTCGCAGGGGGCGCACAAGGAAGCCTTCATGACCGAAGGTTTCACGTCTCTGGAGGAGACAGAGGAGGCGGAGGAGGAGGCTCCTTCACCCCGCATTGTCAAGATCAAGCAGTTTATGGTGAAGCCCATGGCCCCGGAAGAGGCGGCGCTTCAGCTGGAGCTGATAGGACACGATTTCTATGTGTTCACCAACTCAGAGACTCAGGAGACCGCGGTCGTATACCGCCGCCGGGACGGCAATTACGGGCTCATCGAAGCTCAAAGCTGAACCACACCTATCACGGAATCCAGGGCGGGAGCAGCCCATGGCCTCGCCCCGTTTCGAGGCTGGCCCGAGCGGCATTCCCACGCATGATGTGCGCGGTGTCTGGTCGCCAGCGGCGTGTTGGGGCTCCGGCAAAGAGGCACGCTCGATGATCGAGGTCGAACAATGATCAAAGTCGTTGACAAGGTCCTTCGCTTTGGCGAAGGACGAAAGTTCCGGCAGCTAGAGGACGTTGTCGCGCGGGTCTCGGCGCTTGAAGGGGAGGTCGTCGGGCTTTCCAACGAGGCTCTCCGCGTGAAGACGGCCGAGTTCAAAGGTCGGCATGAGCGAGGGGAAAGCCTGGACGAGCTCATGCCCGAAGCCTTTGCCGTAGCGAGGGAGGCGGCACGCCGCACGACCGGGATGCGACCGTTCGACGTACAGGTCATGGGGGCCGTCGTCCTGCACCAGGGCTCGATCGCCGAGATGAAGACCGGCGAAGGCAAGACCCTTGTCGCCACCATGCCGGTGTATCTCAATGCCCTGGCCGGCAAGGGCGTCCATCTGGTCACCGTGAACGACTACCTGGCCAGCCGCGATGCCGCCTGGATGGGCCCGGTATATGAGTTCTTGGGCCTCAGTGTGGCCGCCGTCCAGAACAATATGGAGCCGGCAGAGCGACGTGAGGCCTACGCCTGCGACATCACCTACGGCACCAACACGGAATTCGGCTTTGACTATCTGCGCGACAACATGGCCCTGTCCATGGAGCAATTGGTGCAGCGAGGTTATTACTACTGCATCGTCGACGAAGTGGACTCCATTCTCGTCGACGAGGCGCGGACTCCGCTCATCATCTCCGGCCCCGGAGAGCGCGCGGCTAAGACCTACTATGATTTCGCCCGCCTCGCCCGCCGGTTGAAGCCGGGCGAAGAGGCCGACTACGAGGTGGACGAGAAGAAACAGACCGTAGCCATCACCGAGGACGGTCTCGCCAAGGTCGAGCGCGAGCTCGGCGTCGAGAACATCTACGAAGACCTCTCGGGCCAGTTGGTGAACCACCTCATGCAGGCCCTGCGCGCTACCTCGCTGTTCAAGCGCGATGTGGACTACCTGGTGACCGATGGTGAGGTCAAGATCATCGATGAGTTCACCGGCCGGATCCTCGAAGGCCGCCGCTACTCGGAGGGGCTGCACCAGGCGATCGAGGCCAAAGAGGGCGTCAAGATCAAGGAAGAGAACCAGACGCTTGCCACCATCACGCTGCAGAACTACTTCCGCATGTACGACAAGATCGCCGGCATGACCGGGACAGCGGCCACAGAGGCCGACGAGTTCCGCGAGATCTACGGCATGGAAGTGGTGGTCATCCCCACCAACGAGCCCATGATCCGCGACGACCGCAACGACCTCATCTTCAAGACTGAAAAAGCCAAGTACCAGGCTGCTGTCGACGTGATCGCCGATTGCTACCAGCGCAAGCAGCCTATCCTGGTCGGCACCATCTCGGTGGAACGGTCGGAGCACCTCTCCGACATGCTCAAACGCCGGGGCGTGGTCCACGAGGTGTTGAACGCCCGTCAGCACGCGAAGGAAGCCACGATCGTGGCGAACGCGGGCCAGGCCGGGGCAGTCACTATCGCCACCAACATGGCCGGTCGAGGCACCGACATCAAGCTCGGCGAAGGCGTGGTAGAAGTGGGGGGCTTGTTCGTGCTAGGCACCGAGCGGCACGAGGCGCGGCGCGTAGACAACCAGCTCCGCGGCCGTTCCGGCCGCCAAGGCGACCCGGGCGTCAGCCAGTTCATCATCTCTCTGGAGGACGACCTTCTGCGCATCTTCGGCGGCGAAAGGATCCACCGGTTGATGGACCGGCTCGGCGTGACCGACGACATTCCCATCGAGCACAGCCTCATCTCTCGCTCGGTAGAGAGCGCTCAGAGGAAGGTGGAGGAGCAGAACTTCCAGATCCGCAAACGTGTGCTCGAGTACGACGACGTTATGAACAAGCAACGTGAGATCGTCTATGGCCAGCGACAGCGCATCCTCGGAGGCGAGGACCTTCGCGACGACGTCATGGAGATCATCGAGCGAGTGCTGCGCCAGCAAGTGAACACGTTCACGGGCCAGTCCCACTACTCGGAAGAGTGGGACCTGGATGAATTGATAGTCCTTCTCAAGAATTTCTACCCCACGAACATCTCGGTGGAAAGTCTGGGCGATCCCGAGGAATTAGACTCGGAGTCCCTGGCCGACATGGTGGTGGAAGAGGCCATCGCGATACACGAGGAGCGGGAGGCCAAGTTCGGGGCGCCGGCGATGCGCGAGCTGGAAAGGTGGGTACTGCTCCGCACCATCGACGCCAAGTGGCGGGACCATCTTTACGAGATGGATTATCTCCGCGAGGGCATCGGCCTCCGGGCCTTGGCTCAGCGCGACCCCCTCATCGAGTACAAGAACGAGGGCTTTAACATGTTCCAGGAGATGATGGGGTCCGTCCAGGAGGATTTCGTCCGCTACCTGTACCATATGGAGATCGTCCGCGAGGAGGAGCCGGAGCAGAAGGTCCCGGCCCGCCAGCTCGCCTACTCGGGCGGCGGTGACAGCAGCCTCGCCCAGAACTTCGCCGCGGCCGGTTCGGCCTCGGTCACGCGGCCGGGCATGGTCGTGGACACGTCGGCGGAAGCGTACGAAGCGGCCCAGCAGGCCACCCGCACGGTGGTCGCCCCTAGGAGCGTCACCAAGATCGGACGCAACGATCCCTGCCCCTGCGGCAGCGGCAAGAAATACAAGAAGTGCTGCGGAGCGTGAGGGCCTCAAGGCCTCTTGCCGGCCGGGCTTCGGGGACCCGGACTCCAGTCGGCGTGGCGGCCCGCGGCCGGCGCCGGGGCGACGCGGGAATGCGGCTGCCCGGGATTGCCGGCGCGACCCCCCTGGAACGCGGACGCCTCGCTGGGCTATACTTGCGCGACGCATGGCTGAGAAGACAGAGAAGCAGACGACGTCCCTTGCCGAGTATCGGGAGCTCGTCGCGGTATTCCGTGACAAGTTGCTGTGGGTAAGGGACTATCTTTGACCCCGCTGAACTTGCCCGCAGCATCGCCGAGTTGGAAGTGGAGATGCGCGCACCCGATTTCTGGGACGACCAGGCCCAAGCCCAAGGCATAAGCACCCGGTACAGTCGTATTCGAAGCCGGCTGGACGTGTATCAGCGGCTCGTCTCGCAGGTGGACGACCTCGAGTTGCTGCTGGACATCTCCGCCGAGGAGACGGAAGGCGACGACCTGTCTGCTGATGCAGTCGACGAGGTCGAGCGCTTGGTGGCCGACGTCACCCGTTCGATCGAGCGACTGGAAGAGCAGCGGCTCTTTACCGGCGAATTCGACGCCGGCGACGCCATCGTGAGCATCCACCCTGGGGCCGGCGGCACCGAGAGCCAGGACTGGGCGGAGATGCTCCTTCGCATGTACCTTCGCTGGGCGCAGAACAGGGGCTTCACCACGGAGTTGAATGAGGCGACCGAGGGCGACGAGGCCGGCCTCAAGAGTGCGACATTCACCGTGCACGGCGAGAACGGCTACGGTTTGCTGTCCGCGGAGCGAGGCGTCCACCGGCTCGTACGCATCTCCCCGTTCGACGCGGCGAGCCGTCGCCATACCTCTTTCGCTTCCGTGGATGTGACGCCTCTCGTCGAGGGGGACATCCCCCTAGAGATCGACGAGAAGGACCTTCGCGTGGAGACCTACCGCTCATCGGGAGCGGGGGGCCAGCACGTCAACAAGACCGATTCCGCTGTCCGGATAACCCATATCCCCACAAAGACGGTGGTCCAATGTCAGAACGAACGCAGTCAGCTCCAGAACCGCGAGACCGCGATGCGGATGCTGCGCAGCAAGCTGGTTCTGCTCGACCACGAGAAACGGGAGCAGGAGATGGCGCGGGAAAAGGGCGAGCAGAAAGAGATCGGCTGGGGGAGCCAGATCCGGTCCTATGTGCTCGCTCCCTACACTCTGGTCAAAGACCATCGCACCAACTACGAGAAAGGCAATGTGGAAGCGGTACTGAACGGAGCCATCGACGATTTCATCAAGGAGTACATATGGCAAAGGTCGGTGGGCAAGCTCGGCGTCCGGTCCACGTAATGCGGCGGGAGACGATGGTTCAAGGACTATCGCTTCCCCCCCAGAATAAATGCCAGATACCCGAGACGGGAGGCAACAGGTAGCACGTGATCAAGTTTGAAGAAGTAACCAAGATCTACCAACCCGACACGGTGGGTCTCGAGTCGGTAAGTCTCCACATCCAGAAGGGCGAGTTCGTCTTCCTCGTGGGACCGTCGGGCTCGGGCAAATCAACGTTTATCCGGCTTCTCATCAAGGAACTGGAACCCGACCAAGGCCGTATCTTCGTCAGTGGGCGCGACCTGGCCAAGTTGCGCCGCTGGAAAGTGCCCTATCTGCGCCGCAATATCGGCTGTGTGTTCCAGGATTTCAAGCTCCTTCCGAATAAGACGGCATTCCAGAACGTGCTGTACGCTCTCGTGGTCACCGGCAACGCGACCAGCGCTTCCCGCAAGAAGGCCAATGAGATCCTTTCTCTGGTCGGCCTGGGGCACAAGGCGAACAGCCTTCCCAACGAACTTTCCGGCGGTGAGCAGCAACGGGTCTCGATCGCTCGAGCCTTCGTTAACCACCCGCCGTTGCTCATAGCGGACGAGCCGACGGGGAACCTCGACCCAGAGACCTCGATGGGCATCATGCAACTGCTATATCGCATCAATAAAACCGGGACTACCGTCCTGATGGCCACCCACGACCGCGAGATGGTGGACCGGATGCGGCGCCGGGTCGTGGCTCTCGACGCCGGGAAAGTAGTCCGCGACCAGCAGCGAGGCGGATATGGGGAGGATTAGCTTCTTTTTCAAGGAGGCCTTCGCTTCCTTGACGCGCAACTACTTCATGACCGTCGCCGCTCTGGTGACGGTGTTCCTTTCGATCGTGGTTCTGGGCGGCGTGCTCGTGTTCGTCTACACGACCGGCGCGCTTCTCAGAGAGGTGGAGCAGAAGGTGGAGATCACCGTCTACTTGAAGACGGATCCGGACCCGGCTGCCACCGACGTCGCGGCCATGCAGAGCCAGATCCAGGGCTGGAGCGAGGTGAAGTCGGTCACGTACGTCAGCAAAGACGAGGCTCTCACGCGCCTGAAGGCGGATTTCGCGAGCAACCCGGAGATCCTGGCTGGGTTGACGAACAATCCGCTTCCGGCCTCCTTCGAGATCTCACTCAAGGACCCGCAGACGGTGAACGCGGTCGCGGCTCGCTTCACCGGCCAGCCTATCGTGGACGACGTGCGGTACGGCAAGGAGATCGCGGACAAGCTGTTCAGCTTCACCAATAATGCGCGAAACTTCATGCTGGGCTTCATCGTGTTGCTGGGCATAGTGGCGGTGCTGCTCATCTCCAACACCATCAGGCTGTCGATCTTTGCCCGTAGGCGCGAGGTGGAGATCATGAAACTGGTGGGAGCGACCAACTGGTTCATCCGATGGCCGTTCTTGATAGAGGGAGTCACCGTCGGCTTGTTCGGCGCGGCCGGGGCCATGGTCGTGGTCATCGTGCTGACGAACTTCCTCATGGGCAAGCTCCAGGCGAGCATGCCGTTCATGTCGGTCCCGCTGGGGGCGGTGCCGCTGGCCTCCGTCGCCTTTATGCTACTCGCCGTGGGAGTGGTGATCGGCGCCGCCGGGTCGGGTATCGGCCTGCGTCGCTTCCTGAAAGTCTGATCAGCGTCACCTCGATCGGGGTCCCGTCCTATGGCTGATTCAAGATCTAAGGGCGGTGGGCACCACAGCTGGGCGAGACCTCTGATCGCAGCTGTGGTGCTCGCCTGTCTTCTGATGATCGGCTCGGTGGCCGGCCCCTTGCAGCCGCCGCCGGCACGGGCTGCCTCCAAGGCGGAGCTCGACCAGCGGCTCCAGGACACCCGAGTGGGCTTGGAGAAGATCCGGGCCAACATCAAGAAGGCGGACGCGGCAAAGCAGTCCGCGCTGAAGGACGTCGCCTCGCTCGACCAGTACATCCAGGTGCTGGAACAGGACCTGCAGGATGCGACCGACGCTCGAGACGCGGCAGTGGATGAGTTGGCCGCGGTGCGCACCCACCTTGCGGACGTCAACAAGGCTCTCAAGGCTAAGACTGACCAGCTGGCCAAAGCAGAGCTCGACCTTCAGATGCAGCAGGGTTGGCTCAGCGACCGCGTGGTCGAGCATCTATAAGTCGGGCGGCCAGGCGGCGTTCCTCGCCGCATTCCTCGAGCCCCAAGGTCTCACCCAGATGGCAGGCCGCGTCAACCTGCTTTCCGCCATCCTCGCGGAAGACAACAAGGCGCTCGACCAGATCAACACCTTGAAGAAGAAGGTGGGAGAGCAGAAGCAGGCGCTCGAGCTGCAGCAAGCCGAGTTCACCGACCTTGAACAGGTGCAGAAATCCACCACCACGCAGTTGAAGGCTCTGGCCACTCAGCGCCAGAACGACATGAACCACCTGCAGTCGGCGCGGAGCGCGAAGGAGAAGATCGTCAAGCAGGCCGAGTCGGACAAGGCCGCTTGGACCAAGCAGGAAGACCAGATGCTGGCCGAGTCTGACGAGATCACGGCCATGCTGAAGAAGATCTCAGCCCCGGGCACCGTCCCGCACGGCAACGGAGTCCTCGGGTGGCCGGTCAATGGAGCGGTCACCTCGCCGTTCGGGATGCGTTTGCACCCCATCTTTCACGTATGGAAGATGCACACCGGGGTTGACCTTCATGCCGCGATGGGTACGCCCATCAAGGCCGCCGCGGCGGGGACGGTGATCTTCGCGGGCTGGAAGGGCGGGTACGGCCAAGCAGTGATCATCTCGCATGGCAACGGCTTGGCGACGCTCTACGCTCACCAATCGCAACTGCTGGTGAACGTGGGAGACAAGGTCAAGCGGGGCGAGGTGATAGGCAAGGTGGGGAGCACCGGATATTCTACCGGGCCTCACTTGCATTTCGAGGTTCGTGTGAACGGGACCCCTGTGGATCCAATGGGTTATCTGTCGTAAGTAACGTCTGGTTTTGAGACGAGGGAGAGAAGGCTTCATGCAAAGTAACAAAAGGGTCCCGCTCATCGCGCTGCTCGGTCTGGTCGCCGCCGCGCTGTTGGTATTCGGCGGCTTCTATCTGGGGGCGAGCCCAGGCGGGCGCGACGCGCTCCACGGCATCCTTCCCGCAAGCTACAAGCAGGCGAACGGGGATTTGCAAAACGAGGTGCTCCAGAAGTTGGAAGGCTCCTATTACCAGACGGTAGACCCGGCCAACCTTCAGGAGCAAGCGATCAAAGGCATGGTGGCGTCGCTGAATGACCCATGGACGATCTATTTCGATCCTAAGGAGAATACGGCCTTCCAGCAAGAGGAAAGCGGCTCTTACAGCGGTGTGGGAATGGTGATGGAGATGGTCGATGGCTTCGCCACCATAGCGCAGGTATTCCCAAATAGTCCTGCAGATCTCGCGGGCATCAAGCCGGACGACATAATCGTGGCCATCAATGGCGTGTCGACCAAGGGCATGGTCCTCGACGACATCTCCGTCACGATCCTCGGTGCAGCCGGGACCAAGGTCGAGCTGAAGATGTACCGGCCGGCGGCCAGCACGACCACCACCACGATCAGCGAAAGCACGACTACGACGACCACTCAGGGGTCGACCACTACGACGACGAATGCCACGTCACAGACCGCGGGCGATCCGGCCACTCTACCTGCCACCGGGTCTACCAAGCAGTACTCTCTGGTGCGGGCCACCATATCGGTACCCGTGACAAAGGTCGAGATGTTGAGCGCCCAGGGCAAACAGGTGGCACTCGTGCATTTCTACCAGTTCTCGGCGGGGTCGGCGGCCGAACTGAGGACCGTCGTCGAAAAAGCGGTGAATGTGGACAAGGTAGCCGCCATCATCCTGGACTTACGGGGCAACGGAGGGGGCTACCTCAATGAGGGGCTGGACGTAGCCAGCCTCTTCATCAAGTCTGGGAGTACCATCGTCAGCGACTCGGGCCGGAAATCTCCCGAACACATCTACAAAGCGACCGGCGGAGCCTTCACGGGCGTCCCGTTGTACGTGCTGGTCGATCGAAATACCGCCAGCGCTTCCGAGATCGTTGCCGGTGCCCTCCAGGACTACAAGCGCGCCACATTGATAGGCGAGACCACCTTCGGCAAGGGTCTGGTGCAGAGCCTTGAACCGCTCAGTAACGGGGGCCTGCTGAAGGTGACGAGCGCCGTCTACCTGACGCCCAACGGCCGCAATATCAACAAGAAAGGCATCACGCCCGACGTGGTCGCTCCCGAGGATCCCGCTACTCCAAACGTCGACAACGGTGTCAATGCGGCACTCAAATTGATCGAGGCTGGAACCACGGCTACCACCAGCACCACGAGCAAATAGGGTTCGGACGGAGACGTCCACGGGCTTTCCGACCTCGACAGGGAGCGAAACGTGAGCAGCGCGGCCAAAGGTGGCTTCCGGCCGCGGTTCTTCGCGAGTGAAGGCGTGCCCGCCGCTGGACAGCCGAGGGCCGGCCGGGAAGTCTTGCTCGATACCGAGGACAGCCATCACGCCACCGCTGTGCTTCGTCTCCACCCCGGGGATGAGTGTGAGGTGGTCCTCGCGCCGTCTGGTGCAGTCCACCTAGCGCGGGTCCTTGCCGTGGGGACTCCGGTGCGCCTGGAACTTGGCGGCCGCCTGGAGGGCGACGCCGCGGGGGCCAGCTACCGGCGCGACGTGTGGTTGGTTCAGGCTCTGGCCCGGCCGGCGGTGATGGACTACCTCATTGAGAAGGGAACGGAGACTGGAGCCAGCCGGTTCTTGCTGGTGCCGGTAGCCGGTTCTCCGCGTGTGCCGGAGGGGTCCATGGACCGGCGGCTGGCGCGCTGGCGGAAGGTGGCGCGCGAAGCCGCGAAGCAGAGTAAACAGGTGGCCATACCGGGGGTCGATTGCGTTACTTCGCTGGAAGCGGCCTTGGCCGACGTGGACAAGGCCGGTGCGCGGTCGCTCCTGCTGGAGCCGCGGGCGGTCACGGGTCTCGACGAGATCGTCCGGCAGATCGCAGAGGATACCCCCGCAGTGAACGTCGCGGCCGAAGACGGAAAGGGCCCGGCGATTGCCCTGTGGGTGGGCCCGGAGAGCGGCTGGTCGGAGCAAGAACTCGAGCGCTTTCGCGCCGCCGGTGGGGAGACCGTCAGGCTTGGAAGGAGTGTGCTTCGCACCGAGACGGCGGGCCCGGTGGCGGTGGCCCTGGTGCGGCTTGGGCTAAGGGATTGGTAGTATAATCAGCGCAATGGAAGACTGCATATTCTGTAGGATCGCAAGCGGTGAGATTCCCAGCGATGTAGTGCTTGAGGACGGCCGTTTCGTCGCCTTCCGCGACATCCACCCGAAGGCTCCGGTCCACGTGTTGATCGTTCCCCGAGAGCACATCGTCTCTCTCAACGAGATCCATCTTTGGCAGGGGTGCCAAGGTCAACACCTGCTGGAGTTCATCGCCCAGGTCGCTCGGGAGCTGGGCGTGGACGAGACAGGCTATCGTGTCCTCACGAACACGGGGCCTGACGGGGGCCAGGAAGTGCAGCACCTACATTTCCACCTACTTGGTGGCGAGAACCTGGGAGACTTCCGTTGAGCATATTGGTGGAGCTGCAAGAGCGAGTCAAAGCGGCGCTGAAGGCAGGGAACAAGGAAGAGGTGTCCGCGCTGCGAATGATCGTCAACGAGCTGCAGAAGGTCGCCAAAGACGCGCGCCAGACCTTGGACGAGAACGCGGAGCAGCAAGTGCTAAAGCGGGAATTCAAGCGCCGGCTCGAATCCATCGAGGCTTTCCGCGCGGGTGGTCGGGAGGATCTTGCGGAGCACGAAGAGTACGCGGCCGGCATCATCGAAGGCCTCCTTCCGCAGCAACTGGACGAGGTGGCGCTCGGTAAGCTGGCGGACCAGGTCATCGCTGAGGTCGGCGCGACGTCGATTCGGGATATGGGCAAGGTGATGGCCGGCATCATGGCAATAGGCGGGACCCAAGTGGATGGAAAGCTGGCGTCTCGACTGGTCAAGGAGCGTTTATCAGCGTGAGACGCGCTCGGGGGGCTTCGGTGCGGATCACGAACGACGTTGGGGGGAGAACCGGTTTGGGCGTGGAGGGAGCCAGCAAGCAGATCGACCTGGACAACCAGGTGGCCGCCTTGCTCGTGGGCGAGAACGACAAGCACCTCCGCGCGCTCGAGCAACTGCTGAAGTGTGATATCACTCTGCGCGGCAACCAGCTGACGCTTGAAGGCGCGAGCGACGAGGTGCAGCAAGGCTGCGAGCTCGTGGAGGAGCTACTGGGCCTTCTCCGCTCTGGACAGGGACTGGATAGCACCACGCTGAAGCTTGCGGCGTCGCTGTCGTCCGGGCACCAGGATTGGGGCCAGGATCTCCGCAGCATCATGGGCGACGTCATCCTGGAGCATCGCGGGCGCCGCATCCGGCCCAAGACGGTCAACCAGAAGAAGTACGTGGATGCGATCCGCGCGAACACCATCACCTTCGGTATCGGGCCAGCCGGCACCGGCAAGACCTACCTAGCCATGGCCATCGCGGCGAGCGCGCTCCTGTCCGGTGAAGTGGCCCGGATCATCCTCACCCGTCCGGCCGTCGAGGCCGGGGAGAAGCTCGGCTTTCTGCCGGGAGGGCTGATGGAGAAGGTCGATCCCTACCTGCGGCCGCTCTTCGACGCTCTCTACGACATGATGGATACCGACCGCCTCGCCGAGCACCTGCAGAGGGGCACCATCGAGGTCGCTCCGCTCGCTTACATGCGGGGCCGCACGCTGAACGACTCGTTCATCATCCTGGACGAGGCCCAGAACACTAGCCCCGAGCAGATGAAGATGTTTCTCACTCGCCTCGGCTTCGGGGCGAGAATGATCGTCACTGGAGATATCACCCAGATCGACCTACCGCATGGACAGCACTCCGGTCTGATACATGTCCGCGAAGTGCTTGGCGGCGTGCCCGACATCTCGTTCATATTCTTTGACAGCCAGGATGTCGTGCGCCATAAGCTCGTACAGGACATAGTGTCGGCCTACAAGATCCACAGCGACGAACGGCATGACCAACGGACGGAAGGTTCTCGCGGGTCGGCCGAACGGCGGCGCGGAGGCCGGGCAAGCGGTTCCACAGGCGATCGATAGCGACCCTTCGAGAACATGAACAACTTCCGCTTCAGGCTGCGCGAACGCCTCGCCAAATCCAGGGAATGGATCGACGAACGTGATCCTAGGCGCTTCGAGCTCGTGCTGCTTATCTGCCTCGTGGTTGCGCTGACAGGGATTATCTCGTCCGTCTACGTTCCGTCGCTCTACGGTTTCATCGAGGGTAGAACGGCGCCCCACACGGTCATCGCTTCCAAGACCGTGACGGCCGTAGACACTGTCGCCACCCAAAACCTGAAGAACCAGGTGGCGCAATTGGTGGAGCCGGTGTACGACGCGGACCCGCAGGCGCTCACCAAGGCCACGTACGACATGGAGGCCTTCTTCCAGAGCGCTAGCGGCCTGAGGTCTCAACTTGTCCAGCCCGGCGCGACCACCCCCGCGACGATCGGGTCGAGCACGACACTTTCGGCTACCGCGACGACGGGCACCGGCGGCGCTACCTCGCCTTCCGGGGTTGGTCTCACTCTGGACCAGGCGAAGACCAGGCTGCGGGCCGTGGCTCCCGCGACCGTTCAGGACCAGACCTTGGAGTTCCTCCTTACCACCACCGACGACATCTTCGACCAAGCGCACCAACAGGCCCTGGGCGCGCTACGGGTCATATACGCCGACCGGATCACCGATGGCAACCTGGACTCGGCACGGACTCACCTCCGGACCATCGTTAACACCCTCGCCGCCTCGCAGGCTGTGGCGGCTGTGATCTACGACGTGGCCGTCCCCTATGTGCGCCCGAACCAAGTGGTCGACGAGCAGCAGACGCAGGCTCGGCGGCAAGCCGCCATCGACCAGGTGTCACCCGTGATGGTGACGGTTCGGCAAGGCGAGCGGGTGGTCGAAAAGGGCGAGACGATCACCGAGCAGACCGCGATGGTTCTTGAGGCGCTTGGTCTCGCGGAGACCCGGTCGGGATGGGAGATCTGGCTGGGCGTCTTCCTGCTGGTTGTCATCGAGATGGCGCTTTTTGCGCGGTTGCTGGCCCGGTTCAACAAGACCACGGGGTTTGCCAACAATATGCTGTTGGCGCTGACGGTCTTGCTGCTCGGGTTCACAGCGATTTCCCGAGGGTTGATGGTCCACCCGCTCTCGGCCTACTTCATACCGGTAGCGGCGCTGGGGATGGTGGTGGCCGTGATTTTGAATGCCCGCAGTGCGATGCTGCTGGTCGTGCTCACCGCGATCAATATCGGGCTCATGACGGACTTGAACATGGGATATGCGCTGGTCGCGCTTCTGGTGGGGGTGGTGTCGCTCCTTTTCGTCTCCCGGGTCGCCCAGCGAGCGGACTTGCTGTGGGCGGGGCTTGCCACCATGATCCTGGCAGCGTTCACGGTATTTTCCGTGGAGCTCTTCAAGCAGGCGTCGGTGGGGACCGCCCTGCGCACGAGCACGTGGGGGCTCGCTAATGGCGTGCTGGCGGGGGTGATCACGGTGCTCCTGCTGTTGATATTGGATACGGCCTTCAACCTGACCACTCCCCTCCGACTGCTCGAACTTGCCAACCCGGCTCAGCCCTTGCTCAAGAAACTCATGCAGGTCGCGCCGGGCACCTACAATCACAGTATCCTCATGGGCAACCTCGCGGAAGCGGCAGCCGAAGCCGTGGGAGCCGATCCCTTGCTCGCTCGGGTGGGTGCCTATTACCATGACATCGGGAAGACGGTGCGCCCCGAGTACTTCGTAGAGAACCAGATTTACGTGGACAACCCCCACGACCGGCTGAGCCCGAACCTTTCGAAACTGGCCATCACGGCCCACGTCCGGGACGGCGAGCACCTTGCCCGTCTCTATGGATTGCCGGCTCCGGTGCTCGATATCATCCGCCAGCATCACGGCACCTCGGTAGTGGCGTACTTCTACCACAAAGCTCAGGAGACCTCGAAAGAGCCCGTGGACGAGGAGAGCTACCGGTATGAGGAGGAGAAGCCGAAGTCCAAAGAGTCGGCCATTATCATGCTCGCCGACGGCGTCGAGGCTGCCGTGCGGGCCATGCAGAACCCGACCCGCCGGAAGATCCAGGGAGTGATCCAGGAGATCATCAAACAGAAGACCCAAGACGGGCAGTTGGACGAGTCGGCCCTCACCCAGGGAGATCTTCACAAGGTCCGCGAGGCGTTCGACACGACCCTTCGCGGCTTGGTGGGTCACCGGATCCGCTACCCGGAGAAGAACGGCGAACAGGAGCGCCGGTCTTCGCGGGTACCCCCGTCGGTGCGGGCAATGGGCGGCATGCCGGCAAACGGCAGCGGCGAGGTGCACGGCCGTGGTCCTGACTCCTGCACTCCCCCGTCGGCCAAATGAGTCCGTCCGTGGAGGTGGTCGACCAGACCACCAGTGGGCCTGGGAGCGAGCCGGTCGCGGATGTGGTCGCCCAGCTGGTCACCGCAGTCCTCGTCGCTGAGGGAATCGAGGGCTGCGTCGAGGTCGCCTTCGTGGACGAGGCAACGATCGAGGAGCTCAACACCCGCTATCGGGAAGCAGGCGAACCCACCGACGTCCTGTCCTTTCGCTATGCCGATGAGGAAGACGATTGGCCTGAGCCGGAGGGCGAAGATGCGGCGGAGGGAGCGGACGAGTTGGGCGAGATCGTAGTCTGCCCTGAGGTCGTGCGGCGCTATGCCACCGAGGAAGGAAGCGCGCCCGCGCGCCAAATGGGCTGGACCCTGATACACGGCACCCTTCATCTGGTTGGTTACGACCACGAGTCGGACGAGGGCCAGATGCGCGACAGAGAGCGAGCCCTGCTCGAGGATCTCGCTCCCTTGGTGACGGTGGGTCTGCTGCCGGAAGAGACCGACGGCCCGCCCGAGGGCTAGAGTCGTCCGCCGCCGCGAGGTCTGCAGATGAACCAGGATCCTGGGCGGAACACCCTGCTGCGAAGCTTCAACCATGCCTTCCAGGGGCTTGTCCACTCCGTTCGTCATCAGCGGAACATGCGGATACATTTTGGCGTAGCGCTGGTCGTGCTGGTGGGGGGTCTTTTCGCGGACCTTTCTCGCTTGGAGTTCGTGGCAGTCGCGATCTGTATCGCCTTCGTGCTCATGGCCGAACTCATCAACACCGCCGTCGAGGCGGTCGTTGACATCATCACCGACGAGTTCGACCCTCGGGCGAAGGTTGCCAAGGATGTGGCGGCAGGTGCCGTGCTCGTCGCATCGGTCAATGCGCTGATCGTGGCCTATCTGGTCTTCTTCGACAAGCTCTCTGGGACCTCGTTCCACCTGCTCAGGACGCTGCGTAGGTCTCCGGTGCACCTCACCGTGGTGGCCATCGCTATCGTGGCGCTCGCGGTCATCGCCGTAAAAGCGACGAGGCCCCGGGGGACTCCGCTCTCCGGCGGTCTGCCATCCGGACACGCCGCCATCGGCTTCGCCGGCTGGACCGCGGTCACGTTCGTGGCGGGCGGCACCAGCCAAGGCCTCCTGCTCAGCGCCATAGCCTTTATAATGGCGGTCCTGGTCGCACAGAGCCGGGTGGAAACGGGCATCCACTCCCTCTTTGAGGTTGTCCTCGGCGCGCTCCTGGGAATAACCGTGACCACGCTCATCTTTCAGCTCTGGTTCTGACGGGAAGGGAGCCCGCGTGCACGAAGAGCAACTTTCGCCGGAACTGGGCAGGCTCATCGACGCCGCGAAGGCGGCGGCCGCTCAAGCCGGTGTCGGCGGGGCGAGGGCGGAAGGCGTGGCTATTCTGGCCGGATCCGGCAAGGTCTTCATCGGGCGCTCTGGGGAAGACCCCTCTGGGGAAGACTTCGGCTTGCCGCCATCCTGCGCCGTCGCGCGCGCGTTCTCTGCGGCGGGAAGCTCAGGAGCGGGAGACGTCCTGGCGATTGCGCTGGCGACGACAGGCGACCCCGCAGACAGTTTCGTCCCATGCGATGCATGCAAGGCCTACTTGGTCGCCCTCGATCCGGACATACCCGCGGTCACGAAACAACTCGGGCGTTGGATCATGACGCCCGTGTCGTACCTGTGCGCTGAGGTCTGATGGCCGGGGTAGGCGGCGAACTGACCATCACGCGGCTGCGCCGGCCGACCGACGAGGAACTCGTCCGGCTGGAGGCCTACGATGCCGAAGTCTTCGGCCCTACCGGACTTCGGACCTACGATCTGGCGGTGGTGGCGCAGGCGGGCGCGGTGCTCCTCGCCTGGCTGGACGATGAGATGGTGGGCAGCTGCCAACTACTCAGGACGATGGACGAGCCCGCCTTTCTCTACGTTGTCGGCTTATACGTGAGGCCGAGGTGGCAAGGTAAAGGATTGGGCAGGGAACTGCTGCGCAAGGTGGCCGAGGAGTCGTATGCCCTCGGAGCCGACGGCTTGGTTTTGACTGTCTCGCCTGCGAATGTTCGGGCATACAAGCTCTACATAAGCGCAGGTTTTGTGGACGAGGATTTCGTCCCGCATTTCTACGGCGCGGGCGAGGACCGCCACATATTGCGCTGGCGCTTCGAGAGGACGGGCTTTACAGGCAGTGTATGATTAAAAGTCCACCGCGCCTGCAGCCCCGACAACCGCGGTGGCGCGTGCGGTGGGAAACATGAATATGACCGCCATGCGGCGCGAAAGGATGAGGATGCGGCCGTGAGAGTTGAAGAGCTCGCCAAGACCATCGACAGCACCTTGCTCGAGGCCACGAGCACGAACGCCGCGGTCGAACTGCTTTGCCGTGATGCGATCACGTATCATTTTGCGTCCGTCTGCGTGCTGCCTTACTCCGTGCCGCTCGTGCGGCAGCTTCTCCTGGGCTACGACGTCAAGGTGGGTACCGTCGTCTCGTTCCCGCACGGTGCCGACGCGCAGCGCACCAAGATAACTGCGGCGGAGCAGGCAGTAGCACTGGGTGCCGACGAGCTGGACGTGGTGATGAACATCCCCGCCATGCTGTCGGGGGATTTTCGCTACGTGCGCGATGAGTTGCGGAGCATCGTCCGTTCGGTGCGGATGACCAGTGTGAACACTGGCCGCGGACTGGTACTGGTTAAAGCCGACGTCGAGGCCTACTACCTCGATGAGAAGCTCAAGCGTCTTGTGTGCAAGATCGTGGAGGATTCCGGAGCGGACTTCATCAAGACCTCCACGGGCATGGCGCCGGGGGGCGCGACGGCGAAGGACGTGGAGCTGTTCCGGGACCTTCTGCCCGAGAGTGTTGGGGTTGACGCATCGGGCGGCATCCGCACGGCTGAAGACGCCGAACTGATGATAAACGCGGGAGCGGCACGCATCGGGACGTCGTACGCCGCCAGTATCATCAAGCAGTTCTCCACCGACCGAGAGTAGGACCTGCCCGGCCGAGCGCTTTGTCTGGTCGGACTACTTCGGGCTGAGCGGTCGAGGCTAAGCGAGGTCTGCCGGTGAGTTCACGCTTCTTCACGACGGAAGCTCTCGTGATCGGTTCCATGCGCTTCAAGGAGGCCGACCGCATCGTGACGCTCTACACCCGGGAGCGGGGCCGCCTGAGCGGCATCGCCCGCGGGGTCCGTCGGACCAAGTCCAAGGTCGGCGGTCGTCTCGAACCCTTCACACTGTCCCAGGTAAGCCTCTATTCCGGGCGCGATCTCTACACCGTGGTGGGGGCAGAGACGTTGCGCACATTCCAAGCTGTCCGCGACGAGCTTTTTCGCATGGAGGAAGGGGCGCGCCTCTTGAGCGCAACGCGCCATCTCTTCCCAAGCGAGGAGCGCAATACGCCGGCCTTCAATCTGCTCGTGCGGGGGGTCGCCAAGCTGGCTGAGGCCATCGACGCGGCCGAGGCCGCGAAAGTAGTCCTCGCCACCAGGCTGAAACTGTTGGCGGTTCTGGGTTACACGCCGGGCCTCGGCAGCTGCGCACATTGCGGCGGCGATGCTCCTCTTTTCGGCTTCTCGGCGAGCCTCGGGGGCGTGGTGTGCGAGTCCTGCGCGAATGAGGGCGGTGTGGCCTGCTTTCTCCTCAGCTCCGGAGCTCTGGCGACCATGAGGCTTCTGCTGGAGAGCCCCCTGACGGAACTCACTCGAATGGATGTGGACAACCTTGCCCTTACCGAAGTGGAGCAGGTGGTGAGCCAGACTCTGGCCTATCACGGGCACTAGAAAGCCGTGGCGCCGGCCGCAGCCGGCGCCACGTGCGTAGCTTACGAGAAGGGCAGCCGCCGCTCGTAGTTGGGCGCTTCCTTGGTGATCGTGATGTCGTGCGGGTGACTCTCCGTCAAGCCTGCCGCCGAGATCCGCATGAAGCAGGCTTTGCGATGCAGATCCTCGATGGTGGCCGAGCCGGTGTACCCCATGCCGGCCCGGAGGCCCCCCACCAACTGGAAGACCACATCGGAGAGGGGGCCCTTATGCGGGACCATGCCCTCGATCCCTTCGGGAACCAGCTTCTTCTGGTCTTCTTGGAAGTAGCGGTCCGCGCTGCCTTCACTCATGGCCCCCACCGAGCCCATGGCCCGATAGACCTTGTAGCTCCGGCCTTCCCAGAGGACCCTTTCGCCCGGGCTCTCTGTCGTCCCCGCGAAGATCGAACCGATCATCACACTGTGCGCACCCGTTGCGATGGCTTTTACCACGTCTCCCGAATAGCGGATGCCGCCGTCGGCGACGATCGGTATGCCAGACCTGTAGCCTTCGGCTGCGCAATCGGCCACCGCAGTGATCTGCGGTACGCCACACCCCGTGACCACCCGCGTCGTGCAGATGGAACCCGGCCCGATGCCCACCTTCACCGCGTCGACTCCCCGGTCGATCAGCGCCCTCGTGCCCGCGGCCGTGGCGACGTTGCCCGCCATCAACTGTATGTCAGGATATTTCTCGCGTATCGACGCCACTACATCGAGGACACCCTTGGAGTGGCCGTGGGCCGTGTCGATGCAGATCACGTCTGCCTGCGCCTCCACCAGCGCTTCCACCCGGGCTTCCGTGTCCCTGGATACGCCTACCGCGGCGCCCACTCGCAGCCGCCCCAGCTCGTCTTTACACGAGTTGGGGAACTCGATCATCTTGGTGATGTCTTTGATGGTGATCAGGCCGCGGAGCTTGAAATCGTCGTCCACCACGAGCAACTTTTCGATCTTGTGGACCTTGAACCGCTCGATCGCCTGATCCAGGGTCGTGCCGACCGGTACGGTGACCAGATTGGCAGACGTCATCAGCTCTTGGATCGGCTTGGAATAGTCGGTCTCGAAACGGGTGTCCCTGTTGGTGACGATCCCGGCCAGAGTGCCGTCGGCGTGGATGATCGGCACCCCGGATATCCGATACTCCTTCATGAGCGCTTCGGCATCTCCGTAGGTGGCGGAAAGGGGCAGAGTGATCGGGTCAACGATCATTCCGGCCTCACTCCGCTTGACCTTGCGCACCATCTCAGCTTGGCGTTCGATGGGTTGGTTCTTGTGGATGATGGTGAGCCCACCCTCCCGGGCGAGCGCGATGGCCAGGCCCGTCTCAGACACCGTGTCCATAGCGGCAGAAAGCAGCGGGATGTTGAGAGTGATCCTGTTGGTAAGGCGCGTGCGAACGTCAGTCTCTTTGGGGAGCACCCCGGACTCGGCCGGGATGAGAAGGACGTCGTCGAAGCTTAGGCCCTCTCCACTGAGCTTCCGGTCCCAATCAATGCGGTCCCAATCGGCCACCCTCGACCTCCTCGCGCTTTTCCCAAGGATTCTAGCGAAAACCGGGCACAAATGCATGGAATCGGCGAGACGTGTATACGGTGAGAGCACCTCCCCTCGCAACCTGCCCGTGGGACTCGCCCGCCCCCGGGACTCTCCCGCGCGCGCGGACCTCCCTGCCTCCCATGGGACTCCGCCTGTCCGGAGGGGCCGCTATAGTAGTATGGTCGAGTCGACCTCCCTGGGGGATACATGAGGTTTCGCTTCGTCCATGCTGCTGATCTACACCTGGACACACCATTTTCAGGACTCGCCCAGGTGTCGGAAGAGGCCGCCTCGCTGCTGCGCGATGCCTCCATCGAGGCGTTTGCTTCAGTGGTGGACCTGGCTGTCGAGAGGCAGGCGCAGTTCGTCGTGCTTGGCGGCGACCTCTACGACGGCGAGCAGCGCGGGGTGCGGGCGCAGATCGCTTTCCTGCGGGGCGTCGAGCGGCTGGCCCGGCATGGGATCAAGACCTTCGTTGTCCATGGCAACCACGATCCTCTGGGTGGCTGGTCCGCGGTGCGGAGCTGGCCTGCCGAGGTCACGATCTTTGGGTCTGAGGAGGTTTCTGCCGTTCCGGTGGAGGTTGACAGGCGGGTGCTGGCCACCGTGTTCGGCTTGAGCTACGGACGCAAGGAAGTCAGCGAGAACCTGGCCCTGCGGTTCCCACGGGCGAGTGATCTCGGGGTTGTCCAGGGGCGCGGGGTCGATGCAGGACTCAAGATCGGGCTATTGCATTGCTCTGTGGGTGATCAGCCCGAGCACTCCTCATATAGCCCGTGCTCTCTGGCCGACCTCACGGGTGCCGGCATGGATTATTGGGCCCTTGGCCACATCCACCGTGGGCAGATATTGCGGCAGGGGGAACCCTGGGTCGTCTATCCAGGCGACACGCAGGGCCGCAGCCCGAAGCCCGCGGAGCTCGGGCCAAAGGGCGCGATGGTCGTCGAGGTCGAGGACTCTCGTGTGAGCCGCGTGGACTTCTTTCCCACCGACGCCGTGCGTTTCGTCAGTCTCGAGGTCGACGTCTCTATGCTGGATCAGGATGCGGACGTGGGCTCGTTGCGTCAGGAGCTGCTGGCGCGAGCGGCGCGGGCCCGCGATGAGAATCCCGGTCGCGCCCTCCTTGCAAGGGTGAGCGTGACGGGCCGAGGGGCGTTGCACCACGACCTGGCTACGCCATGCGCCTCTGAAGACCTCCTGCGCGACTTGCGCGACGAGTTCAACGGTGAGCGTCCGTTCTTCTGGTGGGAGAGCCTGCGCAACCACTCGAGGCCAGAGGTCGATCTGGACGTGGTCCGAGCTCGGGATGACTTCAGTTCGAGCGTGCTGGCCCTGTCAGAGACCATCGCCGGCGATCCGGAAGCGCTAGGCAGGCTGGTGCGCGAGCTGAGTCCCACGGCGCCGGTCGGCCTAAGCCGTAATACTGAACCGCTAGGCGAGGGCGAAGTGTCAGATGTGCTCGAAGATGCCCGCTCACTGGCGCTTTCGCTGCTTGAAGAGGAGGCCGGCTCGTGCGCGTGACGGGTTGGTCCGTAGACGGGTTCGGCATATTGCGCGACTACCAGAAGCGTGACCTACCTCCTGGGCTGGCGGTGTTCGAGGGCCAGAACGAGAGCGGTAAGAGCACGTTGCACGATTTCCTGCGCGGCGTCCTCTTCGGTTTTCCGCGCGCGGGGAGGAACAAAAGCTCGTACTATCCCCCGCTCAACGGTGGACGACACGGAGGGAGAGTCTTCGTCGAATCCGCGGACGGAGCGATCACCGTCGAGCGCGAGGTCGGCCGTCCGCCGAGGATAACCAAACGAGACGGCACCGTTCTCAGTGACACCGAGTTCCAGTTGTTGATCGGTGGCGTGGACGCCCAGATGTTCCGCACGGTCTTCGCGTTCAGCCTCGACGAGCTGCGCGATTTCGATTCCCTTTCCGACGAGCAGGTGAGGGCGCGGATCTTTGCCGCGGGTGTCGGGGGGGCTGGCCCGTCGGTGCGCAGCGTCATCCAGCAGTTGGACAAACGCGCCCAACAGGCTCTCAAGCCCAGGGCCCGTGACGCTCGGGTCAACAGCTTGCTGTCGGAGGTCATGGCGTGTAGTGGCGAGTTGGACACAGCCCGCCGGCAGGCTGAAGACTACCCCTTGCTTCTCGAGGAGGGGAGGGCCCTGTCGCAGGACCTGCAGAGCGTGGAGGTGCGAGAGCGCGGACTCCGGGAGACCATCTCCCGCCACGAGCGACTTCAAGAGCTTTGGCCAGCCTGGCACCGCGCAGTCTCGGCCCGCGAGGCTCTCCGCCATCTGGAGTCTGTGGATGAGTTCGTGGCCGATCCTCTGGGGCGGCTGGCAGAGGTGAGGCAGGCCCTGAAGAGTTCCGGTGAGGTCCTTTCGCGCTTGGAGGACCAACGGCAGCGGCGCCGGCAGGAGACGGATGACCTACGCGCGAAGCTCCGACCCGATCTAGAGACGTTGCGGCCGGACGTGGAGAGACAGGTCGACCTTTTGCCTCTCCAGAGGGAGCGCGGAAGGGAACTCTCTCTGGCAGAAGGGCGCGTCCGGCAGGACCAGGATCGATTGTCGCGTCAACTGACGGACCTCGGCCCCGGGTACGACGAGGCTCTCCTGGCAAGGATCGACGCCTCGCTTCCGCGTGCCGAGGAGGCTCGCTCGTGGAAGGAAAAGCTCGCTGAGGCGTCCGAGGCTCGCAGGCGGGAAACGACGTCGCTCCATGGAGCGACTCTGCTTCTCGGCAAGGCGGAGTCGGAATACACGAGATTTGCGGCCACACTGGCGAAGCCCGAGCCTCCCGACGCCCAAGACCTGGAAGCGAAGATGGAAGCGGTTCGCGGACTCCGAGCCGGTTTGGCCTCTCTTGGTGCAAAACAGGCGGCGATCTCGGCGAGCGACGCTCTCTTGGAGAGCACGGAGCGGCTGGTCGGGCTTGAGGGGTCCGCGGCCCGGACGGGGCGCGCGCGCGGCGGTTGGCCGAAGGTTTCAGTGGCGGCCGCGATTCTGGCGGCGGTCCTTGTGGTCTTGTTGGTGTGGGCCGCGGCAACCGGGCGTTCTCTGGCTTCCCTTATCCTCGCAGTGGGAGTAGTGGTTCTTGCGCTCGCGGCGTGGGTGCTCTCGAGGTGGGCGCGACGAGAACGCACGTTCCCGGGGGCCCAGGAGTTGAGGCGCCCATTAGAGGAGGGTCGTGCTGCCCAACGCGTGCTCGTTGAGGAAGTTTCCCAACTTCAGGTCTTCATGGAAGAGTCGGCGGCGACCTTGGGCCTGTCGCAGGTGCCCGACGAGGAATTGCTGGAGCGCCTAGAGCTCGACATGGTCGCGCGGCGGCAGGCGTTGGTCCGATGGCAAGACCAAAACCTCGAGTTGATCAGGCTGGAGGAGAGGCTTGAGGCAGCCCGGCTCGATGAGACCACCGCCCGGGCCGGGTTAGCCCAGGCGGAGGACAAGCTTCGGCTGCTAGAGGCCGAGTTCAGCGCGCAGCTGGAACAGTGGGGCCTTCCGAGCTCGTTGTCGCCGGCCGGCGCGGAAGACTTCCTGCGCGCGGTGCGGTCCGCGAACGAGCAAGCCGAAAGGCGCGATGAGAGTGCTCAGATAGTCGCGCGACTGCGGTCCGAATCAGCCGCCTGGGAGGAGGGTACTTCACGACTACTGGTTGCCGCCGAGCTCGACGGCTCGGACCAGGAGATCACTCAGGGGTTGTTGCGGCTCGAGGAACTTTGCCGGACCGACGCAGACATTCGCTCGAGGCTGACTTCTTTGGAGACCGCGCTCACCGAGCTAGATGCCGAGATACAGGTTGCGCGCGGCGAACTGGCCCGCCGGATGCACGATCGCGATGATCTGTTCACGGAGGCGGGGGCCGAAGACGAAGCAGGCTTCCAGCGCCGGTTGGAGATCTTCGAAGAGCGGAAGGAGCTGCTGCGGATCATCGGCGAAGCTGAGGCAAGACTACACGAGCGCGTCGGTCAAGGCCCAGCCGTGGATACGTTTGTCGAGGAATTGAGCAGCGGGGCGTTGGAAGATTGGCAGGATCGGTTGGAAGAGGCGCAGCGCTTGCTCACGGAAACGAGAGAGCTGAACAATGAGCTCGTGAAACGGCAAGGGGATGCCGAACGCCGCCTGCGCGACTTGGAAGAGTCGGCGGACGTGCCTGCACTCGAAACCCGTCTTCAGGGCCTTCGCACCGACCTCGAGGATGCGCTCAGGGAGTGGCGCGTGACGAGCCTGGCAGCCTCGCTCGTGCGCGAGACACTGTCGCGCTTCACCCGGGAGCGGCAACCGTTCGTGTTGGCAGAGGCTTCCGAGATGTTCAACAAGGTCACCGGAGGCCGGTACGAGCGCATCCTTCCGTCCACAGAGGAGGACGGCATCGTGCTCATGGCCTCCGGTGGCAAGATAAAGTCGCCGGAGCAACTTAGCCGGGGTACTATGGAGCAGCTCTACCTCTGTCTCAGACTGGGGCTGGCCGAGGAGTTCTCCCGGCGGACGGAAAGCATCCCGCTGGTAATGGACGACGTGCTCGTCAACTTCGATGAGGAACGCAGACAGGTCACGGCGGAGTTGCTCGCCTGTTTCGCGCGCCGACACCAAGTGCTCTTGTTCACCTGTCATCGGGACGTGGTCGAACTTCTGCGGGAGGTCGAGCCCCAGGTGCATGTGGTCACGATGTCCGAGGGCCGGTAGAACGGCAGATGCCCCCCGAGTGGCGATATGTCGCTGGGCTGACGATATGTGGCCGGGTTAACGATATGTTGTTACGCTGATCATGGACGAGTTCACCCGCATGGATGGCAGGATCTGCATCGTCACCGGGGCCACGTCGGGGCTTGGTCTTGTCGTCGCGCGGGAACTGGCGGCGCGTGGGGCCACGGTGGTGGTCATGGGGAGGGACCCGGCCAAAGCGCGAGAGGCGGCTGCGTCCATCCGGGCGGCCGTCACCGGGACCCAGGTCGAGGTCTTGGCCGCCGACCTTTCCTCTCAAGCCGAAGTCAGGCGGGTGGTGGCGGAATTTGGTCAGCGCCACGGGACGCTCGCCGTGCTTGTGAATAACGCCGGCGCCTATTTTCCGCACCGTCGGGTGAGTGTCGACGGCATCGAGATGACCTTCGCGATCAACTTTCTGGCGCTTCTTCTCCTCACCCACCTCCTCCTCGACCGGTTGAAGCAGGATCCGTCGGGTCGGGTGGTCAATGTGTCATCGAATGCGCACGTGCGGGTCCACCTCGACCTAGACGATCCACAGGGCGGAAGAAGGCACTATAGCGGCTTCGCAGCTTACGCGCGATCCAAGCTGGCCGATCTTCTCTTCACGTACGAACTGGCCCGGAGGTTGGCGGAGTCATCAGTCGCCGTGAATGCCCTTCACCCCGGCCTTGCCGCCACCCACATGGTGCAAAGTGAGGGTGGCCCGAGCGCACTGGTGTTTCGATACCTGAGCCGGTTTTTCGGTCGATCGGCGGAAGATGGGGCGCGAACCAGTGTCTACCTGGCGACCTCACCGGAGGTGGAGCACGTCTCGGGCCAGTATTTCTCGGATTGCAAGCCGGTGCGCTCCTCCCCGGAATCGTATGACAGGTTTGCAGGGAGCCGCTTGTGGGAGATAAGCGAGAGGATGACTGGGCTGGCCGACTAAGTGGCATCGCCTGAGTGGCCTCGACTGTCGCCGGCATCGCGGGACCCGTACTTTGCTTTTGCTAACCTATAAGGCTCTAACCATGCACGACACTGGCATCGATACAGTCATCCTGGACATGGACGGGGTCATCTTCGACACCGAGCAGATATGGCACGCGGTGAGACGGGACTTTGCCGTCGAGCACGGAGGCCATTGGACAGAAGAGGACCAGCGGGCCGTCATGGGAGACAACTCCGCCCAATGGGCGGCATACATGCGGACGCATTGCGGTGTGAAGCTCGCCGCGGAGGATATCTACGCCGGGGTATTGGAGGGGCTGCGGGACAGCTATGCTCACGAACTACCCCTTATCCAAGGGTCCAGGGAGTCAATTGAAGGCCTGGCCGCGCGGTACCGTCTCGGGCTGGCCTCTTCCTCTCCGCTGGAGCTCATCGAGTATGCGCTCGCGTTGGCGGATCTGCGGGCGCACTTCACCTCACTTGTCTCTTCCGACGAAGTGCCTCGCGGCAAGCCTGCTCCCGACGTGTATCTGATGGCGTGTTCCCGTCTGGATACTGTCCCGGAAAAGTCGGCGGCGGTGGAGGACTCCACCAGCGGTCTTCAGGCTGCTGCGGCCGCCGGACTGGCGGTGATCGCCATTCCCAATCCAGGTTTTCCACCGTCCGCTGAGGCCTTGGCCCTAGCGGACGTGGTTCTCGCGCGGATCGTCGATCTGAGTCCCGCGGTAATCGAATCGCTGGGCGGGCGGGCGCATCCGTCAAGCCTTCGCTAGCGGAGGAGTCGGCATGGTCACAAGGGCAGAAGTCGAGGAATTCCTCACCGGGGGCAGCTGGGCTGTTATCGGAGCCTCGCGAGACCGGAGAAAGTTCGGTAACACCGTGTTCCGCGAGCTCAAGAAACGCGGCCGCCAGGTTTTCCCCATCAACAAGAACGCGGCTGAGATCGAGGGCGAGCCCTGCTACGCAAGTCTGGCCGATCTTCCCGAGGAAGTCGACCGGGTGGTGATAGTCGTGCCGCCCGAGCAAACAGAAGTGGTTGTGAAAGAGGCCGCAGAAGCAGGTATCAACCGGGTCTGGATGCAACAGGGATCGGAGTCCGACGCGGCGGTGGCATACTGCCGGTCTCAGGGCATGACCGTCGTTTCCGGGCAATGCATCTTGATGTCTCTGGAGCAGACGGATGTCCCGCATCAGGAGGACCGTTGGTTCCGGGGCTTTGGAGGTAAGCGACCCGAGTGATCCGCATCTCTGACACGCTGTCGCTACCGGATACCGAGATCGAATACCGCACATCACGCAGTGGAGGCCCCGGAGGTCAGAACGTGAACAAGGTGAGCACGCGCGTCACCTTGCTTTTCGATGTTGCCGGTTCTCCAACGCTCTCCGACGAGCAGCGGAATCTTGTGCTCGAACGACTGGCCGGTCGGACGAGCAGGACGGGCGTACTTCAGGTAACCTCGCAGCGCCATCGTACGCAGCTCGCAAACCGGGATGCTGCCACCGAGCGATTCGTTCGTCTGATGGTCGAAGCCTTGGCGGAGATTCCGGAACGTAAGGCGGTGGCCGTTCCAAGGGCGGAGAAAGAGCGCCGTCTGGAGGAGAAGCACCTCCGGGCACGTATCAAGCGGGAGCGGGTCAAGGATTTTGAGACGGACGGTTAGGAGCCTGTGACGGACGAGACCGGCGACAAGGTCAGGCAACTCCTCGACCAGGGTGTGGTAGTCCACGCCCCGGCGACGGTGCACGTGGACGAGGATGTCGATGTTGGTCGCATCGCGCCCGGTGCGGTGATCCATGCTGGCTGCCGGATCAGAGGGGAACGGACGTCGATCGGGCCGGGCTCGGCCATAGGTTCGGAGGCACCGGCCACCGTCGACAACTGTCAGCTGGGCCGAGACGTATCTTTGAAGGGCGGCTATTTTTCGGGTTCCACGTTTTTGGACGGTTCGAGCGTGGGTAGTTGCGCCCATGTGCGTCCGGGCACGCTGCTCGAAGAGGAGGCCAGCGCGGCTCACAGTGTGGGACTCAAACAGACGGTCCTCCTGCCTTTCGTGACCGGCGGTAGCCTCATCAACATGTGCGACTGCCTCGTGGCCGGGGGAACGAGTCGAACCAACCATAGCGAGATCGGTTCTTCGTACATCCACTTCAACTTCACTCCGAACCAGGACAAGGCCACTGCCTCCCTGCTCGGTGACGTCCCTCGCGGAGTCATGCTCGATCAGGCACCCATATTCTTAGGGGGCCAGGGAGGCCTGGTAGGCCCCTCCCGGCTGGCGTTCGGGACCATCGTGGCCGCTGGAGTGATCTGCCGGCAGGATATCGTGGAGGGAAACCGCCTCTTCGTGGGGCGGGCTGGAGGCAGTGGAGGAATCCGTCCCTACACGAACGGGGTGTACTCGGGAATCGACCGGCTTCTCACCAACAATCTCCTATATCTGGGCAATATCCGGGCGCTCTTGGCCTGGTATCGGGTGGCACGCAAGCCGATCATGACCGGCTCGCCTTGCCAGGAAGCGTGCTGGGCCGGCGCGGTGGAGAACCTGGAGCTGATCCTGCACGAGCGTGTGAGGCGCATGACGGAGATGGTAGCCATTATGGAACGGGCGCTGGACCAGGTCGGGCAAGGCGCGGGTTCCGCCCTCTCTAGCGAAGTCGCGGCAGAGTACGGCAGCTTGGTAGCGGCCTGGCCTCGCATGGAGGCTCCTCTGCGACAGGACGTGGGCGAGGCGGTGGGCACGGCTGCGCGGGAGGCCTTCCTGGCTGAGTGGGGGCGCATCGTGCCGCTTACTCCCTACCCAGAGGCGATCGCGCTGGTGAGCCCACAGGCGCGGATCGCCGGGACCGCGTGGCTTCAGGCCGTGGTGGACGCGGTGGTGCAGACCGGGCGGATGGCGATGGGCGGCGGATCGTAGTGGCGAGGCTATTCGGCACGGATGGCGTTCGCGGCGTGGCCAACCTTCCTCCTTTGACCCCGGATGCAGCTCTGTCCATCGGTCGAGCGATAACACTGCGCCTGCGCGATACCCGAAGCGGCAAACCGCGCGTACTGATCGGGCGAGATACACGCCTGAGCGGACCGATGCTCGAATGCGCGGTGGCGGCCGGTGTGTGCTCTGCCGGCGGGGATGTGCTCAGAGCCGGTGTGCTCCCGACTCCGGCGGTTGCTTACTGTACGCGGGAGATGAATGCCGACGCCGGGGTGGTGATCTCCGCGTCCCACAATCCGTTCCAGGACAACGGCATCAAGATCTTCTCGGGCGACGGCTTCAAGCTTTCCGACGCCGAAGAGGACCGTATCGAGGAACTCATCTCCGGGAGTCTGGCGGAACCGCCGGCTGGGCATGGATTGGGGACCGTCGCAGAGTTTGAGAAGGCGATGGATCGTTACGTCACGCTTCTGTCGAGGCACCTTTCCCGGCACCGACCTGGAGGGATTCCATCTGGTCTTGGACTGCGCGAACGGGGCCACCTACCGGGCGGCGCCTGCCGTTCTCTCGGCATTGGGTGCGCGGGTGTCGGTACTGGGCGACCAGCCTGACGGGGTCAACATCAACGAAGACTGTGGCTCTGAACATCCTGAGGCGCTCGCGGCCAAAGTCCGCGAGTCGGGCGCCGTGGCCGGGTTGGCTCTCGACGGGGATGGTGACCGGCTGCGGGTGGTGGATGAGCAAGGCGACTCTGCTCACCGGGGATCAGCTGATCGCCCTCTGCGCGCGCATGTACAAGGACCGCGGCTGGCTCGAGAACAACCTGGTGGTGACCACCGTAATGAGCAACTTCGGCCTGGGAGTGGCCCTACGCGGGCTGGGTATCGATCACGCGGCGAGCGGAGTAGGCGACCGCTACGTCCTGGAACTCATGAGGGACCGGGGGGCTGCCCTGGGGGGCGAGGACTCCGGCCACATCATATTCCTGAGGCATCACAGCACCGGTGACGGTATTATCGCTGCCCTGCAGGTGCTGGGTGCGATGCGTTTCTACGGCCGTCCGCTATCGACACTGGCTGAGATCATGCGGGTGACTCCACAGAGGGTAATCAACGTAGAGGTGGCCTCGAAGCCCCCGCTCGACTCGCTCGGGGCTCTCACCGGCAGGATCGCTGAGGCCGAGGCCGAGTTGGCGGGGGAGGGCCGGGTGCTCATCCGCTACTCGGGAACGCAGGCGATGTGCCGGGTGATGGTAGAAGGACCGACTCAGGAAATCACCGAGCGGCTGGCAGCGTGCCTGGCTGAGGCGATCCGCGGCGAGTTAGGCGCGAAAGACCTAGTAGATCTCGTCGCCTTCTTCAGTCGTGTAGAACAATTTCAAACAGGCACTCTCGGCTTCGGGGCACCTGTCTTCCCGGAGCGCGCTTTCGGCCCGCCGCCGGTTGACTATCGCCTCTTTCTCCATGTCGGCCAGCTTCTCGACGATCCGGTGCTCAGCGAGCAATGCCTTCACCCCCTCGAAGATCCGCGGGCTGCCGAAAAGTAGTTCCCCTTCAGCGAGGATCTTGCAGGCCACCATGCTCTCGAACTTGTCGAAGTGGACCTGCCGCCGCACCGTGGCCAGATCCTTTATGAGGTAGTCGATCTCCTCGCGGTAGCTGGGGCTCACCAGCAGGAAGTACTTCTTCTTGTAGATCGCATCGTCCAGGGCCGCGACCAGGTCCGCGGGCACGTCATCGTCCGTCACGACGACGATGTCCAGGTCGGAACCGCGTACCATCTTGCCGGTGCTGTGTTCGGGACGGGAGACCCGATGGGCCATGTCGTATGTGATGTCGCCGGCCAGGATGAAGCACGCGCGTTCGACTGCCCCGTCAGGGTCGGCCATCCCGGAGACAGCGGATGCAATGGCCTCCCGGGCAAGACGTCGCTTGGCATCGCTGATGCGGACTGTTTCCGTCGCCAGATGGGCGGCTCGTTCGTACAATCGCTCTTGCGCATCGACGACATCCAGCAAGGTATAGGTAAGGAATTCCCGGCGGATCGAGGGGGACAGGCGGGCATAGCCATCCACCGCCCTGTCCAGTCGGAGAAACCTCCGCCCCACCACCCGGCTGCTCAGGCCTGGAGCGGTGGCGCATGCCCGCCAGAGTTCAAGCGCCTCGAGTCCCGTCATCTCGAGTAATTCGGCACCAGTGAGCGGACCACTCTCGCGGAGGACCGGCGCGATGGCTGTTGCTGGCTGGCTCACGGTAGCGCGTGCTCCCGGCGCTCGGCCACGAGCCCGAACAGGTATCTGCCTACATTCTCCGCTCGTTTTGTCTCGAAGAGAGGCAGTAGCAGCGCCGCCACCTCTTCCTTTGTGTAGCGGAGCTCGAAACGAGGACCTTCGGCATCGTCCGCCGGGTCGCGGCGCCAATCGACGATCACCAGGCGACCCCCGGGGCGCAGCGCGTCGTACAGCTTGCGCCTGCCGCTGAAGCCATGAGTCTCGTGAAAGGTGATGACGCTGTACGCGACGTCGACGGAACCAGGGGGCAGTGGGAGCTCGTTCACGTCGGCCAGAATCTGGCGGACGTTCTGGGGCAGACCTTTCGCCTGATGGATGGCCGCCATCTCGGGCTGCAACTCCACCGCGTATACGGTCCCTCGGGTCAGCCGCGCCACCCGGTCGGTGTAGAAACCGGTGCCGCTGCCGAGATCGGCCACGTCCTCAGTGCCCTTTAGGGCGAGCAGGTCGGCCAGCGTGTCTTCCCCGATCTGCATGTCCAAGCGACCCCGGTCTTCGAGGACACCGGCGCGCTCGGGGCGGAAAAGTCCGTGACCGTGCATTGTCTGCCCAGTTAGAACATAGTCGCGCAATAGGGCGGGAAGTCTGTGGCGAACATCCCGTCGGCAAGGGCAAGGGCACCAGGCTGCAGTTCGCGCACCCTTCCCGCCGCGGCGAGGGTCTGGAAGGTCACGCCTCCCAGGTAGGCGGAGCCCAGGTCGGTTACAGACAAGGCAAGGCCAGGATCCAAGGCCGTCGCGGCACAGCGAGCCTCGGCACGCGCGGTCTGCACTTCTAGGCGGTAGCGGCCCGAATTGCCCGGGAGGGAATCGTCCGTCACCTCGAAGACCAGGTCTCCGGCCGACTGATACTCGCGCCCGGCGAGCGCCCGCGGGATGTCCAGCAGCCGCACCCAAAGATCGTCGGCCAGTCCGCAGACTTGAAGGCTTCGAGGATCCGCGAGAAGCCAGCGCACGGAGTCGTCCACCTGGCCCCGCGAGAACAAGATCGTTCCGATCAGATCGATGCTCAGGCAGTAGCCCCACAACCGCGCGCGCACCCCGGCGTCAAGGGCGACTAGCTCGACGATGGTCAGCTCGTTTCGCGGAATAGCCGTCACCCAGTTTTGCTTGATCCTGTAGCTGACGTAACCGTCGCGGGCCCCCGCCTCGTTTTCGTGCACTGCGTGGAACATCTTGCCGGCACGTTCGCGGTGGTGCTCCATGTCGTGGAGGTACTCGGTCCACCATCCAGGATGCCGGCTCATGGCGCCCGGTCGGCGCCTGCGGTATGTGTCGTACACCTCGGGCAGTATCGAAGGGGCGGCGGCGGGGTCTATCAACACCATCCGCCCTCGCACGCCCGGGTAGGTTGCCATTCTGGCTTGCGGCCGTTCCAGACGGAAGCTGAGTACGTGTGTCGCGGGGCCATACCCGAAACGTCCGTAGATTCCAGCCTCCGAGGCGAGAAGCACAGACACGGCGTCGCCACGAAGCCGGATATCGTCCAACTGGTGTTTCATCAGCCGCCGGAAGACGCCTCTCCGCGTATGGCCGGGAAGGACGGCCACCCATGTCAACGCGGCTACAGGGATGAGCCGGTTCCCCGGTAGCGTAAGCTCCATGTCCAACGCTGAGGCCGTCCCGATCAGGATGCCGTCTTCCACCGCGCAGAATGTGCGGTCCACGTTGAAGCCGGCCCGGAAGACCGCGATCTCCTCCACCGTCGGCTGTTCGCCGAAAGCGAAGCCCTCGACCCTTACGGCCGCCGGGAAGTCCTCCTCACGGAGGCGGCGTATCTCGATGTCGCCCATATCGCTCAATGATGCCACATCCGCTCATGTTGACTCTCCATCTTGACGATAGTGCCCAAGCAGGGTATCCTGCCCGGACCGATGAATGAACGTTCATTCATTATTTATGTAGACCTTATGCGGGGAACTTTTGGCACGGGTGACTGAAGAGCATATCCAGGAGCGCACGGACCTGATTCTGGCCGCCGCCACTCGGATGTTTGCTCGCAAGGGCGTCGCCGTGGCGACCATGCAGGATGTGGCCGCGGAAGCGGGTCTGAGCGTTGGTGCGATCTACCGTTATTACCCCGGCAAAGAACATCTGGTCCGCGCCGTCTTCAACCGCATCAAGGAAAACACCCGTTCTCTCTTTGCCAAGGCCGCCGAGCTTTCCGATTCGCCCGCGGACATGCTTCGCAATGCGGGGAGCATCATAGCCGAGCGTTTTCAGCAGGAGCCCACTCGCGAGGAGACCATACTGGTGGTGGAGGCGATCCTCGCCGATGCCCGGCAATCTGATGAATTAGTGGCCCAAGAGCGGCAACTTCGCGACGCGTATACCTTCCTCACCGAACGCTTCTTCCGCCAAGCTCAGCGCGACGGAGCCCTCGACCCTGCCCTCGATAGCGAGGGCCTCGCGCTCCTGTTCGTGTCGCTGATGGTCGGACTCCATGTCATGTCTCTGGAGACCCAGGACCCCCTGGAATTGCACTCTGTAATCACTGTCGTTAACGAGATGCTTCTGCGTTTCGCGCCCCCGAAGGGCACCAGCCCCGACGAGCCGCACGATTCCGCCTTGGCGTCGGTTGGGAGAGGTGGATGAAGTTCCCTCTTAGCACGGGTAGGCTGGCGAGTTTCAGTGCGCGACGGCCCTGGTGGGTGGTCGGCATATGGGTGGCCTTCCTTGCCGCCTCGATCCTCGCCTTCCCGGGCTTGAGCCACGCCTTGACGGCGAAGGAGATGCAGTTCCTCAACAACCCCGACTCCGTGAAAGCAGAGAAGCTGCTTGCCCAAGGCAGCCTCTGGGACCTCGGGAGATCTCGAGACCTTGCTCGTGCATTCGGACAAGTACACCGTAGACGACCCCGCCTTCCGCCAGATCGTCGCTGATTCCACCACGGCTGTCACGGCGCAGACCGGCGCTGTGTCCAGCGCCTTCAACTACTATCAGGCGAGCATGTTCGATCCCACGTCGGCCAACGCCATGGTCTCGGCGGATCGCCACACCACGATCATCCCGGTCACGCTCACCAAGGGCAACAACGATCTCAGCAGCTATCTGAACACGGTCGGCAGTCTCAGCCATGGCGGCTTCACCGTGACGACTGTAGGCAGCGCCAGCATCGGACATGACCTGGCATCTACGGCCACCGGCGACCTGAAGAAGGCGGAGATGGTGGGGCTGCCGATAACGCTGGGCGTCCTGGTGCTGGTTTTCGGTGCGTTGGTGGCGGCAGGGATCTCTCTGATCCTTGCGCTCGCTGCGATAGGTGTGAGCATCGGCGCGATCATCGGGATCGGCGCGATCGTTCCGCAGTCGTTCTTCATAGTCAACATCGTCATGATGATCGGGCTGGCTGTAGGCATCGACTACGCGCTCTTCATAATCGAGCGCTACCGCGAGGAGCGGCGCCAAGGCCTCGACAAGCACGAAGCCATCGTGATGACCGGCCGCACTGCCAGCCGGGCGGTGCTGTTCTCCGGCGGCACAGTGATGCTGGCTCTACTGGGACTCTTCATCGTGCCTATCACCACCTTCCGCAGCCTGGGACTCGGAGCGGTCCTGGTGGTCCTTTTCGCCGTTCTCGCCATGTTGACTCTGGTCCCCGCGCTCATCAGCATCCTCGGCGACCGTCTCGACTGGCCGGTCCTGCGCCGGCGCAAGAAGCTGCCGGACGGCGAGCGGATCCATAGCGGGGCCAACATGTACAGAGGATTCTGGGGACGGTTCACCAAGGGCATCATGAAGCGCCCGATCGTGGGCGTTGTGATCACGGTGGTCATCCTCCTGGCTTGCACAGCTCCTGCGTTCTCCCTTAAGACCGGTGCCGCCGGGGGCGCGGATTCGCTTCCGGATGGACCGCGCAAAGATGCGTACGAGCTCCTGGTCAAGAACTTCCCAGCCGGGATGCTGGCTCCGGTCCAGATCGTCGTAAGCGGAAAAGAAACCGCGGTGTTGGACGCAGATATCGCGAAACTGCAAGCTGAACTGACGGCGTCAGGCGACTTCGCGTCCGCGGCCACCGTCAGCTGGAACTCGGCAAAAGACCTCGCGCTGATCGAACTGCCGCTCAAGGTCGACCCGAATTCGCAAGCCGCATACGGTGTGATCGCGACTGTGCGCGACAATGTCATCCCGCAGGCGTTCGCCGGGACCACGACCCCGGTCTACGTCACCGGCCAGACGGCTCTGAGTGCTGACTCTACGCGTCTGGTGAGCCACCTCACCCCGATCGTGCTGGCTTTCGTGCTTGGGCTCACGTTCATCTTGCTGATGGTGGTCTTTCGCTCGATCGTCGTGCCGATCAACGCCATCATCATGAACCTGCTCTCGGTTGGAGCGGCGTACGGGCTTCTGGTCCTTGTCTTCCAGAAGGGCATCGGCCATCAGCTGTTCGGGTTCCAGCAAACAACGACTGTGCAATCGTGGGTGCCCATCTTCCTGTTCTGCATCTTGTTCGGGCTCAGCATGGACTATCACGTGTTCCTGCTCAGCCGGATCCGCGAGCATTTCGACAAAACCGACAAGAGCCGGGAAGCGGTCGCGGTGGGCCTAAGGGCGACCAGTCGTATCATCACCGGCGCCGCGGCGATCATGGTGGTGGTGTTCGCCACCTTCGCGGCCGGCAATCTTGTGATGCTGCAGCAGTTGGGCTTCGGGCTTGCCGTGGCGGTCCTGCTTGACGCGACCCTGATCCGTTCCGTACTGGTGCCCACCAGCATGGCGCTTCTCGGCAAGATCAGCTGGTACCTGCCGCAGGTGCTGCATAGGGTGTTGCCCAGGATCCACATCGAGGGTCCGCGCACAAAGCCGGTCCGTCCTCCTGCCTGAGCGTACGGGGCTGTGGGGTCGGGGCACCGAGAATAGCGGGAAACCACGGGCCGCGCGCATGGACGGCGGAGGGTGGTCGGCGCGCCCCGAATACCGTGCGCCAAGCGGGCTTGTTGTATAATGTCGCGTGTTTGCGCTGAATCGAGGGTGTGCCATTCGGTCCTTTGGCGACCATCCTCGTTGTGATCGACCACATGGAGGAAGTGTGGCTTGTCCGCACTATCCCGGGGCGAGCGTATGCGCGCGCTCCGGTGTCTACATGCCGGTCCGCGGCGATCTGAAATGTATGCGACCTCACGTTGGGCCGCGCTCTGTCTGGGCAGGGCGGCCTGCAGTGGGGAGGGGGAGTGACCATGGCTACCGGCAATGGTGGCGACATAATCGAATATCCTCGGCGCCTCACCGAGATACGCTGGCATGCCCGCGGTGGGCAGGGTGCCGTCACCGCGGCCAAGATGGTGGCGGAGTTGGCTCTGGGCCAAGGCAAGTTCTTCCAGGCTTTTCCTGAGTATGGGCCCGAGCGCTCCGGTGCGCCAATCGTCGCCTTCACGCGCGTCAGCGACCAACCTATCCGCCTCTACTGCGGAGTGGAGCACCCGCAGATCGTGGTCGTGCTCGACCCGTCGCTGCTGAGTGTCATCGACGTCACCAAAGGCGCTCCTGAGGACGCCGTGGTGTTGGTCAACAGTGAGATGACGCCGGCCGAACTTCGAAAGCAGTCTGGTCTAAAGGGCGGCCGCCTGTTCACCATCGCGGCGACCCGCATAGCCACGGAAACCATCGGGCGGCCCATCCCGAACACGCCGATGGTCGGTGCACTTACCCGTATTACCGAGCTTTTCCCCATCGAGAAGGTGGTGGGGTTTCTTCGAGAAGACTTCGGCAAGAAGTTCCCTCCCAAGGTGGTCGAAGGCAACATCAAAGCCATCACCCGCAGTTATGAGGAGGTCCAGGCCGAATGAGCGCTGAGAGAAAGACAGGCGCGGACAAGCCGACGACCGCGAAAGCGCCTCAGCCCTGGCTGCGAGGCTCCGGATGTCGCCAAGTGGGACATCAGCGATGTTGCCGACTGGGGACCCGATAAGCACGAGCTCGGGCGCCACCATCCCCGAGGCAGGGAACTCTGTGTACGTGGACACCGGCGGCTGGCGTTCGCTTGTCCCATGTATCGATTCCGAGAAATGTGACGGCTGCATGCTTTGCTATTTCTACTGCCCCGACGCTTCCATCATCGTCGAGGATGGAAAAGCAGCGGGCATCGATCTCGCGCACTGCAAAGGCTGCGGGATATGTGCCAAGGAGTGCCCGACGGGTGCCATCGTCATGAAGTCCGACGAGAAGGAGTGAGACGGTGACCACTCAGAACACAAACACCGTCGCCGTTACCGGGAACGAAGCGGTGGCCGAGGCCATGCGCCAGATCGACCCAGACGTGGTGTGCGCGTACCCCATCACCCCCCAGACGGAGGTCGTGCAGCTCTACGCCCAGATGGTCGCCGACGGCAAGGTCACCAGTGAGTTCGTCACGGTGGAGTCGGAACACTCGGCCATGAGTGCAGTCATAGGCTCCGCGGCTGGTGGCGCCCGCACCATGACGGCCACCTCTTCGCAGGGCTTCGCCCTCATGTGGGAGGTCCTCTACGTGGCCGCGAGCTACCGGCTGCCGATCGTGATGACCACCGTGAACCGCGCCCTATCGGGCCCGATCAACATCCATTGCGACCACAGCGACAGCATGGGCGGCCGTGATGCCGGTTGGATCCAGCTCTACGGCGAGGACCACCAGCAGGCATACGACAACTGCATCCAGGCAGTGAAGATCGCGGAGCACATGGATGTTCGCCTCCCTGCCATGCACATGTACGACGGCTACGTCATCAGTGGAGCCATCGGTCCGCTGGTGATGCTGCGCGACGAGCAGGTGCAGGAGTTCATCGGCCCATATCGCGCCATCAATCCTCTTCTGGACGCCAAGAATCCGGTCACGGTCGGGCCGTTCGACGGTCTGCACGGCTGGTATTTCGAGCACAAAGTGGCGCAAAACCGGGCCATGGAACGCGCCCTCACGGTGATCCAGGACGTGGCCGACGAGTACGCGGAGATCAGCGGCCGTCCTCAAGGTCTGCTCGACCCATACCGCCTGCGACGACGCGGAGATCGCGATCGTGGTGGTCGGCTCGACGGCGGGGACCACCCGCATGGTCGTCGACAAGTTGCGGGCCCGGGGCGTCAAGGCGGGCATGGTCCGCGTGCGAGCCTTCCGGCCCTTCCCTCACGTGGCGTACGCCAAGGCGCTCGAGCACGTCAAAGTCGTGGGGGTGATGGACCGCGCCGACTCGTTCGGTGCCCAGGGCGGGCCGGTGTTCCTGGAGGTCCGCGCTGCCCTGTACGACAGCGATCCGCGTCCTCAGATCTTGCCGTTCCTTTATGGCCTCGGCGGACGCGACATCTTCCCCGACAATATCGAGCAGGCCTTCGCGGTGCTCGAACAAGCTGCGCAGAGCAAGACGCGGACCTCCACGGAGCGCCGCTATCTCAATCTGCGTGAAGACTGAGGTGCTGGCATGACTAACAACAACGGACACGGCGGCGGCGCCGGAGTGACGAACTGAGCCCAAGGGCTCGGCACTGTACGAGGTCCTCAAGGGTATCGACTTCGAGCGCCGTCAACTGGTCGCCAAGAGCAAGGGCGTCGGCCTGTTCGACCTGGTCAAGGAGAAAGACGGCCGGTATCGGTGCTACGCCTGCACCCTGTGCGAGCGCATCTGTCCGGTCGATTGCATCGAGATCGAGTACTGTCCGGAGTTCCCGGAGCTGCCGTTCGACGCGGAAGCCGCGCGAGCCGCCGCCCTGGCGTCATTGCCCGGCGAGAGCTGTGGGGCGGCGTCCGCCTGCGTCATGGGCGAGAGACCGGCCGATTTCCAGCCTGAGATCGACATGGCGCTCTTCGATCCGGTGGTCGCCGGCATCCGTTCGGGCTCCGGACTCATCGAGGCCATGCACGCCACCCAGGAGGCCTTCGGCTATCTGCCGCGCGTGGCCCTGGAGGAGATCGCCTCCGAGATGCACCTGCCTTTCTCGCGGGTCTTCGGGGTGGCGAGCTTCTATAGCCAGTTCCGTCTGCGGCCGGTGGGCAAGTACATCATCGACGTCTGCATGGGCACGGCCTGCCACGTGGCAGGCGCGCCGCTTGTGGCCGAGGCCTTCAGCCAGGAACTCGGTATTCCCGTCGGCGGGACCACTCCCGACGGCCTCTTCACATTGCAGACCGTCAACTGCGTCGGCGCCTGCGCCTTGGCCCCGGTGGTCCGCCTCGGCGAGGATGAGACCCTCGGTCGCATGACGCCCAACGAGGCGCGCAAGCTCGTGCGAAAGCTGCGCAAGCAGGAGGTGGCCCCATGACCGCCGCCTCCCGGACCGCCAAGATCGACGCGGCGCTCAAAGCCGCGGCAGACAGCAGGGCCTACCTCGCCGACGATGCCAAGACCGAGATCCGCATCTGCGCCGGCACCGCCTGCCATGCCTCCGGGCCGGGTGGCTCTGCGAAAGGCCGTGGAAAAGTCCCTGGCCGGAGCGCGGTCTCACCGACAAGGTGGCCGTGATCGAGACGGGCTGCCACGGCTTCTGCGAAGTGGGGCCGATCATGGTCGTCCGGCCGCAGGGGATCTTCTATCCGCGGCTCAAGCCGAAGGATATCGAGGAGATCATCGAGACGAGCATCGTGGGCGACGGGATCGTCGAGCGCTTGCTGTACGAACATCCTCAGACCGGCGAGAAGCTCGCCCACGAGAAGGAGATCCCCTTCTACGCGCTACAGAAGCGGGTCGTGCTCAGCTCTGAACGGCAAGATCGATCCCTTCTCCCTGGACGATTACCTGGCCCACGGCGGCTACACGGCCCTGGCCAAGGTGCTGAAGGCGGCCGATCCCGAGGCCGTGATAGCCGAGATCGAGAAAAGCGGTCTACGCGGCCGCGGCGGCGCGGGCTTCCCCACTGGCAAGAAGTGGCGCTTGTGCCGGTCCAACCCGGGCGAGAAGCACTACATCGTCTGCAACGCTGACGAAGGCGACCCGGGGGCGTTCATGGATCGCTCGGTGCTGGAGGGCAACCCTCACAGCGTCATCGAGGGCATGATCATCGCCGCGTACGCCATCGGAGCCGGCAACAGCCCCGTCGAGGGATACGTCTACGTGCGCCACGAGTACCCCTTCGCGGTGGAGCGCCTGCGCTGGGCACTGGAGCGGGCGCGCGAGCACAGCCTGCTCGGGGAGGACATCCTGGGCTCGGGCTTCAGCTTCGATGTTCGCATCAACCAGGGCGCGGGCGCGTTCGTCTGCGGCGAATCGACTGCCCTTACCCTGTCCATCGAGGGACATCGGGGCATGCCGCGCGGCAAGCACATACGCACAGCGGCGCACGGCCTCTGGGGCCAGCCCACCAACCTGAACAACGTGGAGAGCTACGCCAACGTGCCGTGGATCATCAATCACGGCGCCGAGGAGTTCGCCTCCGTGGGCACGCCCACCAGCAAGGGCACGAAGATCTTCTCGCTCACCGGCAAGGTCGTGAACGGCGGGCTTATCGAGGTGCCCATGGGGGCCACGTTGCGCCAGGTGATCTTCGACATCGGCGGCGGGATGCTGCCGGGCCGGGAGTTCAAGGCCGTGCAGCTTGGCGGGCCTTCCGGCGGCTGCCTGCCGGCCTCGCTCCTCGACGAGCCCATCGACTTCGAGAGCCTGGTAGCAGCCGGCTCCATGATGGGGTCCGGAGGCATGGTCGTGGTGGACGACACCACCTGCATGGTCGACTTCGCGAAGTTCTTCCTCAAGTTCACTGCCGAGGAGAGCTGCGGCAAGTGCATCCCCTGCCGGGTGGGAACCACCCGCATGCTCGAGATCCTCGAGCGCATCTCGGCCGGGATGGGCACCTTGGACGATGTCGGTCTGCTGAAGCAGTTGGCCGATGACATCATCGAAGGCTCGCTCTGCGCCCTGGGCGGCAGCGCCCCTAACCCGGTACTGTCGACGCTTCGCTACTTCAAGGACGAGGTCGTCGCCCACATCGAACAGGGCTGCTGTCCGGCAAAGGTGTGCCGGCCTCTCATCCGCTACACCATCGACGAAGACGCCTGCACGGGTTGCCGAGCGTGCGTCGGGGCTTGCCCGGTCGCCGCGATCAGTGGAGAGCGCAAGCAGCCCCACGTCATAGACCAGAAGCTTTGCATCAAGTGCGACTCCTGCCGCCAGGTCTGCAAGTTCGACGCCGTCGCGGTAGAGACAGGCATGCTCGCGCTTGCCGAAGGGAGGAAGCGTTGAGCCCTATCACCAAAGCTGCGTTGAAGCTCACCATCAACGGGCAGGACGTGCGCGCCCAACCGGGCGAGACGGTGCTCGAAGTCGCGCGCCGGGAAGGTATCGATATCCCTGCGCTGTGCCATGAAGCCGGCACCGCCGCCTGGGGCGCCTGCCGCCTCTGCCTGGTGGAGGTCGAGGGCATCGACAAGCTGCAGGCAGCCTGCACCACGTGGGTCACCGAGGGCCTGGTCGTAAGGACCAGACACGCCTCGCGTGCGTGCCCGGCGCGAAAGCTACCTGAAGATGTACCTCTCCGACCACAACGCGTACTGCGAGGCGCCCTGTTCGCACGCGTGCCCGACGCACATCGACATCCCCGCTTACATGGCGGCGCTGGCTGCCGGCGACGCCGCCGGCGCGGCCGCCATCGTGAGGGAAGAGCTGCCTTTCGCAGGCATCCTCGGCCGGATATGCCCCCGTTACTGTGAACCGGTCTGCCGGCGCGGCGACGTGGACGAGCCCATCGCGATCTGCGCGCTCCATCGAGCCGCTGCCGACTATAACGACACGACCCTGGTGGCCGGAGTGCCCACCGGGAAGCGCGTGGCGATCATCGGCGCCGGCCCGGCCGGCCTTGCCGCGGCCTGGTTCCTCACCAAAAGTGGGCATCAGGCCACTCTCTACGACTCTCATGAGAAACCCGGGGGCGCGCTCCTCTACAGCATTCCGGAGTTCCGCTTGCCGAAGAAGGCGGTCGACAAGGACCTGCAGCCACTGTGGGATGCCGGCGTCCGCTTCGTTGGCGATTCTGAGCTGGGCTACGAGGTAGATCCGAAGGGGTTGTTCGACGCGGGCTTCGACGCCGTCATCATCAGCATCGGCACGGTGGACGACGCCGCGCCCGTCTTGCCCGGCCAGAAAACGGCCTTGGGTGGTCTCGAGGTGCTCGAGCGCATCCGGGAGGGACGTGCGGTCAATCTGGGCGACCAGGTAGTGATCATCGGCGATGGCATCACTGCAGTAGACGTGGCGCGTACGGCTGTGCGGCGGGGTGCCAAGAGTGTCGTGGTCATCGCCGAACATCAGGCCGACGATCTGCCGGCCGGAGCGCGTGATCTCGCGGCCGCCCTCGAAGAGGGCGTGAAGTTTGAGTTCGGGGCAGTCGCCAAGCGCCTGAACAGCGCGGCGGGGATCGCTCAGAGCGTGGAGTGCGTGCGGGTCAGGCGGAACAAGGGCAAGACCACCGAGGTAGCCGGCTCCGACTTTGAGGTGACCGGGGCTACTGTGATCGCCGCCGCCGGCCTTTCGGCGGGACAGAGCGACGATACCAAGTACCGCTCGTCTGCAGGGGAAGTGCGCCTGCGCGCCAACTTCTACACGGGACGCACGGCTGAGCAAGGCGTGTTCGCCGCAGGGGATGCTGCCACCGGGGCCCAGTCGGTCATCCATGCCGTGGCCGGCGGCAAGCGCACTGCGCTGGCTGTCGATGCATGGCTGCGCGGTCAAGATCTGGCTGAGATCGAGGAAAGGCTGGCGGCGTTCAGCGAACTGCCCTACCTCGACCAACTCAATGATGCCAATAAGCTCGGAGCGCTGGGCCAACGTTTGGCTGAGCGGTCTCCGATCTGGCTCAAGATGGGTGCTACCGCCGAAACGGCGGCTCGCGCGCCGATGCCCAAGGTGGGTAAGGCGAAGCGTCTCTCCGGCGCCGATGTCGAAGTGGAGAAAGGTCTCAGTCTGGCCGCCGCCCAAGCGGAAGCCGAGCGTTGCCTACAGTGCGTGTGCCCGAGCTTGGGCGCCTGCGATCTGCAGAGGCTAGGCGTGGATCACAACATCACCACCAACGAGCTCGTGACGAAGAGCAGTCGGGTACGGGTAGTCGAGCCTCAGCACGAGCATCCTTTCATCAGGCGCGACATGGACCGTTGCATCGCGTGCGGCCGCTGCGTCCGGGTGTGCCGCGATGTCGCCGGCCCAGCGTGTTACGACTTCACCGGCCGTGGCTTCACCATGAATGTCGATACGCCGTATGGGGAGCCGTTACAGCTGGCCAACTGCATCACCTGCGGACGCTGCGTGACCGCGTGCCCCACGGGCGCCCTCACGTTCAACGAGCGCGCGCTGAGCTCATTCAAGGTGGATGAGAGCCGCTGCATCATGTGCAGAGAGTGCGTCAACGTGTGTCCGGTGGACGCGATCAAGGAGACCAACCATTTCGAGGACTCGCGCCGGAAGTGGCACGAACTGGTTGCCCAAGGCAGCCAACTAGCCGGTGGCCACCGCATGTGCGCCGGCTGCGGCGCGCCGACGGTGGTCCGGCAGGTGCTCATGGGCACCAGCGACCCAGTAGTGGTCAGCGTGGCTACCGGCTGCCTCGAGGTGAGTACTACGATTTACCCATACACCTCTTGGAAGGGCAGTTATATCCACACCGCGTTTGAGAATGCGGCTGCCACCCTCAGTGGTGTCGAAACGGCGTTCCGCGCCCTGAAGAAGAAGGGCAAGATCGAGGAGAATGTCAAGTTCATCGCGTTCGGAGGTGACGGCAGCACCTACGACATAGGCCTGCAGTCGCTGTCGGGGGCCATGGAACGCGGCCACAGCATGCTCTACGTCTGTTACGACAACGGCGCGTACATGAACACTGGCTTCCAACGTTCAGGCGCAACGCCTCAGGGCGCGTGGACTACCACGAGCCCGGTGGGCAAAGTGGCAGCCGGCAAGTTGCAGAATCGCAAGAACCTCACCGAGATCATGATCGCCCATGGCCTTCCTTACGTTGCCCAAGCTTCGCCTCACGATCCGCGGGATCTCGTGCGCAAGGCCGCGAAAGCACTGGCTATCGATGGTCCCACATTCCTCAACGTCCTCTCGCCCTGCCCCCGCGGTTGGCGCTCGGATGGAGCTGAGAGCATCGATCTCGCCCGCGAAGCTGTCAACGCCTGTTACTGGCCGCTGTTCGAGGTCGAGGATGGCGAGTATCACCTCACGTACCGTCCGCACCACAAGCTGCCGCTCATTCCCTGGCTGAAGCGTCAGGGGCGCTTTGCGCACCTCTTCAAGCCGGGCAATGAGCAGGTGCTTCTTAACTTGGAAGCGTGGGTGGACGAGGAATGGGAGCGGATACTGCACAAGTGCGGCGAGCCCAGCGAGGTTGACTGGCAGGAGTACCTGCAGTCGAACGGCTGCCTTCTGCGATAAGAGAGCAGGGACCCGACCGCCGGGCATCGCGGTCTCGACGTACGACGCGCTCCGGGCGGCCGCCAGCGGCCGCCCGGCGTCTTCCTCGGGTGGGCATCGGCGATTGCGGCACGGTGCTATAATCCGGTTACTTTTACATACCTTGCTAGGGGAGCGCTTAGCTGAGAGTGTGGCGATGCCACAGACCCTGCGAACCTGATCTGGGTAATGCCAGCGAAGGGAAGTAACGGTGAGTCGTTTCGGCCTCAGCCCTTGAAATAGGGCGTGGCCGGCCTCCTTTCTCTAAAAGCTTCGCGCCCCTTGCCGACCCCTGGGAGGGAAGGTTGCGCGCAGTCGTCGTCGCCGGATCGAGTCTCGATATCGTGCCCGGTCCCGAAGCCTTGACAGGGTCGGACCTGCTGGTGGCCGTGGACGGAGGGGCCGAAGTGCTCGAGCGTCTGGGCCTGCGCCCGGACGTGCTGATCGGAGACATGGACTCGGTCAGCGAATCCACCCGCCTCGCCGCCGAGCGGGCCGGAGTGGAGATGGTGTTGCTTCCCACCGCCAAGGATGAGACCGATGCGGAGGCCGCCTTGCGGCTCGTGGTGGCCAGGGGTGCGGGGCAGGTCACAGTCTACGGAGCGCTGGGTGGCCCTCGACTCGACCATCTGCTGGGCAATCTGTTCCTTCTCGGCGCGGACTGGCTCGAGGGCGCGCATGTTCGTTTGGTGGATGGCCGGCACGAGGCCTTGTTGGCTCACGGCGCTGTCACGATTGCCGGGCGGGCGGGCGACACAGTGTCGCTGCTGCCCCTGACCCCCACCGTACTGCAGGTTACCACCGTCGGTCTCGAATACCCGCTGAAGTCCGAAACCCTGATACAAGCCGCCACCCGAGGTGTAAGCAACGTCATGACGGGTTCCACGGCTGAGGTCACCCACGGCGATGGCGCGCTCCTCGTCGTCCACTATCGAGAGAGGTAGATCCAATGGCTCAAGAGTTTTCCCGTGATGATGCCGGCGGCTGCGCCAACCCGTCGGCTCCCCGCGACTACGTGTCGACTCAGGCTGGGGTCCCCGGCTACACGGAGGCGGCCGTCACCGCGTGTCAATTCTCGGTCTACCCGCTCGGCCAGACCGACATCGACCGGCCCGTTCAGGCTGCGATCGCCGCGGTGGCAGCCGAAGACGTGACCGTTCGCGTGGGTAACTTGAGTACCCTGTTCGTCGGCGAGGAAGCCCAGGTCTTCGCGGCGTTGCGGGCGGCTTTCCGGGCGGTGCAGTCGCACGGCCCGGCGGTGATGACGGCCACTCTCACCGCGGGCATGCCCACGGACGAACTCGTAGAGCAGATACAACGGCACGTGGTGGGGACCGCCACGGCGGCCGAAAGGGGTTAGCGAACATGTCGTGGCGCCATGAAACATCCGGGCTACCCGCGCCGTTTCCCTCAGAGGAGGATTCTACGGGCGGTCTTGGGCGCAGTCAAGTGGCCGGCGCAGGGGGCGGTACGGGGGGCGGTCGAGGAGTCAATCCGGGGCTGACTCGAGGGCTCTTCGCGAAATGGTCCACCCGCGACATCGTGGTCGCGGCGGTGCTGGCCGTGGTCGTAGGCGTGATCTTCTGGGGATGGGACCTGGCCTACTCCAGCTTCTTCACGCTCATCCCGTTTCCGTTCTCGTACGGCATCAATGGGGTGTGGATGGTCGGAGGACTGTTGGTTCCATTGATCGTGCGGAGGCCAGGGGCCGCCTTGCTTGGTGAACTGGTAGCGGCGTTCGTGAGTATGGCTCTTGGACAGCAGTGGGGGATCCTCGTGATGGCCAGCGGGCTTGCACAAGGCCTGGGCGCGGAGCTGGTGTTCGCCGGCTTCCGCTGGAAGAAGTTCGATGGCGTCTCACTGTACCTGGCTGCGCTCGGGGCCCAATTCCTCGGATTCATCCTGGACACCTTCGTATATACATACTACCGACAGTACTCCTGGGGTCTGATCGGCCTGGGGATGGTCATCGCCCTCGTGAGCTCCTTGGTCCTCGGTGGGCTGTTGTCTCAGCTGCTCGGCGGAGCCATGGCCCGGACGGGCGTCTTGAGCGGACTGGCGATCTCCCGGGAGCGGGTCAAGAGGGTGTGACACGTCCGATCTTGCGCTAAGTATCTCTGTAGCCGGGCTGACCTTTACCTACCCCACCCGGTTGCTGCCGGCCCTGCAGGAGCTCACATTTGGCGTAAGGGAGGGCGAGACCATCTTGGTGTTGGGGCCGAGCGGCTCCGGCAAGAGCACCCTCACACTGTGCCTCGACGGTCTAATCCCGCATCTCATAGAAGGCGACTACACCGGCGAGGTGGTCGTCGCCGGGTTGGTCGCGGGAGGCACGCCGGTGTGCCTCCTCACCCAAGAAGCCGGACTCGTGTTTCAGGATCCAGAGTCCCAATTCTGCACGCTCACCGTGGAGGACGAGGTCGCCTTTGGTCCTGAGAACCTGGGCTGGCCGGTCGAAAGGATCGAATCAGTCATCGATCAGGCGTTGGCGATGATGGGGCTTGAAGGTTTTCGACGCCGAAGGCTGTCCGGGCTGTCCGGAGGAGAGAAACAGCGTGTCGCGCTGGCCGCGGTACTTGCCATGGGCCCCCGCATCCTTGTGCTGGACGAACCCTCGGCGAACCTCGATCCCGGGGCGACTGCGGAACTGTTCATGGTGCTCAAAGAGCTGTCTCGGGCTCGGAGACATACGATCGTCATCATCGAGCACAGGCTGGACGAGATTATTGACTGGGTGGACAGCGTCCTCGTGCTGGGCTCGGACGGGCGCCTCGTCTATCGGGGGGATCCCTCGGTTGCCTTCTACGAGCGTGCGGCCGACTTGGACGAGCTGGGTGTCTGGAAACCGCAGACCGTCGAGCTGGTGAGGGCCCTGTCGCACGAGGGTTGGCAGGTGCCGGGACGTCCGCTCGACGTGGACGGCACCGTGTCGGCTCTAGTGGACACTCCCGGGTTCTTGGATCGCCTTCGCGAGCGGGGCCTGCCTAATGGCAGAGAAAGGGCTGTCTTGGGCTTGTCTGCCAGACCGATCATACGCGCGGAGGGGTTGAGGTTCAGCTACCCCGATGGTCACCCGGCGTTGACGGACGTCTCGCTCGAGATCGCCGAGGGCAGCTTCTTGGCTGTTCTGGGTGTCAACGGTGCCGGAAAGACCACTCTAGCCTCGCTTCTGTCGGGTGTCCTCAGGGCGCCGCCAGATTCCGTGTTCCTCGACGGCGAGGATGTCGCCGGGCTATCTGCTCAATCGCTCAGCACTCGCGTTGGACACGTCTTTCAGAATCCGGAGCATCAATTCGTAACGGACACGGTCTGGGGCGAGCTGGCATTCAGTCTGGCGCCGCGCGCGGGGCATCGCAAGGCGGGCAGGCTCTCTCCGGAGCAGAGAGCACAGGTGGACGCATGGCTCGATCGTCTCGGTCTCCTCCGTCTGGCAGAGGCCAACCCGTTCACCCTCAGCCAGGGTCAGAAACGGCGGCTGAGCGTGGCCGCCATGCTGATCCGCGGCCAGGATGTGCTGATCCTTGACGAGCCCACGCTGGGCCAGGATGAGCTCCAGGCAGCACGATTGATGGCCATGATGGCGGAGCTTCAGCACGAGGGCAAGACGGTGATAATGGTCACCCACGACATGCGACTCGTCTCCGAGAACGCGGATTCGCTCGTGGTGCTTGGTGAAGGTCGCGTGGTCTACCAAGGGGCGCCGGACGCCTTTTTTGCCGACCCGGCGCTCGTGAAGCGCTCCGGGCTGGCCGTTCCCGCTCTCGGCCGGGTGGCGGTCCAGTTGCACCGTGATCACGGCGTGTCCGCCAGGCTGAACACCTTGGACGGGATCGTAAAGGCTGCCGGATCGGCGCCTGCCACTGGTTCGGCGGGGGCCGAAGGAGCGCCAAAACCGGCGGGTCCGGCAACCGCGACCGGTCCGGCAACCACGACCGGCCTGACAACCGCGACCGGTCCGGCAACCAACGTGGCCCCGACAGGTGCGACGCGGCAAACCGGCCGAGAGGCCTGACGGTGCGACCCGGCTCGACCGGCATATGGGGTGCAGGAGACGTCCCTGGCGCGGACAGCCTGCTTGGGCGGGTCAATCCGTCCATCAAGCTGCTCGCGCTCGTGCTCATGGCGCTCGCTCTGACGTTCGTCTTCGATCCGGTCACGCCGGCCGTCCTGTTCTTGGTGACACTGGCGGCGGGATGCATGGCCGGGCGGCTGAGCTTGGGCGCGCAGCTCCGGCCACTCGTCATCTTTGCGGTGGCCGGGATCCCGATCCTGTTGGGGAACATATTCTTCAACAAGGGCAACGGTGCCGCCAAAGCGCTGACATTCGTCGGGCCGGTCAAGATCACCGGGGTGGCACTGAACGCGGCGGGTTCCCTGTGGCTGCGCCTCCTGTGTTTTGCGCTCCTCTCGCTGGTCTTCATCAGGACGACCGAGCCCCAAGACCTGATCCTCAGCTTGATCCACCAACTCCATCTCAATTTCCGTGTGGCCTACGGGACCATGGTCGGCTATCGGATGCTGCCCGCGTTCCAATCAGACCTGCAGACGATCCGGGCCGCTCAGCGCGCACGGGGAGTGGACGAGAAGCGCGGCCTGATCCACTGGTGGGCACGCATGCGCCGGTACGCGATCCCTTTGTTGGCCGGTGCCGTCCGCAAGGCAAGCCGGGTGGCAGTGGCGATGGATGCGCGCGCTTTTGGTGCGCTTCCAAGTCGTACGTATCGTCGAAGGATGACAGTGGGGCGACGAGATGCCGTCTTTCTAGGCACGGTGGTGGGTGTGACCGTCGCGGTGATCGTGGGCCTCTACCTGGCTGGGATCGCGCACTTCGCGCTCTGGTGACCAGGCCTTGTCTGCCGGGGGCCGACGGGTACCGGTCCGCGGGCGGCTCCGTCAGCGATAAAACCGCAACTCGCCCAACTGCACCCCGAAGCGACCAGGACTCAGCTCAACGAGCTGCGTTATCCAGATCCGGCCGCTGGTGATGGCCTTCTGCAACGTGATGCGCTGGACGGCGGTACCATCGAGTGTGGCGATTTTCGCCCCCACGCCCGAAGAAGTCTTGGCCAGCAGCTCGCCCTTCCAGCCCTCCACAGGGGAGACCACCTCTACTATGAGCGCGGCGCTCTCCAGTGTGAAATCGACACCCACGCCGGTCTTTGGCAGATTACCGAAACTGCTGGATTTGTAAAGCTCGGTGCTCCAACCGGTGCTGTCGTTGCCGTCGATGAGTTTGGGTAGCATCGAGTGGTTCTCGTGCGCGTCGCCCTGTGGGTCTACGTCCTGCAACTTGGTGACCTTCACCGGCACGGGGCTTCGGGTGGCAGTAACACGGATGACGCCGTCATCGGGCTTCTTGCCGGCTTTCGGGCTCTGGTCCAGCACCACTCCCGCGCTGTCGAACGAGGGCACCTGCGTCCCCACCTCCACCTGGAAACCGGAACTCGTCGCGAGCTGTCGGGCTTGGTCGAGGGTCTTGCCCACCAAGAGAGGCGCTCCTTTGCCGGACAACGTCACCACAAGGACGATCGCGATCACGAGCACGGCCACCACGGCCGCGGCTACTGCCGCCCAGCGGCGGAGAGGGCGTTTCTTGCGCGCTCGGTCGCGGCTGCGGGCTGTGTCCCCGGCAGCCGGCGCGGGCTTGGCCTCGGATGTATCGGCGGCGGCTTGGTCCTCGCGCCAGCGGAGCAATCGCCGGTGGCCATGTGCGATCTCGGGCGCCCGTTGTGGGCTATACAGGCCGAGTCCTACCAGGGCGCCCAGCAGCTCGTCCATCGATGAGAACCGATCCTCTGGAAGCTTCTCGAGGCACCGCATGACCACGCGCTCCAGTCCAGGAGGTACATCGTCGCGCACTTCCGAGAGCGGCTGCGGCGGAGCGGTGAGGTGTTGGCGAGCGATCTCCGGCATGTTCGTTCCATCGAACGGCGGGTGGCCGGCCAGCATCTCGTACATGACGACGCCCAGGGAGTAGACATCCGAGCGGCTGTCGACTGGCTTACTGCGCACCTGCTCCGGCGACATGTAACGGGCACTTCCGATGATGGATCCCGCTCGCGTCACCCGCGTCCAGTCCGGGCCTGTCGCGATGCCGAAGTCGCCTACTTTTGCATGCCCTTCCCTGTCGATGAGGATGTTCTGGGGTTTGACGTCGCGGTGAACGATGCCGGCCAGGTGCGCTACCGCCAACCCTTCGGCTATCTGTCCCGAGATGCGCCCGGCCTCAGCCGCCGACACCTGACCTTCCCGGCACAGGTCTTTGAGAGAGCGACCTTCCACGTACTCGAACACAAGGTAGTCCTCGTCCTCGGTTGAGCCTCGGTCGATAAGGGTAACGAGGTTGGGATGCGACAGTTGGGCAAGGGCGCGGCCTTCGCGGTCGAACCGGGCTCGGGTGCGCGCGTCTTCGTTCAGGGGTGGCTCCAGGCGCTTGACGGCGACGTACCTTTGCAGGCGCGTATCCCAGGCCTGGTATACGATGCACATCCCGCCCCGGCCCAAGACTCTGCCGAGTTGGTACCGATTCTTCAGCAGAGGGCCGGCTGCGTTTTGCTCAGGGGAGTCGGTCATAGGCTAATGCGACACCTTGTGACTCTTTGACATAGGAGAAACAGACACTATCATAGAACCTCAGGAAGGATGGGAGGTGGGAGCGAGTGATCTACTACGTCATTCCGCGTGAGTTGGCGGATAAGTACTACGAGGAATTCTGTAAACGCTTCGACGGCGTCGAAGGGGTCGAGGTCATCATCGACAGGCGTGAGACTGATCGCCGTACCGGCACGGACGGCGGCGGCAAGAGGGTCCTCCGCGATCGGCGCCGGCGGCGGATCAGCGGAACTTTTCCGGACGTCTAGCCATGCCTCCGTCTGGCCTGCGGCTGGACCTCCATAACCACACCACCTTCTCTCAGGATGGTCTGCTCACGCCTGCCGCTCTCCTCGAAGAGGCGAAGCTCCGCGGGATCTCCTGTCTCGCGGTCACCGATCACAGCTCTGTCGAGGGCGCTCTCGAGTGCTTCAGACTCGCGTCTTTGGATCCGAGCCTTCCACGCGTCATCCCTGGCATCGAACTGTCGACGGTTTCCGGCGAGATCATCGGCTTTTATGTGACGCGGGATATCCCCAAAGGTCTATCCGTCGGAGAAGGCATCGCCCGTATCCGCGGCCAGGGAGGGCTTACGTGCCTGCCGCACCCATATGATCTTCTCCGTCACGGGGTCATAGCCGGCAGCGAGCGCGAGTCGGCGGCGGCTGCGGTCGACATGGTGGAGGTGGTCAACGGCAGGACTCTGGCCCCGAGGTTCAACAACGCGGCGCTGGCCCTTGCGCTGAGGCACGGCAAGCCGCACGCGGCAGGCAGCGACGCGCATCGAGCGGTTGAGGTGGGTCGGGGCTACGTGGTGGTAGACGAGTTCCCCGAGAGAGACACGCTGCTCGAGTTGGTGGCCGCCGGCTCTGTCGAACACCTCTTGCGACCGGCTGAGTACGCCCGCAACTGGTGGTTCCAGGCATTGTCGCCCGCGATCCGGGTGCGGCGTAGGCTCCTCGGGCCTTAGGGCTATTTCGCCGGGCGAAGGATCGTCTGACGAAGGATCGCCCGACTACAGGAAAGCGTTTGCTTGCCTCTCTCCCGGGTACTTGAGCTACGGATGGTTCGTCTCCAGTACTCGGCGCAGGGAGGTGACTGTGGCCACGACCGACTCACATCAGGGCGAGGGCGTCCGGGCATCACTGTGGGAAGAGTGGCGCGGTGGCGGGCGGATCCACTGCTTCCTGTGCGCGCACCACTGCCTGATCGATCCGGGCGAGTCTGGGTCTTTGTGGGGTGCGCCAGAATCGCGAAGGCGTGCTCTATACCCTGGTTTACGGCTGTCCCGTGTCCACTGCCGTCGACCCGATCGAGAAGAAGCCGCTGTTCCATTTCCTGCCCGGCTCTCTCAGCTACTCCCTGGCCACGGTGGGCTGCAACTTCAGCTGCAGCTTCTGTCAGAACGCGGACATAAGCCAGATGCCACGCGACGAGGGCCGGGTGATCGGCAGGCCGATGTCGCCGGAGGAGGTCGTCTCGGCAGCCTTGCGCGCCGGGTGTCGCAGCATCGCATACACGTACACGGAGCCGACCATCTTCTTCGAGTACGCTCGGGACTGCGCCCGCTTGGCGACGCGCCGCGGGGCTGAAGAACGTGTTTGTGACGAACGGCTACATGACCGAGCAGGCGCTGGCCGACATCGACGGCGACCTCCACGCGGCCAACGTGGATCTGAAGGCGTTCACGGATGACTTCTACCGGAAGCTCGTCGGCGCGCGGCTGAAGCCGGTGCTCGATTCCATCCGGCGGATGTGGGAAGCGGGGATCTGGCTCGAAGTCACGACACTCCTCATCCCCGGACGCAATGACGGTGAAGACGAGCTGCGCGGACTCGCTGAGTTCCTCGTCTCGCTCTCGCCAGACATCCCTTGGCATGTGTCACGGTTCCACCCGACCTATCGGTTGCTGGACGTTCCGCCCACTCCTCTCGCCTCCGTGGAGCGGGCCATCCGAATCGGCAAGGAAGAGGGGTTGCGCTATGTGTATGGAGGCAACATCCCGGGTCATTCATCCGAGTCCACCGCTTGCCCGTCCTGCGGAAACACGGTGATCGATCGTCAGGGTTTTTCGGTCCGCGACGTTCAGCTGGAAGGCGGGTGCTGCCGACATTGCGGGGAGAAGGTCGCGGGCGTTACAGACTTATCGGAGGTGTGAAGATGTCCGTCGTCGGCTGTTTTTTCACTCCGCATCCCCCCATCATCGTGCCCGAGGTAGGTGGATCCGAGGTGGCGAAAGTCGATGCCACGGTGCAGGCCATGCGCCGCCTGGGCGAGGCCGCCAACCGGTTGGACCCCGATACCATCGTGGTGATGTCGCCTCACGCACTCCTGGCACGTGGCGAGATGACCGTCTCCATCGGCAGCGGCTACCGGGGGTCGTTCGCCGACTTCCGGGCGCCACAGGTCCGCCTTGACGTACCGGGGGACCGCGAGTTGGCACGTCTGGTCGTCGACCGGGCAACACGGGACGGCATCCCGGTCCGGGTCCTGGGAAGCCCTGAGGAGACGATCGTTGCTGGACCACGGCACCATGGTGCCGCTGGTCTATGTCACGGCAGGGCTCAAGCGGCACTGGCGTCTGCTGGTCCTGGGTTTCTCCTACCTCGATCTGGAGACGCACGTGCGCTTCGGCAAAGCGCTGGCACAGGCGATGGAAGAAAGCCCTTCGCGGATCCTGTACATCGCCAGCGGCGATCTCAGCCACAGACTGCTGCCGGGGGCTCCCGCGGGATACGATCCACGAGGCACCGAGTTCGACCACGCGGTCGCGGATATGTTCGCTCGCGCCGATTGGAAGGGCCTCCTCTCGTTGGACCAAGGCACCGTCCGAGCCGCGGGCGAGTGCGGATACCGCTCGTTGGCCGTCCTCGCGGGAGTGGTGCAGGCGCTGGAGGCGATGGGGCATGTCACTAAGAACAACCTGTTGTCATACGAAGGACCATTTGGAGTCGGTTATCTGGTGGGCGAAGTGGCGGTCGAACCGGTGGACGTTCAGCAGGGAGGTAGCAGATGAGCGAGTCGTCGAGTCCGGACCCTCTCGTAAGTCTTGCCCGCACCGCGATCGAGAGCTATGTGCGGGACCACAAAGTTGCGGAGGCCCTGCCCCTCCCGGACGTGGATCAGACACGGGCGGGCGTTTTCGTATGTCTTCATCTGCCCGATGGTTCGCTGCGAGGATGCATCGGCACCTTCATGCCGACACAGCCGACGATAGGGGAGGAGATCGTCAGGAACGCCATCAGCGCGGCCACCCAAGATCCGCGTTTCCGCCCGGTGACCGAGGCGGAGCTGGGCGACCTGGATGTTTCCGTGGATGTACTGGAGCCGCCTGAACCGGTGAATGGGGTCGAAGACCTGGATCCCAAGGTGTATGGCATCATCGTGCGCACTCCGGACGGGCGGCAGGCGCTCCTCCTGCCGGACCTCGAAGGCATAGACACAGCGGACATGCAACTGCGGGTCACCTGTCGCAAAGGCGGCATCGACCCCGACCGCGACAGTTACAACATCTACCGGTTCCGCGTGACGCGTCACGAGTGACGGGAAGCCTGTTGCAGCCTTTCCAGCGCTCACCCATTGCTGTATCATGACTGAGTATGAATATGCTTACCAATGGCGGGATTCCCGTGCAAAGTAGTGGTTCGGGCGCGGCGGTTATCGGCCCGAGTTCGCGGCGCCGCAAAGTGGCGCCCTGGCGTTTTCGTTATCCCCGTCACCTGGTGTGGAGCGCTGCGCTCCGGATCATCCAGCGCCTCACGCACTACAAGCGTGGCGACGGTCTGGAATTCAAGCTGAGTTTCTCGGTGCTCGACCTCCTAGGCGACAAGGGCCGGATGGTGAAAGATCAAGTTGGCGCTTGCGCGCAGGCCGTCATCAAGGCAGGGGCTTCACAGGCCTCGCAAGTGCGCTCCCAGGCATCGCAGGTGCGGGACGAGGCTGCGCGGGCAGTGCATGCCGCCGGTCAGCTTCTCGAAAGAGGAGATAAGACCTCCGAAGCGTGATCGCCCGTTCTGCCGGGTATCCGGCGGCGATCGCGAACGACCAGTTCTCCGAGCTTCAACCTTTGACGACGCCCAGCGGGCGCAGCCGGGCTACGCGCGGCGAGACACCCGCCCTGTCCATTACCGAGACCACCTTCTCCACGTCTTTGTAGGCCTCCGGCATCTCCTCGTCCAAGGTCTTGCGGCCCTGCGAGCGTACGAGGACGCCTGCGGCTGCTAATTCCCGGTCGATCGCCCGCCCTCTGGCTCGCTTGAGAGCCTGAGACCGGCTCATGACCCGGCCGGCGCCGTGGCATGTGGAGCCGAAAGTCTGGCGCATGGCTTCGCGGTGCCTTTGCAGACGAAGGATGCTCGACCCATGTCTCCCGGGACGAGCACCGGCTGGCCGATCGCCCGGTAGTCCAGCGGGACCTCGCGTCGCCCGGGCCGAAAGCCCGGGTAGCGCCCTTGCGATGGACGCAGGTCTTCACCATCTTCCCATCCACCTCGTGCTCCTCAAGCTTGGCGATGTTGTGGGCCACGTCGTAGACGAGGCGCATGCCCAGGTCGCGCGGCGAGATCCTCAAGGCGTGGAGGAGAGCCTCCTCCGTCAGGTGCATGATCATCTGGCGGTTCGCCCACGCGTAGTTCGCCGCGCAGGCCATCGCGGCCAGATATCGTCGCCCCTCCGGCGACGTCCACCGGCGCGCAGGCAAGCTGACGGTCGGGCAGCTCGATGCCGTATGTGTTGGCGGCTGCTGCCCATGACGCTCAGGTAGTCGTCGCACACCTGGTATCCAAAACCGCGCGATCCGCAGTGGATCATCAGCGTCACCTGGCCCTCGCGGAGCCCGAATGCCTGCGCGGCTTCGCGGTCGAATACCTCGTCGACCGTCTGGATCTCGAGGAAGTGGTTGCCCGAGCCCAGCGTGCCGACCTGGTCGAGCCCTCTGGTGTACGCGCGCTCGCTGACGGCCTCCGGATCGGCGCCCGGCAGTGCGCCTCTCGCCTCGGTGTGATCGAGGTCGGCCGGCTTTCCCGTAGCCGCTGCTCGACCGCCCAGGCCGCTCCTTTGACGAGCAGGCGCTCCAGTTCTTTGCGCGGCAGCTTGGCGATCGCGCCACTCGAGCCCACTCCCGAGGGGACATCGCGGAACAACTGGTCCACCAGTGTCTTCAGCTTGGGCTCTATGTCGCTTCGCTGCAGGTCCGTTGCCAGCAGGCGGCAGCCGCAGTTGATGTCGTACCCCACGCCGCCCGGCGACACCACGCCGTTCTCGACGCTGAAGGCGGCCACACCGCCGATCGGGAAACCGTATCCGAAGTGGATGTCGGGCATCGCGAGGGAGTAGCGGAGGATGCCGGGGAGGTGGGCCACGTTGCGGACTTGGGTGAGACTCTGGTCGCCCTCCAGCGCGGCCAGCAGTTCGGAGTCCGCATAGACCCGACCCGGCACCCGCATGCCTCCCGTGGCTGGCAGCTCCCAGAGGACGTCGCTCACCCGCGTCATCCCCAGGGTATTCATCCCCAGGTTACTCATGCCGGATCGTCGTTCATACGTCGAGAAGCACGGTGGCTCTCCATCCTCCGTCGTCATCGCGGGATACGTCGAGTTGATGGTAGGTAACCGCTTTCACCTCGGTCAGCAGGTTATGGACCGCCTTGTCGGCTTTCTCGCCGAACACACACGCCTTCACCTGCATGCCCGGTGATGCCGGCGTCCTGAGCCTCGGCCGGCAGTGCGGCCTCGGCTGCCCCTCCGGCGGGATCGATCTCCACCGCCGCGGCCGCGCCGATGAAGCCCTCGGTCTCGAAGTGGTATAGGGCTTCGGCCAGCAACCGACGCAAGGCCTCCGCCGCCGAGGGCGCCGAGACTTCGAGCAGCAATTCCCGGTGCGGATTGACGCCCTCCAAGCTCCACAACATGATCGTAGAAAGCGTAGAGCGCGTTCTCAAAGAGCCTGGGAAGGTCCGGCCCCCTTATCTCGAGGAAGATGTCGGCAGGGTGCTCGAGTTCGACGTACGCTCCCGACATCTCCCTACTTGTCCAGGGCTCAACACCGTCCATCGCTCTCGGCTGGCGGGCGCCACTGCGACTCCCGAGATCTCGACACCGCCCGTCGCGGGTCCAGCGCGGCCGTCCAACGCCGTCGCCGGCGCCTCCAAAGGCTCTTCCAGGCCCAGCACGCCCTCGAGAGCCGTGCTCACGTGGTCCACGTAGACGAACTCGATGCCGCTCAGCAGGTCCTCCTCCTCGATGTCGTCCACGTCGGCCTCGTTGCGGGAGGGCAGGAACACCTTGGTCAGCCCGGCTGCTCGCGCGGCCAGGACCTTCTCCTTGATGCCTCCCACCGGCAGCACCTGCCCGGTGAGTGTGATCTCGCCGGTCATCGCGGCCTCGGGATCGACCACCTTGCCGGACACCATGCTGGCAAGAGCCACCGCCATCGCCACCCCGGCCGACGGTCCGTCCTTGGGCACCGCCCCGGCCGGTACGTGAACATGTATGTCGTGCTTCTGGAAGAAGCGCTCGCTCGCGCCCAGCCGGTCGGACACGCTACGTACGTAGGTGAGTGCCGCCTGTGCCGATTCCTTCATGACCTCGCCCAGTTGCCCGGTGAGGATGAGCCGGCCGCCGCCCGGCATCGCCCTGGCCTCGATGAAGAGGATGTCGCCTCCCGCCGGCGTCCACGCCAATCCGGTGGAGACCCCAGGCTCCGTGGTGCGCCGCTTGGTCTCGCGAAAAGCCTTCTGCTTGCCCAGGATAGTCGGGGACCTGCTCGCGATCTACCGCGGCCGTCTCCTTCTCTCCTTCCGCCAGCATGCCGAGCGAACTTGCGGATGACCGTGCCGATCTCGCGTTCCAGGTTGCGGACGCCTGCTTCCCGGGTGTAGTTCTCGACGATCGTCCGCAGGGCATCATCGGTCATGGTCAACTGTTCCGCCGTCACCCCGTTGCGTTCCAGTTGTCGGGGCACCAGGTACCGGCGGGCGATATGGAGCTTCTCCTCCTCCGTGTAGCCGGCGATGCTGATGACTTCCATGCGGTCGCGCAGCGGGCCGGGGATGGTGTCGAGCACGTTGGCCGTGCAGATGAAGAGCACCTTGGACAGATCGAAGGGCAGGTCGAGGTAGTGGTCGCGGAAAGTGCTGTGCTGCTCGGGGTCCAGCACCTCCAGCATGGCGCTAGACGGGTCCCCGCGCCAATCGGCCCCCATCTTGTCTATCTCGTCGATCATGAAGACCGGGTTGATGCTGCCCGCGTCCCGGATGGCCCGTATGATGGTGCCCGGCATGGCGCCCACATACGTCCGCCGGTGACCTCGAATCTCCGATTCGTCCCGCACTCCGCCCACGCTGATGCGGATGAACTTCCGCCCCAACGCTCGGGCGATGCTCTTGCCCAGGCTGGTCTTGCCCACACCGGGAGGGCCGCTGAAGCAAAGGATGGGGCCGGTGGCCTCGCTCTTGAGCTTCTGCACGGCAAGGAACTCGAGGATGCGGTCTTTCACGTCCTTGAGATCGTAATGGTCCGCGTCCAGCACTTCTCTGGCGTGGGCGATGTCCAGGTTGTCTTCGGTGCTCACGTTCCAGGGGAGCGACACGATCCAGTCCAGATAGGTCCGGATGACGCCGTATTCGGCCGCCGCTGTTGGCAACTTGGAGAGCCGGTCGAGCTCTCGCCTCGCCTGCTTGTCTACTTCCTCCGGCAACGCCCGCCTTGTCCAGTTGCTCGCGCAGCTCGTTGACCTCGGCCTGGGTCTCGTCGGTCTCGCCCAGCTCGTCCTGGATGGCCTTGAGCTGCTGCCGCAGGAAGTACTCTCTCTGGGTCTTGCCCATCTCGGACTGCACCTGGTTCTGGATCTTGGAACCGAGTTCCAGGACTTCCAGCTCGCGGTTCATCAAGGAGGTGAGCCGGCGCAGCCGCTTGGACACCTCGACCTCCTCGAGGAGTTCCTGCTTCTCCTCGGTCTTGAGCCGCATGGTCGAGGCGATGAAGTATCCGAGCGACCCCGGGTCGTCGATGTTGGCCGCAGCCATCTCGAGCTCGTCGGGCAGGTAGGGCACCAGTTCGATGATCTTCGTGTAGACGGCGACTAGGTTGCGCTGCAGCGCGGCCACCTCGGTGCTTTCCTCGGTGATGTCCGGCAGGTCCACCACTTCGGCCACCAGATAAGGCTCCTCGGACACGAACCGGTCCACCTTTATCCGGCGGATGCCCTGGGTGATGATCCGCAGGGTGCCGTCCGGCGCTTTCAACATCTTCTGGATGCTTGCCAGCACGCCCACGGTGCGGACGTCGTCCGGACCCGGAGCCTCTATTTCGGGATCCAGCGAAGTGACCAGGCCCACCAGCTTGTCTCCTCGGAGCACGTCGTCGATCAGGCGGACCGACCGTGGCTGGCCCACGGCCAGTGGGACCATGGTGTCCGGGAAGACGACCGTGTCCTTCAGGGGCAGGATGGGGACCACGGTCGGGCCGGCAGCCAGTCTGCTCTCGATGTCGCCATCAGGACTGGCTACTTCGATCACGCCGGGCCAATCCGCGATCTGCGCTGGGCCTGCTTCGTCCGGCAGATCGTCCGTCTCCATCCAGGGTTCGAAGCTGGCGTCTTCAGCGGTCATCGTTCATCTCCATCTGCTTGGCCGTCAGCGGGCTCAAGGCTGGGATCGTTTTCTCCGCCGGCTGTTTCGCCGGCGAGGCTTCGTCTTTCACGGTGATAGGGATGCGCTTCGTCGACGTCCGTGCGCGCACAGGCAATACGATCGAGAGAAAGCCGCCGCTATAGTTGGCGGTGGCTTTCGCGCTGTCGACCTCGCGAGGCAGGAGCACCAAACGCTCGAACCGCCCGTATGGGATCTCCATCTGCTGATAGACGGCATCATGAGGACGCTCGTCTCTTCTGGCCCCGCTGATGCGCAGCACGTTCTCTTCAACGTCGAGGCCTATCCCCCCAGGGTCTATGCCGGCGAGCTCGAGTTTGATGATGAAGGCGTTCGCAGCGCCGTCGAAGTAGACGTCGGCGTTGGGGCGAAAGGCAGCTCTACCTTGGCGAGGGACCCTATCCCCTCGCACGAGCTCGAGGAACATCTTGTCCACCTCGCCCTGCAGCCGTTGGAGGCCAGGAATGTTCTCTTTCCGTCTGGGATCCACCGCGACCTCTTGTTCTCAAGTTGATGACCTGGACCGGGTCGGCTGTACCGCCGCCTCGCGTCTAATAGGTTATTGCCCGGAAGCTCGTGGTGCAAACCGCGCCGCACGCAAATAGGGTGCCTGTTGCGGCCTATCTGCGGCGGCATGGTAGCGCTCTGTCTGCGCCGGCGACGGTCATCGAGACCGCCGCCGGCCCTGCCCGGCCACGGGTTTGTACCGAGAAAGCGGAGGGGAAGTCACATACCGACGGCCACTCACGGCAGAGGGTGACGGCATGCGCTTTTCCTACAGAGTCTTCCGGGTGTTCGGCGTAGACGTGCGAGTGCACGTGACATTCGTGTTCATCGTCGCGTATTTCGCCGTGGTCTGGGGAGTGCTCCGGCAGCCGGGCGGCGGCTGGGGTGCGCTGTACGGGGTGCTGCTCGTGATCCTACTGTTCGCCCTCGTGGTGATCCACGAACTCACTCACGCACGCGTGGCCCAGCACTACGGCGTCAAGGTCAAAAGCATCATCCTGCTACCCATCGGCGGCCTTGCGAACATGGAGGAGATCCCCCAGGAACCGCGCAAGGAATTGGCCATATCCGTGGTGGGGCCGCTTTCCAATCTGGTGCTGGGCGGCATCATGGTCGCGATACTGCCGGTGGTGGTGAATTGGAGCAGCCTCAACGCCAGCCAGATCTCGAACCTGATCTTCTCAGCGGAGCTTCGTGGGAGCGTACATGTACGTGCTCGTCTCCAACCTCTTTCTGGGTGCATTCAATCTCTTGCCCGCGTTTCCCATGGACGGTGGCCGCGTCTTTCGAGCGGCATTGGCTTTGCGCTTAGGCCGTCCCCGGGCGACCCGAGTAGCGGTTCTCGTGGGCCAGGGTCTCGCCATCGCGATGGCGATAGCGGGCCTTTTTTTCGGAGGTGGCATCATTTTGGTGCTTGTGGCGATCTTCATCTTCATCGGGGCGCAGGCTGAGGGCGCCCAAGACCCGGTGCAGAGAGTGCTGGCCGCGGTGCGGGTGAAGCAAGTGGTAAGGCCGGGGGTCCACGTGGCGCGACCCGGCCAGAGTCTGGGAGAGTTGGCGGCGCGTTTGTTCCATTCCTACCAGGAGGACTTCCCGGTGGTAGGCGGGCGAGGTGACGTGGAAGGCATCCTCACGCGCGACCGGCTCATCGCCATGTTGGGTCAGCACGGTGCCGACTTCCCGGTGGCCGACGCGATGCGCACAGATTTTCCCACCATAGGGCTTGAGGACCGAGTCGCGTATGCTTTGGAGAAGATGCGGGCCGGCAACTTCAAGGCGGTTCCTGTTCTCGATGAAGGGAGGCTGGTGGGGATGCTCTCGATGGAAGACATCAGTGAGGTGTACTCGCTGCTGTCTGCGGGCGGTGAAGACATATTGCGTCGAGTGTCGTCTGTGGCGCCGCCGAGCCACCGCGCTCGCGCCGAGAAGCGATACGAGTCGGAGCTGGACGCCGACGAGACTCAAGAGAGATGAGCTACCTGGTCCTCGTCCCCGATGTCAGCCTGCGCCGCTTGGAGCAGCCCTATCTCTACGACCGCCGCTCCGACGAACTGTACGAATTGAGCGATGAGGCCGAGGCGTTCCTCGAGAGCGCGGGTGGGCCCGACCCACCCGCGGCCGAAACCGCCGACCCCGACTTCGTCCGGTACCTCGTGGAAGAAGGGCTTGCGACACTGGCCGACCGTCCGTCGGACCGAGCACTGAGGACCCAAGACGCGTCGCGCCGATCGATGGAAACGCCCTCGCTACGCTATCTCGAACTTTATCTGACGGAGCGTTGCAACCTCCAGTGCCGCCACTGCTTCCTCGGCGACAGCGGTCTGACAGACCTGCCTTTGAGCGCGGCACTGTCGCTACTGACGGCTTTCGAGGACATGGGCGGCCTGCGGCTACTTCTCACCGGGGGCGAGGCTCTCATGCACCCGTCCTTCTGGGAGATCAACCGGGTGTTGCCGGACTTCGGCTTCAGATCCGTCCTCCTGTCCAATGGCACCTTGCTGGAGGCATACGCTCCGAGGCTGCGTGTGCAAGAGGTGCAGGTGAGCCTGGACGGTCTCCAACCGGCGCACGACTCGCTGCGGGGCGAAGGCACCTACGCCCGAGCTATGGCCGGCATCGAGGCCGCGTTGGCGCAGGGACTTCAGGTGAGCGTTGCCACCATGGTCACCCGGCTCGACCGGGACGACTTCCCGGCGCTGGCCGGGCTGCTCCGCAAGCTGGGCGTACATGCCTGGAACGTTGACGTACCCTCGCCGAGCGGCACTCTTCTCTCGCACCCGGACCTTGTCCTGCCGCCGGCGGAAGCGGCCCCCATGATGGACTTCGGCTTTGGCGGGGGGACTCACGAGTCGATTCCGGGCGCCGCGTGCGGGGCCCACCTTATGGCCGTGTTCGCCGACGGCGTCGGGGCCAAGTGCGGCTTCTACCACGATGCGCCGGTGGGCCGGGTAGAAGAAGGATTGGACGTGTTATGGAGCCGCGTGCCCCGTCTGCCTCTCAGCTCGCTGGCCTGCAGCTGTGCCTTTGTGGAGGAATGCCGCGGCGGATGCCGATTTCGGGCGGAGGCGACTCGTGGTATACAATGCGAAGACTCGGTGCAATGCCACCGATACGGGGTCATACCCAGAACGATCGGCAAAGGAGGTGGAGAATGAAGATCCGCAAAGTGACCAAAGCGTCCTCCAGCCTTTGCAAGTGCAACGCTTCCTGCTAGGTAACGCGACTGCAGTAAGTTGGACGCTCTTGCGGCGAAGCCCCGAAAAGCCTGAAGGCTTTTCGGGGCTTCGCGTCTTACAGGCGCAACTCAGATCCCTGCCGCTCGCAAGGACAAGGTTGCGTTATTTGTTGAGGGCCTGCAGTGCAGCCAGGACTTGTCCGAGCTCGTCGATCTGACGGCCGTACTCCGCCCAGTTCCCCGCCTTCTGCGCCGCGATGGCCGCCTGGTAATGCTGGTTCGCCTGATCGATCAGAGCCTGCTGGCTGGTACCCAGAGTCGTGCTCGTGGTAGAGCCGCCAGGAGTAGTCGTGGTCGTCGTGGTGCTGGGCGGCACCGTGGTGGTCGTGCCGCCACCGGGAGTCGTGGTAGTGGTGGACCCGCCGGGGATGGTCGTCGTGGTCGATCCGCCGGGAGCGGTGGTCGTGGGTCCGATCTGGGCGCCGAAGATCTTCTGCAATGCCCCTTCAAGGGTCGGGGCCATCACGACGTTGTCGCCATAGACCACGATGACCTCGGCCAAATTGGGGATGGGGTTCTGAGAGGCCTGGAGATACAGCGGCTCGAAATACATGATCGCATCGCCAACAGGCACGACCAGCAGGTTGCCCCGTATGACTTGGCTCCCCGATTGGTCCCACAATGTGAGCTGGGCCGAAATGACGGGATCGCTGGATATCCGGGCTTCTACCTGAGACGGCCCGGACACGAGCTTGTCCTTGGGCATGTCCAGAAGTTCGAGCTGGCCGTAGTTGGCCCCGTCCTGACGGGCGACCATGAGCGAAGTCAGGTTCTTCTTGCTCAGCGGAGCAAAGGGTTGTAACAGAGCGAACTCGGGTGTGTCGCTGCCTGGCAACGCAAGCATCTGGTAGTAGGGGGCCACCGGTACTTCCTGCTTGCTATTGCTATAGAGCTCCTTGGGGATCTCCCAGGCGTCTTCCTTGTTGTAGAAGATCTGCGAGTCGTTCATGTGATACAGGGTCAGTACCTGTGCCTGGGCGGTGTAGTAATCCTCCGGGTAGCGCATGTGCCTGCGGAGGTCCGCGGGCATCTGATCGCCGGGAGTGAACAATCCCGGGTAGACCTTGCCCCATGCGTTGGCCAGCACGTCGGTCGCATCGACCTGATAGAAGGTCACGTTGCCGTTATATGCGTCGATCACGACCTTGATCGGATTACGCATGTAGTTGGTGCCGTTCGCGAGAGGCTGGGAGTTGGGGAAGCGGCTGCTCGTGGTATACGCGTCCCACATCCAGACCAGGCTGCCATCGTCCCGGATGACCAAGTATGGGTCCTTGTCGTATTGGAGGAAGGGCGCCAGAGCTTGGACCCTCTCCTCGATCGTCCTGCGGAACATGACCCGCGAATCCTTGGTGAGTGAACTGGAGAAGAACAGGCGGGCGGTGGCGAAGCGGAAGCTGAAGGCGAATTGGCGGATCTTGCTGCCGATCGGCACCCCGCCTGTACCCTGGTACTGACTGCTGACGTTCTTATCGCCTGCCGGGTAGTCGAACTCGGGAGACTTGGTCTTCACGAGGATGAAGCTATTGCCTACTTCGCCGTAATAGATCTGCGGCTTGGTGATCTTGAGGCTGGTGCTGCTCACGGGCGGGATGTCCTTGATGTAATACGCCGGTCCATTGGACGTGGACTCGTTCACCGGGCTGACGACCGCCCCGTAACCGTGGGTGTAGGTGAGGTGCTCGTTGACCCAGGTCTTCGCCTGCGGTTGGAGCAGCGACTGGTCGAGTTCTCTCGCGCTTATCAGTACTTCGCGCGGCTGACCATCGATGGTGTAGCGGTCGACGTCGACGTCCGTGAACGTGTAGTACAAGCGCAATCCCTGGTTCTGGTTGTAGATATCGAGAGCGGGCGCCGGATCCCACAGGCGCACGTTCTGGAGAGTCGGCCAGTTGGCGTTCGCCGATGCCACCGTCAGGTCGGTGTTCGCGGGCGAGGCGACCGTCTGGATCTTGTCCACTCCGAACCCGACACGAGTGGCCTCAATGTTGTTGGCGATGTAGGGGCTCTCCTTGGTGATCTCATTCGGCGATACCTGGTATTGCTGCACGAGGGCCGGATACGCTTTCCCGGCCAAAGCCCAGGTGAGGATCATCAAGCCGATGGCCATAGCAGGCAGGCGCCAACCGCGATAGCGGATATTGAGCAGGAAGATGGCGGCCGCTACCACGGCCACGACTGCTAGGAAGTGCAGCACCGGCAACGCGGCGTGCACGTCGGTGTAGCTGGGGCCGAACACCACACCCCGTTTCGAGAACGCGAGGGACCAGGATTGGATCATGTAGTCGCCGGCCTTGGCCAGCATGGCCACCGCCAGGATCACCGACAGGTGGGCCTTCACGTGCGGCGCGAGAGTGATGCGGCCGCGCCCGCCCATGACCATCGCCCGGTCCACCATGTAGGTGAACACCGTGGCGATGAAGGTGAACAGCATGGCGAGGCCCACGAAGTCGATGATCGTCTTCCACATGGGCAGCGTGAACATGAAGAAGGAAGCGTCGCGGTGGAATATCGGGTCCTTGTATCCGGCGGCCCCGTGGTGGAAGAAGAGCAGTATCTGCTGCCACTGGTTGCTGTAGAGGACGCCGACGACTATGGCGACGACGACCGAGACGATCAGCATGAGCCGAGCGGGCCACACTCTCCGCCGGGGAAGGTCGTAGACCTCCTCGCCCTCCTGGGCCCGCACTGGGCGGAAGCGCGGGGAGAGCTTCCGGGCCAGCCATAGGCTGCCGTAGAAGATCGCGAAGAAGATCACCGCCGCGACCACCGTGATCGCGGCTCGCGCCCAGACCGGTGTCCAGAACACAACTGTCTGACCCATCTCTTTGTACCAGAGGAAGTTCGTCCACACCTGGGATACGACCCCGCCGATCCCGAAAACGACGAAGACGATGATGACGAGGATGGCGAGGCGCCGGAGTGGCCCTGGCTTCATGCGGAGGATCCGGGATCTCTTGACAGGTTTCTTCGCGCCGGTGTCGCTTGGGGTCTTCTTCGACTCCTTAGCAGGCGTTTTGACGGTCTCGTTATCCGGTGAGATGACTACTGCCCTCCTGGTTCGGATCGCGCTCCGGCGATGGGCACCACTTTACCATCCGCGCAAAGACGGTGGATGGCGGCCCACCTAGCCGACGTGCGCTCGAGCGTCTCGATGGCCGCGGGAACATCGCGCTCGCTCAACTGTAATGCCAGTCCACAGCCCGCGGTCAAGCCCCGGGGTGGCGGGACGACCTCGAGCCGGAAGCCGGCCTCCCTCAGGATGTCCTCCGCGGCCATGGCCTGGTGTGTGGTGTCGAACGTGAAGACGGCGTCGCCGATGAGCGCTTGCCCGTCTATCTGCGGCGGCGCGAGTGCTTCTGCCCGCTCGTCGGCCGCTCCTCGTCCCTCCACCAACGGTTCCCCCCAGCCTCAAAGGCTCTCTTCTAGAACGTGACGACTTTCCCGGCGTCACACATCAATTGTTGGAGCAACGGGATCGACCCGGGTTCACCCACGGCCAGCCTGGTGCGCGCCTCGTAGTAGTCAAGACAGGTGCCGCACGAATAGATGCGGCAGCCTTTAGCGACCAGCCGTCTCAGCCCTTCCAACACCGGCGAATCGTCCAGAGTCAAGAAGACACCACGATTGGCGAAGACGAACGTCTCCCCGCCGTCCAGCCGCTCATGAAGGCTGTTGAAGAACGACTGTGCCAGACGGCAGCCGATCTCCGGGTCGGGACCGAGAGAATCGGAACGGACGTAGAAGAGCGTGTTGGTAGAGGTATCGCCCATCACAGGCGCGACGGCTTCAACACGAAGGTGGTGCGGCTAGCCGGCAGGTTGTCCCGCGTGACCTCGAGTTGCGGTCCTTCCACCTTCTGCACGGCCTTCTGCGTGGCCAGGAAATCGTCCTCTGTGGTGATAGGAAAGTCCGTGGCGGCCGTCTTATAGTGCATGGGGACGACCACTGCCGGCGCAAGCGATTCCACCACCACCGCTGCCGTCTGGGCATCTATGGTGTAGTAGCCGCCGACCGGCACCAGCACCACGTCCACCTTCCCTATCGCCTCCAGAGTGGGCGGAGCAAGCGGGTGGCCCAGGTCCCCGAGGTGAGCAAGCCGTACGTCGCCATCGTCGAGCAGAACGATGGTGTTCGTGCCTCGCTGGCTTCCGCCGGTGTCGTCGTGCTTCACCGCGATCCCGGTTATGTCGACGCCGCCGACCTTCGCCGAGGTGGGTTGCACGAAGACGAGAGGCTTGCCCGGGATGGTGTCCGTCGCCCCGTGGTCGTCGTGAGTGTGGGTGGCGACCACCGCGTCGGCGCTGTCGCCGATGGGTGAGTACCGCAGTGCTCCACCGAACGAGCCGGACCGGTACGGGTCCAAGATAATACGGGTACCGTCCCGAGCTTCGACAAGGAAGGAAGAGTGGCCGTAGTAGGTGATCTTCATGTCTCCATCCCCTTGGACCGTGCTCTTTATGGTCTCGCTGCGAATGTACCGGGTAGGTTAGCCCATCGTGCTACGGGGTAACAAGAAAGCACGCCGGGCGGCCGAGGTTGGGCTGGCGCCCTTGTCGCGAGGTTGGTTGGCTGATAGTATACCCCACGGGGTATTGAGCGAGACTGCGATGTGCTATCCGCGTGCGGCCCGGCCGGATTTGACGAGCGCGCCCCTTCAAACGGGTCTCGCTTCCGATAACATGTTGGTGTGACCGGCGCTGCCGGCGTGCGACGACAAGGAGAATGACATGAGCGGTGGGGTTCAGGAAGTCGACGCGAAATCGTTCGACGAGATCGTGGCATCATCGGCGGTGCCTGTAGTGGCGGACTTCTGGGCGCCTTGGTGCGGCCCCTGCCGGATGGTGGGCCCAGTGCTCGAGAAGCTCGCGGCGGACCACCCTGCAAAGATCTCTGTGGTGAAGGTCAACGTGGATGAGAATCAGGAGTTGGCCGCCCGCTTCGGCATCATGAGCATCCCCACGGTCATGATGTTCGACGGCGGCAAGGTCAAGTCGCAGTTGGTCGGTGCACGTGGCCAGAAGGATTACGAAAAGGAATTCGGCCTGGCCTGAGTAAGGAACTTGGCCTGGCGGAAAGCGGCACGACGTACGTCAGGCGTGACGATCAGAAGGACTGGGTGAACGGGGTGACTGAAGATTCGACCAAAGAGCTCGTGCTCGTGGGCTCGCGCGGCATCGATTCCATGCGGCGCGGCGGTGGCTGACGACCGCCTCTGTCTCTGGAGGAGACGGTCAATTACTTGAACATGGACCTCATGGCGCGCACCGGCGGGGTGCGGCCCTTGCGCTACGTGGACGTGAGCGATCAGGAGCTGAAAGAGTATCCCGCCCTGGACGCCGCCGTGGCTGAAGGGCGCAGGCTGCCGCTCGTCCTGGTGGGCGAGGAAGTCGTTTCGCCGGGCTCGCTCAGCTACTACTGGGTGGTCGACCAGCTGAGCGCTCTGGGAGTGTCGGGGTTCGTCGAGGCCGAGGCAGGTAGGGTCTGATGGCCTCATACGATCTCCACTGCTCTTCGTGCGGCAAAGACTTCGATGTGTTCGTCTTGGGCTTTCTGAAAGATGAAGCCAAAGTATGTCCCGATTGCGGCAGCCGCCAGGTAGAACAGCGGTTCACGGGCTTTCAGGGTTTCACCAGCGGGCACTCCGGGTCCGGCTCGGCCTGTGCAGACGGAGGAGCTTGCGATCCTCACCGTTGTGCGCCTAGCTCGGGTTTTGGCTGAGCGCACTAGACGGACCCGTGTGGTCTGAGTGAGATGATCTCGTCGCATCCCGGCGGCACGCGCTCGGAGGTGTTCCGGCTGCCGAGGCGATGATGGATCCAACCGGTCGAATCTTCCCCCTATGATGTGATCGTGGGTGGGGCCGGTCCGGCGCCTGCCATGGCCGAGGACCTCTCGGGCGCCGTGGTCGATCTGCCCGTCGACGAGAGCGTGTACCGGCTGCCGGCAGGGATCGAGGGCACTGCGGGCCGGCGGTCCACCCGCTTGGAACGCAAGAAGGGCAAGTCGGGTGTCGAACTAACGAAAGAGTCGCTAACTGTCGATGGAGTGTTCGTCACTCGGAAGAGCATCTCTTCCTCGGGAGCTAGTCGATGGTCATGGTGAACGGGTATCCTGATCTGGCCTGGCGGCACGGCTTCGCCGACCTGCCCGTCCTCGTGGTCGACGGGGTGGCCGTGTCGGCCGAGGGGCTCGACGAGTAGCAGCTGTTAGGCTTGATGCAGCGCGGGTGCGCAAGACAAAGGAGTTAGATGTACCCGATCCTGGTGCACTTCGGTCCGGTGACCATCCACACCTTCGGGGTGATGATGGCGGTGGCCTTCGTCGCGGCGGGGATCGTAGGCCGTTGGCAGTTCAAGAAGAGGGGCGTCACCCCCGATTTCATCTACCCGGTCGTGGTCGCGGCCGTCATCGGGGGTCTACTCGGTGCGAAGATCCACTATCTGATCCTCCACCCGTCGGAATTCCCCGGAAATATCCTGAGCGGGAGCGGGTTGGTGTGGTTCGGTGGGCTCTTCGGCGCGATCGTGGCGGTGGTCATCGTGACCCTGGTGCGGAAACAGCGCCTGGCCGGAGTGATGGACACCGCCGCTCCGGGGGTAGCCATCGGATATGTGTTCGGCCGGCTTGGTTGCTTCCTCAACGGGGACGACTATGGAAAGCCCACCAAATTACCCTGGGGGATGTCTTTCCCGAAGGGCAGCCCCCCAACCACGGTGACCGTCCAACCTACGCAACTGTACGAAGCTGCCGCTTCCCTCGTCATCTTCGCGCTCGTGGTGTGGGTGCTGAGCCCGCGGTTCAAAAGAGAGGGCACTCTCATATTCGCCTACCTCATCTTGGCGGGCATCGAGCGCTTCCTGGTTGAGTTCGTCCGCACGAACCCGCCTGTGGCCCTCGGCCTCACCCAGCAACAATGGATCAGCATCGCCCTCTTCGTGATCGGGGTGGTGGGCGTCTGGTGGTTCGCCAGGCACGGCCGGCTCATCCCCGTGGCCCCGACGGAAAGAAGAAAGGCGATGGCTACCGCGAAAGCAAGACCGGCGAAGGCAAGGCGATGAAGCTGCGATCCTCGAAGCGCCCACTCTGGCGGGACGCCTCCTCGGGCGGTTCCCTGCGGCGCTCCCCGCGCGGGCCCCTGGGTGGCGAGGCATTCGCGTCTGCACTTGCGCCTGTGCTTATCCTCGCCGTTCTGCTGCCGCTCATGGCCGTGCTATTCGCTGGATGCGGCTCGGGTCTGGTGGGCCGTGCGGCTCCCGGATTCGTCGCTACCTCATTGGACGGCGCGAAGGTGACGCTCAGCGAATACAAGGGGAAGCCTGTCGTTCTCGCCTTCATGGCCAGTTGGTGAAGCACCTGTCAGGCGGAACTGCCTGAACTCGATAGGTTCTATCGAGAGAATCAGAACAAAGTGGGTCTGGTTGTGATAGCCGTCAACGATCAGGAGTCCGACATGAGAGCTCTTCTCGCTGGAGGAGGCTATCAACTCCCGGTCATCATGGATCCGAGCAGTCTGGTGGGCGGACAGTACGGACTGAGCGCCGTCCCCACGATCGTGATCGTAGACCCGCTCGGCAAGATCGCAAACGTCCACCTCGGAGGGCTATCCTCCGCCGATCTCTCTGCGCTCGTGAATGGTTCTGCCAGCTGAGCTGAGTCTTTCCGCCTTTCTGGTCGCTCTGTTGGGAGGGGCCGCCAGTTTCGTCAGCCCGTGCGTGCTCCCTCTCTTGCCCGCCTATCTCTCGTTCGCGTCCGGACTGAGCCTTGACGAGCTCGAGAGCGGGCGCCGCCGGGTGATACTGAACACGGCCACGTTCGTGCTTGGTTTCGCCCTGGTCTTCACCACCTTGGGCGCGATCTTAGCCGCGGCCGGCATATTCGTTGGCAACCAGCGGACGTTGCAGATAGTGGCCGGCGCCGTGCTGATCGTGCTGGGGGCTCTGCTGGCCAGCTCGGCGTACCCGGCCTTCCTCATCAAGGAGCGCAGGCCGCTGCTCGACAAGGTTCCCCGGGGACCCGCGGGAGCCTTCGTTCTGGGCGTAGCCTTCGCGCTGGGCTGGACTCCATGCGTGGGGCCTATTCTGGCGTCTATCTTGACCTTGGCCGTCTCGGGAAGCCACCCCGTGGCCGGAGCCCTCCTGCTCTTCGTCTACTCCCTGGGATTGGGTATCCCGTTTCTCATCTCGGGTCTCTTCGTCGGCTGGGCACTGCGCGCGGTTGCGCGGATCAAACGCCGGATGAGACTTGTACAGATCATTTGTGGGTTAATTCTTGTGCTTTACGGGGCATTGCTCGTGAGCGGACGGTTCGGGCTTCTATCCTCAGGACTTTCGGGCGTGCACCTGCCATCATTCTAGGGACGGACACAGACATACGGCGCGGGCGACGAAGCCAGCCACGGGTAGGATTCCGGTGGACGGGAAGATAGGTCCGATGCGCATGATCGAAGGGGCGACATGAGGGTACTCGTGATAGACGTGGGCGCCGGCACCACCGACATTCTGCTATGGGACAGCGCCGCGCACGGCGAGAATCAGACCCATCTGATCGTCCCGTCGGCGACGAGGGTGGTGGCGGCGGAGATAGCCGAAGCCACCGACAGGAGAGTACCGGTGTTCTTCGCGGGACCGCTGATGGGTGGCGGGGCGAGTACCCTCGCGATGAAGCACCATGTTGCACAGGGCCTGGCCTTCTATGCCACGCCTTCTGCCGCCCAGACCTTCGATGACGATATGGAAGTAGTCTCCGGCTGGGGCGTGACGATCGTGGACGAGGACGCCGCCGACGCTGCTTCTCCGGCGGGCGCGGCACGGTCGTCAGGTAAGGCCACGTCACGCGGCGCGGCTCTGCCGCCAGGCGCGGTCCTTGTCCGTTCCGGCGACGTCCGCTTCGATCAGCTCCGCGACGCGCTGGCGCTCGTGGGGGAGCCGGCTGCCCTCGACGGCTGTGCGTTGGCGGTGCAGGACCACGGCCAGGCTCCTTCGGGGGTCAGCGACCGGGTGTTTCGCTTCCAGAACTTGACCGTCGCCCTGGCCCGCTCGGCTCGTCTGAAAGACCTGTTCTACCGGCCCGCGTCGATTCCCGCGTACCTCACGCGAGTGCGGGCGGCGGCAGAATGCGTGGCTACGGTGGCCGATCTGCCCTTGGTGTTGGGGGACACCGGGCCCTCCGCACTCTGGGGGGCATCGCTCGCCGCGCGCACCTCACCCTGCCTTGCGGTGAACTTCGGCAACGGTCACACGCTCATGTCGCTGGTGAACGGCGACAGGATCGACGGCCTGTTCGAGCACCACACCGCCATGCTCGACCCCGACAAGATGCTTTCTTACATGCGCCGCTTCGCGGCGCGGCGAGCTGAAGGGCGAAGAGGTGCTGGCCGACGGCGGTCACGGGGCGCTGCCTGTGTCTGCGCCGTTTGCGCTCGAGGGCGTCGAGGTGGTCGTCACCGGTCCTCGGCGGGGCCGTTTTGCCTCCATGGACTTACGGCAGACGGAAGCTTCACTCCACGGGGACATGATGCTCACCGGTTGCTACGGGCTTCTTCAGGGTTTTCTTGCGAACATGGAGGGCTCCCTTCCCGAATAGCGGCTTGCTTGCTCCCGCCCGGGAACTCCCCATTTCAGCTCCGCGTCACAAAGGCGCAATGGGGGCATCGATCGGGGGGGTGCGTGATGAGCAGGATCCGTGTTCGAAAAGGGTGGCTCAGTGCGGCGGCGGTGTTCCTGGTCTTTGTCATGGCGGCCGCTGTCGGGATAATCGGGTGCGGAGGAGGCGGGAGTCTGGCGCACAGGGGGGGCGCCACGACGACCTGGGCCGGGGCCATGAGCACCGCCACAACTGTCGCCAGCGCCTCGACCACCGTGCCATCGAACGGCAAGTCCACGAGCTTCAGTGCGGCTACCCCAACGCAAGAGGGATCGGCGCCTTCCGCCTCGGGGAGCAGCACCGGCTCTCCCGATGTGATCGTCGCCCTGGAGCAGAGCCTGGGCCAGAAGGTCATCAGCGATGCCCAACTCGAGATTGAGGTGGCAAGCGGCAAGTTCCAGACGGCGTTCGACCAGGCACTGCTGCTGGCCGACCGTTATAACGGCTACATCGTGTCCTCCAGTTCGCAGGCCAGCGGCGAGGACAGCAGCCTGAAGAGCGGGACCATCGCCTTGCGGGTTCCGTCCGCCTCGTTTGCCCTGGCTCTGAGCGACGCCTCCAAGCTGGGCACGGTAAGAAATCGCCAGATCTCGACTCAGGATGTGACCCAAGAATACGTCGATCTCCAGGCGCAGATCACCAACGCCCAGGCCCAGGTGAAGGCCTTCCAAGACCTGATGGCGCGGGCGAAGACCGTCGACGACATTCTGCAAGTGCAGCAGGTGCTCAGCAACGCCCAGGAACAGCTCGATACGCTGAAAGGGCCGCGCTCAGTTCCTGACCGAGCATACGAACTACTCCACGCTCACCATGTCCATCTATGAGGCAGGGGCGGAGGTCAAGCCTGTCGCGATCACCCAGTGGGGCGTGACCAAGGCTTTGAAAGACGGTCTGCATAACCTCGTGAACGCGGGAAATGCGATCGTCCGGGGCCTGGGCGTGGTGATCCCGATCCTCATCGTGCTGGCCATTATCGGCTATATCGTCTATCGGATCATAAGGGCGTCCACCCGGCGGGGCCGCGAGCGCGAACAGCGCATCGTTGATTCCTATCAGCAACGCCAGCAGTCGCAGTTCCAGCAAGCGCCGGCGGGCGCGGCGGCTGCGCCGCTCGCCGCCTCGACCCCGGCCGCGGCGCCGGATGTGGGCGTCACCACAGGTCCGTCGACGGGCGCGGACACCGTCGTGCCCGAGGACCGCGCATAGCAGCCGTATGCTTCGCCGGGCGAGCTCGCCGCCCGCGGATCGCGGCGAGTCGAGGAGGGAGCCCGGCAAGCCGGATGATAAGGGGGCGCGTGCGGGCTGGGCGGGCCAGGAGGGTTTCATCCTGGTGCTCCCGGCCCGCCCGGTGTATACTCCCAGCCTCGCGCCGTGCCGCTTGCCGAGAGGCATCGCGTCATGTTCCGGGTTCTGTCCGGTGGTGCGACTACAATTCCATATCACTACACCCCTGCTCCGGCAGTGAGGCCGGGGCCGCCTAGACCGTAGGAGGTGACCCAAACTGAACAGCTATGAGCTGGTTCTTATCCTTCGTTCCGACGCGGAGGAGCAAGCCCGCACCGCGGTGCTGGATCGCGTCAAAGAGATCATCACGAAGGACGAGGGCGTCATCGTGAAGATCGACGAGTGGGGCAAGAGACGCCTGGCGTACGAGATCGCCGACGCGCTCGACGGCTTCTACTACGTGTGGTATTTCGAAGCCACGTCCAAGACCCTCGACGAAGTGATGCGCGTCCTTAAGATCACCGACATCGCCTTGCGAGTCATGCCGATCCGCCACGAGAAACCGTTCGGCTTCAAGCAGCCTCACGGCTCCGGCCGCCCCTGCGGCCGTCGAACAATCTTGAGTCCAAGGAGAACATGATGGCTCGCGGCATCGCGCGGGTGACATTGGTGGGCAACCTGACCCGGGATCCGGAATTGCGCCAGACTCCGAGCGGCACTTCTGTGTGCCAGATCGGAGTGGCGGTCAACACTTCCTACAAAGACTCCTCGGGGCAGTGGGTGGAAAAACCGAACTTCTTCGATATCGTCGTTTGGGGCGTGCAGGGCGAGAACTGCGCCCGCTATCTGAGCAAAGGTCGCCAAGTGGCCGTAGACGGCCGCCTCGACCAGCGCAGTTGGGACGCTCAGGACGGTACCAAGCGCAGCAAGGTCGAGATCATCGCCGATACGGTGATGTTCATCGGGGGACAGGGGCAGGGACAGGGCGAAGCCCGAGAGCCGGTGGCTCGTGAGGGCGCTCGTCCGGCGACTGGCCCCGCGGCACAAGACGATTTCCGTGACATCGATTTCGGGGGCGACGACATCCCGTTCTAGTCGTTCTCAAGGAGGTTTTGAACAGTGGCCAATCCGAAGAAGCCGCAGCGGCGTACTCGCCCGGTATCTGGGAACCGGCGGCGCAAGTACTGCTACTTCTGCAAAGAAGGCGTCGAGGTAGTTGACTACAAGGACTACAACACGCTCCGCCGGTTCATGTCCGAGCGGGGAAAGATCCGGTCGCGCCGGACCACGGGAGCTTGCCGGAAGCATCAGCGGCAAGTGGCGGTGGCCATCAAACGTGCCCGTGAGGTCGCGCTGCTTCCGTATAGCAGCCGCTGATCTCTGCGTGATCGCCTTCGTGGCTTGAGAACACCGGAGCTTGAGAGCACCCGCGTGAAGGGGTCCTCCTCATCGGCCATGGCGACCCTAGGCAAGGCGACCGCGCTCACCGCGGCCATAGGGCTGGGGATGGCCTATCTGCCCTTCGGTCCGGTGGTGCTCACGCCTTTCGTGGTGCTGCCTCTGGCATACATGGCCATGAGGCGGGGATACGCATTTGTTACTGGCCGGGGCGGTGATAGCCGGCGCAGTGGTGTGGTTCGGCGCCGGTCAGAGTGAGGCTCTGCTCGTGTTCCTGCTTTCGGCAGGCCTCGGGCTCGCGCTGGGCGGTGCGCTGCGGGCCAGATGGAGCTTTGCATCCACGTTGGCTTTGACCACCGCGGTGGCCGTCGTCGTGTTCTGCGTTGGGGCGTGACTCTGTGGCAGATTCTGGGCGTTACGTGGACGCATGTGCAGCAGGCCGCCGGGCAGTCGATCGACAACGCGGCGACACTCTACCGGCAGGCGGGCGTCTCGCAGGCAACCGACGACGAGCGTGACAGACCAGTTCAAACAGCTTGTCTCGATCACGCCGTATCTGGCACCGGGACTCGTGGGGATGGCATCGATCTTGTTCGCGAGTTGCGCGGCGGGGCTCGCACACCTGATCTTCCCGCGGATGGGAAGCAGAACGAGCTCGCCTTTGTCGCTCTCGAAGCTTCGCCTGCACTGGTCGCTGGCCTACGTGTCTATCGCGGGTCTGGCCATGTTGCTCCTTGCCCGGGGGAGCGGTGAGGGGCAGTCGGCTTTGCGGTATGTTGGCATCGACATGCTGCTGGTCTCGCAGACCTTGTTCTTCCTGCAGGGGTTGGCAGTAGTGCAGTGGCTCGCGGTCTCGCGAAAGTGGGGTCGAGGAGCGCGCGGTTGGCTTTATGCCGCGGCGGTTCTGGGGCAGGCCTTCTTTCAGATCACCGGGCTTGCGGGCTTGTTCGACACCTGGGTGGACTATCGAAAACGTTTTGCTCTGAAGAGCCCGGGTCCGGGCCCGACGAGACTCTAGTTCCTATAAGGAGAGGCACATGGAAATAATCCTATTGCAGGACGTGGACAAGATTGGGAAGAAGGGCCAGGTGGCCAATGTATCCGATGGCTACGCGCGAAACTTCCTCTTTCCGCGCAAACTGGCTGAGATAGCCACGCCCGGTAAGGTCGCGGCCGTCCGCCGGATACTGGAAGAGAAAGCGGCTCAAGAGCGTCGCATCGCCGAGCAGGCGGAAGAGACCAGGGAGCTCCTGTCCAAGACCGTGATCACCATCCCAGCGCCGGTCGGTTCGGGCGAGCGGCTTTTCGGCTCGGTCACTAACCAGGACATCGCCACCGCCATCTACGCGGCCCGCAAGATCCGCGTGGACAAACGCGGTGTCGATCTCGAGGAACCCATCAAGACCGTGGGCACTTACATGGTAAAAGTGGAAGTGCACCCCAGCGTCGAGCCGGCGGATGTCAAGATCATGGTTGTGCCGGAGGATTCGAAGGCTTAGGAGCTTGGGCCTGGGGTGGTGCGGGTAGGAGCCTGGGTCTGGCGTGAAGCGAGTTGAGCTTGTCCGGATCGGGGAAGTTCAGGAGTGGAGCGTGCTGGCTGGCCCTGGTGAAGGACGTGGTCGGCGAAGGTCTTGAGCGGAAAGGGTTCCCGACGTGGAGATGAACATGGCTAGGGCGGCGGGGGGAGGCCAGTCCAGCGGGGAGCACATCCTTCCTCAGAACATGGACGCCGAGATCTCTGTGCTCGGGGCGAGCATGCTCACCCCCAATGTCATCCCCGCGGTCAGCGAGATCGTCCGGCCCAATCATTTCTACTGGCAGTCCCACCAGCGGATCTTCGAGGTCATCGAGGAGCTGAACGGCAAGGGCGATCCGGTAGACCCGATCACTGTGAGCGAGGAGCTGGCCAACCGGGCCAGTCTTGAGTTGGTCGGGGGGCGGGCTTTCATCCACAGCCTGGTGACGGCAGTCCCGGCGGCGACAAATGCCAGACATTACGCGGAGATCGTCCGGGAGAACTACTATCTTCGCTCGCTCATCCAGGTGGGCTCGCAGATCGCCGAGATGGGTTACCGTCGCGAGCAATCGCCCATGGAGCTCATCGACAAGGCCGAGCAGATGGTTTTCGACATCTCGGCCAGGCGGGCTACCAGCGAGTTCGAGCCTATCGGGGAGTTGATCAGCGAGAGTTTCGCTGAGCTGGAAAAGACCATGTCCGAGGGTCATCCCACGGTGGGAGTGGAAAGCGGCTTCCGCGATTTGGACAACATCATCCGCGGCTTTCAGCCCGCCAACCTGGTGGTGCTGGCGGCTCGACCGTCCATGGGCAAGACTGCTTTTGCGCTGAACATCGCGCGCAACATCGCTGTGGATCAGGGTAAGGGCGTGGCCATCTTCAGCTTGGAGATGTCCAAGATGGAAGTGGTCATGCGCATGATGTGCTCTGAGGCCCGGGTGGACAGCCATCGCCTGCATCACGGCATGCTGCAGGTGAACGAGTGGAGCAAGCTGACGGCCGCATGCACGCCCTTGTTTTCGGCGCCCATCTTCATCGACGACAGTGCATCGCTCGGCCTGATGGAGATCCGGGCCAAGGCCAGGCGGCTGCGCGCGAGGGAGAAGGGCCTGGGGCTCATCGTGGTGGACTACCTCCAGCTGATGATGGGCGACACCAGCACGGAGAACCGGCAGCAGGAGATCTCCCGTATATCGCGCGGACTGAAGATCCTCGCCCGCGAGCTCGAGGTGCCGGTGCTGGCGCTGTCCCAGTTGTCGCGGCAGGTGGAGCAGCGAGCGGGCAACCGCCCGGTGCTGTCGGACCTTCGTGAAAGCGGCGCCATAGAACAGGACGCGGACGTGGTGCTCTTCATATACCGGGACGAGCTGTACAACCGTGACAGCCCGGACAAAGGTACCGCCGAGATAATCGTGGGTAAGCAGCGGAATGGCCCGGTCGGGGATTGCAAGCTGGCCTTTATCCAGAACTACACGCGGTTCGGCAGCCTTGCCTCGAAAGACCTGGGAGTCTAGTCCACCAGTGTGCCAGGGCCTCGCGGCCAAGCGGTCGGCCAGCCGGGCCGGGGCCGGCGCGGCTCGGGGTGGGGCGAGGTGTCTGGGGGTCTGGATCGCCGGTGCGCTGAAGATCGCGTCGGTCGGCGCCGCCGACATGGAAAGCGAGCCGAATGATTGGCAATAACAAGTTCGACGTGATCGTCGTAGGCGGCGGTCCGGCCGGCATCTTTGCCGCCCTGGAGATGGCGCGCCATTCCAACCTTCGGGTGCTGCTGCTGGAGAAAGGCGCAGACATCTCCGATCGGCGCTGCCCGGCCCGCGTCGTGGGGGCCTGCGCCCACTGCGCGATGTGCGACATCACCTCTGGTTGGGGCGGCGCGGGCGCGTTCTCGGACGGCAAGCTCACCCTCACTCCGGAGGTGGGTGGCTGGCTCGGCGAGTACGTGGCTCCAGAACTGATGGGCTCGTTGATCACGGATGTCGACCACGTCTACCTGGAGTTCGGGGCGCCCAAGGACCTGTACGGGGACGATGCGGAGAGTTTCGAACGCTGGGATGATCTGGCGCGGAAGCAAGGCCTGCGGCTGGTGCGCTCCCCTATCCGCCATCTGGGGACGGAGCACTCCGCCGTCGTGCTCGCGAACATGCGCGCCGAACTGGAAGACAAGGTGGAGATCGCCACCAATACCGCCGTGGCCGAGGTCCTGGTGGACGATGGAACCGGTGCGGCCCGGAGTGCCGGGGAGAGAGGCGAGAGCGCGGGAGGCAGCAATGGCCTCGGCCGTGGCGTCAGCTCCGACCGCGTCACCGGCTTCGGCCGCGTGACCGGCGTCGTCACCTCGGACGGAAAGCGGTACCAGGCCCCCGTGGTGATCCTGGCTCCCGGGCGCGAGGGCGCTTCCTGGCTCAAGGACACCGCTATCCGGCTGGGGATCCCCTTAGCCAGCAACGCCGTCGACATCGGCGTGCGCGTGGAGGTCCCGGCCGTCGTCACCAACGCCATCACCGACGACCTGTACGAGCCGAAGCTCCTGTACACGTCGCGGTACTTCGAGGACCAGGTGCGCACCTTCTGCATGAACCCGCACGGCGTGGTCTGCACGGAGAGTTGGGGCGACGTGATCACCGTCAACGGTCACAGCTACGCGGACACCGACCGGCACACCCCGTGGACCAACTTCGCCTTGCTCGTTTCCACGCGTTTCACGGAGCCGTTCAAGGAGCCCATCGAGTACGGAAAATCTATCGCCCGGCTTGCGAACATCCTCGGCAAGGACATCCTGGTGCAACGCCTCGGCGACCTGCGGGCGGGCCGCCGCACCACTCCCGAGAGGCTCAAACGGGGTGTGGTGGAGCCCACCTTGTGTGCGGCCACGCCCGGCGACCTCAGTTTCGCGCTGCCCTACCGGCATCTGCGCGACCTCCTGGACATGTTCGACGCTCTCGACGCCCTGCTGCCCGGGGTAGGCGGTCGCGACACTCTCCTTTATGGAGTGGAGGTCAAGTTCTACTCATCGCGAGTTCAGCTCGATCGTGACCTGGAGACGCCGGTGGCCGGCCTGTATGCCATCGGTGACGGGGCCGGCGTGACTCGCGGCTTGGTGCAGGCTTCGGCCTCAGGGTTGGTGGCCGCCCGCGCGGTGTTGCGGGCAGCCGAGACTTCGTTCTGAAACGAGCTTCGGCCCTGGTGTAAACTGATGGCGTCGCCGGCGCGGTCGTCGTCCGGCATCTTTGGACAAAGTCGATGGGGAGGGACACGTGCCGGTCCTTGTGGTGGTAGGTGCCCAATGGGGTGACGAAGGCAAGGGCAAGGTCGTCGACCTGCTCTGTGAGAAGGCGGATGTCGTCGTCCGCTACCAGGGCGGCAACAACGCCGGTCACACGGTCGAGAACGAGCGCGGCAAATTCGCTTTACATCTGGTCCCCTCCGGTATCTGCTACCCCGACGTGGTGGCGGTCATCGGCAACGGGGTGGTCATCGACCCCACCGTCCTTCGCAAAGAGATCGACGATCTGGAGAGCCGGGGCGTGTCTTCGGCGAATCTCAAGATCTCGGGCGGCGCTCATCTGATCATGCCGTACCACATCATGCTGGACCACGTGCATGAGACCCAGCTCGGCAAAGGGAAGATCGGCACCACCGGTCGCGGCATCGGCCCGGCATACTCCGACAAGGCGGCCCGGCAGGGCGTGCGCATGCAGGACCTGATGGACCCCGAGGGCTTCCGGGAGCAGGTCCGCGCGGCCCGTCTGGCCAAGGCCGACATCATGGCCAAGACGTATGGCCAGGATGTCGGCAGCCTTGAGGCGGACTGCGAGCGGTACATCGAGGCGGCGGAATCGCTCTCGCCCCATGTGGAAGACACCTCCCGCTATCTTCAGCAGGCCCTCGCCGATTGCAAGAGCGTGCTGTTCGAAGGCGCTCAGGGCACCATGCTCGACCTGGACCACGGCACCTATCCCTACGTGACCTCTTCCAACCCGGTGGCCGGCTACGCGTGCGTGGGCTCCGGGGTCGGACCCACGCAGATCGACGAGGTGTGGGGCATCAGCAAGGCGTACACCACGCGGGTGGGCGAGGGCCCCTTTCCCACTGAGCTCAAGGACGAGATCGGACAACAGATTTGCGAGCTGGGGCACGAGTACGGCACCACCACCGGGCGCCAGCGCCGCTGCGGCTGGCTTGACCTTGTGGCCCTACGGTACGCCGGCCGGGTGAACGGCATGACCGGTCTGGCCATCACCAAGCTGGACGTGCTGAACCACATGGACGAGATCAAGGTCTGCGTGGGCTACAGCTACCGGGGCGAGAGGCTCGATGACGTGCCCGGCTACCAGGCTGCCTTCCGCGAGGTCGAGCCGATATACGAGACTCTTCCCGGTTGGAAGACCGACCTCGCCGGCATGACCGAGGTGAGCCAGCTACCGAAGGAAGCCATCGACTACCTCAATTTCATCGTGCGCCAGGCGCGGGTGCGTATCGCTCTCATCTCGGTGGGTCCGCGGCGGAGCGATACGATCATGGTCCCGCGGGTGTGACTGACGCGACCTAGAAGTGTGACGAGCGTGACCTAGAGGAGAGAGCCGTGGCGCTTGACGTTCTGGTGGTAGGCGGCGGGGGTCGCGAGCACGCGCTCGTACGCGGGCTCAAGCGGAGCAGCCAGATCGGGCGCCTTTTCTGTGCTCCCGGCAACGCGGGCATCGCCGCCGACGCACAGCTCGTGCCGCTTGCCGCGGACGACCTTCCGGGTCTGCTCGCCTTCGTGGAGCAGGAGATGGTCGACCTGACCGTCGTGGGACCGGAGGCGCCACTCGTCGCCGGGCTGGCGGACCTGCTCCGAAGCCGCGGTCACACCGTCTTCGGCCCGGACAAAGCCGGGGCCAAGCTGGAGGGCTCGAAGGCGTTCGCCAAAGAACTCATGGAGGCCGCCGGGGTTCCCACCGGCGCATCCGCGCGGTTCACCGACTACGACGAAGCCCGCGAGTACTTGGCTCGGGTGGGCGCGCCGGTCGTAGTCAAGGCCGACGGGCTTGGCCGCCGGCAAGGGTGTCATCGTCGCGCCTGACGATGGAGGAGGCGGAGGCCGGCTCTCCGGGAGTGCTTCGTGGACCGGCGGTTCGGCAGTGCCGGAGACGTCGTGCTCGTCGAGGAGTTCCTGTCCGGCGAGGAGCTCTCTCTCCTAGCGGTGGTAAGCGGCCGCCAGATCTTGCCCCTTGCTCCTGCTCAGGACTACAAGCGCGCTCTTGACCGCGACGCGGGACCGAACACCGGGGGGATGGGGTCGTACTCGCCCGTGCCGGCGGTGGACGAGGAACTGTATGCGCAGCTGGTGGAGGCGGTGGTGCGGCCGACGGTGGACGAGATCGCGCGGCGGGGGATCGACTTCCGGGGCGTGCTGTACGCCGGGCTTGATGCTGACGGCCGCAGGGGCCGAAGGTGCTCGAGTTCAACTGCCGCTTCGGCGACCCCGAGACCCAGGCGCTCTTGCCGCGGCTGCGATCCGACTTGCTGGAGCTGCTCTGGAGGGCGGCGCTCGTGGCGAGGAGTTGCCGCCGCGCGGTGTGGAGCGAGGGTCCGGCCGTGGGCGTGGTGATGGCTTCGCGCGGCTATCCGGCGTCGAGTTCCAGGGGCGATGTGATCTCCGGGCTGGACGAGGCCGGGAGCGTGCCGGGAGTGGAGGTGCTCCATCCGGGCACGGCTACGAGCCACGGCAAGCGTGGTGACCGCCGGCGGGCGGGTGCTGACGGTGACGGCAGTGGGCGGCGTCGTTCGCTGAGGCGCGACGACTGGCTTACGAGGGGGTGGCGAGGATCAGCTTCGCCGGGGCCCAGCATCGCACCGATATCGCGCTGCGTGCAGAGGAATGGGAACGCGACCGTGCGGGGCCGCCCTGTCCGCCGGCCGGCCAGGAGGCGTCGTCGCCCGGGCAGGCTGGGTCGGACGGCACGAGCTAGAAAGGAGCCGGCGTGGGAGACGAAAGAGATAGCGGCGCGCCCTTGGTCGGGGTGCTGATGGGCTCGAAGTCCGACGCCGAGGTGATGGACTCCGCGGTGAAGGAACTGGAAGAGCGGGGCATCGCGCACGAGGTGAAAGTGATCTCCGCGCACCGGGACCCGGAGGCGGTGCGCGAGTACGCTCTTGCGCGCGGAGGGACGCGGGCCTCAAGGTGATCATCGCGGGCGCCGGCAAGGCGGCCGCACTGCCGGGCGTGGTGGCCTCGATGACCGACCTGCCGGTGATCGGCGTGCCCATCCGGACCTCCGACCTGGGGGGGCTGGATTCGCTGCTCTCGATGGTGCAGATGCCGCCCGGGGTCCCGGTGGCCACCGTGGCTATCAACGGCGCCCGCAATGCCGCCATCCTCGCGGCCAAGATCCTGCGGGTGGCCGGGCTGGCCGGCAGCACCGGGGGCGCGGCGGCCGGCGGGCACCGGAGGCGGCTCGTGAGAAGCGGTGCGACCGGTGGTCGGCCCCGGGCGCGGGGAAGATGGGCCAGCGGGCGGTGCCGGCCGGTAGACCAGGAAGGAGCTAGGCGATGATCGAGCGCTATTCAACGCCCGAGATGGCGGCCATCTGGACCGACGAGGCCCGCATGGCGGCGTGGCTCCAGGTGGAACTCGCGGTTTGCGAGGCCTGGGCGGAACTGGGCGAGATCCCGGCTGGGAGCGGTCGCTGAGATCAAGCAGAAGGCCTGTTTCGACGTCGAGCGGGTGAAGGAGATCGAAGAGACCACCCAGCACGACGTCATCGCCTTCCTCACCAACCTGGCGGAGAACGTGGGCGATGCGTCCAAGTACATCCATTTCGGCTTGACCTCGTCGGATGTCCTCGACACGGCGCTGGCGCTGCAGCTTGCGGACCGCCGGCGAGTTGCTGCAGGAGGAGACGGCGAAGCTCGGGCGCATCCTCCAGCGCCGGGCCCTCGAGCACCGCGACACGGTCATGATCGGGCGCACGCACGGGATCCACGCGGAGCCGATAACGTTCGGCATGGTGCTGGGACTGTGGGCGTTCGAGATCAAGCGCGGACTGGAGCGGCTGCAGAGGGCTACCCATCAGGTGGCCGTGGGCAAGATATCCGGGGCGGTGGGCAGTTACGCCAACGTCGATCCCCGGGTGGAGCAGTTGGTGATGGCGATCCTGGACCTCGGGTCGAGCCGGTCTCGACGCAGGTGGTGCAGCGCGACCGTCACGCCGAGTTCATGAGCGCCCTGGCTCTGCTCGCCACGACCATCGAGAAGATCGCCCTCCAGGTGCGGCACTACCAGCGCACCGAGGTCCTGGAGGCCGAGGAGTACTTCGCCCCGGGGCAGAAGGGCTCCTCGGCCATGCCTCACAAGCGCAACCCCATCATCTCGGAACGGCTGTGCGGCCAGGCCCGGATCGATCCGGGGGAACATGGTCGCCGCCTTCGAGAACGTCGCCTTGTGGCACGAGCGCGACATCAGCCACTCCAGCGCCGAGCGGGTCATCCTGCCGGACAGCACCATCCTCCTGCACTACATGCTGCAAGAAGGCCTGCTGGCTGGTTGACAAGCTCAACGTGTATCCCGAGGCGATGGCGGCCAATCTCGAGAAGAGCTTCGGACTCGTCTACAGCCAGCGGGTGCTTTTGCAGCTCATCCAAGCGGGCGTCCTCCGCGAAGACGCCTACGAGCTGGTGCAGCGCAACGCTATGAAGGCCTGGCAGGAGAAGCGCTCCTTCAAGGAGCTGCTCGGGGCCGATCCCGCGGTGACTCGCTGGCTCACCAGCTCGGAGCTGGACGGTTGCTTCGATCCCGGCTACCAGCTGCGGCACATGGGGGTCATCTTCGAGCGTGTGGGGGCGCTCGAGTGGTAGATAGGAGTGCGTGATGGCATTCGGCAAGTATGCGGTGGACTACGAGGAGCGCGTCGATTACCCGCGGCTGCGCCGGGAGCGGGTGGAGAGAGTGAAGGCACAGATGGCCCAAGGACGGCGTCGGGGCCATCATCACCTGGGACGCGGACAACATCCGCTACATCTCGTCGTACTACGTGACGACGCCCATGCGCGCCTCCGAGTACCAGGCGGTCTTCATCGCCCGGAACGGCGAGCCACACTTGATCGGCGGCGGTACGCCCGCCGAGACCGCCCGGCGGATGCCCTGGCTGGCCGGAGTGCAGCCCTCATACGGCATTCCTCGGCTGTCGGCTCGCGACTCGCACGACGTGGTGCTGAACGCGTGGGTGAACGGGATCGCCAAGCTCATGGCCGAGTACGGGGTGGAGAAGGAGACGTTGGCCATCGACGGGTCCACGCTCCAGCATCTATTCTTCGAGGCGTTCGCTCGCAAGGGGATCACCTGCGTCCACGGCAAGCCCGACCCTGGACTACGCCCGCATGGTGAAGACCGCGGACGAGATAGAGCTCATCAAGATCTCCTGCGCCAACGCGGAGCGGGCCCACGCCGCCATCGCCGACGCTATCCGCCCGGGAGTCAAGGAGTGCGAGCTGGTGGGGATCGGCCTCAAGGAGCTGTATGCCGAGGGCGCCGACCACACCGAGGATCTGGTGTGCATGAGCGGCGAGAACACCAATCCGTACGGCTGGACCTTCACCGACAGGATGATCCGTCCCGGCGATCTCGTCTACGTGGACGTGGACGGCGCCTCCTACCAGGGCTACAAGACCTGCATCTACCGCACCTTCTGCTGTGGCAAGGCCACGGGCGAACAGAAGGAGCTCTTCGCCGAAGCCAAGGAGATGCTGCTGGCGGGGTTGAGTGTGTTGAAAGCCGGTGCCACCGACCACGACGTGCTGGCGAAATACCCGGATTCGCCGGCCTATTGGGGATGCGACACCTGGTCGGAGGTCAATGCGTACGCCTGCGGTCACAGCATCGGCTTGACCCTCCACGACCTGCCCATGGTCTTCTACTCCCACCGGGAGCTGGGATTGGCCCCGCACGAGCTGAAAGCCGGCATGACGATGGCTTTCGAGACATACGCGGGCAAGAAGGGCGGAAGGCATGGGGTGCGCATCGAGGACATGGTACTCATCACGGAGACCGGCTACGAATTGCTGTCCCGGTTCCCGCAAGAGCTTATCGAGTGCTGGATACCCTATTAGAGGGCCGGGGCGACCGGCGCCGGACGGGGCGCGGGCACGGTCGCGCGAGCGCCCCGCGCCGCGGCCGCCGCCCACAGGCGGGCTTGAGGCCGGCCGGCGCGCCGATCGTGCCGATCGGTGGCACCGAGAGGTCCACTCGCCCCGGCGGGCTTGACCGAAGCTGGTAGAATCGAACTCAGGTAGTTCCCCGCCGCGCGGCACCCCATGAGGGCTGTCGGTTGTCCACGACTGTGACGAGGAGCGTGACGCATGACCCGCCTGGAGAAACTCTACGAAGGCAAGGCCAAGATCGTCTATGCCACCGACGATCCCGACGTCTATATCCAGGACTTCAAGGACAGCGCCACCGCCTTTGACGGCACGAAGAAGGGCACCATCGTCGCGAGAAGGGCCGCACCAACAACGCCATCTCCGCCCGCCTCTTCACGCTGCTCGAGGAGGCGGGCGTGAGGACGCACTTCCTCGGGGTCGAGTCGGAGACCGCCATGCGCATCCGCCGCCTCGACATGCTCAAGGTCGAGTTCGTGGTGCCGCAACGTGGTGGCCGGCTCGCTGGCGAACCGGATCGGCTATCCGGAGGGGACGGCGCTCAAGAAGCCGCCCCTCATCGAGAACTACTACAAGGACGACGCCCTCCACGATCCTCTGCTCTGCCTGGGTCACCTCGAGGAGCTGGGGGTGGTCACCCCGGAGGAGCTCGAGGAGGCCACGCGGCATCGCCCGCAAGGTCAACGCACGTGCTGCAGAAGTTCTTCGCCGACCGCGGCCTCATCCTGGTGGACTTCAAGCTCGAGTTCGGCCGCGACGGCGACGGGAACATCGTCCTGGGCGACGAGATCTCGCCCGACACCTGCCGCCTGTGGGATGCCGAGACCAAGGAGAAGCTCGACAAGGACCGCTTTCGCCGCGACCTGGGCGGGCGTCGAAGCGGCGTATGCCGAGGTGCTGCGCCGCGTGCTCGGCGAGGGACCGCTCCGATCCGGAAGGGGACTGACGTGTACAAGGTCTCGGTCTACGTGACTCCCAAGCACGGGTGTCGTCGATCCGCAGGGCGCGGTCGTCGAGCGGGCCCTGCCCGCGCTGGGCCATTCCGGCGTGGCGAACATCCGGGTGGGCCGCTACATCACCCTGGAGATGGAGGGCGGCGACGAGCAAGGCCTCGAAGGCCGAGGTCGACGCCATGTGCCGCCAGCTGCTGGCGAACCCGATCATCGAGGACTACCGGTTCGAGATACAGCCCGGCGACGGCCGGCCGAGGAGGGGCGCTGACGGTGGCCGCAGGCTCCGGTCCGCTTCGGCATCGTCGTCTTCCCCGGCTCCAACTGCGACTACGACGCGCACCACGCTCTCTCGCACCTTCCCGAGGCCGAACCGTACTACCTCTGGCACAAGGACCACGATCTCAAGAACGCCGATTGCGTCATCCTGCCCGGCGGCTTCTCCTACGGCGACTACCTGCGCACCGGCGCCGTCGCCCGCTTCAGCCCCATCATGCAGGAGGTGGCGGCCTTCGCCGACGACGGAGGGCTGGTGCTCGGCATCTGCAACGGCTTTCAGACCCTCACCGAGGCGCACCTGCTGCACGGCGCGCTGCGGCGCAATCGCGGCCTCCGCTTCATCTGCCATCCCCAGTACCTGCGCGTGGAGCGCACCGACACGCCGTTCACCCGCCACCTCGAGGTGGGGCAGGTGATCCAGATGCCGGTCAACCACAACGAGGGCAACTGGACCGCCGGCGCGGAAAGCCTGCAGGAGATCGAGGATCAAGAGTCTGGTGGCGTTCCGCTATTGCGACGCCGACGGGCAGGTCACCGACGCCACCAATCCGAACGGGGCCATCGACAACGTCGCCGGCATCGTGAACGAGAGCGGCAACGTCCTGGGCATGATGCCGCACCCCGAGCGCGTGTGCGAGGACGTGCTCGGAGGCACCGACGGGCGCGCGATCTTCCAGTCGATGATCGACCACGTGCTGGCGGAGGATGATGCTCGATGGCGCGGCCAGACGATCTGCCCGCGCTGCGGGTCCAAGGACTCGTTCATCGAAAGGGTACCTGCGGGACACCTGTGTGTGCCGGGTGTGCAAGAGCCAGCTGGACTGGCGGGAGATCCCCGGCTGCGGCCCGGACTGCGGTCCGGCGAGCCCGAGCCGCGAGGACCGCCGCGGAAGCCAGGCGTCCGGAGGACGCAAAAGCCGGCGACGAGCGAATGGAGCCTGGATGGCTGAACTCTTCGAGCAGCTGGGTCTCACCCGGTGGGAGTACGAGCAGATACTGCGGCGATCCAGGGACGGGAGCCCACTCACGTAGAGCTGGCGGTGTTCTCGCTCATGTGGAGCGAGCACTGCGGCTACAAGCATTCCAAGCTGCTTGCTCAAGCGCTTCCCGACCACGGGCGACCACGTGCTGCAGGGTCCGGGCGAGAACGCCGGGCATCGTGGACATCGGCGGCGGCGTGGCCGTCGCCATGAAGATCGAGAGCCACAACCATCCCTCGGCGGTGGAGCCCTACCAGGGCGCGGCGACCGGCGTGGGCGGCATCATCCGCGACATCTTCGCCATGGGTGCGCGGCCGATCTGCGGCCTGGACTCGCTGCGCTTCGGCGAGATCGACGCCGCCGTCGCGCCGCGCGGCGGCGAGCGCCGGGCGCCGCGGCGGCGAGCGGCACGCAGGCGCCGCGGCGCCACGCAGGCCGACGCTCAACCGGCAGCGCTACCTGTTCGAGCACGTGGTGGCCGGCATCGGCGGCTACGGCAACTGCATGGGCATCCCCACCGTGGCCGGCGACGTCTACTTCGAAGACCCCTACTCGGGCAACTGCCTGGTCAACGCCATGACCGTCGGCCTGGTGAGCGAAGACGACATCATCCTCAGCAGCGCGGCGGGCGTGGGCAACCATCGTGGTTCTCATCGGCTCCAAGACCGGCCGCGACGGCATCGGCGGGGCGAGCGTGCTGGCCAGCCAGGTGTTCGACGAGACCCTGGAGGAGAAGCGGCCGTCGGTGCAGGTGGGCGACCCCTTCACCGAGAAGAAGCTGCTCGAAGCGTGTCTCGAGCTCTTGCGTGCCGATCTGCTGGTGGCTCTGCAGGATCTGGGCGCGGCCGGCATCACCTCGTCGTCCAGCGAGATGGCGGCCAAGGGCAAGGTGGGCATCGACCTGCACGCCGACCGAGTGCCGCTGCGCGAGGCCGACATGGAGCCCTGGGAGATCATGATCAGCGAGAGCCAGGAGCGCATGCTGGCCATCGTCGCGCCCGAGAAGTGGGACGGCGTGCAGGAGGTCTGCGACCGCTGGGACCTCGACTCCACCATCGTCGGCGAGGTCACCGACAACGGACATCTGCGGGTGTTCTTCGGTGGCGAGATGGTGGGCGACATGGACGCCGTGGCCCTCACCGAGCCCCCTGCTACGAGATCCCGCAGGAGCGGCCCGCCCACGAGGTCGACGAGCCGCTCGACCCGGCTCCCTGCCCGGCCCCGGACGCATCACTCGAGGACATCCTCTTCGATCTGGTCGGCTCGCCGAACATCGCCAGCCGGCGCTGGGTGTGGCAGCAGTACGACCATCAGGTGCAGCTGAACACCGTGATCGTGCCGGGCGGCGACGCTGCCCTGCTGCGGATCAAGAAGACCGGCGCCGGCATCGCGGTCTGCACCGACGGCAACGGCCGCCAGACCTTCCTCGACCCCTACCGCGGCGGCAAAGCCGCCGTCGCCGAGGCGGCGCGGAACGTCTCCTGCGTGGGCGCCAAGCCGATCGCCATCACCAACTGCCTGAACTTCGGCAATCCGGACAACGGTCCTATCGCTTACCAGCTGGCCCAGGCTATCGAGGGCATGGCAGAGGCCTGCGAGGCTTTCGGATCGCCGGTGATTTCGGGCAACGTGTCGCTTTACAACGAGAGTTTCGAGCAGCCCATCTATCCCACGCCGGTGGTGGGCATGCTGGGGCTGATGGACGACTTCACCCGCAACTGCACCACCGGGTTCAAGGCCGACGGCGATCGGGTGTACCTGGTGGGTGATGCCCTGCCGGCGCTCGACGGTTCGGAGTACCAGAAGCGCTGGTACGGCCGGGTGGAAGGGCGCATCCCGGACGTGGACCTGACGGCCGAGGTGGCGCTTCAGGCGGCCGTCCGTCAGGGCATTGCGGCCGGCTGCTCCGCTCGGCCCACGACTGCTCCGACGGCGGACTTGCCGTGGCTCTGGTGGAATGCTGCATGGCGGGAGGATTGGTGCCAGGTGTCCCTCGATTCTCTGCCTTGGCTGTCGGGCGCCGTCGGCGCCGGCCGCGTCGCCGCAGGCGGCCGCCGGCCCGCTCGCCGGCCGTCCAGACCTGGTGCTGTTCGGCGAGGCCCCCACCTTGGTGGTGGTCTCGGTGGCCCCGGCGGAGTACCGGCCTTCGAGGCGCTGTGTGCCGAGGCGGGGTGCCCTGCACACCGCTGGGCACGGTCGGTGGCGCCGGCATCGAGGTGGAACTGGACGGGAGGAGCCTCGCAATGGCGGTTCGCTCCCTTGAAGAAGTATACGAGTCGGCGCTGCCGCGAGCCTAGGAGAATGATGCAGGACCAGTGGAATGACGACTCACCCCACGACGAATGCGGGGTGTTCGCTATCTACGCTCCCGAGATGGATGTCGCCCGTCTCACCTTCTTCGCGCTGTTCGCGTTGCAGCACCGAGGACAGGAATCGGCCGGCATCGCGGTGACCGACGGGTCAAGACTCACCGTTCACAAGGACATGGGCCTCGTCTCGCAGGTCTTCGAGGAGAAGATCCTGCAAAGCCTTCCCGGGGAGCTCGCCATCGGTCACGTGCGCTACTCGACCACGGGCTCGAGCGAGATGCGCAACGCCCAGCCCTTCGCCCGCACCCGCAACGGCTCGTTCATCGCCCTGGCCCACAACGGCAACCTGGTCAACACCGACGAGCTGCGCGCGAATCTTGTGCGGAACGGGCACGTGTTCGAGAGCACCTCGGACACGGAGGTCATCGCGGCCCTGCTGGCCGAGCACCCCTCGCACGACGTCAAGGTCGCGCTGCGCGAGATCATCCCCCGGCTGCGCGGCGCCTTCAGCGCGGTGCTGCTCACCAAGGACGAGGTCATCGGCTTCCGCGACCCCTACGGCATCCGGCCTCTGGTGCTGGGCGAGCTGGATGATCGCTACTGCCTTGCCAGCGAGTCGTCCGGACTGGACATCCTCGGTGCCAAAGTGGTGCGGGAGATCGAACCGGGCGAGATCTGCTGCATCGACGAGGACGGCTACCACATCGAGCAGGTGGGCAAGCGCGAGCGCGAGGCTCTGTGCATCTTCGAGTTCATCTACTTCGCCCGGCCCGACTCGGTCATGAAAGGGCAGACACTGTACGCGGCCCGCAGCCGGATGGGGGAGGAGTTGGCGCTGGAGTCTCCTGTCGACGCCGACCTCGTCATCCCCGTGCCCGACACCGGCAACTCGGCGGCGATCGGCTTCGCGGCCCGGAGCGGCATCACCTACGGGGAGGCGCTCATCAAGAACCGCTACATCGGGCGCACGTTCATCAACCCCGACGACCGCGTGCGCAAGCTGGGCATCCGCATGAAGTTCAACCCGCTCACCTCGGCCCTCAAGGGCAAGCGGCTGGTGGTGGTGGACGATTCCATCGTGCGCGGCAACACCACGCGGGCCCTGGTGCGGGTGCTCTTCGAGGCCGGGGCCAAGGAAGTGCACCTGCGCATCAGCTCGCCGCCTATCGTCTTCCCCTGCTTCTACGGCATCGACATGGCCGACCAGGACGAGTTCATCGCCTTCGGGAAGAGCGTGGACGACATCAACCGGGAGCTGGGGGCGACCTCGGTGGCCTACCTGTCCCTGGACGGCCTGATGCGTGCCACCGACGTGGACCAGGGCGAGGACTGCTTCTGCACGCGCCTGTTTCACCGGTGACTATCCCTGCGAGGTGCCCGAGCGGCTGCGGCTCTCGAAGTTCCGCTACGAAGAAACGGCCTGCGGGGCGCTCGAGTAGGAGCACGGTCTCTCGTCTCCGCGGCTCCGTCGCGAGTTGGAGAGAGGTGTTGACACCGAGACGCGCAGGTGCTCGTCTTATCCGTGACACTAGCCGGCAGGGAAGCCGGCCGGGCCTACGGGACTCGACCGAGGGGAGCACCGCATGATCGACACCGGTAACACCGCCTTCATGATCTTGTGCACGAGCCTGGTCATGCTCATGACTCCGGGTCTGGCTTTCTTTTACGGGGGTCTAGTAGGGCGCAAGAACGTGCTCACGATAATGATCCAGAGCTATGTCTCTATGGGTGTGACCACGGTCATCTGGTACTTCTTTGGCTACTCGCTCTGTTTCAGCGGCGACGTGGGCGGTGTGATCGGCAACTTCCACAATGCGTTTCTCATGCACCTCTCGGCCGGGGATATCTTCTCTTCCCGCATCCCTCTTTACACCTACATCGCCTACGAGATGATGTTCGCCATCATCACCCCGGCTCTCATCACCGGCGCTTTTGCCAACCGGGTCCGATTCCGGGCCTATCTCATCTTTCTGGTGGTGTGGCTGGCCTTCGTCTACTTCCCCATGGTGCACATGATCTGGGGGGGCGGGATGTTGCAGAAATGGGGAGTCCTCGACTTCGCCGGCGGCACGGTGGTCCATGCCATCGCCGGCATGGCAGCCTTGGCCTCGGTGTTCTTTGTGGGACGCCGTGAGGTGCGGGACCGCGGGCCTCACAGTATCCCGCTGGTGGCTTTGGGCACGGGGCTTCTGTGGTTCGGCTGGTACGGTTTCAACGCGGGCAGTGAGCTGCGTATCGACGCGGTCACCGCCACCGCTTTCCTCAACACCGATATCGCCGCCTCGTTCGCCGCCGTGGTCTGGCTGGTGCTGGCTTGGAGCTTCGAGCACAAGCCCAAGTTCCTGGGACTGCTCACCGGGGCGGTTGCGGGGCTGGCCACCATCACCCCCGCTGCGGGGTATGTGACCCCGACCAGCGCGGTCATCATCGGCATCGTCTCCGGGAGTCGTATGCTACTTCGCCGTGGCTCTCAAGAATCGCTGGAAATGGGACGACGCTCTCGACGTGTGGGGGGTGCACGGAGTGGGAGGCGTCCTCGGTATGGTGATGCTCGGAGTGCTGGCCACGACCGCGGTGAATCCGGGAGGCGCGAACGGCCTCGTCCACGGCCATGGGATCTTCTTCCTCAAGGAACTAGCCACCGTCGTGGGGGCAAGCGTCTGGGCTTTCGTCTTCACGTACGGCGCGCTGAAGCTCATCAACCTAGTGACGCCGGTGAGAGTGAGCCGGGCCGAAGAAGAAGGGGGCCTGGACGAAACAGCAGCACGGCGAGCATGCCTACGAGTTGGATGCCGACCCGGTGTGATACCTGGGGATGCCTACTGCCGAGCGAGCGCCTCAGCTAGTCTAAGTCGCGAAGGTATCTGACCGCGTCGGCTGCCCCGGTCGCTTGAGGGGCGCCTTGTTCCAAGAGGTCGTGCATGAGAGCAGTAGCTTCCCCTTCGCTCAAGTCGCGCTGGCCGATGGGGGGCTGATTCATGACCACGACCCTTTGGCCCGCTTTTGCGGCCCGGATGGCGACGCGAAGGAGTTCCAGGTTGCCCGGTCCAAAGAAGACGGGCGCGACAACGATGACGTGCGCGTCGCGCGCGAGGGCCTCAACCTCTTCGATTGCCTGCTCCGGGAAGGCCTGGAATGGCGGTGCCGACACCACTTCCAGCTCATACCTATGGGCCGTGGCGTAATCGGAATCGAAGACGCTCACAATGCCTACGGACGGGGTAAATCCTTGCAGGACGAGCTGTTCGATCAGTTCCGACGCTGCTCCCCCTCCCGCGATCACGTGCACGCGCAGACTCCTGGCCGCCTGTGACGCCTGCTTCGGCTGCGACCACAGCGGCGTGATGTAGGGACGGCTGCCCTGGGTGTGGACGGCGACTCGCACCCGGAAGACCTCCATGATCAGGGTCGGGTCGAGAATCGCCGCCGGCTCTCCCCGTGCCGCCACTCGGCCCCGATCGAGCAGGACCAGTTCCTGGCAGTACTGCGCCGCGATATTGAGATCGTGGAGGACGACGGCGATGGTCTTGCCGGCCACATGAAGCCGGCCGAGCAACTGCATGATCTCCAGTTGGTGATTGAGATCGAGGTTGTTGAGAGGTTCGTCGAGGAGAAGCACTGGTGTCTCCTGGGCCAGTGTTTGAGCGATGAGGGCTCGTTGACGCTCGCCGCCGGATAGTTGGGTCACCGGACGGCCGGCAAGGCCGGTCATGCCTGTTGCCTCGAGCGCAGCGGCCACGGCTTTGCCGTCGGCTGCGGCGGCACCTCCGATGGCTTCCGGGCTGGACTCGCGGGTGACGGCATCGCGTGCGGCGCGCGCCTCGGGGCCGCGCCTGGCCCAGGCGGACACGGTTCCATGCGCATAGCGGCCCATGGCCACCATCTCTTCCACCGTGAAACCGAAGTCGAGACTGAATTGCTGCGGTACCACTCCCACCATCCGAGACAACTCCACTGGCTTGTACCTGCTGAGCGGGCGGCCAAGGAGGTCAACCGAGCCGACGGTGGGCTTGAGGGCGCCGGTGAGGACCCGCAGGAGCGTCGTCTTGCCGGACCCGTTGGGTCCCAGATATGCCCAGGAAGTCGGACCGCCGGATAGACGAGATCTACGCCATCGAGCACGCGGTTGCCCCCGAGCTCTACGCTCAGGCCCTGCACTTCGTACGCCGGCCGGTCGAGAGGCGGGCTGGATGGCGCGGACACCTCAGATCCCTTTCCGGCGCCGCAGCAAGTACAGGAAGAAAGGTCCTCCGGTGGCCGCCGTGATGATCCCCACCGGGATCTCCGCCGGAGCGATGGCCGTGCGGGCCACGGTGTCGGCTACCAGCAGCAGCAGGGCGCCGAACAGGGCCGCGGCGGGAAGCAGGCGGCGATGGTCCGGTCCTACCAGCAACCGCATGATGTGCGGGACCATCAGGCCGATGAAGCCGATGAGTCCCGAGAATGCCACGGCTGCGGCGGTGGTCAACGCGGCCGCGATCATCACGTTGCGTCTGGTGCGCTGACTGTCCACCCCGAGCTCCTGGGCCCGCTCCTCGCCCATGAGCAGGAGGTTCATGCGGCGGGACTCGGGCCATCATGTAGATGAAGCCGATGCCCACCGCGGGAAGGGCCATGAAGATCTTGTTCCAAGTCGCGGTGGTCAAGCCCCCCATGAGCCAGACGATCACCGTGCGCAGGTCGTATTCGGTGGCCACCATGAAGAAGGACATGATCGCGGTGAGGGTCGAGCCGACCGCGACCCCGCGTCAGAAGGAGCGACGCGCCCGAGGTGTGCCCCGTGAACGTAGCCAGCCGGTAGACGAGGAACGCCGCCAGTACGGCGCCCACGAAGGCGAGTAGCGGGGATCGCGTAGATGCCGAGCGCCGAGAGTGGCTTCCAGATGATGGCGATGGTGGCGCCCAGGCCGGCGCCCGCGGACACACCTAGAAGGTACGGGTCGGCCAGAGGGTTGCGGAAGACTCCCTGAAACGAGGTCGCCGGCGGTAGACAAGGCGGCGCCGACGACGATGGCCAGGACGATGCGGGGAAGCCGCAGGTCGAGGAGCAGACCGGGCGCCCAGACCGGGTAGTCGCCGCGCGCGTTCCTGCCGACCGGAAGCAGACCGCCCAGGGCCCGGAGCGCCTGACCGGGAGACAGGCCGGCGGCGCCCACGACGACCGACGGCGACGATGACCAGGCCGGCGCGAGCAGCGCCATGACCCAGCGAACGCGGCCATCGCCAGCCGGTAGCGTCCTGCGGCTATCGCCGCCCAATCGCCACGGCTCGTCGCCGTCTCGAGAGGAGCCGCGCCTCGGCGCCTGCCACCGGCGTCCGGGCGCCGGCTCCAGGCCGGTGTTGCTACGCGTGCGCCCGTGCTAGAGGGCTCCGGGATGGATGGCGTTGGCCAGGATCTGCAAGCCGTCGGCGATACGCGGGCCCGGCCGGGTGACGATGACGTCGTCGATAACGACACGCGGCCGTTCTTCACCGCGCTCAGATTGGCGAAGCGCGGGATCCTTGGTGAACGCGGCCTCGTCGGCGTCGGTCTTGTACATGCTCTTGGGAAGAAGGATCACGTCGGGATCGGCGGCCACCAGTTGCTCCGGGGCGAACTGGTAGTAGGCCTTCGGCGCGCCGCTGGCCCGTGGCGGCCACGTTGGTCGCGTGGGCCAGGGTCAGCAGCTCGTCGACGAAGGATCCGGGCCCGGCGGTCCACAGGGTGTTGTCGACCGCGTAGAAGACCTTCGGAGAGGTGGCGGTTGCCGCGGCGGCATCCGAGATCGCCTTGATCTGCGCCTTGATGGAGTCGACAAGCGTCGGCGGCTTTCCCGGTCGCGCCGGTGGCCGCTCCCACCGTGGTGATGTTGGCGTAGATCCCGTCGAGGTTCGTGGGATTGAAGATGAGCACGGGGACGCCGCTGCTTCTGGAGCGGAGCCAAGGCTTCTTCGTTGCCCGAGTAGCCCACGACCAGGTCGGGGTTCAGGGCCATCACCGCTTCGGGTTGAGCTTGAAGTCGCCCACCTTGGCGATCTTGGCGACCTCGGGCGGGTAGTCGTCGAGAGTAGTGACTCCGACCACCCGGTCGCCGACGCCCAACGCGAACAGGGTCTCGGTGTTCGCCGGGCGCCGTGGACACGATCCGCATCGGCTTCTGCGGTGATGGTGACGCTGTTCTTGTCGTCGTCGGTGACGGTCACCGGGAAGGTGCCCTCAGCCGGCTGCGTGGCCGCGACGAGGTGGTGCTCGGCGGCCACGGTCGTGGCCGCCAGTGGTCGTGGCGGCGTCGGAGGTGGTCGTCGCGGAGGCTCGAGCCGCAGCCCGTCGAGCGCGAGACGAGCCGCACGACCAGGAGAGCCAGCAAGGGCGAGGAGAACGAGCGGCAGCGAGTCGCTGCCAGGCCTGCTTGCGGCATGGCGCCGGGTGTCCGTTCATGCGGACTCCTTTCGGTTAGAACCTATGGTCACGACCCGCAAGATGGTGGAGAGCAGACTAGCTACTCCCCGGCCGGACCATGCATGGTCAACCGAGTCGGCGCCCTGTGCCATCAGGGCGGAGTGGCTCTCTACCGCGGAGAGCGACTGCTCCTCCTCTGCAGCAGGTATCTGACTCCCAAGATCTCCGGGCACTCGGCCCGTGAGCGCCTCCCTGGCGGCGGCTGTCGTGGCGCAGCTGCCGGAGCCTCGGTCACAGTGGCGGGACCGTACCGGCTTCTCACCGGTTTCCCTCTCGGCTCTCCCTCACTCAGGGGGAGCCTGACTGCAGAGGCACCATCCTTGCTGCCGAAACTCTAGCACCGGCCGGGCGGCCGACACCATCGTCGCTTGGGCGGCGCCCCACAACCATCATCGCTCCAGCTGCGTATTCACGATTCTTCCGCGATGACGATTGTGGGGCGCCGCCTACTTGGGTTGGCTCGACTTCGCGGAGCCTGCGTCTCCTTGCCAGCGCGACTTCGCCGAGGCGAGGCGGGACCGCCGTGGGTCGAAGGCCGGCGCGACAGCTCAGCCCCGGCGGTGTCGGCACTGAATGGCCATCCAAGTCAGGCGAGCGACGGTGCCCTCGCGGAAGACTCGTGAATACGCAGCTGGAGCGAGGGCATCATGCTGCTCACGCGGTAGTACCGTCGTCACCCTCGGTTTGGTACGCTTGCCACCGGGGTCCCGGCAACGACAGGAAGCAGACAAGATCTTGAAAAGCTCCCTGAGCATCCTGCTTTTCTTCCTCCTGAGCGGTTTCTTCATGGCCTGCTCGTGGGATCGCTCCTGCGCAGCCGCAAGCTTGCTTGGAGCGGCCGCGGGCGTGCTTTGTCGCGGTCGCCTGCGTGATCGTCTTCCTGCACCCGGTGAAGCTGCCTTCCCTTCGGGACAGTCCAGTGCCACCAGCACCACGGTACGAGCACGGTATCGACCACCAGTACCACGACGAACGGGGCGACCAGTGTCCGTGCTTCCTGAGCCGCCCTTCGCGCACGAGCGCCACGCCGAGGACGATGAGCTGACCTACGCCGCCGCCGGCGTGGACATCGAGGCGGGGGAAGAGGCGGTCCGGCTCATCAAGGAGGACGTGGAGAGCACCTACATCCCCGGGGTGCTCGGGTCGCTCGGCGGCTTCGCCGGCTGTATCGAGATGCCCAAGGGTCTCGACGAGCCCGGTGCTCGTCACGCGCCACCGACGGCGTGGGCACCAAGCTCCTGCTGGCGCAGGAAGTGGGCAAGCTCGACACCGTGGGCATCGACCTGGTGGCCATGTCGGTGAACGACGTGCTCACCGTGGGCGCCCGGCCGGTGCTCTTCCTCGACTACGTGGCCGTGGGCCGGCTGGTCCCGAGCGAGATGGCCCAGATAGTGGCCGGCGTGGCCGAAGGCTGCCGGCAGGCGGGCTGCGCTCTCGTGGGCGGCGAGATGGCGGAGATGCCCGGCCTGTACTACGCCGGGCGAGTTCGACCTGGCCGGCTTCTGCGTGGGCGTGGCGGAGAAGAAGAAGCTCATCGACGGCTCGCACGATCCGGAGGGCGACATCGTCCTCGGCCTGGCCTCGAGCGGCTTTCACTCCAACGGCTACTCGCTGGTGCGCAGGGTGCTCGAGGCGAACGACTGCCGCCTCGGGGACAGCTTTCCGCACTTCGAGGAGAGCATCGCCGACACGCTGCTCAAGCCCACCCGCATCTACGTGCGGAGCGTCTTGCAGCCTGCTGGAGGAGGGCGTGCCGGTGCGGGGCATGGCGCACATCACCGGGCGGCGGGATGACCGGCAACCTGTCCCGGGTGATCCCCGACGGTCTTTCCGCTCGGCTGCATTTCACCGCACTGGAAGATCCCGCAGATGTTCCGGGCCATCCAGCACCTGGGCGACATCGCCGAGCGCGAGATGTTCCGCACGTTCAATATGGGCATCGGCTTCGTGCTGGTGGTCCCCGAGACGTCGGCGGAGACCGCGGTCGATGAGTCCTGCAGCGAGCGGCGAGCGAGCCGGTCATTGCTCGGCGAGATCACGCCGGGCAAGGAGCAAGGTCACGCTGGGAGGGCTCTGTGTCCGGCGGAGGCAGGTCTGATGTTCAAGCTGGCCGTGCTGGCTTCGGGCAGCGGGACCAACCTGCAGGCCATCATCGACAAGCTGCATCGCCGCGAACGCGGGAGCCGGACGCCGGGCACGGCGAAGTCGCCGCTCCCATCGAGATCGCGCTCGTGGTGAGCGACAGCTGCTCGGCAGCGCGCGCGCTTCAGCCGCGCCGACGATGGCCGGCATCCCCACCGCCGTCTTCCCGCTCGGCCGACTACGCCGAGCCGCGGCGGAGCACGACCTGGCCATGGCGGCCGCCATCAAGGAGGCGAGGCGCGACCTGGTGGTCACTGGCCGGCTACATGCGCCTGCGTCACGGCTGCGTTCCTGGAGCTCTTCCCGTGGCGGGTCATCAATCTCCATCCGGCCCTGCTGCCCGCCTTCCCCGGGACCACGTCCATAGCCGACGCCATCGAGTACGGGGTGAAGGTGACCGGAGTGACCGTGCACTTCGTGGACGAGGGCATGGACACCGGCCCGGTCATCTGCCAGGAACCGGTGCGGGTGGAGGACGACGATACGGCCGAAAGTCTGGCGGCTCGCATCCACGCGCTGGAGCATGAACTGCTACCCCGCGCGATACGAGCTGATCGCGGCGGGGAAGGTGACCGCCGCCCGGCGACGCGGGTCGCGGACGGGTGCGGGTCACGACGTGAATGACGAGGAGGAGAGAGTGAAGGTCAAGCGGGCGCTCGTCTCGGTATCGGACAAGAAAGGTCTCGAGCCGTTCGTCACGGGGTCTGGTCGAGCTGGGGGTCGAGATCATCTCCACCGGGCGGAACGGCCCGCTATCTGCGGGAGAGCGGGCTTCCCGATCACCGGGATCTCCGACGTGACCGGGTTCCCCGAGATCATGGACGGCCGGGTCAAGACCCTCCATCCGGCGATCCACGGCGGCATCCTCGCCGACCGGGATCGGCCCAGCCACATGAAGGCCATCGCCGAGCTGGGCATCAAGCCCATCGACCTGGTGGTGGTCAACCTCTATCCGTTCGAGCGACGGTGACCGCCGAGCGCGGGGTGAGCGAAGAGGACGCCATCGAGAACATCGACATCGGCGGCCCCACCATGGTGCGGGCGGCGGCCAAGAACTTCGGCGGGCGTGGGCATCGTCGTCGACCCGGCCGACTACGACGCTGTGCTGGCGGAGCTCAAGGAGAACGACGGCGAGCTGTCGCGGGAGACGAGGCGCGCGCTTGGCGGTCAAGGCCTTCCACCACACCGCTCACTACGACTCGGCCATCGCCACCTGGTTCGGCGAGCAGACGACGATTTCCCGCGCTATCTGATGCTCGACCTCGTCAAGCTCGGATGATCTGCGCTACGGCGAGAACCCGCACCAGCGCGCAGCCTGGTACTCCGACGTGGACGCGGCCGGCGAGCCTGGCCGCCGCGCTCACGCAGCTGCACGGCGCCCATCTCTCGTTCAACAACCTGCTCGACCTGGAAGTCGGCCCGCCGGCGCCTGGACGAGTTCGCGCTTGCCGGCCTGCGTGATCGTCAAGCACAACAATCCGTGCGGCGTGGCCGTGGCTGAGAGCGTCGCCGTCGCCTACGAGAAGGCGCTGTCGTGCGATCCCGTCTCGGCTTTCGGCGGCGTGATCGTGGTCAACCGGCCGGTCGACGAGACGCTGGCGCGGCTGCTCTCGCACGAACTTCGTCGAGGTGCTGTGGGCTCCGGGCTACGCCGATGATGCCTTGGAGATCCTCACGGCCAAGAAGGACATCCGCATCCTCACCGGCCAGCACAAGCGCGACACCTGCGTCGGCTTCGACATGAAGCGCATCTACGGCGGCATGCTGGTGCAGGATTGGGACTGCGAAGTGGACGAGCGCGACAACATGCAGGTGGTCAGCAAGCGTCATCCCACCGAGAGCGAGTGGGGCGACCTGCTGTTCGCCTGGCGGGTGGCGAAGCACGTGAAGTCCAACGCCATCGTGCTGGTGCAGGGACCTGATGACCGTGGGCGTGGGCGCCGGGCAGATGAGCCGGGTGGATTCGGCGCGCCTCGCCGTGCATGAGGGCGCGCTTCCCGCTGGACGGCTGCGCGGTGGCCTCGGACGCGTTCTTCCCGTTCCCGGATGCGCTCGAAGTGACGCGCCGACGCCGGCGCGACCTGCGTGATCCACCCAGGTGGCTCCAAGCGCGACGACGAGTCGCTCGAGCTCGCCGACGCGCGGGGCATGGCCATGGTGGTGACCGGGCGGAGGCACTTCAAGCACTAGACACTGGTGACCCCGGCGCCGGCGTAGCCGGCGCGGGTGGCGCAGCAGCCGGCGCGACCTTGTCAGCGAGGTGACCGGCGCCGGCGACACGACCGGCGCTGATCAGGGGACCTTGCCGGCGACCTGACCGGGCTCCGGCCGCGCTTCTGTTGATTGCGGGGGCCTCGCGGCATCGAGCCGCGAGGCCCCGAGACATTGACGACGGTTGCGTTGTCTTACCCTGGGGACTGAGCCGCCGCCGCTCGGACGCGGACCCCGAGACCGACGCCGGTCCTAGACGGCGGAGTTCGGCCATCCCGTCGAGCAGCGCGAAGAGCAATCGCTTGCTTTCGGCGAATGGGGCATCGGGCGCCAGCAGTTCCTCGGCCGAAGCTATCCACGGCCCTTCGACGAGTTCGCTCCGGGCATTATCGACCAGGGCGGACAGCGAATCGCGGGTCTCCTCCAGGTGAAACTGGATGCCGACCACCCGTCCGCCGGCGTATTCGAACGCTTGATTCGGCGCAGGCCGCCGACGACGCCACGTGAACTGCGCCCGGCGGGATCGCGAAGGTATCTCCGTGCCAATGGAGGGCGTCGAACCGCTGCGGGAGACGGCCGAATACCGCCGACTTGCGCCCTGCCTCCGTTAGCTCCACCGGGTACCAGCCGATCTCCGGCTGTGGTCCCCGGGTAACCGGTCCGCCAAGAACGTCGGCGACGAGTTGCGCGCCCAGACACACTCCCAGCACCAGCTTGCCTCTGGTGATGGCGGTGGAGATGAGTGCCTTTTCGTCGTGGAACCAGGGGTGTTCGTGCTCTTGATAGATATTCATCGGTCCGCCCATGACGACCAGGAAGTCGAATTCCTCCGGTTGCGGTAGCGGCCGCAGGGACACTTCCGTCCCCGCCAAGCGGTGACCGCGGGCCGATGCCCAATCTTCGATCGAGCCGATCCCCTCGAACGACACATGCTTTAGGTAGTGGATGCGCATGCGGCGGATTCTACCGCGGAGTGGCCGTGAGCTACACCTTGGCTGAAAATCGGAGAAGCGCATGGAGCGCAGATCCCGGAATTCAGAGCATATTGGTTCTGGTCGGCATCTCGTTGACACTGGCAGGAGGCCAGGCTAAAATCTGCGGTCCTACGTGGGCCGTTAGCTCAGTTGGTAGAGCACCGGACTTTTAATCCGATGGTCGATGGTTCGAGTCCATCACGGCTCATTTGAACAAAGCCCCGATCGTGCGGGGCTTTTTGCTTTTCTGGGGGAGATAGGGCCTGGAGCACTGGAAGGGCCATGTGCGGCCGGGATGTTCACCGAATGAACACCAGACGGGGTATATGGCCCCTGTATTTATCCGGTACCTACCTGACAGAGTGGCTCCGCTACCTTCTTTACACTGCTTACCTACGGCACGCGAGTGGGCCGCTCGTTGTCTTAAGGAGCCTGACGCGTTTTCGGCGGTCCACGAGGATTGGCTAGAGCTCTGAACTCACTTTGTGTCTCGTGCCGAGCCCGATGCATGCTCGCGCACTTGCCGTCTAGCGTGATTTGACCGCAGACGTGCTTTCTGACAGGTTCGAAGCAAGACTAGCGCGTCGTCAAACGCTGTCCGAGAGCGGCTCGCCCTTCTCGTGAAGTTCGTACGCGCCGGCGACGACCACTGTGAAATGGAAGATGGGCCGGTCGACGCGCTTCAGGATCATCGGGCAGTGCTTCATACCGGCCGGAACGAAGATCAAGGCACTGCTCGTGATAGCGTGCTTGTCCCCGTCCAACCAGATCTCGACCTCGCCGCCAAGGTCGTAAGGATCCGCGGGGTCGCTGCCGAAGAAGCCAATGATCTCGTCCGCCTGGTGGGTGTGGGCTTTGTCCTCAGTGGTAGCGTCGGTGGCGTTCATGAACCACGCCGTGTTCATGTGGAAAGCCCCTTCAACCACCGTGTCATCCATCCAAAGGATCCGTTTGGCGTAGGTGGCGTAGTGCTCGGCAAGCTTTCGCTTGGCTTCGGGCATCTCTAGCTCGGTGATTACGTATTTCGAGGTCTCTTGACGCGACATGGTGCGGCAACACTACCACGGCGAATGCAGATTCGCGGGGTTTGAGCACGACTAGAGGTCAGCACACCGTGAGGTCTCGTTTGTAGCATCGCCATTGCGTTCCCTCGCTCGTCGGATAAAGGAGCTCAGAAAGCAGCTTCTGAGTCCATCGTCGACCAGCTCTGCAGTCCAGCACTCCGTGGGCCGAAATGGATGCTGGGGCCCTACCATGTGTGCCTCGTGTCGCCTCTGCCGAGCCCCTAGGCGATGCTGGCCGCAACGCTCATGTGTGGGAACAACGCCAGATCCTGGCCGACGCCACCGTGGAGAGCATCGCCCAGGAGATAACCAACTACTCGGTTACCTACTTCCTCCCCGAACTCCGTGACGAGGCCGTCGGCCGCAATGCGGCACTGAATCTGGGCGATCCAATGATCCTCCACCGAGCTTTGGAACGTAGCCTTGGCAGTAGTTGACCTCAGGGGCCAGCAGTCGAGTTGCGTCGTTTCCGTTGACAGCTTCTCTTTAGACAGGCGCCGTATCCTCGGCCTCCATTAGCGGCGCAGGCCCCGTGCTACAAGCCGCAGGCAGACCATCACGATCAACAAGTCGTGTTGGGCGAAGGACCGAGGCCGGCGCAACACAACGAGGAGCCTTCCTCAGTGGGAACTCTCCCGTTCCAGAGGATCGAAGCTCCCTCGAGCGGTTTCCAGCCGGCTCTCCGCGGCTTTGATGTGTTCATCTCGTTCCATCTCGGTTGTTTCCAGTTGTAACCGGGCCGCTGAGATGGCGAGTGCGCTCGCGGCAGCGATCTCCGGGGCTATCCACGCGGCTTGGTTGATCCTCTCGGTAAGCTTCCCCGCCTTTCCTGGTTTGCACGGGATAACCGAGACGAAGTCCGGTGTATCCACTATGACCTGAGGTTCCAGGGCAGAAGCCGGAAAGTGCACCATGGCCTGCACCGGGCCCTCCGCGAAGCGGGCGATCCCTTGGAGTGTTTCTATCCGATCTTCAAAGAGAAGGACGCTATTTCCCTGGTAAAGACGGCGCGCTTTGTGCTTTTGGGCTTTCTCAAGTCGCCGAGCGGCCGCCTCGACCTGTTTGCGCTGGAGACGCTGGATCTTGCGCAGATCCTTCTCCGCGGCTTCTACCAGGGTCTCGTGTTCCTTCTCGATGGTCGAAGGGACCTCGACTTCCTTGGTCTCTTCCGCCTCCCGTTTCCAGCCACCTGCTTCTTGGTGCATGACCCAATAGCCGCGCGCGTCGATTGCCCAGGCCCTCCACCTCTTGGGTTCAGCACCCAAGAAATGGAAGCGCTTTACAAAACCCCGTAGATGAGTAGGCCGCTGAGGGCCGAGGGTTGCCTCAGCCGGGTGTGGGGCCCTGAGTTGCAGTAACTGGTCGAGCCCGAGGGAGACGCGAGCGTTGGAAAGCCGCCAGACCTTGCTGACTGACTTCGATAGCTTCTGTGCGCTCCAGCGTAGCGCGACAAACGTCCGTCGCGCTTGCAACTTGAGGCCGCTGGCTGGTCTCAAGAAGAGCAGAGCCAGGCCTCTAGAGCAGATGTTCTTAAGTCTTGCCATGGCTGAGATTTCCTAGCGCTGAACGTAGCACGTTTTGACGATCTGAAATGAACCGTGCCCCTCCGGAGGTTTGGAGGGTGATCATCACCATATCCCGCTGGTGTCCACTTCCCGAAGAAAAGCGAGCGCCGTATCGCCCGGTCGATGGTTCAGGGAACGCTGCCGACTGCTGACACTTGCGCCGCCGAGAGGCTCACGCTTCCGTACGGAACAGCACAAACCGGAGTTCTACGGCGTGCCGGTGGGGTCGACGCTCCTTGCCCCATCAACTCCCTAGAACCTTGGCGTGCACTTCCTTAGTGAGTGCCTCAATCGCCTCTGTGAGCTCAGTGTTCTGCTGCAAGAGCGCCTTGATATCGTCGGTGTTCGTCTCCGTATGCACGGCAATCTCGGACGCGATTTGGTCGGCCCGCTTCGCGGCAATCAAAAGAGCGGCCGCCTGGATGCCTGCCAGCATAGAGAGAAAGAGGTTAAGGAGTATGAAGGGGTAGGGATCGAAGCCCTTGGCGCCGCCCAGATGTGCGATGCCGTTGATGATGGCCCAGATCGCCATGACCGCGAAGAAGCCGAACACGAACAGCCAGGAACCCATGCCGTTGCGCATCCGGTCGGCTGCCCGCTCGCCCAGAGTGAGCTGGTTAGCACTGCGTACTCCAGGGTGGCGGTGCCACTGGGTCTTCCATGCCATCTCGTATCCTCCTATGCCCGTGTATCGGGACTTTCGTCCTGAGACGAGTCTCCACTAGGCAGCAGGGTGGTACTGCCCACAGATTGGCCGGCTCATCTCTTTTGGCTCCGTTCCCCTTGTTCCTCCCGCATCCCTCAGCTCCTCCTGCGATGTCCGGCTAGGAGCTACCCATGTCCGTGAGAGGGATTACGATGAGGTCATAGGGATTGCCATATTGGGACAGGAAAAGGCGCGACAATATTCTTGTCGCCGACGGAGCCTACTCCTCCAGCTCGAGGTCCCTATCGCACTGGGGACAGGTGAATGGCGCTCTGTTTCGCCGCTCGCTTGCGGAAGAGATGGACGACGAGCGAAGCCGGCCCATAGACTTTCGTTTGGGGCAGCGCTCTGGTCCCTTGAACCAGCCCGTGTTCAGAGCAACGTCCTTGAGCGGTTTCGACTTTGACTGCTGAACTGGCCACCTGCGTACCTCCTTGTCGGCTCAATTTCCTCGCGGAAGCCAGGTGAAGCGGCGGACGGCGACGATGAGACCAAACCCTCCCCAGGCGGCGACTATCACCAGGTCGACCCAGCGGATGCTGCTCCCCGTCGTGCCCGGGTTGTAGACCGAAACGAGGGCTGCCGCCACGTGGCGGACCGGGAAGACGGCGGCTACATCCAGGAGCCAGTGGGGAATCTCGGAGGAGGGCACGAACACTCCCGAGATGAAGTAGAGGGGCAGGGTTATCCCGAGGACGATCGGCATGACCGCGTCCCGGCTGCGAACGACGCTTGCCAGGGCGTAGCCGAGGCAGCAAAGCGCCAGGGTGGTGACGATCACATCGAGGACGAGCGCCGGCGCGGTGCGGGCGGGAACGCTGGCTCCGTACGCGTAGCCGATGACGATAAGCAGCACGGTTATGGCCAGGGAGACGGCCACTACTACCAGGGCCCGGGAGGCGATGAGCGCGGCCGCCGGGATGGGAGTCGCGCGGCGGCGCTTGTAGATGCCCGCTTCCCGGGTGCCGATCACCGAGGCGGCCAGGTTGCCGAAGGAGGCGCTGACGATACCCATGGTCATGATGCCCGGAACATAGTACACAGACGTGCTCATGGAGAAGCCGCCGATGCTCACCTTCCCGTGGCCGAAGACGGAGGCGAAGATGAGCAGGAACATGACGGGCATACCGAGTGTGAAGAACAAACTCTGGTAGTTCCGGCCGTACGTGCGAAGGTCGTAGCGGAACTGGTGGCCGACCAAAGCTCCGAAGGGGCGCTGACGGGCAGCGGGGTAGGCGATGCTGGGGGCAGCGGCTCTCATCCAGCTTGCTCCTCGGTGAGTTGCAGGTAGACGTCTTCCAGGGAAGGCCGGGATACCGTCAAGTCCGCAAAGTCGACACCGGCGCCGGCGCACCAGGCGGCCAGGGCCCCGAGGACGGGAAGGGGCTGGGAGGCCTGGATCTCCACCTCGTCCCCGGTGGTAGCGGCGACAGCCGCGATCACTTGGGCGGGAAGGTCATCGAGCTTGGTGCCCTGGGGCAGGGTGAAACGGATGGTCGACTTCTGGGCGTCGCGGGCCCCCAAGGTGGCGGGAGTGCCTTCGGCCACAATGCGGCCGGCGGCGATCACGGCGATCCGGTCGGCAAGATACTCCGCTTCTTCCATGTAGTGGGTGGTGAGGAAGATGGTCTTGCCCAGGCTGCGAAGACCGGCGATGACCTCCCAGGCCGAACGCCTGGCCGAGGGGTCGAAGCCGGTGGTGGGTTCGTCTAAGAACAGCAGTTCGGGATCGCCGATCAGAGCCAGGGCGACGTCGAGCCGCCGCCTTTGCCCGCCGGAGAGACGGCCGCAGCGGGACGTCGCGCGTTGCTTTAAGCCGACCAGCTCGAGAGTCTCGACCACCGGTCGCGGAGCCGGGTAGTAGCCGGCGTAGAGCGAGAGGCACTCTTGGACCGTCAGCTCCGCCTCCGGCTCAGACTCTTGTAAGACCACGCCGATCCGCCCACGCCAGGCGCCGTCGGCGACGCCGGGGTCCACTCCGAGAACACTCACTTGGCCAGCGGTGCGGCGCCGGTAGCCCTCGAGGATCTCCACCGTCGTGGTCTTGCCCGCGCCGTTGGGGCCCAGGAAAGCGAACACTTCGCCGGGGAAGACTTGGAGATCGATCCCAGAGACCGCCTCGATACTGCCGTACTTCATGCGCAGACCACGGACGCTGATCACGGGAAGCAAATCAGCGGAGGCGGCCGTTGAAGTACCATCAAGCATCGTCGGGCCGGCCTGAGCTGGCACGGCCGAACGAGATCTCGGCAAGCCGTCAGAACGGTCGCCCAATGACTGTTCTGCTCCGCCCACGGCGCCTCTCGTCCAATCCGGAACAATGCCTCACCAAAACTACCACCCGGAAAGTAGCGATAACAGGGCCACCCGGGTGCTTCTTGACCCGTACCTGATCGCCTCGTCCCTTAGCTGAAGCTTTCCGTGCAACGCCTGGGTCTAATCCGGCGCCTCATCGCGACCTCAGAGGCGGACGACATTACCTTCATCATGGGAGACACGAGCGACAAAAACGCCCAGCATCAACTTCGCGCCGGCATCACCAAGTGCTCATAGTGCCCGTTCCCAGGAGGGGACACCACGCCGAGTTCAGGTTGACAACTACTCGATATGCCGGGCGACCCCGCACCCCTCAAGTAGCCGCCGAGCTCTACAGCTGGAGGCTCTCCTCTCGTCCTTGACCCTAAATAACGTCAGCCTATACTGGAACTATACGGGGAGTAAGTGATACTTCCCATCTACTGCTCGGGAGGCCACAAGGATGGGGCCTCGGACGAGTTTACGCGCGCGACCGTGCCCCTTCCCTGCATGAGCTTGCCCGAGGAGGAGGTGCGCTATGTTGTTCGTGTCGCTAGGCAACGTGCGGGCGGGGACAGATCGGGAAAGGATCGCTCGTCGAGTGCAGTGGTCCTATCCTCCAGGAATGAAGCTGGTCGCCGAGTATTGGCTGCAGACAGACAATCCCAAGATCATCACTGTCGTGGAGGCGGACAGTTGCGCCCCCATGATGGCTGCCGTCTCTGCCTGGGATGACGTCTTTTCCTGGACCGTGGTCCCGGCGGTCACGGCGGAGCAAGGCCTGGAGATAGCCAAGCAGATGGCGAAATAGCGTGTGACGCGACCGACCCGTGGCTGGACGGGCATGTCGCAGCGCGGAGAATCAGGTGTAGCGAGAGAGTTTCAGAAGAGGGAGGCACTTGATGAGCAAGTTCGTACTCGTTCACGTGGTGGGAAAAGACATGGACGTGGAGGCAATGGGGCCCGTTGCGAAGGCGATAAAGGCAGCTTCCACTACCGACGCCTATTGGATCCGAAGCACATATCTACAAGAGGAAGGCAAGCTGTACTGCAACTGGGACGCAAAAGACGCAGACGCCATTCGCGAGGTTGTTGGGAAGGTCCCGGCTTGCCCTCCAATCGAAGGGATCTATGCAGTAACAGCCGTAGCCAAAGGGGAAGATTATCGGAGCTAGACACCTCGGCCCAAGAGTTCGATCCAGAGCTGACGGAGGCCCTTCGGGGCCTCCGTTCCGATACGCGATTCAGGCCTTTCGGCAATTGGCAAACTTGGCCGTGGGACCTCACCACTTGGTCAAAGTATTCGTTCCCAAATGGTGAGTGGCTCGGCCCAAAATCGGCCCCCTTTGCCGCCTCACATCTTCCTTGATAGATGTAAGTTTCGCTACGGTCAGGGCGCAATTAGTAGACCTGGACGGTGCCGCAGACGCGATCCGCGTTGAGTAAGGCAACAACGCTGTTCGTCGGCCGATCAAAGGTCTGATTCTCCCGAGGTCAACAGCCCCTCTTCATGGCCCTTCTCGGCTGCAAACTCGTTCGAGACTATGCTTCTGGCCACCGTCTTTTCACTCTCGCGGGCGGCGTTGCTGCCCACACCATGGGCATCGTCTTCTTCCCATAGTTTGTGACCCCTCCCTTCCAGTGGGGCTTGCGAGTAGTCTTTGCTCGTGGGCTCGTACTCTGCCCGAAGGCGCTCGGCCCGTCTTGGGTCCGAGGGGCGGGGTATCTGTCATCTAACGAAGGAAGACCTCTACGAGCAGGAGTCGAAGGTGCGACGTCACGCCAAAGCGTCGGACAGCAAAGGAGCACGACTTGATGAAGTACGACATCTACACCGCTGTGGCCATCCAAAATGAAGTGAAGGTGGTCAGTGACCGTTCCGACATCGATCGCAATCTGACCCGAGTTCTCGAGCTGATCGACTCCGCCCCTCAGCTCTGCTACACGGCGAGAGGAGGGTACGAGGGTAGCTGGGCCCCGATCAAACTCATCAGCTTCTCCGAGTTCTTCATCCAGGGCCACGAAGGCCACTGGCCATATCAGCACTACCTCGACAACGTGCTGATCGAGCTTCCGGGTCCGGAGACCGAACGCCTGGCCGCGAAGGCTCGGGAGCATAACGTTTACATCGCCGGCTGCGCCCTCGAGCGCGATCCCGAATGGGCGACGGATGGTTACTTCTTTAACACGCACTTCATCATTGCTCCGAGCGGAGAGATCATCCATAAGTACCGAAAGATAACGACTGCGACCCACTATGAATTGTCGTTGAGTCCTCACGACATCTACAGTCGGTGGGTCGAACGCTACGGAGACAGCCTCAGCAGCTTCTTGCCGGTCACCGAAACGGAAATCGGCCGGATCGGCACTATCACCTGCATGGACGGCCACTTCCCGGAAACCGCGCGGGCTCTGGGCGTGCAAGGAGCCGAAGTGATACTCCACCCCCTGCTGATCGACCCGATGATGTCGCCGCCGTCGGAGACCTGGCAGATGATGAACCGCATGCGTGCGTGGGAGAACCTGGCCTACGTGGTCTCGGCCTCGTGGGGCGCGTTGCTGGGGGCGCGGCGGCCGAAGATGACGGCACCGGGTAAGTCGATGATCTGCGACTACAACGGGGCGGTGGTGGCCTACGCCGATTTCCCCGGCGAAGCCATCATCTCCGCCACGATCAACCTGGAGGAGCTCAGGCGCCGCAGGCTCGATCCCAGCCGTAACTTTCTTGCCCTGCTCCGGAACGAGGTATATCGCAAGATTTACGAGGGATCTATCTATCCGCCGGACCAGTTCAGCGAGGGCAATCCCCAGACCCGCACAGCGAGGGACCCCTTGGACACCATCCGCGGCTTCGTGAAGGACGGCCGTTACGTGCTTCCCGACAAGCTGCCGGAAGGGTTCTAGCCACGCGAGCACTCGGAAGAAGCAGGCCTGGCACGCAGGGAGGCAGTCATGCCCGATGCCGTAATCGAATGCCGCCCGGCGTGACGTGATGGGCCCCGCCGCAGCTAATAGACTGCAGCGGAGTACAACGAGAGAGGACTCAGCAAGCGGTTCCCGGGGGATTCGTGGACGAGTCCTCGGGCCCTGCCACCATCGTAGCGACTATGGCACACCGCGCTACCGCCTATGTTGTGGGCCGGCTGATCCGCGCGTAGAATCGCCGTATCCGTCAAGGCAAAGGAGCAGAAGAAGTGGAAGGTATCTTTGCCCCCTGGCACATCGCTATTGTTCTCGTCATCGCCCTGCTCGTATTTGGGCCGAAGAGGCTGCCGGGACTGGGACATTCGCTCGGAAAGTCCATAAGCGGCTTCCAGAAAGGCATGAAAGAGGCCTCCGAAGAGTTCACGAGCGCGGTCAAGGAAGCCAAGGAAACTGCGCCAGCGGCTGAGGCTGCGCCCGTCAGCCAACCTGCTGAGTCGGCGGTTGCCTCGGCTGTCTTGCCAGAACCTGCCGCCGAGCAGACTCCTGTGGCTGAGTCTACGGAGCCAGCGGCGAAAGTCTGAGCGGTTTCAACTGCGCCAGCCAGTTCTGGGGGCAACTTTGGAGACCGGACGCATGCCGTTGACGGCCTGACGGCGCTGGCTGTGGCTGCTTCTTGAGCAGTCACCTTGCTTGATCTCTACCTATGGGTGCCGCGGGTTTGGCTCGGTTTCTTGAGCGTCAAGCCACGCTAGCTTGCCATGGTACGCCCCAGTCGTCCCCCTTTTCGTGACAGAACTGTTGCTGGGCAGCGACCTTGTCTTCCATGTCATCAGTCTAAGACCCTGCTCGAACACGTCTGCGCCCCCGGCACGTGTGCGAAAGCGCGGGCGCCTACAACCAAGCCGTGATTGCCGCAGCGCGGGCCGCGGGCTATCGTGTCGCGGTGACCACCCATCCGGGGGAGACCCTTGATCCAGGTCGTACCTACGAGTGGCCCCGAACACGTGTCGGACCTGGCCTAAGTCTGGCGGGGTTCGCTCAGGAACTGGTCCAGAGTGGCGAACGGCTAAAAGAGCGGCTCCAGCCCCGGAGTGGCAGTAG
>CAVYVU010000002.1:0-9279 GCA_963772095.1 uncultured Thermoleophilia bacterium
CCGAGCCGGTAGTCGCCGAGGCGAATCCAGCCGGTCAGGCTGAGGAGACTCCGTCACTCTAGGCCCGTCTTGATTCATGTGATCGTTGGTACCGACTAGCGGGTGATCACCGCCGCGACTGCTTTTGTGCACGCGCTGGTCCCGCCATTAATCGGCGCCCTGGTCCTCGAGGGCATGACTTTTCACCAGTACGCTCGCGTGCGTGACACCCTCATCCTCTTCCTCTAGGCGCTGGGCGAGAACTTCGGCTATAGACAGCTGCACGTCGCGTGGCGCAGTCTTAGACTCAAGGACTTCGTGGCCCGTCGCGAGGAGTGGGGGTCGATCGTCCGGCGGGCCTACTAGAGGCTTCACCGCCGAATTCCCGGGGTACATTGTCGATGTTCCCTTGGGAAGGAGAGATCATGGTAGGAGCCGCGGGGCCACCGGGGGACCTTTCGTTGTCGAGCCGGGTGGAGATCGCCCCCGGAATACTCATGCCCCGACTGGGATTGGGAACGTACGGGTCCAAGGACGGTCCGGAGGTCGAGTCAGAGATCGCCTACGGCCTCAAGATAGGCTATCGCGGGATCGACACTGCTGCGGTCTATGGGAACGAGCGTGGCATAGGACGGGCTCTCCGCGCGAGCGGTCTCCCGCGCGACGAGGTCTTCGTGGCCAGCAAAGTCTGGAACGCGGACCAGGGCTACCGACCAACGTTGGTCGCCTGCGAAAGAAGCCTCGCCCGACTGGAACTCGAGTGTCTCGACCTCTATCTGGTTCATTGGCCGGATCCCCGCCGTCGGCGCGATACGTGGCGCGCCATGGAAGAGCTACAGGCCTCGGGCAAGACCCGTGCGATCGGCGTGTGCAACCACCTCGTCCATCACCTGGAAGATCTTCTCTCCTTTGCACGGATCCCGCCTGCCGTGAACCAGGTAGAGCACAACCCGTGGGTGCCGAGACCCGACCTGCGCGATTTCTGCGCCGCGCGAGGGATCACGCTCCAGGCTTGGGCACCGGTGATGCGAGGAAGAGCTACAAGAGTTCCAACGCTTGCCGAACTTGGACGCCGGCACGGCAAGACTCCGGCCCAGGTCTGCATCCGTTGGATCCTCCAGCGCGGCGTCACGACCATACCCAAATCCGTCCATGAGCGGCGGATAGCCGAAAACTCCGACGTGTTCGATTTCGCCCTGACTGAGGAAGAGATGGCCATGATCGACGCGCTCGACCGAGGAAGGGGCGTCAGTCCGAATCCTGATTTCGTCGTCAAGATGAACTGGGTGAACCGATTGAGACGAACTCCCAGGTAGGCTTGCCCTCTCCCTGCGGCGCCGCTTCATCCGCGCCTTTTTACGCTTTTCCTACGCGGTAGGCCGCACTTCCCTCCCGATTTCAACGTAGAGGGTGATTAGCTAAGCGCCGTCAATACGAAAGGCGCTGGATGGATGCGGTCTTCTTAGTTCTCGCGCTGGGGCTTTTTCTCCTTACGTGGGGGCTGGCCATCTTTTTCGAGCGACTGTGAGAGGTTCCGCGACCCCGCACAGAGCTGCGCGGTACCGCCGTCAGCGTCGCCGGGGCCAAAGCGAGAGGAATCGATGCTGATCGTAAGCGCGATAATCGGCGTGATCCTCCTGGGATATCTGCTCTACGCCCTCGTGAAGCCGGAGAAACTGGGTTGAACAGCCACGGTTGGCTGCAGATCCTGCTTTTCTTCGCCGTGGTATTGCTCCTGGTCAAGCCTTTGGGCGCCTACATGGCGCGGGTGTACGAGGGGAAACGGATCTTTGGTCTCAGCCGGGTCTTCGGTCCGACGGAACGCTTCGTGTACCGGGTCGCCGGCGTCGACGTCGAGACGGAGATGGGCTGGAAGAGATATGCGGCCACGGTCCTGGTCTTCAGCGCGGTCGGCTTCCTGCTCCTCTACTTGCTGCAGCGTGTCCAGGGGTGGTTGCCCGGTGGTCCTGCCGGGTGGGAAACGTCAGCCCCGGCCTCTCTTTCAACACCGCGGTCAGTTTCGTGACCAACACCAACTGGCAGGCCTACGCCGGTGAGTCCACCATGAAGATACGTCACCCAGATGGTGGGCCTCACGGTGCAGAACTTCGTCTCGGCCGGCTGTCGGCATGGCGGTGGTGATCGCGTTCATACGCGGGTTCTCTCGCCGCTCGTCCGACCGGCTCGGCAACTTCTGGGTGGACATGACCCGGTCGATCCTCTACGTTCTGCTGCCGCTGTCGTTCATCTTGGCCATCGCGCTGCGTGTCGCAAGGGGTGGTGCAGACCTGCGACCCGTCGCAAACGGTCCAGCTGGTCCAGCCTTACGTCAACGCGCAGGGCCAGACGATCACCACTCAGACCATATCCGTGGGACCGGCGGCTTCGCAGATCGCCATCAAGCAGCTCGGCACGAACGGAGGCGGTTTCTTCAACGCCAACTCGGCGCATCCCTTCGAGAACCCCACGCCGCTTTCCAACTTCCTGGAGATGGTCGCGATCATCCTCATCCCGGCCGCGCTCTGCTACACGTTCGGACGCATGGTGGGCAACACGAAGCAGGGCTGGGTGGTGCTTGCGGCTATGACCATCGTGCTGTTCGGCATGGTGATCGCCGCCTACCACTTCGAACAGCAGGGCGTCCCGCAGGAGGCCGCCGCCGGGGCTCAACTGCAGGCCGTCAACCGGAACCACGACCGCGCAGCCCGGCGGCAACATGGAGGGCAAGGAGGTACGCTTCGGCATCGTCAATTCGTCCATTTGGGCGGCGGCCACGACCGGGGCCTCAAACGGCTCGGTCGACAGCATGCACGACTCGTTCACGCCGCTCGGCGGTCTGGTTCCCTTGGTGATGATCCACTTGGGCGAGGTGATCTTCGGAGGGGTGGGGTCCGGGCTCTACGTGATGCTCATCTTTGCTATCGTGGCGGTCTTCATCGCCGGGCTCATGGTCGGCCGAACGCCGGAGTATCTGGGCAAGAAGATCGAGATGTACGAGATGAAGATGGCGTCGCTGGTCATCCTCATCCCGGTCATAGCCATTCTTGTCGGCACGGCGATCGGGGTGGCTACTGGAGCGGGGCGCGCGAGCGTCGCCAATCCTGGTCCGCACGGCTTCTCCGAGATCCTCTATGCGTTCACGTCGGCTGTCGGCAACAACGGCAGTGCCTTCGCCGGTCTGTCTGCCAACACCACCTTCTACAACATCGCTCTCGGCATCGGGATGCTGATCGGGCGCTTCTGGATCTTGGTGCCCACGTTGGCCATCGCCGGCTCCCTGGCCAAGAAGAAGCACACCCCCGAGAGCGCCGGGACCCTGCGGACGGATGGGCCCATGTTCGTCGGCCTGCTGATCGCCGTGGTGGTCGTGGTGGGCGCGCTGAGCTTCATCCCGGCTCTCGCGCTGGGCCCGATCGTCGAGCATCTGATCATGATCCACTGATAGGCGAAAGACTGACATGATGACTTCGGGGAATCGCGACAAAGACGTGGCCGTTGCGGCGGAGATCCCGGCTCTAGGGAAGAGGCGAGAAGGCCGGCCTCGATTGGCACCTGCTGGGCGAAGCGGCCCTGGACTCGTTCAGGAAGCTCGATCCCGCGCCAGGAGATCAAGAATCCGGTCATGTTCGTGGTCTGGGTAGGCGCGCTCCTCACCCTGGCGCTGTTCGTGCAGGCCGCGGTCGGCAACGGGGAAGGCTCTCCGGGCTTCATCCTCGCCGTCTCGCTGCTGGCTGTGGTTCACGGTGATCTTCGCCAATTTCGCCGAGGCGATGGCCGAAGGGCGCGGCAGGGCACAGGCCGAGAGCCTCCGCAAGGCGCGGAAGGAGATCGTGGCCACGAAGCTGGCCGAGGCGCGGCGCGATGCTCGCAGCGAGCAGGTCTCGTCGTCGCTGCTGCGTCGGAACGACCTGACCTTGGTCGAGGCCGGCGAGCTCATCCCGGCCGACGGCGAGATAGTGGTTGGCGCCGCCTCGGTGGACGAGAGCGCGATCACGGGCGAGAGCGCCCCGGTGATCCGGGAGAGCGGCGGCGACCGCAGCGCGGTCACCGGAGGGACGAGGGTGCTCTCGGACTGGCTCATCGTACGAGTGACCGCCGAGCCCGGCGAGACGTTCCTCGACCGCATGATCTCCATGGTGGAGGGCGCGAAACGGCAGAAGACGCCCAACGAGATCGCCCTGAACATCCTGCTGGCCGGCGCTGACGATCATCTTCCTGATCGTGGTGATCACCCTGCGGCCCATGTCGCAGTACAGCGTCGACGCCGCTGGAAAAGGGAGCGTCGTCTCGATCACCATTCTCGTCGCCTTGCTGGTTTGTCTGGCGCCGACGACTATCGGCGCCCTGCTGTCCGCCATCGGGATCGCCGGCATGAACCGGCTGAGCCAGGCGAACGTGGTGGCCATGTCGGGCCGGGCGGTCGAGGCGGCCGGCGACGTGGACGTGCTCCTGCTCGACAAGACCGGCACCATCACCCTCGGCAACCGGCAGGCCACCGAGTTCATCCCGGCGCGCGGCGTCGAGATGGCGAACTGGCCGACGCGGCTCAGCTGGCTTCGCTCGCCGACGAGACGCCGGAGGGCCGCAGCGTCGTGGTCCTCGCCAAGAAGCTGTACGGGTTGCGAGGCCGAGACCTGGAGGCGCTGGGCGCCACCTTCGTCCCCTTCACGGCGCAGACGCGCATGAGCGGCGTGGACCTGGAGGGGCGTCAGGTCCGCAAAGGCGCGGCCGATGCCGTCGAGGCGTACGTAGCGGCCCGAGGCGGATCGTTTCCGGAGGAGGTCCGCGACGCGGTCGACGTGGTGGCCAAGCAGGGCGGCACCCCGCTGGTGGTGGCCGACGGCCCGAAGGTTCTAGGCGTGATCAATCTCAAAGACATCGTCAAAGGCGGCATCAGGGAACGGTTCCACGATCTGAGGAAGATGGGCATCAAGACGGTCATGATTACCGGAGACAACCCGGTGACCGCCGCCTCGATCGCCGCCGAGGCCGGCGTGGATGATTTCCTGGCTGAGGCCACTCCGGAGGCCAAGCTGGCGCTCATCCGCCAGTATCAGGGAGACGGGCACCTGGTGGCCATGACCGGGGACGGCACCAACGACGCCCCCGCTCTCGCTCAGGCCGACGTGGCCGTGGCCATGAACACCGGCACGCAGGCCGCCAAAGAAGCCGGCAACATGGTCGACCTGGATTCCAACCCCACCAAGCTGCTCGAGATCGTCCACATCGGCAAGCAGACCCTCATGACCCGGGGGTCGCTCACGACCTTCAGCATCGCCAACGACATCGCCAAGTACTTCGCCATCATCCCGGCGGCCTTCGCCGCCACCTATCCGCAGTTGAACGCGCTCAACATCATGCACCTGGCCACGCCGCAGAGCGCGATCCTTTCCGCGGTCATCTTCAACGCCATCGTCATCGTGTTCCTCATCCCGCTGGCCCTCCGCGGGGTCAAATACAAGCCTCGCGCGGCGAGCGCGCTCCTACGGAACAATCTGCTCGTCTACGGCCTGGGAGGTCTTGTCGTGCCGTTCGTAGGCATCAAGATCATCGATCTCATCCTACACTCCCTCCGTCTCGTGTAGGGGTACCACCATGCTCAAGATGCTAAGGCAAAGTCTCGTAGTTCTCGTGGCGCTCACCGTGATCACCGGGATCATCTATCCCTTGGCCGTTACGGGCATCGCGAGGGGCGTGTTCCCCCGCAAGGCAAGTGGCAGTCTCATCACTCAGAAGGGCGCGGCGGTTGGCTCCAGCCTCATCGGCCAACCTTTCAGCGACCCCAAATACTTCTGGTCTCGGCCCTCCGCCACGAGTCCCGAGCCCTACAACGGAGCGGCGTCTTCCGGCTCCAATCTCGGTCCGACCAACCCCGCTCTTCTCAAGGCAGTGCAGGAACGCGTCGCGGCGCTCAGGGCGGCGGATCCCGGTAACACGCAGCCGGTCCCGATAGACCTCGTGACCGCTTCAGGCAGCGGACTCGACCCTGACATAAGCCCCGCGGCCGCCTACTATCAAGCCGGGAGGGTGGCTCGCGTGCGAGGTATCAGCCTCACGGACGTCGAAGCGCTCATCGCCCGGTTCACCAAAGGCCGCCAGCTGGGTATCCTCGGTGACCCGCGGGTGAACATCGTGCAGCTAAACCTAGCGCTGGACTCGGTCACGCAGGCTGCCGCGGACGCGGCCGCGAACCCGTCCGGCACATAACTCTGCTAAGTTGGCCACATGGAACAGAGCCGTCCGGATCCCGACAAGCTTCTGGAGCAGATCAGGGCTGATGAGTCCCGTCTAAGCCGCGGGAATCTCAAGATCTTCTTCGGCTACGTAGCCGGCGTCGGTAAGACGTACGCGATGCTCGAGGCAGCGCAGCGTCTCGGCGCCACCGGCGTGGATGTCGTCGCCGGCTACGTTGAACCTCACGGCCGGCCGGAGACCGAGATGCTCCTGGAAGGACTGGAGATCCTCCCGCCGCTGGTGGTCGACTACCGCGGTCTCCAACTCAAGGAGTTCGACCTCGACGCTGCCCTTTCTCGTCGTCCAACCCTCCTCTTGGTGGATGAGCTGGCACACACGAACGCTCCGGGAATGCGTCATGCCAAACGGTGGCAGGATGTCCACGAATTGTTGAGCGCCGGCATCGACGTGTACACCACCCTTAACGTCCAGCATCTGGAGAGCATCAACGACATCGTCTCCCAGATAACCGGCGTCCACGTCCGCGAGACGGTCCCGGATACGTTTTTCGACGAGGCCGATTCGGTCGAGATCGTCGACCTGCCGCCTCGCGAATTGCTGGAGCGGTTGCGGGAAGGCAAGGTATACATTCCCGCGCAGGCCGAGCGGGCAGTGCAAAGCTTCTTCAAGGGCCCCAACCTTGGGGCACTGCGTGAGATAACCCTGCGGCGGACCGCGGACCGCATCCACGTGCATGTGGAGACTTCACGTCTGGCCACCGGAGGCCCGCGCCAAACCTGGGCTACCAGCGAGACCCTTCTCGTCTGTATCGGACCCAGCCCGACATCTGCGAAGGTGATCCGCACCTCCAAGCGGCTGGCTGGGTCCCTCAACGCTCGGTGGATAGCCGCGAGCGTCGAAACGTCGCGCGCAGGCAGCCCGAGCAGCGAGCACCGCACCCGGCTTCTCGAGAACGTCAGACTCGCCGAACGTCTTGGCGCCGAGACGGCCACTCTTTCGGGTGAGGACATCGCCGAGGAGATCGTCAGCTACGCGCGGGCACAGAACGTCACCAAGATCGTCATAGGGAAGACGGCCGAGCCCCGCTTGAGACGACTGCTTCGAGGCAGTGTGGTCGACGATCTATTGGAGCTGAGTGGAGAGATCGACGTCTATGTTATCCAGGGCGCGTCCGACTCTACGGCGCAGGTGCGGCGCGGCCGGCGCTTCGGCCGGCCTGAGACTACGACGGGCTATCTTTGGGCGCTCTTTGCCGTACTTATTGCGGGTCTCGTTGCGTGGATCTTCAAAGCAGTCGGCCTGGCCGAGACCAACCAGGCGATCATCTTTCTGTTAGCGGTAGCCGTGGTGGCCGCTCGTTTCGGACTGGGCCCGGGGATCACCGCGGCGATCGCTGGGGTTCTGGCGTTTGACTTCTTCTTCGTCCCTCCGCATCTCACATTCGCGGTACAGGATATCCAGTATCTGATCACCCTCGTCGTCATGCTCGTGGTGGCGCTTCTGGCCGGCACACTTGCAGCCAGGGTGCGGCGCCAAGTGCAGACTGCGCGCAGCCGGGAGGGCAGGCTGGAGGCCCTTTATCGCCTCAGCCGCGAACTGTCCGCGGTGTCCGGAGTCCACCAGTTGGCGGCAACGGCGGAGCGCGAAGTCTCCGCGATGTTCGGCAGCGCTGTTGCGATCTACCTGCCACGAGAAGGCGGCCGTCTCGAGCCGGTGGTCTCGTCCACAAGCCAGACGGAGTTGGGGCAGCGAGAGATCGCCGTGGCGACGTGGGCGTTACGAACATGGAGAGCTGGCGGGCAACGCCACGGACACCCTGCCGGACGCGAACTACCTCTATCTGCCCATGATCACACCGCGGGGCACGGCCGGAGTGCTGGCTGTGGCTCCCCCCGAAGGCGAAGTGCTTCTTTCCCCGGACAACCGGCAGCTTCTAGAGACCCTGGCCACTCAGATCGGCTTGGCTATCGAGCGCGACGAGTTGGCTGAGCAGACCCGGTGCGCTTTGGTCGAAATGGAGACGGAACGCCTGCGGAGCTCGCTGCTCAGTTCGGTATCGCACGATCTACGGACGCCTCTGGCGGTCATCTCCGGCACCAGCAGCACGCTTCTGGAGCTGGGGGACGAAGGGGACGCGGCGACCCGTCATGAGTTGCTCAAAGAGGTCTGGGAGGAGTCCAATCGCCTTGCCCGGCTGGTCGACAACCTGCTGAGCATGACGAGGCTGGACGCCGGGTCGATCCAGGTGGAGAAGCAATGGTATCCAGTGGAGGATGTCATCGGTTCAGCTCTCGGCCGCCTTCGAAAAGAACTGGCCGGCCGAAAGGTCAACAAGCTTCTACCCGTCGATCTGCCGATGGTGCCCCTGGACGGCGTCCTCATCGAACAGGTGCTGGTGAACCTATTGGAGAACGCCGTCCGGTACGCCGACCCGGGTACCGCTATCGACATCTCCGCGCGGGCGGAGGACGCCGGAGTGGTGATCGCCGTCGCCGACCGGGGACCGGGGCTGGCCGAGGGCGAGGAACTCAGGGTCTTCGACAAGCTTTTCCGGGGAGCAGCCTCCGCGAACAGCGCCGAAAGAGGGGTCGGATTGGGCCTCGCTATCGCTCGGGCCATCGTGGAGGCACACGGAGGCGTCATCGGTGCCGAAAATCGCAAGGGGGGAGGAGCTGTGTTCTCCTTCCGGATACCCCTGGAGGGTCTGCCCCCGGACATGGAGATGCGCGAACAACAGGAGGCCTGCGAGTGAGCGCCAAAGAAACGGCCGCCATGACGGCACAGGTCCTGGTGATCGAGGACGACGCCCCCATCCGGCGTTTTCTACAGGCGGCTCTCGAGAATCAGGGCTACGAGGTAGCTGAGGCCGAGACCGGCCGCCAGGGCTTGGAACGGATTCTTTCTCGGATGCCGGATCTGGTCGTGCTGGATCTGGGTCTTCCGGACATGGACGGTATGGAGATCATCAGGCGGGTCCGCGAGTGGTCGCTGGTGCCCATCGTCATCCTTTCGGCGCGCGGCCAGGAAAACGACAAGGTGAACGCTCTGAATGCCGGAGCCGACGATTATTTGACCAAGCCATTCGGTGTGCCCGAGCTCCTGGCG
>CAVYVU010000003.1:0-8315 GCA_963772095.1 uncultured Thermoleophilia bacterium
GTTATCAGACATCCATCTGGAGCACCAGATGCGCAAGACCCGCGAAGAGGCTTTGGCGATCACCAAGCAGATGGTGGAGTTGGCCGTGTCGCTCTGCCCCGGGGATGTGGAATTCTCCGCGATGGACGCCACCCGGTCGGAGGTCGACTTCTTGGCCCAGGTGGTGGAGACCGCGATCCAAGCGGGCGCAACCACGATCAACATCCCGGATACGGTGGGCTACACGCTGCCCACCGAGTTCGCCGCGCTCATCGACCAACTGTACGCGAAGGCTCCCGGCCTGGAGAACGTGGTTCTGAGCGTGCACTGCCACAACGATCTTGGCTTGGCTACGGCAAATTCGCTGGCCGCGGTGGAGAGAGGCGCCACCCAGGTCGAGGTGGCGATCAACGGATTAGGTGAGCGAGCCGGCAATGCAGCTCTCGAGGAAGTGGTCATGGCCCTCGTCACTCGCCGGGACATCGAGCAACGGCCGGTCAATGTCGTGACCGCCGAGATAGCCCGTAGTAGTCGCATGGTGTCGAGTCTCACCGGCCACATGGTCCAGGCCAACAAGGCCATCGTGGGGAAGAATGCTTTCGCGCACGAGTCCGGCATCCATCAGGACGGGGTGCTCAAGGAGCGGTCCACTTACGAGATCATGCACGCCAAGGACATCGGGCTCACCGAATCGGACATCGTCCTGGGCAAACACTCGGGACGGCACGCGCTGCAATCGCACCTGGCAGAGGTAGGAATCCATCTGGACGGAGCCGAGCTCGACGAGGCGTTCCGCCGTTTCAAAGTGATCGCGGATAAGAAGAAGGAAGTCACCGCCGCAGATCTCGAAGCTCTGGTGGGCGAAGAGATGCGGGAACGGGAAGATGTCTATTCATTGACGCGGTTCTACGTGTCTGCCGGATCGGAGATCACATCATCCAGCCAGGTAGAGGTCGTCAAAGCGAAAGAACCTCATCCGGGCAAAGCCTTTTCCGGTGGATCGGTGGAGTCGATCTTCCTGGCCATCGACGACGCAGTGGGGGTGAGCGGTAAGCTGATGGACTATCAGGTGCGCTCCATCACTTCGGGCAAGGATTCCCTGGGCGAGGTGCGCGTGGTGGTGGAGGTGGACGGCAAACGGTACGCCGGCCAGGCCGTCTCCATCGATGTATTGGAAGCATCCGCCAAGGCGTATGTGCGGGCGCTGAACAACGTGGCCATGGGACGGGAAGCCGGCGGCGCCAGAGGCGACCGAGTGTATCTCTAGTGCGAACAGATGGAGCGCGGGGCGATGGCTGACAACGATCTCTCTTCTAGAGTGGGCCCCTTCGGGGCTTGGACCATGCTCGAGCTGGCGGGGAGCGCGACCCGGGTGGCCGATCTTCAACGGTTTGCGCGCACCACCGGCCGCGACCTGGCCCGACTGCCGTACTCCATCCGGCTGCTCCTGGAGAATGCCCTGAGACATTGTGGGCGGGGCGTGGTGGAGGAGAAGGACGTGCTGGCTCTTGCCGACTGGGACGCTTCCGCGGTGGAGCGCCCGGAGTTCGCCTTCATGCCTGCCCGCGTCCTCCTGCAGGATTTCACGGGGGTGCCGTGCGTGGTCGATTTGGCCGCTCTCCGCTCCGCTTTGGCGCGTCTGGGCCGGGCGCCCGAGGTCATCAACCCGAGTGTGCCCGTGGACCTGGTGATCGACCACTCGGTGCAGGTGGATTTCGCCTGCCAGGCCGATGCCTGCCAGTGCAACATGCAACTGGAGATGGACCGGAATGTCGAGCGCTACGCCCTTCTGCGGTGGGCGCAGGGCGAGTTCTCCAACCTGCGGGTGGTGCCGCCGGGCGCGGGGATCGTCCACCAGGTGAACCTCGAGTATCTGGCCGACGTCGTCCGACGGGACGCCGGTGCCGTGCGGGGCGATGCCGGGGCCACGGGCCTTGGCACAGAGGCGCGGCAGCCATGGACGTACCCCGACACGGTGGTCGGCACCGACTCGCACACCACCATGATCAACGGCCTGGGCGTGCTGGGGTGGGGGGTGGGGGGCATCGAGGCCGAAGCCGTGATGCTCGGGCAGCCATACTTCATGCTGGTCCCGCACGTGGTGGGAGTAGACCTCAAAGGATCGCTGCCGCCGGGCGCGACCGCCACCGACCTGGTGCTCACCGTCACTCAACTGCTGCGGAGCGTGGGAGTGGTGGGCAGGTTCGTGGAGTATTTCGGCTCGGGGGCGGCAGCTCTCACCTTGGCCGATCGGGCCACCGTCGCCAACATGGCCCCGGAGTACGGAGCGACATGCGGGTTCTTCGCCGTTGACGGCACGACGATCGACTATCTGCGCGCCACGGGTCGTTCGGCTGAATTGTGCGAACGCGCGGAAGCGTACTGCCGCGCCCAGGGCCTCTTCCGACTGGCGGGGGCACCGGTTCCCGAGTACTCGAGGGTGGTTGAGCTCGACCTCGGCGAGGTCCGGCCTAGCCTGGCCGGCCCCCGGCGGCCACAGGACCGGGTGCTGCTGGAGAGCATGGGCGAGCGCTTTCATCAGAGCCTGCCCGAACTGGCCCACGGAAGAGCGGAGAGCATCAAAGCTGAGGTAGAGGTTGATGGTAGCAAGGCCGTCATAGCGGACGGTGCCGTGGTCATAGCCTCGATCACGAGCTGCACCAACACCTCGAACCCGGTCCTGATGCTCGGCGCCGGCCTTTTGGCGCGCAACGCGGTGCAGCGAGGGCTCAAGCGACCGGTTTGGGTCCGGACCAGCTTGGCGCCCGGGTCGCGCGCCGTCACAGGATACTTGACGCGCGCTGGGCTGCTTCCGTACCTGGAAGAGCTGGGATTCGACGTGGTGGGTTACGGCTGCGCCACCTGCATCGGCAACAGTGGTCCTCTCGCGCCCGGGCTGGAAAAGGTCGTTAAGGAGCAGGAGCTGATCTTGGCGGCGGTGCTCAGCGGCAACCGCAATTTCGAGGCGCGCATCCATCCTCTGGTGCGGGCGAACTACCTGGCCTCGCCGCCGCTGGTGGTGGCGTACGCTCTGGCCGGAACCGTGGATATCGACCTCACCCGTGAACCTCTCAGTTACGACGCCCAGGGGACGCCCGTCTTTCTGAGCGATCTCTGGCCCTCGGCCGACGAGATGGTCGAGTTCGCGCGGACCTCTCTGAGTCCGGACCTGTTCGTGGAGGAATACGCGACAGCGCTGGCAGGTAGTGAGGCCTGGCGCGAGATGGCCGTGCCCACCGGCGCGCTGTTCCAGTGGGATCCCCAGTCGACGTACGTGCGGGAACCGCCCTTCTTCGACGGCTTCACGCCCGAGCCAGAGGCCCCGAAGGATCTCGTGGGAGCGCGGGTGTTGGCTATCCTCGGCGACTCGGTGACTACCGACCACATTTCGCCGGCGGGGTCCATCGCGCCGGACAGCCCGGCCGGCCGATTTCTCATGGAGCACGGCGTGCAGCCGTGCGACTTCAATACTTACGGCTCTCGGAGGGGCAATCACGAGGTCCTCATGCGCGGCACCTTCGCCAACGTGCGCCTGCGCAACGCGATGGCGGGAGGGCGCGAAGGCGGTTGGACCACCCACTTCCCGTCCGGTGAGCTCATGACCATCTACGACGCCGCGTGCCGCTACCAGGCGGAAGGCGTATCCCTGGTGATCTTCGCTGGCAAGGAGTACGGCACCGGCAGTTCTCGCGATTGGGCGGCGAAGGGCCCGGCTTTGCTCGGGGTGCGGGCGGTGATCGCGGAGAGCTTCGAGCGCATCCATCGGAGCAACCTTGTCGGCATGGGGGTCCTGCCGCTGGAACTCGAGCCTGGGACCACGGTGGACAGCCTCGGCATAACCGGCGATGAGCTGGTGGATATCCAGGGCATCAGCGCCGGTTTGGCCCCAGGGGCTCCCGTGACAGTGCGGATCCGCCGCGGCGAAGGCCCGGGAGCGTCGGGCGTCGGCGACGTGGAACGGTCTTTCGTGTGCCGGGCGCGGCTCGATTCGTCGGTGGACGTGGATTACTTCCAGAACGGGGGCGTGCTTCCCCGCGTGCTCCGGCTCAAGCTGAAATAGCGTCGGATTCAGCCGAAAGGTGCGAACCCAAGGGCAGATGCTGCGATTCTCTCTGACCGCCGGGCTGTCGGCGCTGTCAGGCGAGCGGTTCATGAACTGCCTTTGGGAGCTCACCTATCGGTGCACGGCTCGGTGTGGGATGTGCGGCTACTGGAGATCCCCCAGCGAGCGGGAGCAAGAGCTAAACCTTCCCGAGATCCAGGCCGGACTAGCGAAGATAAGGGACTACGGCTGCCGGATGGTGAACTTCACCGGTGGGGAGCCGACTCTGAGGGCGGACCTGGAAGAGATCGTGGCCACTGCGTCGTCGTTGGGATTGTGGACTTCCGTGACCACCAACGGCAGCCTGCTCACCCGGCAACGGCTGCTTCGACTGAAGGACGCCGGACTCGATAGCCTCATGGTTTCGCTCGACTCGCCGTCTCCCGAGCTCCACGACGCGCAGCGCGGGGTACCCGGATCGCACGGCGTGGTCTTGAATTGCCTGCGTCTCCTTGCCGAGGAGTTCGTCGAGGGCCACAGGATCGGTGGGTTTATGACCGTGTTGTCCGCGGAGAACGCCGGTTGCATCCAAGATCTGGGGACGCTGGCGGAGCGGTTGGGAGTGTTTTTCATCGTACAGCCCTATCACGCCCGAAAGACGGGTCCCAGCTCGTACATCTTCCCGGTCGATGCGGCGACCACCCGCCAACTGCTGGAGATGAAGAGGTCTTCTAACGCCCTGCTCAACAGCGCCAGCTATCTGCGCCGGTGGCCCGTGGAGGGTGCGCCGTCGTCCGGCCCGGGCTGTCAAGCGGGACGCAAGTACTTCAGCGTGGATCCGGGCGGCTATCTGCACCCATGCGTGGACCTGCCTGCCGTGGGTCATGTGCTCAGGGACGAGATCTCCGTGGTCGGGAGGGCGGGCGGCCTGGAAGCTGTCGGTATGTGCGCGGGCTGCTGGTATTGTTTTCGGGGTGAGGCGGATGCCACGACCTCACTGTCGGGGTGCTTTGAGAAGGCTGTCCTCGGCTGCAGAGTGCTTCTGCGGAACGCGTCGAACAAGCGGCGGCGTCGGGTGTCCGGGCGGTCTCTGACAGGAGCTCTCGGAAGCCGAGGCTCTTGACGGGGAGCAGAGGCCTTTGACGGAAGCCGAGGCTTTTGATCGGAGCCGGGGCGGCCAGCTAAGAGACGTATCCCTCGAAGCTTTCGATGACGGTCTGAGCCTTGGGGATCTCGAGCTGCTCCATCACCTTCCGCATGGCCGTGATCATCGGCGGGGGTCCGACGATGTAGTAGGTCCATTCGCTGGGGTCGGGGAGCTCGGCCCTCACGGTGTCGGCGGTGATGAATCCGCCGTAGCCTTTCCACGACTCGGTGGGGTTGGTGATCACGTGGACCACCCGCATGTCCGCCAAAGTCTCGTTCGAACTGGTCGAACTCCGCTTTGTAGACGATGCCGTCCTCGGTCATGCTGCCGTAGAACACCACCAGTTTTTGATCCGGCCGCCTGCCGGCCGCACCCGTATCGAACAAGAATTTGAACATGCTTCGCACGGGTGTTACTCCGATGCCGCCGGTGAGGAAGGCGATCTTGGGGAGGTCGTAGCCAAAGAGGAAGCTGCCGTATGGTCCCTGGATCTCTACTTCCGCGCCCACGGGCAGCGAATCGAGGGCGTTCTTGAACTCGGAGCCGGTGAGCCGCGTGGTGAGCTCGACGAAGGACTCGGTGGGGGAGTCGGCGTGGCTGAAGTGGTGGTCGATGGGCCCGCCCGGGGTGGCGAGGGTGATCGTGTACCACTGCCCGGCTTTGAACGTGTACTCGGGCGGCCGCGAGAAGCGGTAGCTCGTGGTGTCGGCACTGCGGACTATCTTCTCCAAGAGAGCGCTCTTGAACGTCATGGCTGCCATGGGCGCGGGGCCTCCTGTTCGTTCTAGTCTATGCGGCGCACCTGCCCGCTTGCCGTTAGAATAGCAAGCTGCCCGACACGCATCGGGCGCAAACGTGCCTCCCGGCTCGGCTGGCTGGGAGAGAGCGGACAGGAGCGATCCATGCCGGCATCTTTAGGTTCCGATCTCCAGGTGGGACACACGCGTGCGGCGGTGGTGGCGGCACGGTGCGCGGACTACGAGTTCGACGCGGTGCGGGCGGCTCTTCGGCGGCTGCTCGCTCCCTAGGCGGGATGCAGGCTTTCGTCCGCCCCGGCGAGCGGATCGCCCTCAAGCCCAATCTGCTCCTTGCCGCGGCCCCGGAGTTGGGCATCACGACTCATCCGGCGGTCGTCGCCGCGGTAGCGCTCGAAGTGATGGAGGCGGGAGCCCACCCGGTGGTGGTGGAGAGCCCGGGCGCGGGCATCGTGTATTCGCGGACGGTGCTCGAACGCGTGTTCCGGAAGACCGGCCTCAAGGAAGTAGCCGATCGTTACTCGTTCGAACTGAACCTTGACACCGGGTCGGAGACCGTGGCGCATCCTGAGGCTCGGCTGGCGCGAAGAGTGGACGTGGTGTGCCCCATACTGGCGGCGGACGGCGTGATCAACCTGGCCAAGTTCAAGACCCACAATTTCATGACGTTCACCGGAGCCGTGAAGAACATGTTCGGGGTGGTGCCGGGACTGAACAAGGTGGGCTATCACGGCAGGCTCTCGGACCCTCTTCGCTTCGCCCACATGCTCCTCGACATAGTGGACCTGATCCAACCGCGGCTGACCGTGGTGGACGGGGTCACCGCGCTGGAAGGGTCCGGGCCGGGGACGGCTGGGAACGCGCGCCAGTTGGGCGTTCTCTTGGCCGGCGTGGATCCCGTCGCCATAGACGTCGCGTGCTGTCGCATCGCCCGGATCGACGTTCAGGCCGTGCCCGTATTGGTGGCCGCCCGCGAGCGCGGCATGTGGGACGGCCGCGCGAAAGACCTCGAGACGGTGGGCGTGCCGGTGAGCGAGCTGCAGGTGAGCGACTTCAAGGGCCCGGCAAGCTCACCCGGGCGGTGGGGGTGAGTTCGATTGCAGCGGTGGAGGCGCTGGTGAGGCCCATACTGAGGAGCGCCTTCAGCCCCGTGCCCAGGCCCAAGAGGGGCCGCTGTACCTCCTGCCGGGCGTGCGAGCAGGCGTGTCCGGGGAATGCTATACAGATGGGCGAGCAGGTGGCGCTGGTCGACGACAAGCGCTGCATCCGCTGCTACTGCTGCCACGAGGTGTGCCCGTCCGCGGCTATCGATCTGGAGTTCTCGGGGATGGGCAAAGTGGTGCATCGGCTGGGATTGCGTGATGACCGCGGGGTCGCGGTGAAATGAGTCGCGGCGTGAAGAGGCGCTGTGTCCGAGCGGCGTGAAGAGGGTAGGCTACTGAGATGGGAACGGACAAGATCAGACTCGTGGCGCTGGATCTGGACGGCGTCTGCTACCGCGGCGACGTGGTGCTGCCGGGAGTCCGCGAAGCGCTGGAGGACATACTGGCCCGCGGCTCGATCTCCGCTACGTGACGAACAACTCCACCACTTACAGGCAGGATGTGGCGGCGAGGCTGACCGGCATGGGGCTTCCCGCCGACGCCGATCGCGTGCTTTCGTCCGGGGTGGTCACCGCTCGCTGGTTGCGAGAGCGCTTCCCCGCCGGCACTGAGGTACTCGTGGTGGGGGAGCAGGGACTGATCCGCGAGTTGGCCGAGGCTGGGCTGGTGCCGATGCACGCAGGTGACGACGGAGTCGCGGGGCAGTCGGTTGCGTCGGGCGGGCCGGCCGAGCCAGCCGAGTCCGGCAAGACAGGCGCCTCCGGGCCCGGGCGAGCCGGCGGCCGGCGTCGCGCGGCCGGGTGGCGGCAGTCGTGGTGGGGATGGACCGCGGCGTCACCTATCGGGCTCTGGCTGAGGCCCAAGCCGCGATTGCGGGAGGTGCTCTCTTCGTCGCCACGAACCCCGACCCCACCTTTCCCGTGCCCCATGGACTCGCACCGGGGGCGGGTGCGCTGGTGGCGGCCGTCGCGACTGCCGCCGGCAGGCAGCCTGTCGTCATGGGCAAGCCTGGACTGGCGTTGGCTGAGGCTTTGGCCAAGATTACGGGGATCGGCGCGGAGTTGACAGTTTTCATCGGCGACAGACTGGACACCGATGTAGCGATGGGCGAGCGGGCGGGCATGGTGACGGTGCTCGTGCTTACTGGAGCGACGACGTTGGAAGACTGGCACAGATACGAGGCGGCGGGGACCGAACCCCGGCCCGACTACGTGCTCGACGACCTCACTCAGCTACCGGCATTGCTGGATCGGCTGGGGGCGTAGTCCGAGCCTACTGCGAGCCACCTC
>CAVYVU010000004.1:0-13085 GCA_963772095.1 uncultured Thermoleophilia bacterium
ACGCGGGTCCTCGATTGCAGGACCAGACCGGAACATGGATTCTAATTGACAGTGCGACCTGGCCATGTATGATGTTTATCCCGTAAAGCAATTCATATGGAGGTGACACCCGTGCCCAAAGAGATAATCCTCGACAATCTCGCCCCGCACGTGAGCGACGAACAGTACGCAGACTATCTGGAACGTTCGAAAGGCCCCTTGATGGACGGCCTGGGATCATGCGACAAGTTCGAGTTGGTCAAGGTCGATGGGGCTGTCTCCCCCAACGGTGTCCCCTACAAATACGTGGGGATCATGCACCTGAACAGCTTGAAAGATTTCTACGAGAGAGACGCGGCCTCCGACGCCTTCAAGAGCTTCCTCGCGGAGTGGAGAGACATGGTGGAGCCGGGCTGGCACATCCTCTTCGGGAACGAGATCTGGCGCGAAGAAATAACGCTGGGCGCCCGCTGGCCCAGAGGTTCACAGTCACTACCAGGGCATCGTCCGACGAACGAGGAGGAACAATGACGGCCGGAGTCGAGCGCCTCACTGCTAAGACGGTCGTGGTGGGTAGCGGGCCGGGCGGTGCCACAGTGGCGCGTGAACTTGCCCGCAAGGGTGAAGATGTCCTCGGTCCCCGAGATGGAGCCGACGACCGGCCGCTGGGAAACTATGTCACCCTTTCCCGAATGGTCGACCGCCAGGGTCCCCTCACTCCAAACCTTGTTTCAGTGGAGGGGACGGCTTTCGGCCGTCTCCTCACGGTGGGCGGCTGTTCAGTCGCCTTCTGTGGGACGGCGGTACCTCCGGCGGCCATGCTCAAGGATCGCTATGGCATCGACCTTGCGCCTTACGTCGAGGAAGTAACGAAGGAGCTCAACCTGGCTTCGCTGCCCGAGCGCCTCATCGGCGCAGGAGCGAAACTGATCCGGCAGGCGGCGCAGGACGAAGGCCTTGACTGGCGCCCGCTGCTCAAGTTTATCAGCGCCGAAAAGTGCGACCTCAGCGCCAAGTGCTATTCGGGTTGCCCCAAGGGGGCGAAATGGACGGCGCGCGACTACATCGCCGAGACGGTCGCCGCTGGTGGCCGCCTACGGACCGGCATGCGGGTCGACCAGGTGCTTTCGGACGGCGGACGCGTGACCGGTGTACGTGGTTTGGGCCGGTCCGGACCCTTCGAGGTCGAGGCTGAAACTGTGGTGCTGGCTGGAAACGGCATGGGTTCGGCTATCATCATGCAGGCTTCCGGCTTTCCCACCGCGGGTCGAGGTGTATTCGTCGACCCCCTCATCACCACCTACGGCACCTACCCGGGACCGGGTTCCACACATGACATCCCCATGAGCTGCGGCACATTCGACCTGCTGGAAGAGGGCCTACTCATGGCCGACGCCTGGGATCCGTGGCCGTTCTTGTTCTCCGGGATGCTTGGGCCGGCACCAAGCACCTCCCCACCAATCTGGGCCGGATGAGGCGCTATCCGCACACACTCGGAATCCTGACCAAGATCAAGGACGGACTGAACGGATATGTCGCGGTGAACGGAACGGTCTCGAAGCCTATCGGCGATCAGGAACGGCGTCTGTTCGCCCATGGAGCGGAGGTCGCGACCAAGATCCTCGTGCGAGCGGGCTGCGACGCCTCCTCGATCTTCAGCACGCCCCCGATGGGCGCAAACCCGAGCGGAACGGTGCGCATCGGCGATCTGGTGAACGCGGACCTGCAGACCGAGATCGCCGGTCTCTATGTCTGCGATACCAGCGTCCTGCCCGAGCCCGACGGCCTGCCGCCGGTGTTGACCCTCATCAGCTTGGGCAAGCGTCTGGTGAAGGAGCAGCTATCGGCCTGACGCGGACCGCGGGCGACAATATCGGTTAGAGGGTGGGCGGAGGCACGAGGATCCCTCAAGCGCCGAGTGTGCGTTGTTCCGCTGTCTGCATGCTGGTCTCTCCTATGCCGCGGAGGACCACGTGAGCACGGCGCCGGTCTTGGCGTCCACATAGACGGTCGCACTTATCAGGCCGGTGGAAGTGCTTCCCCCAAGCTTCACGATCCAGACCAGCAAGTCCTTGCCACCGGTGATTCCCGGGGCGCTGGTGTGCGTTAGCACGGCGCTCTCGACCACGACTCCCAGTGGCACGGTGCTCATCGTGGATTGGCCCGGCGGCGCCGTGGTCGTCGGCCGCTGGGAATTGCTGCCGATGACCCCCTTGGCGATCCTGACTGCGTCTACCTGGGTGAGGGTGCCCGGCGCGTTCGTCGCGGAGCCGGTTGGGCCAGGGAAGTACGCGAACGACAGGAGCTGCTTGGTCCCCGCGTCCAGACCCACGTCGATCAAGCCCGTGTTCGGGAGCCCCTGGTCGTCGTGGCCGACCCACGTCTTGCAGTATTCGGTCAAAGTCTCGCTGCGCGGGAGGAGCTTGGACTCTCCCGGCGTGAAATGAGCGGCGGCAAGGGACGCGTCATCCCAGCCGAGAAGCGTCGCGATCCGAGTCGCGGCCGCATCGAGCTCAGCGTTTGCAACAAGCGGCGCCGACTTGGCCGCCGCGGGCCAGTCCTGACGGATCACACGGATGAGGCCGGTGTCGACGGCGAGCTCCGCGGTTCCCCCCTTCCACTGGAGCACCGCGCCGGAACCCGGGAGGAGTGGGGGCTTCGAAGACTTGGTCACGGCTCCATCCGGCAGCCCGAGGGCGGCCTGCAGCCGTTCGATCGCCTGAGCGAGGGCGACGTCGGCCGAGACCTGCTGAGTGGTCGTCGTGGGTGAGGCGGCCGAGGTGGGCGAAGTGGGCTGGGTGGGTGAAGGGGCTTGGGTCGTCGCGGAGACCGAGGCGCCCGGGGAGTCGCCCGCCTGGGAGCTGGACGTGGAACCTGGCGCCGAGATCCGCACCGGGCCCCCGGACCCACAGGCCGCCAAGAGGGACGCAGTGACTATTAACCCCGCCAAGAGAAACAGCACCAGATTTTGTCGCCTCACCAGTCCCCCTCGGTTTCGAGCACCGTATCCCACAGATCCAAACGCCAGTGGTTGGAGCGCAGCATCCGGTGGATTGTTCCCGTGGCTGTGAGGGGAGAACCGAGGGGAACGCTTCCAGAACTGGGACTCAGATGAAGGCGGTACGAAATGGCCACGACAGGAACCACCCCCACCGAGATCACCGTGGAACCGGGAAGACAAGAGCTTTTCATTACCAAGATTCTTGACGCTCCTCGAGAACTGGTCTTTGAGGCGTACACGGATCCTGAGCTCTACAAGCAATGGCTGGGGCCGCGCGAGCTCACGATGACCATCGACAGATTCGAGCCGAGGGCCGGTGGCTCGTGGCGATATGTCCATAGAGACAACGCTGGGAACGAATATGCGTTTCACGGCGTGTTCCACGAGGTCGAATACCCCGAGCGCATCACCGATACGTTCGAGTTCGAAGGGCTTCCCGAAAAGGGTCACGTCGTTCTCGAGACGGCGAGATTCGAGGCATTGCCCGACGGCCGGACGAAGGTGGCCGCCCAGGTCGTCTACCAGTCGGTGGCAGATCGTGACGGTCAGCTCCAAAGCGGGATGGAAATAGGCGTCCGCGATTCATATGACCGCCTGGCTGAGCTGTTGGAGAAACTGAAGACAGGGCAGCGACCCGGCAGCCAGCCGCCCGTCCCAGAAGAGAGCTGGACCGCCGCAGGTAAGTAAGGTCGCCCCCGCCGGCTCCCGCTAGACCTTGACCCCCAGGGAAGCAGCGTTCGTTTCGTAGAGCTGCCGCGATTCGGCCGGCGACAGCAATTGCTTGTCGAGGAAGCCGGTGCAAGAGCTCATGCTCTCGTAGGGGTAGTCACTGCCCAGCACGATGCGCTCGATGCCCAGCTCGCTCTTGGTGCATATGAACGCCGAGTTGGAGTAGTTGCCGCTGGTCGTGACGACCATGTTATCCAAGAGGTATTCGGCCGGGGTCCTCTTGAGCTTCGGCGCGATGGCGGGGTCGGTGCGCACGAGTCCCTGGACGTAGGGACGGTTGACGCGGTCCATCATGAAGGGAAGACCTTCGCCGTAGTGGCCGAGGATGATCTTCAGCTTCGGGAACACGTCGAACACGCCGCCGATCACCAGCCGCATCATGGCCAGAGCCGTCTCGGCCCCGTATCCGTACGACGGGACCGGCCAGACCGAAACCGTAGGTGCGGAACTGAGGGATGATCGGCAGGTCAGGGTGGATGTAGATGGGGGCCGCCAGCTCTTCGGCCTTGGCGAGGAGCGGCCAGTACCTCTTCTCATCGAGGTAGGAGTCGCCGAAGTTGGAGTGAGTGTTCCAGCCCACAAAGCCGAGTTCCTTCACGCATCGCTCGAACTCCACGACGGCGGCGTCGGTGTCCCGTGCGGACAGGGCGGCAAATCCGCGATAGCGGTCCGGGTACTTGTCGATGGCCGCGGCGAGTTCGTCGTTGGCTGCTTTGGCGAGTCTTGGTGCCGACCGGCGGGTCGAACCGCTCGATGCCGGGAGCGCTGAGCGAGAGGACGGCCACATCGATGCCGGCCTCGTCCATGGCCTTGATCCGGCCTTCGCCGAGATCGGTAAGCCGATGCGGCTATCGGGGAACCGGGATCGAACATGGAGATTGACCATGCCGGCAGTTGGAGGTCGTTCCGGCGCACGGCTGCCAGCCACGTCGGTCGCGGCGAAATGGTTCTCGAAGTCGATCCTGGCCATATTTTTCTAACCTCTCTCTGCATCCGGTGGATTTGATTCCATCTCTGCAAGGAACCTCGACGGCCCCGGCTCCGGCCTGATGTTACACAGCTGCGTCCACATATGGCAATAGGCAATACACAGAGTGAGATTCGCGAAACGCCTAGGCCGCTCGATGCATTGGCCAAACTCAGACTCCCCAATGCAGACCGCAGTGAGCTACCACAGTTTGGCCGGTCATCGCGCTCGATTCGTCGGAAGCGAGAAACACGGCGACATTCGCCAGTTCGTATTCCTCGGCGGGACGGCCGAGCGAGACGTTCTTCACTACGTTGGCGATGACTTCTTCCACAGGGATGCCCAACGCGTTAGCCTTCGCTTGCATGACTCGCACCCAGCGATCTCCGCGGACGGCCGCGGCACTGATGCAGTTCACGCGGATGTTGTGAGGGCCACATTCACGGGCTAGGGTCTCGGTGAGGCCGATGACACCCATTTTCGCGCAGCAGTAGCCGGCCCGCATGGGATACCCCGAGCGGCCGTCGCCGCTTCTGCCCCCCTCGGCCCCTATGTTGATGATGATGCCGCCCTTGCCGGCCGGCACCATGTGTTTGAGCACCTCGCGGGCGCAGAGCATGCTGCCGGTGAGATCGACGGCGATGATCTCGTTCCAATCCTTTAGCGACAGGTCCCACGTGTAGCAGGTGGGACCACCGATGCCGCTGTTGTTGACCAGGATGTCGATGCGGTCGAAGGCTGTCGATGGCCGTCCTGACGGCGTCGATGACATCTTGTTCTTTGGTAATGTCCATGGGGATGGCGAGCGCCGTCGCACCTTTCGCCTGGAGCTCTCCGACAGTCTCATCCATGTTGGCCCGGTTGCGGGCCGCGATGACCACGGTGGCTCCTTCGTCGGCGTAGGCCTTTGGCGATAGCCTTGCCGATGCCGATTCCGCCTCCGGTGATGAAGGCGACCTTGTCTGTCAGTCTCCCGTAACCCAAGGTGCTTTCCCCTTCCTCTAGAGAGAAGCCCTGTCGGCCTCGATACCGTCGGGGCAGTTGGTCGTCACAGTTAGGCTTCTACTCGTCACGGTTGGACTTCCGTAGATGTGCGATGACGTCGTCAGTGGTTGTGACGAGGGCATAGTCCTCGATGATCTGATTCATCGCCAGCTCGTGGAGGGTCTCGTTCGCATCTATCGAGGCGTCACTGGGCACGATGACGTCGTAGAACATGTCGGTGGCTTGAAGGACGCTGGCCATGACGGCCATACCGGTAGCCACACCGGCCATCACCAGGGTGTCAACGCCCAGATCATCGAGAATCCTTCGGAGATCGCCTCCTGTGTTGTTTGAGAAGATCCCGTATATGAAGTTACTCAACACGGGTTCTCCCGGCAGATTGGCCACAGCCTCCAGGACCTCAGTGTCTTTGGTGCCTGCCACGATGGATCGGTCCATGGCGTGCGCCTTGCGAAGAGCCGCGTGGAAGCGGCCATAGTGAGGCATCCTTTCCCACCCGTCGGGCGGAACTGTCGAGTTGACGTAAATCACAGGCAGACCCTTTTCCCGAAAGGTCCTGAGCAGGGCCTGCTGCTTCGGGATGATCCCTGACTCCCAGGTCGCCTTGGCGTGAAAATGCGCGACCTTACCCCCAGGATCCGTGATGGCATGCTGCATGTGGATGAGGATGAGAGCCGGCTTGCCCTCCAATTCCCATTCGCCCATCTGCATTCTCCCTTCGTGTCAGTGGCCACCTACGTGGACGATTCCCCCCTCATGTGAAGACGGCCGTGCTTGACACCAATCTAACGAGTGGATATCTTCATTGCAATACTTGCTTAGCTGTGTCCACATAGCGATAATCACGCGAGTGCCATGCTCGGCAAGTCAGACAGGCCGAAGGGGCCTGAGAATCGCTCGTACGGACGAGGAGGGGGACATGGCGGATCATCACGGCTCAAACGAAACAGGGGAAGAAGGTTCCTTCGCCGGCAAGTCTGTTAGCCGACGCGATTTTCTCAAGATCGCTGGTATTGCAGGTGCCACGATCGGCGTAGGCAGCGGGCTTGGAGCATTGGTGGCGGCTTGTGGAGGAAGCACGACCACGACCGCCGGCCCTACCACGACCGCGGCCGGCGGGGGCACGAGCAGCTCGGTAACGACTGCGACGACCGCTGCCGGGTCTACGACTACGGTCAGCGCTGGGGCTCAGTCAGGCCGGGAGATCAAGGTGGGTCTCGTCCAGCCCAAGACCGGCGCTTTCGCGGCCTTCGCCGTATCCGATGATTGGCAGGTGAAGCACACCGAGGCCGCCATCAAGGACGGCATCCTCGGCGACGGACGGCATGAACCACAAGGTCACGATCCTGAACCGCGACAGTATGTCCGACTCCAACCGGGCGGCCCAGGTGGCTGGCGACCTCATCCAGAACGACAAGGTCGACCTGATGATCGTGTCGGGCACCGCCGACACCGTGAACCCGGTCGCCGACCAGTGCGAAGCGCAGGGTACGCCCAGCATCTCGAACTCCACCCCGTGGCAGTCCTTCTACATGGGCCGCGGCGCGACGCCCGCCAAGCCCTTCAAGTGGACGTATCTGCACGGCCTTGGCCTAGAGCAGCACACAGCCAACTTCATCTCCATGTGGAATCAGATCGCGACCAACAAGAAAGTCGGCCTGATGTTCTCGAACACGGCCGACGGCGCGGCGTGGACGAACGCCCAGACGGGCATGCCGCCGCTTGTGAAGGCGGCGGGGTACGCCGCCGTGATGCCAAGTATGTATAACCCGGGCACCGAGGACTTCTCCGCGGAGATTGGTGCATTCAAGCAGGCCGGCTGCGAAATCTGCTACGGCGTCATGACCACACCGGAGCTCAGCAATTTCTGGAAAGGGTGCCTGCGGGCCAGTTACCACCCGAAACTCATGGGTGCGGCAAAGGCGCTCGTTGCGCCTGAGGAGCTCAACGCGCTGGGGTCCATAGGTAACAACCTCTACACCTCCGCCGGCTGGACTCCAGGGTACCCGTTCACAGACACGCTCACGGGCATGACCGCCCAGCAACTGGCCGATGAGTACGAGCAGATGATGGGCCGCCAGTGGGGACCGATCCTGCAGGAGTACGCCAGGTTCGAGTGGGCGGTCGATATCCTCAAGCGCACGGCAGACTTGAGCAGCCACGACTCGATCCTCTCGGCCCTGACGACCACGAAGATGACGACCACCATCGGCCCGATCGACTTCACCAGCCCAGTGAAGATGGGGACGGACCACCCGGTGCCGAACGTCTACCGCGTGCAGATGGCGGCCGGGCAATGGCGCCTGGCAAAACCGGGGAGCAAATGGAAGTTCGACTTCATCCTCACCGCCAACGCCGGGGCCCCGCTGGTTCCCATCCAGGACAAGGTCCAACAGATGACCTACTCGTAAGTCCTGAAGTTAGGCCGGGGCGGAGCCGAGACGGCTCCGCCCTTCTTTTTTTTTAGTCGAGCCGCGCTTGCTTCCACAGGAAGGTCCCCGTGACTGCTGCTACCATTGCAGCACCTGAACATGGATGCTTCTATTATCGGGAATCACCGGACGCAACGACTCGGACAGAGCGTATGCCCTCTAGAACCAACGACCAGGAAGCCGGCTAATCGTGCCCCACCAGAATTCCACAAGTAATGGGGCGTCTCAGACGCGCACCTCGCTCACCCTGGAAAAGGGCATCCGGATCCTGGATTGCTTCGATGTCGAGCATCCGGAATGGAACCTGGCGGACATGGCGGCGCGTGCCGGAGTGGCCAGGCCGACGGCTTATCGCCTGGTGAAGACCCTCGTGGCCTTTAAGTATTTGGAGCGCGATCCCGCCACCAGCACCTACCGGCTGGGTCCAGGACTTATGAAAGCCACTTATCTGATGTTCTCTCATTCGGAGCTGGCTCGGATCGCTCACCCCTTCATGGAGGAACTTGCCACCGCCACCACCGAGTCCATCTGTCTCGGCGTTTGGCGAGACTACGAAGTCCTGATCGTGGACGTTATCTTGGCCTCCCGCCCGTTCAAGCTGTCCCTCCCGATCGGCCTGGTCATGCCGAGCTTCGGCACCGCTCACAGCAAGATCTTCCTGGCGTTCGGCCCGGAGCATATCCGCCGGCGGGCGCTTGCCCAAGAACTCGAACGGCGGACGGAATACACGATCGTAGACCCGCAGGAATTGGACCAGGTGCTCGACCAGGTGAAACGCGAGGGCATAGCCTTTGGCCTGCAGGAATGGGAGGTAGGGACCTGCGCAGTCGCCGCGCCCATCTTTGGTTCCAGCGGTCAGGTCGTGGCCGCGCTCGCGGTCGTGGCGCCCAACGAGAGATTCGGCCCGGCCGAGATGAGGACTTGTGCCGCTGCTGCGCGAGCCACTGCGGCCCGGATATCGCAGGAACTCGGCCACCAGACCGCCGCCTGGGAAGCAAGCCCTACTGTCGCGAAGTAGGACCGCCGCTCTCCTACCCCAGCAGCTGCTCCTGCGTAAACGCAGTCTTGGGTTTTCCTTACGCGTCCTCCCCGATGAGCGACCAGATCGCACGGGAACGGGCGTGGCAAGACCGACAAGGGACGAGCACCGGGGAGCGCCCCGCGCGGGCATGGAACAGGGACCGTAGGGACGGCACCGGAGAGGATGGGGGCAAGATCTTGTCCGCGTTTTACACCCGGCCGGAGCTAAACCTTTGCAGCGCGCGAGCGTGGGCCCTGGCGGCTTCGGCCTCCCGGTCTCGAGGAGGAGCGCTGGTCACGAGCAAGCCGAGCAAGGTACTGGACGCCTCTGCCACCCGGTCCACCGCCCGCTCGAACGCTTCCTCGTTGGCGCCGGATGGCTTGGCGAACCCGCTTATCTTTCTCACATATTGCTCTGCCGCGGCCCGGATCTCGATGACGGTTGCCGGGGGTTCGAAGTTGAATAGAATCTTTATGTTTCTACACATGTGTCACCTCGGGTTGTGGCGGCTGGATCAATCGGGGCGGAGGTCACTTCGTCCTCCAACCCATTCTCGTGAGAAATCCCCCGCTTGCGAGGTCTTGAATCGCCAAGAAATCGCCGGCCTTGGCGCCCCCAGCGTTTCGCCCCCTACTTTGTCTCCCCCGCCACGTCCCCGCCATTGAGCACCCCCAGGAACTCCTCCCCATACTTGGCCAGCTTCACCTGCCCAACGCCGCTCACGTCCAGCAGCTCGTCACGGGTGGTCGGTCGCCGGGCGGCCATGGCGCGCAGGGTAGCGTCGCTGAAGACCATGTAGGCGGGAAGCCGGTCTCGCTCGGCCAGCCGTTTTCGGAGCGCCCTCAACTCCTCGAAGAGAGCCTCGTCGCTTGCGTCGGGCGAGAAAGCTTCCACCTCCACTAGGGTCCTCGTCGCAGCCGTCCGGCTCCGCTTGGCCCGAGGCTCTTTCGTCCGTAACACTTTGACCCGGGGCCGCGCCAGCATCAGCGAGGTCTCGCCCTTGAGCAGCGGCAGCGCGGCGGGGGTGAGCTTCAGCAACGGGTACTCCCCCATCTCTTGCCGCAGGTAACCCAGGTGGACGAGCTGTCGCAGCAGGCTCCGCCACGCATCGGCGCTCAGGTGATCGCCGATGCCGTAGGTGGAAAGGCGGTCGTGCCGCAGGTCGAGGATGCGCTGGTTCTTGGAGCCGCGGAGTACGTCGACCACATGCCCCAGACCGAACCGCTCTCGCACCCGATACACGCAGGAAAGGGCCTTCCGGGCGTCTTCGCCCGCGTCGTAAAGCTCCGGCGGGTCGAGGCAGATGTCGCAGTTGCCGCAGTCGGACTCCATGGCCTCGCCCAGGTAGCTGAGCAACGCCCGCCGCCGGCAGGTGAGTCCCTCGACAAAGCCCACGAGCGCGCCGAACTTGTGCTGCTCCACCGAGACCCGAGCCTCGTTCTCGCCCAAGTCGATGAGCGCCCGCACGCGCGGAACGTCCTCCCAACCGAACAGCAGCAGGGCATTCGCGGGCAGCCCGTCCCTGCCGGCCCGTCCGATCTCCTGGTAATAGCCCTCGAGATGCTGCGGCAGGTCCCAATGGACCACGAAGCGGACGTTTGTCTTGTCGATACCCATGCCGAAAGCAACCGTGGCCACCACGATTCGGATCTCGTCAAAAATGAATGCTTCCTGGACCTGATTGCGCTCCTCTGCGGGCAAGCCCGCATGATAGGCGGCCGCGGCGATGCCGCGCTCGCGCAGATGGGCGGCAAGATCGTCCGTTCGCTTGCGGGTCGAGCAGTAGACGATACCTGCCTCGCCCTCGTGCTCGGCCAGGAAGCGCTTAAGCTGAGCGTGAGGGTTATGCTTCTCCACCACTTCGAGACGGATGTTGGGGCGGTCGAAGCTGGTGACGAAGCAGGCCGCATCCTGGAGCCCCAGTTGAACCCGGATGTCGTCACGGGTGTGGGGATCAGCGGTCGCCGTGAGCGCTATGAGCGGCACGTCGGGAAAGCGTTCCCGAAGCCGTCCGAGTGCGACGTATTCGGGCCGGAAATCGTGGCCCCACTGGGAAATACAGTGTGCCTCGTCCACGGCGATGAGGGCGACACCCGGAGCGGTGGCAGTCGGCGGCGGTGCAGGCGCGGCGGCGGCGCGCGGGCCCGGCCCGGATGTGAGCCCTGGACGGAGCGCAGCCAGGCGGTCGAGAAAGCCATCACTGGTGACCCGCTCGGGGGAAACGTAGAGCAGATCGAGCCGGCCCGCGGCTAGGTCCGCCAATACACGACGGGCGACGGCGGGCGCCAGAGACGAGTTGTAGGCGGCGGCACTGACACCGTTGGCACGCAGGGCGTCCACCTGATCCTTCATAAGCGAGATGAGCGGCGAGACGACGATGCCGGTGCCGGGCCTCAGCATCGCGGGGATCTGGTAGCACAGCGACTTTCCGCCCCCGCTGGGCATGAGCACGAAAGCGTCGTCCCCCTGCAGGACCGTCTCGATGACCTGCCTCTGATTCGAGCGGAACTCCGTGTAGCCGAAGATGGCGCGAAGGATGTGGTCGGGGGTAGGCGTCATAGGCTTACATCATAGAGGGATTACCGGACGAAGGGTGCCTTACAGTTGATGGGAAACGCAAGTTTCGGCCAGACTCGGACCAAAGTCTTACGCTCGCGGAGAGGACATTACTCGCGTCGAGGCGATCAGTCTCATCACGGTCGAAGCGCCGGGATGAACCCGCGACTTCCCCGCCTCACAGCGAGGGAGGTGCAGCGCGCACTCGAGAAGCACGGGTTTCAGGTGGTACGCCAGCGTGGCAGCCACATGATCCCTCGCGATCATCGAGGATGCCGGTCTATCTGAAGAGGACCTCACGAATTGGTAGTACGGCGACCATCAGGTGCGGGCGCTGCTCTTTACGCCAGGTAGCGCCCCGAGGACCGTCAGCCCCGGGCCGGCCGTGAATAGGGCAGGAACTTCCTACATTTCTCGAGCAACCCCGGCAGCTCGTCCATGTTCGTCGGCGGCTTGAGCGAGACGTTATTGAGTTCGTCCACGTGGGCGAACTTACCCGACAGGAGCACGTGAGAAAGTGGCCGGTCCTCGTCGCCGATGGCGAAGGTCACTTTGCCGTCGACCACGTCCAGGGTGCCCCTCACGCCGCATATGCCGCAAATCGCTGGGTAATTCTTGTCTGCTTCTCGTATCTCTACCACTTTGGAATGGCAGATCGGGCAGAGTCCAGCCTCGCCGATGTACTCCGCCTCTTCCAACGGCTTCGCAAGCATCTCGGCGACGTGCCGGCCGGACCTGCGCGCCCGCTGCAGCTTCGCTTCGTCGAAGGCCACCACGCCGGGAAGCGCGACCTAGTTGAAGAGCGCCTTGTCGACCACCTCCATCTGCATCGGTAGCACAAAGAGGTGCATCAAGGGAATCGCCAATGTGTCCCACTCACTGCCCCCAACGGCGATGAGCGACGCCGCCCGTATCTTGAAAGAGCGGGGGTCCAGGCCCTTCTTCTTGGGCACCTTTCCCTCCTCCTGCAACTGCTTGGCCACCAGCCGGATGGCCATGTCGTGAGAAGGGCCCATCCTGTCGTTCAAGATCTTGAGTTGGCCGGGGGGAGTCTTCTCGTATATTGGCGAGCCCACGATCAGACCGTCGCACTCCAAGATCTTCTCATCGATGAACCGGAAGTCGTCGTTCTTGAGGATGCAATCCCCCGACCCGCCCTTCGTGAACATGTCCTCGAAGCAGCGGTTGCAGCCGGTGCAGGGCTTGAGCTTGAGGTCGTTGAGGCGGACGAGTTCGACCTCGGCACCCAGTTCCTGGGCACCCATAAGTGCCTCTTTGACCAGGACCTCCGTGTTGCCCATCCTTCTTCCGCACGACAGGCCCAAGATCTTCATGAAGAATCCTCCTCGAAGCGAACACCGGCGGCGTTAGTTATCTTCCAAGATATTTATCACA
>CAVYVU010000005.1:0-96257 GCA_963772095.1 uncultured Thermoleophilia bacterium
CACAAGCCCTCATACTGCCTATGACGGCGCTACTTCCGACGCGGTAAGTATACGAGGCCCGCGCTTGGTGATGGCCACCGTATGTTCGAAATGAGCAGAGAGGCTGCGGTCTTTGGTGTAGATGGCCCAACCATCCTCGCCTTCCTCCACCTCGTACCCGCCAGCGTCCACCATCGGCTCGATCGCGATAGCAACACCCTCTCGCAGCTCGGGGCCCTGTCCCGCCGGCCCGAAGTTGGGTACCTGTGGATCCTCGTGCATGCTCCGGCCCACCCCATGTCCCACCATAGCTCTCACGACCGAGTACCCATGCGCCTCCACATGCTCCTGCACCGCGTGCGAGATGTCGCCCACGTGGTTGCCCACCTTGCACTGGTCGATCGCCTTGTAGAGCGACTCCTCGGTCACCCTGAGCAGTTCCTGTGCCTCGGCGGAGATATCGCCCACGGGCACCGTGATCGCAGCATCGGCGACGTAGCCTTCGAGGGTCACACCAACGTCGATCCCGAGGATGTCACCTTTTTGAAGGCGGACCGGACCGGGAATGCCGTGCACCACCATCGCATTGGGCGACGCACATATCGAGCCCGGAAACCCGTGATAGCCCTTGAACGTTGGTACGCCTCGTTTCGATCGTATGAACTTCTCGGCCAATCTGTCCAACTCTTCGGTTGTGACTCCCGGCCGCACTTCGCCGGCCAGCATATCGAGGCATTCCCGAACCACTTTCCCCGCCCGAGCCATCTTCTCTATCTCACTATTCGATTTGCGGATGATCACGTGCAGGGACTCTTTGCCGGTCTACTTGCCAGAGGGCCCGAGGGCCGACCGGATCTCTTCGTACACCTGCTCGGGCGCCTTGGCCCCGTCTATGCGCGCCACGAGCCCAGCCCGGTCGTAGTACTCGATCAGCGGCTCCGTCTGCTTGCGATAGGTCGCCAGCCGGTTGCGCACCGTTACTTCGTTGTCGTCGTCCCGCTGGTAGAGCTCGCCGCCGCAAACATCACAAACGCCTTCTTCTTTCGGCTGGTTGAACATCACGTGGAAGGGCGCTTGGCACGCGCGGCAAATCCGGCGACCGCTGAGCCGACGCACCAGGTCTTCCTCATCCACGAGGATCACCAAGGTCTTCGTGACACTTCTGTCCAGACTGTCGAGGGCGGCGTTCAGGGCCTCGGCCTGCAGGATAGTGCGAGGGAAACCATCCATGAGAAAACCGCCGGCCGTGTCCGACTCTTGCAGGCGGTCTTTGACGATGCCGATCACTACCTCGTCCGGGACCAGGTCGCCCGCGTCCATATAGCGCTTGGCCTCCAGACCCATCTGGGTCTGGTTCTTCACCGCGCCGCGCAGGATGTCTCCGGTCGAGATGTGCGGGATGGCGTACTCGGCGACGATGCGGCTGGCCTGCGTACCCTTGCCCGCTCCGGGCGGTCCGAGCAAAATGAGGTTGAACTGAGCCACGTTATCTGATCCCTCCCCGGATCGGCATTATTTGAGGAAGCCCTCGTAGTGCCGCATGAGAAGTTGAGCTTCCATCTGTTTCATCGTGTCGAGCGCGACACCCACAACGATCAGAAGCGAGGTGCCCCCGAAGTAGAACGGCACGTTGACCCCGCGGATGAGAGCCGTCGGCAATAGCACGATCGCGGCTAGGAACAATGCGCCGGGCAAAGTGATCCGAGTGAGCACGCGATCGAGGTAAGCAGCTGTCGGACGGCCCGGACGGATGCCGGGAATGAACCCGCCGTACTTTTTCAAATTGTCGGCCTGGTCGATGGGGTTGAACTGCACGGCAGTGTAGAAGTACGTGAACCCGATGATCAGGAGAACCTCGACGGCTAGGTACCACCAGGAACCCGGACCGATGGCCTTGGAAAGGCTCTTAGCCCAACTCCACGGCGTCATCTGCGCCAGCGTAACCGGGAACAGGAGGATCGACGAAGCGAAGATCACCGGGATGACACCGGCCATATTGATCCGTAGACGGCAAATAGGTGCTCTGACCGCCATAGACTTTCCGGCCGACCACCCTCTTCGCGTATTGCACCGGGATCCGCCGCTGCCCCTCCTGGATGTAGATGATGGCGCCTATGACCACCACCGCGATAACAGCCATGAGCACCCAGTAACCCGCGTTCATGGTGAACAGCTTCTGAAGGCCGCTCGGGAGACGCGAGATGATGCTCGCGAAGATCATGAGAGAGATTCCGTTGCCGATACCACGCTGAGTGATCAACTCGCCCAGCCACATGATAAGAGCGGCACCGACAGTCAGCGTCAGGACGATCAGGAAGAAACGCAGGCCGGTGAGCGGTTTGTCCGCCGGGAAGGCCCCGTAGCTCCGGAAGAGGAACACGAAACCGATGGACTCGACGAAGCCCAGACCCACACCCAGATACCGGGTGTATTGGTTGACCTTCTTCTGCCCTGCTTCCCCTTCCTTGAGCAACGCTTCCAGCTGTGGGATGACCATCCCCAACAACTGCATGATGATCGACGCCGTGATGTACGGCATGATCCCCATGGCGAAGATGGCGACCCTGGACAAGGCGCCACCCGCGAACAAGTTGAAGAAGTCGAACACGCCACCCTGGTTGAACATCTGGTTGATCGCACTCACGCTGACGCCCGGGACCGGGATATAGCAGCCTAGCCTGTACGCGGCGATGATGAACGCCGTGAACAGCAGCTTCTTCCGAAGGTCCGGGAGTCTCCAAGCGTTGAGCAGGGATTGCAGCATCGGGTTATCTCCCTATGGTCCTCATCAGCCGGTTACAAGACTTCGACTGTCCCGCCGGCGGCCTCTATCTTGGCCTTAGCGGCGGCGCTGAAACCATGAGCCTTGATCGTGAGCGCCAGCGTCAGTTCGCCTGTCGCCAAGATCTTGACCCTCTCGTCCTGTTTCTTGATGATGCCTCTCTCGAGCAACGTGTCCGGCGAAACAACCTCCCCGGCCGCAAACGTTGCAAGCCTGGAAAGGTTGACCGGAGTCATGTAGGTCCGGAAGGGCCCGATCGCCATGGCCGTCTTCGCGTGAGGGCCGCGGAGCTTGGGCAACCTCATATGCAGAGGCATCTGCCCGCCCTCGTAACGAGCGGGAATCTGGCCGCCCGAGCGTTGCTTCGAGCCTTTGTGGCCGCGACCTGACGTCTTGCCGACACCCGAGCCTTCGCCCCGGCCTACGCGCTTCCTATCGTGCCTGGCACCCGGGTCGGGCCGCAGATTATGGAGGAAGATGTCTCCCATCTCTATCCTTCGTCCTTAATGTCGACTACGGTGACTTCGAGCATGTACCGCAACTTGTGCACCATGCCCCGGATCGCCGGACTGTCTTCCTGATAGACCGTCTGGCCCATCTTGCTGATGCCCAGGGCATCAAGCGTAGCCTTGTGGTCCTTCTTACGGTTGATCCTGCTTTTGACCTGCTTGATCTTCAGCATCGCTCTACTCTCCCGCAGCCGCGGCCACAGGCGCGGACTCTTCTTGAGCGGCGCGCATGCCCAAGACCTCGCGCACGGTCTTGCCGCGCTGGAGAGCGATGTCCTCAGGACGCCGCAGCGCACGAAGACCCTGCTCCGCGGCCCGCACCATATTGATCGGGTTGGTAGTGCCCAGGCACTTGGCCAACACATCGTGCACGCCACCCAGTTCCAGGAGCGCGCGCACGCCGCCGCCGGCGATGACGCCGGTACCCGGCGAAGCCGGACGGAGAAGGACGCGGCCCGCCCCGAAATGACCGAGGATCTCGTGGGTGATCGTGCTGCCGTGTTTGGGCACGACAAACAGGTTCTTGCGTGCATCCTCGATGGCCTTCTGGATGGCAAGCGGTACTTCTTTTGCTTTGCCATAACCCACACCCACGGTAGTCTCCCCGTCTCCCACCGCTACGAGAGCGGTGAACGAGAAGCGCCGGCCGCCCTTGACCACTTTGGCCACCCGGTTGATGTGGATCACGTTCTCCTGAAGGTTCAGGGAATCTGCCTTTATCTGCGCCAAAGTGCTACCTCTCTCTCCCTCAGAAGTCCAGACCGCCCTGGCGAGCACCATCCGCCAGAGCCTTTACTCGTCCGTGATACAAATACGGTCCTCTGTCGAAGACGACCTTCTCGATGCCGGCGGCCTTCGCCTTCTCGGCCAGAAGCTCGCCGACCTTCGTCGCCTGGTCCTTCTTGGACAGGTCTTTCGCACTCAGCTGGATGCTGGTGGCGTTAGCCAGCGTGCGACCACTAGTGTCATCGATGATCTGCGCCCAGATCGCTCGGTTGGAGCGGAAGACGGAAAGCCGCGGCCGTGCAGGGTACCCCGCACTCCACTGCGCACGCGAGTGGTGCGCCGCTCCTCGGCCCGTCTGATCTTGTCATCAATGCTCATGCTCTCCTCTTCCCTACGCCCGCTTGCCGACTTTGCGCCGCACCACTTCGCCCTCATAGCGGATGCCCTTGCCCTTGTACGGCTCCGGCTTACGGATGGCGCGGATATCGGCGGCGACCTGTCCCACGCGCTGCTTGTCTATGCCCCTCACCACGATCTGGGTGGGGACGGGCACGTCGAACTCGATGTTCTCCGGGGGCAGCACCACGACCGGGTGCGAGTAGCCGACGAGGATCTCCAGATCGGAGCCCTTCTTGGACGCCCGGTAGCCGACACCCACGATCTCGAGCTTCTTCTCGAAGCCGGTGGTCACCCCGGTCACCATGTTGGCGAGATGAGGGTCCGGGTGAGCCCATGCAGCGAGCGGTGCTTCCCGGAATCGTCGGGCGCGTGACCGTGAGGACCCCGTCGTCCAAGCGAGACCGGCATGTCTGGGTGGACGTCCATGCCAAGCTCGGCCCTTGGGGCCTTTGACCGCGGTCACGGTGCCGGAGAGCGTCACGTCGACGCCGCGCGGGTACTGTGTATGGGTGCTCTTCCTATCCTAGACATATCGTTACCAGACGAAGCAGACGACTTCGCCGCCGACTCCGAGCCGTTGAGCCTCGCGAGCAGTCATCAGGCCACGTCGACGTGGAGATGACGGCCGTCCCCAGACCACCAAGGACCTTGGGGAGGTTGTCTTTACCGGCGTAGATGCGGCGACCCGGCTTGCTGACCCTTTTCACCTGGGTGATGACCCGACGGCGGCCGTCGGTGTATTTGAGGTCGACCACCAGCTTGTCGAAACTGCCTTCGTTCTCGCGGAGTAGCCGGCGATGTAGCCCTCGTCCCTCAAGATGCGGGCCAGCTCGACCTTCTGACCGGAGGACGGCATCTCGACCTGCGCGTGGAGCGCCTTGTTGGCGTTGCGCACTCGGGTGAGCATGTCGGCTATGGGATCTGTATGCGACATGACCCCTCCTACCAGCTCGACTTGGTGACGCCAGGGATGACTCCCTGGTGTGCCAGCTCACGAAGACAGATGCGGCACAGCCCGAAGCGGCGCAGGTAACCCCGCGGGCGCCCGCAACGGAGGCAACGATTGTGCGCCCGTACCGCATACTTCTGCGGGCGCCGCGCCTTAGCGATCATCGATTTCTTTGCCATGCGCTGATGCTCCTATCCTTCAACTCTCACGGAAAGGCATGCCCATCATGCGAAGGAGTGCCCGTCCCTCTTCGTCGGTCTTGGCCGTGGTGGTGATGGCGATGTCCAACCCCCGGATACGGTCGATCTTGTCGTAGTCGATCTCCGGGAAGATGATCTGCTCGCGCACGCCCAGGTTGTAGTTGCCCCGGCCATCGAATGCGGCGGGAGAGATGCCGCGGAAGTCACGGATCCGCGGGAGCGCGATGCTGATCAGACGATCGAGCATCTCGTACATGCGGTCGCCGCGCAGCGTGACCCGCAGCCCACCGGCATGCCTTCGCGCAGCTTGAAGTTGGCCACCGACTTGCGGGCCCTCCTGAATTGGGGCTTCTGCCCGGTGATCAGCCCCAGTTGGGTGGAGGCTTCTTCCATGACCTTGGCGTCGTGGGTGCCTTCGCCCATCGCCCATGTTGAGCGTGACCTTGGTGACTTTGGGCACCTGCATCACGCTCTTGTAGCCGAACTGCTCGCGCAGCGCCGGCGCGATCTCCTTGAGGTACTTCTCTTTTAGTCTGGGAACTGCCATCGCTAACCCTTATCGACCTGGACATTGCACTTCTTGCAGTAGCGGACCTTGTCGTCGCCTTCCATGCGCACGCCGACCCGGGCGGGCTGCCCGCAACCCGGGCAGACCAGCTGCACGTTGCTGATATGGATGCTGGCTTCCCGCTCGATCACGCCACCTTGCGGCGTGTTTCTGCGAAGGACGCACGTGGCGCTTGATGAAGTTGACTCTCTCCACCACCACGCGCTGATCCTCCGCGAGCACGCGAAGCACTTTGCCTCGCTTGCCGTTCTCTTTGCCTTGGATCACCTCGACGGTGTCACCCTTCTTGATCCTCAAGTTCTTGGCTCTCTTCATGTCCTTCTTCATGACCTAGAGGACCTCCGGCGCAAGCGACACGATCTTCGCAAAGTTCTTTTCGCGCAGCTCGCGCGCCACGGGCCCGAATATCCGAGTGCCCCGCGGGTTCATCTGCCTGTCGATAAGGACGGCCGCGTTCTCGTCGAAACCGATGTACGTGCCGTCCCGGCGCCCGTAGGCCTTCTTCACCCGCACGACCACGGCCTGCACCACGTCGCCCTTCTTGACGGCGCCGCCGGGGGTCGCTTCCTTGACCGCCCCCACTATGATGTCGCCGACCGACGGCGTAGCGCCGCTGCGATCCGCCCTTGATGCGGATGCACAGCAGCTCCCGCGCGCCGGTGTTGTCGGCCACTTTGAGTCTTGTCTCTACCTGTATCATCGCTTGTCACCCATCTCCTGCGGCGGGCTATTCGGCCCGCTCGAGCACCCTGATCAGGCGCCAGGTCTTGTCCCGGGAAAGCGGCCGGCACTCGCGCACCAGCACCTTGTCGCCCATCCGAGCCTCGTTCTTCTCGTCGTGGGCCTTCAGCCGGTTCGGTCCGGCGAACCACTTTCTTGTACTCGGCGTGCGGGTCGCACCGCGCTCACCTCGACCACGATGGTCTTCTCCATCTTGTCGGAGACGACGACGCCCTGCCGCTCCCTCTGCTTATGTCTTGCTGCTCGGCCATCACAGCTCCCTCGCCCGTTCCCTGGCCGACCTGCACCGTCATGATCCTGGCGATGTCCCGCCGTACTTCACGGAGGCGGCTGGTGTTCTCCAGCTGGCCGGCAGCATGTTGGAACCTGCAGGTTGAACAACTCCTCGCGCGATTGCCGCAGACGCTGGATCCAGCTCGTCGTCTGCCGAGTTCAACCAATTCCTTAGCCTTCAAAGCCGCCGTCCTCCCTGGTCGTGAACCTGCACTTGACAGGAAGTTTGTGCGCTGCGAGGCGCATGGCTTCTTTGGCCAGCTCTTCGGAGACACCCGCGAGCTCGAACATCACACGGCCGGGCTTTACGACGGCCACCCATTGGTCCGGGAGAGCCTTTGCCGGACCCCATCCGGGTCTCGGCCGGCTTCTTGCTCACCGGCTTCTGCGGGAAGATGTTGATCCAGACCTTCCCACCCCGTTTGATCTTGCGGGTCATCGCGATACGAGCAGCCTCGATCTGCCGACTGGTGACCCAGCCCGGCTCGAGGGCCTGCAGGCCGTACTCGCCGAATTGCACGGTGGTCTGGCCTTTCGACTTGCCGGACATGCGTCCCCGCTGCTCTTTGCGGTGCTTTACCCGTTTTGGTAGTAGCATCTTTGGTCCTCTTCTGCTGCTCTCGGACCGTCAGTCCCTAGGTCCACGGTCCCGGGCGTGTTCATGCACCGGTCCGGACCCGGACGTTCAGCCCGGTGACCATCACCCGATACGGGCCTCCGACTGCCCGCGGGAGCTCTGATCGAACCCCTCGGGCATGATTTCGCCCTTGTTGATCCACACCTTCACGCCGATCTTGCCGAACGTGGTGTTGGCCTCGGCAGAACCCATAGTCGATGTCGGCCCGCAGCGTGTGCAGCGGCACCCGCCCTTCGCTGTAGCCCTCGGTGCGCGCCATCTCTGCCCCACCGAGACGACCGGCCGAGCGGACCTTGATGCCGGTGGCACCGGAACGCATGGCCGAGGTGATGGCACGTTTCATGGCCCGCCGGAAGCTCACCCGGTTGGCCAGTTGCTCGGCGATGGACTGGGCGACCAGATTGGCGTCCAGTTCCGGCCGCTTGATCTCCACGATGTTCACGTGGACTGCTTTACCGGTCATGTCGTGGAGCTCACGCCGCAGCGCATCCACTTCGGAGCCCAGACTTGCCGATCACGATGCCCGGACGGGCGGTGTGGATATCGACGACCACTTTGTTCGTGTCCTTGCGGATCACGATGGTCGAGAGTCCCGCATGACCCAGCTTGCGCTGGATGTGCTTCCGTATCGCGAGATCCTCGTGAAGGAAGCTCGCGAAATGCTTCTCCGTGTACCAGTGAGCCTTCCAGTCATGGATGATGCCGAGCCGCATGCCTCCGGGATGAACTTTCTGACCCACCTGCTACGACTCCTTTTTCTCGTCGACACATACGGTGATGTGACTCGTCCGCTTGCGTATGCGAGTCGCACGGCCCATAGCACGGGGCTTGAAACGCTTGATCGTGGGGCCGCCGTCCACGTAAGCCTAGGACGACAAAGAGATCATCCGCGTCCAGGTTATGGTTGTTCTCGGCGTTGGCGACGGCTGAAGCCAGGACTTTGCCGACCACCTTCGCGGCCACCCGGGAATGTAGAGCCAGGATAGCTTTGGCCTCGGAGACCTTCTTGCCGCGAATGAGGTCCGCCATCTCGCCGGCTTTACGCGGCGCGATGCGCACATATTTGGCAGTAGCGTTGACCATACCCTATTTCTTCCTCATGCGACGCTCTTTGTTGCCCCCGTGACCCCGGAAGGTCCGAGTGAGCGCGAATTCGCCAAGCCTGTGTCCTACCATGCTTTCGCTCACGTAGATGGGCACGTGTTTGCGGCCGTCGTGGACCGCTATGGTGTGCCCGACCATCTCAGGATAGATGACGGAGGCCCGCGACCAGGTCTTGAGCATGCGCTTCTCGCCGCTCTCGTTCATGGTCTCGATGCGCTTCATCAGCTTCGCCTCGACGAAGGGAGCTTTTTTGCTTGAACGTGCCACAGTTCTCTGTTACCTCCCTTTTCCGCTTCGTCTGACGATGTACTTGTTCGAAGGCTTCTTGGCCTTGCGGGTCTTGTGACCGAGAGTCGGTACGCCCCACGGCGTCACCGGGTTGCGGCCCGGAGGAGTGGCGCCTTCGCCGCCGCCGTGCGGATGGTCGACCGGGTTCATGCGTGGTGCCACGGACACCCGGACGGATACCTCTCCAACGGCTGCGTCCGGCCTTGCCGGTGGTCAGGTTCTCATGCTCGGCGTTGCCGATCTCTCCGATCCTCGCCCGGCATTTGATGTGGATCATGCGCATCTCGCCCGAGGGCAGACGCAGGATGGCGTAGTCGCCTTCCTTGGCCATCACCTGAGCGGAGCAGCCCGCCGAACGCGCGATCTGGCCGCCGCGGCCGATGCTCATCTCCACGTTGTGTACCACGGTACCCACGGGGATGTTGCGCAGAGGGAGGGCACAGCCGACCTTGATGTCGGCGTCCGGCCCAGCTTCGACGATGTCGCCTACGTTGAGGCGGTTCGGCGCCAGGATGTAGCGCTTGTCACCATCGGCGTAGACCACCAGCGCGATGCGGCAGCTCCGGTTGGGATCGTACTCGATAGAAGCGATCTTGCCGGGCACGCCGTCCTTGTCACGCTTGAAGTCGATGATCCTGTAGAGACGCTTATGACCGCCGCCCTGGTGACGCGTGGTGATGCGGCCGTTGTTGTTACGACCGCCCTTGCGCATGACGGGAACCGTCAGCGCTTTCTCCGGCTCGGTCTTCGTGATCTCGTCGAAGGCAGGCGTAGTGACGAACCTGCGTCCAGGAGATGTCGGCTTGTAGCTCTTTATAGCCATTTCTCTCTTACCGCTTCCCTTCTACTACGCTGCGCCGAAGAACTCGATCCGGTTACCGGGAGCGAGCTCTACCACGGCCTTCTTCCATTTCCGTGTGACCCCGATGTGTGCACCCCGGCGCTTGGGCTTCGACTTTACGTTGATCGTCTGCACGCCGATGACCTTGACCTTGAAGATCTCCTCCACGGCCGCACGGATATGGGGCTTGGTGGCGTGCTGGTTGACCTCGAACGAGTACCGGTTGGTGTCGATAGCCCGGTAGCTCTTCTCGGAGATTATGGGACGGACGATGATCTGCCTGGCATCCATCAGGAATCACCACCTTCCGCGACGCCCCCTTCTAAGAAGGAAACAGCCGCGTCGGTGAACAGAACGCTCTTCGCCCACACGTAGTCCTGCACTTCGGCCTCGCCGATCGGCAACACACGCGTGCCCGTCAGATTCCGGAAGCTCTTGAGCGCAGCGATCTCCTCCGGCCCTACCAGGACCAGGGTGGGATTGTCAAGCCCGGTCTTCGCGAGGATGGCAGCCGCCCGCTTTGTGGAAGGCTCCTCGAATTTGCTGCCGGCCAGCACGCGAACAGTGCCGCCGGTGACGAGATCCGCCAAGAGCCATGCGGAACGCCTGAACTTTGACTTTCTTGTTGACCTTTACCGCGTAACTCCTCGGCTGGGGCGGGAAAGCCACGCCGCCGCCGATCCAGTTCGGGACCTTGGCCGAACCGGCTCGGGCACGACCAGTGCCTTTCTGCCGGAACTGCTTCGCCCCGGTGCCGGCCACCTGGTGTCTATTCTTGGCAGCAGCCGTCCCTTGCCGGTGCCCAGCCAACTCTGCGGTGACAACCTGGTGCAATAGGCCGATATTGATCGTATCTTGCACCAAGGAGTCCGACAGAGCGTGTTGACCGACCACGGCTCCGTTTTCGTCGATTCTGTCAATAGATGGCATAGGCCCTAACCTTTGATCACGACCAGGGAACCTCTGCTCCCTGGGACCGCGCCTTTCACCAACACCAGGTTCTTCTCGGGGTCGGTGGCGACCACGGTGAGACCCGTCTGGGTGACTCGTACATTACCCATCTGTCCGGGCAAGCGGGTCCCGGGGTACACCCGCGCGGGATCGGCGGAAGCCCCGATGGAACCGGGGGCACGGTGGAAGTGGGCGCCGTGGTATCCGGGGCCGCCGGCGAAGCCATGGCGCTTGATCACACCCTGGAAGCCTTTACCCTTGCTCACACCCGTGACCTTGACCTTGTCGCCGGCTTCGAACGCCTCGCAAGTGACTGAGTCGCCCACGGCCAGGTCGTGCTCGCCCGGCACTTCCACGAGATGGCGCTTGGGAGAGATACCCGCCTTCTTCAGATGGCCGAGAAGAGGCTTGTTCAGCCGTTTTGCCTTGCAGTCGCCGAAGGCGATCTGCGTGGCGGCATAGCCGTCCTTTTCCATAGTCTTCTTCTGGGTGACGAGACAAGGACCAGCTTCGATCACGGTGCACCGGACCACTGTCCCGTCCGCCTCGAAGTACTGGGTCATCCCCAGCTTTGTACCTAGCAGAGTCTTCATCACAGTTTGATCTCGATATCCACGCCCGCGGGCAGGTCCATGCGCATCAGCGAATCCACCGTCTTGGGGGTGGGCTGATGGATATCGATCAAGCGCTTATGCGTCCTGATCTCAAAATGCTCCCGCGAGTCCTTGTCCTTGAAGGGGCTGCGGATCACACAGTAGACATTCTTCTCCGTGGGAAGAGGAACGGGACCGGAAATGGTGGCGCCGGTGCGCTCAGCCGTTTCGACGATGCTCCGCGCGCTCTTGTCCACAAGCTCGTGGTCATAGGCCTTGAGCCTTATGCGTATTTTCTGTTGCGCCACCAGCCGACTCCTACTTGTTGATCTTCGTCACGACGCCGGCGCCAACCGTACGGCCACCTTCGCGGATCGCGAAGCGGAGGCCTTCCTCCATGGCGATGGGGGTGATGAGCTTGACATCGATGTTCGCGCGATCGCCCGGCATGACCATCTCGACGCCCTCTTCCAGGGTCACGTCGCCGGTCACGTCAGTCGTGCGGAAGTAGAACTGCGGGCGGTAGCCGTTGAAGAACGGGGTGTGCCGTCCACCCTCTTCGCGAGACAAGACGTATACCTCAGCCCGGAAGTCGGTGTGCGGGGTGATGCTGCCCGGTTTTGCGAGGACCATGCCACGCTCGACCTGCTCCCGCTTGATGCCGCGGAGAAGCACACCGATGTTGTCGCCCGCACGCCCTTCGTCCAGCAGCTTGCGAAACATCTCAACGCCGGTGGCGACAGTCTTGATGCTCTGTGGGCTAAGACCGACCATCTCGACATCGTCGCTCACCTTGACGATCCCGCGTTCCACCCGGCCGGTGACCACAGTGCCGCGGCCCTGGATGCTGAACACGTCCTCGATCGGCATCAGGAAGGGCTTGTCGATGTCACGCACGGGCTCGGGGATGTAGGTATCAAGAGCGTCGGTCAGCTCGGTGATCGACTTGCACGATTCGCATTCGCCCTTGCCACAGCCGCATTCAAGAGCCTTGAGGGCCGACCCGATGATGACCGGAACGTCGTCGCCCGGGAATTCATACTCGGTGAGCAGCTCGCGAACTTCCATCTCCACCAGCTCGAGAAGCTCGGGATCGTCGACCATGTCGGCCTTGTTCATGTAGACCAAGATGTAGGGGACGCCCACTTGACGGGCCAGCAGGATGTGCTCGCGCGTCTGCGGCATCGGGCCATCCGCGGCGGAAACGACCAGGATCGCTCCGTCCATCTGGGCGGCACCGGTGATCATGTTCTTGATGTAGTCGGCGTGCCCCGGGCAGTCGACGTGAGCGTAGTGCCGCTTCTCAGTCTCGTACTCCACGTGAGCGGTTGCGATGGTGATACCGCGCTCGCGCTCCTCGGGAGCGTTATCGATAGAGTCGAAGCTCCGGAACTCGATATTCGGGTTGCTTTTGGACAGGCAGAGGGTGATTGCCGCGGTCAAGAGTCGTCTTGCCGTGGTCGACGTGGCCAATGGTGCCCACGTTGACGTGCGGCTTGGTCCGCGCAAACTTCTTCTTCGCCATTGATTCCTCCCTTTCTACCCTGAGTCACTCAGGCGGCCACCGCAGCCAGGCGGCCGGTTTTCCCTTGATCTGTGGTCTTCTGTTTCCCTAGTCTTTGAAGCTTCTGCCGCCCTGCTGGGCGATTATCTCTTCCGCGATCGCGGAGGGGACTTCAGCATAGTGGCTGAACTGCATAGTGTATGTGGCCCGCCCCTGCGTCATCGAGCGAACGTCCGTAGCGTAACCGAACATCTGGGCCAACGGGACCGTGGCACGGATGACCTGAGCCCCGGCCCGCGGTTCCATGCCCACGATGTGGCCGCGTCTGCTATTGAGGTCGCCCATAACTTCACCCATATACTCCTCGGGCACTACCACTTCCACGTCTTCGACCGGCTCGAGCAACACCGGGTGAGCCTTCTTGGCCGCGTCCCGGAAAGCCATGGAGGCAGCGATCTTGAACGCCATCTCGGACGAGTCCACCTCGTGGTAGGACCCATCGATGAGCTCGATCTTGATGTCTTCCATGGGGAAGCCGGCTAGCACGCCGGTCTCCATGGCGTCGGCCAACCCAGCTTGGATGGCGGGGACGTACTCTTTGGGAACAGCTCCCCCAACGATCTTGTTCTCGAAGGTGAAGCCCGCGCCGTATTCGTTGGGCTCCATCTTGATGACCACGTGCCCATACTGACCGCGGCCGCCGGTTTGGCGGACAAAACGCCCCTCGACCTTGGGCACCGCCCGCTTGATGCCCTCGCGGTAGGCCACTTGCGGGCGGCCCACGTTGGCGTCCACCTTGAATTCCCGCAGAAGCCGGTCGACGATGATCTCCAAATGCAGTTCACCCATGCCCGCGATGATGGTCTGCCCGGTCTCCTCGTCCGTACGCACCCGGAACGTAGGGTCTTCATCGGAGAGCTTCATAAGGCTGTCGGACAGGCGGTCCTGATCGGCCTTGGTTTTGGGCTCGATAGCCACCCAGATTACCGGTTCCGGGAATTCGATCGATTCCAGGATGATGGGGTCGCTCTGGTCGCACAACGTGTCGCCGGTGGTGGTCCCTTTGAGACCTACCGCCGCGGCTATATCGCCGGAAAAGACCTGGGTGATGTCTTCGCGGTGGTTGGCGTGCATCTGGAGGATGCGGCCCACCCGCTCCTTCTTGCCCTTGCTCGAGTTGTAGACGTAAGAGCCGGACCTGAGCGTGCCGGAATACACCCGGAAATACGTGAGCTTGCCCACGAACGGATCGGACATGATCTTGAACGCTAATGCGCTGAACGGCTCGTTGTCGTCGTCGGCTTGGCGGATCTCCTCGTGACCGTTATGTGCATTCACGCCATGTACCGCAGGCACATCAAGCGGCGAGGGCAGGTAATCGATCACTGCGTCCAGCAACATCTGGACGCCTTTGTTCTTGAACGCGGATCCGCAGAGCACAGGGATGAGGGCCATGTCGAGCGTAGCCCGCCGGATGGCAGCCTTAAGGCGTTCTTCGGTGATCTCCTCGCCTTCCAGGTAGTCCATCATCAGATGGTCGTCCCGCTCGGCAAGCATCTCGATCATGTGCACCCGCTCGGCCTGAGCCCGCGCCAGCATGTGCTCCGGGACGGGCGTTTCTTCCCATTCCACGCCCATGTCGTCGGCGAAGACATAAGCGACCATCCGTACCAGGTCGATAACGCCTTGGAACTCATCCTCGCGACCTAACGGCAACTGGATCACCAGGGGGTGTGCGTGCAGCCTATCGATCATCATCTGCACGGCTTGCATGAAGTCCGCGCCCACGCGATCCATCTTGTTGACGAAAGCGATGCGGGGGACATGGTACTTGTCCGCCTGCCGCCATACCGTCTCCGACTGAGGCTCGACACCGCCCACGGAACAGAACAAGGCAATGGCCCCGTCGAGCACCCGAAGCGACCTTTCGACCTCCATAGTGAAGTCCACGTGCCCGGGTGTGTCTATTATGTTGACACGATGATCGCGCCATTCGCATGTCGTGGCAGCCGACGTGATCGTGATGCCCCGCTCTTGCTCTTGGGCCATCCAGTCCATCACGGCGGCACCGTCGTGCACCTCGCCGATCTTGTAGGTGCGGCCCGTATAGTAGAGGATCCGCTCGGTAGCGGTGGTCTTACCGGCATCGATGTGAGCCATGATGCCGATGTTGCGGACCATCGTCAGCGGATGCCGCTGGGCTGCCCCACTCTCGGTCTTATGTGCAGTTGCTTGTGCCAAAACTTGAACCCTGTCTCTCTCACTCTTACTTTCGGTGCCGACTACCAGCGGTAGTGAGCGAACGCCTTGTTCGCCTCGGCCATCCGAAGGAGGTCTTCTTTCTTCTTGATAGTGGTGCCGGTGCGGTTGTAGCCGTCCAGCAGCTCGTTGGCCAGCCGTTCGGCCATGCTGTGTTCGCGGCGGACCCGGCTGTGTATGATGATCCAGCGCACTGCCAGCGTGTACGATCGCCGGGTGGGCACTTCGATCGGCACCTGATAGTTGGCGCCGCCGACTCGCCGGGACTTCACCTCGAGGGCCGGCCTCACGTTCTCAACGGCTTCCTTCAGCACGCCCGCGGGGTCGCTGCCGGTACGCTCGCGCAGAAGGGTCATCGCGTCATACATGATCCCCTCGGCAGTGGATTTCTTGCCGTCGAGCATCATACGATTGACCATCTGCGTGACCAGGCGGCTCCGATAAACGGGGTCGGGCTGAATGTCCCGCTTGGCGGCTCTAGCTCTTCTCGCCATCGCTCTCTACGCCTTCCTGTTCCTAGCTACTGATCTTGACGCCGTATTTGGAGCGGCTCTGCTTGCGGTTGGCCACTCCGGCTGCGTCAAGCGCGGCACGGATGATCTTGTAACGAACGCCAGGCAGGTCTTTCACCCGGCCACCCCTGATCAGGACCACCGAGTGCTCCTGGAGGTTATGCCCGATGCCGGGGATGTAGGCGGTGACCTCCATCCCGTTGGTCAGCCGCACACGCGCCACTTTCCGCAGGGCCGAGTTAGGCTTCTTGGGAGTCGTGGTGTACACGCGTGTGCACACGCCCCGCTTCTGGGGGGCGCCCTTCAGGGCAGGGGTCTTAGTCCGTTTGGACTGAACCTCTCGGCCCTTCCGGATGAGCTGATTGATCGTCGGCACAGAATCTCCTGTCTGCTACTTGCCAATGCTAATCGGTCGCTGCGCACGCTGCCGGGAGCGACGCACCCGGCGGCGCAGCGACCGCGAAGTATAACAAAGCCTTAGCCGGCCTTCAAGAAGCCTCTATGGGCTTAGCCAATATCTTCCAGGGCGGGGTCACCCTCCGCCGCATCGCCCGTGACTACCGCGCGTTCTGTTTCTTCGTCCAGCTCGCCACTGTCACCTCGGAGCACCCAGCCCCTTTCTGCAAGGACTCCGCGCACCTCCTCGAGGCTCTTTTGCCCGAGGCCGGGAACGGCCAGCAACTCTTTGATGTTGTGCTTGAGAAGGTCGCCGACCCGCTCGATCCCCGCCCTGGTAAGGACGGAATGAACATAGGTGGGCAGCTCGAGGTCGTCCACGAGCATGCCGTAGGCCTCCGACTCAGGAGAGCCGCCGGTGAGTTGGGCCCACTGCTCTTCAGGGCTGAGCCCACCCCCTTCTGGTCTCGGACCGGTGGGGATTCCGAACAGATCGGTCATCTCACCAAAGCCACCCGAGGGCACAAGCTCGACGCTGCGGTAGGCACGCATGCCCGTAGCCGCGGGGATGAGTTTGCCGATGATGACGTTCTCCTTGAGCCCGCGGAGCCAGTCGGTCTTGCCTTCCAACGCGGCATCGGTGAGAACCTTCGTCGTCTCCTGGAAGGAAGCGGCGGATAGGAAGCTCTCCGTGGCCAGCGAGGCCTTGGTGATGCCCAGGATGATCTCCTCGTAGGTGGCCGGCTCGAGACCGGCGGCTTCCACGCGGGCGTTCTCCTGCTCGTAGATGAGCTTGTCCACCATGCGGCCTGGCAGGAAGGTGGTGTCGCCTGGCGCCTCGATGAGCACCTTCTTGGTCATCTGCCTGACGATGAGCTCCACATGTTTGTCGTCGATCTGGACGCCTTGCTTGTGGTACACGTCTTGGACCTCGGCGACGATGTAGCGCGCAGTTTCCAGGGTGCCGCGGTATTGGAGGAGTTCATGGGGATTGAGCGAGCCCTTGTAAAGCTGATCCCCAGCCTTGACCCGCTGTCCGTCCTCCACCGTGAGATCGGCACGGCGGGAGATGATGTAGCTGTGCAGCACCTCGCCCGTGTCGTCGATGATGTTGATCTTCTTAGTCTTGTCGGTCTCTTCGATGTCCACGATACCGGCGCCCTGGGTGATCTTCGCTTGGCCCTTCGGCTTGCGGGCCTCGAAGAGCTCCACCACGCGCGGCAGGCCGTGGGTGATGTCGGCACCGGCTACCCCACCTGTGTGGAAGGTCCGCATGGTGAGCTGTGTGCCCGGTTCGCCGATCGACTGGGCGGCGATGTGTCCCACTGCTTCGCCGATGGCGACCAGTTCGTTTGTTGCGAGCGACCGCCCATAGCAGTGCTGGCATACCCCGAACTCGCTCTGGCAGGTGAGCACCGATCGGACCAGGAGTCTGAGGTCGGCGTGCTCGGGCATGGGGAATACGTTAAGTAGACGCTGGAGGACACGCTTGTTGACGACCTCGTTGCGTGGGTAGACAAGCTCACCGGTCTTGGGATCGACGACGTCCGCCGCCAGAACACGGCCCAAGAGAAGATCGTTCAGGCGGTCGCCTTTGCGCAGCAGCATGTCGATGTAGCCTTCGGTGCCGCAGTCGTTCTCGCGGATGACGACGTCCTGGGCCACATCCACCAAGCGCCGCGTCAGGTAACCGGAGTCGGCCGTCCGCAGAGCGGTGTCCGCGAGACCTTTGCGGGCACCGTGGGTGGAGATGAAGTACTCGAGCACTCCAAGACCTTCCATGAAGTTCGCCTTGATTGGCCGTTCGATGATCTCGCCCTTCGGCGAAGCCATCAGACCGCGCATCCCCGCAAGTTGGCGGATCTGCTTGAACGAGCCGCGAGCCCCAGAGTTGGCCATCATGTAGACCGGGTTGAGACGCCGGAAGTTCTTCTCCATGGCCTGGGCCACCTCTTCAGTGGCGTCCGTCCAGAGATCGGTGACCCGCTCCCGGCGCTCGCCGTCGGTGAGGTTGCCCCGCAGGTACTCGTCCTGGATATGGCGCACCTTGATCTCGTAGCCCTGGAGGATCTCCTCCTTGTCGGGCGGCACGACGATGTCGTTCTTGGAGATGGTGACTCCCGCCACGGTGGCGTAGTGGAAGCCCAGGTCCTTGAGCACGTCCAGAAGATGGGCCACCGCGGTGGCGCCGTAGTACTCCACCAGGTCGGCGACAAAAGCCGACATTTCGTTCTTGGTGAAGACCTTGTTCTGGAACTCGTAATCCAGCTTGCGGGAAGAGCCGGCCTCGTGCCCTTCGGTCTCCCACTCCTCACCGAAGTACTCCGCGAGCGAAGCCACGACGGCGGAGTTGAAGAGGGCCCGGCCCACGGTGGTCACGATCCGCGTGCTGTCCCAGCGGAACAGGACGGCGTCCTGGATACCGACGATCTTCTGAGCATAGGCGTGTTCGACCTCCGCCACCGTGCCGAACGGGTGTGGTTTCGGATCGAGGCCGGCGAGCGCAGCCTGGTCGTACGGATCGATCTTGGTAAGATCCGGCCCGTCGAAATAGGTGAGGTAATAGCACCCCAGGATCATGTCCTGAGTAGGTACGGCGATAGGCCGGCCGTGTGCCGGAGAAAGAATGTTGTTGGAGGACAGCATCAGGATACGGGCTTCCGCCTGCGCCTCCACAGACAGGGGCAGGTGCACGGCCATCTGGTCGCCGTCGAAGTCGGCGTTGAAGGCGGTGCAGACCAGCGGGTGAAGCTGGATGGCCTTGCCCTCGATGAGCACCGGCTCGAAAGCCTGGATACCCAGACGGTGCAGAGTAGGCGCCCGGTTGAGCATGACCGGGTGCTCGGAGATGACGCTTTCGAGGATGTCCCAGACCTCCGGGAACTCGCTCTCCACCAGCTTCTTGGCGGCTTTGATGTTCTGCACCTGCTTGCGCTCCACCAGGCGGCTCATGACGAAAGGCTTGAAGAGCTCCAAAGCCATGGTCTTGGGGATACCGCACTGGTGCAGCTTGAGCTCCGGACCGGCCACGATGACCGAACGGCCCGAGTAGTCGACCCGTTTGCCCAACAGGTTCTGTCGGAATCGGCCTTGTTTGCCCTTCAGCATGTCGGAGAGCGACTTCAGGGGGCGGTTGCCCGGGCCGGTGACGGCACGGCCACGCCGCCCGTTGTCGAAGAGAGCGTCCACTGCTTCCTGCAGCATGCGCTTCTCGTTGTTGACGATGATCTCCGGCGCACCCAGATCGAGGAGTCGTTTCAACCGGTTGTTCCGGTTGATGACCCGGCGGTAGAGGTCGTTGAGATCGGAAGTCGCAAAGCGACCGCCGTCGAGCTGGACCATGGGCCGCAGCTCCGGCGGGATGACGGGAATAGCAGAAAGGATCATCCACTCCGGCTTGTTGTCGGAGCGCAGGAACCCTTCAGCCACCTTGAGGCGCTTGACGGCACGCGACAGCTTCTGCCCTTTGCTCGTCTTGATGATCTCACGCAGGGACTTTGTCTCAGCGTCGAGCTCCACTGCCGCGAGCAACTCGCGGATGGCCTCCGCCCCCATGCCGCCGCGGAAGTAGACTCCGTAGCCGAAGGGACTGCCGTATTTCTCTTTGAGCTCCCGGAACAGGGTCTCATCGGTGATGATGTCGCCCTTCTTGATGTTCTTGAAGGCGGCCCACAGCTCGCGCAGCCGGGCAGCCTGGGCGTCGGCGTAGCGCTCGAGGTCGCGGAGTCGGGTATCGGCGTCCTGACGGAGCTCCGTGGCCCGCTTCTCGATCTCGTCGTGGGTCCACTCCGTAAGGGGCACCTCGTCGAAACCGAGGGCGATCTCGTCGTCCTCGTCCGGCGTGGAGTTGCCCAGGAGCACCGCTACGCGTTTGTCGCGCTCGGCCATGATCTTCACCTTCTGCTCGTCGCGCGAGGCGAAGGTGTTCTCGACGTCCGCCTGGACCAGGTCTTCAAGCTTGCCCATGTCGCGGACCCGCTTGTCGTCGTCCACATAGGTGACGATGGAGGCCGAGAAATAGAGGACCCGCTCCAATTGCTTGGGCGAGATGTCCAGAAGGTAGCCCATGCGGCTGGGAACGCCCTTGAAGTACCAGATGTGGCTGACCGGAGCCGCCAGGTCGATGTGGCCCATGCGCTCGCGGCGCACCTTGGCCCGGGTCACTTCAACGCCGCAGCGCTCACAGATGATGCCTTTGTAGCGGACCCGCTTGTACTTCCCGCAGTAGCACTCCCAGTCCTTGGTGGGACCGAAGATGCGCTCGCAGAAAAGCCCGTCTTTCTCAGGCTTCAGGGTCCGGTAGTTGATGGTCTCCGGTTTGGTCACTTCGCCCGATGACCATGCACGGATCTGTTCCGGCGAGGCCAGGCCTATCTTGATGGCATCGAATTCGTTTATGTCTATCACGGAAAACTCCTATTCCGCGTCGTCGGCGAAGTGAGAGGACAGCTCGGCGTCCACGTCCACGTCTAACTCGATCTCGCCGAGGTCGATCTCGTGGGTCTCGATCTCCGGCGCAGCCTCGAACTCACTGATGGTTTCTTCCTCGTCGTCTCGTTCTTCATCGAGTTCGGAGCCAAGGTGAGTGCTCACCAGTGCGGCTTGAGCCTCAACAGCCCGCTCTTCCGCTCGGAAGCGCGCGGTAAGGTCGATGCCCAACTCTTCGGCGGCCCGGAGGAGGTCGTCCTCCTCCTCGGCAACCTCGAGCGCACCGCCCTCCTCACTCATCACCTGGATGTCGAGGGCAAGAGACTGCATCTCTTTGAGCAAGACCTTAAAGGACTCAGGGACACCCGGCCGGGCGATATTCTCGCCCTTCACGATAGCTTCGTACGCCTTGACCCGCCCCTGGGTATCGTCAGATTTGATCGTGAGCATCTCCTGAAGCGTATAGGCAGCCCCATACGCCTCGAGCGCCCAGACCTCCATCTCCCCGAACCTCTGGCCGCCGAACTGAGCCTTGCCACCCAGCGGTTGCTGGGTCACGAGGGAGTACGGGCCCGTGGAACGAGCGTGGATCTTGTCGTCCACCAAATGGTGGAGCTTCAACATGTACATATAGCCCACGGTGATGTTCTGGTCGTACGGTTCACCGGTGCGGCCGTTGTACAGCTTTACTTTTCCGGCGACCCTGGTGCCGGCATCGTTATCGAGGCTGACCGGCATCTGCACGGCCAGCGGATTATCGGCGGTGACTGGGTGCGCCAATGCCCAACCCATGAGTGCCTCGTCGACCTCCACCTGCGTGGCGCCATCGAAGACAGCGGTGGCGATGGGCGTCGGGCCGACGCCGCTAGCTTCGTCAACCACGTCGTAGTACGTGCGCACCATCTTCAGGTGCTCCTCAGGCGGCAGATCGCCCAGCTCGAGCGAAGCGTCGCCGTCCATGCTCTTCTTGTTGCGCTTGAGTTGGTAAAAACCGTGGTGCGCGGCCCAGCCCAGGTGTGTCTCCATGACCTGGCCGATGTTCATCCGGGACGGGACCCCCAGCGGGTTCAGGATGATGTCCACAGGGTTGCCGTCTTCCATGAAGGGCATGTCCTCTTCGGGCACGATCTTCGAGATGACGCCTTTGTTGCCGTGACGGCCGGCCAGCTTGTCGCCCTCGGCGATCCGCCGCTTCTTGGCCACGTAGACCCGCACCAGGCGATTCACGCCCGGCGAGAGGTCGTCGCCCGCGTCACGGGAGAACTCTTTGACGTCGATCACAACGCCTTTCTCGCCATGCGGCACTTTCAACGACGTGTCCCGCACTTCACGGGCCTTCTCTTTGAAGATGGCACGGATCAGCTTTTCTTCTGCCGTGAGCTCGGTCTCGCCCTTCGGCGTGATCTTGCCTACCAGCAGATCGCCGGAAGCCACTTCGGCCCCGATACGGACGACGCCGTATTCGTCCAGGTCCGCCAGAGACTCCTCAGAACGGTTGGGGATATCGCGAGTGATCTCTTCATCGCCCAGCTTGGTGGACCGAGCCTCGACTTCGTACTCCTCGATGTGCACCGAGGTGAGCACGTCATCTTTGACCAGTCGCTCGGAGATGACGATCGAGTCCTCGAAGTTGTAGCCCTCCCAGCTCATGAAGGCCACGAGCAGGTTCCGGCCGAGCGCAAGCTCGCCCTCGCAGGTCGAGGCACCGTCCGCCAGCACCGCGCCGGCGACGAGTTCCTGGCCCACGTCCACGACAGGCTTCTGGTGGATGAGCGTGCCCTGGTTGGAGCGCTCGAACTTGAGCAGCTCGTAGCTGTCGAGCGACCCGTCATCTGTTTCGATGAGGATGCGCTCGGCCGAGACGCCCTTCACCTTGCCGGGCCGCCTGGCGAGCAGCACGTCGCCGGTGTCGACCGCGGAGCGGTACTCCATGCCCGTGCCGATGAGCGGAGCCTCCGATTGCAGGAGCGGCACCGCCTGACGTTGCATGTTGGAGCCCATCAGGGCTCGGTTGGCGTCGTTGTGCTCCAAGAACGGAACCAACGCAGTGGCCACCGAGACGATCTGCTGGGGAGACACGTCCATATAGTGCACGTCATCACGCAGGGCGCTTACATACTCTCCGCCCGGTGCGCGGGCCAGGACCGTGTCTTCAACGTACATCTTGGTCTTGGGATCGAACGGCACGTTCGCCTGAGCGATGGTGAACTTCTCTTCTTCGTATGCGGTCAACCACTCGATGCGGTCGGTGACTTTACCTTTTTCCACTCTGCGATAAGGAGTCTGGATGAAGCCGAATTCATTAACAGTGGCGTAGCTCGAGAGTGAGCCGATGAGGCCGATGTTCGGACCTTCCGGGGTCTCGATGGGGCACATCCGGCCGTAGTGAGTCGGGTGAACGTCGCGCACCTCGATGGGGGCACGCTCGCGGGTGAGACCACCGGCGCCCAGAGCCGAAAGACGACGCCTATGCGTCAGCCCAGCCAAAGAGTTGGTCTGGTCCATGAACTGCGAGAGCTGCGAGCTCCCGAAGAATTCCTTGAGCGCGGCTACCACCGGACGGATGTTGATGATGGATTGCGGCGTGATGGTGTCCACGTCTTCGGTGGTCATCCGTTCACGGACCACGCGCTCCATCCGGTAAAGGCCCACCCGGAATGCCTCTTGCACCAACTCGCCCACCATCCGCAGGCGGCGGTTGCCGAAGTGCTCGTATTCGTCGAGCCGGTTGGCCACTTCGTCCCAGGGCAAACTCGGTGCCACCTCGGCCAGGTCGCGCGCGTCTTCTAGCAGATGCTCGTGGTCGATGGCGAGCGGGACGTTCACGAGCTCCCGCACCAGGGCAATGATGTCCGCTTTGGTAAGCGTGCGCACTTCGAGATCGGTGTTCAAGCCGAGCCGTGCATTCAGCTTGTGACGGCCCACGCGCGTGAGGTCGTACCGCTTGGGATCGAAGCAGATGTTCCAGAGCAGGTTACGGCTGGCTTCCAATGTGGGCGGCTCGCCGGGGCGCTGCTTCTTGAACAGTTCGACCAGCGCTTCCTCCACGGTGCGCACAGAGTCTTTCTCCAGCGTCGAGCGGATGAAGGGGTTGTTGTCGAACAGAGCAAGGATCTCTTCATCGGACCCCTTGGAGAGAAGATCCGGGTCGTCTTTGGTGTTCTTCGAATCGATGCCGGCCAGAGCGCGCAGGAACACGGTGGCAGGAAGCTTCCGCTTCCGGTCGATACGGACGCTCACCCCACCGCGCTTGTCGATCTCGAACTCCAGCCAGGAGCCACGCGCCGGCATGAGGTTGGCGATAAGCACCTGCTTCGTAGGGTCCTTCGCAGCCATGACGTATGCGCCGGGCGAGCGGACCAGTTGGGTGACGATGACCCGCTCAGTGCCGTTGATGATGAACGTCCCCTGCTCGGTCATCACGGGGAAGTCGCCCATGAAGACGTTCTGTTCCCTTATCTCGCCGGTCTCACGGTTCACGAAGCGGACCGTTATGAACAGAGGGGCCGCGTAAGTCTGGTCCTTGTCGCGGCACTCCTTCAGGGAGAGCGGCGGTTCGTAGAACTGATAATCCCCGAACTCGACAGCATAGTTGCCGGTGTAGTCCTCGATGGGGTTTATGTCATCGATCGTCTCCCGAAGTCCCTTGGTCCTGAACCATTCGAACGATTCGGTCTGGACTGCAATGAGGTTGGGAACGTCAAGGATTTGCGATAACTTGGAGAAGGATTTACGCGGTCTGGGAGTCTTCCTTGCGTCCAAACGGGATCACTCCTCACATAGCAGGGTTTTGCACAGGGGTCAACGCGCAAACTCGTATGCTAACATGTACGCGCGCGCGCAACAAGCCCGACCGCAGACCTCTCCAAAGAGAAGGTCCCGCAGCCAGGCTCGTTCTTCGCTCTTGAGCGGGTCAGTCCTGCAGACCCGCTAAAAGGCGGCTCCTAAGATGCCGCTATTTTACCTCGATAACCGCGCCGACTTCTTCAAGCTGCTTCTTGATGTCTTCGGCTTCGTTCTTGGCGATGGCCTGCTTAACCGGGTTCGGAGCGCCGTCTACCAGGTCTTTGGCTTCCTTGAGGCCCAGGCCGGTGATCGCACGCACAACCTTGATCACCTGGATCTTCTTCTCGCCGGTTTCTTTGAGGATGACGTCGAATTCGGTCTGCTCTTCCTCTTCGACCGCCGCGGCACCGGCGCCGGCGGGAGCCGCAGCCGCTGCCATCGGCATGGCGGCGCTAACGCCGAATTCCGTCTCCACAAGCTTGACGAAGTCGGCCAGTTCCATCACGGTCCACTTCTTGACTTCTTCTAGAACCTCTTGAGGTGTCATAGCGCCTCACTCCTTCCGGGAACACGTTCCCATTACTCGCACGACTCGCTGCCTCGTTGCCTAGGCAGCCTTACTTTTCTGTTCCTGCACCTGCCCGAGCACGACTGCCATTCCGCGCAGCGGCCCGTTCATGACGTTCGCAAGGCCGTACAGCGGGCCGGCGATGGCGCCAAGCGCTCTCGCAAGAAGCTGTTCACGGCTCGGCAAGGCCGCCAAGGCCTCGATGTCGGTGGCGCTGAGGACCGAGCGCTGCAGCTTGCCGCCGCGGATGGACGCCTTCTTCTTTTCCTTGATGAAATCCTGGATGGTCTTGGCCACTTTGACAGCATCGCCGTGCACGTAGGCGATAGCCGTTGGGCCTTGCAGCAGCTCGTCGAGCCCTTCCACCCCCACCTGCGCCGCCGCGATCTTGGCCAGCGTGTTCTTGACCACGCTCAGGCTCGCGCCGGACTTCGCAAGGCGGGCACGAAGATCGGTGGCCTCCTGGAATGTCAGACCCCGGTAGTCGACAAAGTAATAGACGTCCGTCGACTGCAAAGCCTCGGCGATCTCTTTCACCGCCGCGACCTTATCCGGTTTGGGCATACTCTCTCACCTCCTTCGAAAACAAATCGTCCACCTCCAAGAACAGAGATGGACGATGACTTTGCCGGTCCGTCAGGACCCTTATGTCACTATCACTCTGCCTCGGCTGGCGGGACGGTCGTTTGACCTTCGCCGCTTATGCCGCCAATGGCGGCACCAGCTGTCTCTGGCGATTAGCGCCGGTTAGTATAGCACGCGCCTCGCTCAGCCAAGAGACGCCCAGTTCCTGACACTGCCAGGCGCGGGCGTCGTTCCCGCGAACTCAGAGCTACCTACCAGTGCGCCGGCTATCCCTCGTCTTCCAGAAGCGCCCGGGTCTTTGTCGTGTCGAGAGGCACGCCGGGACCCATCGTAGTGGTCATGGTGACGCTGCGCAGATACTTGCCCTTGGCTGCAGCCGGCTTAGCCCGGATGATCTCACCCAGGATCTCGCTGTAATTGGCCACGAGCTTCTCCGCGTCGAAAGACTTCTTGCCGATGATGAGGTGCACGACGCCGAATTTGTCCGTGCGGTACTCCACCTTGCCGGCTTTCATATCCTTGACGGCCTTGCCCACTTCGAAGGTCACCGTGCCGGCCTTGGGATTGGGCATGAGGCCGCGAGGGCCCAGGACGCGCCCGAGCTTGCCCACCACGCCCATCATGTCGGGAGTGGCGATGGCGGCGTCGAAGTCCAGCCACCCGCCCTCGATCTTAGCGGCGAGGTCTTCAGAGCCGACCACGTCTGCGCCGGCCTCTTCGGCCTCAGTGACCTTCTCACCCTTGGCGAACACTGCCACGCGGATGGTCTTGCCTGTGCCGTGGGGGAGCATGAGTGTGCCGCGCACAAGCTGGTCCGCATGCCGCGGATTAACGCCGAGTTTCATGTGGATCTCGACGGTCTCGTCGAAATTGGCCGTCTCAATGGACTTGAGAAGCTTGGCAGCTTCGATCGGGGTGTAGACCCGGCCCGGTTCAATTGCGCGCTTCGCTTCCTTGAAGCGCTTGGAATCCCTACTCATGTCGATGCCTCCTGGTGGTCAAACGGGCCAGACGCCCTCCCACCGTTCGTGCCCGCTTTTCGTGCGGACTTTATTCGTTCGTACTTTGCTTCCATCGGCGCCCACGCCACCCGACGGCTCGCGCCGACGGGCGCCTACTCTACCGTGACACCCATACTGCGGGCAGTACCGGCCAGGATGCGCATGGCCGCATCGATGTCGTTCGCGTTGAGGTCGGGCATCTTGACTTCCGCTATCTGACGGAGCTGATCCTGGCTGATCTTGCCGACCTTCTCCTTGCGCGGGCTCTTGGAACCCTTGGCGATGCCCGCCGCTTGGCGGATGAGAACTGCCGCGGGTGCCGTCTTGAGGATGTACGTGAATGAGCGGTCCTCGAAGACGGTGATCTCGACCGGCACTACCTGGTCGATCCGGTCTTGGGTGGCCGCGTTGTACGCTTTGCAGAATTCCATGATGTTGACACCATGCTGACCCAGCGCAGGGCCCACCGGGGGAGCCGGGCTTGCTTTCCCCCCCACTATCTGCAGCTTTACTATCGCCCGAACCTTCTTGGCCACCTTAGCTCTCCGTCCTCTATCGCTATATCTTCTTGACCTGTTCGAAGCCCAACTCGGTGGGAGTATCCCGCCCGAAGATGGACACCATCACCTTGAGCTTGCTCTGCTCGATGTTGACTTCCGACACCTCGCCGGTGAAATCGGTGAGCGGACCACTCACCACACGCACCTGGTCGCCCACCACGAACTCGGCTTTGGCCTTCGGCTTCTCGACCGTGGACGTGTGGAGGATGCGATCCACTTCCGACGGCATCAAGGGGGTGGGCTTGTTCTCGGAGCCCACAAAACCGGTGACCCCGGGAGTGTTCTTGACCAAGGACCAAGAGTCGTCGGTAAGGATCATTCTCACCAGCAGGTAACCCGGGAAGATCCGCTTCTCCACCTGCACCTTTTCGCCGCCCTTGGTCTCTACCACCTGCTCGGTGGGGACCACGATCTCGTCGAAATACTCGGTCTGGTTCATCGATTGGATGCGGTGCTCCAAGTTGGCCCGAGCTTTGTTCTCGTGGCCCGAGTACGTGTTTATGACATACCACTTGGAATCCATAGAAAGCGTTGCTCCTGAAGATGATGGACCGGCGTTCGTGAGTTACCCCAACCCCGCGGCTTTGACGATGACGGTCCAGATATAGTCGAACACACCGATGTACGCGGCAGCGATGACGCACGCGATGATGACCACGCCCGTGGACTGCAGCAGTTCCCTGCGCGGCGGCCACGTGACCTTGGTCATTTCTATGCGGACCTCGCGCAAGAAGGTGCGCGTCCGGCCAGCCGGCTTCACGCTCACAGTGCCCCGAGGGACCGAGCCCGGGCGCACGGAAGCGAGCGGGGCGGGAAATGGCGCCCTTGAGCAGCCCGGACGACTTCGCCGAGGACTTATTCCCTTTGTCACTTACGATCTTCGCCATCGCCTGCTTCTCTTCCCTCCTGAAGGGAAATTTGGCAGGGCAGGAGGGATTCGAACCCCCAACAACCGGTTTTGGAGACCGGCGCTCTACCGTTGGAGCTACTGCCCTGTGCCCACCCTACTTACTTGGTCTCTTTGTGAAGCGTGACAATGTCACACCACTTGCAGTATTTGCGCAACTCAATGCGCTCCGGATCGTTCCGCTTGTTCTTCATCGTATTGTAATTACGCCGCTTGCACTCTTGGCAAGCCATGGTCACTCGTACGCGCATTACTTCACCACTCCCTAGTCAAAATAGCCCAAGAATGCTACCACAAACGAGGTAGCGGCGGGGCGACTCGAACCTCCGACACGCGGATCATGCTTCCGTTCAAAGCCGTGCCGCGCCCCGACTGCCCATGCCACAAACAACCGCCATGCAGGGGTTTTCCTAATTCCTAACGCGACAACATGCCACGTTTTGTTGCCCTCTGACGGCTGGTAGTCTAGCAAACGAGTAGCAGAAGGAACAGATAATGCCTCACCTTCGCCGATTCAGACGACGGGCTTTCCCTCACCGTCAGTTACAGAATCTGCACTCACAATCGGGCCGATGGCTCCAACCCTTCGTGGGAATCTCCGAAGGGCGCAGCCTCCACGCGTTCTGCATCTCACCATGCATGTCGATTCGAAACAGGATCACATCCCCGCCCGGATAGTGAGCAAGCCATTGCTCACCCTCGCGAAAATAACCCCAAGCGGAGTGATAGGCAAGCACGTTAGCTTCCCGCACCTGTTCATAGTCGAGCGGTCCGTCCTTCAGCTCAACAGGTACCAGAGGGGGTCGCGGTACCAGAGGGGGTCGCGGTACCAGAGGGGGTCGCCCGGTGACACGGTGGTCCTCAGATTGTGTCAATGACGATTCCCTCCCGTTGCGGTCGTCATCGCGCGCTCGCACTCGCGAGGGATGCTTACGCAACTATCCGGCCCAGTTGCCGACGCACCTAGCAAATGGCCCTCGAAAACGCAAACTTTCCCCCCGAGAGTGGAGAGAAAGTCCTGCCAAACTTAGGTAGCGGCGGGGGGACTCGAACCTCCGACACGCGGATTATGATTCCGCTGCTCTGACCAACTGAGCTACGCCGCCACGGGCCATAAGCCCCCATTCGGATTTGAACCGAAGACCCCTTCCTTACCATGGAAGTGCTCTGCCAACTGAGCTATGGAGGCCCACTTGACAGCCGTCACTCGACTGCCATCGCCTTCGGCAACCCGTGCGTCGTTATGGTGGGGGGGGAGGATTTGAACCTCCGTAGGCTGCGCCGACAGATTTACAGTCTGCTCCCTTTGGCCACTCGGGCACCCCCCCGCGCACGAAACCGCGCCGAGGCGAACTCGGATAATACCCGAAGGGCAGAGGCATTTCAACAAAGCCCGAGGGCCGGGCAGGGCTCCCAACAACGGCGTCCGCGGGACATCTCGTGGCGGGCTCGGTGGCTCATCCGCCGCCGAAGAAAGGGTACAGGTCCAACTGAGAGCCGCCGGCCAGCAGGTCGTCGACGCCCACGGGTTCCCCATCGACCAGCATGACTCCCACAGCCGTCTCGGTCCAAACCGACCCGCTCTAGGACCGTGGCCACGGTGACCTCGGTTGACTCGAACTCCAGATGACGGCGTTCGGAGAACTGAGCCTTCGCGTCAGTCGGCGGACCGAGCAGACCGGCATGTGCGATAAGGGTGAGATTCACGCGATCGGACTCCCAAGAAAGCTACCAGTGAAGACCGCAGTTTACCGGGATAGTCTGGCCGGTGATGCCGCTCGCTTCGTCGGAGGCCAGGAAGGCGACGAGATTTGCTATCTCCATCGGCTCCACCACCCTGCCGAGCGAGTACTTGCTGACTTCGTCTGCGAGAGCCGCCTCATAGGAGATGCCTTGAGCCTTCGCCCTGCCCCCGATGACCACGGTCCGGAAACGCTCCCCGTTGACGCCGGCGGGGCTCACGCAGTTCACACGGATGCCGTCTTTGCCCACCTCGCGCGAGAGCGTCTCTGTGAGGCCGATCACGCCCATTTTGGCGGAGCAGTATCCGGCCCGCATGGGGTAGCCGCCACGACCGTCCCCGGCGCGACCACCCTCGGCCCCGATGTTGATGATGCTGCCGCTCTTCGCCGGGATCATGAACCTGACCACTTCTCTCGAGCAGAGCATCGTGCCGACGAGATCGACCGCGAAGATCTTGTTCCAATCTTCCAGCTTGAGATCGATCAGGGCGGCGGTGGGATCGGGTACCGCGGCTGTGTTCACCAGGGTGTCGATCTTGCCGTAGGCCTTCACCACGGCAGCCGCCATGTCGATGACGGCCTGCTCGTTGCTGACGTCGGTGAGCACGCCCATGCCGGTGCCGCCCATCGCGTCGATCTGCTTGACGGTCAGGTCAAGATTGGCCTGGCTGAAATCGACCACAGCGACGGTCGCCCCTTCCCGGACGAACTTCTCGACGATGGCCTGGCCCACACCGCCACCACCGGTGATGACAGCTACCTTTCCTTCCAGTCTCTTACTCATCCCTCGCTCCTTTTCGGCTCCCTATCGACGGATCGTAGAAATGCAGCCATCGCGGCTGGCAGGAAGATCACACCCGGGTGATCGTCTGCGGGGTCTTGTGGAGCCTCTCGGCCCCGTTCTCCCCGACGATGTAGCCGTCGCAGACGGTGGCCCACACGTCCTTCTGCACGACGGTCGGATGCACCGCGATGTTCATCCCCTTCTCGAGCTTCCAGGGCTCTTCCGGCCGGATGTTCGGCCTTTCCACCAGCGACAGCCCCTGCCCATGCGCAAAAGACCGGCCCGGCATGAAGTAGCCTCTGCTCGGTGAGGAAATCAACAGTGCTTCGTCCACAATTCGCCCGGCTCCGCCCCCGGTACCATCGCCTTGGCGATCAGATGCTGGCACTCCAAAGAGGTGGCGAACGCTTCCCGCAGCGATTTCGGCGGCTCAGCTTCCACGGTGAAGACCTTCACGAGCTCCGAGTAGTAGCCGGCCGGACCGTTCGTCTCGATCAAGACCGAGACCTGGTCTCCTGCGCCGATCACGCGATTCTGCATCCGGTAGACGTCGAACGGCACGAGCGTTCCCAGCGGCCCGGAACCCACCTGCACGATGCCTCGGGAGCTGCCGTGCTTTGAGCAGTAATAGTGAGCCTCGGCGTAGACATCGTAGTCGTGCATGCCCGGCACGATAGTCTTGCTCAGGTGTTCGACACATCCGTCCTGGATGCGCGCGCAGGCTCGGATCAGCTCGATCTCCTCGGCGCTCTTCACCACTTTCAGGCGGTCCACCCAGTCGGTGGCATCCACGAAGACGGCTCCGGGCAGGTTGTCCACCACATACTCGTGGAAGGTAACCGGGATGAACGTCCGGTCCACCCACCCGATGGTGGGATTCTTCTTCTCCTTGAGGACGCCAACGGCCAGCTTGGCCTCGATGGTGCTCGAGTAATGGGTAGTGGGAAAGTACACAGCTCCCAAAGACCTCCCGATGCCGCGAGCAGCCGACATCGGCGGGAAGGGCGTTGCGGCGGGCGGCTCCATCCCGCAGTTGATGACGGTCATCTCGTCGTCCACCGGGAAGATGACGGTCATGGGGTACTGGTGTCGAGCGGCGAAGTCGGTGAACCAGCGCGGCGTCCCTCCGAGGTACTCCTCGTTGTTCTGCATCACCAGGTAGTCTAGCCCGTGTTCCCTCATCATCTCCCGCGTCGCTTGCCATCGGCGCTCGAGCTCGGCCGTGGAGATGCTTTGGACGAGCCTCTCGGCTGCGGCTACTGGAACTGGATCGGCCATTTTCTTCTCCCGGTCTTTCGGATCTGCTCTCGCTTAATTCTTGCCCGCGTTCTTCGCTTCGATCTCCTCGTGGGCGCTGAGAATGTCCTTCGCATTGAGGTAGACAGGAGTGTCTACCATCTTACCGTTATAGGAGATGGCGGCGGAGCCCTTGGCGATGGCTTCTTCCTCGAAGGCTTTGACGACACCTTGGGCCCACATCACGTCGTCAGGATCGGGCGCGTAAAGCCGGTTGCACACTTCGATCTGACTGGGGTGGATGATCATCCGGCCCTCGTAGCCCATCTGCCGCCCGGCGAAGAGATTGGCCTCGAAGGCTTCCATGTCCTGATAGGCGACGAAGGGAGCGTCGATGGCCACGACACCGGCGGCGCGTGCGGCCACGGCCATGTGCCGGCGGGCGTACTTCTGCTCCTCACCCTCCGAGGTCAACTTCACCCGCATGTCTTTGGTGTAGTCGACGGCGCCGAAGATGGCGCTTACCACTCGCGGACTGGCAACGCACGAGGGATAGGCGTGGATGATCCCTTTGGCAGTCTCGAGAAGGAGCGAGATCTTGATGCTCCCCCGCGCGAGGCCGCGCCGGCGCTCCAACTCGTCCAGCTTCCAGTCGAGGCGTTTCACGTCGTCGGGATGCCCGCATTTGGCCAGGGTCACTCCGGCCAGACCCTTCTGGACGACGGCCTCGAGGTCGTCGTCGGTCATGAGGGTCTCCCAGTTGTTGAGGCGCACGTACACCTCGGAGCCGCCTTTGCCCACTTCGAGCAGAGCGGCCGCCGAGATCTCCCGGGCGTGGGCCTTCTCGGCCGGGGGGACCGAGTCCTCGAGGTCGAGGGTGACGATGTCGGCGGAAAGGCCGTAAGCCTTGCCGATCATCTTCTCGTTGTTGCCGGGGACGTATAGAACGGAACGCATGACAGCCAAGGTGACTCCTTTGATCGTTATTCGGTCGGTGGTTACTTCGTTACTCTGATGGGTCTACGCGAACGCCGGTATCCGGCGATGTCGTCTGTGCACTACTTCCCAGCGCGATTCTCACTTCCCAGTGCAATTCCCTATAGAAGCTCCGATAGGATGCGGGGGATGTCGTTGGGGCTCTCGGCCACGTAGCCGCCGGCTTTTTCGATGGCCTCCATCTTGCTCTTGGCCGAGCCGCGGCCTCTCTCCACGATGCTGGAGGCGTGCGAGAAACGCTGGCCCTCCGGCGCCCAGGAACCGGCCACGAAGATGACGAACGGCTTTGTGAAGCCGCCCGAGGCGATGACTTCCGCACATTCCTCTTCCTGGGAGCCGCCGATCTCCGAAAAGACGGCGACCGCTTTGGTCTTGGGATCGGCTTCGAACAGCGGCAGCAGGTCGGCCATGGACGTGCCGATCACCGGTTCGGTGCCGGTGTGTACCACGGTGGAGACGCCGAAGCCGGCGCGGCTCAAGACCCAGGGAATGGTGCCGGACTGGCCGCCGCTCCGCGAGAAGACTCCGATGGGACCGGGGGCGAAGAATGTGTTCGCCCACTCCACGCTGCCGCCGAGCCAGCCAACGACCGCCTCGCCCGGAGTGATCATCCCGATGGTCCCCGGGCCGAGCAGGCGAGTGCCCCGCTCCCGGCAGTACTCGACCATCACCATGATGTCCTGGATGGGCACCGATTCCACGCAGGCCACCAGGTTGGGAACCCCGGCGTCCGCCGCCTCTTTGATGGCGGGCAGAAGCGTGCGGCCCGGCACGAAGATCACGCTGAAATCCACCGGGCCCTCGGCGGCGATCGCGTCTTCCACCGTGTCGTACACCGGGATGCCGCACACCTCGGTCGCCGCTCTTGCCGGGGCTGGTGCCCGCGACCACGCGAGTGCCGTAGTCCTTCATGAACTGAGCGCGCAGGGAGCCCTCGCGGCCGGTGATCCCCTGCACCATGACCTTCACGTTTCTGTCGATGAGTATGCCCACGGCTACGACCGTCCTTCGGCCGGGCCGCGCGCATCTCGTCATCGCTCCGCTCGGTTCCCCGGGCGTCGGCAGGTCCTGGTGCCGCGACCGCAGGCCGCGCCGGTCTGCGGAAGCCCGCGCTTCGCCAGATACTCCGGCAGGCCTTTGATGGGCACGTCGATGCGAGATGGCCCGCCGGCCGCGGAACAAGCACTCGTATTCGCACGCCAGGCACTCGGTGCCGCCGCGTTTCACTCCTTCGGCGTCCAGATGAGCCACGGACGGGACGCCGTCTTTCAGTTCGAGGATGCCGCGGGCATACTTCTGGCAGGCGGCCACGCAGGCTTTGCTCACGCATTCGGGGCATCTGCTCGTGTCGATGGAGACGGTGATTGTTCTTTCTGAGAATGTGAGCATGCTGATCTCCTCACCCGCCCATCGCCCGATGGTAGTCCTCGACCATGGCGAGCATCCTCTGGGCGATGAACTCGGTGTCGGTGACGTACTCCCGGCCGTATATCTCGATGCGCTCCCCACCGGGCAGGCCCGCGAGCCCTTCGCGCAGGATGGCGAGCGACTCCTCCTCCTTGTTGCCGCAGAGCAGGAGCAGGCAAGGAAGACCGGGCCGGTAGGGCAAGTACCTCGCGCAGGGCTTTCACGATGGCGTGGGCGTGATGCCATTGCTCCTGGTTGGCCATCATGAAGCCGGCGAGGAGGTAGCCTTCGATGCCGGGCTGGGAAAGGACCACCTTGGCCACCCGGTAGATCTTGGATGCCACCGGGTTGCCGCTGGTGTCGGCATAGTTGGCCACCTTGAGCCCCACCTTGCGCAGGGCGTCCATGCCGACCATGGCCGAGCCGCCGCCGATGGGGTGGTAGCCGATGTAGCCCGGGCTCTTCTCGTCGAAGCCCATGCTCATGAGGAATCCCGAACCGCGCTGGTCGGACTCCTCGATGCCCCAGCCGATGAGGTCCAGCTCGGTGGGCTCGTGACCAAAATCGCGGGCCACCTCGATGCCCATCTCCGGGTGCCGGAAGACGGAGTTGTTGTCGATCTCCATCTTGCAGTCGGCGGCGTAGAATGTCGCCCAGCCGCGGTGAGCACCAGCGGGTTGATCTCCAGCGTGAAGCAGTCGTAGGTCGTGATAGGCATCGAAGAGATCGCACCAGAAAGCCGGCCAGCGCGTCGACTGCTGCAGCGCGATATCCCGGCCTCGCGCAAGAGCGTCGAGGAGCGCTCGCTGCATCCGGGCCCTTTCGTGGGCGACACGAGCAGCCGGAACAGCTTCTCCTCGGGGACGCTCTCGATGTCGACGCCGCCCTCGGCGCTGAACATGAGCATGGGACAGCGGGCGTCGCGGCTCGAGTTCACCGTGTAGCTCGCGTAGAACTCGCGGGCGATGTCGAGCTTCTCCTCCACGAGGACCTCGCGCAGAACCGCGCCTTTGAACTCGCGGCCCAGAAGCGAGGCGGCGCCAAGCGCCGCTTGCTCGGGAGTGTCGGCCATGACCAGACCGCCGGACTTGCCCCGCCCGCCGGCATGGACCTGAGCTTTCACCACCACCGGGCAGCCAAGTTCTGCGGCGATGGCCGCGGCTTCCTCCGGGGTGGAGGCCGCCCGGCCCCGCGGGACCGGCAGACCGGCCTCGCGAAGCCAGCCCTTGCCCTGATGTTCTAGGAGTTTCGCCATTGACGGCCGCCTCTCTCACGCAAGGCGCGCAGACTCCGGTGCTTCCTTCATGTATGAACGATCCATCAACCCTCTTTTGGCTCCAGCCCGGCGCGCTTCTCCAACTCGAGGACGAGCGCCGAGTAATCCTTCCATTCGTACCCATCTTCCATGGCCCACTCGTAAAGCTCGCGCACCCGCTTGGTGGCGGGCAGTTCGACTCCCACGCCGTCCGCGGCGGTGAGCGCAAGATCGAGGTCTTTCACGATGTTGTGCAGGCTCATGGCCGGGTTGTCGTAGATGCGTGCGGAAAGCGACGGGATCTTGCCTTTCACCACGCCTGAACCGACGGCGCTGTTCGCGAGTACGTCCAGCATGATCTGCCAGTCCAGTCCGGCCTTTTCACCCATCACCAGTCCCTCGGCCCAGACCTGCATGTTCGCGCCGATCATCATCTGATGGATCAGCTTGAGATAGCGCGAGCTCTCTCCGAGACCCACGTAGTAGCGGGTCTCACCGAGCACGGCCAGGTAGGGTTCGGCGGCGTCGAAGACGTTCTCGCTCGCCCGAGGCGAGGACGGTCAGCTTTCCGACCTCGGCCACCATGATGGTGCCGCTCACCGGGGCGCGCAGAAAACCGATGCCCCGAGGCTCGACGGCCGCGGCTATCTCTGCGGACTCCGCCGGCGACACAGTGGCCATGTCCACGAGCAGCCTGGGGAGAGGATCGGCCTCCAGGACCCCTTCCTTGCCCATGACCACGCTCTTGAGCGCCGGTCCGTCCGTCAGGTTCGTCAGAAGGATATCCTTGCCCGCCGCGGCCTCCGCGGGGTGTTCGCGACGCGCGCGCCCTTCGCGACCAGAGCGTCGCACTTCGCCGGCGTGCGGTTCCAGACCGTCACCTCGTGGCCCGCGGCAAGGAGCCGGGTGGCCATTCTGGACCCCATGACTCCCATGCCCAGGAAACCGACTTTACCCATGTCAACTCCTCTCAGAGGTTGGATTCCGCATGCATCATCCCGCCCAAACTTGACGGGATCGACCGCGACAAACCTGTCTCAACGGGCCGAAGCCCTTGTATCGCGTCAAGTTTGCAGCGGCCTCCGATCATGAAAACTAGGAATCATGTTAGCGGAGACTAACAAGTTTAAGCGCACAATGACGGCCGCGTCAAGTTTCGCCTGCCCATGTGCGAGGCGGGGGGCCATGCCAGAGCCTCCGTCCGACTCCCTGCGAAGGGAGCCCTGCCGGGACTCGTGGTGGGCCGAAACGGGAGAGGCCGGCCCGTGATCAGTGCGGCTATGGGGCGGCTATCTCCGCAAGGACCCCTTCGAGCGTCTCGGTTGAGAGCCCGGTGGTGACAAACTCGGGGATGCCCATCAGGTAGGCCACGTCCTCCGACCAGAAGAAGGCCATCACGCGCAGCGCCATGCGTTGCGCATCGACGTTGGGGACGCACGCTGCCCTCGACTTTCCCGTCCTCGATGATCGAGGCGACGGCCGCGGCAGTCCTCAGTGAGAGGGTCCTCACACGCTCGCGCAGCCCCTCTCGCTCGGGCGCGACCACGAAGTCGAAAAGCGGACTCACGAACCAGGGCTCGTCCGAAGAAAGCGTCACAGTATGGTGTTGTCCGATCCGCCGCAGGCGCTCCAGGGCGTTGCCCTCCTGGGATACCGTGACCGCCCCCAGCACCCGGTCGAAGACCACCTCGAGTATGCAGCCAACAACATCTCTTTCCTGTTGGCGAAATGCCGGTAGAGCGCCGGCTCGCTTAGACCGACCGCGGCGGCGATGCGCGCGGTGGTGGTGCCTTGCACACCGTGCGCAGCTACGAGACGCAAAGTGGCGTCGATGATCTGAGTCCGCCTCTCGGGCCTTTTCAGCCGCGGCGGATTCTTTCTTACTCCTACACTGACTTGCATGCTCGTCCATGCAGGCCGCCCAACTCCTTCCCCCAGGCCGTGGGCGATTTCAAGCTCTGATCTGAAGCGGCTCGATGTGCTCGCCCCGCCACCGAGGGTAACACATGGCTGGAGGCGCAGACGCCTGTCACGGCGTCGGTTCGCGGGGCCCGGCCTGGGCCGGGCCCCGCGAAAGCACCGAATGCTCTACCCGCTCGATCGACCCGCGATCAGTCCAGCGGAATGACCGGCAGGAGTAAGTGCGATGGGTACTCCGCGTCATGATGGACCTTGTGGAGCGTGGTCTTGCTGCTGCAGATGTGGGGAGCGAAGTACTCGATGTTCGTCAGTCCGCCGGTGCCGGTAGCCAGATCCAGGCATGTGATGTCGAGACAGATCCGGTGCCCGGCTTTGAACATGTTCGCCGCGGAGAGGACTTCGATGTGGTACTCGTTGATCTCACCGGGCACCACCGGCTGTTGGGCCTCCTTGGTGAGCGGGTGCCAGGGCGCCCAGGGCTTCGACCGTGACTCGTCGATGGCCCGGTGTGAAGCTTTGAGCCAGCCTCGGGTCAGTTCGCGCTCCGGCAGGTCTTGAGGCACGAGCCGTTCGCCCTCGCGCTGGGTGCGCACCGACACGTCAGGCCCGACGTCTTTCAGGATGACGATCCAGTTGGTGTCTTCCTGGTCGATCTCGGCGTAGAGCGTGAGCGAGATCGGGCCGGCCACGAGCGTGTCCTTGGCTAACGGAGGCGTCATGTAGCGCAGCCGCTCGATCTTCATGGTCTTGGTGGGCGGCATCTGCACGAAAGCGTCGGGTTCCTTGTCGACGGACTGGCTCTGACTTGCCGAGGGTGTGGGCGTGGTCTTGAGCCGCTCCCAGGTGTCTAGGTAGTACTTGGTCCACTTCGTGCCAGGGATGGGCCAGTCCTCGGCGGTGCGGTAGACGTTCTCGCCCATCACCCAGTACTTCACCGGCGGGTCGTCCAGGATGCCCGTGTTCTTGCCCTTCAGCCAGTGGTCGTACCAGCGAAGGATCTCCCCGTGCATCTCCCAGAACGGACGTTCCATGTGAGAGGGGTCGTTGATGATCATCTTCTTGGGCACGCCCCGCACGTTCTGGAACCAGTGCTGCATGCCCTGCCAATGGACCTTGTATGAGTAGGAGTATTGGCCCGATCCAGTGTAGAACGGGATCTTTATGTTCTTGAAGTTCTCTTCGCTCTCGGCCAGCGCCTTCGGATCATCGTACGGGTTGACGAGGATCTCGTACATGCCGCCGTTCCTCTGGCCGCGCTGGGTGAGGATGCCCCACAGGTGCGCGTACATCTTGTAGTCACGATTGTTGATGGCCCACTGCCACTTCTCCTCATCCTCCGGAGAAAGTGGTGCGGGCAGCACCGCACGGCTCGTGGACGGTGCCCAGCGGGTATAGGTAGTACAGCATCGTGTGGGGCGACGCCGCCGGGGTTGAACTCGCGGAAGCTCCACATCCCTCCGTAAGCACCCATAGGGTCGTATGGGAAGATAGCCTTGAGGGCCGGATGACCCTGAAAGGCCGCCCGGAACTGCTCGCCGCCAAAGGCCGAGATGCCCACCATGCCGACGTTCCCGTCGCACCACGGCTGTTTGGTGATCCAGTCGATCATGTCGTAGTGGTCGGTCTTGTCCTCGCCGTAATCGCCCTCGGACTTGCCGGCTCCGCGCAGCTGGCAGTGAACGTGGACGTAGCCGTTGGCCACGAAGAGCTTCGTGTCGCCACTCTCGATGACTCCGTACCAGAGCGGTGAGTACGACGGCTGCGGAGGGATCACCTCGGCAATCTCGGGGCGTTGCAGATCCTTGTTGTGCACGGCGCAGGTGTAGAGCACGGGAAACTTGCCGGGGCGTCCGGCCGAAAGACGTCCGTCGCAAGCCTGACCCGTCACGCATGGGCACCATGTGGTCGAATTCTTGGATCATCGTGTAGGTCACTTCTTCCGTGCTCATCGTGCCTCCTGATCTCCGCTTGCCCGGATCCTACGGTTTGACGGTGTCTCTCTCCAGGGGTACATCCTCGGTGGACAGCGCCATCTCCCCGTTCTTGTCCTTGAGGACGATCCATTTCAGCCAGTTGCTATCGTCGCGCTGGGGATAGTCTTCCCGCAAGTGCCATCCTCTCAGCTCGCCGGGATCACCGGCAACATGAGGTACGATCCATGATCCTTCTCATGGTAGATGGTGTCCTTGCCCACCCTGAGGCTCAAGAAGTGGCCGCCGAAATCAAGGGCGTTCGAATCGTAACAGGCGAGGTCGATGCGGATGCGGTGACCAGCCTTGAAGCGACACGAGGTGGCCCAGATCTCGACCTCATACTTGTTCACGGCGCCCGGCTCGATCGGCTGGGGGGCATCGTGACGGTAGTAGGGGCGATGCGGCCTGCTCAGGCCCTCATCCTTGGTGCATGCGTGCGACGCTTTGAGGCGCCCGTGGGTAAGCAGGCGTCCCTTCGGCGGCATGCCCCGCACCTGGTCGGCGTCTGGATGCTGGTCCCAGATGCGAACGTGGAAGTCCGTATCCGTCTGGTCGGTCGCCGCGAATACGACGAGCACCGGGCTTCCGATGACCTCGACGTCGTGGGAGAGAGGCTCGGACGTGAACGTGAGGATCTTCTTCGTGGGATGAAGGATCCCGTCTTCCATGACCGCCGTGCCGCAACCCGAGAAGTGCGACCAGTCGGGGTCGGGATAGCTGTAGGTGGTGGAGCTGTCGCTGAGGACCGGCTGCTCCCAGGACAATACGCCGTCGTTCAACGACTCGACGGCGCCGCTCGGGCCGGCCTTCAGGTAGAGCTTGCGATAGTCCGTCCGGGCCAGCGGCCATTCCTTCTCCGGGCGATACGTCTCCGCCCCGCGGACGAACACGCGCACCGGGTCTTCTTCCATGAATCCGGTGTCATTCCCCTTTAGCCAGTGATCGTACCAGCGCAGAAGCAGCTGGCGAAGCTCCGGGGAGTTGAAGATGGCCATCTCGTCGCCCTCAAAGTCACCGTGGCACAGCATGAACTTTTTGGGCACGTTGACTTCCTCGTAGCCGCGCACGTTGCCGCGGAGGTGCGTGCCTGTCTTGTGGAGGATCCCGATGCTGAAGACAGGGCACTGGATCTTCGTAAGGTCGGGCACACGGACTTTCCAGAACTCGTCGAGCGTGGGATGGTGGATCACTTCCCAGGGCATGTCCCACCGACACAGATCGGGCGAGGCAGGCGGGTTGGGCCCAAGGAAATGATTGCCGCGCATCTCCGATGTGTACCAGATGGCGGGAAATCCCACCGCCAGGATGCCGCCGTGGTAGTTGATGTCCCGGTACATGTCGGCTCCCCCGTCGAACGGGGCGATGCACTTGAGATGGGGAGGCTGAGTGGCAGCGGCGAACCACTGAGTCCAGCCGTAGTAGGACTCGCCGATCATACCGACGTTGCCGTTGCACCACGGCATCCCGGCGATCCACTCGATCACGTCGTAGAAGTCGTTCTGCTCTTCCTGGCTGAAGAAACGGTATTGGCCCTCTACAGACTTCCCTGTCCCCCGGATGTCGTGATTGACGTACACGTAGCCGCGCGATACGAACCACTCCATGTCGTTCGTCTCACGGAAGTGGAAGGCAGGCCATTGAGGGAGATGCACGAGATCCTTTTGGAATGGGGAACTGGCATAGAGGCCGGGGAATCTACCGGGGGCGTCTGGACGGTAGACATCGACAGCCACGCGGGTGCCGTCGCGCATAGTGACCATCACGTCTTTGTCCACCACCATCTTGTAGCGCGGCTGGGAAAGCTTTTCGGCCGGGAAATCCTCGGAGAGGATGGTGGCCATGATCTCCGGCTTGAGAGTCCTCGTGTACATTCAAATCCCTCCTACTGCTATGTGAAAAGGCGAGTGTCCGCCCCGGAGACCTGGGAAAAGTGGCGCCGCGACCCGCCGATCTCGGGGGTCGCGGCCTCGCGAGAACGAAGGAGTAGCTGGTGTGACCTACGCTCCGATTGCCGGTACCGGGATCTGCTGAGCCTCGACCGGCACCATCGGGAGCCGCCGTGTTGTTGACGACCACGTAGTCGTACGGGTACTTGGTGCCCTTGACCCACTGGCCGGCGCACACGGGCGACTTGTACACGTTCGGGATGGACATGGCTCTGGCCCCGACGTGAGCTGCGCCGGCACCGGAGCGCTGAAGTCCATGTCGGTCCACCGATGCTGTCGAACTTCATCTGTTGTGATGGCCGCCACGATGGCGTCCTTGCTCGTGGGATCGGTCGCATGCTGCAGCGCCCAGATGGCCATCTCGAACGCCACTACGTGCATGAGCGGCTGCGTCCATTGCTGGTTGGTTCGCTTGGTGTAGTCGTCGGCCCATTGCTGGCAGGTCTCGCCGGTGAGGTACGACTTCAACGGCCGTGTCGGCGACCACCAGTCGCCGCTGATCAGACCGACGCCGATCGGGGGAGGACCCGAGCGCCTCGATCGACTGCGGGAACAGGATGGCCTTGTCGATCGTAGCGATCTTCGGGCTCCAGCCCTGCTGTTGGCACTGCTTCCAGAAGTTGGTGAAGTCCGGCGGGTTGAACACACCGGAGAGCACTTCGCACCCGGCCGTCTTGAACTTGGAGATCTCGGCCGTGAAGTCCTCGGTGCCGTCCTGCCAACGTCCGGCATCGACCAGCTTGAAGCCGGCCCCCGTGATCACCGGCGGGAAGCCGGTCTTGGCGTCGGAGAAGGTGCGCCGTCCGCGTCGTTCGGCCACATCGCGCCCATGATCTTGTTGGTCGGCATCGCGCTCCAGACCTTACGTAGTCGGCTACGATGTCCTCCACGCCGAAGAAGTAAAGGTAGGTCCACTTGAAAGCATCGTCAGGCCCCTTGCGAGCAGGTCATGAAGGCCTGCCACGGGTCGTCGGTGCACACGCACGGTACCCCGTTGGCCTCGCATTGGTCGGCCACGGGGTTCACCGTGTCTGGCCCCGAGCCGACGCACATGATGTGGATGCCGCTCACCGATCAGGTCGCCGGCCACCTGTTCCTGCCCGGGCGGTGTCGGACTGACTGTCCTGAACGTTGACGGTGATCGGGTGCTTCTTGTTGTCGCCGAGGACCTGGCCGTCGCCGACCCACTCCGTGACGCGGTCTACGGTGTAGCTGTCGGGCACACCGAAGGCAGCGAGGCCGCCCGTTTTCGGCGTGACGAAGCCGATCTTGATCTCGGCGCCCACCTCGGGAGCCGCCGAAACACTGGTGGTGGTGCCACCGGCGGTGGTCGCCGTGGTGGCGGACGAAGTAGTCGGTGTCGTCGCTGCCGTGGTGGTTGTGGTGCTACCGCCGCAGGCCGCGACCAAGCCGCCCAGGCCCGCGCCGGCGCCGACAACAGCACCGGCGACGCCGGCGATCTTCAGGAATTCACGACGACTGACTTTCTTGCTCCGCAGAGCGCCAGTTTGCTCGTCCTCTTGAGAAGGTTCTTGTTGCTCGATCGACATCGGCCCTCCTTCATTGAATGCTCGAAAGATTGTAACGGGGACCTTCGATGTTCGCGCCCCCGCAGACGCCCTTTGCCTCCTTCCGCCCTGCGCGATGATGCAAGTGGCCAACCGTTATGGTCATGGTCAGTGTTCACTGACTTAGTACCATGCCGACGCCAGTGCAGTCAATAGGGAACGGGCGGTGACGCAGCGCGCCACCGCAAATCTGCGGGGCGCGGGGACGCGGGATCCGCGGTGGCGCGGACGCGCACGGAGCGGCCCCCAGCCTACTGCAAGAGGGCTACGAGCCGGTGGAAATGTCCCGGAGGATGCGCTCCAGCATCAAGGCCGAGCGACCACCGGTGGCAAACTCCTCCACGCCCATGAGGTATGCGATGTCCTCGGACATGTAGACCGCCATCAGCTCCCAAGCGATCTGCTCGGATTCGACAGATTGGGAAATCACGCCCTGGGCCTTGCCGTCCTCGACTATTGCCGCGAGCGCCTCGATACTGGCCAACTGCCTCACCCTTAGACGGTCGCGCAGGCCCGCCTCTGGAGGAGCGGCGACAAACTCATACAGCGGATAGACGAACCCATCTTGGTCGGAAAGAACCGTCGCCCAATGGGCGCGTCCTATCGAACGAAGACGCTCCAAGGCGCCAGTTTCTTGACGAGACAAGACGGCGTAGTTGGCGCGGTCGAAGGCTACATCGAGAGCGGCCAGCAGCAGCTCTCTCCTGCTCGCGAAGTGCTTGTAGAGTGTCTTTTCGGAAACGCCGGCAGCCGAGGCGATTCGCGCGGTCGTGGTGCCTTGGATCCCATGCTTCGCCACCAGGTCCAGGGTGACCATGACGATCTGCTTCTTTCTCTCCGCCCCCGTCATGCGCTTGGGTGCGTTATTTGCTGTGGTCGCAGTTTCGATCCTATGATCCCGTCACCCGTGGTGGACACACACATCCATGGCCGGAGAGTACCACTTTGCCATTCGCGAATATCCCACCGTGCCACACACGGCCTGGGCCTAAGCCGGTGGAAGCCCGCGCCGGCATCGCGGCCGAACCCATGCCGACCGCGAAAACACAGGAGGCCGCGCCTCCCCCCGGATGGGCGAGGCGCGGCCTGCACGCCTGGGTTCCACACACCTGCGGCTCCCCGGGTGTCTTGCCTATTCGCTGACTCCCGGACCTGATTCGCGGGAGGAGCGGTCCCTTGATCTACCGGCCGGTGATGTTCGCGCGCGCGATGCCGACGAAAGGCACGTATGTCCCTGCATCGTTCATACAATATTTGTAGCCAAAATCGCCTACCATCGACAGCAGGCCGGCTACGAAGAGGCCCGCGCCGCCGATCGCCACGGGATAGCTGACAATGACGAGGACCGCCGGGATAACGACGCCGATCGCCACCACGCCTACCCAGAAGATGAAAGCGTTGCGGCCGCGCAAGAAGCTCGCCAGCGACCGCGACACGGTCTCATCGCTCCGGCTCGTGGCCACTTCCATCAGGAAGAGGAAGATGGTCGCCACCGTCGCCGCAAGCCACCAGACCTGTACCTGGTGTCCAAAGTCCTTGGAAACGAAGGGAAGGCCGACGAGGGCAAGAGCTGCTCCTCCGCGGATGCCGACGGCGATGTACTCCACCGGCAGGATCGGCGAATGCCACAAGGCCACCGCCTGAGCCACGGCGTAGACGAAGCCTTTGTAGAGGAAGACTCCGGCCATGCCGACGAGCGAGATCACCAGCATGATCGATGCCGAAGGCGACGTGGTGCTCCAAGGTGCGCCGTGGAAGTATGCCGGCGCGATGTAAAGGGCGGCGGAAGGCACGAAAATCATGATGGCCCACAGACCCCGGCTGATCCAGGAGCTCCGCGGTTTCAGGATCATCTTCCAGGCCCGTTCGGGATGGCCGAGAAAACCCAGGTGGACGAGTCCGCCCAGCACGATGGCGAACAGTCCCATGAGAGAGGCCAGCGGAATGTGCAGGACCAGGCCCACAAGCCACGCTCCCGCGCCCACGCCCGGAGAGGAAGTGGGCCGCCACCAGGAGGATGCCCCTACCTTCCGCCCATACGCGCTGCGGGCGGTAGACGGCCTCCAGATCCGCATAGAGCTCAAGTCTCGGCTGACTCATCGCGACTCCTTCGGCTGCCGCTATGCGGGCAGGTAGTAGACGGAGGGCTCGGTGCCCATTTCCGACGAGCAGCTGGAAGGCGTGGCCACGCTTCACCAGCTTGCTCACTTCGCTGTCGGGATCGTCGAGATCGCCGAAGATGCGTGCGACCGCCGGACAGTTGGCCACGCAGGCCGGTTCCTCGCCGCGCTCCACACGGTCCACGCAGAAGTTGCACTTCTCGACCGTGCCGGCTGCTGTGCTGCTTGTAGCCGCACTTCCTCGTAGGGGGTGAGACCCTGTCCGGGATAGTAGGCTCGGATCTCGATCCAGGTAGTAGCGAGCGTGATAGGGGCACGCGGTCATGCACGAGCGGCAGCCCACGCACTTGTCCGCGTCGATGACGACGATGCCGTCTTCTTCCCGCTTGTGCGTGGCCCCGGTGGGGCAGACGTCCACGCAACTCGGCTCGTCGCAGTGGTTGCAGAGCATCGGCAGGTAGACCTGTCGGTGTCGGGGTATTCGCCGCTGCTCCACCCGAAAGGCCCAGGCGTAGAGCACGCCCGGCGGCGTGCGCGTTCTCCGACTTGCAGGCTATCTGGCAGGCATAGCAGCTGATGCACCGCTTGAGATCGATGACCATTCCATATCGCATAAGAGCCGTCTTCTCCTTTCAGCAAGGCCGGGGACTGTGGCCGGTTCCGGTCACGGCCCCGTCACCTTGGTGACCTTGACCTTCACGCAGAGGTCGAGGTTCAAGGAGAGGGTGTCCATGTGGTCGAAGTCCTGCTTGAGCAGCCGGTTGAAGTTGACGCCCTTGCCCGGCCGGCTGGCCAGGGGCAGACCCTTGGCCCAGTGGCCGCCGTGGCCGGAGACCACCACCACCGCCGGGTGGAGCGCCTCGGTGAGACGGGCCTCGCCACGCACGGTCTTGCCGTTGGCCGCCGATTCCAGCTCCACCCAGTCGCCGTCGCTGATGCCCTTTCTTGCGCCGCGGTCTGCAGCGTTGATGTTGACGGCCTCCGCATAGGGGTCGATCGCCGAGACCTCATCCAGCCAGCCGTTGTCGCCGGTCATGCGTGAACGACTGGAACGGCACCCGGAAGTAGATGGCCGTCAGGTCGAACTCGGGCCGCGTCTCGGTGTGCGACGCGCACGGCCGCCAGTCGGGCATCGGCTGGTAGTCGTCCAGATCGAGATCTCGGAACAGGCCGGTCTCCTTCTGGATCTCCTCAGCGTCTCCTTGAAGGTCAGGAAGTGCTCGAAGTAGACGGGGATGCGGGATCTTGACGAAGGAGTCCCAGTACATCTCCTCGACCTTCTTGGGCCAGGCGAGGATGCCGTGCTCCCTCATGTAGTCCAGTCCGAACTGATCGCCGAACCAGGATTTGTAGCGGCGTCGGCAAGTTCTTCCACCGTGTACTTGCGTGTCGCCTTCGAGCAGATACGGCTCGCGGAACGCGAATGACACGTTGATGACCGCGTTGAGGTCCGGCGCGCATACCCAGCCGGTCGGCCAACTCCAGGAGCACCGCCGTGGACTGACGCCGCTCGTCGATCGGCTCGACCACGGGCTGGCGCAGCGGGTACGACCAGTAGTCGATGGCGCAGCCGTTGGCCATCCAGTCGGCGTTGATGTCCAGCCGCTCGAGATAGCTGGTGTCGGGCAGGACGATGTCGGACAGCTCCGCCGACTCGTCCAGGAAGATGTTGAAGTTGACGGTGAAGACGTCCTTGAAGAAGCCCTCGCACCACATCCGGGATCGGAGACGCTCATCGCGAAGTTGGTGTTCAGCATGATGTGGAGCGTCGGGCTTGTAGTCGATGCCGTATTTCTCCGGATCCTGGGCCACGAGGGGCATCATGGGAGTGTTGCCGTGTGAGGGCGGGATGAGTTGCGCAAGACCAAGGTCTTGCGGTTTCTTCGGATAGACGGGAGGCCAGGGCTGCGACGGCGGCACCACCCAGCGGCCGGTGACCAAGCAGGCCGTCGGGGCCCTCGTGCGGCGACCACTTCGGGATATCCGGTGTCGGGATGGCCCACCGAGCGGGCGTTGATGCCGACGTAGCTCCCGGGCACCGAGCGGATGCCGAGAGTCGCGCTGAGCAGTTCGAGCGCCATGCAGGTCATGCGCCGAGTGCTTGTGGGCCTGGGCACCCTTGAAGTAGGAAAGTGCTACCGGGCGGAACGGAAGTGTGTGCCCGTTCGAGCTCGATGGTGTCGCCGATACGGGCCGCCTCGCCGATCTCCCGAGCGAGCCGGCGGATGGTCTCTGCCGGCACGTCGCTGATCTCGGCCGCCATTTCGGGCGTGTACTTCTTGACGTGCTCCTTGATGACGATGAAGGCGCTCCGCACGCGCTGCCCGTCGACGGTCTCGTCGACCTCGAGCGCGATCTGGCCGAACTTGGCGTCGTACGGCTTGGCCTGGCCTCGGTCGCGTCCCACATCTGGGGCTTGTCGTCTGCGTCGCGCAGATAACGGCCGTCTTCGTTGATCAGGTAGGGCGCGTTGGTCTCGTGCTCGAGGTACTCCCGGTCGAAGATGCCGTACTCGTTCAGCAGCAGGTTGGCCATGGCCAGGGCGACGGCCGCGTCGGTGCCCGGGACGGATGGGCACCCACTCGTCGGCACTCTGAGCCGGCATGCCCTTCCAGGGGTCGATCACCACGTGCTTCATGCCCCGGGCGCGGGCTTCCGCCATCTTGCGGACGGCGGTGTTGACGCCGTAGTAGGCCCCGGTGCCAACCGGCACACCGAAGTTGAGGAAGTAGTTGCAGTAGTTGAAATCCGGCTGGGACACCCAGGCGGCGTGCGTCAGGCCGCCGATGAAGTGCTTGCCGCTCGCGCAGTGGTTGCCCGCGCCGCCGACGAAGAGGTTCGGCGTCCCGTAGGCCACGGCAAACGCCTCGAGCATGTACGACTGCGGGCCTCCGTTGACCCCGAAGCTCGCGACGAACTTGCGCGGATCGTCCTCGCGGACCTTCTTCAGCTTCTCGGTGATGGTGTCGAGCGCCTCGTCCCAGCGTGATGCGCTGCCACTTGGGATCGATGCCCGATGCCCTTCTCCGGGATTGGTCCGCTTCACCGGGTAGTCGAGCCGGTTGGGGTCGTAGAGGATGTTGATGCCGCTCAGACCCCGGGCGCAGATGCGACCCTGGGTCAGGGGGTCGTCCGGGTTACCTTCGATCTTGACGACGACCCCGTTGACACGGTGCGCCTTGATGGGGCAGAACGAGAAGCAGTTGGCGCATACCGACTGGTTATCCATACGTCTTCTTGAACTGTCTCTTTGTGCATAAAACAGACTCCCGTTTTGCCAGATTGAACCAGCCCCGATGGGGCGCTCCCATTCCCTTCGGGCCGTGCGCCCTCCGGAGACCTTCTCCTATCCTCCGCCCGCGGCGGCGAATACGATGATACGCACCCCTGCGCCTTCCGCGGAAGGCACCGTCTCGTCAAGATCGGTGATCATTCTCCCCCCGGCGTAGATCTTCACGAAACTCAACAGTCCCTCACGACCGAACAACCGCTCCCGGAACGAAGGACCGAACCGGTCTACCATGCTTTCGAGCACATCCCGGAACGTGGCCTCCTCTCCCTCGGGCAGAGTCACCTGGACACGGCTGTCTTTCACGAGGTCTCGGACGACCCCATACAACTCGACCTCGATAGCGGGTGGGGTCACCCGTGTCTCCCTTCTTGGCGGTCCCGCGCCTTTCCTACCTTGGTTAGCGTATACTACCTTAGTGCTCGCTAACCTGCAAGTGCAGCCCTGCGATCATAGCCGGCAATCACCTTGTCATGCTCCTTCAATTTCGGCGGCCGGCGCACGCGCCCCCGGCTCGATCGCGATGTCGGCCAACACCCGTTCCAAAAGGTCTGTGGAGACACCCAGGGTGACCACCTCATCGAGGTCCATGAGGAAGGAGACGTCTTCGAACCAGTAGAAACCCAACACCCTCCAGGCGGTCAGTTGAGGATCGACGTCCGCCCGGATGGAGCCCTGGGCTATCCCTTCTTTCACCATCGAGGCGAGGGCTTCGGCAATGGCGACGTTGCCGGCGCGTACTCGGCTACGCAGTCCAAGCTCGGCCGGCGCCACCACGAACTCGAATAGCGGGTTCACAAAGCCGGAACTCTTGGAAAACGTCAACTCGGTGTGGTGCTGGCCGATCTTGCGCAGACGCTCCACCACGTTCGGCTCTTGCGACGAGCGGATGACGTCCTCCGCCCCGTCGAACACCACGTCGAGAGCAGCCAGCAACATTTCACGCCTATTCTCGAAATATTTGTAGAGGGTCGGCTCGGTGACACCGGCTGCCGCTGCGATGCGCGCGGTGGTCGTGCCCTGCACGCCGTATTTGTCCACGAGGCGCAGAGTGACGTCGATGATCTGAGCCTTCCGCTGCTCCGCGGTCATCCGTGGCGCTGTCCGCCCGCCCCCAACTAGCCCGGGCTTCGTGCTCAAGCCGTTTCCTTCCTGCCTCTGTAGCTTCTTGCCGGCGTCGGCCAATTGATCGATTCCCATCCTACATCGGAATATACGAGTTGGAGGACCGACATAGGCGCCGGCTATGCGTGGTCGCCGGCTGTGCGGACCGAAGCTGCCGGGGCCGCGGCGCTCTCGCGCCGCGGCCCCGCCGTTCTGTCGATTGCGAAGACTAGGCCGTGATCGGCTCCAGCGGACCCTGCACCGTGACTTGCGGAGCCATGGTGTTGGTAACGATCTTCATGTCGTATTCCCAGATCTTGCTGCTCCAAGGCCACTGCTTCGTGCCCTTCACCCATTCCCCCTCGTACAGCGGGGTACCGACAACGTTCGGCACGATGTGGGCGCTGTTCGGCGCCAGCGGAGCGGTGAAGTCGAGTGGTCCGGCTACGGATTCCGCCAGCTTGGTGGTGGCCACGTTCTTGATGATCTCTTCTTTGTCGTCCACATTGGTGGTGCGCTTCAGGACGTCCGCAGCCCACTCGAAGGTCACGTAGTGCATGAGCGGCTGTGACCACTCAAAACCGGTCGTCTTTTCGAAATCGGTCGCGAGCTCCTGGCAGGTCTCACCCGTGAGCTGGGACTTCCAGGGGAAGGTGGGGTGCCACCATTGCGGACCGGAGATGCCGAAGCCGATGGCGCCGATAGCTTCCATGGCCTTCGGGAACAAACTGGCTTTCGCGACGTCGGCGATCTTCGGAATGAATCCCTGCTGCCTGCATTGCGTCCAAAGGTTGGTGAAGTCCGGCGGCGAGGCCATGCAGCACAGGATCTCGCAGCCTTCCTTCTTCCAAAGGCTGATCATGGAGGTGAAGTCCTCTTGGCCCGCCTGGTAGGCGCCGCCATCAACCTGAGTGAAGCCCATCTCTTTGATCAGCGGAGTGAGGGAGTCGCGGCGGGCGTTGCCGTCCACTTCGTTCGACCAGGCTGTGGCGATCTTCTTGTTGGTGGGAAGAGCCGTCCACAGCACTTTGCTGTCCGCCATCATTTCGTAGTTGCCCCAGAAAGCGAGGTAGGTCCACTTGAAGGGCTTGTCGGGGGTGGCGCCGCGGCCAAAGTAGTACGGCTCCATCGGGCAGTCGGTAGAGAGGCACGGGGTGCCCATAGCTTCGCAGGTGTCGGCCACCGGGTTGACGGTGTCGGGCGCCGAGGAGACCAGCATCATGTCGATCTTGTCGTTCTGGATGAGGTCCCCGGCCACCGTGGCCGCGCGGTTGGTGTCGGACTGGCTGTCCATGAGCTTGAAGGTGATGGGATGCTTCTTGTTGTCGCCCAGCACAAGACCGTCTCCGACTGCCGCTTTCCACTTGTCGGCGATGTACTTGTCGGGGATGGCGAAGTCCGCAAGGGGACCGGTGACGGGCGAGACGATGCCCATCTTTACTTCCCGGCCCATTTCCGCGGCGGCTGTGACCGTGGTATCCACTTGAACAGCGGTCGTATCTGTCGCCGCGGCAGTGGTGGCGGTCGTCGCAGCGGTGGTGGTCGTCGTGCTGCCGCCGCAGGCGGCAACGAGGCCACCCAGGCCGGCCCCTACACCGATGGTGGCGCCCGCGATACCGGCGATCTTCAGGAAGTCGCGCCGGCTGACACTTTTACCCTCCAACAGATTGAGATCTTTGGGCTCTTGCTCGTTGAACCCGTCGTTCTTTTCCTTCATTCCTCTAGCCCCTTCAAAGGTGAGTTTCAGATGTGTCTTATCCGCCGCCGATTCTCGGAACGCTGCAGACGCTCTGAATCCCCCCCACGGCCCCAAGAGCGGACCGCCCAACAAGACCTTCGCTCTGCCCCTCCTTTCATACGTCGGACCACCCGATTGAGACGAGGAATCGGTCTCGTCGAAGATGTTTCGCGTGGACTGGCTCGGGACACCAGACTTCGGGTATGCAACACCGTCTCTCGGCGCTACATTCATCCGGAGTGGGCACTCCGCGGGCGACCCCTCGCCCGACTGAAGCAGGTTAGTGTGCACTACCCCACGCGCCAAAACATACGGCTTGGGCGCTCATGTGTCAAGTGACGCCGGAAGAAGCCTGCAGCGAAGGAGGAATGGAGTGGAGCGCGGGGATGCAGTGAAGGACGCAACGGAGGTCGGCGGAAGCTCTAACGTGGAGCGGTCCGTACGATCGAGACAACTTCCGAAATCGACGGCCGGCTACGGCCTCACCGGGTAGCGTTCGATAGGGACGGGCTCCGTGGAGACGACCATCGTCCCGCCCATGTCCTTCAGCACGATCCACTTGAGCCATCCGCGATCGTCTCGTTCGGGATAGTCCTCCCTCACGAACCAGCCCCGGGATTCCTTTCTTTCGAGCGAGGACCGGTAGAACATCTCCGCGCAGAGGACCATGCTTCTCGCCTCATTGCAGGCAGCCAGATGATGAGGGTCGCCCGCGACCAGCGAGCCGATCTTGTCCCCCGCCGCGAGGACTCTGGCCAAGGCCTCCTCCATGCGTCCCCGGCTCCTAAACACCGAATAACCGACGGGGCTCATCGTGGCTTTCACCTCGTCCACCAGCTCAAGCGACGTCACTCCCTGGACGCGGTCCAGCGGCGCGAACGCCCGGCGCTTCAACATAGCCACGTGGTCCGGATCGGCTGTGGGTTCAGGCGCAGACAGGGCGAAAGCCACGGCCGAGACGCCGGCTCTCATCCCCATCCAGAGGGCACCGGTCAACCCACTCCCATGCATCCGACCAGGAGAAGCAGGGACGGCTCCCACGATCGCCGAGCCCGTGTAACAGGTGTTGCCTATCGCGAAGAGCCCAGGGACGGTCGTCGCCATTGCGTGATCAACCTTGACCGGGGAAAGCTCCGCGGCCATGCCCGGCAGTACTTCGGCGACCCGGCCTTCGCCCTCAACCGCCCTCGCCTTGCGAGCGTGCCGTTCACGATAAGCATCGAAACCGGGCCGCTGATACAAGGCTTCGCCTCGCGTGGAGGCGCTCTCGCCTCGCGTGGGCCCGCTCTCGCCCTGCCCGCCCGCGGCCTCGCACATAAGCGGGTTCTCATCGTGATGAGTGACGATGGGCCCGTGACCGGCCAGAGTCTCCCTGTACCAGGCCACTGCGTCTTGCACCCCCAGCGCCGACTCAGACTCCCGGTCGGCGAGAGGAGTGATCAGTTGGCCCATGGCGTTGTACAGGGCCTCCTCCGCGCCCTCGACGGGGCGTTTGCTTCTGTTGTTTATGAACTCGACGGAAGAGCCGAATTCTGCGCTTCGCATCTCCGCGCCCGCCCGGTAGGCCGCGGCTATGCCGTCTCCCCTTTGCGAACTCCATGGGTCCAGGATGCGGAAGCTCTGCCCACCGGCAGCCAAGATCGTAGCCCGCGCTTTGAGCAGAAGGCAGGTGCCGTCGAGCATGCTGAATCCGATCGCGCCGGTCACCGCCCCACCGTCCTTCAACAGATCGACCACGGCAGTCTTGTCGATGAATCTCACGCCCAGCTTGGCAGCGCGCCTCAGGACGGGTGGGAGCATGTCGAGATCCGCTATGGTCATGCTCCACGGAAGACTCGGTTTGATCGGCTCTCTCAGGAAGCTACCGTTCTTGTCCCTGCACAGTCCCCCACCCCACGTGTCGAAGCGCTCGAGGGTCTCGTGGCTCTCGCGCGCAAATTCCGCGAGGAGCTGCTGGTCCTCAAGAAACATGCCGATGCGGCGCATATGGAAATCAAGGAACTCTCCAACGTTGGCCTCGGGTGCCAAGAACCAGAGGTGTCCGTGGCCTTTGTTCGCCAACCCCGCCCAGCCGGTGGTGTTCTTCTCCACGACGAGCACGTCTGCCTCCGGGCACGATTCTTTGGCGGAGATCGCCGCTGCCAGGCCCCCGATCCCGCCTCCCACCACCAGGATGTCGCTGGAGATCACCTGACCCAGATTCTGGAGTGACGTCATGGCTGTCGGGTCTCTTCCGTAGTTCCGATGCGCTGTAGCCGAACTCGTCTGCGAGCAGAGCCGAGGGGCCGAGGGTAACACACCGCGCCTAGCTCGCCAGGGAGCCGCCTCGCGACGTGATGAGAGTCCGCAGGAAGCCCGTGTGCAGGGAGCTTCCCGGGTCTTCACTCCAACGGCATAAGAGCTCGAACATCGGTCGGGTCACGGTAAACGCCAGCATCCAGGGCTCCAGATGCTTCCGCATGGCCTGGTCCGTCGCTCCGATCATGGCCTGCGGCACGTCCAGATCCTCGAAAAGAGATATGAGCTGCATGCAGCCTGATCCGAAGGGAGCAATGATCGGAGCCGGGTCCGAAGGCTTGCTGTAATAGGTGGCACCGGTGCAGAGGGAAGAAAGCTGATCGGCGTTCACGTAGAAGGTCACCGTGCGGAGATATTCGTACTGGTCCGCGCGCAGGGGTCCGATAAGGAGATGCTCGTGACGAGGCTCGTAATGACCCGTGGCCTCCAGCCAGAGGTCCATCAACTCATGCGATGCCCGCAGACCCTCTTCGTCGCAGAGGAAGCGGACCATGTCTTCGCGTGGTCGCATGTCGACGCCCAGCAGGTGGCCGGCACCGCAGCCGTGTTTCTCGCGCGTCAGGTGAAGAGTCTTCCCTTCCTGCCAGCGCTTCAGGGAGGCGAAAACGCACTGCCTGGCTCCCGGTTCAACCAGGGGAGCGAATGGACGAGGGTCCGGCGCATCGTACAAACCGATAACCGGCGTGGTGATCGAGAGCGTGGCGAGAATGCGGGAAGGATCGGGAGACATCAGTTCCTCCTATGTAGGCGACCCGTGGTGGCTCGGGCTGGCGCGCCGAGACATCGACTATGAGGCACCGGAGAACGGGCAAACGGGGGGGACATGTCCTCGTCCATTCGACTGCACTTCGGATTCAGCTGCCTTTGAGGTCCTGCCTTCTCTGTAGGTAGTCCTCGCGTTCTATCTCGCCGCGGGCGTAGCGCTCATCCAGGATCTGGAGCGATGTCTTCGAGCCCGGGCCGGCCAACGGCGATCCGAAGGGAGGCCGGTCGGTAGGATGCGCGTGCCAGTAGTGATCTTGCCAGTAACCGCGTGAGCTCCACGGGCGCCAGCTGAAGAGAAGAACGAGGATGAGCACCAAGAACAAGAGACCAAACATCAATCACCATCCAAACGATAGATCGCCAGCGACTTCGAAGGCACCATTAGGATACTCCCAGCGCCGGGACCCGAACTATTTCTCCACCCAAGAAAGGCACCGTCGTCGTGAGGAGTCGGAACGCCAGGCCTCACGTCAGTGAGCCCCATGGTCAGTTCACATAGTACAGGGTGGCACTGCCGGCCCCACCCCCGTAGTCGGCACTGGAGACCACGGTGCCCTTGGTTGTGACCCACTGTGCGATCGAATTCTGCGCACCGCCGCCCCCGCCGGCCCCGCCGCCACCGCCGCCACCGACCAATACGTAGTGGACCTGCCCCGAAGCGACCATAGCTTCGAACTCCGCGAGAGTCGGGGCGGGATCGCTTCCATTGAACCCTCCCATGGCGATCACCGGTTGCCCGGAGGCCAGGATTATCGGCACAGCCGACCCTGACCCCTCCACGGCAACCAGGTAGGTAGCGGTCCCCTTATGGGACACCAGGTAGCTGACTAGGCCCGCGTCCACCTGGGCATCGAGGCCCGTTCCTCCGACGGTCTGACCGGCGCCCGGGCCACCGTTCGCCGGGAAAGCTCCGCCGGGGCCTCCATCCACCGGACCAGGGCCGCCGGGACCAGGGCCACCTGCCTGCGCCACGGCCACGGGGCGCCGCCACCAGGGCCACCCATCGACGCGACTGATGCAGAGGCGGGTCCGGCGGCGGCGAACGAGCCGGTGACGCTCCGCGAGATCGTGCTCACCGAGTAAGCGAAGGGCCCTGCGAGAACGCAGATGGCAGCAAGGGTGGCGGCGGCGAGCGAAAGCGCCTTTAGTTTGACGACGCGCGCCAACACGAGGATCAGCGCGACTGCGGCCCCCGCCCCAATGACCACGACCGCGGTCGAGAGTCCGGGAGCATATCCGGAGGTGCGACTCAGGAGCATCGCCGACCACACACCGGTGCCCAGTACCGCGAGCGGGAGGAGCCAGGCCAGCCACACTCGACCGCGGCTCAATTGCCAAAGCGCGACCGAACCGCCTCCGACGAGCGCCGCCACAGAGGGAGCGAGCACCACCGTGTAGTAAGGGTGGAGCACCCCCTTCGCAAGACTGAAGACCACCAGGTAGATCAGCGACCATCCTCCCCAGAGCAAGAATCCGGCGCGTTTCTTGTCATTTCGAGGCCCACGAAGCGTGATCCATAGCCCCGCGATCAGTCCGACAATAGCGAGCGGGATGAGCCACGAGATCTGGCCTCCTAGTTGCTCGTTGAACATCCGTAGCCACCCAGCGTTGCCGCTGAAGTTGGGCCCTGCCGCATTACCCAAATACCCGCCGCTGCGGCTGAAGATCAGATTGAGCGCCGAATCGTTCGCGCTGCCTCCGATGTAGGGACGGGTGGCCTTGGGCCAGAGTTCGACGATCGCGACCCACCAGCTGCTCGAGATGACAAGGGCGACCATCGCGGCAAGCATCTGGAGTATCCGGCGGACGAGCTTGGGCTTCCCGCACACTAGATAGACCAGCGCGAAGACTGGAACGACGACCAAAGCCTCGAGCATCTTGGCAGTAAAGGCGAGGCCGACGAATCCGCCGGCAGTGACCAGCTTCCACGTGGAGGCCCTCTCGAGAGCCGACCAGAACGCCCAAGCGGCGGCCAGAAGAAACAGGGTGAGGAGGGCGTCGGGGTTGTTAAAACGGAACATCACAACAGCGACTGGCGTGAGGCACAAGGCGAGTGCCGCCAAGAGCCCCGCGATCTCTCCCATCCAACGCCTCACCAATCGGTAGAGGATCAAGACCGAGGCCAGACCGGCCAACGCTTGGGGGAGAAGGATGCTCCAGCTCGAGAATCCAAAGACCCGCGCGAACAGCTCGGGCACCCACAAGGATGCCGGCAGTTTGTCGACGGTTATGAACGATCCAGGATCGAGAGAACCGAAGAAGAAGGCCTTCCAACTGACAGACCCGCTCTTGACGGCGGCGGCGTAGTAGCTGTTGCCCATCCCGTTCCGGGAGAGACCCCACGTGTAGAGAGCGGCTGCGAGCACCGCGACCCCGGCCAGAGCGAGCAACGACCACCGGGGCCGGCCGCGGAAGCCGTCTGCCCATCGCCTACCGGCGGCCTTGCCGGATTCGATCACGCGACCGAAGTACCGTCGAGATGGTTTCATCGCCGTCTCCCGTCACATGGGCTCACGCCAGACCTCATGGCGCCGCTCTTTATGGCATCCGCGTCTAGAGTAGGTTCCCAATAGTACCGGCCGGTTAGCACCAGATTACGATCTCGTAACCACCTCGCCGGCGGGACTTCAGGGATGTTTGCGGCGGGCGCTCAAAAAGCGGGGGGCGGCCGCAGCAGCGGCCGCCCCCCAAAACGTCATGCGATCGCCGGCAGCATTAGCGAACCGGCGGCCAAAGCCCCTACGCGTATTGCATGGGCTGGAGCGTATGGGTGGTCGGCATGCCGGGATCCTGGGCGAATACCAGCACCTGGTCGTACTTGTACTTGCTGCCTGCCGGCAGCTTGATCCACTGTCCGTAGGCGATCTTGATCTTGAACACGTTCAACACCGGGTGCGTCGTACCGGTAGCCACCGGCAGCGTGAAGTCGATCGGCCCGTTGATGTTGGCGAACTTGGTCTGCGCGACGACCGTTGGGAACGACGATTTGTCATCGACACTGGGCATGCGCTTCAGTACGTCGATGGCCCACTCGTACTTGCCCAACTGCCCCAGGGGCTGGGTCCATTGCTTGCCCGTCTCCGCCGTGTACTGGTCGGCGTATGCCTGGCAGGTCTGCCCGGTGAGCGCGCTCTGCATAGGGATAGGTGGGATGCCAGACGTTGTGGTCGGAAGTATTGACCGCGTTGTCCCCGATCGCCTCGATCGATTCGTGGAAGAGACCGGCTTTGGCGATGGAGAAGATCTTGGGCTTGAGACCTTGCTGCATGGCCTGGTTGTAGAAGTTGACATAGTCCGGCGGGACCGCGATCCCAGAGACGATCTCAGCCCCGTTCTTCTTGAACTCGGAGATCTGGGCGGTGAAGTCGTCGGACGGGGACTGGAACAACGGCGGTTGGGCCGCGACCTTGTAGCCGCCCTTGGACAGCGCCACCCCTAGACCGGTCTTTGCGTCCGCCCAAGCTACGCCGTCGGCGTCGTTGGGGAACAGGAGGTCCACCGTCTTGTTGGTCGGGATCTGGTTCCAGGCCCCGATCCTGACCGCGGCCGCGTCTTCCAGCCCGAAGTGGAACATCCAGGTCCACTTGAAGGGCGTGGCAGGCGTGGCCTTCCGGCCGAAGAAGAACGGCTGCCAGGGCACGAAGTTGGCCAGGAAGGGGACACCGTTGGCCTCGCACTGGTCCGCCGCCGGGTTGACCGTATCCGGGCTCGACGACGCCACGATGATGTCGGCCTTCACGTTGAAGATGAGGTCACCGGCGACCTCGGCCACGCGGTTGGGGTTGGATTGTGAGTCTTGCTGGTTGATGGTGATCGGATGGTTCATGCCGTCGCCGCAGACGACACCATCCTTGGTGGCCGCCAGAACGTAACTGACGATCCACTTGTCCGGTCCCCCGAAGGCGGCCAGGGACCCGGTCAGCGGGCGACACGGCGCCGATGATGATCGGCCGGCCGGCTTCCGCCGCTGTGGACACCGTCGTGGTGCTGCCAGCAACCGTAGTCGTGGTGCTGCCAGCGGCCGCGGTGGTCGTCGTACCCGCCGTTGCCGCCGTGGTAGTCGTAGTGGTGCCGCCGCAGGCGGCCACCAGGCCACCCAGTCCCGCGCCCAATCCGACGGTCGCTCCGGCCACGCCGGCTATCTTGAGGAATTCTCTCCGGCTCAGTGACCGGTCGACACTCGGATTGTCTTCCGTGCGCTCATCTTTGACATTGTCAGTACGCTCGTCCATCGACCCCTCCAGATTCAAACCTAATACATTCCCTCACGCCGAGGCTCCGCCGCGCTGCCGCCCGTGTCAGCCCCCTCCTTCCGCTCCGGTATCGCTCCGACCCTGTTCCAGAACGTCTCACAAACAAAACAACCGCCGGCACGGGAAGTACCGACGGCGCAAAATCGGGGCGACGACAGACAGATATGTCACATGGCGATGACTAGTCCAGAATCCGTCAGCCAAGAGAGCCCCCCTCAAGTCTTGAGACGAAAAAGGAAAACTGGTCTCCGCTATTAGACCAGGGTCGAGGCCGAAGGGCAATAGCCCCACGGGTATATGGGGGCCCCTAGTCAGCGCATCCATCCGTGGCATCAACGCCTCAGTCGCTGTCTCTCCGGGAACCGCCGGGGTTCTGGTATCGTATTACCATAACTCACGGTCTTCATACCAGACACGGAGGTTGCTCAAGTGGCCGGCGGGAGTCCGAGCCCGCACGGTTTTCGCCGACCCTACGGCCACGGCTCACACGTTGCGAGGACAAGCACATGAAGCTCCATGAATATCAGGCGCGCGAGATTCTAGCCGGTTATGAGATCGCCTTTCCCCCCGGCATCGTCGCCACCACGCCGGACGAAGCAAAGGCTGCCGCCCAGGGTCTTGGGCGGCAAAGTCGCGGTGAAAGCTCAGATCTTGGCGGGGGGACGCGGGAAGGCCGGCGGGGTCAAACTGGCGACGTCTCCGGCCGAAGCAGGCGAATGCGCTGCCCGTCTCTTGGGCTCGCGGGTCAAGCAAAGCATAGTGCGCAAAGTCCTCGTGGTCGAAGCCGTTACGATCGCCAAAGAGTTCTATCTGGGGGCGACGCTGGACCGGGCGAAGAAGGCGGTCACCCTCATGGCGAGCGGGGTCGGCGGGGTGGACATCGAAGAGGTGGCGGCCACGTCCCCTGCGAGCATCGTCAAAGTCACCGCCGACCCGATGCTCGGTCTCGCCGACTACCAGGCACGGGAGCTCGCATTCGGCGTAGGCTGCACGAAGCAACAGGCGACTCCGTTCGCTTCCATCGCGCTGCACTGTACAAGGCTTTCGTCGAGCGGGATTGCTCGCTGGTGGAGATAAACCCGCTGGCTCTCACGGACACGGGCGATTTCGTAGCCCTCGACTCCAAGATGGTCATAGACGACAACGCGGCGTGGCGACAGCCTGGGCTCTTCGCCATGAGAGACCTCAGCGAGGAAGATCCCGGCGGAGACAAAGGCCCGAGAACTCGGACTCAGCTATATCAAACTCGACGGCAACGTCGGCTGCTTGGTCAACGGCGCCGGGCTCGCGATGGCGACCATGGACGCCATCAAGCTCCACGGGGGCGAACCGGCCAACTTCCTGGACATCGGGGGTGGGGCGAGTGCGGAGTCCGTGGTCGCGGCGCTGAAGATAGTCCTCATGGACGCGGACGTGAAGGCGGTGTTCATCAACATCTTCGCCGGTATCACCCGCTGCGACGCCGTGGCCCAAGGCCTCGTGGACTTCCTCCGGGAGACCGGGTCCGCGGTGCCCGTTGTCGCCAGACTCACCGGTACAAATGAGGTCGAAGGGCGTCGAATACTGGAGGCCGCCCGGATAGGGATCACTGAGACCATGTCGGAGGCCGCGGCGAAGGCGGTCGAACTCGCTCGGGAGCCCAGGGCTCGTGAACCGAAGGCGGTGGCCGAATGAGCATTCTCGTGGATTCGGAGACCAGGGTCCTCGTCCAGAACATCACCGGTCATGAAGGCCAGTTCCACGCCGATCGGATGGTCAGATACGGCACCAAGGTGGTGGCGGGCACTGCCCCCGGCCACGAGGGCGAGTCGGTCGCGGGTGTGCCTGTGTTCAACTCCGTCAAACGGGCCGTGGCAGCCAGTGGCGCCGACTCATCCATCATCTTCGTCCCCGCCCCCTACGCCGCCGACGCGATCGTCGAGGCAGCGGACGCGGGGATCCGCCTCATCGTCTGCATCACCGAAGGCATACCAGTCCTCGACATGGTCAAGGTGTACGCCCACGTACACCGGTTGGGCAGCCGGTTGATCGGGCCGAACTGCCCCGGCCTCATCACTCCCCAGCAGTGCAAAGTGGGCATCATGCCGGAGAGCGTCTACTTACCGGGGCCGGTGGGCATGGTCTCGCGAAGCGGGACCCTCACCTACGAGGTGGCGGGAGAACTCGCGGCCAACAGCCTCGGCCAATCCACCTGCGTGGGCATCGGGGGCGATCCGATCGTCGGGTCCTCGTTCATCGACGTGCTCGCGATGTTCGAGCGCGACCCGGATACCGAGGTTCATAGCCCTCATCGGAGAGATCGGCGGGACCGACGAGGAGCAGGCGGCGGAGTTCATAGCCTCCGAGATCACCAAACCCGTCGTCGCGTTCATCGCGGGGAAGACTGCGCCGGCTGACAAGCGCATGGGGCACGCCGGCGCCATCGTTTCCGCGGGGCGCGGCACCGCGGCCGAAAAGGTCAAGGCGCTCGCAAACGCAGGGGTGAGCGTGGCGGACAGCACCGAGGAGATGGCAAAGACGCTGGCCGCCCTCGCGCGCTGAAGAATAGTCTCGGGAAACTGCCGGACGGCCCGGGGCTTGGCGCACGCGCCCCTTTCGGGACATGCGCTGCCCAACAGGTCAGGTTCTCCTAAGAAGCGGCTTGCCGGTTCAGGTAGATGTCCCCGAGGTAGACGTCCTTGGCAGTGGTCGCCGAGAGAGTCGTACCGGCGTAACCATCCTTGACGATCTGGACCTCATACTGCGTATCGGCGCCAAGACCTTCGAATTCGAAGTCCCCGAAGAAGTTGGTTACGGCACGCAGTTCCACGGTCTGCACCGCGCAGCACCACCTCGCAGCCCTCGGCGCATCTCCTCGAGGTCCTGGAGGTACACCGTCCCGGCGATGAAGCGTTTCGGGAGGCCGAGGTACTTCACCGCACCGGTGACGCCGCTTTCCGGGTTTAGCTCCTCGAGCTTCGCGGTGCCGGCGACCCGGGCGATCTCGCTTTCTGGATCGTCGAGATCGCCGAAGATCAGGGCTCCGGTCGGGCATGCCTCGACGCACCGGGGCTCGCTCCAGCCCTGGTCGAGCAGATGGGCACACATCGTGCATTTCTGAGGCAGGCTCGCCTTCTCGTTCCAGTAGATGACGCCGTACGGGCAGGCGTCCACCACTTCTGTGTGACCCTTGGCCTTGACGGGGTCGATGATCACGATGCCGTCCGCCCGCTTGTACAAGGCGCCTCTCGCAGGAGCCGCGCCAGAGGCGGAGCTCGCATCCCCGGCTGCGCTCGCGTCCGCCGCGGCCTTCACGCACGGCGCGTCGTCACACTGCATACACGTGATCGGGACGCTGGCGACTTTGACCTTGGGGTAGCTCCCCCTCTCCCGCTCATCCACGTCCATCCAGTATTGCCCCAACTCCGGCTGCCCGGCCGCGATAGGCAGATGATCGATACCGCAATGCTCGTCCTTACAGGCCAGGAAGCAGTTGTAGCAGCCGTTGCACTTCTCAACATCTATGATCAGCCCATAGCGAGCCATCTATCGTTCCTCCCACTTGGCGATGTCGATGAGGCAGGAGTTCGGGGCAAAACCGGCCACTTGCTTGGACATGGGCCGCTTGGGAGTGAGGATGTTCACGCATCCGCCCCGGTCCGGGCTCGTCGGACTGCCGGGCTCGTACGGCGCGTACATCCCGGAGGAGCAGTACGAGTGGATGACGTTCTGGGGTACCCGCTCGGTGAGCCGCGCTACACAGACCACCTCACCGCGGTCGTTGAACAGCTTGACCAGATCGCCCTCTGCGATGCCGCGCTCAGCCGCGACCCGCGGATGGATCCGCGCTACCCAGTAAGGGTGTCCGTCTTCCTTGATCACCCGATGCTCAGGGATCTCCCAGAGCCAGGAGCAGTGCTGGTCGTAGTGCGTGTGATAGGCATACCGGGGATGCGGCGAGATGAGCTGCAACGGAAACCGCGCGAAGTCGGGCGAAAGGTGGCCTTCCCAGCTGTCCTGGTACCGCGGCATCGGCGCGCGCTCGTCGTCCTCGGGAGTGAACTTCTTGAGGCTTTCGGACACGAACTCGATCTTGCCGCTCAACGTACCAAGGCCCGTGGTTCCGTTCCGGGTCGTCTTTGTACGGGTTGTGGTCGGGGGTGTCGCACGCCCGGTCCTCGTAGAACCAGCGCAGCGCCGGAGTCGGCTTGTAGTCGTCGGGCACGGGGACCGTGTAGTAGCCGCGTTCCTTGAACTCCTCGTAGGTCATCACCGACGGCATGTCGGAGGCTTCGTAGACCCGCTTGATCCAGTCCTCTTCGACTCTTGCCCTCGGTGTAGTCTCGCCGAGGCCCATCCGCTCGGAGAGGGCGGCGAAAATGTCGTAGTCGGACTTCGATTCGCCCACCGGCTCCACGCACTTATGCTGGTAGACGATCACCCGGTAGTTGTTGCCGGAGTAGCCGTGGTTGGAGTAGCCGCCGGTGCTCGCGAACTCGGCGATATCGTTGCGCTCGAAGTTGGTACAGGCCGGCAGGATGATGTCGGCGAACTTCGACTCGCCCTCCATCCAGATCGACTGGTTGACGATGCATTCCAGCTTGGGGCTCTGGTACATCCGCACCCAGTCGTTGGTCTCCGACATGGTGCCGAAGAAGGAGCCGCCGTAGCGGTAGAACATCTTCACCTCGGAGCAGCCCTCGGCCGGATAGGTGTAGGGCACGAACTGCTGCTCGATGGACTTGCCGCAGAAGCCTTCGCCCAGCCAGGAGAACGGCGGGTTGAGGATGGCGTCCGGCATCCAGTTGCGGTAGAGCCGCTGCTTGACCGGGTTGACGATCTCCGTGTCGGCTATCAGTCCACTCGCGATGTTGCGCGGTGGCGTCCGCGTAGCCGGGGAACTTGAGGCTGCAGTCGGTCGGAGCGCCCAGCGCCGCTCCCCAGAGGTTGCTGCCGGGCTTGCCTAAGCCCTGCATAGCGGCCAAGGCGATCATCAATCGCGCCCATTCGTGACCGTAGGCTGTCCGGTGGGCCCCACCGAAGCCGCCCCGGGCCCCGCAGGCCAGCATGACCTTCTTCTTGGCCCACTCGCGGGCCAGGGCTTTGATGATGGCCACGTTCAGGCCCGTCAGCTCCGCGGCCCATTCGGGCGTCTTGGGTTTGCCGTCGCTCTTGCCCAGTATGTGATCCACCCAGGTGTCGAAACCGAGGCTCTTTCGCTCGATGAAATCCTTGTCGTACGTACCTTCTGTGAGCCACACATAGGCGATAGCCTCAGCCAGGGCTGTATCGGTGCCCGGCCGGGGGGCCAGCCATTTGTCGGCGTCCTTGACCGCGGTCGAGTTGCAGAAGGGGTCTATGTAGACCATCTTGATGCCGAGCTTGCGCATCCACACCCGCCAGATCGCGGACTCCTGCGCGCAGTAGCCGCCGCGGATGGTGTCGGGGTCGTTGGACCAGTGCACGATCATGTCAGTGTTCTGGAGACAGTCCTCGAGAAGGTCGTAGGCTTCGGGGCATCCCAGGCGCCAGAAGTAGCCGTACATGTGGGGCCCGCCCCAGTGGAACCCTTCCCAGCTGTCGGGATTGTCGAAAACCGCCGTGTAGCCAAGCATGGAGAAGAACCGCCGGAAAGGGCTGGCCTTGTAGTGCACCAAGCCCCAATTGTGATGCGACGAGGTGATGGCAGTGAGAGCTTCCTGCCCGTAGGTGCTTTGCACCCGGGTGATCTCGCCGGCAACGAGATCCAGCGCTTCGTCCCAGCTGACTCGTCGATACCCCGACTTTCCTCGATTCTGAGGGTTGCGCTCCCCTTTCGGGTCGAAATCTTCCCGCACCATGGGGTACAGGACCCGGTCGCTGGAGTAGACGCGCTGCCGCTCGGCCAGGATGGGCGGGGCGAGCGTCGTCCTGTGCGGAGGCGAGAACTTCTCTCCCCGGGCTTCGATTGTCCACGGCTTGGCGTCGCCCTCGCCCAAGATGAGGGGCCTCACCCGCGTGATCTTGCCATCCTCAACGTGCACCCGGACCGGGCCGCCGACGGTGCAATTTGTGAACACCTGTTCAGACATCTATTATCGGCTCCTCTGTCAGTCGCGGACGAGTCTAGCCATCGCGTCTTGCTCATTTGAGAACGATATCATGATATCATCAGATAGCAATCTTGGTATCATGGGCTGGCTCGCAACCGGGCCGGCTGAGCCGGGCTTACGGGCGCGGCGCCATGCAGCGATAGGAGAGTGAATGGCGGCGACAAAGCAACCGCTGGGAGGCCGGGGCACGGACCCAGGAAACGACGCCTCGGGGCATGCGTCTGAGGCGGATCCCCTCTTGGTGCGCGCCCTTGCTCGGGGGCTTGCCATCCTTCGCTTGTTCGATGTGGATCATCGAGAATGGACCATCGACGAGATCGCCCAGGGCACCGGACTCTTGCGCATGACGGCTTACCGCATGGTGCGCACGCTGGAGGCGGATGGGTTCCTCGTCCGTGACTCGGCCACCAACCGCTACCACCTGGGGCCGGCCACACTGGCCATGACCTACGTATCCGACGACCACTCCGATTTCGTCAAGGTGGCCCACCCTTTCCTGGAATCTCTTGTCGACGCCACCGGCGAGTCGGTCACCCTGGCCGTCGAGGTGGACGGCGTTCCCGTCTGCGTCGACATGATCAACACCACCCGGCCGTTCAAGCGCCAGACAGCGCCGGGACGCATCATCGGAGGCACGGCGTCCGTGCATGGCAAGCTCTTCGCGGCCTTCAAGCCGCCCGCCGAAAGGGACAAGATCTTGACCGGATCCCACGAACGCTTGACCCCTTACACTCTCACCGACGCGGCGGCCATCGGCGAAGAATTGAATCGCATTTCGCGAGAAGGCGTGGCCTTCGATATCGAAGGGCTCTACTTGGGCACCTGCGCCGTGGGATGCCCGGTACGCGATCAGCTGGGCTCGGTAGTCGCGGCCATCTCCGTGGTGGCGCCTACGGGACGCTTCGGTCCGGTCGAACGGGAGAGCTGCGCCAAGGCAGTCAAGGCCGCGACAGCTTCGCTCTCCGCCTACTTGGGCTGGAATCCCGGAGTGCAACAATAGGCGGCTCGGCGACACCTCCGGCCACCCCTCGGGCCACAGGCCCGGCGGCGGCAACTGGGGCTACCGGCGCGGCCACACCTCCGGTCAACGGCGCGAGCACACCTCCGGTTTCAAGCCCGACCGCGGTACTGGCGACAGGCCCGGCGGCGGCGGCGCTCACAGCGCCCGGGCGAACTGCGGCCTCATCCTCTTCGCGGCGGAAGTTCAGATGTTTGTCGCGGGGTCCTGCGGATGAGCTCCCAGGCGGTCAATACCGCCAGTCCTACGACGATGAGGGTCATGCCGATAGCATCAACGCGCCCGGGTCGTTCCCCAAGCTGGATCCAGGCGAAGATCACACCCAGGACTGGGTTGGCGAGGCTCGAGACTCCGGTGGTCCCGGCGGGCAAGGCCTTGAGAACAAAGAGCCACAGCACCCAGGCGAGGCCGTTTGCGAGCACCACGTTGTAGGCGAGAGCCCAGATGAACGACCCGGTCCACACCGGCGCCTTGGTGGCGGTGAGCAGGGCGATGATGACCAAAGGCACGGCCCCCAGCATCATTTGCCAGGCGGTGAGGGACAGCAAGTCCACCGTGTGACGTTTGTGGATCAACTTGGCCACCACGGCACTCAAAGCCCAGCAGAGTCCTCCGCCCAGCGCCAGCATGCTGCTCGCGAAGCCATGGAGCCGCCACGGGCTCAGGATGAAGACCAGGCCTCCCAAGGCCAGCGCGACCGCTACCCACTGGAGGCCGCGCAGCCTTTCGCCGAGGGCGGCCCACGCCATCAGCAGCAGCCAGAAGGGCATCGTGTAGGTGAGCACGGACGTGCGTCCGGCACCTCCGGAGTGCAGTGCCCACATCACGAGACCTGCGAAGCCGGCGGTCTGAAGAAGCCCGAGAAGAGCGGTGAGCCCAAGTGCGCGCGGCTTCAAAGGCCGGCGCAAGACAACCAGGACCAGCATCAGGAACACCGCCGACAACACCGCGCGCATGGCAGCGAACGTGAAGGGCTCGGTGTAACCAAGAGCGACCTTCATGGCGACCCAGGCGTATCCCCAGATGAGGGCCAGAAGGACCAAGGCGCCCACGGCAAGTCGCTGGGACCCGGGCGTCGCACCCAGCGGTCGAAGCTGACGCGACCTTCCGGTCACCGGCATCCGCACGATCGATCGTGTCTCGTCCGCAGCTCCATGCCAGCAAGAGTAGCGCATCGTTCCACTGCGGGCTCCTCTCGGGACACTCGGCTCCCGTCGACTCGCGGGGGTGCGCGGGCCTTGATTATCACCCGTCTCTACGGTACTAACGGACTCATGGCAATGGCAGGCTTGAAGACCCTCGACCGTCTACAGAGTTCTGTGGTTCAGATGCTCGCGCACGATGAAGTGGGAGGCGATCCTGTGTACGCGGTCCCGCCGCGGCGCTGGTCAAGAAGACACCCGAAAGGACAGCGATTGAGATGACCGATGGAAAACGCAAGAATGCCGACGTCCGGCCGGACAAAACAGTGATCAAGTCCTTGGCCCTGGGCGGTCTGCTCGGCGGCGGCGGCGAGTGCGTCGTCGACGTGAAGGATGGCAAGGCCATCAGGATCAGACCCTTCCACTACGACTGGAAGTATGACAGCGACGAGTTCAACGCCTGGAAGATGGAGCGGAACGGCGAGACACTGGAACCGCTGATGAAGGCACTCCCCAGCCCGTTCTCACTCGCCTACAAGAAGAGGACCTTCTCCCCGAACCGCATCAAGTACCCCATGAAGAGGGTGGACTGGGATCCGAAGGGCGACAGGAACACCGCAGAACCGCGGCAAGAGCAAATACAAGCGGATCTCCTGGGATGAGGCCACCGACCTCATCGCCGCCGAGATCAGGAGGGTCCACAAGGAATACGGTCCCCTCGGCATCCTGGTCCAGGGCGACGGCCACGGCGAATGCAAGACCATCCACACTCCTCACGGCCATTCGGCCCGACTCCTCGACATGATGGGCGGCTTCACCCAGCAGGTGAGAAACCCCGACAGCTGGGAAGGCTGGTACTGGGGCTCCAAGCACGTGTGGGGCCAGGGCTTCCAGGGCATGATGTCGCCGGCGGCGAACCTCATCAAAGACATCACCGAGAACAGCGAGATGCTCCTGTTCTGGGGCTGCGACCCGGAGACCACTCCCTGGGGCTTCACCGGGCAGTACGCCAGCCGCATCTGCCACTTCTGGAGCCGGGCCGGCATCAAGCAGATCTACATCTGCCCCGACCTCAACTACGGTGCCGCTATCCACGCGGACAAGTGGATCCCGGTACTACCGAACACGGACGCGGCCCTGCAGCTCGCCATCATCTACGTGTGGCTCACCGAGGGCACCTGGGACAAGGATTACATCGAGACCCACGCCGTGGGCATGGACAAGAGTCGCCGACTACGTTCTGGGCAAGGAGGACGGCATAGCCAAGACTCCGGAGTGGGCGTCGGAGAAATGCGGCGTGCCGGAGTGGACCATCAAGGCTCTGGCCCGGGAATTCGCCAAGAAGACCACCTCCATCCTCCACTACTTCGGTGGCTCCTTCATCCGCGGTCCGTTCTCGCACGAGCCCGGCCGGCTGGAGTGCATCCTTCTGGGCATGCAGGGCCTGGGCGGCCCGGGCGTCCACCAGTGCCAGATGACCTACTTCGGGATGCCTCGGGCCGAGGGCCTCAAGAGCATCCGCTTCTTCAACCCGGCGCTGAGCGAGCGCTTCAGCATGCCGTGCCGGACCACCATCGACGCCTGGGGCAAGCAGCTCATCCCCAAGACCCTCATCCAGGACGCCATCCTCAAACCGCCCCTCACCTTCATCGGCAGCGGCGGCCAGGAATCGGGCGTCGAAGACCAGTTCATCAAGTACACCTACCCCATCGCCAAGGAAGACGGCGGCACCGAGATCCACATGATCTGGACCGACACCCCCTGCCGCATCACCTGCTGGAACCACGGCAACTGGACCATCGAGGCCTTCCGGCACCCGAAGATCGAGTGCGTGGTCGCCCAGCATCCCTGGCTGGAGAACGACTGCCTCTACGCCGACCTCATCCTGCCGGCCAACACCACCCTGGAAGTGGAAGACATCGTCACCAACACCCGGCAGGGCCCGCACTTCCAGAGCATCGCCATCCAGGAGCAGGCCATCCAGCCCATCGGCGAGTCCAAGAGCGACTACGAGATCGTGCTGGAGGTCGCCAAGAAGCTGGGCATGGGCGACAGGTTCACCGAAGGCAAGACCACCAAGGACCTGGAGAAAGAGGTCTTCGACACCATGGCGATGCCGCGACTTCCTGAGCTTGGGAAGAGTTCGAGGACAAGAAGTACTTCGTCTTTCCGACCGCCAAGGACTGGGAGAACGACTCGCCCGGTTTCCGCAAGTTCTACGAAGACCCGGTGAACAATCCGCTGCCCACGCCCACCGGCAAGCTGGAGTTCTACTCCGAGACGCTGGCCAAGCACTTCCCCGATGACAAGGAGAGGCCGCCGTACCCGAAGTGGATCGAGAGCAGCGAGACCCACGACGAGCGACTCTCCAGCGAGCGGGCCGACATGTTCCCGCTGCTGCTTGATGTCCAACCACGGCCGGTGGCGCACGCACGCCCAGGGCGACGACATCACCTGGACGCGGGAAACTCCCACCTGCAAGGTGCTCGGGATCAGACGGCTACAGGTACGAGCCCGTCTGGATCAACCCGAACGATGCCGCGAAGCGCGGCATCAAGGACGGCGACATCGTCAAAGTCTTCAACGAGCGGGGCGTCGTCCTGTGCGGCGCCCGCGTCTGGGAGCGGATGATGCCCGGCGTCGTCTATGTCGACCACGGCGCCCGCCACGACCCGATCATTGCCGGTAAGGTCGACCGCGGCGGCGCCATCAACACCATCGCCCCGAACGGCATCACTTCCAAGAACGCGTGCGGCCAGGCCACCAGCGGCTACCTGGTGGATGTGCAGAAAGTGAAAGGCGAGGAGTGGGACCAAGTGGCGTAGGGACTATCCCGAGGCCTTTGAGAGAGAATACGACCAGGCCTCCGGGCTGCGCTTCAACGCCTGGGTTGAAGGAGGGATGGACTAGATGAAAGTCTTTGTGATCGACGTCGGCATCTGCAACGGCTGCTACAGCTGCCAGATCGCCTGCAAGGACGAGCATGTCGGCAACGACTGGACGCCCATCGCCAAGCCCCAGCCCGATACCGGCCAGTTCTGGCTGAAGCAGACCGAGCACATCCGCGGCACGGTGCCCAAGGTCAAGATGCACTATCATCCCCACGCCCGTGCCAGCACTGCGATGAGGCGCCGTGCATGCCGGCCTGCCCCGTCGAGGGCGCCATCTACAAGCGGGACGACGGGCTGGTCATCATCGACCCCGAGAAGTGCACCGGCTGCAAGGCCTGCGTGGACGCCTGCCCGTACGACGCCATCTTCTTCAACGAAAGCCTCAACATCGCCCAGAAGTGCACCGGCTGCGCCCACCTGCTCGACGGCGGCGAGTGGAAGATGCCCCGCTGCGCCGATTCCTGCCCGACCGAGGCCATCAAGTTCGGCGAGGAGAGCGAGTTCAAGGCGCTCATCGCCAAGGCCGAGGTGCTCAAGCCCGAGCTCGGCGCGAAGCCGCGGGTCTATTACCTGAATATCCCCAAGAAGTTCATCGCCGGCACGGTCTACGACCCGATCGAGAAGGAGGTCATCATCGGCGCCACCTGCACGCTTACCGGCCCAGCGGCCGCCGGCAAGAAGCTGACGGCCACCACGGACGCCTTCGGCGACTTCTGGTTCCAGGGACTGGCACGAAGGCTCGTGCTCGCTCACCATCGAGGCCAAAGGATTCGAGGCCAAGACGTTCGGCGAGCTGAGCACCGCGGAAAAGGACCTCAACCTGGGTGACATCCCGCTAGCCAGGTAAGCTCGCGCACACACATCACGCACCAAAGATCGGGGCCCCGCCAGCTTGCTGGCGGGGCCCCGTTTCTCGTAGTCGGACGGCACGACGCGCATGGGACATTCGCACGTTTATGCCACTGCAGTGGCCTCGATCTCGATCATCCATTCGGGTGCGGCGAGCCGTACCACTCCGAGCAGGGTGGACGAAGGCTTGCAACCCGCTTCTTTCAGCCGCACTCCAACTTTGGGCACGGCCGCCAAGAACGCGGAAACGTCGGTCACGTAATAGTTAAGGCGCACGACATCGGCGAGCTTGAAGCCTGCCCTGTCAAGCACCACCTCGAGATTGTCCAGGGCGCAGTGGAACTGCGCGAGCATGTCGCCGGCGTGGATGGGAGTCCCTTCAGCGTCGACCGAGGTTTGACCGGCGCAGTAAAGGACCCTCTCGGAACCGCCAACTTCGATCGCTTGCGAGAAATCGAACTGGTCTTGCCAGGTCCCCGGGTTGATAGCTCTGCGCTCCATCTGGCTCCTCTCGAATGGACTCTTCGGAAATCACGGCCTAGCTTATCCCGAAGTGGGCACGAACCCGTATTCCTCGCTCCGAAAGACCTCTTCCCGCAATTCATCGTCAGTGGCCTTGTAGACCTTGCAGAGGAGACAGGTCAGGTCCGGCGAGCCGTACATCGGGTCGAGATGGTCGTTGTGCGTGAGGAGGTTGGGGTTGGAGATGAACAGTCCGTGGAAGCCTTTCGCCGGCTCCTCCGGGTAGAAGCAGTTGGCGGTGGCCATGAGGACGCCCCTCTTGATGCCGGGAAAGGTCCTGAGCTTCTGGCGGATCCTGCCGCGGGGCGATTCTATCCAGACGATGTCGCCGTCCTCTACGCCGTACTGTGCCGGCCGTCTCGGGATGCAGTCTGCGCGGACGGGAACTCCATGAAGCTCCGCAGCCAGGGGATGTTGCGGTACTGGCTCAGGAAGTAGAAAGGCTGGCGAAAGCCGCTGGTCATGACCAGCGGGTATTCCTTGTAGAGCTCGGGGGTGGAGATAGGACTTTCCCCCGGCTCCCGAAACACCGGCAGCGGGTCGTAGCCCAGCGACTCCAGATGCTTGGACACGAACTCGAACTTGCCGGTGGGCGTGGGGAAACCGCCGCCTTCGCGCCAGTAATCGGTCTTGTACTTGTAGTAGACCTGGTCGTCGCCCCAGCAGCCGCTGACGAGGCGCTCGCTGAAATCCTTCCAGGTCAGATCGCCTTCGTCGCCTCTGCGCACCTCATAGTCGAGGCAGGCCTCGACATCGTTGAACCAGTAGCTTGCGGGGCCACCCGCTTGCCCACTTCGTTGAAGATCCAGACGTCCGACTTGGCTTCGCCGGGCGGGTCGACCACTTTGTTGTGGGCCTCGATCATGAAGCGCGGGTGCATGTCGTAGACATCGTCCAGCTCCAGCCAGTGCGCCGCCGGCAGTACGATGTCGGCCGCTTCCGCCATCGGGCCCATGAACAGGTCGACATGCACCATGAACTCCACCTTCTCGATGGCTTCCACCACCTCTTTGGTGTTGGCCATGTGCACGATCTGCTGTCCGCCCACGCTGAACCAGACCTTGATGGGAGCCTCGCCCGGCGTTGATAGCCTTGATCATGGTGTCGGGGTTGCAGGTACGGGCCGCGCCCATCTTGAACGTTATCGCCGCCGATGATGCTCTTCTTCATCTCGTCGGTAAGAGGCAGCTCCAGGAAGAAGTCCTCGATCAGTCCGGTCTCGGGCAGCACCCAGCTGACCATGCTGCCCGGCCGCTCGATGTTGCCGGTGAGGCCCATCAGGCAGGTGATGGCCCTCAGGGTCTGGCCGCAGTTGGCCTGCCGCTCGAGCGAGCTGCCTACCTGGATGCAGCCGGGCGTGTCGATGGCGAACATCCTGGCCGCTTGGATGATCTTCTCCTTGGGGATCCAGCAGATCTCCGAGACCTTCTCGGGCGTGAAATCCTTCACCCGCTCCCGCAGCTCTTCGAAGCCGTAGGTCCAGTTGTCGACGAATTCTTTGTCCCAGAGCTCTTCTTCGATGATCACGTTCATCATGCCCAGGGCCAGCGCGCAGTCGGTGCCCGGCCGCGGTTGTATCCAGAGGGTCGCTCGTGTGGCGTAGGCGCTGGCGCGCGGGTCGATGATTATCAGATTCTTGCAGTAGTCCAGGGATTTCATGAACCAGTAGCACATCTCGGAATCGGCGCTGCTGATCTCGAGCTGCTTGGCCCACATGATCTGGGTCTTGGGAAACTCGCCGCCCCAGCCGTGATAGTCGCAGTACAGTCGGCCGTAGCCGGTCACCAGGCCGTAGAGGCCCAGCCGCGGGCTGTGGCAGACGTAACCGGGCGAGATGACGTTGGCGGTGCCGATGGACCGGGCGAGACGATGGGTGTAGCGGTTGTAGCCGCGGCCCGTGCCCTGAGATATGGCGATGGTGGACGGGCCGAACTGCTCGATGGCCGCCTTCATCTTGGTCTGCGATGGTATCGAGGCGCCTCGTCCCAGGAGATCCGCTTCCACTTGCCTTCGCCCTTGGCCCCGGCCCGCTTCATGGGGTACTTGATCCGGTAGGGGTTGTCGATGTGCTGGATGCTCGACAGACCCTTGGAGCACATGGTCCCGTTGGTGAGCGAATCGGGGTTGCCCTCGATGTGGACGATCACACCGTCTTCCTTCGTTACCTTCACACCGCAGCCGCCGTGACAGCTCTTGCAGGTGGAGTACACCACTTCTCTGTTAGCCACTGATCTCTCCTTGCAACAAGCCCACGCGCTCTAGTAGACAGAGACCTTGGGCAGAATAGGCCGATAGATGCCGACTTTCAGCACGCCGTATTTGAGGGAGAACGCCCCTATGGTGTGGCATACGATCGCGAAGACGAGCAGCGGCATGGAGATCTCCGCCAGCGAAAAGACTGACGATCGAGATCACCAGCGGCACGGCGATGCCGAGGGTAACGATGCCCGCCCAGAACACCACCGCCACGCGCCCGACAATGAGCTCGCTCACCGACAGCTCCGCCGTACGCGCGACTGATACGACGCATTGATGAGGTAGGTGAGGATAAGGATGGCGTTGACGATGAGGGCGACGCGAGATGCCGACTCGATCCCGCCCAGATCGAGGCCGCCCGTGACCCGTCCAACGCCGGCCACCAATGCCAGACCGTCGGCCACCCCCATGAGGAGAAAGACGATGGGCAGAAGACCCGTGTTCCAGAAAGGCACGCTCTTGCAGTAGCTCATGGCAAAGCCGGCATAGACGCCGGTGAGCACCACGAAGAGACCGGCCAGGATCATCATCGACCCAGTTGACCACGTTGACCGGTCCCGTGGCGGAAGCGGCCAGAACGCCGTGTCCGAGCAGGTAGCTGGTCACCAGCTGGATGGCGCCGAAAACGATGAACATCAGCGTGAAGAACATGCCCCGCGCGAACCAGGAGGTCTTCCAGGCGTTGGTGAACGGCGGGATGGCACGCCAGAATCGCAGCGGGCTTGCCGAGGTAGAACAGGTGCAGGGGCAGCTTGAACAGCACGATCATGACCCAACCGAACAGCGCTCCCCACCAACTGTCCACGAAGAGCGAGACCAGGAATAAGCCCGGAGCCCAGGGCCGAGAACACCTCGGCCAGCCAGACCAACATGCCCTTGTCCCGTCGATCCATTCGGTCTGCGGCATGGGCTTGACCATCCACTCATGCGTGACCATCCACTGACGGGCTGTTCTAGCGTTCATTCGGCTGTCCTCTTCAAGTCACTCTTTGTTCGGCTCGCGACTCTTCGCGAGTTTTTCCTTGACTTCCGATAGACGGTGCTCAGGTGCTGGATGTGGCTACCGGTGCGCTCCCCTTCGGGGGCCTTGTTGGAGAGAGCCCCGCCGAGCTTGTAGTCGATGTAGTAGACGGAAGGATCGGTGCCGTACTCGGCATGCAACTGGAATCCCTGGCGGGCGCGGATCAGTTTTGCCACCTCGCTCTCGGGGTCGTCCAGATCGCCGAAGGTCAGCGCTCGCGCCTGGCAGGTGTTGACGCAGGCGGGGGTGGCATCGCGGTCGACACCGGGCTTCAAGCCTTTCGCGATGCCCGCGTCTATCCGCTCCACGCAGAAGTTGCATTTCTCGGTGGTCCCGACCTGATGCGGGTAGAGCTTCTTGCCCTTCTTCTCAAAGGCGGTCTCCGCATGCTTGGGAAAGTATTTGGGATTCTTGTCCTTGGAGACGAAGGTGCGGTTCTGATACGGACAGGCAATGACGCAATACCGGCAGCCGAAGCACTTGTCCGGATCGATCGACGACGATGCCGTCCTCACGCTGGTGCGAGGCCTCAGTGGGGCACGCCTTCACACATGGCGCGTCTTTGCACTGATTGCAGCGAACCGGATAGGTAGAGACATCCACGCGGATCCCGTCGTCCACTTCAAGGGCGATCAGCCTGGGCCACGTGACCCGCAGAGGTAGAAAGTGCTCGATCCTGCAGGCGGCAACACATGCGTGGCACCTGGTGCACTTCGCAAGGTTGATAACCATTCCCCATCTCGCCATCTGCATCTCCCGAATCTCGACTGGAAAACTCGACCCGAACACTCGACCCGCGATCTTCTTGGTCCTGACCAGGCCTCAGAGCTCGGCATCCCAGCACGCCATGCACAAACGACCAGATGTTATCACAAGATGATGATATTGCTGTACCGCAGAATGGGATGATAATATCGAAATAGCGCGACCCTTTGTTCCGTACAGTGGGACTCAACCCCACGAGACGGGACAACGAACGCGCGCCAGCAAGATATCACGTGCGGCGAAGGATTTCCGAAACATTCGAGCAAGGCCGAACCTTGCGCCCTTCGCGAACTCGATCATCGTTCGCCATCTCATGATCTTTTGTTTCCTGCCACCGTCGGACTGCACGATGAAGGCGCCAGGTCAGTAGTAATGGCTCATTATACCATACTATGGTGAGTGTAATACTCACCATAGACGAACCAACTATCCCCGCAGTTCCTGTGGTGGGCCCTGTACAACGGCCGTAAGCGAAAAGCCCGACGGGCCGTTCGATATAGTCAGAAGCCCTGTCGGCGAGGGCCCGACGGGGCGTTCGTACAGTCCGTCGAGCTAGACGACGGCCTCCACGATAGTGGCGATGCCTTGCCCGCCGGCTATGCAGAGCGTGGCAAGGCCATACCGCGTACCCCGCTTCTGCATCTCGTAGACAAGGGTCGTGAGTATCCGTGCTCCTGAGCCGCCGAGGGGATGGCCCAGGGCAATGGCCCCACCATTGACGTTCAGGATGGAGCGGTTCAGTCCCAACTCCTTGACGACGGCCAGGCTCTGCGCGGCAAAAGCCTCATTCAGTTCGATGAGACCCATGTCGTCAATCGTGAGCCCCGCGAGAGACAACGCCTTCCGCGACGCCGGAGCCGGCCCGATGCCCATGAGCTCTGGAGGCACCCCGGCACATGCCTGGCCGCGCACGGTCGCCAGTGCCTTCAGGCCTCGACGCGCCGCCTCTTTCGCGGACATCACCACTAGACAAGCCGCCCCGTCGTTGCGCCCTGAGGAGTTTCCCGCGGTCACGGAGCCGCCCTCTTTGAAGACCGGGGCCAGTTTGGCCAACTGCTCCATGCTGGTCTTGCGGGGAAACTCGTCGGTGTCGAATATCGTGGGCGGGCCCTTTCGAGCGGGCACTTCCACAGGCACTATCTCATCCGCGAAGCGACCGTCCTCGATGGCCCGCAGAGCCTTCTCCTGGCTGGCCAGGGCGAACTCGTCCTGCTCCTCGCGCGAAATGCCGTACTTTGCGGCCAGATTCTCGGCGGTGAGACCCATGGTCAGGTTGCCGTACACCTCCACGGGCTGAGACCGAGGCTGGCTCTCCGTGTTGGAATCCACGAGGACCCCGTTGCCGGCGCCGTATCCGTACCGCGCATTTCTCAGGTAGAAGGGTGCATTGCTCATGCTCTCCACGCCGCCGGCCACGATGATCTCGGCCTGTCCGGAGAGGATCGCCTGGACGGCGTTATGCACGGCTTGCAGCCCCGAACCGCATTGGCGCATGACTGTGTACGCGGGGACCTCTATGGGCACCCCCGCTTTGAGCGCGGCAACCCGCGCCAGGTTGGCGGCGTCGGACGCTCTGCTTGGCCTGACCGATGATCACCTCGTCGATGGACGCCGGTTCAATGCCAGCACGCGAGATGGCCTCCTGGATCACGATCTTGGTCAAGTCTTCAGGCTGGACGTCCTTGAGCGACCCGCCGATCCTTCCGACCGCGGTTCGCACCGCGGAGACGATAACTGCCTCATTCATCAACTTATCCCGCTTCCGACTCTCGACCAGTTTCCGGCGCCAGACGACTTTCCGGCTCTACACAAAGGACGACATCCCGCCGTCCGGATACAGGATAGTCCCAGTGACGAAATCCGAAGCCGGCGAGGCGAGGAAAACAGCCGGCCCTACGAGATCCTCCACGGTACCCATCCGGCCCATAGGAACATTGAGCAGCATCCGCTCGTAGCGCGATGCTTCGCTCTTGATCCGCTCGGCGGTCATCGGAGTGATAGTGATGATCGGAGCGATGGCGTTGACCAACACGTTCTTCGGGGCCAACTCGCAGGCGAGCTGCTTGGTGAGCATGTTGACCGCGCCTTTGCTGGCACAGTATGCGAGGTTGCCGCCCGTGGCCCCTCTGGCCCCGCGGATCGAGGAGAGGTTGATGATCTTGCCGCCGCCCTGCTCGACCATGTGCGCCGCGAAGTGCTTGCAGGACATCATGACCCCTCGGATGTTGACGGCGAACAGCTTGTCCCACTCGTCCATGGGGAATTCGGTCGCCGGCGCCTTGGCGTTGTAGCCCAGAGCATTGACGAGGATGTCGACCCGGCCCATGTCGGAGACGGTCTTGGCGACCAGCTCCTGGACGCTGGCCTCCTGCGTACAGTCGACGACGTAGGCCTTGACCGTGGCGCCCGTGGCCTTCCCGATCTCCGCGGAGGCCCGCTCGAGGCTTGCCGGGTTGACGTCGGCGATGGCTATCTGCGCACCGTAGCGCGCGAGCCCTTCCGCGAGCCCCTGGCCCAAGCCTCCGGCCCCGCCGACGACGACGGCATTCTTGCCCTTGAGTGAAAACAGGTCATCCATGATCCGACCTCCTTCCTCGTAGACTATCGTTTGACCACGCCCAGGATCTGCCTGGCTTCGTCCGGAGTGACCGGCTCGAGGTTGAGCTCCCGGGCGATCCTCGCCGAGCGCTCCACCAGTTGAGCGTTGCTCGTGCGCGAGAACTCCCCTGGAGTAATAGATGTTGTCTTCAAGACCGACCCGCACCGCCCCACCCATGATCATCCCCATGGTCGTCACCGGCAATTGCGCGGACGAGGTGGCGGTGACGTTGAAGAGGCAATCGGCCGGGAGGAACTGGTACATCGACACGAGCGTCTCCGGCGTGGCCTCGATGGCTCCCTGATATTGCATGCCCAGCACGAAGTTCACGTAGTACGGCGGCTTGATCAACTCTTTCTTGATGAGGTTGTTCACGTCCCGGTACATGCTCTGCGAGTAGCACTCCATCTCGGGCTTGATCTCCAGGTCTTTCATCTTGGCCGCCCAGGCCTCGATGTCCTTGGTGAGGTTGGAGAAAGGGGTGCCGGCGAAGGCGCCGGTCTGGCGCATGAGGGTGCCCATGTTGAGCGAAGCCGACTCCGGTTTGGCGTCGAGGCAGCGCACGCGCTCCTCGATGGTGAGGTTGGCGCCGCCACCGGTGGAGAACTGGATGATGATCTCCCGGCATTTGCCGCGCACGGCCGCCATGATCTCCTCGAACTTCTCCTTGGTCCCGGTGGGCTTGCCCGTCCTCGTCCCGGGCGTGGATGTGGACGATCGCCGCCCCCGCGTTGTAGCAGTCGAGGGCGGCCTGCGCGATCTCCGCCGGTTGCTCCGGAACGTTCGGGTTCATCTCTTTGTTCACGAACGCGCCGTTGAGGGCGGCCGTGATGATGACTTTGCCTGCGGGTAGTTTCATAGTCTGGCTCCTAGATGCGCTCGTAGATCAGATCTTTGACGTCGTTGAAGACTTCGAGGAGAGCGGCATCCCTCTTCTTGAGCACTTCTTCCAAGGGCGGTCGCTGTAGTCGAAGAAGCCTTTGCCGCTTTTCACGCCCAGCTCGCCGCGCTCCACCCGTCTCCAGCAGGCTGCGCGGTTCGTTGTCGATGGGAGCCTCGATGAAGGCCTTGTTCTGCAGGTTGCCGTAGCTGAGGTCGAGACCGGTGAAGTCGTAGCGCTGCACGAATCCCAGCACCATCGCCCGGGGGATGATGCTCGCCTTGACGGCGATGTCCAGCTGATCGGCGGTCATGTAGCCGTTGTCCAAAAGGAAGAAGATCTCCCGGCCGATGATGCGCAGGAAGCGGTTGATGCAGAAGCCCGGCACAAACTTCTCCATCACGGTGGGCACACGGTCGACCTTCTTCAGGAGCGCCACCACGACGTCGACGGTCTCTTGGCTGGTCTCGGGGCCCTTGACCACTTCCACTAGGGGGATGATGTGCGGCGGCGCGAACCAGTGGGCGATGATCGTGTCGCGGAAGCCTTCTCTCCGGCACCAGCTCGAAGATATTGAGGTAGGACGTGTTGCTGGTGAAGATGGCGCCTTCGGGGCAGATCTCGTCGAGTTCCTCGAACACCGCGCGCTTCGCGTCGACCTTCTCGGCGATGCTCTCGATGATGAAATCTGCGCCTGTGCCCGCTTCTTCCACCGACTGGGTGGGCTTGATGCGGGCGACTATGCCTTCGACGTCCCCTGCCGGCACCATGCCGTGCTCCACAAAAGTGCCGAGGTTCGCACGCACCACGGACAGCGCCTTTTCCAAGGTCTCCGCTTTCCTCGAATAGAGCGAAACGTCATAGCCTGCCGTGGCGAACACCTGAGCCAGACCCGGGCCCATGGTCCCTGCGCCGATTATGGCGACTTTCTTGATGTCGTCTAGCTTCACTGGAGTCCCTCGCAGTCGATTTGTACACGGCAATGCGGCCGGTGCGCTGCCTCTGCGGCCCTTTTCATTAGTGTCACACTTTCCGGCCGTGAAATGAAGAACGACCGGGCGCGTCGCAAAAGCACGCGCCATGGGCGCTTTAGATACGCAGCTACAGTGGTATGATCGTACCATAAAACAAAAAATACATACCAGACCTTAGCCCGAAACCTGGGCCGATGAGGCCCCGTCCCTGAGAGTGTCGGACTCGCGCGCACCGTCGCCGGCAGCGGACACGTTGCCGCCGATATCTTGGACGATGCTAGAATCCACGAAGAATGACGATATGTTGTGCCGGAGCGTTGGTCGTCGGTCGGGAGGGGAACTGTGGCGACACCAGATAGACCTCAGCGCGCAGCGGGATTGCGTGAGACCTCACCCAAACGAGCGGACGATGCATTCGTGGTACGGGCCCTATCGAAAGGGCTCCTCGTGCTCAGTCTTTTCGACGGGGAACACCGCGAATGGACATTGGAGCAGATCGCAGAGCAGACCGGACTGCCCCGGATGACCGCCTACCGCATGCTGAGGACGATGGAGAGTGCGGCCTATGTGGTACGCGATGTGGTGACCAACCGGTACCACCTCGGCCCCGCCCTGTTGGCCGCGATGTACCTCTCCGAGGGCTACTCAGAACTGGAAAGGACAGCGCGGCCTTACCTGGAGTCCCTGGCAGAAACTACCGGAGAGTCGGTGACTCTGGCTGTCGAGGTGGATGGGATGGCAGTGAGCGTCGACATGGTGGACACCTCGCGCCCGTTCCGCAGAGAGATAGCCGTGGGGCAGATCATCGGGTATACGGCGAATGCCAATGGAAAGGTGTTCGCGGCCTTCAAGGCTCCAGCAGACCGGGAGAGCATCATCGCTCAGCCCCTTCCCCAGTTGACTCCCAGTACGATCACCGACCCTGTCGCGCTCCGCCGCGAACTGGAGCGCGTGGAGCAAGAGGGGATCGGATTCGATCTCGAGGAGCGGAACATCGGTACCTGCGCCGTGGCGGCGCCGGTGCGCGATCAACTGGGCACCGTCATCGCCACGCTTTCGGTGGTGGTCCCTACCGGTCGCTTCGGCCCTGAAGAGCGGCGCCACTGCGCTGACGCGGTGAAGGCGACCGCCGCCTCCCTCTCCGCGTTTCTGGGCTACTCTCCCCCGAAGACGGTGAGGGCCCCCTAGAGACGCTTCGACTGTTCCCGGAGCAGGGCCGAGGCGCCCCCGACGATGGGCAACGCGTGCGCAAAGCACGCCGTCTCGAAGTCCTGCTGCGCCAACAGCCGAAGGCTCTCCACCCCGGCCTCGAGATCCTCGTTTACCGTGCTGGGCACCAGACGGCCGCGACGGAAGTTGCCGGCGTCCCCGGCGAAAAGCACTCCCCCGTCACCGCGCCAAAGCAGCGCTAGGTGGCCCGCTGTGTGGCCGGGCGTGTGCAAGGCGATAAGCCCGTCGGCGAACGGCAGCTCCTGTCCGGATGTGACCTCGTTGTCCACCGGCGCCGGCTCGAAAGTGCTGGGCGATCGGCGGATGACAAAGCGGGCGAACAGTCGATTACGAATGCCCGGCGCCACTTTCCACGGACGGAAGGCGCGGCCGGCGCGAACGAGCGCCGCGTCCGCCGCATGCATCCAGACCCGCGCACCGGTGAGCTTCTTCAGCTCGGCGAGGCCGCCGGCGTGGTCGGGATGCGGATGTGTGACAACGATGTCGGAGATCTCCTCGGGACCGCGCCCGAGCTCGCGGACCGCATCGAAGATGATTGCGGCGCTGCCCGGAAGACCGGCATCGATCAGGATGAGCTTCTCCGGCTGCACGATGAGGAATACGTGTCCCGGTCCCACATTGACCCTATAGACATGCTCGGTTACACGCTCGGCCGCCATGCTGTTCATCCTTGGCTATCGGGTTGAACCCATCCGCTCAGGCTGGTGAGCTGATGTGATTGTATACCGAGATTGATCAAGGGGCGTGCGACCTGGAGCGCAGGATTGGATTGCACTCTGTGCCATCGATATCGATGAGATCCACGCCAATCGCTGCCTGAACAAGGACAGAATGCATGTGCTTGCCGGGGCCGACAGTCTCGATTGGTCGGCCGATTGGATCGGTTTCGTCCCCGACTCAAGTACGTGCACGCCCGCTGCCGCGGCGCTGTCGAAGCAGATGTCCGTCAAGATATTAAGGGGGAGAACCTGACTTGTTTCTCCCCCTTAATGATGCTGTCGTCATTTCCTCAAAACTTGCTCATTGCGGCGTCTTCAGCAATGCTGCATACACCATGTTCGCGACCTCGCCTCTCGTCGCCGAAGAATACGGCCCGAATACGGTGCCTACTCGGCCAGTGATCAGACCGTTGAACTTGGCCTTGGCCACGAACGCCAGATCGACTGGGGCCAGGTCGGTGAAGCCGGTCTGGTATCCCGCCGGGGGTCGGCCAGGCGCGCACCAGCCGCCCGGACCACGATCCGGACCAGTTGGATCCTGGTAAGGCTGTCGAACGGACCGAAATGTGCCGTTGGCGTAACCGACGATCACTCCCTGCTGCGCCGCTTCCTCGACGAAGTCGAACGGGTAGGGCTGGCCGGTGTAGCGACATCGGGAAACGTCGCGGCCCGAGGCTGGTGGTGGCTGTCGTATGCTTGCCTAGAGCCAGGATCGGCTATCTTGGCCAGCTGTGCCCGCAGAAGCGGGTCGCTCGGGCCGAAGGTGCCGATGTCGTAGCCGACATGACCATCCCGGGAGCGGCCAGGTAGGTGATGGCGGTGCAAAGTCGGTGGTCGCGGCACGTCCGGGAAAGAGACCTGGGCCAGCGGCTGGACCACTTCGTACGGCCGCATCATCTCGTTGTCCTCGTGCGAGATGATGTGGCAGTGCCACACGTACAGGCCGGCGATGTCGAACTTGGCCTTGATCCGGGTTATCTGGCCCGGGAAGAGCGATGCACGGTGTCCTTGTAGCCCGTCTCCCAGGGCTGCGGACCGGTGATTGCCCTTGCTCGTCCTCCCGGTTGACCACCTGGAAGGCCACCAGGTGCAGGTGGATGGGGTGGGCATCGGCGGTGTAGTTGTGAATCTCCCAGATCTCGGTGGAGCCCAGCAGCGGCATCTCCGTGATGGGGTCGTCCCACAACAGCGGGTTCCCGGTGCCGTCAGCGTTGCAGGGTACCGAGCAGCGCCTGGTCGGCCCGAAGGGATTGCCCATCGGGGCTGAGGACTATGTTGCCTGCTCGTCCTGCGGAGACGTTGACGTCTTTCGACTCCAGCTCGTTCAGGCTCACCTGCCGAGTGTTGTCCGCGGCGCCCAGCGAAGGCTGCGGGGAGGCTGAGCTGCGCCGGCGGCGTGCTCGTGTCGGTGCTGGCCAGAGGTATCGACGCGGAACTGCAGCACCTGGCCGGTGGTGTCGGGGTCAGAAGGAGTGAAATCGGCCCGGGCTGTCCGCCCTGATACGGCTCGTCAGGGCCGAGATTGTTCAGCACGGTGATCATGTCGCCGGGCTTGAAGTTGGAGAAGTCGACGATGACGTCGGCCCTCTCGGCCGGCGCCATGAGCAGCTGGTCCAGGGCGGCGGGCTCAGGGAGGAAACCCTGTTCGGCCCCGATCTGCCAGAAGGTCAGACGCTGTGTTGCCTTCGAGGATGAGCGTCCGGGAGTCACAGCCGTTCAGGAAGCGAAAGCGGTAGCGACGAGGCTCCACGTTGAGGTATGGCCACGTCTTGCCGTTGACCATCATGGTGTTGCCGAAGAACTCCGGGTTCCAGATAGGAGCGACATCTGAAATGCCCGTGCCGGCGCAGGGGTTGGGGCGAAGGGAATCTTCAGCTCGTCGGGTTGGAGTCCCTTCAAAGAAGGCGCGGTTGCTCGGATAGAAGAGCGAGCCGTCGCGTTGAAGGAGCGGTCCTGAATCGCGATGGGGATCTCGTAGTACTTGCGTGCCGGCCGGATCGCCCACTTTCGGTGCCGGACCCGGGAGCACTGCCGTCGGCAAGGTCGTATGGGCCCCCGCGGACGAGGTAGAAGCCGGCCGGACCAGCGTAGACGTTCGTGCGTGTCATGCCCAGCGCGTGGTCGTGATACCAAAGAGTGGCGGCCGCTTGATCGTTCGGGTACTGGAAGGTGGCCGCCCCTTGCTCATCGGCGACGCCAGCGATCTGATCCCAACCCGAACCCCGCGTGGCGAACCCCGCGGGTATGTTCTTGGCGCCGGGCAGCCACCAGGCTTCCGGGTTACCATCACTCTCGGGCGTCACGTGGGCGCCGTGGACGTGAGTCACCATCGGAACGGGTCCGGTGTAGGGAGCCTGACTGGTGCCGTTCATATTCGTACCCGCGGGGCCACCGGGCGGGTTGGCCCAGTGCAGCGTCTGGTCGACCGCGAAGAGGGATGGCAGATAGTCCCCGTTGGCATCAACAAGCTGGTTGATCCACTTGACCGTCGTGGGTACGCCGGCCTTCGCTTCGATGGTGAAGGCGGGGGAGTTGAACGTGCTCGGGTTGTTCACAGACCCGTAGCCCCAGACCGTGGTCATTTTGAACGGAGGAGGCAGGATCTGCTCTTGGAACTGCCGCATGGCGATCTCGTAGTAGTTCGGAGCCGACTGCGGCATCTCCGGTGGAATCACCATCGGTTGGGTCCACTTCGGGATGCTGGTGGGATCGAGCGTGCCGCCCGGGACAGGCGCAGCATTTGCCACCCCAGCAAGGAGAACGCAGAGTATGAGCGAGAAAACGATTGCCAAGACAAACCCGACCGTCCCGGACCTTCTCATGCTTCCCTCCTAAGTATTGAAGGCGCCCTCCCCGGAGAACACCGGTTAAAGAATTCCCTTGCTCAGAGCGGACTAAACAGCAAAGGTCTGGAACGCAGGGACGACGCGTCCCCAATATGAACGACCGCGTATGCGCATATTCTCCACCAGCCCGAAGCCCGTGCGCGCTAGGAGGGCTTCGCCGCCTTGAGAAGTGTCGAATAGTGTCCGCAAAGCGAGGTTTCGAAGCGTGTAGAGCCGGGTGTCAGTAAGCAAGTAAAGGTAGTCGCCCGCGCGGACGATCCTCCGCGGAACGCTGCCCACGCCTTTCTTGGAACCGGTTCTAGGCTAGTCGTCGTGGAGAAAGAAAGAAAGCCGACGTGGGGAATCGAACCCCAGACCTGCTCATTACGAGTGAGCCGCTCTGCCATCTGAGCTACGTCGGCATGGAAACTGCGGGCGACCTGAGCCGCCCCACCGCTCACCCGGAATCTGCTCGACTTCCAGGCGGCCACCTAGTTTAGAAGCTGTGCCACTTGCTGACAAGGCGCAGAGTCTGCCGTTGACGTAACGGCGACAGCGCCGCCAACCGACAGCGGCCGCCTAGCCCGCGCGGGAGTTTCTCCAGAGAGCGCCCTCAGCATGGCCTCGCGCTCGAAAGGCGGGTCTACTCGCCGGCACCGCCGGCGCCGCTCGCGCCACGAGCACCCTCAGCGCTGCCGCCGGTCGGCCCGGCGCCACCGCTTCCGCCTTCGCCCGTGCGTCGCGGTCGGCGCCGCCGGCGTGAGGAGCGCGAACGACCAGCGGAGCCCTCTGAGCTCTCGCCTGTCGGAGCGCCCGTCTGATCTCGATCTCCGCTTCCGCTGTTCATGGCACCAGCCGGACCCCCGGTGCGGCCGCCGGCTACGCCGCGGCCGGAGTCCGCGGCCTGCTCTCCGGAGGCCCTCCCCGTTCCTGGCTCGCCGGTCGCTTGGGTGGAGGGACCTCTACCCCTACCGCGCCTACCCCGGCCACCACGCGAACGGGATCGCCGTCCCAGGCCTTCGCCTTCAGCCCGAGGCTCTCCGGAGGTCGAAGGTCCACCGGCCGGCATGTCTCCCGATGCCCCGAATGGGAGAGTGCCTTCCGCCACGATGACCTCCACGGCCTCGCCATCCTCGCCGATCACTACTGCAGCCTCGATCACCGCAAGCGTCGCCCCCGGACACGCCGCCGGGCGATCTCCCGCCATGAGACGTTCTCCCACCTCGAGGAACGACTCCTCCTCCGTATCCGCGACCGTTATCATCCCGCCCCGATGCTCGCACTGGCAGTCGGCGAGGCGGATGTCTGCATGGGTGCCGTCTTCGAAGCGGACGCTGATGGAGTCCTTGGGCACGTTGTATCCGGTGACGACCCCCTCTCCAGTGGAGGTCTTGACCGGAGTCCCCCTGGGAGGAGCCTCCTTGCGGAAGGTGACGTACTGTTCCTGCTCGTACTTGAGACAGCACATCAGGCGCCCGCAGAGCCCCGATATCTTCATGGGATTGAGCGGAAGGTTCTGTTCCTTGGCCATGCGGATGGAGACCGGGTCCTCGTCGCCGGGGAACAGGGTGCAGCATAGATGCCGCCCACACGGACCAAGCCCGCCCACCATGCGCGCTTCTTCCCGGGCTCCGATCTGCCGGAGTTCGATGCGCATCTTGAGCGCCTTCGCCAAATCACCGACCAGCGCGCGAAAATCGACCCGTTCATCGGAATAGAAACTGAAGGTGATCTTCTCCCCGCCGAACATGATGTCAGCGCTCACCAGTTTCATGTCCAGGCCGTGCTGCTCGACGAACTGGCGGCATGTGGCCATGGCCTCGCGGCGCAGGCTCTCATTCGCGGCCACAGACTCCAGGTCTTTCTCGGTGGCGATCCGGGTGACTTTCTTGAGCGGAGCCGGCAGCTCGGAGTCGTCGATCGTATGGGGAGGATCGACCACCTGGCCGATCTCGGTGCCCCTCATCGTCTGAACAACGACACGATCACCACGAGCAAGTTCAAGTCCCGCGGGATCGAAGTAATAGGTCTTGATCCCGTTTGGAAAAGTAACCCCAACAACATCGGCCACTAAATCAGGGCCTCCTTAATGGCACGGAACATATCTCCAATAGCGCATCTGGTATCGACATTATAGCGGAGCCGCTCTTGGGCCTTCCGCACTGCCAATACGGCCTGCAGGTAGGCCGGCATGCGCCCCGGTACCGTCTCCAGCCGCAGCTGAGGGAGATAATCCTGGTTGAGGACAGCATCTTCGGCCCCGACGGAAGTGGCCGCCATGTCACGGTACCATCCGGCGAAAGTGTTGGTGACCTCTTCGAGACCCAGGCCGACCGCCCGGCGTCTCTCGCGCTTGACGCGCTGATCGTGCATCTTGTTGACCCAGGAACGGGTACGGGCGTCTCCCGCCCAATCCAACGCTCGGTCTCGCGTTGCGTCCAGACCCGCTACAGATTCGTCGGCCTTCTTCTCCACGGCCGACAGCGTTTCATCGAGCATGCGCTCGGTCGCGAGGAGCTCCGCTTCCGGCAGCTTGCTCGCAGACACGATCAAATGCTGGCGACGCTCCCTCGCCTCCTCGGAAGTGGCCAACTCGCGCGCGTACGCCAGACTGCCCTGTGAAGCCCGAGAGTACAGGCGAGCGTCTTCCCGGGAGAGGTGGTAGCGGCCTTCCAGATGCTCCGCGATGAGAGGCGTCGGAGTACGCGTGAACGGCACGTGCTGGCATCGGGAGACGATCGTAGACAGCATCCGATCGGGAGCATCGGTGACGAGCACGAAGTGAACGTGCGGCGGCGGCTCCTCCAAGGTGCGCAGAAACGCGTTGGCCGCCTGGGGATTCATGGTCTCCGCCTCGAAAAGGACGTAGACCTTGGCGCGCGCCTCGAAAGGCCGGTAGGCGACGTGAGAGTTGATGTCGCGGATCTGGTCGATGAGTATGCTGGAGCCTTCGGGGACCACCATCTCCACGTCCGGATGAAGTCCTTCGAGCGCACGGCGGCAGGTGGTACAGTCCCCGCACCCGGCGTCCGGGCAGGCCAGACCGGCTGCGAAGGCGAGAGCCGCATCGCTCTTGCCCACTCCCGCGGGCCCCGAGAAAAGGTAGGCGTGGGAAGCACCCTGGGCAAGCGCCCGGGTGAGGATGGATACGGCGAGCTCCTGACCGACGATATCCTCGAACAGACTGTCCAACTGACTCCTCCCCGCGCTCGCCGAAAACACCGCGCGCCCGGCCGCCGCCGCATGACCGGTGACCGGGCCACGCTTCGGCCGGCAAGCACGCGGTGGGTGAGCCACGTCCGTCCGCGCCGCGGCCCCGCCGCGATCACGCGTCTAGTGGGTGAACAGCCCCAGCTCTTCCTCAACAACGTCGCGCACGCGTTGCTGCACGTCCTCGGGCGCGCCCGACGCGTCGACCCGCCGCATCCGGTGGCGGTGCTCGATCAAGAGAGCGCGGTACCCTTCTGCCACCCGCTGGTGAAAGCCGTCGTCTTCGGCCTCGAGACGATCGGGCACTGCCGCCAACCGGTTGCTCCGCAGGGAGTCGTCCAGGTCGAGCAGCAGGGTCAGATCCGGGAACAGACAGTCGGTGGCCCAGGCATTCATCGACATGATGTTGTCGGTGCCCAGTCCTCGGCCGTAGCCCTGATAGGCGAGCGACGAATCGATATAGCGGTCGCAGAGGACTATCTGGCCGTCGTCCAGGGCTGGCCTGATGACCTGCTCCACGAGGTGCGCGCGGGCGGCTGCGTACAGCAGCGCCTCGGCGCGCGCGGACATGCCATGTTGGCGGGGATCGAGCAAGATGTCCCGCACTGCCTCGCTGAGCGGGGTGCCTCCGGGCTCCCTTGTCATGAGGACCACGAAGCCCCGCGCCTCCAAGCCGGCTGCGAGCATCTCCATCTGGGTGGACTTGCCACAGCCGTCCAACCCCTCGAAGGTGATGAGCAGGCCGTTGGTGGCACTACCCAGCCCGGCAAGCACGGAATCGTCCAAGGTGGCGTCAGCGGGCACCTGGGGTGGGCTCGCATCAGGCATTCAGCGGCCTCCAGACTTTAGAAATAGCCCCATGGCTCACTACTCGACGGAGTCCGGCCCTGCCCCTGGTGGCGTCTCATCTCCCACCGGGAGTGGAGGGGAAGCCTTTGAAGCACGCGAGGCGGCGCGCGATTTGGCCGGCGCTTTGGCGGGCAGCTTGGCATCCAACAGAGTGCTCCCGGAGAACACCCTGGAAGTGGCCTTGACGGCGGACGGCTTGTTGGTCGCCTTAGTGGCCGATGGCTTGGTGGTCGCCTTCGCAGGCGATTTCTGGGCGCTAGTCACGGCTGGTTTCCGGGTGGTGGAAGTCTTCCGGGTGGAGGCCGCGGGCTTCCTTGCGGCCCGGGCCGGTTTCGCGGCGGCAGAATCGGTTACCGCCTCGGCACCGGTGGCGGTCGCGGCAGAACCGGTCTTCCGCGAGGCCTTGGCAGCCTGTTTCTCGCGGTATTCCGCCTTGGTGGGGCAGTAAGGATCGAGACACAGTATCCACGGTCTCCGACCACCCAACACCTTGATCTTGGGCGTGCCGCACTGGGCGCAAATCTCTCCGGTGCCGATGATGTCGCCCCTTTGTGGCAACGGATACGTCTGGTCGCAATCCGGGTAGCCCTCGCAACCAACGAAGCGCTTCTTCGTGGCCTTCGAGCGGATAATTCTCAACTTGTGCGTGCCGCACTTGCTGCAATCGCCCAAGATGCGGTCGTCGGTTATGCCCTCGTAGATCTTCGCAGCCACCTGCTCGCGATTCTGCTCCAAGGAGCTGTACGCCTCCCGAAGCAGGTCGCGGGAGATCGTGACCACGTCCTCCTTTTTGAGGTCGCGCTCGGAGATGAGGTCCATGTCCTTCTCCAGTTGCGCCGTCATCTCCGGAGAGGCGATGTGCGGGGCGAACTCCTGCAGAGCTTCCGCCATCTTTATGCCCATCTCAGTGGGCTCGATGGGATTACCGTGGACGTATCCCCGATCGTAGAGGTTCTGGATGATGTTGTGTCGGGTCGCCTTCGTGCCCAGGTTGTGCTTCTCCATGAGTTCGATGAGCGTACCCTGGCCGTACCGCGCCGGCGGCTGCGTCTCGCGTGCCTCCAGCTGCTTGTCCACGAGCGCCGCGGAATCGCCCTCCCTCAGCAGGGGCAACTCCAGGTCTTTCTGGCGGCTGTACGGGTAGTAGTCGAGCCATCCTGCCGACACCACACGGCTGCCGCGGGCGAAGAAAGGTTCGCCGTTTATGGCCACGTCCACCCGGTTGGACTCCATCAGTGCATCGTCGGCGAGCGTAGCCAGGAAACGCCGCGTGACCAGTTCGTAGATCCGCCACTCTCGGTCGCCCAACTCGCCCCGGGCAGGAGCCCCGGTGGGATAGATGGGCGGATGGTCGGTGGTGCGCTTGTCGCCGCGGCTTGGCGAAAGGCTGGGTCGCGCCAGCAGTTGACCGGCTTCGCGGGCGAATTCCCCCTGGGCTAAGCGTGGCCAGAGTCTCGCGGAGGTCGAGAGACGACGGGTAGACCGTGTTATCTGTACGCGGGTAGCTGATATGCCCGGCCATGTACAGATCCTCGGCGATACGCATGGCAGCCGCGGCACCGTAGCCCAGAGAGGTGGCCGCACTGGTGAAGCTGGTGGTATTGAACGGCGCCGGACGGGGCACCTTGCGCTTGGTCTGTTTGACAGCCGTCACCCGGGCCGGGCCCGTGAGTTTGTCGAAGATTGCCTGAGCCCGGACCTCGTCGGTGAAGCGCTCCTCTTTGTGCACTGCGCTGAAAGTCTCGCCGGAAGCGTCCAGATCGACCTTCACCACCCAGAAAGGCTCCGATACGAAAGCTCTGCGCTCCTTTTCCCGCTCCACGACCAGCACCAGGGTGGGAGTCTGCACGCGGCCCACCGAGAGGAACTGGCTGCCCAGTCGCGAGGTGGCCAGCGACACGAAACGGGTGAGTGTGGCTCCCCAGATGAGATCGATGTCCTGACGGGCCTCTCCGGCGCGGGCCAGCGGCTCTGATAGATGGTCCAGATGGTCGAAGGCCCGGTTGATCTCGCCGGCGGTGAGGGCCGAGAAACGAGCCCGCCTGACCGAGCGGACAAGCCGCTGGTTCTCCTCGGCAGCCAGATTGAGCGCTTCCAGCCCGATCAGTTCGCCCTCACGGTCGAAGTCTGTGGCGATGATCAGCGAACTGGCTTCGCCTGCTAGCTTCTTGACCGCCCGCACCACGGCTTTGGCCGTTTCCGTCTTGATCAAAGGGGCATCGATCAGGGCGCGGGGCTCGACCTTGCGCCATTCCGAGTACTCGGGCGGGAAGTCCACCTGCACGACGTGGCCTTTGAGCCCGACGATGGCGTTCGCCTCCCCGGTGGAATCCGCGAACAGGTAGTACGGGATCTTGTAGTAAGAATCCGCCTTAATACCACCCTTCGCCAGGATGCCGGAGATCTTCTTCGCTACGTCGTTCTTCTCGGTGATTATGAGTCGCACCAGGCAGGCTCCTCGTAGGCGTTCACGTCAGCGGGAACCATACACGCCCGCAGCGGACTGAATACAACAACAAATGGTGGATATTGGCGGCCGAAGACCGCGACGGCTTCGGGCTCTCTCCCCCGGGAGTACCCGATCAGCTTGCAGACAACGCATCCGCTACCTTGGGGAAGATAGCGAAGACGCCGTCGAATCCGGTGATGTGGAAGATCTTGAGAAGGTACGGATCTTCCATCACCAGCCGGAGATCGCCCTCGTTGGAGCGGGTCTGCTGAAGCGAGTTTGCGAGGACCCCGAGTGCGGTGGAATCGATGAAATGCACATCCGAAAGATCGAGGACCAAGCTGCTGCCGTCGATGCCCAGCGCCTCAGCAAGAGCCTCCTTGAGTTGCGGAGCCGTATAGACGTCGAGATCGCCGCCCACATGGACCACGATCACTTCGCCGATGAGTTCCTTGCTTATTGCCAGATTCACGCGCGTCCCCCCGCATTTCCGGCCGAGTCTCGCGAATCGCACGCTTCCGTTCGATCTCGGCACACTAAGTATATACGCGCGCTCAAAGACAAGGGTGACATTCGCCTCCCCACGGGCTACTTGGCTGCAGTCGTGGTCGTGGTCGAACCGGTGGTCGATGTCGAGCCGGTAGTGGCCGTGGTCGTTGAGGACGAGCCGCCTGTGGTGGCCGTGGTAGACGACCCAGTGGTCGGCGACCCCGTGGTCGAGGTGGACGCGGTGGTGGTGGTCGCCGTCAACTGCGCGATCTCGCTCTTGACCGTAGCTGCTTGGTCGCCGTTGGGATCTAGCTGTAGGTAGTGGCTCCACGCCATAACTGCGGCCTGAGTCTGACCAAGGCCGTTCTGGGCCACGCCCAGAAGCAGATACACCTCAGGGTCGTTCGGGTCCGCGTCCGTCGCCTTGTTGAGCACCGTAGCCGCGGCCTGATAATTGTTGACGCTGGGGTTCAAATACAGGTTAGCGAGACGCGTATACACGTCTTTCTGAGTGGGGTCCACCGCGAGGACTTTCTCGAGATAACTGGCGGCAGTGGTGTAATCCTGGTTGTCTTGGTAGATGGTGGCAACCGCCAGAAGGGAAGTCACGTCCTTGGGATTCGTGGCAAGCGCCGCCTCGAGCGACTTGAGCTTGTCGTTGACCGTAGTCGTGGCCGTCGTAGACTTCTTGTTTGTGAAGATGCTGGAAAGGTTGAATCCAGACCCGCCGTAGCCCACGCCCAGGAACAGGAAGCTGAGCGCGAATACCACGGCCAGTATCAGGGCGATCCATTTCGCCCATTTCTTGATGCGCCTTCTGTCAAGCAGCACGGTTTTCTCCTCATATTGATCCCGCCGCGGGTCGAGCCTACCGATCTGTGTGGCGAACCGCGCCGGAGTTGCAAGACAGATTATGCCGTATTACGGGCCGGGCCACCACTGGAGCACCCTCGCGTGCGGCCGATCGACGGGTCCGTACCGCGAAGACCGGCCTGCAGGACGGAATAACGACGCGACTGGGCCCCGGCGACGCTCCGCGTGGGGCCGGTAGCGCACAGGGCCAGCCGCGCCGGGCCGTCAGCCGCTAAGTCCGAGCTTGCCCCGCACCGTACGAAACGCGCGATCGAGCTCGTCCTCCCGCCCGGCAGCCGCGGACCCCGCGTCGAAGCACACCTCCCCGCCGATGACCACCAGCCTGACGTCGGCCGCTGTCGCCCGGGTCACCAAGCGTTCCGTCGGGTCGATCTCGACCCCGGTAGCCGCGGGACCGAGCGCGGGGTGGATGTGCCCGGCGCTGGTGTGCGCGGGGCGAGTCTGACAAACCGCGATCACGTCGGCGGCTTTGCCCGGCTCCAGGCTGCCCAACTCGCGCTCCACCCCCAGGGCTCGCGCTCCTCCCAGGGTGGCCATGACCAGGACCTCGTCCGCGGTGAGCGGCGGCGCCGTGACCGGGGTGCCCGAAGCCCGGGACGACTCGTCCCGGCTCCGCCCACCGCGCCCCACCACGGAAGGCCGACGTGTTTGCCTGCCCGGCTTCATCTGGGTCGGCGGCGCGGGCCCTGCTCAAGGTCAGGGCCGCGCGCATCTCCGCGAAGATGTCCAGACTGTCGTTGGAGGCCGCGCTGTCGGTGCCCAAGCCCACGTCCAATCCAGCCTCCAGGAACTCGGCGGCAGGGGCCAGTCCACATTCCAGGCGCAGATTCGAGCGGGGACAATGGGCTATCGCCACGCGGTGCTCTGCCAGCAAGGCGATGTCCGCCGGGTCCACATGCACGCAATGCACGGCCAGAAGTCCCGGGCCCAACGCGTGAGCGCTTTCCAGGTACTCGACAGGCCGGATCCCCGGTGGGGCCCAGCGCTCCCCTTTCCACATCTTGGCGCCCCGGTAGGCCCCGGCGAGCGGCCCGGAGCCAGCGCCGAGGAAGTCCACCTCTGCCTGCGATTCCGCCACGTGCGTCGCCACCCGCAATCCTCGACGGCGTGCGAACCGCGCCACTTCGCGGTAAAGCCGGGCGGAGACTGTGTATGGAGCGTGGGGAGACAATCCCCATTCCACGCGCGAACCGCCTTCGTGACGCAGCGCGCCGAGGCGAGCCTCGAGGTGCTCCATCGTCTGAGGCAGGCGAGCATCGTCCAGGCCGAAGACTTCCAGATAGACCCGGGCCCTCAGACGAGCCGCGACAGCAGCCCGGGCCGTGGTCCAGCCCTCGAAGGCAGTGTCACCGACGTAGGTCACACCGCTACGAACGCATTCCCGCGCCCCCCAAAGGGCGGAAATCCCGTAATCCTCGGCCACCAGCTTCCTCCGCGCCAGGAGCAACCGCAGCATCCATTCCCCAAAGCCACTCTGCCTCGCGAAGCCTCGGAAAGCCGAATACTCCAGATGGGTGTGGCAGTTGATCAGGCCGGGCAGGAGGACGCACCCAGGAAGCACGCGGTGGTCTTCGCCGGGATGGATGTCGCGAAGGTCGCTCGCCAAGCCTACTTCCGCGATGGTGCCACCATCGAGGCGAACGGCGCCGTCCCTGATGGGAGGGCTACTGATGGGAAGGACCCAATCGGCTTCTAGCAGCACGCTCCCGTCCTCCGCAGCCCTGTGGACAGCCCGTCGAGTTTCCCGCGGCCGGACACCCTGACCGCTCCGGCCGCCCGGACGCCCCGATCGCCCCCGGACTGGGGCCACCCGCTCGGGAGCCTCCCGGGCCCAGCTTACAGTCGGCCAGAGACGAGCGAGGTGAAGGCCCTGACAGCCGTGTCCCAGAGCCAGGCCGGGACCACTCCGATGACCAGAGTGGCTATCGCGCTCACGGCCAGCGCGGCCGCCATGCCTCCGGCGATGGGCTCCTTCACGGTGAAGTCCTCTTCCGGCTCCCGGAAGAACATGTACATGATCACGCGCAGATAGTAGAAGGCAGACACCGCACTCATGAGCACGCCCACCACCGCCAGCCAGATGAGACCCGAGTGCACCACGGAGCCAAAGACATAGAACTTGCCAATGAAGCCCGCCGTGCCGGGAATGCCGGTGAGCGAGAACATGAACAGCGACAGGAGCACCGCCGCCCACGGCGAGCGGCGCCCCAGCCCGGCCAGGCCTTTGAGCGAGTAGTCGAACCGGTCCGGCATCTGGGTCTTCAGATAGGCGAGGACCCCGAAGGCGCCGAGATTCATGAAGGTGTACGCAGCCAGGTAGATCAGCACAGCCTGGCCGGCGTATGCGCCCGGCTGCCCGTTGTCCCGCGCCCAAGGCCGCCACTCCCGCCAGCAGATAGCCGGCGTGGGCGATGGACGAGTACGCCAGCATTCGCTTGACGTTGGTCTGCACCAGGGCGAACACGTTGCCGACGATCATCGTCAGAACCGCGAGAACGATGAACAGCACGCTCCAGTCGGCCGCGATGCTGGGGAAGGCCGTTACGAAAGAGACCAGGATCACTGCGAAGGCCGCCGCCTTCGGGCCGACCGAGAAGAACGCGGCCACCGGGGTGGGCGCACCTTGGTAGACGTCGGGCACCCACATGTGGAAGGGCGCCGCCGACACTTTGAAGGCCAGCCCGATAGCGAACAGGCTCGCCGCGAAGACGATCCCGGTGTGGCCGACGGTCGCCGAGGTGGCACTGGTTCCGCTCAGCGCCTGCCCGATGGCACTGTAGTTGGTAGATCCGGTGACGCCGTACACCAGGCTGATGCCGTACAGCATGATCGCCGAGGCGAACGACCCGGTGAGGAAGTACTTGAGCGACGACTCGTTGGACCGTCGCTCGGTAGCGGAAGAACGCCGCGAGGAGGTAGCTGCTCACCGCCATCAGTTCGAGCGACACGTAGAACGGGATGAGATCGCGCGAGGCAGCCATGAGGTCCATGCCCACCACGGCGAACAGCAACAGCGCGTAGAACTCGCCCAAGTGTCGCTTGAGAGCATGCAGATAGCTCGGTGACATGAGCACCGTCAGCACCCCGGCAAAAGCGAACAAGATCTTGAAGAAGACAGCGTAGTCGCTCAACACGAGCATCCCGCCGAAACTCACGCGATTCTGCCCCACCAGCGCCAGGGATACGGCTCCAGACGCCACCAGGCCGCTAAGCGCGATGGCGATCACAGCGGTCTTGTCCTCCTTCAGGAACGGCTCCACGAGCAGCACCAGGCAGGCGGCGACCAGAAGGATGATCTCCGGGATGACGGGGACTAGGTCAGGCGCCTGCATGCTAGTGCCCCCCAAAGAAGATGCTGGCTAGATGAAGGAGCCCGCCGCCGTGCTGCGCCATGTACGGCTGCACCTGGGTGAGGATGTTCTGTGCCGGCGCCTGGATCATGTTCAGGAACGTGTGGGGGTAGATACCGATCCACACGGCCATACCCACGAGCGGCACTAGAGTCAGCACTTCCCGCGCGCTCAGGTCCTTGAGCGAGAGCCACTTCTCGTTGCTCTGCTGGAACATCGTGCGCTGGTACATCCACAGCAGGTATGCCGCGCCTATGATGATCCCCACGGACGCGATCACGGCGAAGACCTTGGCGTACTGGAACGTCCCCACCAGGATGAGGAACTCGCCCGGGAAGCCGCTCAGCCCGGGCAGCCCCAGGCTGCCCACCACGAACAGGCTGAAGAACGCCGCCGCCACCGGCATGGGCCGGGCCATCCCGCCGTAGTCCTTGATGAGCCGGGTGTGCGTGCGGTCGTAGAAGAAGCCGACCATCATGAACAGGGCCCCGGTGAGGATGCCGTGGCTGACCATCTGCAGGATCGAGCCTTCGACGCCCTGGAGGTTGAAGGCGAACAGCCCGGCGGTGACGAAACCCATGTGGCTGACCGAAGAGTAGGCCACCAGCCGCTTCATGTCCGGCTGGATCAGGGACATAGCTGCGCCGTACACGATGGCTATCACCGACAGAACCAGCACCACCGGCACCGCGCGCACGGCGATCTGCGGGAAGAAGCCGATGTTGAAGCGGATCATCCCGTAGACGCCCATCTTCAGGAGCACCCCGGCCAGGATGACGGAGCCCGCGGTGGGCGCCTCGGTGTGCGCGTCCGGGAGCCAGGTGTGCACCGGGAA
>CAVYVU010000006.1:0-20130 GCA_963772095.1 uncultured Thermoleophilia bacterium
AGATGGTCACCGTCCTAGTCCGCGCGGCGCAGAAGCTCTCCCCAGCCGCCTTGACCTCTCTGCCCAGCGATTATGTGGGATCGGTCAACGGGGCGCCGGAGGTGCATGCGGGCAACCTGCGCACCGCGGAATACAACGGCCTCCTTCGGAACCTCGCTGATTTCGGCCCCTCGTGGGACCCCAACTCCTACGCCAGACGCGGCGAAGTCATCCAGCTCCTGTACGATCTCAAGAAACTCATGGGTGCCTAGCGGGGATTTCCTCCGCGGTTGATATACTGCCCTGCCATGGACAGCGAGACGCATCGTCGCCCGGACAGGCAGGGACCACGTCCGCGTGGGCCTGGTCGCGCACACCGTCGTAGACTGATCACTCTTCGCTGGCGATCGTGGTCGCGGTTGATCGTCGCCCTCGTCGTCTTCCTGCGCTACTACGTCGACTGGCTCTGGTTCGGCGAAGTCGCCCTGCGCACGGTCTTCTGGAGGCGCATCACCACCAGCGCTCATCGTCGGGCCGATCTTCGCGGTCGTCTTCTTCGCCATCATCTACGGCAACATCGAGATCGCTCGCCGCTTCGCCCCCAAGTACCGTCCGGTCGAAGGCGTCGACGTCGTCGAGCCGGTGCACGAGACGGCGGTCGCGCCGGGTCCGGCAAGCGGGGCTCGCGCTCTCGCTCCTCGTCGCCGTGATCGTCGGCTTCTCCACCTCGGGTTCGTGGCTGATCTTCGCCCGGGCGCTCAATGCCGTCCCGTTCGGGGTCAAGGATCCCGTCTTCCATCACGACCTGTCCTTCTACGTCTTCGTCTTGCCGGCCTGGCAGTATGTCTACACGTTCCTGTTTGTCACGCTGATCGCCGCGCTTGTCGTGACGATCGTCGCGCGCGTCCTGCTCGGCGGCGTGCAGGTGCAGGAGCGTCCCGCGAGCGAGTCCGAGACGCGCGTCCCGCGGGCCGGAAGCGGCCCAGATGGCGCGCAGCGCGCGGCAGTTGATCGGGCGTACGCATCGAGAGCGGCGCCGTCGCCCACGTCTCGGCGCTGCTCGGCGCCCTCTTCATCGTCGGCGGCGCGGGCTACCTGCTCAAGGCCTGGAACCTGCTCTACTCCACCTCGGGCGTGGTCTTCGGCGCCGGCTACACCGACGTCCACGTGCGCCTGCCGCTCATCCGCGTTCTCATGGCGCTCGCTCTGCTGCTCGGCGCGGCGCTCATCTACAACGCCGTGCGCGGCCGACGCAAGTTCTGGCCGCCGATAGCCATCGGCGCCTGGATCGTCGCCCTGATCGTCCTCCTGGCCATCGTGCCGGCGGTCTGGCAGGCGCTGGTCGTGAACCCGAACCAGCTCACCAAGGAAACGCCCTACATCGCCAGCAACATCGCCGCCACCCGCTCGGCCTACGACCTCACGACGATCAGCGAGACCCCGTACTCACTGCAGGGCGACCTCTCGGCCGCCGAGCTGCAGGCGAACAACGTGACCATACGCAACATCCGGCTCTGGGATCCGGAGGTGCTTGCTGCCCAGCTACAGCCAGCTGCAGGAGCTGCGGCCCTACTACTCGTTCACCAGCGTGAGCGTCGACCGCTACCTCGTGAACAACGTCTACACCCAGACCATGCTCGCTCCGCGCGAGCTGCGCGTCTCCGGTCTGCCGGCGCAGGCGCAGACCTGGGTGAACCAGCACATCACCTACACGCACGGCTACGGCGTCACGGTCTCGGCCGTGAACCAGAGTGGCCTCGGGCGGGTCGCCCGACTTTCTCGTCCAGGACGTGCCGGTGGTGTCGTCGGCGCCGGCTCTTGCCATCACCCAGCCGCGCATCTACTACGGGCTCATCGGCACCAACTACGTGCTCGTCAAGACCAAGGACCAGGAGTTCGACTACCCCGGCCCCGACGGCGACGTCTACACCACCTACACCGGCAGCGGCGGCATCCCGGTCGGTTCGCTTCTCAACCGGCTCGCCCTCGCGGTGCGCTTCGGCGACATCAAGTTCTTCACCTCGTCGGCGATCACGGGCGACAGCCGCGTCATCCTCAACAACAACATCAAGGCGCGTCTGTCCGCGGCCGCGCCGTTCCTCACCTTCGACAGCAACCCCTACATGGTGATCGCCGACGGCAAGCTCTACTGGATCGCCGACGCCTACACCACGACCGACCGCTACCCGTACTCGCAGCCGGACGGCGGCATCAACTACATCCGCAACTCGGTGAAGGTCGTGATCGACGCCTACAACGGCACGATGAACTTCTACGTCTTCGACCCCACCGACCCGCTCATCCGCACCTACGAGAAGATCTTTCCCGGCATGTTCAAGCCCGCGGCCGACATGCCCGCGAGCCTGCAGCCAGCACGTGCGCTACCCCGAGGACTTCTTCACGACCCAGGCCCAGATGTTCGCCACCTACCACGTGACCGATCCCGGCCTGCTCTACAACAAGGGCAACCAGTGGGAGATACCGAGCAACGTGTCGATCTCGGGAGGGGCTCCCATGAGCCCCTACTACATGATCATGCGCCTGCCCGGCCAGACCAAGGAGGAGTTCGTCCTGATCCTGCCCTACGTGCCCAACGGCCGCAGCAACATGATCGCCTGGCTCGGGGCCCAGTCGGACCTGCCGAACTACGGCAAGGCGGTGAGCTTCGAGTTCCCCTCCAGCCTGAACGTCTACGGCCCGGCGCAGGTCGAGGCCGCCATCAACCAGGATCCCACCATCTCGTCCCAGCGCACGCTCTGGGGCCAGCAGGGCTCGACCGTGATCTTCGGCAACCTGCTCACGGTGCCGATCGGCAACTCGCTGCTCTACGTGCAGCCGCTCTACCTGCAGTCTTCGCAGACGCAGCTGCCGCAGATCCAGCGCATCATCGTCTTCTACCGGTCGCCGTCGGCGACCCCCAACCTGCCGACCGGCCAGCAGCAGAACGTGGTCATGGCGCCGACTCTGGGTGAGGCGCTGACGGCCATCTTCGGCGGCACGGCTCCAGGGGAGGCCAGCCCGGACCCGGCAGACACGAGTACGACTCCCGACGGCACAACGCCCACCACGACGCCCGACCACGTCCACCACGGCCGCGCAACTGATCGCGCAGGCCAATGCGGAATACGCGGCGGCGCAGGCGGCGCTCCGCGCGGGAGACTTGGCCACCTTCGCGAAGGATATCGACGCGCTGGGCAAGATCCTCACGCAGCTCCAGGCCGCATTGGCGGCCGGCCAGTAGCGTTCACGTTGTGAGGCGGAAGGCGCCGACCGCCGCACATCCCTGGACACCGGGAGAGGATCTTGACTCAACGAATAAGAACGCTCATGGCTTGGAGCAGCGGCAAGGATAGCGCGTACGCCTTGTGGGCTCTCTCGCAGCGTCCCGACATCGAAGTGGTGGCGCTCCTCACCACGCTGAATACCTCGGTCGGTCGCGTCTCCATGCACGGTGTCCACGAGTCCGTGCTCGAAGCCCAGGCTCAGGCCTGCCGGTTGCCGCTCGTGAAGGTGCAGCTTCCCGACCCCTGCTCCGACGAAGAGTATCGGGCGGCTATGGCTGGAGTCATCGACGAGGCTCGCCAGCAGGGGATAGGGGCGATGGCCTTTGGGGATCTCTTTCTCGCCGATGTCAGGGCCTACCGAGAAGCGCAGCTCGCCGGCACGGGCATTGCGCCCATCTTCCCGCTTGGTCGAGACCTACCGCGCTGCTTGCGCCAGAGATGATCGACGCCGGTCTTGAAGCGATCGTCACCTGCGTCGACACCGAGCAATTGGACGCAAGCTTCGTCGGGCGTCCCTTCGACCGTCTGCTCCTGGGCGACCTGCCCGCGTCTGTGGATCCCTGCGCCGAAAATGGCGAATTCCATACGGTGGCGGTAGCCGGACCCATGTTTCGCGAGCAGTTGAACGTTCGCGTGGGCGACGTGGTCGACCGCGGGAGGTTTGTTTTTGCGGACGTTTCCCTGCTTGGACGGTAGGCTCGCCTGCCCTCTCAGGGCATTGATTCGGCTACTTGCTCGCCCAGGGCGGCAGATCTCTTAGCCGCATCGCGCGCCAACTCGGCGATGGTGATCCCCTCGAACAAGTCGTCGAGCAGTTGGGCCGCCCTCACCCAGACGTCTCGGGTGGGGCAGGTATGGGCCCGGTCGCACGCGTGGGCATCGCTGCAAGGCGTCGGGGAAATGGTTCCCTCTGTTGCCCTTAGCACATCGGAGATCGTGACGGTCTCGGGATCCCGGGCGAGAGAAAAACCGCCAATCCTTCCCCGATGGCTGGCCACCAAGCCCGCCACCTTCAGCCCCAACATCAGCTGCTGCACGTAGTCGGGCGAGATCGCCTCCGTGCGGGCTATCTCGTACTTGGTGATGGGTTCGTCTCCGGCGCGCGACGCCAGAAGTACCATGATCCTGGCGGCGTACCTTCCCTTGGTGGAGATCGCCATCATACGCCCTTCGTACCTCCCATACACGATTGACATGCTCATCTTAGCAATAGATCGTACGCCGCAAGTATTGCCGGCGGTAGACCCCGACGGCTCATCAATGATCACGAAGCGGGAACGGGCTAGGTCAACCGGCGCCAACAATGGCAGTGAATGCCGCGACCAAGAGCCGCGATGAAACGGATCCCGGTCATCATCGTTCGGCACCCCCGGGCTGAATGCGGACGAGTTTTGGGTTTTCGCTAGCTGGGCGACGTTCCGCGTAGATGCCGGCGGCTCGGCTACCCGGGCCGCGGGGCAAGAAGTGGCGTCCGTGTAGGAAAAGGTCGGCAACGAGTTCAGCGTGGCGGCGTTAGAGGACGTCGCCGTGGCTCAGGGCAAGAATCCCAGCGTCGTCCGGTAGGCTCGTCGCGCGGACCGGCTGTCAGAGACCGCCGGGACGGGAATGTCCGGCGGTCCACATGCCCGGGTTGGGCGCGGCCGGGGCCACACCGAGGCTAGCTCAGGCGGCGAGGATCCTAGCGAGGCCGACGAGTATCGCGGCAGTGGCTCCCCAGATGCGCCGGCCCGGATACGGCAGCACGTAATAGCTGTGGGGCGCGCCGTCCCGAAGGATGCTTTCGCGGAGATGGTTCGCCGGGTCGAGCACGAAGTTCAGCGGCACCTCGAAGACATCGGCCACCTCGCGCGCGTCCAGCGCAAACTCCACCGGCGGCTCGATCCAGCCCACGAATGGATACACGCAGAAGCCGGTAACGGTCTCGTAGGGAGGGAGGCATCCCAAGAGTTCCGTCTTTTCGGGAGCCAAGCCGATCTCCTCGAAGGCCTCGCGCAAGGCCGCGGCCGCCGGTCCGTCATCACTCGTCCTTCGACGCGACCACCGGGCAGGCTGATCTCTGCCGGGTGGTCGCTCAGGTGAGCGGTGCGCTGGGTCAGGATGACGTGTGGACCCTCGGCACGCGCGACCAACCCCACAAGCACCGCTGCAGGAATCGCCGGCGCAAGGCACGACCCTTCGAGTTCGGCCGCGGTGCACAGCTTGGGGAGCCGGAGGCGTATCTGCTCACGGTCCATGGGACGACTCACGAATGACCGCGAGGCTCGACGGTCGCTGACGGAGGTCGTCGATGGGCCTTAGCAGCTGCCGCCCATGAATTCCCTGATGGCCTTGGCGACCTCGTCCGGATACTCGTAGTGCACGCCGTGCCCACCGCGGATCTTGACGACGTCCGTCCTTAGGCGGTCGGCAAGCCAGTTCGCCGTCTCTCCGAAGAAAGGAGGGCTGTCGGCTCCGTACAGCACGGCGACCGGTCGCTCCACTTTGGCCAGCTCCTCGTCCGACGGCCTGTACGACTCGAAGTTGTCGAACTCGTAGAGGATCCACGTGTCGTCGGCCTGCAGACGCGCCCGGTAACCTTCGGAGAAGCCGTCGTAGACCACGTCGCCCGTCAACATCCGTCAGAAAAGGCACCTTGCCCTGGGCGGTGGCTTCCTTGAGGAAGGCGAGCACCTGCTGCCAGTCGCCCATGCCCGCATAGAGGGGAGGTTCGTGCAGCATAGCCTTGCGGACCAACTCAGGGTGGCGGAGTACAAGGCCCAGACCGATGATGGCGCCTGAACTGTTGCCCCAAACGCCGGCGGGGGCCAGATCAAGGGCGCTCAGGAGACCGGCGGCATCGTCCGCTTGTTCCTCCACGGTAGTGCCGCAGTAGCCTTCGGGCCGCGGGCAGCGCGAGTAGCCGCGGCGGTCGTAGCTCAGAATGGTGAACTCGTCTTCCAGCAACTCGACCACTCTCAGATATTCTTCTGCATCGCCCTCGGCGCCGGGGATGAAGAGCAGCGACGGCCCGGTCCCTCGCAGCTCGTAGTAGAGCTTGGCTCCGTTTACATCGACCGTTCCGGCCTCCATAGGCTTTGCCATGTCCGCTCCTTCCGGTTGATGTCCGGCTTTTGTTTTGAGGGTACAGGTTCAGGTAATCCAACCACGTCGGCTGGGCGACAGTCAAGACGCCGGCTCTGCGGGCGACGGCGTCCCTCTCGCGTCAGTTCGGGACGACGCCACGTGACTTGCTGTCAAATATCTGGGCAAGACGGGAGGCAGACGGCCGGGTGAGAACGAGGAAGCTTGAGCGAGTGGCGGTCAGGCGATACCAGCGTGGCGACCAAGCTATGCTGCTGCCGCCGCCGGTCAAGCCTGGTCGATGACTTCTAAGGCTTCCTTGAGAGTGAGGAAGACGCGGAAGTTGGGCAGGTCCGTCAGGCCGGCCACCCCGAAAAGCTTCTCGATCCGCGGCAGCGGCCTGGCGACTCCGAGCCAGCCGCCCTTGCCCAACTGCTCGAGGACATCGTGGAGAAGGGCCATCACCGCACCATTGATGAACGTCACGGCTCCGAAGTCAAAGAGGACGGAGGAGGCGCTCCCGAGGCAAAAATGAATCTCCCGGGCGAGGTCGTCTAGGTTGCTGCGGTCGAACTCACCAGCCAAGGTGACAAAGCAGATTCCATTGCGGATCTCCGCGTTGGAAGTCGAAGTCACGTGCCTTGCCTCCTGGTCTTCGTGGGGTTCGATAAGTACCCTATCACCAAGAACTATCGCTTTGGAAGCTGAACATCGAAAAGACCGTCCATTCAGGATGTGCAAATCTGGGATTATTTGGGAAGAAGAAGGGCCAAGAAAGTTCGCTCGAAGGGAGATCGCCCTTTGTCAGTTGGAGATAATCGGTCGTTTGCGTGCGTCTGTCTGAGCCAGGCTGGGACTTCATGACAGCCTCAGCGGCCGAAGTAGGCCGCACCGGCGGTCATGTACTCGCAAAACAGGTCTTCAAGTCCAGTTTTGAGTCGCTGCCCGAGATCCGCGATTTCGTGGGGAAGTGGGCGGTGGAAGTCGGGGTTGGCGAGGAGCAGACCTACCGGATCAAACTGGCCGTGTCAGAGGCGTGCGCCAATGCCATCGAGCACCCGAGGGAAAGAGGCGACATCACCCTGTGGGCGTGGAATCGCGTGGACAGGTTCACCGTGGACGTGTGGCACGGCGGCGAGTTCCAGGTCAAGTCGGGTCGGGACAAACAGCACCGGGGGATGGGCCTTCCCCTTATGGTGGCGTCGGCCGACGAGGTGAGCTTTGCCTGTCTTCCGGAGGGTGGCACCCGCGTCTCGCTCTCGGTATTCCTGAAGTGAGGCATTGACCGGGCGTATGAGGCCGGACGACCTCATCTCAGCGATCCTGGAAGGCGATTCGGCCGAGTCTGTAGCAAAGGCCCGGCTTCTTCTTGAGGCGGGGGTCAGTGCCGAGCAGATCGTCGTCGGTGGGGTCGAAGCGGCCATGCTGGCGCTCGACACCAAATGCACAGCCGAGGAGTTCGACCTTCTGGAGATAATGTTATCCGGCCGGGCTGTAACGGAGGTCATCAAGTTTCTCTATCCCGCGGGCGCCCCAGCCGTCAGCGCCAAGGGAACAGTGGTGATCGCCACGCCGGAAGGCGACGTACATGATCTTGGGAAAAGTATCCTGAAGATCGTTCTCATCGGCAACGGCTACCGGGTGGTGGATTGCGGCAAGGACTGTCCGCTCGCCAAGATTGTGGGAGCTGCCGAAAGGGAGCGGCCCCTGGCGGTGGGGATAAGCGGTCTGCTCACGACCATCATCCCGCACGTTAGGCAGGTCAAAGACTTGCTGGCCAGCCGGGACCTCCACCACGTGAAGGTCCTTGCCGGGGGCGCCGCGCTCAAGCAGTGCGCCGCGAACACACTGAACGTGGATTTTGTCGCGGAGTCGGCCTTCGACGGGGTCCATTACCTCAACAAAGTAAGAGAGAGCCGCACGTGAACAGTCTGGAGAGGGTCGTGGCGGCCGTCAATTTCCAGAAGACCGACCGCGTGCCCGTGATCGCTCAAGTCTTTGCACATGCCGCCGTCCTCGCGGGCGTCCTGGTGGACGAGTACGTGCAGGATGGGGAAACACTTGCCCGCTGCCAACTGAAGGCGTTTGCACGATACGGCTACGACGCGGTCTTCTCGGTGATGGACGCGAGCGTGGAGGCGGAAGCCGCCGGCTCGATCCTGCAATATCGCAGGAATCAGTATCCTTTCGTCGAGCGCTACGCTTTCTCGGGCCAGGACGCGTGGACGACTCCCGAGGTCCCGGATCCCGAACGGGCCGGTCGCATGCCGGAGATGCTCAAAGCTATCCGGATACTTAGAGAAGAGCTTGGCGACGAGGCCCTGGTGGTGGGGTGCATAATGGGTCCGTTCACCCTTACGACCCAGTTGCTCGGCTTGGAGACAGCCCTCTACTTGGCCGTGGATGACTTTTCGCGCTTGGAGAAGGTCATGGATTTCGCGACGGAAGTGGTGATCCGGTTTGGGCAGGCGCAAGTCCTGTCTGGCGCTCACCTGCCGGTGGTCTTCGATCCCTCAGCCTCCCCCGCGGTGATCCCCCCGAAGCTATTCCGAGAGTTCGAGCTTCCTCGGCTGCAGCGGGTCTTCCAGGCGCTCACAGCAGCCGGAGCAGCGACCAACTGGCTCCACATAGCCGGTCCGACGAAACCGATCCTGCCTTACTATGCTGCGGCCGGCGTCGGCATCGCGAACTTCGACTACTGCGTGGAGCCTGAGGATGCCCAGAACCAACTGCCCGCCACCTGTCTAGACGGCAACATCAGGTCCCTGGCCTTCGTGGAGTGCGGGCCTGCCGAGATCGAGGCAGATGCCGACCGTCTCCTGCGAGCCTTTGAGGCGCGGAGCGGTTTCATTCTATCGTCAGGTTGCGAGATTCCCGCCGAGTCCCCGCCCGAGAACGTGTCCGCGATGGTGAACGCGGTTCGCGTGGGAAGCCGGCAGAAGGCTACGCGATAGATGGAGCAAGTGCTGAACGACCACGCGGAGTTGCTTGAAGCGTTTCTCAAGTCGACCCAATACATAGTCCGCCTCAAGACGCAGCAGGACGTTTGGGAACACGTAGGAAAGCTCATAGTCACCCAGTTCCCGGCCGATTGGGTCGCATTTGGGGAGGGGGAGGCGCGAGGTGCGGTCTCCGTTCACCACTGCACTTCTCCCGACCCGTCGCTTGCCCAGAAGCTTGCCGGCGAGGAAGTCCATTCTCTTGTGGGCGACGTGTTGGAGTCCGGCTTCCTTACCTCTCGGGTGATACTGGCTCCCACTCCGATGATGACCGCGTTCCTCCCCATCATCGAGGAATACCAGACTAAGGGCGTGATGCTGGTCGGGGGCAATGCGACCGCCCCCATGTCGAATGACGTGCTCAACGTCTATCTGGCTGTGGCAGGTCTGGTCGGCACCGCTCTGGAGCGATTGCACAGCGAGCAAGAGCTGAATCGGCATCGGGCGTATCTCGAGGAGCTGGTTGGAGAGCGTACGCGCGAATTGATGGAGGCACAGCAGCAGAATGAACTGATCCTCGATTGTGTGGGAGAAGGGATCTGCGGCTTGGACCTGGACGGACGGATCACATTCGTCAATCCCTTTGCGGCACGGATGGTCGGTTGGCACAGAGCCGAGCTGATCGGTCGCGACGCGCACAGCACCTTTCACCACACGCATCCCTCCGGTAGCCCATACCTCGCCGAGGAGTGTCCGGTGCACGCCCTCTTGTCCTCTCAGGGGGTGGCGCAGGCGAACGAGGAGGAGTTTCTGCGCAAGGACGGGACCTCATTTCCCGTGGATCTCGCCACCGCGCCCATCACAAAAGAAGGCAGAACCATCGGGGCCGTCCTCGTTTTCCGGGACATTACCGAGCGCAAGAGCGCCGAGCAAGAACGGGAGCGACTTCTGACCAAGGAGCAAGAGCTGAGAGGGGAGCTCGCCGCTCTTAACGAGGAGCTGCAGACGCAAAACGAGGAGCTCGCCTTCCAAGGAAAGAGGCTCGAGACCCGAAACGAAGAACTGAGGGTGGCACAGGAAGAGACGGCACGCCTGCTGGAGGAGCAGAGCTATCTGTTCCAGCGGCTGCAAGAGGCGCTGCTCGACATCCCGTCGGAGCTTGCCGGCGTGAAGTTCGGGCATCTCTACCGGTCGGCCACCTTGCGGGCGCAGGTGGGCGGCGATTTCTACGACGTCTTTGCCGCCAAGCACGGACAGGTGGCCCTGCTCATAGGGGACGTGTCCGGCCACGGAGTGGAGGCCGCCCGCATCGCCAGCCTTGTGAAAGACACCGTCCACGCCTTTGCCCACCAGTTCCGCCGGCCCCATCTGGTGCTGCGGGAGACCAACCGGCTGCTGGTGGAGAAGAAGATGCCGGGCTTCGTCACCGCCTTCCTCGGTCTTCTCGATCCGGAGACCGGAGGTTTCGTGTACTCATCGGCGGGTCACCCGTCGCCACTCGTAGCGATGGACGGACACGTTGTGCCCATCGAGTCGGTCGGTACGCCCCTGGGAGTGTTTGGTGATGCCCGCTATAGGGACCGTGAGACCGCCATCCACGAAGGAGGTCTCCTCCTCTTCTATACGGACGGTGTCACCGAGGCGCGCCGCGATGATGAGTTCTATGGGGAGGAAAGATTGACAGAGGCTCTCGCACGTTTGCGCGAGCGGCCGGTCGAGACGCTCCCCTCCTTGTTGCTCGACGAGGCGCTGCGGTTCTCCGGCGGGCGTCTCGTGGACGACGCCGCACTCCTTGCCGTCAACTATCTGGGCAAGTCGGGCGCCACCCGAGCCAAACGGGCCTCGCCGCCCTCGGGGAAGGTGCGCAAGAGAAACACTGACCAACGGGCGAAAGAGGGAGAGCTTTGATGGAGGTCAACCGCTACTCTTTCGGCGGAATCCCGCTGCTCAGCCTTGCCGGAGACTTCGATCACGCCTCGGCTCCTTACTTTACTGGCGAGGCGGAGGAAGCACTAGGCGGGGATGGGAGCCGGCTGCTCCTCCAGCTGACGGATTGCCCGTATCTCGACAGCGGTGGCATCAGCTGCCTGCTTTCGTTCTTGCGCAGAGTTCGTCGAAGCGGCTGGCTGGGCGTGATCGCACCCAGTCCCGACGTCCTCCGTTTGCTCCAGATAGTCGGTCTTACAATCGACCCCAGTTTTCGAGTGTTTTCAGGTCTAGGCGACGTCCGGACATTTCTGCAAGAGCCGGTTGCGATCTGATCCGTCGAGGCCTTGGATCGGGTGACACGGCGGTTGGGACCGCGCCGAAGGCGCCGGGAGCGTGAGGGCGAGGGCCGCGCCGCCTGCGCGTCCGCGTCGGTGAGGCTTCACCCCCGGGCGATATTGATGGCGCGGGCGACCAGCATGGCGGCTATCACGAACGAAATCGTGCTCTCGATGCCCATGACGAGCTTCACCCGCTTTGTGTACGGCATGGCGTCGGTGGGCGAGAACGCAGTCGCGCTGGTGAGCGAGACGTAGAGGTAATCGGCGAACGTGGGTTTCCAGTCGTGTGGGGCAAGTCCTTGCTGATCCTGTTGCTGCTGAGGAAACACAAGGTCGGGATAGTCCCGATCCCCATCGGCGCGGGCCTCTGGTCCACCGCCGTCCAACTCCCAGTAGATGAGGGCGAAGACAGCGACGTTGACCACCCAAAGCGCGGCCCCAGCCAGTAGCAGGCCCGTCGGGCTGAGCTTCGACCCTACGAAGACCCCGCGCACCAGGAAAACAAGACTCACCGCGTTGGCGATCACGAGTACGCCCACGAGGCCTAGCGAGAACACGCGCAACGCCCGCCGCGGCTCAGCCCGGGACGGTATGTAGACGGCCAGCGAAGCCACCAGAAGTATCCCGGCGACTGCCGGATACAACCAGACCGGCCGCAGCGACAGGCTGGCAGCCACCCACGACTGCCCCCCGATCACGATGACGATGGTCGCGAAGGCTGCCCAACGCGATTCGGGCTTGGTGGGGACCTGCCACGACGGCCGGAAGTCATCGGTGAGGTGTCTCCCCGGCTGGGCGCGGCGCGACTTATCGGCCATCGAGTCCTCTCTTGGGTGCACCTTCACCACGGACCGCGCGACGAAAACCGGTTCTGTCCGTTGGCGCGGCGTGACCGGTGGCACCGGTGCGTCAACCCAAGTGGTGGCGCTTCGCGGGGCCAGTTGAGTTCTCCTATGGGCGAGGCGGGGAGTCGTCCGGCCGGTAGTTTTCCGGTGCAGAATCATTCCGTCGGTAGTCCCGGGGCGAAACGACATCGTCCCGCCTGGAACCTCGCGAGCGCCGTGTGGACCAGAGAACGAGAGTGATGACGAGGCCTAGAATTCCCACCAAGAATACGATGAGCCCTGTCAGTTGAACGTTGAAGCCGGATACCTTCCAACTAACGGCCCAGCGAAGAACCGCTCCTACCGCTATGAGAAATAGAGCGCTGCCGATGTACATGGCTTCTGGAGACCTCCGTCTTGTTCGAAACCCGATCGCCCCGCTCAGACACGAGCCGGGAGACTCATGACAAGGGCACCCCGAAAGCTGCCCTTGTCAACGAGTTCGTTTCTTCTCCCAGATGGGATTACCTACCCCGACGACTGTATCCCCATCCGCCGCCGCCGAAAGCAAATACAACCAGCACTATGATCAGTGCTATGAGCCATAAGGGCATCTGACTTCACTTCCTCCTTCAATTAGAGTCAGAGGGCTTTGGAGCCTCATCGTGCTGTTTCGTATCCTGATGCTTCGCCCACTCGTCCGCCCGCTTGTCGGCTTCGTCGGAGGCGTACCCGTACTTCTGCTGCAGCTTGCCAACCAGGCGATCCTTCTTGCCCCCGATCTCTTCTAGTTCGTCGTTGGTAAGCTTGCCCCACTCTTCCCGGGCCCGGCCTTTCAGTTCTTTCCACTTGCCCTCGATGATGTTCCAGTCCATCCCTCTGCCTCGCTCTCTAGCTCTTCGGCTGGAGGTCCGTCTGCCGCTGCATGTACTCCTCGCGACTGATCTCTCCCTTGGCATAGCGCTCGTCCAGCATCCTGAAGGATTCGGGTGGTTTCGCGGCATCTGGTCCCGTTCCCGGCGCTCCCGGGGAGTAGGTCCTACCCGCCCGTCTTGCCGCTCTGGCTTGTGCCATCGCTGACCCGGCGACGATGAGGGCGATGATCGCGATGACGAAGATCACGATCGCAGCGATAAGCCAGGCTAGGGCACCCAGATGATAGGCTCCCGTTTGCAACCACATGACCTTTGACCCCCTTGTCTCTTCTCAATCGAGTCTGGCGGCAAATACCACCGTACTTTTCCTTCCCTTTTCCACAGTAATGCAAACAGATTGCGCCAAGTGATTATCGCGGGTCGAGGTTTGGGCTCTCGTGAAGGCAGGTACACGGATAGGAACTCTGGGCAGCGGGTGCAGAAGCCGGAATCATGTAACCAGGTTTTCCTTTAGGGGGTTCGATCATGGGGATTCTGTCGTGGATCGTCTTCGGTGGACTTGCGGGCCTGGTGGCCGGCTTCCTCATGGGCGGCGGGGGAGGCATCATTTGGGACATCATCGTTGGCATAGTGGGAGCACTCTTGGGCGGATTCCTCATGGGCCTGTTCGGACATGCTGGCGTGACTGGGTGGAACTGGCGGAGCTTTGGAGTGGCGGTCCTCGGAGCGGTCGTGTTACTCATTATCCTGCGCCTGGTCCGGGGACGAGGAAGGGTTCGAGGGCGCGGCTGAGCGCATCTGCATGCAGGGGTGACAGCTGCGGCCTTCGCCCGGCGATAGGGTCTCGCTTTCCAGTTCCTCCGTGGCGTTCTTAACCGCGCGAGATCCCCCGGCTCCGTCGCCGGGGGCTTGCTCCTGTGTGTCTTCCCAAGCTCGGAGGGCCTCGACGTTTCGGCCACGCGCGAGGCAGTCGAAGGAGAGCCTTGCCCTTTACTTGCCCCGCATCTTCCGCACTGCGTACTCCCAGGCCCACTGATCAGCCGAGAGCGTCATGATGTCCTCACCCCGAGCGAGGGTGACCTCATATCCCTGGGTCTCCTCCATTTCCACCACTTCGACCGCGTCGGACACCTCCAACCCCTCCCCGAGATAGGTCTCGAGACGACGATCACGGTTCAACATCGCGCACCCCCAATCGTCGAAGATGTCCTTCGGGCCCTAGATTCTGATAGAAGCCACCATGATCCAAGCAACTGGTCTTGCCTCCGGCGAAGAGAACCTCATCGGCGGGGAACGACCGCTCTGTGCCGTTTCGATGAAGGCATCGAAGAAGCGGCGGCACCCGCCGACTCGTTCTGCCGCCGCCTACCAGTACCAGCGCCGGGATCTCCGGCGACCGACCAGGAAACCGAGCGCCCAGATGATGAACAGCACCAGCGCCACCCAAAAGAGCGCTTTGGCTACGAATCCCAGGCCGAACAGTACAACCACCAAGATGAACAGCAGAATCAGAGCAAGCATCCCGACCTCCCGTCGCGCAGTGAAAACACCCTGTGCCAGCGTTGTCCCCATGCTGCGAAGAGATGAAGCACGTGGAGGATGCAAACGTCCTGTCGCGCGGTGCGGGCGCGGTTACGCTTTTGCCGGCTCATGCGGGGCGGGTACGCACACCGTGATCGAGGCCGGATGCACGGCCACGCGTAGTCGTCTCACCGCCCTGCGGGGGTCGCCGTCCAGCTCGTAAAGAAAAGGCTTCGCGAACCGGATTTCGAACCGCTCCCCGCGTGTCACCTCCACGAAGGGAGAGTCCTCGGCCCTTCCCAGCGCCACGCGACCCAAGGTCCGGGTCCACTGGATACGGTTCTTGGCGGTGAACACTCCCAGCTCGAGTATGCCGTCGTCTGGTTCCGCCTTTTCGAACGCCTCGATCCCACCCAGCACCTTGCCCACGTTCGCCATGAGCACACAGGAGAGTTCTCCTTCGAAGAAGAGCCCGCCATCGACCATGATCGTGGCGCCGACGGTCGGCGCGCTCAGGTTCAAAGCACCTGACCAGAGGTAAGCGGCGGGGCCAATGCGTCCTTTGAGCGCACTGCCCGCATCCCGCAACATGAAGGCATCGAAGCCGGCTCCGGCCATCACGGCAAAGTGCTCGCCGTTCACACATCCTGTATCGAGCGGCTTACGGACACCATGCAAGCCTATGTCAACCGCCTTGCGCAAGTCGGTAGGGATTCCCAGGTTGGCGGCGAGCAGGTTACCCGTTCCTGCCGGCAGTATCGCTATCGCGGCTCCGCTGTTGGCCAGCCCATGGATGCAACGTTGGACAGTACCATCGCCTCCCCAGATGAAGATGAGGTCGGCGCCTTCTGCCCTGGCCCGCCGCGCCCAGTCGGGGGCGGTGCGGACATCGCTCATCTCATACCAGAGTGGCTCGGTCATGCCCGCGACCGCCAGAACCTCACGCAGCTTCTGGAGTCCGCCCCCCAGCGTACCGCCGATGTGGGCGACCACCGCGATCGTCATCATGGCCCCTTCTTCTTGGTTGCCTGTGGGCGGCTACACTCTACCCCCGCGGCCCGGACGCGAACCGGGCGACCTACCGGCTCACGCGGGGACGGCTCCCAGCTCTCGGACAGAGGGCCTAGGAATCACCCAGCAAGAGGTGGACCGCGATGACCGCTAGGTCGTCGGCAAGACGCCCTCCCGCGAATGCGGTCACTCTGGATACCAGCGTTTCCACCATCTGTTGAACATTCGTGCAGGTCTGGCCGGCTATGGCCTCCAGAAGTCTTTGCTCACCGAAAAAGTCCTTCCCCCGTCTCGCCTCGATCAGTCCGTCCGTGTAGAGAACGATGGTCTCGCCGGGCAGGAAATCGAACTCCGTCTCCCGATAGTGATTACTCATCGCCCCAAGCGGCGTTCCGGGAGGGCTCTCGAGAAAGCGGGGATTCTCGCCACAGATCACAAGTGGTGGATGGCCGGCGGACGAGACAGTGACCTCGCTTCGCGCGACGTCAACTATGGCCAGGAGCACGGTGACGAATTGGGGGGAGGGCATCTGGGCCAGTGAGAAGCTCGTTCGCCTTGCTGAGAATGGAAGACGGTGAAAAGTCGAGCGAGGCCAGAGTCCTAAGGGTGGCACGGACCGTCTCGGTGAGAGAGGCTGCTTGCACGCCCTTCCCGGAGACGTCGCCGATCACGACGGCGACACGCCCATCTTTGAGGGCGAAGAGGTCGTAGAAGTCTCCCCCTACCCGCTCGGCCAAATGGGCCGGCCGGTAGGCCAGACCGATCTCGATTCCGGGAACAGCCAGGACCGGCTTGAGCAGGCTTGTCTGGAGCACGTCCGCGATCCGATGCTCGTGCGTGTGCAGCTCGGCATTCTCAAGCGCCAGGGAAAGGGCGGGCGCAAGCTTGTCGATGAAGTCCAGCTCCGCCTCACTGAATCTAGCCTCTGCGTCCACAGCGGCCGAAGCTGAGTGCACCCACCACGCTGTCGCGAGACCTCAGTGGCACATGCACTACCTGCGTGCCCGCACTCTCTCGAGGAGAAACGAGCTCGCCTCTCCAGCGAAGAAGTGCTCACGACCGCTCTCTGTCCGGCGGCCAGGGCCGAAAACTGTCTGGCCTCTTCATCAGGGACAGCCGCGTCCGGGCCTGCCCATGATGCACCCATGGAGAATCTTGCCATCCAGGAGCCGTCCGCCGGAACCACGAGGACGGCTTCGTCGCACCCGAGAGCCTGTGCGGCCTCGGTCATGGCCCGTTCCAGGAGCTCCTCGTAGTCGACGGTTGAGATCATGGTGAGGTTTATCTGGTCCAGAGCGTCGCTAAGGGCCTCCGTCTGCGCGCGCTCGGTAATGTCGTCGATTGCCAGGAGGACGCTCTCGAGTCCGCTGCTCCCGGAGTGGATGTGGCGACCGGAGATGAGCATCGTCCGCTGGCCGAGCCGAGGAAGGTCACGCTCGACGACGAAATCCTGAAAGTTCGCGGCTTCGGCCAATGCACGTGTCGTCGCTTCGCGAAGCTCAGCAATGTCCCAATGTCCCCCGTCCAACTCGAAGAAGTTCTGGCCCAGCGTGTGATGCACGCTCGTCTTGAACATGCTGTAGAAAGGCGGGCTGGCCGAAACGACACGAAAGTCGGGGTCGAGAATGAGGAGGGGTTCCCGCACGGTGTCGATGACGGCGAGAGCGTGGTCTCTGGCGTTCCTCAGCTCGGCCTCGCGACTGTCGAGCGCGGCATTGACATCTCGGAGCTCCGCATTCTTGCCCGTCAGCTCCTCGTTGAGCTGTGGCGAGTTGGTCGTTGACCGCGTGCAGCTCGTCGTTCAGCGACCGCAGTTCTTCGTTGGCGGACTGCACTTCCTCCGAGGCCGTCTCCAGCTCCTCGTTGACGCTCTGCAGTTTGGACTGCAGCTCCTCGTTGGCCGAGCGGAGCTCTTCGTTCGCCGATTCCTTGTCTTCGAGGACCGCCCGCGCGTACTCTCTCATCTCGCCCAGTTCCCGCTCCAGCTCCGCGCATCGCGCGGACGGATCATCTACGCTGTTGGTCGAGGGAACAGGCTCCGCGCCTGGCGCCTCCTTGCCTACCGGCGGCTCGTCATGAAACAGCACGAGGAAGGAGGCCTCGCCGGCTGGGGATTTGATGGGTATGACATCGAAGCCCACGGTGGCCACCTGGCCGTCGCGAAGGATGCGGATCCCGCGCCTATGAACGGCAGCCGCGCCCTTCTTCGCGTCTCGCAGAGCACTGCTCAGCTCGCCGGCCAACCCCTCGCGGGCCATGCGAAGAAGATCGAAGCTCACGCGGCCCGGTCCTGGTTCGAGGTAGGGGCCGGTTCGACCGCGGAACCGCCGTATCTGCAGGTCGGCATCAATGATCACTCCCACCGGGGCGTAGCTATCCAGCACGATCCGGTCCGCTTCTCTGGAGGGATCGAAGTCCACCGGTAACGGAAGAGGCTCGGGCACAGCCGTTCCCTCGCGTTGTCACGGGGCGCGGAGAGGCTGGTATCAAAGCGACGCCTCCCGAGTGCGCGTAGATCTTGCCTTTCTTGTCAACCAGAGAGAACAGATCGGTGAACCCGCCCACCGACTCTGATTCTCCGAGCATGAGAAAGCCCCCAGGACGAAGCGCGAAGTGCAACACAGGCATCACCCTGCGCTGCAGGAGCGGACCCAGGTATATGAGGACGTTCCTCAGACTTATGAGGTCCAAGCTTGGAAAACGGCGGATCCCGCGTGAGGTCGTGCCTGGCGAACACGCACGTTTCCCGGATGTCCTTGACTATCTGGTACCCTGCGTCGATCGGGGAGAAGAATCGTGCCAGCCGTTCGGGGGAGACGTCGGAGGCGATGCTCTCCGGGTAGATCGCCGACCTCGCCTTGTCGATCACCTGCTGGTTGATGTCGCTCGCGAATATCTGGAACGATGTCTTGTCCAGATGATTCGCCCCGCGGAACTCGGCCCAGGCCATCGCCAGAGAATAGGCCTCCTCGCCGCTGGCGCAGCCGGGGACCCAGAACCTCACTTGGCCTGCCGCCCTGAGCCTCGGCTATCTGAGGGAAGATCTTCTCCTTGAGCGTCTCGAATACCTCGAGGCTGCCGGAAGAAGCTGGTGACGCGGATGAGGAGATCCTGGTAGAGAGCCTCGACCTCGGCTGGGTCGCTACGCAGGAGTTCCAGGTACCCCTCGAGATCCTCCGCTGTGTTGCATCATCATGCGTCGGCTGATCCGGCGCATCACCGTGCTCTGCTTGTAGTGGCTGAAGTCGGCTTTGGTGGCAGATCGTACCAGGGTCAGCAAGTCGGCCAGGATGGGGTCCTCCAGTGAAAGGGCCGGAGTGACTTGCTCCTCGAGCGCGAGCGGTGCGAGATCCGGGTGCCCGGCGATGACCGAGAGTTGTCGCGCGAGCAGCGGGATGGGGAGAACGAAGTCGACCGCGCCGGTGGCGATCGCGTTCTCAGGCATGCCGTGGTACTTCGCCGTACTCGGGTCCTGGACCAAGGTGGTGCCGCCCTCTCGCTTTATCGCTTGTACGCCAGCCGCACCATCGGCGGCGGTACCGGAAAGAATCACGGCTACGGCGTCGGTCTTGCGGTCCAGTGCGCAGAGAAGTGAGGAACGAATCGATGGGAAGATGCTGGCCGGTGGGAGGACGGGACGTGAGCTTGAGAACGCCCTCCCTCGATGGTCATGTCCTCCGCAGCGGGTATGACGTAGACCGTGTTGGGAGCCACCAGCAGGCCGTCGGTAGCCTCGACCACGGTCATGGCCGTCTTTGAGGAGAGGAGTTCGGGAAGCATGCTCCCGTGGGTTGGGTCGAGGTGCTGCACCAGGACGAACGCCATGCCTGTGTCTGGCGGGAGATGCCGAAAGAGCTCGGTGAACGCTTCCAGTCCCCCGGCCGAGGCGCCGACGCCAACAACGGAAAAGGAAGGAAGGACAGGCTCCGGCATCTTGGGGGAAGCGTCCGTCTCTGCGGAACCTTTTCGGAATGGGGGTCTCGGACTCACGGCTCCCCAGTCGCCTCGGGCTGAAGAAACCAGCATTTGCCCAGAACAAAGCTAAGTTAGCACCCTTGCCGGCAGTTCCGCTAGCGCCACCTCGGTGAATCGCCGGGCAACGAGCATCAAGCGGCAAGGCGGAGCTCTTGCTGGAGCATCTCACAGAGGAGATCGAGAAGCTGAAAAGGGGCCTCCTCTCCCTCGGGGCTCACATCGAGGAAGGCGAGGACACTTCCCGGCAGCTCTGACCCACTTCCCGGCAGCTCCGACCCACTTCCCGGCAGTAATGACCGTAACCATGGGCGTGCGGCCGGGATGAGTGTCTCAACTCAGCTACGCTTGTTTCAGAGCCTCGCCCAAGTCCTGCACCGTATCGGCCACCTCAGGTG
>CAVYVU010000007.1:0-13139 GCA_963772095.1 uncultured Thermoleophilia bacterium
GGCTCGTAGCCCTCTTGCAGTAGGCTGGGGGCCGCTCCGTGCGCGTCCGCGCCACCGCGGATCCCGCGTCCCCGCGCCCCGCAGATTTGCGGTGGCGCGCTGCGTCACCGCCCGTTCCCTATTGACTGCACTGGCGTCGGCATGGTACTAAGTCAGTGAACACTGACCATGACCATAACGGTTGGCCACTTGCATCATCGCGCAGGGCGGAAGGAGGCAAAGGGCGTCTGCGGGGGCGCGAACATCGAAGGTCCCCGTTACAATCTTTCGAGCATTCAATGAAGGAGGGCCGATGTCGATCGAGCAACAAGAACCTTCTCAAGAGGACGAGCAAACTGGCGCTCTGCGGAGCAAGAAAGTCAGTCGTCGTGAATTCCTGAAGATCGCCGGCGTCGCCGGTGCTGTTGTCGGCGCCGGCGCGGGCCTGGGCGGCTTGGTCGCGGCCTGCGGCGGTAGCACCACAACCACCACGGCAGCGACGACACCGACTACTTCGTCCGCCACCACGGCGACCACCGCCGGTGGCACCACCACCAGTGTTTCGGCGGCTCCCGAGGTGGGCGCCGAGATCAAGATCGGCTACGTCACCCCAAAAACGGGCGGACTCGCAGCGTTCGGCGTACCGGACAGCTACACGGTGGACAGGGTGAAGGCTTGGGCGGCCGATGGCCAGGTTCTAGGCGACAGCAAGAAGCACCCGATTACTTTCGACGTACAGGACACGCAGTCCGACGCGGCCGTGCCGGTCCCGTGGCCGGCGACCTGATCGGCAGCAGCATCCACGTCGTGTGCGTCTGCTCGGCACCCGACACCGTCAACCCGGTCGCCGATCAATGCGAGGCCAACGGACTCCGTGCGTGTCCACCGACGATCCCTGGCAGGCTTTCATGTTCGCGCGCAAAGGCACCATGGCTACTGCCTTCAACTGGACCTACCTCTACTTCTTCGGGTGGAGGACATCGTCGCCGACTATGAGGAGGTCTGGGTCAGCGCGACCACCAACAAGGTCATGGGCGTCATGTGGCCCAACGATCGACGAGCGCGCTTCTCTGAGCCAAGACCGGCCTCCCGCCGGTGATCACCGGGGCCGGCTTCAAGCTCGTCGATCCGGGACGTTGGCAGGATGGCACAGAGGACTTCACGGCCGAGATCTCGAAGTTGGAGACGGCCGGGTGCGAGGTACTCTCGGGCGTGTTCAACCCGCCGGACTTCACCAACTTCTGGAAGCAGTGCTAACAGCAAGGCTGGCGTCCGAAGATCGCCACGATCGACAAGGCCATCCTGTTCCCGCAGTCGGTCGAGGCGATCGGGTCGATCGCCACCGGTCTGACGAGCGCCGCCTGGTGGTCGCCGAGCCGGCCGTTCAAGTCGTACTTCACCGGCGAGACCTGCCAGGAATGGGCCGACGAGTTCACCAAGCGGACGAACAATCAATGGACGCAGCCGCTCATGCACGTGGTGACTTTCGAGATGGCAACGTGGGCGCTGCAGCACGCCACCGATCCTACGAGCAAGGACTCAGTCCTCCAAGCGATCACGACGATGAAGTTCGACAGCATCGGCGGACCGATGGACTTCAGCGCTCCGGTCACGGCGCAGCCCACGCCGGGCCAGGGGCACGTCCACCCGAACGTGTACAAGTCGCCCGTGTGCGCCGGCCAGTGGGTCAAGGGCACCAAGTACCAGTTCGACTATAAGATCGTGGACAATACGGCAGCTCCCGACGTGCCGATCGATCAGCCGCTTCAGGCAATCGGAGCGTAGGTCACACCAGCTACTCCTTCGTTCTTCCAGGCGCCGCGACCCCCGAGTTACTCGGCGGGTCGCGGCGCCGCTCTTCCCAGGTCTCCGGGGCGGTCACTCGCCTTTTCACATAGCAGTAGGAGGGATTTGAATGTACACGAGGACTCTCAAGCCGGAGATCATGGCCACCATCCTCTCCGAGGATTTCCCGGCCGAAAAGCTTTCCCAGCCGCGCTACAAGATGGTGGTGGACAAAGACGTGATGGTCACTATGCGCGACGGCACCCGCGTGGCTGTCGATGTCTACCGTCCAGACGCCCCCGGTAGATTCCCCGGCCTCTATGCCAGTTCCCCATTCCAAAAGGATCTCGTGCATCTGCCTCAATGGCCTGCCTTCCACTTCCGTGAGACGAACGACATGGAGTGGTTCGTATCGCGCGGCTACGTGTACGTCAATCACGACATCCGGGGGACAGGGAAGTCTGTAGAGGGCCAATACCGTTTCTTCAGCCAAGAAGAGCAGAACGACTTCTACGACGTGATCGAGTGGATCGCCGGGATGCCCGTGGTGCAACGGCAACGTCGGTATGATCGGCGAGTCCTACTACGGCTGGACTCAGTGGTTCGCCGCTGCCACTCAGCCTCCCCATCTCAAGTGCATCGCCCCGTTCGACGGGGGAGCCGACATGTACCGGGACATCAACTACCACGGCGGCATCCTGGCGGTGGGATTTCCCGCCATCTGGTACACGTCGGAGATGCGCGGCAATCATTTCCTTGGGCCCAACCCGCCTGCCTCGCCCGATCTGTGTCGGTGGGACATGCCCTGGGAAGTGATCCACCATCCCACGCTCGACGAGTTCTGGAAAGTCCGTGTGCCCGACCTTACGAAGATCCAGTGCCCTGTCTTCAGCATCGGGATCCTCCACAAGACAGGCACGCACCTCCGCGGTAACGTTCGCGGCTACGAGGAAGTCAAGGTGCCCAAAAAGTTCATGCTGTGCCACGGTGACTTTGAGGGCGACGAGATGGCCATCTTCAACTCCCCGGAGCTTCGCCAGCTGCTTCTGCGCTGGTACGATCACTGGCTAAAGGGGAATGACACCGGATTCATGGAAGAAGACCCGGTGCGCGTGTTCGTCCGCGGGGCGGAGACGTATCGCCCGGAGAAGGAATGGCCGCTGGCCCGGACGGACTATCGCAAGCTCTACCTGAAGGCCGGCCCGAGCGGCGCCGTGGAGTCGTTGAACGACGGCGTATTGTCCTGGGAGCCGCCGGTGCTGAGGGACAGCTCCACCACTTACAGCTATCCCGACCCCGACTGGTCTCACTTCTCGGGTTGCGGTACAGCCGTCATGGAAGATGGGATCCTTCATCCCACGAAGAAGATCCTCACGTTCACTTCTGCTCCTCTCTCCCACGACGTCGAGGTCATCGGAAGTCCGGTGCTCGTCGTATTCGCGGCGACCGACCAGACGGATACGGACTTCCACGTTCGCATCTGGGACCAGCATCCAGACGCCGACCAGGTGCGGGGCATGCCGCCGAAGGGACGCCTGCTTACCCACGGGCGCCTCAAAGCGTCGCACGCATGCACCAAGGATGAGGGCCTGAGCAGGCCGCATCGCCCCTACTACCGTCACGATGCCCCCCAGCCGATCGAGCCGGGCGCCGTGAACAAGTATGAGGTCGAGATCTGGGCCACCTCGTGTCGCTTCAAGGCTGGTCACCGCATCCGCATCGACCTCGCCTGTTACGATTCGAACGCCCTTGATTTCGGCGGCCACTTCTTGAGCCTCAGGGTGGGCAAGGACACCATCTACCATGAGAAGGATCATGGATCGTACCTCATGTTGCCGGTGATCCCGGCGAGCTGAGCATGCCATGAACGACATCAAGATAGACTTCGACGTGTGCACCGGGTGCAAGACCTGCTACAAGGCTTGTTTCGTGGATGTCTTTCGCTGGCAGGACGAGCAGAGCAAGCCGGTGGTGGCCTACCCGGAGGACTGCGTCGGTTGCAACATGTGCGAGATCAACTGCCCGGAAGACTGCCTGGAAGTGGTCATCGATTGGGACAGGTACTTTCCTCCTCTGATCGAGCGAGACTTCCCATACCACGTCTAGGGTAGAAGGAGCTGAACTTGACCGGTCTGAGGCAGCTGGGAACGGTGCTTTCTACGGACGTCCTCATAATAGGGGGAGGCATCGGAGGCATTACGGCCGCAATCTCCGCGAAGGAAGCCTCCCCGGACGTGGACGTCCTCATTGTCGAGAAGAATACAAGCGGCTGGGCGGGCCAAGCCAATAAGGGTCACGGCCACTTCGGGTACCTCGACCATGAGAACAGCCCCGACGAGTTCGTCGAGTTCCACGTGCGGAATGTAGGCATGTTCCTGGAAGACCAGGAGATGCTCGCCGAGTCTGCCAGGGAGAGTCGTGCGACGGTGGAGCGTTTCGATGGCTGGGGCGCGTCATTGTGCAGGGACGACGAAGGCGGCTTCGCTCACGTACCTTTCAAACCGGGAATGCCCTGGAGTATGGCCGCGGCCGATCTGACCCTGCTCTTTCCCATCCACAGGCGGGCCAAGAAGCTCGGTGTAAAGTTCCTGGACAAGGTCGTCATCGTGGACCTTCTCAAGGACGGCGACCGGGTCGTCGGCGGGATCGGCTTCAGCGCGCTCGATGGCACCTGCCACATCGTCAAAGCCAAAGCGACCATCATCGCCACTGGTGGCCAGGGTTTCCGGATCCTTGGCCTTTGGAGCTGCATGCGTGGCGACGGCGCGGCGGCGGCGTACCGCGCCGGCGCCGAGATGAGATCGGCCGAGTTCGGGCCATATCTTCAATTTGCCAACAAGCGCAGCAAGCTGCCGATCATGGGAGCCCAAGAGGCTCTCTACAACGCCAAGGGAGAGAACATCTCCAAGCGTTTCGTGATCGAGGGGGAGCCGGACATATCGCCCATGGCGGCCGTGGTCTGGTATGAGGAGATGAAAGCGGGCAACGGGCCCATCTACACTCGCCACGCCGAGAACTCCTTCCTGCAGAACGCGGCCATGGTGGGGGAACACACTATCTGGAAGCGGCCGTTCCACGACCGGTTCCACGACAAGCTAAAGGCGAAAGCCGTGGCCGTGGACGGACGCGGCGAAGAAGCGGAGGTGTTCCCGGGCTGCGTGGGCGAGCTTTCGCCGATACGGGTCGACCGGTGCATGGCCACGAGCGTCTCCGGTCTATATGCAATAGGAGCGGCGAGCTACACCGGTTCCGCCATGCCGGGGGCGGTTCCCGCCCCGCCTGGACGTTGGCACGGGAGCGGGCTGTTCGGTACCACCTGGATGGGGATGCGGGTGGGGCCGCATGCCGCCGCGTACGCGGCGGCCGCGGACGAGGTCCTGATCGACGCCGGGCAGGCCGAGGCGCTGAAGGAACGGTTCTCTGCTCCGAGCCGGCGAGCGGCCGGGATTCATCCCCTCGATCTGGTCAAGGCTATCCAGGCGGCGTTCAATCCGATCGGCTATTCGGTGTACAAGAGCCAGGAGCGCATGGAAGAAGCACTCGGAATGATCCACGAGGTCAAGGAGAAGCTCGGCCGACTGGCGGCGGCTGATCCCCATCATCTGGTGGCCTGCAACGAGGTGGCGAGTATGGTCTTGAGCGCGGAACTGTTCTATCGGGCATCGCTCGAGCGCAAGGAATCCAGAGGATGGCACTTGCGGGAAGACTATCCCCAGCGCGACGATAGCAACTGGCTGAAATGGATCGTTCTCAAGGACAAGAACGGGGAGATGGCGCTGTCCACCGAGGATGTACCCCTGGAGAGATATACCGTCAGACCGTAGGTTCCGGGCAAGCGGAGATCAGGAGGCACGATGAGCACGGAAGAAGTGACCTACACGATGATCCAAGAATTCGACCACATGGTGCCCATGCGCGACGGGGTCAGGCTCGCCACGGACGTCTTTCGGCCGGATGCCCCGGGCAAGTTTCCCGTGCTCTACACCTGCGCCGTGCACAACAAGGATCTGCAACGCCCCGAGATCGCCGAGGTCATCCCGCCGCAGCCGTCGTACTCGCCGCTCTGGTACGGAGTCATCGAGAGTGGCGACACCAAGCGCTTCGTCGCCAATGGCTACGTTCACGTTCACTGCCAGCTGCGAGGAGCCGGCAAGTCTGAGGGCAATTACGGCGAGGACAAGACCGACCACTACGACATGATCGAGTGGATCACCAAGCAGCCCTGGTGCGACGGCAACGTCGGCATGGTGGGCATCTCGGCCTTCGGTGGCGAGCAGTTTCGGGCGGCCGCTCCAGGGTCATCCGGCCCTCAAGGCCATCTTCCCGTACGACCCGATGGGCGCCTACGGAGGCATGTGGAGCTTCCGGGAGTTCAATCCCGGCGGGGTCATCCACACCATGATGTACTACCTGTATCCGCTGGGCACGGTCCACGAGCCATGCGGTGCGCCCGGACCACTCTCTCCGGAGGAAGAGGAGAAGTGGCAATGGGCCATCAACAATCCGTGACTACAAGATGTACGCGCACCTCTGGAGCATCCTCACCCAGACGTGGGCAGAGGAACGGCGGCATGTACGAGATCCTCGTCAACCCGTACGACGATCCGAAGGCGCTGGCGGAGAGCGAAGAGAACTTCAAGAAGATAAAGATCCCCTTCTACACCGGATCGGGCCAGTACTCGTACTCGTACAAGCTCCATTGGCAGGGCATGCAGCACTGGTTCCAGAACGTGCAGGGCGTACCCAAGAAGATGATCATCAACGACCCTTCGCACATGGAGCGACCGTTCTGGGAGATGCACGACGAGATCCTCCGCTGGTACGACTACTGGCTCAAGGGCAAGGACACCGGCATCATGGACGATCCGCCGGTCAAGTACTGGGTGATGGGTGAGAACGTCTACCGTACCGCCGAAGATTGGCCCATCCCCGGCACCAAGTGGACCAAGTACTACCTGGACACCTGGGAGCGGCTCAAGACCGACGCCTACGCTCCCGGCCAGCCAGAGCCAGTCCGTGGACAAGGAACCCGACGCTTTTGTGCAGATGCCGCCCACCAAGACCATGAAGGTCGAGCGGCTCCGCTACATGACGCCGCCCTTAGCGAAGGACACGCTCGTCGCCGGTCCCATCTCGCTCACACTCTTCGCGGAGATCGACCAGGAAGATACCAACTGGATCGTCATCCTGAAAGACGTGGGGCCGGATGTGTCGGTGCGCACGCAGCGGGAGGGCGAACGGCTCGTGCCCGACGACCTGCCGGAGCGCGAATTGACGCGGGGCTGGCTGAAGGCGTCTCATCGGGCCGTCGACGAATCGCGGTCGAAGCCTTGGGCGCCGTGGCACCCGTTGACCAAGGAGGCCCAGCAACCGGTGGTGCCCGGCGAGATCAACGAGTATCAGATCGAGAGTCCTCTCCACGGCGAACATGTTCAAAGCCGGGCACCGGATCTGTCTCGACATCACCTGCCTGGACCTGGCTACCGGCACCGGCGGTCTCACGAACATCGAGTACTTCGCTCCCCACATATGCAGCAGCAAGACCACACTCCACAAGGTTCATCACAACGCGGAACACCCGTCGCACTTGCTCCTGCCGGTCATTCCGCTGGACTGACGCACAGATAACCGTTCGGGTAGATCTTGCGCTATTTCTGGGGCCCGGCCGCGGCCGGGCCCCGCGGCCGGGCCCCGCGGGCTGAGCCCGCCTTCAGGCTTTCGCTCCTCTAGCCATGTGCTACCCTCGGTGGTAGGGCGAGCCCACGGACCAGACTTGATCAGAGGCTTGAAATCGCCCTCGCCGGAGGAAGGAGCTGGGGCGGTCTCCATGGACGAGCATGCAAGTAGTGTAGGAGTGAGAAAGAATCCCCCGCGGCTGAAAAGGCCGGAAAGGCGGACTCAGATCATCGACGCCACTCTGCGTCTTGTGGCTGCGCACGGCGTCCAGGGCACCACCACCGCCCGCATCGCCGCCTCCGTTGGTCTAAGTGAGCCGGCGCTCTACCGGCATTTCGCCAATAGGAAAGAGATGTTGTTGGCCGCGCTCGAGGTGGTTTTCGACCGGGTGCTCGGGGCGGTCACCGTATCCCAAGAAGGCAACGCCCTGGAGCGCTTGCGGCGAATCGGGCAACACCATACGGAGACGCTTTCCTCGGACGAGCCCTGGTTCGTGAGTCCACTTTTCGACTTCGTGGTCGCCCCCGAGCAGGAGGGGTTGCGCGAGCGTGTGAGGAGCCTCTCGCTGAGGACCGCCGCGGCCGTCGCCTCCATCATCGAGGAAGGGAAAGTCGAGGGCAGCGTGCGTCCCAACGTCGATGCGCAACGCATGGCGCTGCGCGTAATGGCCTTCTTCTGGTCGGAGGACGTCGCCTACCTGATGGGCATCCCCGAGTTTGTCACTACCGGGCTCTCCACCGAGACGCTCGAAGGGGTCCTCGCCGAGATAGCCTCCGCGTAGCTTCACGGACCCGGCTGCCTCCTGCCTTTCAGGCTACTACGCGCCCGACGGGAGGTCGTTTCGCGTGTGATGCGCGTGATTCTGGCGCGCCGGCGCCGGCAACGAAACTTGACGCCGCCGGCATTGTGCGCTAAAACTTGTTAGTCTCCGCTAACATGATTCCTGGCTTCCACGATCCGAGGCCGCTGCAGACCGGGCGCGACAGAAGGTTGGGGCCCCTGAGATACGTTCGGGGCGAAGCCGATCCCTGCAAGTTTGGGCGGGATGACAGATGCGGAATCCAGCCGATGAGAGGAGTTGACGTGGGTGAGGTCGGTTTCCTGGGTATGGGAGTCATGGGGTCGAGAATGGCCACCCGGCTCCTTGCCGCGGGGCACGAGGTCACGGTTTGGAACCGCACGTCGGCGAAGTGCGACGCTCTGATCGCGAGGGGCGCCTGGGTAGCGAACAGCCCCGCGGAGGCGGCGGCGGGCAAGGATATCCTTCTGACGAACCTGACAGACGGACCCGCGCTGAAGAGCGTGGTCATGGGCAAGGACGGGGTCCTCGAGGCCGAGCCTCTGCCCAAACTGCTCGTGGACATGGCCACCGTGGCCCCGGCCGAGTCGGCGGAGATAGCAGCGGCCGTCGAGCCTCGGGGCATCGGTTTTCTACGCGCTCCGGTGAGCGGGACCATCACGGTAGCGGAGGCCGGGGAAGCTGACCGTTCTCGCCTCGGGCGAGAGAGAGGTCTTCGACGCCGCCGAGCCCTACTTGGCCGTGCTCGGTGAGACCCGTTACTACGTGGGTCTCGGTGAGAGTTCGCGCTATCTCAAGCTGATCCATCAGATGATGATCGGCGCGAACATGCAGGTCTGGGCCGAGGGGCTGGTGATGGGTGAGAAGGCGGGCTTGGACTGGCAGATCATGCTGGACGTACTTGCGAACAGCGCCGTCGGTTCGGGCGTCGTAAAGGGCAAGATCCCATCGCTTGCCGCACGCATGTACGACAACCCGGCCATGAGCCTGCACAACATCGTGAAAGACCTCGACCTCGCGCTCACCGCGGCGGAAGGGGTGGGGGTCGAGTTACCTGCCACCAAGCGGGTGCGCGAGCTTTACGAGTGGGCGATGGAAGACGGGTACGAATGGAAGGATTACTCGGCGCTCGTACTCGAGCTGGAGAAGCGCGCCGGGCTGGAGCCAAAAGAGGGTTGATGGATCATTTTCGTATGGTGGGAGCGCCAAATTCGCGGGCTTTGCGGAAGAGGGGCAGCCGGCAATGGCGAAACTCTTAGAGCACCAAGGCAAAGACTGGCTGAGAGCTGCCGGACTCCCTGTCCCCCGGGGCCGCGTGGCCGCGACCGCGGAGGAAGCGGCGGCGATCGCCAGCGAGCTGGGCTGTCCTGTGGTAGTGAAAGCTCAGGTGCACGCCGGTGGGCGAGGAAAATCGGGCGGCCTGGTCATGGCCGACACGCCCGCGCAGGCGGCACTCGGTGCCGCCTCGCTTCTGGGCCGCGAGTTCAAAGGCACGGTTCTGCGTGAGGTCCTCGTGGAGGAGAAGCTCGACATCGCCGGTGAGTTCTACGCGAGCTACACGGTGAACTCAAGCCGGGACGCTCGCTGTCCGATGCTTATGTTCAGCGCCGAGGGCGGCGTCGACATTGAGAGCGTTCCCGAAGACAAGCTGTTCCGACTGCTCGTCTCGCCGACGAAAGGGCCGGATGCAGGGGCCCTCCTCGATGCCCTTCACAAGGCCGGGATATCGGCGCCGCGGCGCGACGCGCTGGCCGGTTTTCTCATCGATCTCTTCGGGGCCTACCGCACGTACGATTGTTTCACCCTCGAGATCAACCCGATCGTGGTAACCCGACTGGGCGACATATATGCCGTGGACTGCAAGATGGAGATCGACAACAGCTCCGTCTTCAGGCATCCGGAGATGGGCATCGAGGTGGCCCGCGATTTCGGCCATGAGCCCACCGAGCTGGACCTCATCGGCTGGGGCATCGAGGAATTCGACCAGCGGGGATCCGGGTTCCTCATGAACATGGGCTTCGACGAGAAGAGCCCGGGCTACATCGGCTACCACCCCATCGGGGGCGGCTCGGCTATGGTCGGTATGGACGCTCTGCGCAAGGTGGGGTTGAAGGTCGCCAATTATGCCGATACCAGCGGTAATCCGGTGGCCTCCAAGATATACCGGGTGGCCAAAGTGGTGCTTTCCCAGCCCGGCATCGAAGGCTATCTCCTCGCCGGCTTCATGATGGCCAACCAGGAACAGTGGCACCACGCCCACGCCATCGTGAAAGCCCTGCGCGAGGTATTGCCCTACCGGCCCGGCCTGCCTTGCCTGCTCTTGCTGTGTGGCAACAAAGAGGAGGAGTCGCTCGCCATCCTACGCGAAGGCCTTGCCGACCTGCCCGGTGGGGAACGCATCGAGGTTTTCGGCCGCGATTACGTCACCGACACCGGGTTCATAGCCCAGAGGATGCTCGCCATGGTCGAGGACTACCATCGGGCGATGGGTGGGTGAGGAGATAGGCATGCTCACATTCTCAGAAAGAACAATAACCGTCTCCATCGACACGAGCAGATGCCCCGAATGCGTGAGCAAAGCCTGCGTGGCCGCCTGTCACAAGTATGCACGTGGCATCCTCGTGCTGAAGGATGGCGTCCCCTCTGTGGCACATCTGGACGCCGAAGGCGTGGAACGGGGCGGCACCGAGTGCCTCGCGTGCGAGTACGAGTGTTTGTTCCGCGGGCGTCAGGCGATCTCGATCGACGTGCCCATCAAGGGTCTCCCCGAATACCTGGCGAAGCGCGGCCTTCCCCAGACCGTCGCGCCTGTCATGGCTGCACCCGGACGCGACGTGCCGGCGCCGGGCGGCCCCGACGGACGAGACGAGCTGCCGCGGCCCGGCCGAAGGACGGTCGTAGCCGTGGGCATACTCATCGACAGGAATGTGAAAGTCATGGTGCAGGGGATCACCGGCCGCGAAGGCTCCCTGCGCGCTCAGTTCATGAAGGACTACGGCACTCGCGTCATCGCGGGCACCAGCCCCGGCAAGAGCGGCAGCGAGGTATGCGGTATCCCGGTCTACGACAGGGTGGAAGATGCGCTCGCCGCCCAGGGCCAGGTGGATTTCAGCGTGATCTTCGTGCCGGGGCGCACACTTCTGCCCGCGGTGAAAGAGGCGGCGGACGCCGGGGTCCCCAATCTGGTGGCTTGCGTGGAATCGGTGCCGATCCAGGACATAATGGTGATGGTCGAGTACTGCCGCGAGCGGGGCACTCGCCTCCTCGGCCCAGGGACCATCGGGATGATCACTCCCGGCGAGGCGGTCGTGGGTTGGCTCGGCGGCAGCGTGGAATGGGCGAACACATTCTTCGCCCCCGGTCCCATCGGCGTCTTCTCGCGGAGCGGTGGCCAGTCCGGCACCATTCCCTGGGTCTTGAGCCGCGCCGGCTTCGGCGTCTCCACCGTGGTACACACGGGCACCGAACCGGTGATCGGCACGTCCATGGCCGACCTGCTGCCGCTGTTTGAAGCCGATCCCAAGACCAAAGCGGTCGCCGTCTTTTCGGAGATCGGTGGCTCCCAGGAAGAGGAATGTGCGGAAGTCATCGCCTCGGGCGGCTTCACAAAGCCTTTCGTCATCTTCGTGGCCGGTTCCTGGGCGCCGGAGGGCCAGCGTTTCTCGCACGCCTCCAGCATCGTGGAGAGAGGCCGCGGCTCGGCCAAGAGCAAGATGGAGGCCATCGAAAAAGCCGGCGGCTACGTGGCCGAGAGCCCCAACGACATCCCCCGCATCATATCGGAGCTTCTATAGGGAATTGCACTGGGAAGTGAGAATCGTGCTGGGAAGTACTGCACAGACGACATCGCCGGATACCGGCGTTCGCGTAGGCCCATCAGAGTAACGAAGTAACCACCGACCGAATAACGATCAAAGGAGTCACCTTGGCTGTCATGCGTTCCGTTCTATACGTCCCGGGAAACAACGAGAAGATGATCGGCAAGGCTTACGCCCTTTCCGCCGACATCGTCACCCTCGACCTCGAGGACTCGGTCCCCCCTGCCGAGAAGGCCCGCGCCCGGCGAGGTCTCGGCTGCCGCTCTGCTCGAAGTGGGCAAAGGCGGCTCCGAGGTGTACGTGCGCTTGAACAACTGGGAGACCCTCATGACGGACGACGACCTCGAGGCCGTCGTGCAGACGGGTCTGGCCGGAGTGACCCTGGCCAAGTGCGGCCATCCCGACGACGTCAAACGCCTCGACTGGAAGCTGGACGAGCTGGAGCGCCGGCGTGGCCTCGCGCGGGGGAGCATCAAGATCTCTCTGCTTCTCGAGACTGCCAAAGGGATCATCCACGCCTATCCCTCGTGCGTTGCGAGTCCGCGACGTGGTCAGCGCGATCTTCGGCGCGGTGGACTACACCAAGGACATGCGGGTGAAGTTGACCTCCGAGGGTGAGGAGCAGAAGTACGCCCGCCGGCACATGGCGGTGGCCGCACGGCGGCCGGCGTCGTCGCCATCGACGCGCCCTTCGTCGCCTATCCAGGATATGGAAGCCTTCGAGGCCAACGTCTCGACGGTCGGCAGATGGGCTACGAGGGCCGGATGATCATCCACCCCCGCAGATCGAGCCGAGCAATCGGCTGTACGCGCCCGATCCTGCGGACGTGAGTGGGCGCCGGCGTGGTCGAAGTGCTTCGAGGAGGAAGCCGTCGCCAAGGGCTCCGGCGGCAGTCTCCTATAACGGCAAGATGGTAGACACCCCGGTCTATCTGAACGCCAAGGACATTCTCAGTGCCCACGAGGAGATCGAAGCGAAGAACGCGGGCAAGAATTAAGCGAGAGCAGATCTGAAAGACCGGGAGAAGAAAATGGCCGATCCAGTTCCAGTAGCCGCAGCCGAGAGGCTCGTGCAAAGCGTC
>CAVYVU010000008.1:0-68117 GCA_963772095.1 uncultured Thermoleophilia bacterium
CCGGGTAAAGGTTTACAACAGGGAGGTTCCCGCCAAATCGGGCCGGGGACTTTTCGCCGATGCCGTGGTGAAACATTTTCCCCTGCTTCCGGTTGAAGAAGAGGGCCGACTTTACGACATGGATATCCGCGAGAACTTTATTGAACGGGTTTTCGCCTTCCGACGCTGGGAGGATTTTCTCGGGGAAAGAAGTATGGGTGAACTGGTAGAGTTTCATACCTCCCACAAACTCCAGGTCATGGTCCATTCGCCAAAGACCTACCGCGAGATGGGAAAGCTTGTGGCGGAAGGGAAAAGCATGGATCGCGAGCTGCTCCTGGACCGCTATCAGGAACTCTTCATGGGCGCCCTGTCCCTTCATGCCACGGCGAAAAAGAATACGGACGCGCTCATGCATATCATGGGGTATTTCAAACAGGAACTCAGCCACGTCGAAAAAGCAGAACTCCTTGAAGTCATCCGCCAGTACCATGAGCGCCTCATTCCGTTGATTGTGCCGATCACCCTTCTCAGGCACTACGTCAACAAGTACGACCAGGAGTACCTGAAGAAGCAGTTCTATCTCAACCCGCATCCGCTGGAGCTGATGCTCAGGAATCATGTGTGACGGTTCGCGGAGTTATTGACAGATGTCTATCGTGCGCTAACATTTTCTAAAAAGGTTTATTCTCTTTTGCTTGCCTTCCGGTCCGTTTTTATTACGAGAAGGTTGCCGATTAAAGCGGGTCAGCTAAATGTTATACGTACTCGACAGGGCATAATATGGACATGAACACTCTTATTGATTCTTTTGTTGAGACAATAAACTCGACTTCACGTGAGTCGCTGTTGCATGAGGATGTACCCGCGTTTCTCAGGGAAGGGGATCCTGATGAATATGGCTATTTCAATTGGAAAGTATGTAAAGCTGACTGTAGAAGTTGGATTGATCCTTTCGAGCAGAAGGTAGCGAAAAAACTTCCTTCTTCCTACCGTTCCTTCATATCCCGTTATGCTTTTCCCGCCTTTCAACTTGGTCCGATTTTCTTTTTCGGGAATACGGGAGATGATTTCAAATGGGAGCTCAGCAAGCGGATTTTCAAAGATGAATTCATGTCGAGCCGCCTGCTTCAAAGCTGGTATCTGCAAATCGGCAATCCGCATAAATTCAACTATGATCCAATTTGTTTCGACACTAAAAAGGGTACGGAATGCCCGATCGTGCAAATTGATCATGAGGAGATTATCTGTAACTCAAGAATCAAGATCATAAGGGAGATTGCCCCATCGTTCTCGAAGTTTATCCAGGATTTTGTCGGGTAGAGGGACAGGCTACTTTTTTACCGATTTGAAAAGCAGCCTATCCCTATATTTTTTCTTGCGGCCAATATTGTTTTCAAGATTGAACCTAAAAACGGTAGTTGGAGGTGTCCGAAGTGAGCGACTTTGGCCTGTTTTGTTGCTGCTCTTGGCGAAATGAAGCGTAGACAGCCGATATTGTTCGAACCCGAAGGGTGAGTTTATCGGCTGTAGCAAAATGAGCTTAGAGCAGCAGAAACAGGCCATCCGGAGCGACCTGAGGATGCCTTCAACTGCCGAATCTAGATTGAATGGTTCGGGCAGGAGTTAAAAAGTGAGGCGGCTCCGTGAGGTTCCGCCTCAATAAATCAAAGAATGTGGGAGAGGCGCACTATGCGCATTGCAATTGAAACTGCGGGATAATTGCTATAGATTTGAGTGATGCCGGGGCGATTGCACTTCAGCGCAGGCATCGCTCAAATCCGGGTTAACATATTACAGGATAGCCTTTTCCATGGCCCACACGCCGCATGGGCAGATGCCGGAGCAGATGCCGCAGCCAATGCAGTATTTGTCCTCGGAGGTGTACTCGACGGAGCCGTCTTCCTGCTCCACCCGGACAATCGCCCCCTCTGGACATGTCTCCAGGCACATGGAGCAGTCGCGGCAGGTGCCGCAGGAAATGCAGCGATGCACTTCGTCCCTGGCGTCCTGGACCCGGAAGCGGCCGCGGTTTTGCGCTATGAACAGCTCCTTGCTGAGCTTTTCCTGGGGGGATCATCACCGGTTTTTTCGGAGCCACCAGCGGCTTGCCCGAGAGGTAATCGTCGATGTACTGGGCAACTTCGCGGCCACCGGCGATGGCGTGGGTCAAAAGTCCCGGCTTGATGGTGTCGCCGAGGGCGAAAATGCCGGAGAACGGGTTACCTGCCAACAGTCGTTGACGTCCATCATGCCGCGGTCGGTAAGCCATTCGCGCGGCACATAGGAAAGGTCGGGCCGCTCACCGATGGCGATGATCACGGTGTCGGCCTCGATCAGACGGCCGTCCTTGGTATGCAGACCGTCTGTGTCGATGCTCTCGGTGAACACCGGCCATTGTATCTCGCCGCCGAGCGCCTTGAAGTGGTCGATTTCCTTCTGGAAAGCCGCCGGGCGCTGGACGTCGATGGAGATGACCCGCTGCGCGCCCATGGCATAGGCGCCGAGCGCCACGTCCATCCCGGCGTTGCCGGCGCCAATAACGACGACCTTACGGCCGACCTTGGGTTTTTCGCCGTTGTTGATCTGTTTCAGGAAGTCAAGACCCTTGACCAGCCTCTCATGGCCGGGGAAAGGGATCACCACCGGGTTGTGCGCACCGCTGGCGATGACCAATGCGTCGAAATTGCCCTGCTGAGCTATCGTCGATCTCGGCCATCAACTCAGGGGCGGATTCGGCGAAGACCGCTGGGGCGGGCTGCGCGTACATCGGCAGCCCAGCCGTCGTGAACCCGTCGGCCGATGCCTGCAACCCAGTCTGGCCCGCCGCCGGTTCCTGTTCCCCTAGGGTAAGGAACGGCTGTTCGAGTTCCCGCCGGATGCGCCTCCGTGTTTCTTCGATGCGGGCCTTGAGATCGTCCACCGTGGTGGGAGCGGCAGCAGGAGACGGATTCTCTGCGCCACGACCAATATCAGCCACCTCGGCGACCGCGGTGTCTGGAGCGAGTTCCTCCACCACCGGCACCACGGGAGGCTCGACCTCAGGGTAGATCTCCGCTAGTTCCGCCTCCGGTGCCACGTACGGGAGGGGCTCCTCAGGTATCAGAGCGAACTCCTCCCTGAACGTTTCTTCGGTCGCCAGCTCTACCGAAGGGGTCCAGCCCATACCTGGGACCGGCTCCTCCAGTAGCTCGGGAGTGAGAACGACTTCCGCGTCCTTCGTGGCGAATTCCTCAGCGCGAGACTCTCCAACCGCTTCCGCGGCCAAGGGTTCTTCGGGCGCCTCCACGCCCGCCTCGGATGGCGGGACAAACGGCTCTTCCTCCCACGTCCAGGGCGATGGCTCAGCTGGTGGCAAAGTGACCGGCTCTTCAAGAACTTTTGCTTGCTCAACGGCCTCTTCGGGAGGCGCATAGATGGTGCTGACCATTTCGAGGGGGACCGCTGAACTTGTCTCTGGAGTCGTCTCGACCCCCTCGGCGAGCCGTTCTTCTTGCCACGTCCAGGGCGAGGGCTCAGCTGGTGGCTCTGCCACGGGCAGTTCTTCACGTGCCGCGGTCTCGAGGCCAGGGGCCTCAGTCGTTTCCGGAGTCCCAGGCGCGGCCTCGGCAAGTGTAGCCGTCTCGGCCTCAGGTACGGTCTCGGCCTCAGACACAGTCTGGGCCGCCGCGGCCTCCACCTCAGATTCCGGCGCCGCCTCGACCCCAGGTGCCGCTTCGACCTCGGGCTCAACTTCCAGCTCAGGTGCTGCCTGTACCGCGGGTGCCGTCTCCACCTCAGGCGCCGCCTCGACTTCTGGCCCCGCCTCAACCTCTGGCCCCGCCTCTTCGGGCGTCGGCGGGGCTTCCGCACGTTCCCCAGTGACAGGCAAGGCTTCCGCGGGCTCGATGCCTTCGGCGGCTTCCGCGGCGATCGGCTGTGTCTCCGCGGTTTCTACCGCCTCAGGGCACTCGACGGCCGGTGCGGTGACCACCTGCCCGGCAGTCGGGGCCGCGGTCTTCCGTTGGGACGTCCTTCGGGTCTTCCGCGTACCAGAAACCAGAAATCCGAAGATCGCCCCTAGGATGCCCCCAAGGAGGAATCTTGATAGCCCGCCCACAGTCAGTCCTCCTTCACACTGTCGGTCGAGGAATTCCCGGCCGAACGGAACAGTATGGTTTCCCTACGTCAGGACGCCGGCGCCGCCCGACTTCGATAAGAGGGATGGCCGACACGCACAGTCCTACGTGGTTCTATCGGCCAGAATCGCCGGAGCTTGACCTAGGACCCCGCGTAGTCACTTGTTCGACGTCGATGGTCTGCTTCCCTACGGACTTAGTACCGGTTGCGGGCGCTCACTAATCCGGATCGTCGCCCGATCGCCGCAACTCTCGCATCCGCGCGAGAAACTCCTTGATGCGCGCTTCCTGGCCATGATCCGTCGGGCTGTAGAACTCACGATCCTCCAGACCCTCGGGAATGTAGCGTTGGCCCACGTAGCCGCCGCTCTCGTGCGGATAGTCGTAACCTACCCCGTGACCAAGCTTCTTGGCTCCCTGGTAGCCGGTGCTGCGCAGAAAGACCGGGGGATACTTGGCCCCGTGTTCCTCCACTTCCTGCATGGCCGCCCCGATCCCGGCGTACGACGCATTCGATTTTGGCGCCGTGCTGAGATAGGTGACTCCGTGGGCCAGGTTGATCCGGCATTCCGGCATGCCCACGAACTCGACTGCCCGCGATACCGCCACGGCGATCTCCAGCGCCCGCGGATCGGCATTGCCCACGTCTTCCGAAGCAAAGATCACCATCCTGCGGGCGATGAACTTGGGATCCTCCCCGCCGGTGAGCATCACAGCGAGGTAGTACAGAGCGGCATCGGGGTCCGAGCCCCGCATGCTCTTGATGAAGGCCGAGATGACGTCGTAGTGTGCGTCGGCGCTCTTGTCGTAGAGCACCAGTTTGCGCTGAGCGGCTTCCTGCACCGTCGCCTCGTCCAGTTCCGCGGCGCCCTTCGAGCGAGTCTGCACCAACGCTCGCTCCAGGATATTCAGCGCCCGGCGGGCGTCACCCAGCCCGGCCTCAGCGATAAGGTCGCGTACTTCGTCGCTCACTCTCATCCCGACCGCCGACCCTGGCCTGTTCGCGGCCTCCAGCTCGGTGTCGCTTAGTGCCCGGTCGAGCAACACGCGCACCTCGGCCGTACTCAGGGGCAGAAACTGATACAGCTCGCACCGGGAGATCAGCGCCGGGATCACCTCGAAATAGGGATTCTCCGTGGAAGCACCGATGAGCGTGACGATGCCGTCCTCCACCGCATGGAGCAGGGCATCCTGCTGAGATTTCGAAAAGCGGTGGATCTCGTCGATAAAAAGGACGGTTCTTTTCCCCGTTTCGGCGCGGCTTCGCCGCGCCCGCTCGATGACCTTACGTACTTCGGCCACACCCGAACTGACCGCGGAGAGTTCCTCGTACTTGGACCCGGTGGCCGAGGCCACCAGCCGGGCCACCGTGGTCTTGCCGGTGCCCGGCGGACCGAAGAAGATCATGGAGCCGACGGTGCCCGTCTCGATGGCCACCCGCAGCGACGAGCCGTTCCCGAGCAAGTGTGCCTGGCCGACGACGTCATCCAGCTTTTGCGGCCGCATTCGGGCCGCGAGCGGAGCATTCTCGGATAGGTCGGCCTCGAGACCCGCACTGAATAGGTTGGCTTCATCCATACCCCCGATTCTAGCAGTGCCTGCGCCCAGCGCGGGCCGGGCGCAGGCACGGCGCGGGCACGGCGCCCACCGAGAGACTCGAGTCCCACTCGGAGCCTGCAGTGGTACGCCGGACGGTGCACGGCAACAACCGCGCGGTGCTAGGTGATAGCACCGCCCAGAGCAACCGCGCCGCCCCACGCAACCACGCCGACCGGGAGACGCCGCGACCGCCCCTTGAGGCAATGGGCTCCTATCGGGTAGAATCCTCCGCTGAGGCAGCATGCGGGAGGTGAGATTGCCCCGTCAGGTCTTGGTTCTTAACTCGACGTACGAACCGCTCAACGTCTGCTCGACCCGACGTGCGGTGGTCCTCCTTTTGAAAGCCAAGGCGGAGCTGCTCGAAGCCGCCCCCGGCACCATCCGATCGGAACGCGCCCGCTTCACTCCGCCCGTCGTCATCCGCCTGCTCCACTACGTGCGCATCCCGCACGCCGATAGGCGTCGCATCTCCCGGCGGGCGATCCTGGCACGCGATGGGTTCCGCTGCCAGTATTGCGGCAGCACCCGCCACCTGACCATCGACCATGTCATCCCACGTAGCCGCGGAGGACCGACCTCCTGGGACAACGTGGTGACCTCTTGCGCTCCGTGCAACGTGCGCAAGGGCGCCCAGCTTCCAACGGAGGTGGGCATGGTCCCGCACCGGAAACCGCAGGCCCCCGGTGCCCAGCGACTTCATCATCACCTCGCCGCACAACGTGCCCGAGAGCTGGCTACCCTATCTGGAGCCGGCGGCAGTGGCCTGACGCGTCGCCCCGACCCGGCGACGCCTGGACGGCAGGAAGTCGGGAGCAAGACCACGGCCCGGACCGCCCGGCCCGGACCCTCGGCCCCCAAGCGGCGAAGCCGCTAGCCGAGTGGCACGTCTTCCTCAGCGCCAAGGCTCTGTTCCGCATTCAGCGCATCGATCATCTCGAGATTTTCGGTGGTCTTGGGGATGTCAGTCATGTCGTGGCCGTAGTGGACGAAGCGCGCCATGCCCGACTTGTCCACCAGCACCTGAGCCGGCATCCGCCCGAATTTGAAGAGTTTGATCTCTTGCCCATATAGCTTCAACACCGTATGCCTCGGATCGGGCAGACCGACAAACGGGAGCTGGTTCTCGGCCCAATAGCGCCCGAACGCACGGGGACTCTCCGGCCCGACCACCACTATGGCCGTCTGGCGTCTTTCAAACTCGGGAAGGTCTTGGCGCAACTGCGCCAGGTGCGCGCGGCAGTATGGTCAGGTGAACCCACGGTTGAAGACGAGTAGGACGTTCTTACGTCCGCGTAGCTCGGAGAGTCGGAACATCCGGCCGTGAAAGTCGGCTAGTTCGAAATCCGGAGCCGGGCTGTTGATTTGCACGTGAGTCACGATCTCTTCTCGGTGGAGATGTGGCGCCGGCGGTCTACGCCGCTTACTCCAGCGTTCGGAAGCTCCCCATGGCAAGGTACTTGGCGCGACGGAAGTGCAGCCGGTCGGCGGGAGCCAGCCGCTCCAGCTCTCCGAGAGCGAGGTTCACCTCACGCCACAAACGACGGGCTGCTACCCGGTGGTCGGTCTGAGCGCCGTCGGTGGGTTCCGGGATGACCGCGTCGATGAGTCCCAGCTCCATGGCGTCGTGCGCCGTCAGCTTGAGGGCCTCGGCGGCCTGCGGCGCCTCGGCGGCATCCCGCCACAGGATCGCGGCACATCCTTCGGGAGACATGACTGAATAGATGGAGTTCTCGAGCATGAAAACTCGGTCCGTCAGCGCGAGAGCCAGCGCTCCTCCGGACCCGCCTTCCCCGATCACCACCGCGACGGTGGGCACAGCCAGGTCGGCAAAGAGCTCCATGCTGCTGGAAATGGCCCGAGCCTGGCCGCCTTCCTCCGCGTCGCGCCCTGGATACGCTCCCATGGTATCCACCAGAGTCACCACCGGGAGACCAAACTTTTCCGCCAGCCGCGCGACCCGCTGGGCCTTACGATAGCCCTCCGGGCGGGCCATGCCGAACGTGCGCTCCTGGCGCTCTTTGAGATTGTGCCCCCTCTGATGACCGATCACCGCCACTCGCCGCCCCTCGAGGATCCCCAATCCGGCCACGATCGCTTGGTCGTCCGCGCCGAGACGGTCTCCGTGCAACTCGAGAAAGTCGGAGATGCCGCTTGCGATGTAGTCGAGGGTCTGAGGCCGTTCCTGGTGGCGGGCCAATTGGACGGTCTTCCAGGCGGTGCCGGACGTGTCCCGGTTGCGAAGCGCTTCCAGCCGTTCCTGTATCTTCTTGATCTCCTCCGAGTAACTGATGCCGGGCAGTGACGGCATGCCCCGCAGTTCCTGCAATCTCTGTAGCAGCTTAACCGCCTCGTCCTGGTAGGAGCGGCGCATACCGCCGAGCTTATCCTGCGCCATGACTGCCCTCCCCTGCCAGGAGCTTGAGCGACAGCGCGATTCTGTCCTTGAGCTCGCGACGGTCGACCAGCATGTCCAGTTGACCATGGGCCAACTGCGCCTCAGAGAGTCCGAAACCCGCGGGCAGTTTCTCTCTGGTGGTCTGCTCAATCACCCGCGGTCCGGCGAACACCATGAATGCTCCGGGCTCGGCCATGATGACATCCGCCACGGTGGAGAAGCTCGCGAACACGCCACCGGTGGTGGGATGGGTAAGAACAGTCACGAACGGCAGACGAGCCTCGGCGAGGAGTTGGGCCGCCACAACCGTCTTGGCCATCTGCATGAGAGAGTTGAGGCCCTCTTGCATGCGGGCCCCGCCGGAAGCGGCTATCGCCACCATAGGCATCGAATTCTCGACGGCGGCCTGGACCAGCCTGTAGAAACGCTCCCCCACCACCGAGCCCATGGAGCCGCCCATGAAGCGAAAGTCCATCACGCCTAGGGCGATGGGACGGCCGGCGAGCTTGCAGATGACAGCGGTGAACGCCTCAGACAGTCCCGTCTCCAACTGGGCCTCGGAGACCCTTTCCGGGTACGGACGAGTATCGAAGAAACTCAAGGGGTCCCCCGGACGAAGGTCGTCGGCGATGGTGCGGGCCGTGCCTTCGTCGGCGAGCAGGGCGATGCGTTCTGGGCTTGGCATACGGTAGTGATGCCCACAATGCGGACAGACCCGATGAGAGGCCTTCAGTTCCTCAGACGTGAGGGGTTGGCTGCATTCCTTGCAGCGCTCGACGGCCTCGCCGGGTGGGACGAGAGGCTCCTTCTTCGTTACCTGTACGGTTACGTACTTAGCCACGTGACCTTCTCGATCTGCTTACGACCGGGGCGGCGGAATCGCGGACGCGCAAACCTTAACCCTCGAACTTCCGGAATACGATAGCCGAGTTGTGACCGCCGAACCCGAAACTGTTGGACATAGCCACTCTCACGGGGGCATCGCGCGAGACGTTGGGCACGTAGTCCAGGTCGCACTCGGGGTCGGGGGTCTCCAGGTTGATGGTGGGCGGCACCTTCCCGACCTCCATGGATAGGATCGTCGCGGCGGCTTCCAACGCGCCGGCCGCTCCCAGGCAGTGGCCGAAGATGCTCTTGCTGGAGCTCACCATCACCTTGGCGGCACGCTCTCCGAGGGCGATCTTGATTGCCCGGGTCTCCATGACGTCGCCCAGAGGCGTGGCCGTGCCGTGAGCATTCACGTAGTCGACTTCCGACGGGTCGATGTCTGCGTCGACCAGAGCGCGGCGCATGGCCCGCCCGGCCGGTTCCCCGGTCTCGTCCGGCTCGGTGAGATGGAAGGCGTCGCCGGTCATCCCGTAGCCCGCGATCTCCGCGTATATGTGTGCACCTCGCCGGAGCGCGTGCTCCAACTCTTCTAGAACCAGCACGCCGCCGCCTTCGCCCATGACGAACCCGTCGCGGTCGGCGTCGAAGGGTCGACTCGCCCCTTGCGGATCGTCGTTGCGAGACGAGAGAGCCCGCATGGCCGCGAACGCACCCATGCCTACCTGGTTCACCGCCGCTTCCGCTCCGCCGGCGAACATGGCGGTGGCGTCTCCACGGCGGATGATCTCGAAAGCGTCGCCGATGGCGTTGGTACCCGCGGCGCACGCGGTGCATGTCGCATTCACGGGCCCCTTGAGCCCCAGCAAGACGGAAGTCATGGCCGAGGCCATGTTGGGGATCATCATGGGGATGAAGAACGGGCTGAGCCGCGTGGGCCCCTTCTCCAAAAGGACGCCGATCTGCTCGAAGTGGGTCTGGAGCCCGCCCACCCCGGATCCGACCAGCGCGCCGACGGCATACGGATCCTCGGCCACCGGATAGCCCGAGTCCTCGAGCGCCTGCGTCGCGGCGGAGGTGCCGAACTGCGCGTATCGGTCCATGCGCCGGGCCATCTTCTTGTCGATGAAATCGCCAGGGTCGAAGTCTGTTATCTCGCCGGCTATCTTGACCGGGTACTCCGCCACGTCGAAGCGCGTGATCGTCTTGATCCCGGAACGTCCGGCCAGCAGGGAGTCCAGGAACCGCTCCTTGCCGAAGCCGATAGGCGAGATGATCCCGATGCCGGTCACCACGACCCGCTTGAGCTCGACGGTCCTGATCTTGACCACGGACGTGTCACTCATCCCAGCAACCCTCCCAGGTTTCCTAGATACCCAGACCGCCGTCCACGGGCAGCACCGCTCCCGTGATGAACGATGCCGCGTCGCTGACCAGGAAGGCCACCGCATCGGCGACAGCCTCTGGCGAACCGATCCTGCCCAACGGGATCTGACCGATGATGGCGTTCCGCGCCGATTCGTCCAGCGCCGCGGTCATGTCCGTCTCGATGTAGCCCGGCGCTATCGCGTTCACTCGCACATTGCGAGACGCCACCTCCCGAGCCAGTGACTTCGTGAAGCCGATGAGTCCAGCTTTGGCCGCTGAATAGTTGACTTGCCCTGCGTTTCCTCGCCGTCCTACCACGCTCGAGATGTTCACTATGGACCCGGAGCGCCGCTTGAGCATGCCCCGGATCACAGCCTTGCTCATCAGGAAGGTGCCCTTCATGTGCACCGCCATGACCAGGTCCCAGTCGCTCTCGCTCATGAGCGCGAGCAGGCCATCGCGAGTGATGCCCGCGTTGTTCACCAAGATATCCGCAGGCCCGAGCGACCTCTCCGCAGAGACGACGGCTTCCCTCGCCTGCTCTGCCGAGGAGATGTCGACCTTCACGAACATGGCCATGCCTCCCTGGGCCCGCAGTTCCCGGGCGGTCGCTTCACCGGCGTCGGCCATGTCCAGGATGGCCACCTTGGCTCCATCTTGGATCAAGCGGACGGCGATAGCTTTGCCGATGCCTTTCGCGCCACCCGTCACCACGGCGACCTTACCGTCGAGGGGCTTGCCGCACTCAGCAGCCGGCGTATCCGCGGCCGAAGGGGTCGAATGGGGCGTAGCGGCCGTCTGGTCACTCATGGGTCTCTTCTCCTCCCTCGCGAGGGCCGCCTGTCGCCTGCAGGGCCCGGCCCAGCGAATCTGCGTCCCCGGTGGTCCCCATGGGGAAGTCGCGGGCGATCCTTTTCATCAGTCCGGTCAACACTGCGCCCGGCCCCACTTCCAGACCCTGTTGAGGCGCCGGGGCCTGCCGCAGCACAGTCTCCATGCCTTGGCTGAACCGGACGGGAGAGGTGAGCTGCCGGGCAAGCACATCCCTGAGCTCACCTGCTTCCACGAAACGGTTCTCTGTGGTGGAAAAGAACCGGCCTACTCCGGGACGGAAGTCCACAGCCTGCAGCGCCTCGCCGAGCTTCTTGGCCGCACCGGCCATGAACGGGGTGTGGAACGCACCCGAAACCGCCAGAGGCACCACCCGCCGGGCACCCCGCTCGCTGGCTATCTTGCCCGCTTCTTCCACCGCGCCGGCCGCCCCGGAGATGACCACCTGCCCCGGGGAATTGTAATTGGCCAACCAAGCCTCACCCACGGACGCGCAGATCTCTTCCACCTGTGCGTCTTCCAATCCCAGGATGGCTGCCATGGCCCCGCCCGTATCCTCTGCGCAGGCCTGCATGGCGAGACCCCGCTGCTCCACCACGTGTACGGCATCGGCGAAAGTCAGGTGGCCGGTAGCCACGAGGGCTGAGTACTCACCGAGGGAGTGTCCCGCCGCCACCGAGAAAGAAGCGCCAGAATCTTCCAGGAGTCTCCATACGGCGACGCTACACGTGAGCAGGGCCGGCTGAGTACGATCCGTGCGGGTGAGTTCCTCCAAGGAGCCGTGGCGGCAGAGCACGCCGATATCCCAACCCAGAACCTCGCCGGCTTCGGCAAAGGTGTTCCGAGCCGGGGGATAGGCCCACAGATACTCCGCCATGCCGGCCGCCTGGCTACCCTGTCCTGGGCAAAGGATCAGCAGGTCGCTCACGCGAGCTCCTCTGGCCCGTGGAACCTGCGGAAGCACACGGCGTCAGGCCGCATCACGAGCCCCACACCAGTAGACCTGAGCCCCAGGTAAGACCGCCGCCGAAGCCCATGAGCAGGACGAGATCGCCGTCGTGAAGCCGCCCCTCCTGCCTCGCCTCGGTCAAACACATGGGCATGGACGCGCTGGAAGTATTGCCGTAGCGCTGCAGATTCGTGTAGACCTTCTCAAAGGGGATCCCCAACTTCTTGGCACCCGCCTCGATGATGCGCAAGTTGGCCTGGTGTGGGACGAACAGATCGACGTCGTCTATGGTCTTGTCACACCGCGCGAGGACGGCTTCCGCGCTTGGGGCTATGATCCTGGTGGCGAACTTGTAGATTTCTTTCCCGTCCATCTGCACAAAATGCATGCCCGCATCGACGGTCTCGTGTGACGCCGGCATGCGCGACCCGCCGGCCGGCAGCGCGAGAAAATCACCCCCGGAGCCGTCGCCCCCCAGCTCGAAACCAAGGATGTGCCCCGCCCCTTTTGCCGTCGACACCACCGCCGCGCCCGCGCCGTCGCCGAACAGCACGGCCGTCGACCGGTCGCTCCAATCCACGATCCTCGAGATGGCTTCGGCTCCCACCACCAGGATGTGCTCATGTAGCCCCGAGGCCACGGCGCTCGCTGCCAGGGCAAGGGCGTACAAGAACCCGGTGCAGCCTGCGGAGAGATCGAACGCAGCCGCTTCGACACAACCGGCTTCAAGAGCGATACGCGCCGCAGTAGCCGGCATGATCTGGTCGGGAGTGACAGTGGCGGTGATCACCATGTCGATCTCGCCAGGGTCCAACCCCGCATCCGCGAGCGCCGCGTTGGCCGCCGCGATGCCCAGGTCGGAGGTGGACTCGCCGGGGGATACCACGTGGCGCGCCCCGATGCCGGTCCTCTGCCGTACCCACTCATCCGAGGTGTCGAGGGTCAAGGCCAGGTCGTCATTGGTGACTACCCTCTCGGGGGCGTAGCTGCCCAATCCACGGATGCAGGTGGTCCTCCCCAACAAGGAGGATATCTTGCTAGGAGGCATCGACGAGGGCGAACGTGAGTGTGGCACTGCAGACGAGGTCGTCGCCGACATAGGCCTTGGCCTCAGCCCAGCCCAACTTGCCACGGCTCTTGGTCAACCGTGTCTCCAATCGCAGGACATCGCCGGGCACCACCGGCCGTCGGAAACGAACGTCGTCCACTCCGGCGAAGAGAACGATCTTGTCCTTGGCCTCCGGCGGCGAGAGGGCGGCCACGACTCCTGCCTGCGCCAGAGCCTCCAGCTGAAGAACGCCGGGAAAGACCGGGTGGCCAGGGAAATGGCCGCGAAACACGTCCAGGGTCTCCAGGATGTCCTTCTCCGCGATCGCATACTCGCCAGGGACCAACCCCACCACCCGGTCGAGCAGGAGGAAAGGGTCCCGGTGAGGGATGATCGCTTCGATCTGAGTTCTGTCTAGCACCAGCAGCTTCACCCCGCCAAGCGGGAAAGATCTCCTATTGCGTCCTCGGCGTGCCTGCCGGGCCGTCCAACATGTGAGCACCCGGCCCGAGGGTGCTAGTATTGTCCAGGATGACTCTGCCCTTTTCAAGGAAACCCTTCTCCAGCAGGATGTAGCGGCCGCTCATGCAGCTTCAATTGTCTTTGGCGGTCGCAGACAGGCTCCACGAGACGCTCCTCGTGCGAGGAGAGCCTCTCGGTGTGGTCGAGGCCGTTCACCAGCTGATCGCCTCGGACAACGCCTCGATCCTCGTCTGCCGCCAGATCATGCACAGCCTGGTCACTCACGACGCCCGGTTCTGCTGGGCCGGGGGAGGAGACGACCAGGATCTGGTGTCGCTCAGCCACTGGGAAGTGCCGGACCCCGATCTCTGGGACGTCCCATTCGTAGCCCTCGACCTGGAGACCACCGGAGCGCGCCCGGGTGAGGGCAAGATCACCGAGATCGGAGCCGTGCGGATCGAGGGCCTGAAAGAAGTGCGTCTCTTCAGTACTTTGGTCAATCCCATGCGCCCGATCCCCGCCATGATCACGCACATCACCGGCATCACGCAGGAGATGGTGGCCGGCGCACCCCGCATCGAGGAGGTCATCCCCGAGCTGCTCGAGTTCTTGCAAGGCGCGGTGGTAGTGGCCCACAACGCTCCTTTCGACGTCGGTTTTCTCAACTACGAGCTGCGACGCCTCAAGGGCCGGCGGCTGGGAGAGGGCGCCATCGACACGCTGCCTCTGGCCCGGGCTCTCGCGCCCGGCCTTCCCAACTACCGTCTGGGGACTGTGGCGGACGCGCTGGGTGCACCGGTCGCCGCGTGCCACCGGGCCCTGGCAGATGCACGGGCGGCAGGCCACGTCTTCGTCACCCTGGTCTGCAGGTTGCAGGAGCAAGGGATAACCCGGCTGAATCAGACTCGCTCCTACGTCAGCCCCAGCATGCGCAGCGGATTAGAGAAGCTTGGGCTCACGCGAGATGTGCCCCGCTCCCCAGGCGCCTATCTTTTCCTGGACCAGGACGAGCACGTGCTGTACGTGGGCAAAGCGGACAAGCTGCGAGAGCGGGTCCGCTCCTACTTCGTGTCGAACAGCGAGCACGCCCGGAAGGTCCGACAGGCGATACGATTGGTGGAGCGCATCGATTGGGAGGAGACCGTCACCCCGCTCGAAGCTGTGGTGCGCGAGCAAGAGCTGATCTTGGAGCACCGGCCGCCCTGCAATCTTCAGGGCCGGCGGCCGGAGAACTATGCATACGTCAAGATAGGCGGCTCGGGCTCCGGTCTCAACCTGTACGTGAGCGGACGACCGCCGAAATGGCTGGCACCCAGCACGACCGTCATGGGCGGACCCTATCCAGCGGCCGCGGCAGCCGCCGCCCGCGTGGATGGCCACGTTGGTGCCGATGCCAGTGCCCACGCCAGTGCCGGCGCGGACGTCCGACCCAGTGCCGGCGCCGACCTCGAGTCTGAGTCCACGCCCGTCGAAAGCAACCCCACACGAGGGGGTAACGGGCAGCGGCCGAACGGCAAGCCCCGCTTCCCACTGGTCCTTGGACCCTTCCGGGGCCGTACCCGCGTCTACTCGGCTCTCGACCTTCTTCAACGCTGCTACCCGATCCGCCGTTGTCCGCGAAAGCCCGACGGGCAACCCTGCGTGCGCGGTCATGCCGGCAAGTGCCTCGCGCCGTGTTCGGGGGGTCCTCAAGTCATCGCGCAGCACGACGCCCTAGTCTCCGACCTCCTGGGCTGGCTGACTGGGAATGACGCCCCGCGGATCATGACGCCCAAGGACGAAGGCACGGCTCATCCCGCGGAAGTCCTCGACCCGGTTGCTCGCGCCGATGAGGTGATTCGGTCGCTGTCGCGCCAGTGCAGGTACGAGGACGCGCGTGCAATGCAGGAGGCGCGGGAGGACCTGCTCAGTCTCCGCCGATCGTATGCAGCTCTGGCGGAGGCTCGCGCCCTGTGTTTCGCAGCCTTGTGGCCCCCGGCTCAGGATGATGACAGCCGCGGAGTCCGGCTCAATCTTGTGTGGAACGGAAAGCTCACCGAGGCGGCGACACTGACCCACGATTCAGCCGAACAGACCGTCCGTGAGATCGTGGCCAGGCTACCAAAGACGGAGCATGACGCGGCACTAGGCCGCGGCTGGGCGGCCGTGGCTCAGAAGGAACTCGACTCGATCCTCGCGGTGCGCCGTTGGTACTACGAGTCGGACAGGGTGTGTAAGGTGCCCCTCAACATGGGGCCGACCCAGGATGACGTCGTGAGTTGGGGAGGCCGCGTGCTCGCGGACACTCTCCGGTTACTGCCGGCACCGGCCGGCGGGAGCTAACAACTCGCTTCAGAATGACGCTTCGCCGCCAGAGCGCGATCGGCGGGTGCGAGACAAAGACGCAGCGAGCCGGCGTCGCAGCGCTACGAAGACGACTGAGGACCCCCCGAATCGCGCCGCCTAGTGCGAACTTGGCAGCCAGAACTTCATTTTCAAACGAGCCCCAAGAAGCCGGGGTCAGACTGCTGCCGCCTCGGCCTTCTGAAACTGAACCCCTGTAGCCTTCATCACCGTCACCAGAAGGCTGCGATCCACTTTCCCCTTGTAAATGGGGATGCCTTCTCGGATGCAGAAATGGATGATATCCCTGGTTTCTGTCCCCAGTTCTTCAGCCAGTTCCTCGGGCGTGAAGTGGTTGGCCATCAGATCTCCTTTCCGAGCTAAGCGGTCGTCGAGGTCGCCACGAACAAAAAAAGCCCGGCAGCGCAAGCCACCAGGCTATCGGACCATGTCTGACGGGCAGGCGCGGGTTCGCGTTTGCTGCCACCCCCGAGCCTTGGTTTCAATAGGTCACCCATCGATGTAATTGTATCCCTGCAGTCGTCTTCCGACAACACGTGCGGAGGGAAGATGCAATCCCTACGCCTCCTTGAGATCTTCCCGTAAGAGCAGAAAATCAACCTCCTGGCCGGCCCTCACCCCACTGGGAGCGCCAGGCACGAAGATCAGCCCGTTGGCACCCACCATGGACCGCAGGATCCCGGAGCCCTGAGGCCCGGTGGAGCTAACATGCCAGCGGTCGGCTTCGCGCCAGGCTCGCACGCGGACCACGTATGTCCTCGCGTCCCGACTCTTGACGTCCTCCTCGACGATAGCCTTGTATAGAGGCTTGACGACCCCCTTGTGCCCCATCAGCCGCAGCAGCGCAGGTTTCACGAACAGTTCGAACGAGACCATGGCGGACACAGGGTTTCCCGGCAGCCCAAAGACCAGCGTGCTCCCCCTTACTCCAAAGACCAGTGGTTTTCCGGGCTTCATGGCGACACCCCACAATCGCCGCTCCACACCCAGGGCGTCCTGGACGTTCTTCACAAAGTCGAACTCTCCCACCGAGACGCCCCCCGAGGTGATCAGAACGTCGTAGGAGAGCCCTTCCTCCACCAGTTGGAGCGTGGAGTCGTAATCGTCGGGCGCGATACCCAGACGCGTGACCTCGACGCCCACCTGCTGGCAATACGCCTGCAGGGCATAGCTGTTGGAATTGCGGATCTTGCCGGGCGATAGAGCCTGATCGACCTCTACCAATTCGCTTCCGGTGGAGAGCACCGCCACGCGAGGACGGCGATAGACCTTCAGCTCCGGCAGACCCAGGCTGGCAAGGACGCCTAACTCGGCCGGACCGAGAGCCGTGCCGGCGGCCAGGACCCGATCGCCTATGGCGATGTCCTCAGCGGCACGGCGCACGTTGGAACCGGGCTTCGCGGCTTCGTAGATCAGCACCTTCCCATTTTCTTCGCGGGCGAGTTCCGATTGCACCACAGCGTTCGAACCCGGAGGAATGGGCGCGCCGGTCATGATCTTCGCCACGGCGCCTCGCTCCAAAGGACGTTGGGCAACATGCCCGGCTGGAATGGTCTCCTGGAGAGACAACGACACAGGACTCTCAGGCGCGGCATCTACCACGTCGGCGGCAAAGACGGCGAACCCGTCCATGGCCGAGTTGTCGAAGGGAGGAACGTCCGATGAGGAGACAACTTCTTCAGCCAAAACGTAGTCGAGCGCCTCCCCGAGAGGACGGAGCTCAACTGACAGCGGGGTGGCTTCGGCAAGCACCCGAGTCCTAGCCTCGTCAATGCTGATCATTTTGTCCACCACCACCGGCTTCCCTTCATCATGATGACCGCCGTGCACTACTCTCGAGGAATAATTGCACTAAGGGTGTAAACCCAGGGACGTACTTGACCGATAAAGAGCATAGCATGAGCCAGAACAACGCAAGAAAAGGGCAGAAGCACCCGTGAATCCCAGCGACGAAGAGCAGCAGGCCAAGAACGACAAGCTTGCGCGAGAGTGCAGCCCGTGCTGTATGCGCGGGAATCGCCTCCGCGCGATCCACGACATGCTTGAGTGCGACCAGTACGATCCCCCGGCTTTGCTGATAGCTGAGAAGATGATCAGCAAGGCCTTGTCCGTCAAGGAACCGCAGCAAAAGTAGCATCTCCGGTCGACCCAACGCCCCGGCGAGTTGTCTCCCCGGCTCAGTAGGCTTAGAATTCACAAGCCTCGAGCAAACGGGAGTCACAGATGCCGCTTACCATACGCCGGCGCTTGGTGGATCGCGTCCGACAGTGGAGGAAGATAGCCTACGTCCTTTGCGCGGGACTGGTCGTCTTCATCGCAGCCGGTGTTTTCCTCTCAGTGTCGTCTCCTGCTTCGACCGTCGAACCGGCCGCAGAAACCACCTTTTTCGACGCCCATCGGGCCTACCGTTTTGCCAGCGAGATGGTGGCGTTGAAAGACCCTTCGGGCAACCTGCCCAGCGGACCCCCGACTCACCCGGAGCGGCCGCCGCGGCCACCTGGCTCGCGACCCAGTTCGACAACCTGAAGATCCCCAACCAGAAGACGAGCTTCAAGGTTACCCTCGGCGACCATGACGTCAACCTGACGAACATCGCCGTGGTGCTGCCGGGCAACAGCAAGGAGACCATCCTGGTCACTGCCCCTCGCGACACGCAGACCATCGTCAAGGTGAATCCGCAGATCTACGCGAGCGGCACGGCGATGCTCGCCGACCTGGTCCAAGTCTTCTTCACGCGCCCGCACGAGAAGACCATGATCTTTCTCTCCACGAGCGATGGAAACAGCGGCGGGCTGGGTATCAGCCACTTCCTTGCCACCTATCCCGACGCCTCCGACATCACCACGATCCTTTCAATGCAACGTCTCGGCAAGCAGGATGCGCGCACGGTCCAAGTGGCGGTGTCCGCACCTCAGAGCTCAACGCCGGGTTGGCTCCTGCAGTTGACAAGCCGTGTGCTATCTGCGGGCGGCCTGAGCCTCAAGGTGCCCAGCATCTTGAGCCAGGCTGCCGACCACGCGCTGTCGCTGTCGCGCGGCGACCAAGTGGCCGGCTTGAGCCGCGGCGTCGCGTCGCTCATGCTCTATGACGATGGCCCGGGCAACCTGGATACCGCCAGCCTCGCCACCGAAGGGGCCGCCGTGGAGCGCCTACTCCTCTCGTTGGACTCAGGTACCCAGGCGCCGCCCGATCCTGGGACGGCGCTGCTGTTGACCTCTGGTCGATATCTCACGAACAAAGCCATGACCCTCTTGGCCATGTTGATGCTGCTCCCCACAATCGCCGCCCTGCTCATCTGGCTCTTTTCTTCCCGGCTGACCCCCCGGGTGGCCCTCCTTCACCTGCGAAACCTTTTCTCGTTCGCAGTGCCTGTCGCCATGCTTTTCGTCGTTGCGTATTTGCTGGCACTCACCGGCCTCGTCCCGCGCTATAGCCTCCAGGTGCCGACCATCCTCGGCCCGTCGACCCAGCCACGGCTGGCCCCGACGCTCCTGCTGATCCTTCTCGGAGGGGCGGTGCTCGTCGTCTCCCGCCGTTTCCTCGGCTATCTCCGCCCGCGTGAACCGCGCGCCACCACGGAGATGGCCAAGCTCATCACGGGGTTCCTGAGCTTGCTCGTCGGGTTGGCCTTGATGCTTTCCCGATCACCATTCTTGCTCTTACCTTGCCTGGCCGCGGCCTGGGCGTGGCCGCTCGCCACCTGCTTCTCGGAGCCCATCTACTCAACCGCGGTCTGGAGATACCGGTTCGTGTCCAACGCACCGCTGCTTCTGCTCGGGTTGATCACGCCCTTCCTCCTGTATTCGTACGTGGCAGTGGCCCAGAGCGTAGGCTGGCTTCGGGCTTGGTGGTTCTTGGTGGTGCAAACGGTCTCCGGCGCGTATGGCGTGGGCGGTCCCGCGGCTTTCGTCTTCATCACCGCGGGTTTCATGGTCTTGCTCGGAGTCAAAAGGATGAGAGTGGTCCCGATAGAGACGCTGGAGATCACCGACGAGCTCAGCCTGTTGGAACCTCCCATGCGGCGACCGCGCCCGCAGAAGAAACAGATTGGCCAGAGCCCGCTGACTCCGGTCCGCTAGGCCGGTCCCGCCGGCTGGTCGGCCCCGAAGTGGACCCCCGGGCGGCCCACTCGAGTGGTCCCGCCCTTAGAGAGATCGAACCAAGCCGTCCTCACAAAGGTCCGTCCGCGGGTGGATAGCCCGCGCGCGTCTGAGCATCTCGGCATGGTATCCGTCATCTTTCAAAGGAGAGAGGTGACCAAGCAGCAGTTCGCCTACCCCGGCATCCCGCGCCACTCGCGCCGCGTCCTCGGCGGAGGTGTGTCCGGTGAGCGACTCCCTGGTCTTCTCGGTGCCGTCCTCCTCCCAACTCCAAGCCTCGTGAACGAGGACCTTGACTCCCCGAGCGAACTCTACGGCCCCGGGGTCGTACACGGTGTCGGTGAGGAACGCGAATGCGTCGCCCACGCGGAAGCCCAGCGAACCACCAGGGTGTCGCTGCTCCCGGACGGACATCGGCAGCGCCAGGTCCGTGCGCCCGCCGTGGCCGTCGGTCGGTTCCACGAACTCGACCTTCACCTCCGGCTCGAACTGACGGAGACGGCGCGGGTAGAACGGCGGTGACACCAGCCGCTCCAGCACTTCCGGCCCGAACTCCGCCGCCGCGAAGGCAGGCACGTGGATCACCGTCCGATTCCGCCACAAAGCCGCCATGAACGTCAGTCCGACGGTGTGATCGAGGTGCAGATGCGAGAACCAGAGATGGACGGTCCCCGTCTCGGGGACGAGGCGACGAAAACGCGCCTCCCCGAGCCGGGCGAGACCAGTGCCCGCGTCGAACAGCCACAGGTCGTCGGCGGGACCGTCACCGAGACGTAGGGCCATGCATGTAGTGGCCCGCCTCGCGGTAGGCACCCAGCCCCCGGAACCCAGCACCACCAATTCCATCGAACACCTTCCTTCGCGTATGCTGCTTCCGCCGTTCGGCGCCGAGAGTCGCGCCGAACTGGCGCCGCACTACAATAGGAGCTCGGCAGTGTCCGCGCCACGCGTTCGGCCGTCTCCGCGCAACGGCTCGACCATTCCCGCGAGGCCTACCAGATGGTCATCGAATCCAGGAACATCTGGCGGTAATCTTCTGCCCCAGCCGGCCGCGGCGAAAGCTTGGTGACCCGGTGCTGCGGCAAGACGCCCGCGATGAGATCGTCCACGTCGTCCGGCGTATAGCCTACCGCCAGCAAGCCGTTGGGCATCTGGGCCTTGCGCATCACTTCGGTGATGGCCCTCGCCAGAATCTCGCCTGCATCGTCAGGACCTGCTCCCGCCACATCCGCCCCGATCAGACCGGCCGCGACCAGGCACATCTCCGGGTTCGCCGGCGCCATGAAACGGAACGCGGCCGGCGCCGTGAGGATCACCGCCATGCCGTGCGGGATCATAGGGTGGTCTTGCGGATAGTCCGGCGGGCTGTAGTCGCGCACCATCCCGGCGATGGGGTACGACATGCCGTGCGGTAGCGTGACTCCGGCGGTGCCGAACCCTATCCCGGCGTAGGTGGACGCCAGGATCATCTGGCCGCGGGCCTCGTCGTCGGACGGGTCGCTCATGGCGCGGTACATGTACTTGGCGCCTATCTCGGCGGCCTTGGACGCCCAGATGTTGCTTATGGGGTTGGCCCCCTGGTAAGCCGGCCGCATGCGCGGGCTCTCCGGCGCTTCGCGTTTGCTGTACGGCAGGGCCGTCAGCGACTCCAGGGCGTGAGAGAAGATGTCGAGCGCGCTGCAGGCGACGACCATGGGCGGCATCGTCCGAGTGTTGTTCGGGTCCACAATGCCGAGATTCGGCTTGATGGCCCGATGTGCGATGCCCGTCTTCGCCCTCATCTCCTCGAGTTCGAAGACCGCCACCCCGGTGGTCTCACTGCCCGTGCCGGCCGTGGTAGGCACGGCCACCATCGGCTTGAGCGGGCCGGGTACCGGGACACCCTTGCCGATGGGCAGGTTCACGTAGTCGAGGAAATCGGCCGGGTAGGTCGCGTAGAGATTGGCGGCCTTGGCGGTGTCCATCGTGGAGCCTCCGCCGATCGACACATAGCCGTCGAAGGCACCTTTGACCGCAAAGTCGATCGCCAACTTGAACGAGGAATCGGTAGGCTCCACACGCACCTGGTCGAAGACCACGGCGTCGATGCCTTCATCCTTCAGCGATTTCAAGGCGATGGCGAGCGTCTCGCTGTTCTTCAGGTTGGGGTCCACGACCACCATCACCCGGCGGGCGCCGCGCTCCGCCATCTCGTAGCCCACCTCGCGTGTGACCCCAAGCCCGTACTTGATGCTCGACGCGTCGACGACGAACGCGTTCTCAAAGTCCATGGTCTTCTCCGTCTCCTTGTGCACTCTAGTGTCCAGCTGCCACCTACCGGGTGGCGCGGCCGCGCCCGGGCGCGCCGCGTCGGCTTCTGTCGCTTCATAGTACCCGCCGAGTGCTCGTCCGGCCAGGACAGGCCGGTTCCGCTATCATTCCCGTGAAATGAAAGTGACCGTCACCGCGATAGAAAGAGACCTGCGCTCTCTCCTTGCCGGCGACGTGGAGTTCGATGCCATCACCCGGCATCTATACGCCACTGACGCTGGTCTCAATCAGATCACGCCGCTGGGAGTCGTGTCGCCCCGGGATACCGAGGATGTCGTCCGGCTGGTGCGATATGCGTCCGAGCACGGTGTCCCGCTGGTGCCGAGGGGGATGGGGTCGGGCCTGGCCGGCGGCGCCGTGGGCGCGGGCGTGCAGGTGGATTTCACCCGCTACATGCACAACATCCTTGAGATCGCCGACGACGCCTCATGGGTGCGCGTGCAACCCGGCTTGGTGATGGGGGTCTTGAACGAGCAACTGAAGCGGCGCGGGGTCTTCTTTGCGCCCGACCCGTCCAGCGAGGACTACTGCAGCCTGGGCGGCATGATCAGTAACAACTCCTCCGGCGCGCGCACAGTCGCGTATGGCGGCACGAAGGACCACCTACTGGCCGCGGACGTGGTGCTCGCCGGCGGTGAGCTCTTTCGCGCGGCACCGCTCCTTGACGGTAGCGACGAACTCGCTCAGCTATTAGGCGGCGGCTCGATCGCCGGGAAAGCATTCGACCAGATCTTGCCCGTTCTCCGGGAGAAATCGGAGGCGATTGCCGCTTCCATGCCTCGGGTGGTCAAGAACTGCTCCGGCTACCGCATCGAGACCATCTTCTCCGGAGACACCGTCAACCTCCAGAAGATGTTCGTGGGAGCCGAGGGAACGCTGGGACTCGTGGTGGAGGCGAGGCTCAACCTGGTGCCTTTGCCCGGAAAGCGCGGCATCGCCATGGCCTACTTCCCGTCCGTGTTCTCCGCGTGCGAGACGGTCCCCGGCATCCTGGTCCTCAAGCCGTCGAGCGTCGAAATCATGGACGCCCGCTTCCTGAGCTTCGTGCGCAGCCACTATTCGCAGGTGGACGCCATGCTGCCGGCCGGCGTGGACACGGCTCTGCTCATCGAGTTCGAGGGTGAGGACGACGCCGAACTGGATGACCGCCTGACCGCCCTCGAACGGCACCTGACGACGAGCGCGGCCACCGCCGTGAAGCGGGCCGCCACCGCCGCGGAACAGGACCGGCTGTGGACCTTGCGCAAGTCGGCGGTCCCGTTGCTGCTGAGGATGCCGGGTCCGCGCCGCGCGACGCCGTTCATCGAGGACGTCACCGTTCACCCGGACGAGTTGGCCGGATACATCGACTTCCTGCAGAAGATGTTCGCCCGCCGCGGCGTCGACGCCGCGATCTTCGGCCACGCCGGCGACGGCAATGTCCACTGCCGCCCCATGCTCGACCCAAAGAACGCGGAAGACCTCCGCTCGCTCCAAGGCATCTACGACGAGGTCTCCGACTACGTGCTTGCCGTCAAAGGCACCATGTCCGGCGAGCACGGGGACGGGCTCCTTCGTTCTCCCTACGTCCGCCGCATGTACGGGGACGAGATCTACGGCATCTTCCAGACCATCAAAACGGGCGTTCGACCCGCTCGAGATCTTGAACCCCGGCAAGAAGATCGCCCCTCCGGGCGAGTCCGGCGGGCTCGCCCGCAACCTGCGCTACGGCACCGACTACTGGACGTTCGAGCAACACCCTGTCCTGCATTTCCCCGAGAACGAGTACCAGAACGAGATCGAGAAGTGCCACGGGTGTGGGCAATGCAAAAGTCTGGTCGCTACCACTATGTGCCCCACGTTCAAGGCCAGCCACCGAGAGCACGCATCGCCGCGGGCTAAGGCCAATCTCCTGCGCAACATCATCACCGGGAGACTTGACCCGGAGAGCACGTACGCCTTGGCAGCGACAAAGGCAGTCACCGACTACTGCATCGTCTGCGGGATGTGTGCCATCGAGTGCCCCTCGCAGGGTGAATATCCCGAAGTTGATGCTGGAGGCCAAGAGTAAATACAGGGCGGCACACTCCGGCACTCCGGTCGACTGGACTCTCGGCCACGCGGAGATGGTCTCCCAGGCCGGGCACCTCGCGGCGCCGCTGGCCAACCGACTGCTTGATCAGGGTCTGCTCCGCCGGGCGGGCGAGCGGGTCGTCGGTATAGACCGTCGCCGCGCCATGGCTCCGTTCGCCCGTCGCACGTTCGCACAGATCGTGGCCGCCCGCGGCGACGTCTACCGCGAGTGGGAGGCGGAAGCCAAGGAAGTCAGCCTCGACGCCACGTCACCGGCCGCCCCGGTCGCGTCGAGCGGATCGCCAGCGAGCCCTCGGGCACCGGCGTTAGGGCTATGCGTTGCACTCTTTTACGACGTGTTCGCCAACTACAACGACCCCCAGCTCGCCCTCATCGTCGAGGACGTCCTCAAGAGCCACGGCGTCCGCGTACTCTTCCCGGAGCAGAAGGCCAGTGGAATCCCGGAGATGCTCTACGGCTATGCGAAGAGGGCGCAGGCGGCAGCCTCGTACAACCTCGAGCGTGTGCTTCCTCTCGTAAAGAACGGCTGCGTCCTGGTCAGCTCGGAGCCTACGGCCACCTTCGCGTTCAAGGTCCACTATCCGGATTACATCAGCAGTCCATCGTGCTCTGAAGTGGCCAACGCGACACGGGATCTGGGCGAGTTCCTGGTCCGTCTTCGCGCCGACCGCCCGGAGATCAGTCCCCAGGCCGGCGCGCTACGCCTCAAGGTAGCCTACCACCAGCCCTGCCATCTCAAGGCCCAGCAGATAGGCAACCCGGGATTGGTGCTGCTGGGCGAGATCCCTGAGCTGGAACTGGTCGACCTGGATTCCGGCTGCTGTGGCATGGCGGGCACCTTCGGCATGAAGGCCGGCACGTTCGACTTCTCGATGCAGACCGGGAAGCCGCTGTTCGACAAGATCGCCGAGACCGCACCGGGCCTCGTGGTGTCCGAGTGCTCCACCTGTCGCATGCAGATAGGCGAGGCGACCGGATTGCCCACCGCACACCCAGTGGAGCTTCTCGCCAAGTCCTACGGGCTTCCCACTGTTGAAGGCCGGCCGAATATTCCACCAAGAAGCTAGGAGAGAGATATGCGCATCGACGTACCCTGGGGGACCGGTACCGTCCCGGTCGACATTGACTCGCGGCGGGTCGGCGGTGTCCTCACCGCCAAGACCGAGCGGGCCACCGACCCCGAGGGCGCTCTGCGCCGTGCGCTGGGCGGGTCGCGCCCCACCTTCCGCGAGTTCCTCGAGCAGGCTCCGTCACCGATGCTGGTGATAGCCAACGATGCCACTCGGCCGACCCCCACCGCCGCGGTGATGCGACTCATCGCAGGCGACCTCGAACGTTGGCTGGCCGGTGGGGAGACTGCGCCGAGCGCCGGCTCTGCAGGCGGCGCGGGCCGCGAAACCGCCTCGTCAGGCAGTTCCGGCGCCGAGGCCGCGGCGCCGCAGGCGCGGCGGCCGTGAGCTGGCCTTCGTGGTCGCCACGGGGACGCACCGGGTGGCAAGTGCCCAGGAGTTGGTCACCATCTTCGGCGAAGAAGTGGCCGAGAAGCACGCCGACCGGATCTTCTCGCACGATTGCAAAGACCGGGATAGCCTCGTCTTCGTCGGCGAGACATCGCGGGGAAATCAACTCTGGGTGAACCGGCTTCTTGCCGAGGCCCGCAGTGTCATCTCCATCAACTCTGTGGAGCCTCACTACTTCGCCGGGTACACCGGCGGCCGCAAGTCGCTGTTTCCCGGCCTGGCCGGCTACGACACCGTTAAGTTCAATCACATGTATTCGCTCCACGACGGCTCCGACACCCTGTTACTGGAAGGCAACCCCGTCCACGAGGACCTGGACGAAGCAACGCGCATCGTCACCGGGGACAAGCAGCTCTACTCGATCCAACTGGTGCTGGATGAGGACCACGGCATCGGCTTCGCCGCGGGCGGCGAGCTCGAAGACAGCTTCCGTAAAGCCGTCGCCGTCGCGGACCAGCAGTTCGTGCTCGAACTGGATGAGGCCTACGACATCGTGGTGAGCGTCGCTCCGCACCCGATGGACTGCAACCTCTACCAGACCAACAAGGCCATCCGCAGTGGGGCCCTCGCCCTGAAACCCGGTGGAATCCTGATCGTGGTCTCGGAGTGCCCGCACGGCTTGGGCGACAACACCACCCTCGTCGACCTTCTAGCGGCCGCGGACTCGCCCGACCAAGTGCTGCAAGACGCCACCCGCAGCGAGTACAGGCTGGGGCTGCAGCAGGCAACCGGCATCGCACGCGTGCTTCAGCAGGGCGACATCTGGATCGTGACTTCCCTCTCCTCTGACCAGATGCGCTCGATCTTCTTCCTGCCCTTCACGAGTGTCCAGGCAGCCGTCGATGCGGCGCTGCTCAAGAAGGGGCCGGGCGCGAAGGTCCTGTTCCTGCTCGAGTCAAGCATCACCGTGCCAAGGGTGCGCACGAGCTAGATAGCCATCGGGTGGAATAGATGATCACGAAGGACGAACTGATGCCGCTGCTTCTGTGCGCGTGCCCCGGCTTTGAAACGGCATGGCGTGAGCACCTGGGGTACTGGAGACATAGGGAACTCGCATACTGCACCTCCGACAGGAATCGCCAACTGACAGACCACAAAATGTCAGGGGCTAGGTTCCCTGGGAGCCACAATACGAAGCACGCCACAGCCGAGACCGGACTCGCTTCAGGCGATAGAACTGGGTTCCGGGCTCGCTCATTGCCCGGCCACGGCATACCAGACTTTCCCTGAAACAAGAAGCAAGCCCTACAGACAACGGCCATGGTCGACTGTGTCGGCGCGCCCCGCGGTCCGAAACAAGGGAGCGGAGGCCGGCGTCGCGCTCGGGCCCATTGTTCGCCCGGCGGAACCAGGCCTCGACACTCCCTTGGTATCACCGTCACCGCGGCCACTCGTAGTTCGTGGCCGACCCGGGTTTTCCTACGGCGACCGCTTTCCTATTTGAGTCGTCCCCAGAGCCTTCGGCGCACGGCCGCCCGTTTGAGCCACTGGATACCCTCCGTGGGGTTGAGCTCTTTCGGGCAGGCTTCCACGCAGTTCATGATCGTGTGGCACCGGTAGACCCCGCGCTCGTTGTCGAAGAGCGGGAGACGGTCTTTCCTGGCCTCGTCGCGGGAGTCCACTTCGAAGCGGTGGGCCTTGAGCAGCGCGGCCGGCCCCAGGTAGTTCTCCTCCCCCCACGCCGACGGACAGCTCGAATAGCAGCAGCCGCACAAGATGCAGTCGGTGGGCATGTCCAACTTCTTGCGGTCTTTGGGCGATTGCAGGATCTCCCTTTCGGGCTCCGGCGACTTCAGGATGAGCCAAGGCTTGATGTATTCGTACTTCGCGAAAAAATCGTCCAGATCGACGACAAGATCTTTATAGACCGTGAGGTGTGGCAACGGTTCCACTGTCACCACGCCGGGCTTCAGATGGTTCACGTTGGTCTGGCAGGCGAGGCGGTAGGCGCCGTTGATGTAGCAGGCGCAGCTGCCGCACACCGACGCCCGGCAGCAGTACCGGAAGGAGAGGCTGCCGTCGAGATGCTCCTGGATATAGAAGAGCGCCTCCAGTACGGTAAAAGCACCCTCGAAGGGGACTGTGAACTCGTCCCAGCGGGGCTCCGAACCCTTGCCGGGATCTTGACGCTTTATGCGGATCTTTAGATCTGGCATCAGTACTTCCGCTCCTGTGGCTCGAAGTGGCCGAGTTGCACGGGCTTCGAATCGAGCCGTGGGCCGGCCACACCGGGCTGGTAGTAGGCCATGGTGTGTTTGAGCCAGTTCACGTCGTCGCGGGTGTTGTAGTCCGTGCGGAAGTGGGCGCCGCGCGACTCCGTGCGGGCCACGGCGCCGGCGCCGATCGCGAGTGCGACGTCGAGCATGCCCTCCAGCTCGACCGTCCGGATCATGTCCAGGTTGAACACGCTGCCGGTGTAGCGAAGACCCGCTCTCGCCAGGCGGTCCTTGAGGGAGACGAGCTTCTCGTACCCCGGCTCCATCGTGGGACCATCCCGGAAGACGCCGAAGTGCTCCTTCATGATGGACGTCATCTCCGCGCGGATGGCGTACGCATCTTCGCTGCTCTTCCGCTCGCCAAGCTCCTTGACCTTGTTTTCCATGGCGAGGACCACAGCATCCGCGGTGCGGGCGCTCGTGCGTTTCGCGCCGAGCAAGGAGAGATACCGCGCGGCTTCCGCGCCGGCGCGACGGCCGAAGACGATCGTCTCCAGCAGCGAGTTGCCGCCTAGCCGGTTGGCTCCGTGGACGGATACACAGGCGCACTCACCGGCGGCGTAGAGGCCCGGCATGGGAGTGGCCCCGTCGACGTTGGTGTCGATGCCGCCCATGGTGTAGTGCTGGCTGGGCACCACCGGGATCGGCTCCTCGATGGGGTCGACCCCTTCGAAGTGGATGGCCAGGTCGCGGATGCCGGGCAGACGTTCGAGGATCTTCTCTGCACCCAGGTGGCGCAGGTCGAGGTAGACATAGCCCTTGCCACCGATGCCCCGGCCTTCGTTGATCTCGGTCTGGATGGAGCGGGCGGTGATGTCGCGTGGCGCCAGCTCCATGAACTTGGGCGCGTACCGCTCCATGAACCGCTCGCCCGAGTCGTTGATGAGGTAGCCACCTTCACCGCGAGCGCCTTCGGTCATGAGGATGTTCGTCGAGAAGAGCCCGGTGGGGTGGAACTGGATGAACTCCATGTCCTTGAGCGGAACCCCGGCGTGGTAGGCCATGGCCATCCCGCCACCGGTGTTGATCACGGCGTTGGTGGAGTTGATGTACGTGCGGCCGGCTCCGCCGGTGGCGATGACCACGGCGTTGCCACTGAAGGCCTCGAAGCCGCCGCGGACCATGTCGTAGGCCACCACGCCTTCGCAGACGCCCTCGTGGACGATGAGCCGGGCCACATACTGGTCGGTGTAGAACTTCACCTTGTTCCGATAGGCCTGCTCAACCAGGGTCTGCAGCAGGTAATGGCCGGTCTTGTCGGCGCCGTAGCAGCACCGAGGGAAGCCGGCCCCGCCGAAGGGCCGCTGGGCGATGCGCCCGTCGTCGTACCTGCTGAAGGGGCAGCCCCAGTGGTCCATCTCGAAGATGCAGTCGATGGCGTCCTTGGTCATCTGCACGATGGCGTCCTGGTCGCCCAGGTAGTCGCCGCCCTTGGTGGTGTCGAACGCGTGCTTTTCCCAGGTATCGTCGGCGCCGGCCGGGTCGTTGGCCAGCGCGGCGTTGATGCCGCCCTGAGCCGCTCCGGAGTGACTGCGCGCCGGATGCACCTGCGACAGGATGGCCACGTCGATGCCGGCTTTCTTGGCTTCGATAGCGGCGCGGAGGCCGGACAGGCCGCCGCCTACAACAATCATTTCGTGATAGATCATGGTTTGCTCACCTCACCTGATAGCCGATCCAGGGCCAGAGCGCCCAGATCCCATATGCCAGAGCCGCGATCCCGATCACCCAGAACACGATGGTCAGGATGCGGGCCCGGTCACGCGAGGTGAACCAGTAGTCCATGAGCACCATGCGCAGGCCGTTCAGGGCATGGAAGATACCGGCCGCCAACAGGATGATGTCCACAGCCGTGAAGCCGGCGTGGGCCACCCGGGCGCCGATCGTGTCGTAGTCGATCTTGCCGATGTTGTAGAGGTGGGTGACGACCAGGTGGATGGCCAGCATCACGATGAGCAGCACGGCCGTGACGCGCTGGAAGAGCCAGGCCCACATGCCCCCTCTGTGCTTGGAGACTACCTCGGCTCTCAACTCAGGGCTCCTTTGCCGGTCGCGATGAACGTGAAGGCTACCCAGGCGAAGATGGCGAAGCAGATCACCACCACCCCCATGGCGCACCAGAACATGATCTTGTGCTGCTTGGTGCCTATGCCCAAGTCCATCAGGATGATGCGCACCCCGTTCAGCGCGTGATAGAGGACGGCGACCACCAACGCCAGGTCCAGCACGACCAACGCCGGGTGATCGAAGAACTTCATCAGGCTGTTCAGCGTCTTCCCCGCCCCGGTCCACCGCCCGGTGGAGATGACGATGATGTGCAGGAACAGGTACAGAGCCAGGATCACGCCGCTGATGCGGAAGAGCAGCCACGCCCACATGCCCGTCGCCTTCCACAGGCCGGCCCCTACATTGGCCGTCGCGCGGTTCTTGACGCTCAAGAATCCACCTTCCTTTCGTACTTCTTGCGGCCTTCCGCGTAGAGGTCCCCTCCATACATGTCGTTGATTACCACTACGGGAAAATCTTGTACCGTTAATTCTCGGATCGCTTCCGGGCCCAGTTCCTCGTAGGCGACCACCTTGGCTGAGGTGATCCGTTGGGCAAGAAGGGCGCCGGCGCCGCCGGTGGCTCCGAGGTAGACCGCCTTGTTGCGTTTGAGCGCTTCGCGCACCGCTTCATTCCGTACGCCCTTGCCGACCATGGCCTTGAGGCCGAGGTCGAGCAGCTTGGGTGAATATGCGTCCATCCGGCCCGAGGTTGTAGGCCCGGCCGACCCGATGACGTCGCCCGGCCTGGGCGGCGTCGGGCCGACGAAGAAGATGATCTGGCCCCGCAGATCGATAGGGAGGGGCTCGCCCTTGTCGACGAGTTCAACCAGGCGTTTGTGAGCGGCGTCGCGGCCCGTGTAGATGATGCCGGTGATGAGCAAGCGGTCGCCCGTGTGCAGGCTCTCGATGACTTCGTCCGTAAGCGGAGGAGTGATCGTGCGGTCCATCACAGCACCACCTCCTTGTGCCGCGCCGAATGACATTGGATATTCACGGCCACCGGCATGCTGGCGATGTGCGCGGGCAATTCCTCGATGAACACATCCATGACGGTGATGGTGCCGCCCAGGCCGGCCGGTCCGATGCCCAGCGCGTTGCACCTGGTTTCCAGCTCGTCCTCAAGCTCGGCAAGCCGCGGGATTCGGGTTCGTCGAGCCGATCTCGCGGAGCAAGGATTTCTTCGCCAGATACGCCGCCTTCTCGAATGTTCCGCCGAGCCCCACTCCCACGATGATCGGCGGGCAGGGGTTTGGGCCGGCTTTGCTGACCGTATCCACGATGAAGTCGATGGCGCCCTGGCGCCCCTGAGACGGTTTGAGCATGGCCAGCGCGCTCATGTTCTCGGCACCACCGCCCTTGGGAGCCACGATGACGCGTACCTTATCCCCGGGCACGATGCGGGTATGGAGCATTGCCGGCGTGTTGTCACCGCGTGTTCTCGCGGGCCCCAATGGGATCCGCCACGGCGGACTTGCGGAGGAAACCCTCGGTGTAGCCCTTCCGCACGCCCTCGTCGACCGCCTCCTCCAGGCTGCCCCCCACCAGGTGCACGTCCTGGCCCACTTCTAGGAAGACCACTGCAAGACCCGTGTCCTGGCAGAGCGGGAGCGGTTTCTCCCGCGCGATCTTCGCGTTCTCGAGAAGCTGCCTGAAGATGTCTCTGCCGGTCTCGGATTCCTCGCGTTCCGCGGCCTTAGCGAAGAAGGCCACCACGTCGTCGCCGATGTTGTAACAGGCGTCCATGGCCAGCTTCGCCACCGCTTCCGAGACTCGACCGACGTCAAGTTCCCTCATGCCCTCTCCTCCCCCCACTCGGCCACCCGCCGGCGAGCCTCGTGTCGCGCCTTAGACCGGCCCCGGACCCATCGCGCCGTCAGCGCGCGCCCGATCCACGCCAGAACCACATGCCACCTTACGCCTGACTCCGCAAACAAAAAAGCGACCCTACGGCGAATGCCCGAAGCCACGCGGGATCGTCGCTGGATCACTAGAGCTTATACCGTGCCGTCCGCCGTGGAAAAGTCAAGTGGAGCAGCAGCGGTCACTTTAGTTGCAGCCATGTTCGCGCGTACTGTCGCGCTTAGTCTCGATTTTTACCACAGTGGGCCGGGCAACGCCAGCGGGAAGCGGCGCCGATGGAGCGCAATTCGAGCCACCGCCACACCGTTTTCCGACGCGCTGATGTTCGAGCTTGCAACAATCGGGTTTCATAGGGAGAATGGGCGCAATGTCGTGGGCCTGCCACCGGTTTTCCCGAGCGGACGATGAGCCTGCAGCTTTCGCCGGCCGGGGGATCGAGGAGGGTCGGGAGAAAACACAGGAGGGATACGGAATGCGGGGCATTAAGCACCTGTCGGTTCGAGTCGCGCTGGTCGGGTTGGTCATCCTGGGGTTGGTGGTCTTGGTAGCCGCCTGCGGAGGGTCGACGACCACGACTACTGCCGCGAGCACGACTACGACTGCCGCAAGCACTACCACCACCGCCGAAACGGGGTCGAGCACCACCTCCGGCGCTTCATCGGACGCCGTAGCTGCAATCACGGCCAACTGGATCAAGTTCTTCGACGGCAGCGGCGCGGCAGCCGACAAGATCGCGCTTCTTGAAAACGGGCAGCAGTTCGCGGCGCAAATCACCGCGCAAGCCAGCTCGCCGTTGGCCAAGTCTGTGACGGCGATCGTGGCGTCGGTAACAGTCGACTCGCCTACCACCGCGACGGTCAAATACTCCCTCGCGTTGGGCGGTACCGTAGCGCTCGCCGATCAGACCGGACAGGCAGTTCTGCAGGACGGCGTGTGGAAAGTCAGCGACGCGAGCTTCCAAGCCCTGCTCGCTCTCGAAGGGGCGTCCACTCCTTCCACAACGTAGCCCGCGATAATCGAGGACTCGGGGAGGCCTGATGGCTAACCACTGAGACGATGCCGTCGTTGAGCGGCTCGCGTCGCACGCTGACGACCATCAGCGTCATCCTCTTCCTGACGTTCCTCGATACGACCATCATGAGCGTCGCCCTCGCCGACATGCAGGCGACTCTGCATGCGGGGGTCTCGTCGCTGCAGTGGGTGGTCAATGGCTATGCGCTCGTCTTCGCGGCGTTCATGCTCGCGGCCGGCACGCTCGGAGACCGCCTCGGCCGGAAGAAGGTGATGCTCTTCGGCGTCACGGTGTTCATCGCGGGGTCGCTGCTGGGAGCTCTGGCGCCGAACATCCCCGTGCTTATCGCCGCTCGGGCGATCATGGGTCTGGGTGCGGCCGCGTGCGAACCAGGGACGCTCTCCATCATCCGCCATGTCTATCCGGATCGGCGTTTGCGCGCCCGGGCCCTCGGCGTGTGGGCCGCGATCGCCGGACTCGCTCTGGCGATGGGGCCGGTCATCGGGGGCCTCCTTGTGGGCGCGGGCGGCTGGCGGGCCATCTTCTGGTTCAACCTGGCCGCCGGGATAGTGGCGATTGCCGCCGCCATCACGACTATCCCCGAGAGTGCGGACCCAGAGGCGTCCAAGAGTTTCGACTACCTAGGGTTCTTCCTGGGTCCGATTGCGTTGGGCACCCTGATCTTCGCGGTTATTCTGGGAGAGACTGCCGGGTACAGCGCACCCCATATCATCGCGCTATTTGTGATCGGCGTGGTCACAGCCGGCTTGTTCGGGTTCGTGGAGAGCCGAGCCAAAGCACCCATGCTGCGGGTCACGTACCTGCGGAAGCCAGCCTTCTCGGGCTCGCTGACGGTTGCTTTTGCCGCGTACTTCGGCATCTTTTCGATCTTCTTCCTGACCGCGTCTCTACCTGCAGGTAGTCCAGGGATACACCGCCTACCGCCTGGCCGCGCTGTTCGGACCGATGGCAGTGGCTATGATCGTCGCCTCCACCTTCTCCGGCAGATGGGTAGCGCAAAGAGGACCGCGATTACCGGTAGCCGTCGGGTGCTGCGCTCGCCGGCGTTGGAGTGATACTCGCCGAGCTGTCGATGCGGGGGAATGTTCACTTCTATTCTCTGGCCCTTTCGCTCATGCTGGCCGGCATCGGGTTCGGCATCGCCGTGGTGCCCATCACCTCGGTGGCGCTGTCGGTCATCCCCGCCAGATACTCCGGCATGGCAGCTTCGGCGACTACTACCAGCCGCGAGGTGGGCACCGTGGTGGGGGTGGCTGCCCTGGGGTCGCTCTTCAACGCGCAACTCACTACCTACCTCACGCAACGGCTGATCCAATTGGGGGTGCCGGAGGCGTTCCGCAGCGTCGTCATCAACGCGGTGGAGACGGGGCAGGTCTCGGGCGGGAGCGCGGGAGCCCAGCAGCAATATGGCCCGATCGTGGCCAAAGTCATCACCGCCGCCTACGACGCGGTGCATTCGGGAGTTAGCATCTCGCTCATCGTCGCCGGTTGCGTGATCCTCGCCTCTGGCCTCGTAGCGTGGTTCACGTTCTCCCCGGAGCGATTGCCGGTAGAGTGACACGTTCGCTACACTAAGCCGGCCGTACCAAGCGCCTTGACCCAGGCCGCGGGTGACCGCGCGGCCGCGAGCACGGGGAAGACATGCGAATACTTTCAGGGATACAACCTTCCGGCCGGCCCCACATCGGAAACTACTTCGGGGCCATCCGCCAATACATCCAGCTTCAAGCAGACAACCAGGCTTTCTACTTCGTGGCCAGCTATCACGCGCTGACCGCGGTCCAGGACGCCGCGCTGCTCCGCGAATACACGCTCGGGGTGGCTCTCGATTTCCTTGCCTTGGGTCTGGACCCAGAACGCGCCACGCTCTTCACCCAGCAGGACGTCCCCGAGGTCACCGAGCTCGCCTGGATCCTCTCGTGCGTCACCCCCATGGGGATGCTGGAACGCGCCGTGAGCTACAAGGACAAGATCGCCCAAGGGCTCAGCCCGAGCCATGGGTTGTTCGCATACCCGGTGCTCCAGGCCGCCGATATCCTCATCTACATGGCTGAACTCGTTCCAGTAGGCCAGGACCAGAAGCAGCACATCGAGATGACCCGCGACATAGCCGCGAAGTTCAACCAGCAGTTCGGCGAGGTCTTTGTGATCCCCGAGCCGTATATCCTGGACTCCACCGCCGTCGTCCCGGGGTTGGACGGCCGGAAGATGTCCAAGAGTTACGGGAACGAGATCGGCATCTTCGAGGAAGGCAAAGCGCTCAAGAAGAGGGTGATGTCGATCGTCACCGATTCTGCACCTGTCGAGGCTCCCAAGGACCCGGATACATCGACTCCCTTCCTGCTGCTCAAGCTGTTTGCCGGCCCCGACGAGGTCGCCGAATGGGAAGCCCGCTATCGCGCGGGGGGCATGGGATACGGAGATGTCAAGAAGCGCGTGCTCGAGCTCTGTGAGGAGTACTTCGCCCCATTTCGCGAGCGCCGGCGTGAGCTGGAAGGCGATCCCGGGTACGTCCAAGACGTGCTCGCACAGGGCGGCCGCAGGGCGCGCGCGCTGGCCCAGCAAGTCATGGAACGGGTGCGCGAGGTAACGGGCCTGCCGACCACGTATCCGGCGGCCTGACCGCTATGTAACACGACCGCGGTGGCTGCTTTCGCGATCGGCGCCGCCTTCCGGAGTACGCGCACGCTCAAATGACCCTCTCGCTAGGAGGCTACGATGGCTGATCGGGAAGAGACCAAACACGACTGCTCCAAGCCCTGGGTGGGCAACCTGGAGGAAGCGGTCCAGTTCGCCGAGAAGGGCATCGTCAGCAAGACCCTGGTCGATTGCCCGGAAATCAAGATCGTGCTCTTCTGCATGGTGGCGGGCCAGTCGCTATCGGGCCACGCCGCGGGCACCGCCGCCACCATCCAGGTGCTCAAAGGCAAGGCGGCTATCAAGCTCGGCGACGAGGACCATCAAGGCGTGCCGGGCTCCTTCTATTACATGCCCGCCAAGCTCTACCACGCGATACACGCGGAAGAAGATCTTGTGTTCCTGCTCGATCTCCTGAAGTGAGCTACACCGAGTGAGTTCTACCGACCCAGTTCCGCCAGCTGAGCTCTACCGATCGAGTTCTACGCGGTGGACTCCAGCAACTGAGGTACGCGCGGTGAATTTCACAGTGAGTTTCGCCGACAGATGAAAGTCGTCGATCTTACCCGTCCGCTGGTCTCCGGGATGCCTGTGTACCCGGGGGATCCCCCTGTCACTGTCGAACCCGTCCGCACCCACCGCGCGGACGGGTTCGAAGTGAGCCGCATCTGTTTCGGCTCGCATTCCGGCACCCATGTGGATGCCCCGCGCCATTTCTTCCCCGAGGGAGCGACCCTCGATGAGTTTCCCGCCGGCCGGTTCATGGGTCGAGGCGTGATCGTGGACCTCAGGCAAATCCCGCCCGAGGGCTCCGACCATCGGCCTCCGGCGCCCGCTGGGCCGGCGGACGCTCCGGGTTCACCCGACGCCCCTGACCAGGCCGTGGGATCGATCCCAGTCTTCGTGCATGCGAGCTTCCTGGCCGAGCGGCTAAGAGACTGCCCCTTGACGGCAGGGGATCTAGCCCTACTCTGGACCGAAGGCGTCTTCCTAGCCGAGGACGCGGCTCGTCTGCTGTTGGATGCCGGGGTGGTCCTGGTGGGTACCGATAGCGACAGCCTCGACCCGCGGGAGAGTCCGCAAGGATACGGATATCCCGTGCATCAGCTCCTGCTTGAGCACGGTGTTCTGCTGGCCGAGGGCCTCTGCAATCTGGACAAGTTGGGGCCCGGACCGGTCACCTGCGCCTTCCTCCCCCTGGCTGTGGCGGGAGCGGATGGCGCGCCTCTGAGGGCGGTCGCCTGGCGTTAGCCTCGCGGCGGCCGATCCAGCCCGGCGTGTCCAGCCCGGCGTGTCAGGCGCGGGGGATCCGGCCCGGCGGAGTCGGCGCGAATTCTTGTGGCACGCTGAGCTCGCCGCCCTGCGAGAGCTGACAATCAACGGCCTAGGTGGAAGAGGTGGTGGTCTCCGCGGGTTGCGCGATACGGATCGTGCCGCTGTACCAGGGGGGCCGGTACACGAGCACGGGCTCGTAGCCGGCGGGAGCCCGGAACGTGAGCAGAAGGTCCAACGAGGTCCCGTGGAGTAGGCTACGGGGCTCGGGGCCTGAGCGAGTGGCGTCGACTGGGTACGAGGAATCGCCCACCAAGCAGTAGAAGTCGTGCCCATCCACACGCAGCGGGACGGTGCCGCTGTTCGCAACGCGGACAAAAGCCTGGTAGAAGGAATCCGCCGCGCCCGGAGGCACCGGTGTCTGGTCGCTCATGCGCTGCGCGGGGAGCGACGGGTTGAGTGTCGCCTCGAGCGCGTTCACCGTGATGCTGACATCGCCGACGATCAGGGGCTTGCCCACCTGGCCCTGCACATCACCCGACTGCTTTGTCTTGGTGGTAGCGGTGGAACTGTTCCCAGTGTCATCACTACCCTTCGAGCAGCCTACCGACCAGAGGACGCCGGCGGTGAGTACCAGCGCCATCGCAAGGGAGAGGGCGACAACCCTGGGGAACGGCCGTCCGGATAGCCCCGTCCGTGAGTCCCCGCGTCCGAGAGACCCGGGACGCCGAGGCCCCGCCACGGCGTCCGTCTTGGATCGGAGATATCGCTTCAAGTCCCGCATGCCCCCTCGTCAGTGCCCGCTCACTGTCACGCTGACAGTCCCTATGCCCGCTCTAATGATACTGCCCAGCGCCGAAGTCATCGCCCATGGCTAAGAACCTCGGGATTGACCACGCTTGGAGCCGGCTCTCCACGTACCACGGCTATCGCGTTCCGCGCGGCCATCTCCGCCATCCGGCCGCGCGTCTCCACGGTGCCGCTTCCCAAATGAGGCAGCAGCACCACATTGTCGAACTCCACCAGGCCCGGAGCCAGTTCCGGTTCCCGCTCGTAGACGTCAAGCCCGGCGCCCCCGAGGTTCCCGCTGCGCAGCGCTTCGACCAGTGCCGTTTCGTCCACGACGGGACCGCGAGAGGTATTGATGAGAAACGACCCTTCTCGCATCATCGAGAACTCGCGCTCGCCGATGAGATGCCGCGTTTCCGCATTGAGTGGCACATGCACGCTGACGATGTCGGACTCCCGCAGGACGTCTTCCACACTTTCGCGGTACTCCCAGCGCGCTCCGCAAGGCGTCTGAGCATCGCTCAGCGGTCCACTTCGCTCCGTATACAGGATGCGCATGTCGAACCCGGTTCCTCGCCGAGCCACCGCCTGCCCGATGCGGCCCATGCCCACAATCCCCAAGGTGGCACCGGACACTTCCTTGCCCAGCAGCACGAACGGTCCCCACGGAGGGAACCGTCCTTCGCGCACTAGGCGATCACCCTCTACGACTCGCCGCGAGAGAGACAGGATGAGCGACCAGGTGAGATCTGCCGTCGCTTCGGTCAGCACCCCGGGCGTGTTGGTGACGACTATTCCACGGGCCGTGGCCGCTCCTACGTCGATGTTGTCGAAGCCAACGGCCATGTTGGAGATCACTTTGAGCCGTGGCCCGGCGGCGGCGATCACCTCTTTGTCGATGGGTTCGGTGAGCAGGCACAGCATCGCGTCCACGTCGCCTATGTTGGCAAGAAGTTCCTCACGCGTGGCGGGACGATCTTCCGTTCCACCGATCACCTCGAAGGCCTCCCGCACCAACTTCAGCCCCGGCTCGGGGATCAAACGGCTCAGGAAGAGTCGCGGCCTCGCCGGGTCGTGGGCGGAACTCGCCACTGCCTCGGAGGACCCGGGCAGGATAGGATCTGACGTGAGACCGGCGTCCGGCATCTGATTACCTCGCTTGCGTGACTTCGACTGGTCCTCCGCGACTCACCGGCGCGCCCGCGCGCCACGGTGAGCCACACGCTGCAATCACAGGCAGTCCAGTATATCCTTGGCCCATGCTGGGACACGTCCGAGTGGGCACATGTTCGTGGACCGACCCTACCATGGTGAGGGCCTGGTACCCACCCTCCATCCGTTCCGCCGCGGATCGACTCCGCTACTATGCCAGTTACTTCGATACCGTCGAGGTCGACTCCACGTTCTACGGACTCCCGACCTCGAGTACGGCCGAGCTCTGGGCGGAAAGAACGCCGCCAGATTTTGTTTTTCATATCAAAGCCTTTGCCATGCTTACCCGGCACGGAGTCCGTCCGGAACAGTTGCCGGCCCCTATCCGGACGGCGCGGACCTTCGAGCTCGACCAGCACCGCCGGATCCTCCACCCGTCGCCCGTCCTGCGCCAGGAAGTGTTCCACGTGTTCTCCCAGGCGCTGGAGCCCTTGAGGCGCGAGTCGAAGCTGGGCGTGATCCTCCTCCAGTTCCCCCCGTACTTCGTGGCCAACGCAACGAACCGAGAGTACATCCGAGAGGCCGTCGGTCTACTGGCGCCGGACCGGGTGGCTGTGGAATTCCGGCACGCGTCGTGGCTCGAGCCTCAGGAGCTGGAGACGACCCTGTCTCTCCTCAGTTCGCTGAGCGCGGCCTACACGTGTGTCGACGAGCCGCGGCTGGCGGGCCCCACCGTTCTGCCGCGCGCTGAGCGCCGCCACGTCCGACATCTCCTATGTTCGCTTCCATGGGCGCAATGCAGCCACCTGGAACGCTCGCGTGGCGACGGCCGCCGAGCGCTTCAACTACCTCTACTCAGAGACCGAGCTGGCCGAGTGGGTGCAGCCGATCCAGCGCCTCCGCGAAGACGCCAAGACCACGTATGTGATGTTCAACAACTGCTTCGCCGACTACGCACCGCGCAATGCCCGGCAGATGATGTCCCTGCTGGATGCAGCCACCGTCGACAGGACCGAGTAGCACCAGCGCCCCGATCCATCTCGCGAAACGCGACCCAAAGAAACGGGGCGGCGCCCCGCCAGGGGCGCCGCCCAGAAACAACGATCATTCTTGACCCGAAAACTCGCGGTCGACCTCCGCCGAGGAGGACCCCTACGCCCGGAAGAGCCGGCCTCGCTGCCCCGCGCCGCGCGCGGTGAAGGTCGCCGAAGACCGGGTCAAGCCTGCCTCAGATCTTGGGCAGATTCTTCATCGCTTCTTTGATCTTCTCTTCGGGGTACGCGTAGTCTTCAAGCTTGCCATCCAGGTAATTGTCGTACGCAGCCATGTCGAAGTGGCCGTGACCGCTCATGTTGAACAGGATGGTCTTGGCATCCCCGGATTGCTTGCACTCGTCCGCCAGCCGTTTCACAGCGGCGAGCGCGTGAGAGCTCTCCGGAGCTGGGATGATGCCTTCGGACCGGGAAAAGCTTACTCCGGCAGCGAAGGCCTCGGTCTGCAGCACCGACTGGGCCTCGATCAGACCAAGATGGTATGTATGCGACAGCAAGGGAGCCATCCCGTGATAGCGCAGACCCCCGGCATGGATGCCGGCCGGGATGAAGTCGTGGCCGAGAGTGTCCATCTTGACCAGAGGCGTGAGCTTGGCAGTGTCGCCGTAGTCGTACGCGTAGCAGCCTTTGGTCATGCTCGGGCACGCTGCGGGCTCTACGGCGATAAGACGCGTCTTCTTGCCCTTCTTGAGGTTCTCACCCAAGAATGGGAATGCGGTGCCGGCGAAGTTCGAGCCGCCGCCTACGCATCCGATCACGGCGTCCGGATAGGCGCCGGCCAGCTCCATCTGCTCGAGAGCTTCTTGCCCGATCACGGTTTGGTGCAGCAGCACGTGGCTGAGCACCGAGCCGAGCGAGTAATGGGTGTCGTCACGTCCGGCGGCCACTTCGACGGCCTCGCTGATGGCGATGCCCAGACTGCCCGGGGAGTCCGGATCCATCGCCAGGATGGCGCGGCCGGACGCGGTGGTGTCGGATGGGCTCGGTATCACTTCCGCGCCCCACAACCGGATCATGCTCCGGCGGTACGGCTTCTGGAAGTAGGAGACCTTCACCATGTAGACGAGGCACTCCATGTTGAATAGCTGGCAAGCCAGCGAAAGCGCGCTTCCCCACTGGCCGGCACCGGTCTCGGTGGTGAGCTTAGTGATGCCTTCCTGCTTGTTGTACCAAGCCTGGGCAACGGCGGTATTTGGCTTATGTGAGCCTGCCGGGCTTACGCCTTCATACTTGAAGTAGATCTTCGCGGGAGTCCCAAGTGCCTTTTCCCATCGAGCCGCCCGAATGAGGGGAGTGGGGCGCCACAGCCGGTAGATCTCCCGGACCTCATCAGGGATGTCGATCATACGTTGCGACGACATCTCCTGCATGATGAGGCCCATCGGGAACAATGGGGCCAGGTCCTCGGGGCCGGCCGGTTGCAAAGTTCCCGGGTGGAGGGGCGGCGGCGGGGGCGAGGGAAGATCAGCCGCGACGTTGTACCACGCCGTCGGAATCCTGTCTTCCGGTAGGAGAAACTTGATCGCCATGCCTATCTGCCTTTCCATCCTCTTTGGGGCGTACGAGGATGCAAGGTACCACAGAAGGAAAACATATGCATGTCAAGCGATGAACCGGGGTATCCTAGTCCCGCTCTTGGAAGACATAGTGGACGCAAAGCGGCGCAACGAGGTGACATGGAGACCCTGCCCCGGCTGAGCCCGGAAAATCTTGAATTCGTGCTGCTTTCGTTCGAGGGCCCCGATCAGTACTCGATGGCGGGCGGACTTGGCGTACGGATGAAAGAGCTCGGCCTGGAGCTCGCGCGACAAGGATTCCGGACGCATCAGATCTTCGTCGGAGACCCGAACCTGCCGGGCGAAGAATCACCCGCCGAGAAGCTGACGCTGTATCGCTGGTCGCAGTGGTTGTCAGCACATTATCCCGGCGGCGTCTACCAGGGTGAGGAAGCCAAACTCGTGGACTGGAACGAGCAACTGCCGGACTTCGTGGTCTCCAGGATTGTCCGACCCGCTGCCGGCGCCGGCAGGGTCACGGCTGTGCTGGCTGAGGAGTGGCACACCGCATACGCCACGTGCCAGCTCTCCGACCGGCTTTGGGCTGAACGCCTGCGCGACAAGGCGATCATTCTCTGGAACGCCAACAACGTCATGGGCTTCGACCGCATCGACTGGCGCCGTTTGGACTTCTGCACCCAGATAACCACGGTGTCGCGTTACATGAAGCACGTGATGTGGGATCGGGGTGTCAATCCCCTCGTCATCCCCAATGGCATTCCGGCGGACCGCATCAGAGTGGCCGATCCGGTGCTCGCCCGGCGTTTGAAGGCACAATTCCCCGGCCGCGAACTCATCTTCAAGATAGGCCGCTTCAGCCCCGACAAACGCTGGAACATGGCAGTGCGACGCGGTGGCCGATCGAAAGGACCGTGGCCGGGACGTAGCCATGGTCATCCGCGGAGGCATCGAACCGCACGGGGCTGAGGTGCTGGCCACGGCGCGGGAACGCGGGCTGCGCGTGCAAGAACGTCGAACTGGCCCGCGAGCTTCAGGAGTCTATTGCTCAGTTCGGAGCACTGCCCCGCGCCGATGTCTACAACATCGTCAGCTTCATGAGCGACGAGCTCATCTCACTCTTCTACGCGGCTGCGGATGCCGTGCTGGCCAACTCCGGGCACGAGCCCTTCGGCCTCGTGGGCCTCGAGGTGATGGCCGCCGGAGGAATCGTTTTCGTCGGTTCCACCGGGGAAGATTACGCGGTGCCTTTCCTTAACTCCGTGGTCTTGGACACCGACGATCCGTTCGAGATCGGCATCGCCCTCGACTTCCTGGGCGATCACCCGGAGGTTGCCGCCCGCATCCGTGAAGATGCACAGGAGACCGCCCGCGGCTTTAGCTGGGAGAACGTGATCCAGGACAACCTGATCGGCAAGCTGGAGTACGTTTCTCGCCGGCAGCTCGTGGAGCCGCCGGTCGAACCGCCGCTTCCACCGACCTTCCAGGGCAAAGGTCCCGACAGCACGTGTTCGGACGGCGCGGCCGCCGGAGGCCGTGGCACCACGGCCTCGCCCAACCTGCTGCCCGTTGACGCCGCGGCTGGCGGCCCAGTCCCTCGCGCCCCGGCCCCTGCAAACGCCACAGCTGCCTCCCTCACCGACCCGGCCTCCGCCAACCCAGACCCTGCCGACACCGTGTCGCGCGACCAAGGGCAGTCTGCCGCGTATGGGGGAGGCTTTGTCGGCCACGGGCTGTCGATCAAGCCCCGGCGTCCAGTCATGGAGCATGGCCCATCGGGGCGGGCAGCACCGGAACCCTCTTTGCCGGACGAAACCCCTCCAGCAGCCACGAAGAGATCTGGAAGACGCAAACCCCCGTTGTCCGGCTCCTAGGGTCACGGGAGCGCTGACCGCCGACCTATGGCCGAGAACGTCGTCACATACTGCGTGGTCCACCAGCCAAGACGCATAAAGCTTCCCGCGCAGGTGATCCCTCCGAATACGCCCCCGGGCCAGATGGCCCCGTACCTCTTCGATGACGACATGAACCGCCGCTACTTCGAAAAAGTAGCTCGCTGGTGCTACTACCCTGCCACTGAGATGTTCTTGGGCATGCTGGACGAGGGCTACAAGCTGTCGCTTGGCTTCTCGGTGAGCTTCCTTTGGCAATTGCGGAAATGGGACCGAGAACTGACCGACCGCTTCAAGAAGCTGGTGGCGCATCCCAACTGCGAGTTGATCGGGGTGGAGCCATACCACAGTTTCGCTTTTGCCCTGGATATCAAGCTCTTCCAGAAAGAGATGCTGCGCGGCAAGGCCTACGCCGAGGAGCTGTTTGACAAGCAGATCGATTTCACGGACACCACCGAGATGGTCATGAACAACGAGATCTACTTCGCCCTGGACCAGCTCGGCTACCGCGGAGGGATGCTCGACGGAAGGCCGTGGGTGCTGGAATGGCGGGAACCCACCCACCTCTACAGCCACGCCGGCCACGATCTGGCTCTATTCTGCCGCCACCACGAGCTCTCCGACGACGTCGGCTATCGCTTCAGCGACCGCAAATGGGCCGGCTACCCGTTACACGCGGAAACGTACGCAAAGAACTTGCGCGCCGCCTGGGGGGACTTCGTCTTTATCGGATGGGATTTCGAGACTTTCGGCGAGCACCACAGTATCGACACCGGCATTTTCTCGTTCATGAAACAGCTGCCACGCGAGCTCAAGAAGTTCGGGGTTCGATCGATGCTGCCAAGCGAGGCCGTGACCGATTTTGGGCGCTTGCTTCCCGATCTGCCGCTGCCGGAGTTCGGGACCACCTGGGCGGGCCAGGGGGGCATGGAGTTCTTCCTCGGGAACGCGTCTCAGCAGGCGATCTTCCGGCTCATGCACTCCGTTCTTCACAAGGCCCGCCTCACGGGGAACCGCACGCTCACCGACCTGGCTCTGTGGTTACTGCAGTCGGATAACCTCCACTTGATCCAATGGGCGGGACGGACCGGTGCGGAGGCGGAAGTGTCCGCGTATTTCACTCCCGACGAGTGGTGGGGATTAGGTCCCGACATGATCCTGTCCGAGCAGCAACGCGTGTACCTCAACTTCATCCGCGCGATGGACGCCTACGCGTGAAGCGAGACCATCCCGGCACGGCGGCCGCTAGCGTCGACGGGCGCGCGCCGACAGCGCGCTCAGGACTCATCGTACTCGTGACCGCCTGCGGACCATGACTGAACCACTCCATATAGCCTTCGTCTGGCACATGCACCAGCCTTACTACCGCTTCGGACGCAACGGCCCTTTCGAGATGCCCTGGGCCCGGTTGCACGGGCTCAAGGACTATCTCGACATGGTGGAGACTCTTCGAGATTTCCCCGAGCTGCACCAGACGTTCAATCTCGTCCCGTCGCTCGTGGAACAACTGGAGGCGTATGCGAGCGGCGATTTTCGCGATCTCTATTGGGACCACACTCTCAAGCCGGCCAGCGAGCTGACCTCCGAGGAGCGCGTCTTTCTTGTGGACCTCATGTGCGAACGACCGGACCATCCGAGGGCCCGAGCCCACCCACGCTACCTGGAGCTGGCCCTTAGGAAGGAGGCGCTTCTGCCGGGCGGTCTGGACGCTTGCGCGCTCTCTTTCACCGAGGCCGACCTTCGCGATCTTCAGATCTGGTTCAATCTGGCTTGGTTCGACCCGCGGGATATGGAAACCGGCCCTCTCGCCGACCTTCTGCGCCGAGGCCGCGACTTCTCCGAGGAAGACAAGGCCGTCGTCGCCGATGTCCAGGCCGACCTGCTCGCCCGCACCCTTCCGGCCTATCGCGACGCTGCCGCCCGGGGCCAGGTCGAGCTGTCCACAACGCCATTCTTCCATCCGATCTTGCCTCTTCTTCTCAACTCGGACTCTGCCCGTCTTTCCGCTGGGGATACCATCCTGCCTTGCATGCGCTTCTCGCACCCGGAGGACGCGGTCGAACATATCCGCTTGGCGATGGTCAAGCATGACCGCGTTTTTGGCAAACCCGCTGCCGGGATGTGGTGCTCTGAACAAGCCGTTGGGGAGGACGTCCTGCCGTTGCTGCTGGACGCGGGCATCACAATGGACCATCTCGGACGAGAGCGTCCTGAAACGCTCGCTCGCCGGCGCGACGCCGCCATTTTTCGAGCCTGTCACCACTCTTTTCCCACCGCCGGACCTTCCCACGCACATGCCCGAGGGCACCGCCGCGGCCTCCCATCTTGAAGGTAGCCAGTACGCGAGGACAGCCGGCGAGGCTTCCGGGCGTTCGCGGCAGTGACCGCATACCTGGCACGCGATATGCGCCTTACCGGCTCGAGAGGGAAGGCCGTAGCCTGGCGATCGTGTTCAGGGACCACGCACTTTCCGATCTGATCGGCTTCACATACAAGTCTTGGGATTCCAAAGACGCAGCGGCCGACTCTACTCAGACGCTTGCGCGAACTGCGAACGACACTTGCCGAGCGTCCGGAGACCGCGCCGGGTGAGATTCCCCTCGTCACGATCGCGTTGGACGGGGAAAACGCCTGGGAGTACTACCCACGAGACGGCCGCGACTTCCTGCAGTACCTGTACGAGGGTCTCAGTTCGGACCCGGCCCTACGATGCGTCACGGTATCGGAGCACCTCGGATCATCGCCGCCAACTGCGGTCGCTCGGCTGGCTTCATACCGGCTCCTGGATCGGGGCAGACCTCACCACCTGGATCGGCGCGCCTGCCCACAATCGAGCCTGGGCGTTACTCCACCAGACGCGGGATCTTGTAGCCGCCCGACGGGCAGCGCCGGGCGATGTTCCGGAGGATTCTTTGGAGGAAGCCTGGCATCATGTTCTCGTCTGCGAAGGCAGCGACTGGTTTTGGTGGTTCGGCGAGCACCATCACAGTGAGCTGGACGACCTCTGGGACCTCAACTTCCGCCGTCATCTGCAAGAAGCCCACCGGTTGGTCGGCGAACCGGTCCCGACCGAGCTGTTCGCACCCTTGCTGTCCGAAGGCAGCGGTTCTGATATTCAGTTGCCCTTGTCCAAGATCGCACCGATCATCGACGGCAGGATCAGCGGGCGTTCAGCTGACGGCGCAGCCACCGCGGGCGACGAGTGGGCAGAATGCTGGGGTTCTCAGGCCGGCCACCCTCTCCACGATGCAGCGCGCGGAGGGCGCAGTCGTGGGTGAGATCCGCTTCGGATGGGACGATGACAACCTGTACTTCTTGCTCGTGCCCGGTGCCCGCCGTTTCTCTCCCGGGTTGGAAATGGAGATCTACCTTGAACAGCAGCCTGGCGGTGAGCAACACCCCAGTGGGGAGCCGCCCCCCGGAGGTGAGCGGCGCCTCGATGACGAGCGGTCCCCCGATGGCAAGCAACACCTCGCCGCGAGCCGCACCCGGCTGGCGAGCGGCGCCTCGACACTGAGCGCCACCCGGCTGACAAGCCGCCGCCTGCTATGCAGGGCGAAGCGTTGGGCGGGCCGAGTGCCGGTGGACCGAGCGTCGACGGGCGCAGCTCGACGGAAGCGTCCGTGCCTGAAAGCAAGCTTGTAGGTGCCGGCGAGCAAGTGATGGCAGCCGTGCGCGTGCTTCTGGAAAGCTGGTCTGCGCTGGAAGAGGAAGGTCATGTCAGAGTAAGCTCTACACAGTACCCTGCCCTGGCGGCCACTTCCCGGTCTTCTTGGAGAGAGGTGGTGGAGATGGCGCTCCCGCTGAACATGCTGCCCTTTGCTTCCCTCCAAGGATTGCGACTCCGCATAAGTCTTGGCCAAGGCGGCATGATCGAGGACCTGTTGCCAGCTCGAGGAGCATTATCTTTGGGAAGCTTTCGCACATGAGCGATTACGATCTCATCACCTTCCTGACCGATTTCGGTTGGAGCGGAGGCTATGTGGCGGCTTGTGAGGCCGCCCTTGTCTTGCTGCGCCCGGACGCCAAGGTCATGCACATCTCGCATGAGGTAGGAGTGGGCGATATCCGCGAAGGAGCGGCCGTTCTGGCGAGAGTGGCGCCGCTGTGCCCGGTGGCGGTGCATCTTGCAGTTGTCGATCCAGGCGTCGGTACCGACCGTCGCCCACTCGCCCTGCAGGCGAAGAGGGGAGACCTGCTGATCGGCCCAGACAACGGCCTTTTGGTCGCGGCGCTGGATGCTCTTGGAGGAGGCTCCGAGGCCTGGGTGCTGGATCAAGGGCGGGTGCTCACCCGAGCCGGACTCGCCGACGACCGCGTTTCCCACACGTTCCATGGCCGCGACCTTTTTGCCCCGGCGGCCGCTATTCTGGCCTCTGGCGTGCCGGCCGGAGAAATATCCACACCTGCCGACCTCGACTCGATCGTGCGCCTGCCTGCGCGCATCGTCAAGTTCGACGGCACCGGCGCGACCACGGAAGTAATCGAGGTGGACCGATTTGGCAACATCGAGCTTGCTCTGACGTATGACGACTTCGGACTGTCGTCCCCACAGATGGATATCGAGGTGGTAGGCGAGTGCGTACCTCAGTGGACCGCGCGACACGTGCACACCTATGGAGACCTAGCCCCAGGGGAGTTGGGGCTCTACCGTGACTCCTGGGACCACGTGGCCCTTGCGCTCAACGGCGCGAGCGCCGCGGAAGTATTGGGAATCCAACGCGGGATGCTGATCAGGATCTGCCCTTTAGAGAAAGGCCGCCCAAGCGACTCATCCGGCCGACTCGGAGTCTCGGCCGCGCGCGACGGCGGCATGGACGACGGCCGGGTGCCCACCCTACCTACAACCAGTCTTCTGGACCTGTAGATGGCTACGCCTGCAAAACCTACCCGTTCGAAGCCCGCCGGCCGCGATCAACGACGGCCTGCCTCCGCCCCGCGCCAGGGGGGAGCCAAACGGGTTTCTCGCGCTTCCTTGGCGCGCCGTTCGGACCCGACGCAAAAGAGCCGCCCAAAGGCCGGCGCGACGCAACACATTAAGGCTTCGCGACCGGCCCCGAGTCCTCAAGATCTTCTTGCAATCTATCGCCCTGATCTCTATCAGGAATTGCTCGACTCGAATGCGCCACTTTACCGATATGGCCAGGTCTATGAGCACCTGGTCCAGCATCCCGGCGTCGAGTTCGCCGACGCGACATCGATTCCCGGTGACCTCAGGTCCCGGCTGCACGATCGCGGGGCGTCGGTCCTTCGAGAGACAGCCCGACGCTCGTCCGAAGACGGTACGACCAAGCTTCTTCTCTCCGGGGCCGACGGCGCATGCATCGAGACCGTGGTAATGCGCTACCGGCAACGAGTCACGGCTTGCATCTCCACCCAGGTAGGCTGCGCGGTCGGCTGCGTGTTTTGCGGCACCGGCGGCATGGGTCTTACCCGCAACCTGGATGTCGCCGAGATCGTCGACCAGGCCCGGGCGGTCTCGGCCCTCTTGCGCGACGAAGGGAGGAGGCTCTCGAACGTCGTGTTGATGGGAATGGGCGAACCACTCCTGAATCTCCAGGCAGTCCTCGCGTCGATCCGGGTACTCACCGACCCTTCCGGAATGAACATGTCCCACCGGTCGCTCTCCGTGTCGACCGTGGGAATCCCCGCCGGAATACGGAGACTCGCGGAAGAGGAGCCACAGGTGAACCTTGCGATCAGCCTTCATGCCGCCGACGATGCTCTGCGCGCCCGGCTAATTCCCGCTAAGTTCCGTCACTCGCTTGCAGAGATCCTGGCTGCGGCGTGGGACCACTTCGAGATGACGCACCGCAAGCTTCTCGTGGAATACGTTCTTCTGGGCGACGTCAATGATTCACCCGAGGATGCTCGAAGACTGGCCGCCCTCCTCAAAGGCCATGTGGTCGCCGTCAACCTTCTTGTATGGAACCAAGTCTGGCAAGCGCCGCATCCGAGACCAGCGGCTACGGCAAACAAGCGCTCCGTTGCGGCCGCCGTTGGGGCCACCGTTCCGGCCACGAGTTCGGGTCGCCCCGATCGGCCCCCCGGCCAGTTACACGCCCCCAGCCGCCAAACAGTCGAAGCCTTTCGCAGCATTCTGACCAGCAGTCGCATCGAAACAGTAGTCCGGCAGAGCAAAGGCGACCGGATCGACGCCGCCTGCGGGCAGTTAGCCGGACGACTGAGGTCTTACTCCGACAAGTCTTAGCTTACTCCGACAAGTCTTAGTTTTTACCTGACCGGGCGCCCCTGCAGTGGAGATCTCCCGCAGAGATCCACGGCTAAGGTAGGATGGTCGGACCAAAACGCGCGCCGCCCCGGCTATGCCGGCTCTTTGGGTCAGGTCAATACTCTATGCCGCGCCGCGCCGGCACCCCTTGAGCGAAGGCGTGCTTGATGCATCTCATGTCTGTGACCGTGTCTGCCACGTCGATGATCTCTGCCCGAGCATCTCTTCCCGTGATGATCACAGAAAGCCGTGGCGGCTTGTGCTCAAGGAATTGAACTACCTCTTCCGCGCTGACGAAACCCTCTGCGACCGCGCAATTCAGCTCATCCATCACGAGCAAGTCGAACTGGTCGCTCGTCCCCAGATCGAGGCACTTGCTCCAGGCCTCCCGGGCCAGTGTTCGAGACTCTTCGGGATCCTTAGCCAACCATGTGAAACCCGCCCCGATCCTCGTGATTTCTATGTTCGAGAACTTCTCCGCAGCTCGAGCCTCCCCATAATTCCATTCGCCCTTGATGAACTGGACCACAGCTACCTTTTGCGCATGACCAGCCGCTCGAAAGACCGTGCCAAAAGCCGCGGTGGTCTTTCCCTTGCCATCTCCGGTATTGACTATGATCCTGCCTTGGCCTAGCACTAGCGCTCCTTCCCACGTGGCGTTTTCCGCCCTCCTGAAGGATAATCTGGTTTGAGACACCCTGGATAGCGAACCGGGCACGGCTGGTCCGGGCGCCTGAGTGGTGAGACTCGGAGGGACTCTGCCCATGCGGCCCGTACGCCATCTCTTATGGATTGTCCCAGTGGTGATTCTGTTGCTGTTGGCCCTTCCGCTCCCCGTGGCCGAACGGTTCACTTCGCCGAATCAAGACGGCCAGTACGCGATCCACCCTATCAGAGCGTACGGCCTCATCGTAGCCCTGCTACGTGCTTCTGACTCCGCACAACTCAGCAACTCGGGCAAGGCACTGAGCCAGGCGAAGGCGCTCTTCTCGGCCAGTTCGCTAAAGCCAACTAAGGTTAAACTACTTTACTTCCCTGATGGGAAGCAATACGTCTACTATACGCGCGCTGGTATTGCGCTCACAATCCTACAGCCGCCCCGGCTTGTCTGGGAGGTTTGGGGGGTACTCGACCCCAGCCAACCTCTCACGCCGGGCCCCGAGCCGACCGCCGCGCCGCCGGCTACGGCGACTACGTCGCCTCTCGCCGCTCCTAGCCCTACGACTGCGAGCACTGTCGAGGTAATCGGCTTTCTGGATTACGTCACGGGAAAACAAATCGGCACCCAAGCTCAGCCGGATCCGTCAGCGAAGTGAGCCTGGGAGGGCTCAAGGACCGCGCTTCCCTGACATTTCAAGCGATTTCAGATCTGAGTATCTGCCCGCTCCGGCGCGCGAACACTCTGGGGATCGCAAGTCTTCTCGGGGGTCGTGCATCCTGCCCTGGGTGACGTCGCGGCTATTGAACCCGGTTCAGCGACTATGACCAGCATTACCTCGGGTGAGAACGGAGCGACGATCAGGTTCAAATTCTCGTATTCCACTGTCATCGTACCTAGTGAGCCGCCCCGAGCTTGCGCGCCCAGTCGCTGGGCCGAAGAAATAGTGTCGACGATAAGCGCCGCGATGCTCACTGTGTCCACCCCGTCAATGGCGACCCCACTGATCATTAGTCCTTGGTCAGAAACCAATATCGCCGCCTGCATCCCCGGAAGCGTAAGGTACTCTGCGAGGGCCTCCCTAAAGAGGTCCACTGACCCTCCTCGACCTGCTGGCACCGTCCGGGGCTCCTCTTGGATCCCAGCCTCCTCCAGTTGAGTTCGAAGTATCGCCGCAGCGCTCGTTGCCTGCTTCTCGGTCGTATATTCGAGGCAGACTCCCTCAGACCGAGCGGCTGCCTCGGAGATGAACATTGTTGTGCGCTCAAGTGGAAGATTGCTGACCGACCGGAGACCTTCTTCCGGCCACTGGAGTAAGGTGTCTCCCGACACGAAGACTTCCGCGCTCTCGGTGCGCGTCAAGCTCACCTTGAGCTCAAGCATCCACGTATCTAGGGCTTTGTCGATGACGACCCGGAATCCCATGCGCCCATCATAACAGGAGGCGTGGCGGACGAGGCCAACCAGCGATTAGAACATTCGAGCCTGGGATGAACTTTGCTTTAGTTGGTAAGGCTGTAGGTGACGGTCATGCTGCCGGTGATCTCGATAGTGCCGGCACTGACCGGTGGCGTCTCGACCGAGCTTCCAGCTGCGGTCTTGGCACTGTCATACTGAGGAACCGTTGGCTGATCCACTGCGCTCTCAGTCATGGAAACAACCCCGCCCAACTTGACTCCCTGGGCTTCAGCGAGGGCTTGCGCCTTCTCGCGTGCATTGGCGACAGCCTTTGTCAACGCTTCAGTGAGAGAAGCGCTGTCCGCGGCAACCTGCCAAACCGGGCCCGAGACTGTGGTCGCCCCGGTCTCGACGGCCGATGCCAGAACTTTGCCGACCGTGGCTGCATCCCTAAGGGTCACGACGACTGAGTTGGTCGCTCGGTAGCCAGTGATGCTTTCCTTGCCGGTCTTGGGATCGTAGGCGCGATCTGGATAGACGGACACATTGGAAGTCTGGACGGCATCATTCGGCACACTTTCCGCGGTCAGCCGATCGGCAACGGTCTTCGTAGTTTTTGAGTTCGAATCAAGCGCCGAGGCTGGATCCTTGCCCAGAGTTTCTACGCTAATGGTTATTACGGCTTCATCGGGCGACGCGTTGACTGTGGCCCTACCCGAGACGGTAATGGTATTGGTCGATCCCACGGCGCTCCCCGAGCCGAGTGGGGCGGTTACGCGGGCCCCTTGCTGACCGCACGCGACGAGAAGCGTAGACATGAGACCGAGCCCGACCATGCCAAGGGCGACCTTAAATGTCGCGCTTCGGAACGCGTGGTTCAAACGCATTCTCTCGGCCAAACTCAGGACTCTCCGCGGCGAGGAATCGATACCTTCCGATGATGAGGCTGACGCGTGATTGCTGTCCATGCTCTCCCCCTGACGAAAAGGATTCCGTGATTTGCCGGCCTCGGGAGCGTGGCACCCCTCGCTGTGCGGCCGCGCATTCGACGCGCGCGGCAAAGAGAACGGTTCCACCAGATTCTCGCCGGGTGCGAAGACCGCAATGATTCCCGCAAACCGGGCGTCGTGGAGATTCGGAAGGCTTCTCGCTTGGGTGAGCGAGCGAACACAAAGCAACAGGCGGCGGCAACAGGAGGCCGAAGACAAGACGCGCTGCGAAAATCCGAGCGAGGCCAGAGAGAGATCAGCTCAAACAGCCAAAGACCCAGGGATCGGCTGTTTCACGACCCGAGTCTCTCCAGCAACCGACGCAGATCGTCTGCGTCCGAAAAGGGAATCTCCACCCTTCCGCCTTTGCCTTGCAGTCTTAGCCTGGGCATAACACCCAGGGAAGAGAAGAACGTGTCTCGTACCTGGTCCGCTAACTCCGATTCCAGGCGCGGGGGCCGCAGATGTAGCCTTCGTGCCTGAAGCCTCGTTCAACCGACGGACCTCTTCTTCCACTTGGCGGACCGACAGACCTCTCTCCGACGCTCGGCGCGCCAAACGCAGTTGTTTCCCGCGTTCGCCGAGTCCGAGCAGCGCGCGACCATGGCCCTCACTCAAGGTACCGGCGCTCATCAGCTCCTGTATGGCCGAGGGAAGGTCTAAGAGGCGCACCTTGTTCGCGATAGCAGAGCGGCTCTTGCCAACTCGGGCAGCAAGATTCTCTTGCGTGACTCCGAGATCCTCCAGAAGGATCTTGAACGCGTACGCCTCATCTACAGGGTTCAATTGCTGGCGGACCACGTTCTCGATCAGCGCGATCTCGAGGCTTTCTGTATCCGAGGCGCCACGCAGGATGGCCGGAACGACGGTAAATCCAGCTTTCTGGGCGGCTAGCCATCGTCTCTCGCCAGCAATCAATTCATAGCCCTCAGAGGTCTGCCGGACGATGATCGGCTGAACCACGCCCACCGCGGCTATCGACCGGGCAAGTTCGTCTAGCGCCTCTGGATCCATGACACGGCGAGGCTGACGGGGATTGCGCCTAATGGACCCAACAGGCAGGTCGATGACGCCGCCGCCCCCAAGAACGGCCGCGTCGTCGATCAGTGCCATGCCCTCACCGTCGGCACCCTCGCCCAGAAGTGCCGCCAGACCCCTGCCCAGAGCCGGTCTCTTAGCCATGACCTACAACCTCCATCGCAAGATCGAAGTAAGCGTCCGACCCGGCACAGCGCGGATCGATCATCGAAACCGGCAAGCCATGACTTGGCGCTTCCGCCAAGCGGACGTTGCGGGGTATGACAGTCTTGAAGCTCAGGTTCGGAAAATGTGATCTGATCTCCCGCTCCACCTGTCTGGCCAGCATCGTGCGCGGATCCATCATGGTAAGGACCAGTCCGGCGATCTTGAGCGACGGGTTCAGGCGCTCTCGAACCGCGAAAACCGTCGAGATCAGCTGAGCTAAGCCTTCAAGAGCGTAGTACTCCGTTTGAACCGGAATGATCACCTGATCAGCAGCGACAAGGGAGTTGATCGTGAGGAGCCCCAACGACGGCGGACAGTCGAAAAAGATGTAGTCGTAGTGCGGGCCGCTATCGAACAACTCTCGGACTGCGTCCTTCAACCGGTATTCGCGACGGTCAAGATTTGGAAGCAACACGCTCGAGCCTGCCATGTCTGGTGACGATGGGGCAACATCCAGCCTCTCCACCGACGACGGCCGAATAATCGAGGCGAGCGCCCTTTCTCCCAGCAAAACCTCCAGAATCGTGGGTTCGCCGCGCGGAATTCTGACGCCCAAACCGTGTGTCGCGTTGGCCTGGGAATCCATGTCCACGAGGAGCACCTTCTCCCCGGCTTGGGCAAGGTTCGCGGCCAGATTGATGGCAGTGGTGGTCTTTCCCACCCCGCCCTTTTGGTTTGCAATCGCGTATATCAGGGTCCAGCTACTTTCGCCGTCCGCTCGTTAACAGGTTTCAGCGCTTGTCGCGTCTGCCTCTACGCCTCCACGTACGTTTCACAGTGCCTACAGGCATTCAAGCCCCCAGCGGTCTCTTCGCCGGCATCCCCGGACGACGGGGATAGCTGTGGGTCGGTCTCCCGCCGCTTGACAGCTACGCACGCCCACCTATTTTCGGCCCCCAGGAACGGATGCAGACGAACAATGTCCATGGAGTCAGCCCCCAGTATAGCGAGGGCCTTCTCTCCCTGTGTACGCTCTTGGTTGGAGACAGACCCCTTCATCGCGATCATGACCCCGCCTAGCTTCACTAGCGGTAGAGATAGCTCGGCAACAACGGCTAGTGGAGCGAGGGCCCGTGAAACTGCGAGGCCGAATGACGCCCTCATCGCGCCCTGCCCATAGTCCTCCGCTCTCGCGCACTCGACTGACAGATTGGAAAGGCCCAGATCCTGCGACGCTTTCCGAATGAACGCGCACTTCTTCTCCTGCGATTCAAGGGCTACCAGGCTGGTGTTCGGCAGCGCAAGGGCGAGTACCAGAGCCGGTAGGCCTGCACCCGAGCCAATGTCTACGATGTCCGATGCAACAGAAACCTCGGGGAGGTCGAGAAGGGATAGGGAGTCGAGGAAGTGCATTCGTTCGATTTCATGCGGTTCCTTGAGTGCAGTGACATTTGTCAGCGAGGACACAAGTAGGTCGCCAAGGATAGCCAGACCATCTTGGGCGCGGGCATCTAGACCGCGGGCAAGATAACTGTCCCTCTCAACCAGCTTCAGGACTGACCCCCTCACCCGCCGCAGCCTTCGCACGGTCCTCGGCCCTATCATTCCAGGCGTGTGCTCGGTGAACGTGTACCAGGAGCAGCGAAATATCCGCCGGCGACACCCCGGGGATGCGAGACGCCTGGCCGAGCGTCGCAGGTCGTAGCCGGTTGAGCTTGTCCTTCGCTTCGAAAGTCAGTCCTTCCAGAGACACATAATCGAAGTCCGGGGGAAATGCCAATGACTCCGTCGCGCGATGACGACGGATTTCGGACAGTTGGCGGCGGATGTAGCCCTCGTACCGGGCTTGAATGATGAGTTGCTCCAGAACCTCCAGAGGAACGTGCTCCAATCGCTCGCGATCATCCTGAGCAAGCATGCCAAGGAGTTGATCAAAGGTCACTTGCGGCCGTCGCAGGAGTTTTGAGGCGCTTTGGGACTCCTCGAGCGGTACCGTGCCTAGCAACTCGAGCAATTCGTCGGTTTCGGGGCTCGCCCTGACGAAGGACGTTTCCAGAAACTCGGTGTATTCCCGAACCTGCCGCTCTTTCTCCTCCACCTGGGCCAACTGCTCCGAACTGATAAGGCCCAGCGAGTGGCCGAGCAAAGAAAGCCTTTCCCCCGCATTGTCATGCCTGAGCAGCAGACGGTATTCCGCCCGAGAGGTGAACATCCGATAGGGCTCATCGACGCCCTTGGTCACTAAGTCGTCTATCAGCACGCCGATGTATCCCTGGTCCCTCCTCAGGATCAACGGGGGCTCGTCTCTCACTCGGAGTGCCGCGTTGATCCCAGCCATGAGTCCCTGTGCCGCGGCCTCCTCATAGCCGGAAGTGCCGTTGAGCTGCCCGGCCGAGAACAGGCCGCGAACGACCTTGGTCTCCAGAGCCAACGTAAGTTGCTCGGGCGGGAGGTAGTCGTACTCCACCGCATAACCAGGCCTCACAAGCCGCGCGTGTTCCATCCCCGGAGTTGCCCGAATAATCAATTCCTGGACAAATACGGGCAGACTAGTCGTTAGGCCTTGCAAGTACATTTCCTTTGTGAGGATTCCTTCGGGCTCAACGAACACGGGGTGTTGCTCTTTGTCTGGGAAATTGATCAGCTTCCGATCGATTGACGGGCAGTACCGCGGACCCTTGCCACTGATAGAACCGCTCTTCAGCGGGCTCAGGTGCAGATGCTTCGCAACCACCTCGTGCGTGTGTCTCGTGGTGTGCGTGAGATAGCATGACACCTGGTTGCGTGGCGAGGGGGTTGCCCAGTGCGAAAATGAAAGGCCCCCAGAATCGCCTGGCTGTTCCAGCATCCGGCCGCGATCTATGGTGTCACCGTCAATGCGAGGGGGCGTCGCCGACTGGAATCGCTCTAGTTGAAGCCCATGCGCGATCAGACTCCCCGACAGACGTTGTGCCGGCAGCTCACCCACTCTGCCTGCGGCATAGCTCCTGTCCCCGATTACGATCCTTCCGCGAAGGAACGTCCCGGTCGCCAGAATAACGGCCTGCGACAAGACCACTCGGCCATCGGCCAGCCTTAGGCCTCTGATTGTTTCACGTGAAACAAGAAGGGCCTCAGCTTCGCCCTGAATCAAATCAAGCCCGGGCGTCCGAGAGAGTACGACCTTCATCCAGTCCTCATATAGCCTCTTGTCGGCCTGGGCGCGTAATGCTCGAACAGCAGGCCCTTTGGACGTATTCAGCATCTTGATCTGGATGAATGCTTTGTCCGTATTCCGGCCTTGCTCACCACCCAACGCATCGACTTCTCGTGTGAGTTGTCCTTTGCCAACGCCGCCTATCGCGGGATTACACGGCATCAATGCGATCTTGTCCAGATGAAGCGTGACCAAGGCCGTCCGGCATCCCATGCGCGCCGAGGCAAGGGCTGCCTCACACCCGGCGTGACCGCCACCCACCACAACGACATCGTATGTCCACTCGGTGCGTGATTGCATCGCTACTCGATGTCTGCGGGACAGGGAATCGCAGAGACTCCGTTCTCCCGGTCAACCATCACCGGTTCTAGGTCATTCATCACCGCGCTGGCCACTTCGATGCCCGACCGCAGACTCTCAAGGTAGCCAAGGGTCCCGGCAACCTGACCAGCCGCCCAAACGCCAGGAAGTCCGAGAATCCTTCCGTCAGCACCCCTCTCCACAATGATATTCGCAGCGATAACGTGTTCCAGCCGGGAAGCAGGGGTATTCTGCGCCGCATTCACATCTTCGCCGGGCCTAACATAGAGTTCAGCCGTACTGCCACAGTCCGGGCTCACGAGAGGTTCGAGATCGAGTCTCGGCCAAAGCACAGGGTCGTGTGCTCCGGTCTGGACCGTCACGGCATTCGCGGCTGCGCTAGACGCGATACCGATTGAAGACATCGACCCAGCTATTGCGGTCTCTGGAGACGCCGGCCCCAGTACGGGGCTCGACGCGGGCTTGTTCGGGCCACCGAGAGAATTGTTTCCGCTTTGGTCTTCGAGTCGCTCTCCGAGTTGCGCTCGAAATCCCTCTTCCAGCCGCGATCTCGATCGCTCTTCCAGCTCCGCTCGAGATCGCGGTCCAAACTGCGATCGAGACCCCTTTCCCAGTTGCTGCCCAAGTTGACGCGGCAACAGCGCCCGACTAGGCCGAAGCCCGCCCATCCTGTGCGGTGCTGCGGGGTAATTGACCGGCCATTCTTCAGCCTTCATGACGTCGCCCATTCGACCGCCGCCAGCTATGCGCGAGAGAGCGTCTCGTATCGAGTCCAGACCAGGTACCGATTCGGCGTCCCCGCCATCCTTCTGCAGTCCTTCAAGGATGACACTCACGCGGATGGCTCCGGTGTCTTCGGAATCCGCAAGGACGCCAGCTATTTGCTCAAAACTGCCCACTCGGCTACCGCACACCTCTGTCCCCACTCGTACGTGCACTCTTTCGAAGCTGACTCCCTGGGTCTCAAGTGAATGCTGCAAGGCATCAGCCGCCACCTCACCGTATCGGCCCCCGGTCATGCCGTCGCTGCCAACAGCGATCCGCCCGCCCAGTCCAAGACCCACGGCAATCACGACCGCGTCCGCAGAGAACACTTCCCCGAACGCCGTCTCTACCTCCAACCGCCCGGCGAAGGGCGCGGCAACCCGCGACGACCCGCCTCGGGTGTGCCGCTGCGTCACCGTTGCGGCAGTCCCGGGCGAAGTTGCCATCGACATATCCGATCGGGTCGCCAATTCGGAAGAGGATGGGCGGGATGCTAGCTCCGGCCTTGCTCCGGGGGCTGCGAATTCTGTCTGCAAGGCGCCTTCCCTATCGCTGTCTGCCATTCCCTCGACGCCCGGCCTTATTTCCACGACAAGGCCTTGCCGGAAGTCGATGCCAGCCATGCCTTCGAGGGCTCTCTTGGTCTCCAAACTCACCGCCCGCCTGTCCACAAGTAGCAGCGGACTGCCGTTCTTCACGACGCTGGCGGAACTCAGCCAAGCCCAACGGAGCGGCGCCGGAAGGTCGCTCAAGACGCCGGCCAACTCCGACCAGCCCCCCTGAGCGGGAAACAATCCCGGACCATAGCCGGGGAGGCCGAGAATATCCAAGGCGCTATTGACAAGCAGTACCTGCGCCCCGGCGGCGGCAAGACAGGCTGCACACGCGCAGCCCGACACGCCGGCCCCCACGACTATCACCGATGGCCGTAATGGGGTCGCCGATCTCGGTTGAATGTCATACCCTGAAATGCAATCCTCCGGCGGGCTTGACGAAATCCCCGGCTCCGGCTGGGCACTCGCGCGGTCCGGGTCGACGCAGCGGTCCTCTGACCCGTTAGGGGTCATCCTATCCTTCTCGCAGTCCGTGAGTATTTGTTTCGCGATTCCCCAATGGGTCGCGATTACCATCACTTGCCAATGCAGAATTGACTGAAGATTTCTTCGAGTAAGTCCGGAGTGATGTCTTCCCCCGTGACAAGCCCGAGAGCGTTGACCGAGGCCCGGATATCTTCACAGATCAGTTCTTCGTAGGCAGCACTCCGCGATCCTTCCAAGGCAGCAACGGCACCGCCCAACGCCTGCTCGACCAGACCTCGCTGCCGCTCATTCGCGAGGATCGGCTCGTCCAGATGCACGCCCGCCTCCCCGGTGACACTCCGTTGTATCAGACCGCGAAGACCATCCAGCCCAGTACCCACCACCGCCGAGACCGAGGAGTGGAGCCAATCGTCCCGACCAGTTGCCGCCTTTAGCCTCCTGTGCAATTCATCTGAGGCTGGCGGTCTGACAAGATCCAGTTTGTTCCCTACCACAATCGTTCTGACCGGATCGAGCTGCATCAGAAGCTGTGAGTCGGCCGGAGCCCAGGGTTTAGAAAGATCGAACACTGCCAGGACCAGATCGGCTTCCTCCATGGCTCTGTGGGATCTTTCGACGCCCATCTGTTCGACTCGGTCCCCGCCACTTCTCAGCCCCGCGGTGTCGACTAGATGAAGGGGTATCCCGCCTATCTCCACGAGCTCTTCGACCGTATCCCGAGTCGTGCCGGGAATCTCAGACACGATGGCCCTCTCTCGCATCAGCAGTGCATTCAGAAGCGAGCTCTTGCCGACATTCGGCCGGCCTACGATCGCAGTGCGGACTCCATGCTCCAAGGCCCTACCCAAGAAGGCTGTTTCAAGCAGCAGGCGGAGTTCACCGATGACCTCATCTAGCTCGTTGGACACCGCGGGCCAATCAACGGGCTCGACGTCCTCGTCCGCGAAGTCCACTGTCGCCTCGACTTGGGCTAGGACCCGGATGAGATGCTTCCTCAGACCACGAAGCTTGTTGGACAGCCCGCCTTCGAGTTGGCGCACCGACGCTCTGAGTGCGCCCGCACTCCGAGCCGCGACAATCGATGCCACGCTCTCAGCTTGAGTGAGGTCGATCCGCCCGTTAATGAAGGCACGCCTGGTGAACTCTCCGGGCTCCGCCGGCCGCGCCCCTAGTCTGATGACCTCCCGAAGGACCTCGCGCTGTGCGGCCAGACCCCCATGGCAGTGAATCTCAACAACGTCCTCTCGAGTGTACGTGCGCGGAGAGCGCATCACGGCGAGCAGCGCTTCGTCGATCACTGCGCCATCCGCTTCGCTTACAACGTGCCCGTACAGGAGACAGTGTGTTTCGGCCGGACCCACAGGAAAACCCCGGGCCGGCCTGAAGGCTGACTCGCCGATGCGCAGGGCATCAGGACCACTCATTCTCACGATGCCGATAGCCCCGCGACCGGGAGCCGCCGACATCGCGACTATTGTGTCCGCGCCATCACGCTCTGGATCCTTGTTAAGTTGAACGGCCATATTGATTGCTCGCTGAAGGTGCATGTCCTCGTGCCAAGAACATGCAGCCATTGGGACCAGGGGCAGAGATGATGCCAGAAAACAGGGCAAACGGCCAAGACCGGCGCGGTCCGCGCGTTCATGGTCCGCCAGAATGGGACATGTGCCCGCCGCGCTTGCCCACGCCCCGTCATCCTTGGGCTCCCACCGGGGGCTTACCTCGTGGGAGAAATCACCACCGACCGATTAGGCTCGCGACCTTGGCTGGCGGTCACAACATCGGACCTGCTCTTCAGCGTCACATGGACGATCTTCCGTTCGGCGGGAGTCATCGGAGTGAGTTGGACGGGTTTTCCGCGCCGTGCCGCTTCCTGGGCCTTGCGCAGAGCAACCCGCTCGATCTGCCGGCGACGACGCTCCTTGTAGCCTTCGGCGTCCACTTCCACATGTTTCCGTTCATGTGGCTCCGGGAACACGGCGATGCTCGCAAGGTACTCCACCGCATCGATGGTCTGACCCCTGCGGCCGATAAAGATGCCCAGATCCTCTCCGGAGATTTCCGCGTAGATCTCATCTGGTTTCTCAGTGATGCGGATCTGAGCGTTTAGGTCGAGTTCGTCCAGGACGCGTCTCAGAAAGGCCCGGAGCCGCTGCGCTTCGGGCGCTTCGTCGGGGTCGATGACATCCTCGTACTCTTCGTCGTCCGGGAAGAGATCCACCGGCTGTTGGTCGGCCTCGGGCCCGAAGAAGTCAAGGGCCTCGTCTGTGAGCGCCACCTCAACGAAAGCATCCACTGCTCCCACGCCCATGAAACCTTCCTCAGGCGGCACCAGGATGGTGATCTCGTACTGATCGTCGGCTAACTCGCCGGGCGCGAAATCAAGTTCCGCGAGAGCCCTTTGCACGGCCTGTTCCACGGTTGGGCCGTTGGCTCTGGCCACCTGCTTGCTTCCTTGCTGTACCCGTTTTTTGGCCACTTGGCTTGCCTCCACTCTTTACAGCCGGCCGCGCCCCGGGCCGCCCAGGTGACACCTGAGCGGGAGCTTTCGCGGGAGGTTTAACGGAACCCCCACGAGTTGACGACCCTCCCGCTTTAACCGGGACCGGCGTCGGCATCAGTTTCTCCGCAACGTATTGCTGAGCTATGGTCCAAAGGTTGGATGTGAACCAGTAGATGAACAGACCCGCCGGCCATTTGCCGATGAACATGAAAATGCCCACGATGACCGGCATGAAATAGGCGAGCATCTTCTGCTGTGACGGACTGTTCCGGGCCGTTTGCCACGAGGCTACGAATTGGCTGGCGATGTACAGGAACATAAGCGGAAGGCTGAACTTGGTGATGTCGTGGATCCAGAGCCATCCTTGGCCTATGAGCACTCCGTGCACGCCGGCCTGGCTTACGCCGGATTGGCCTCGCAGCATGTAATAAAGACCGAAGAATACCGGCAACTGGAGGACGAGAGGCAGGCAAGACCCGAAGGGACTGACCTTGTTCTCCGAGTAGAACTCCATTGTCTTCTGCTGCAGAAGCTGCCGGTCGCCCTTGTATTTCTCCTGCAGTTCCTTGATCTGCGGCTGCAGCGCCTGCATGGCGCGCATGCTCTTGATCTGACGCCAGGTCAAGGGAATCAGTATCACGCGCACGATCACGGTCAACACGACGATCGCCCACGCCCACGACAAGAACGGATTGGCTGGATTCAGTCCGCCGTGCAGGAATTTCAAGATGGAAAAGAAGAAGTTGCTCAGCGGCGAAAGGAGGTTCGCTATCGCGCTCATTGGCCCGCCACCCGGCTTCGCACAAGAGGTCTGCTCCGGCTCATCGCCGAACGAGATGGGGGACATCCGCCCTGGTGGCACGGTTCCTTTTCATGCTTCATAATAGGAAGTTCTGAGCCAGTGCAGGGTAAACCTGTCCAGGACAGCTCTACCTGGTCACCCGCATCGGGCTCCATCGGCGCCAGCCCCGGCTTGAACAGTTTCTGCCTGTCGACGGGGTCATAGCCGCCGTAACTCAAGGGATTGCATCGCATCAGTCGCCACCCTGCCAGCACGAACCCGCGGAGAGCTCCGTACTGAGTAACCGCGTCGATCGCATACTGAGAACACGAAGGATAGTATTTGCATGAGCGAGGAAGAGCTGGAGACACCAGCGTTTGATAAGAGCGGATGGCCCAGATCAGCAAGACTCGCATGGGGTGAAAACTCTTGCTCACGATGTATAGCGTGGCTCTTGGGACGCTACTAGAAGAGAGGCTTTCCGAAAGACCTCGATCATCTTCGCCTCAACGGCTGAATACCCCTCCGCCGACAACAGGTCGGCTAAAGGCTCGCGCGCGATCAATACGAAGTCCATGTTCCCCCTGAAGGACTGACCGTTCAAACGGTACGCCTCGCGCAGGACGCGCTTGATACGGTTTCTGTCGACTGCCGAGCCAAGGCGCTTTGAGACTGAAAACCCCACCCGCGGAGACTGCGCATTCTCATCGGTGCTCGCGCCTCCGGAGCGCTCGAAATAGTATAGAACTAGATACCTATTGGCAACAGACCGGCCCGAGCGATAGACACGGGCGAAGTCTTCGGAACGGGAAAGTCGGCCGTGAGACCGAGTCACGCCATGCTAGGCAGAGAGGCGTTTGCGGCCTTTGTCGCGCCTGCGCTTGAGAACCGCTCGGCCGGCTTTTGTACTCATGCGCACGCGAAACCCGTGGGTCTTCTTGCGCTTGCGCTTATTGGGCTGATACGTCCTTTTCACATTTCCTCGCTTATCGCTCAACGTCGCCACGGCCCTAAGTGGCCCGCGCACGTGGTCAGATACCCCGGAACAGTCACATAAGAGGGTCGCGAAGTATACAAGTCGGCCCCCGTGGCGTCAATCATCCCTGATGCATCCCTTGGCGCAGATCCCATTCCGGACAAAGCTTCCAGCACAGGGTCCCCGGAGGCTACGTGCTCTCGTGCGCGGGGTCTGCGTCTTCATGGGCCCGGGAACTCGCGGAAACTACGGCTTCATCCACGGGGAAAACCGTCCTCGAACGGGCTGGAGCTTGTTCGAGGGCATGGTAGATCGGAAGTGATGAGAAGAACGCTTTCGGCGGCCAACAACCCCGTGTTGCCCTTTAGTCCAACATCCACTGGAAACCAAGAGAGCGCTGCCGTAGGCGTACACAGGCTCGCTGTGGACAATGTGGATAACAGGGTACGACCTCCCGAGATTTGATGGCCAGTCCCTCATCACTCTGTGGATTGACGTCTTCGGGTGGACGCTCTGGGCGCACCACCGGCGTCCAATACCGGGCTCGCCCGACAGCAAGGGGCGGCGCGGCGCGTTCGTCGGGCCCCTCGCGACTCCCCGAGGCGGGCCACAGAAGCCACATCACCCATCGGACCCCCGTTTTGACCACTTTGACAATGTTTCAGTGCCATCGGACCCCAAGATCCGTCGAGATGAGCGGCGGCGACCCCACCCAGTCGCGAAATCATCTTTCCCCACTATCCCCAGAAAAGGTGGTGTATGCGGGGTTAGCGTTTCGCAATTCTCCACGTTTTCCACATCTGTGGACTCCGCTGTTGATAACTGGTGTTCTTCCCTGCAAAAACGCCATCTTTAGCATTGGCATCGACCGCCCTGATCTCGGCTTTCTAAACCGAAGAAACCCCATTTGCGGCGTTCAATGCCACATGGGCCTGTGGAAAATGTGCCCTCGCGACAGTACAATGGCGAGGCGCTTTCGGCACGAGACATCTGCCACCGCACGCCCAGGGCCCTTCGCCACGGCGGTGGTCACCTCGGCGATGTCGCGCACCTGCGCGGTCAGGTTCGCGGCCAGGCGGTTGACGTTGTCGGTCAGGTCCTTCCAGGTGCCGGAGACGCCGGGGACCTCGGCCTGACCGCCCAGCTTGCCTTCGGTGCCGACCTCGCGCGCCACGCGCGTCACCTCGGAGGCGAACGAGCTGAGCTGGTCGACCATCGTGTTGATGGTGTTCTTGAGCTCGAGGATCTCGCCGCGCGCGTCGACCGTGATCTTCTGGGACAGGTCGCCGTTGGCGACGGCGGTCGTGACGTCGGCGATGTTGCGCACCTGGCCGGTGAGGTTGCCGGCCATCGAGTTGACGTTGTCGGTCAGGTCCTTCCAGGTGCCGGCGACGCCCGGCACCTCGGCCTGGCCGCCGAGCTTGCCCTCGGTGCCGACCTCGCGCGCCACGCGCGTGACCTCCGCCGCGAACGAGCTGCAGCTGATCGACCATCGTGTTGATGGTGTTCTTGAGCTCGAGGATCTCGCCCTTGGCGTCGACCGTGATCTTCTGCGACAGGTCGCCGTTGGCGACGGCGGTCGTGACCTCGGCGATGTTGCGCACCTGGCCGGTCAGGTTGGCGGCCATGGACGTTGACGTTGTCGGTGAGGTCCTTCCACGTGCCGGCGACGCCCGGGACCTCGGCCTGGCCGCCGAGCTTGCCCTCGGTGCCGACCTCGCGCGCGACGCGCGTGACCTCGGCCGCGAACGCGTGCGAGCTGATCGACCATCGTGTTGATGGTGTTCTTCAGCTCGAGGATCTCGCCCTTGCGCCTCGACGGTGATCTTCTGCGACAGGTCGCCGTTGGCGACGGCCGTGGTGACCTCGGCGATGTTGCGCACCTGGCCGGTGAGGTTGCGCGGCCATGCACGTTGACGTTGTCGGTGAGGTCCTTCCAGGTGCCGGCGACGCCCTGGACCTCGGCCTGGCCGCCGAGCTTGCCCTCGGTGCCGACCTCGCGCGCGACGCGCGTCACCTCCGAGGCGAAGGAGTTGAGCTGGTCGACCATCGTGTTGATGGTGTTCTTCAGCTCGAGGATCTCGCCCCTGACGTCGACGGTGATCTTCTGCGACAGGTCGCCGTTGGCGACGGCGGTGGTCACCTCGGCGATGTTGCGCACCTGGCCCGTCAGGTTGCCGGCCATCAGGTTGACGTTGTCGGTCAGGTCCTTCCAGGTGCCGGCGACGCCCTGCACGTCGGCCTGGCCGCCGAGCTTGCCCTCGGTGCCGACCTCGCGCGCCACGCGCGTCACCTCGGCGGCGAACGCGCTGCAGCTGATCGACCATCGTGTTGATGGTGTTCTTGAGCTGCGAGGATCTCGCCCTTGGCGTCGACGGTGATCTTCTGCGAGAGGTCGCCGTTCGCGACGGCGGTCGTGACCTTGGCGATGTTGCGCACCTGGCCGGTCAGGTTGCCGGCCATCACGTTGACGTTGTCGGTGAGGTCCTTCCAGGTGCCGGAGACGCCCTGCACGTCGGCCTGGCCGCCGAGCTTGCCCTTCGGTGCCGACCTCCTGCGCCACGCGCGTCACCTCGGCGGCGAAGCGAGCTGCAGCTGATCGACCATCGTGTTGATGGTGTTCTTCAGCTCGAGGATCTCGCCCTTGACGTCGACGGTGATCTTCTGCGAGAGGTCGCCGTTGGCGACCGCGGTCGTGACCTCGGCGATGTTGCGCACCTGGTCGGTCAGGTTGCGCGGCCAGCACGTTGACGTTGTCGGTCAGGTCCTTCCACGTGCCGGAGACGCCCTTGACCTCGGCCTGGCCGCCGAGCTTGCCCTCGGTGCCGACCTCCTTCGCGACGCGCGTCACCTCGGCGGCGAACGAGCGGAGCTGATCGACCATCGTGTTGATCGTGTTCTTGAGCTCGCAGGATCTCGCCCTCGCGCGTCGACGGTGATCTTCTGCGACAGGTCGCCGTTGGCGACCGCCGTCGTCACCTTCGCGATGTTGCGCACCTGCGCGGTGAGGTTCGCCGGCCAGGCCGTTGACGTTGTCGGTCAGGTCCTTCCACGTGCCGGACGACGCCGTTCACCTCGGCCTGACCGCCGAGCTTGCCTTCGGTGCCGACCTCCTTGCGCGACGCGCGTGACCTCGGCGGCGAACGGAGTCGAGCTGGTCGACCATCGTGTTGATGGTGTTCTTCAGCTCGAGGATCTCGCCCTTGCGCGTCGACGGTGATCTTCTGCGAGAGGTCGCCTTTGGCGACCGCGGTGGTCACCTCGGCGATGTTGCGCACCTGGCGCGGTGAGGTTCGCGGCGAGGCCGTTGACGTTGTCGGTCAGATCCTTCCAGGTGCCGGAGACGCCCTTCACGCTCGGCCTGGCCGCCCAGCTTGCCTTCGGTACCGACCTCGTTCGCCACGCGCGTGACCTCGGCGGCGAACGAGTTGAGCTGGTCCACCATCGTGTTGACGACCTTGGCCGTGCGCAGGAACTCGCCCTTCAGCGGGCGACCGTCGATTCCAGCTATATGGTCTGGGTGAGATCGCCTTTCGCGACGGCGCCGATCACGCGCGCCACTTCGGTCGTGGGCTGCACGAGGTCGCCATGAGGGCGTTGATGGGATGATCGCGGTGCTCCACGCGCCTTCCGCCGACGGCAGCTGCGCGCCGCTCGACGTTACCGGCCTTGCCGACCACCGTGCTCAGGCGCTCGAGCTCCTTGACCAGGCGCTCGTTGCGTTCAATCGTCGTGTTGAGGGCGTCGCAGATCTTTCCGGCCAGGCCCGTGCGATCGTCGGGCATCCGAACCGTGAAGTTGCCGCGCTGGTAATCGGCGAGCACGCCATAGAGGACCCGAAGATCCAGCGTGTCCGTGCCGGCGCCGCCCGTCATCGACGCGCGCACCTTACTTCCAGCGGCCTTGGTACGAGCCAAGTGCATAGCTTTGACCTCACCTGAAGAGAAACTCGGCCTTGCAATGCAAGGACTAGTCCTGCCATTTCGAGAGGCATTTGCCTCTGAGCTCCACGATTTGGGAAGTCTGTTGCCCACGAAGCTGCGGGGTTGGGTAACCGATGCGCCAGTCACGTCGTGGCATCGATATTGAAGTTCTGTGCGGTGTCGGGCACGTGGCCCAAGGAGGACCGGATGAGTGTGAAGAACGGATATCTCGCGATCGCCCTACTGAAAGCCTTTCCCTCGCGGCCTGCTCGAACACGGCGGCGGGCGCCAAAGAGGACGCCGCGATCGCTGGCGAGAAGGCGGCAGCGGCGAGTGATTCCGCAGCCGGGCAGGGCTGCGGCAGCCGTCGAGACCGTCGACGTCAAGTCGGCATTGATGGCCGACCGCACCGTCGACGCCAGTCAGATCAACGTCGACACCCTTCACGACACGAAGACCGTCGTGTTGAAGGGATCAGTGAAGACCGCGACCGAGCGTGATGAAGCGGCGCGTATTGCCGCCGTCGAAGCGCCGGGCTACCGGATCGACAACCAACTGACGATCGTCCCGAATCCCTGAAGTGGGAAGTCAGACGCCAACAGTGAGAAGTCAGCAGGCCAAAGACAGAAGGAGCATTCGATGAACGACGACATCCTCAAGGGCAAGTGGACGCATGAAGGGCAAGATCAAGGAGCAGTGGGGCAAGCTCACGGACGACGAGATCGAACAGCTGGACGGCAAGAAGGACCAGTGAGTAAGACCACT
>CAVYVU010000009.1:0-138596 GCA_963772095.1 uncultured Thermoleophilia bacterium
CATCGGCACCTTGATCGCGAAAGCGATGAAGAAGGCCGCGAACGCCCAGCCGGCCACCGCGGGCGGGAATCCGGCCTTCATGAGCGTCAGGATGTCGAAGGTGAGCACGCCGGTGTGGCGGCTGTTCCACCAGACGATGGTCAGGATGGCCACCAGCATGAGCATCGAGCCCACGAACGTGTACAGGAAGAATTTGATGGCGGCATAGATGCGCCGGGTGCCGCCCCACAGCCCGATGATGAAGTACATCGGGATCATCTGGATCTCCCAGAACATGTAGAACAGGAACAAGTCCATCGAGACGAACACCCCGATCATGGCCGCCTCGAGCACCAGCAAGCTGATGAAGAACGCAAGCCCGCGGTCCTTGATGGAGTTCCAAGTGCCCAGGATGGCGACCATGGAGAGCAGGGTGGTGAGGAGCACCAGGAGCATCGATATGCCGTCCACGCCCACGTGGTAGTGGATGCCCAAGCTGCCGATCCAACTCTGGTCTTCCTGGAACTGGAAGGCGGCGGTGCCGGTCTTGAATTGCGTCGCCAGGTAGATCGACAGCGCCAAGGTGAGGACGGTCGTGACCAGGGCCGTGGCCTTGTAGGCGTTGGGGCGCTTGCGCATGAACAGCAGCATGACAAGGGCACCCGCGATAGGCAGGAAGGTGAGGAACGTGAGCCCTCTGAACCCTAGCTGCTGTGCGAACCCGAAGTCCAAGATCTCACCCCGTCCTTGTCAACGCCCGAGGGCGAAGACGACTACCGTCACTATCACGAACAAGCCGATGAACATGCCGAGCAGGTAGTTCTGCACCCGCCCGGTCTGAAGGGGCCGCGCGCCGCGCCCCACTCGCTGCCACAGCGTGCCCACACCGTTGACCGCCCCGTCGATGACCGTTTCATCGAAATGCCGCCACACCCAGCGGGAGCCATCCACGGTCACGCGGACGACCGTGGCCGCATAGAACTCGTCCACATAGAACTTGTTATAGACCACTCGGTAGACAGGCCCGAAGAACGCGCCGAAGAACAAGGGGAGGTCCTTGCTCCTCTTCACGTAGATGAACCAGGCCAGTCCCATACCCATGAGGGCCACGACCAACGAGATGAGCATAAGGATGAGGTCCAGCGGATGCACGCTCAGCTCGCCGATTCCCAGGATGCCGTTCGCTTGGGCGAACACCGGCTCGAGGAATCTCTGGATCACGCCGAAGCTTCCCGGAAGTCCGAGGAAACCGCCCAAGGTGGAGGCGATGGCCAGCAGAACCAGGGGTCCAAGCATCGACTTCGGGCTCTCGTGGATGTGCTTGCACGTCGTCTCATCCGACCGCGTCTCCTTGCCCCAGAAAGTCACGAAGATCATCCGGAAGGTATAGAACGCGGTGATAAAGGCGGCGATGAGGCCCACCGCCCAGATCACGTAGATGCCGGCGTGGAAGCTCTTGCCCAGGATCTCGTCCTTGGACCAGAAGCCGGCGAACGGGAATATGCCGGAGAGGGCCAGACCGCCGACGATGAAGGTGACCCAGGTCACCGGGATGCGGCGGGCCAAGCCGCCCATGCAGCGCATGTCCTGCTCGCCGCCCATGGAGTGGATCACCGAGCCGGCCCCGAGGAACAGGAGGGCCTTGAAGAAGGCGTGCATGACCAGGTGGAAGATGGCCGCCGACCAGGCGCCCACCCCCAGGGCCATGAACATGTAGCCCAACTGCGAGACGGTCGAGTAGGCGAGGACCTTCTTGATGTCCTGCTGGGCGATACCGATTATCGCAGCGAATATCGCGGTAAAGGTGCCGATGCCGCCCACCACGAGCATGGCCGAAGGGGCGCTGGCGAAGATGGGCGAGCTCCGAGCCACCAGGTACACCCCGGCGGTGACCATGGTCGCGGCGTGGATCAAGGCGGAGACCGGAGTGGGGCCCTCCATGGCGTCCGGCAGCCAGACGTGCAGCGGGAACTGCGCCGACTTGCCCATGGCCCCCATAAAGAGCAGCAGCGAGATGCCGAGCAAGGCGTTGTGCGAGACTCCCCCCGCACCGATCCTGGAGAAAACCCCAGTGTAGTCGAGCGTGCCGAAGGTGACGAAGATCAGCATCACACCCAGGCCGAAGCCGAAGTCGCCCACCCGGTTGGTGATGAAGGCCTTCTTCCCGGCCGCTGCCGCCTCCGGCTTGTGATAGAAGAACCCGATGAGGTAGTAGGAGCACAGCCCCACCGCCTCCCAGCCGAAGTACAGCAGCAGGTAGTTGGCCGCCATCACCAGCATCAGCATGCTGAACGCGAACAGGCTCATGTAGGCGAAGAACCGGTAGTAGCCCGGATCGCCGTTCATGTAGCCCTTCGAGTAGATGAAGATCAGCAGGCCGACGCCGGTCACCACCAACAACATGACGGCCGTCAACTGGTCCACCTGGAAGGCGAAAGGCACCTGGAACTTGCCCACGCTCATCCAGCGCCACAGCTCGACCACGAACGGCTGCTGAGCCCCACGGATCTGGACGAACGCGGCGATGGACAGCCCGAACGAGCCGACCATGGCCAGGATTGGCAGCCAGTGAGCCGACTCCTTGATCCACCACTTGCCCAGCACGAGCGTCAAGACGAACGCCGCGAAGGGCAGGACCGGTATGAGCCAGACGTAGTGTTGCACCTGATGTACCTAGCCCTTCATCACGTCGAACAGGTCGACCATGAGGGTCCGGCGGTTACGGAACAGGGCGGTGGCGATGGCCAGGCCTATGGCAGCTTCAGCCGCTGCGATGGTCATGGTGAACAATACGAAATTCTGGCCGGTCATGTTTTCGTGGAAGCGACTGAAACCGACCAGATTGATGTTCACCGCGTTCATCATCAGCTCGATCGAGAACAGGACGATGAACAGGTTGCGGCGCAGCAGCACACCCGCGGTGCCGATGATGAAAAGTACGGCCGAGAGCACGAGGTAGTAGTCGATGGGGATCGGCATGGCTATACCTCCTCCTCGGTGAGCTCGGGAGTGGGCTCCTCGCCCGGCTCCCAGGTGCGCGTACCCACGTTGGCGGATCTCTCCTTCTTGACCAGGATGATCGCGCCCACCATGGCCACCAGCAGGACGATCGACGACACCTCAAAGGGCAACAGGAAAGAATTAAAGAGCGTTTGCCCCAGCACGTGCGAGTTACCGCCCGCGGCCTGGATAGCGGCAGGGCTGAATCCACCCCTTGCGGAGGTGAAGGTGATGCCGGTGAGCACCACGATGAACTCCGCGAGGACAAGCACGGAAAGGAGAATCGCCACCCAGCGTTGACGGCGGTGCACCTGCTCCTCCTCCTCGAACGTGCGCAGGTTGAGGAACATGATCGACGAACACGAACAGCACCATGATGGCGCCCGCGTACACCAGCACCTGCACCACGGCCAGGAAATAGGCCTGGGTGAGGAAGAAGATCGCGGCCACGTTGAGGAACGTGAAGACCAGCATCAAGAGGGCGTGTACGACGTTCTTGCGCGTGATGGTCCCGAGCGCGCCGACCACGGCGAAGAAGCCGAAAATGATGAAGAGGATCTTCTCGACCATCGCGGTCAGCTCTCCTCGTCCCGGTCGGCGTTGGTCTCGGCTGCGTCACCGGCGGCGCCGAGGGTCTCGGCCGCGGGAATCGCGGCTGCCCCGATCTCGGCGTCAGCGCTCGCGTCGCCTTCTGCGCCCGCCAAGCGCGGCGCCTCGCGGGCCAGCACCTCTTTGTGGACGTACACGGCGTTCGCCGTCAGCTTGTCCTTGGTGAGCAAGAAGTCGCTCTTGTCGAAGGTGGACAGCTCGTACTGCTTGGTCATCACGATGGCCGCCACGGGACAGACCTCCTCGCAGAACCCGCAGAAAATGCAGCGCGCGAGATCCAGCTCGAACGTCTTCGGGCGGCTCCGCCCGTCGGTGACCGTCTCGCCCTCGATGGCGATGCACTGGGACGGGCAGATGGTGGCGCACAGCATGCAGGCCACGCACTTCGTCTCCCCGGTCTCCGGGTGGCTGAGTAGAGCGTGGGCGCCGCGGAAGCGAGGATACGTCTGCAGCTTCTCCTTGGGATACTCCACGGTCACCTTGTCCACGAGGAAGTAGGTGCCGGTCACGGACATCCCGCGCAGGATGTCCACGAAGGCCGCTTTCTTGACGACGTCTTTCAGGCCCATGTCACTTCACGCCTTCGCGTCGCCGCGCCGCTGCCCGCCGCGTGTCTCGCTGCCTGGCCATCTTGCCGCCATGCCGTATCGCCGCCCGCATCATTTCACCAGGGTCACGACGATGGCCGTGACCACGAGGTTGGCGATGGAGAGAGGCAGGAGCACTTTCCACCCGGTGGACATCAGCTGGTTGTACCGGTAGCGGAAGATCGTCCACCGCACCCAGATGTAGATGAAGACCATGACCGCGATCTTGAGGAACAGCCAAATGGGTCCGGGGATGAAGTCGAGCACTGTGAGCGGCGCATGCCATCCGCCGAAATACAGAGTGGAGACCACGCCGGAGATGACGACCAGGTTCACGTATTCGGCGAACATGAAGATGCCCCACCGCATCCCGGAGTACTCGGTGAGGTAACCGGCCACCAGTTCCTGCTCCGCTTCCGCCAGGTCGAAGGGCGTCCGGTTGAGCTCGGCCAGGGTGGCGATGAAGAAGATGATGCCCCCGACCACCTGCGGGATGAAGAACCAATGCCAGAAGTTGCCCGACTGCCGGTTGACCACGTTCACGAAGTTCATGGAGTCGGCCATGAGCATGACGCCCACCACCGAGAAGCCCATGGCCAACTCGTAGGAGATCATCTGGGCCCCAGCCCGTAGACCGCCCAGCAGCGAGTATTTGCTGTTGGACGACCAACCGGCCAGGACCACGCCGTAGACGGCGACAGCCCCCAGGGCGAGGAACAGCACCAATCCGGCGTCGAAGTTGGCGATCACGTAGTCGAAGCGGTGGCCGAAGAGGTTCGGTCCCCCGCCGACCGGCCCGAAGGGCAGCATCGCCATCACGAGAAAAGCGGGGATGAAGATGATGTACGGGGCCATCCGAAACACGGGTTTGTCCGCTTTCAACGGAATCAGATCTTCTTTGGATAGCAGCTTGAAGATGTCCCCGAACGACTGGAACGAGCCCCAGGGGCCCAGGTACGTCGGGCCCACCCGCCCCTGGAAGAACCCCGCGAACTTGCGCTCGAAGAAGATGATGAAAGCCACCATCATGACGATCAAGACAGGCATGAGGATGGCCTTGATGATGAGGAATATGAGCTGGGCTACCGGGTCGCTCATCGGTCCGTATCTCCGAGCACGACGTCGATGCTCGCGAAGATGGCTACCAGGTCGGAGATCATCTCCCCTTCCACCAGCGGTGGCACCGCCTGGGCGTGATAGAAACTGGGAGTGGCGAAGTGCACGCGTTGCGGCTTGGGCCCGCCGTCGGAGCGGATGTACACGCCCATCTCGCCTTTCGGGGCCTCGGTCGCCAGGTAGACCTCACCCTTGGGCACTCTCGGGCCCCGGAATACCTGCTCAAAATCTTGGATCATGGCGGCGGAATCGCGCATGACGTCCTTCTTGAGAGGGAGCGTGTGCATTGCGTCTTTGGCCACGAAAGGACCGCCGGGGATATTGTCCAGGCATTGGCGGACGATCTTGCAGGACTCGCGGATCTCTTTCATCCGCACGAGGAAGCGGTCATATACGTCGGCGTTGTACTCCACCGCCACCTCGAAGTCCACCTCGGGATAGGCGGCGTACGGCTCGTCCCGGCGCAGGTCGCGAGCGACCCCCGCTGAGCGAAGAGTGGGGCCGGTCACCCGCCAGGCGAAGCAATCTTCAGACGTAAAGATCCCCACGCCTTTTGCGCGCTTGTAGTAGATGCGATTGTTCTTGACGATGCGTTCGTATTCGGCCACCCGCTTGGGGAGGAAGTCGATGGCTTCTCGGCAGCGTCGGTCGAAGTCGTCGGGCAGGTCCTTGGCCACGCCACCGATGCGGGCGAAGCTGTGGGTGAGACGCGCGCCCGTGAGCATCTCGAAAAGGTCCAGCATGTATTCCCGATCGCGGAAGCAGATGCAGAAGAAGGTCTGAGTGCCCAGGTCCATGATGTGGACGCCCAGCCAGAGGATGTGGTTGGCGATGCGGCACATCTCGCTGGCGATGGTGCGGATGTACCGGGCCCGAGGCGGCACCTCGAGGCCCATGAGCTTCTCCACCGCTTCGCAGTACCCGTGGTTCATGGCGAAGCCGGACAGATAGTCGAGCCGGTCGGTGAGTGGGATGATCTGGTGGTACGTGAGCTGCTCGGCGAGCTTCTCCACCCCCCGGTGGAGGTTGCCGATCTCGGGACGGGCGCTCACGATGACTTCGCCGTCCAACTCGAGCTCCGCGCGGTAGACGCCGTGCATGGAGGGGTGCTGCGGGCCCATGCTGATGGACATGGTCTCGCCCGCGTTCTCCACCCGCTGCCGGCTCCGCGCTTTCCTCTCCTTGAGCTCCTCCAAAGTCGGGCGTCCGGCCGGCGCCGCGGCGGCGGCCGGCTCGCCATGAGCGGCGCCGTTATCCGCGTCATGATCCATTTCATTAGCGAGTCCGTGCGCCGCGAGCGAATCATCGGCCTCTTCCGCGGATCGCATGTTGAGCTGGCGCTCGATCTCTTCGTTGGCGTTGCTGAGCCAGTCTCTCATCGGCAGGGCCTAGATCTTTCCACGAAGGTCGGTGCGGATGCGGCCGCCAACGGTGCCCTGCAGCGGGAAGTCCTTTCGCTGCGGGAAACCCTCGAAGTCAGGGACGGTCAGCAGGCGACGGAGGTCGGGGTGCCCGGCGAAGACGATGCCGTACATCTCCCAGGTCTCGCGTTCGTCAAAGCCGGCCGACGGCCACAGATGAGTGACCGTGGCCAGTGCCTGACCTTCCGCCAGCCCCGTCTTGATGCGCACCCGCCAACCCTGAGTGTGGGACACCAGGTGAGCGATCACCTCGAACGGCACTGCGGCCCGCTCCGGCAAATGGTCGCCGACCAAGGAATCGAGCTGGTCGAACGCCAGCTCGGGTGTGTTCTTGCAGACTTCCAGTACGCCGGCCCAGTCTGCCGCGGCCACTCGGTACGTCAGTTCACCGCGAAAATGGGACTCCTCCACCCAGCTTGTCGCCCACGCGGGCCGAAAGCTCGGACGGCGAGCGTCAAGAAGCTTCGGAGCTCAGGCTGTCGCTCACCGGCATCGGGCTCAGCCCTCGATCGCTTCTCGGGCGGGGATGCGCCGCAGCCCGTCGTACGCGTGCCGGCTCTGCTTGATGCGCACGCGGATCATCTCCAGGCCCTGCCAGAGTGCTTCCGGCCGGGGCGGGCAACCGGGCACGTACACGTCCACCGGTAGGAGACTGTCGACGCCCTGCACGATGTTGTAGGTGTCCCAGATGTTGCCCGAGATGGCGCACGAGCCCATGGCAAGCACCCATTTGGGATCGGGGATCTGCTCGTAAAGGCGTACGACGCGCGGCGCCATCTTGATGCTGCACCAGCCCGCGACGATCATGCCGTCGGCCTGCCGAGGCGAGGCCCGCATGGCTTCCATGCCGAAGCGCGACATGTCGAAGCGGTCGCCGCCCAAGGCCATCATCTCGATGGCGCAGCAGGAGAGGCCGAAGAGCAAAGGCCAGAAGGAGAAGCTGCGGCCGAAGCCCAGGATGCGCTCGATCTGAACCGGCATTGCGAAACCGCCGGGCCACCTGACGGCACCACCCATGGGCTGCTCACCAGCGATCTCCTGGACCTCCTCATCGGTGGTCCTGCGCAGAAGCCGGTTGAGTGCGGCCATCCGATCGGCGCCCCCCGACGCCCCGGACTTGCCCCCGGGACTGCCGGTCATTCCCATTCGAGCGCGCCTTTCTTCCAGGCGTAGAAGTACCCCACCAGAAGGATGGCTATGAACACGAACATGTCGACCAAGGCGACCGTGCCCAGGCTGCGGAGGTTGATGGCCCACGGGTAGAGGAACACCGCTTCGAGGTCGAACAGCACGAAGAGAACGGCCACCAGATAGTAGTGGACGTTGAAGGGCGCCCGGGCGTCAGAGGTGGGTTCGACGCCGCACTCGTAGGCGATGCCCTTGTTGGGGTTCTTGCTGGTGGGAGACAGAAAATGCGAGATGGTGACGAACGCGACCGCCATCGCCGTGCCGATGGCGAACATTATCGCGAACTGAATGACCAAGTCGATGGTCGGATTAACCAAGTGTGCACCTCGCCGGCAATGAGCGCGTCAGAGGAATTCGCGCTGGAAAAATGCATCTGAAGAAGCCACGGCGACGATAACAAATCGCCCAAGGGCTTACAAACAGTTTTCCACAGTGCTTCATCGCGGTTCTGCTCGTATCTACCCCGACGTGGCCTCGCTCTACCCGATGTCGGAGACGGCATGGGGTGTTGCAGCGCGAGGTGTGAGCTATACTGTCTCGTGCGGCGGGCGCCGCCCGTGTAGCGGGGGCCCCGCGCCTCTGGATGAGCTGGTGGAGAGGCTGGGTTGATTGATCTTGATAGCCAAGTGGTTAGGCTAACGTAGGATGAGCACCAACCGCGAGAAATCGATGTCCCTCATGGGGCATCTTGGCGAGCTTCGCAAGCGCATCACATACGCCGGCCATCGCCGTGGTCGTGTGCTGCATCGCGGCCTTCATCGAGAAGAAGTACGTCGTTCGTGGTGCTGATGCAGCCGCTTGAAGGGCACTCCCTACGCCGGTCAGAAGCTGCGTCGCGCTTCAGCCACCGAGCCGTTCATGGCTATCCTCAAGATCTCCATCTACGCCGGGCTGATCATCGCCCTGCCGATCATCCTGTGGCAATTCTGGGCGTTCATCATGCCCGCTCTCTATGAGAAGGAGAAGACGGAGCATCGTTCCCTATGTCGCGCTGACCACCGGCCTTTTCCTCGGCGGGGTCGTCTTCGGTTACTACGTGGTCCTGCCTATCGGTCTGAAATGGCTCCTCAATTTCGGCAACGCGCCAGTTCACGCATCTGATTCACGTGGACGCGTACGTCAGCTTTGTTTCGCTCTTCCTGCTGGCTTTGGGCTGCGTCTTTGAGCTGCCTCTGGTCATGATGCTGTTGGCTTGGACCGGCATCGTCGACTACAAGAAGATGGCCAAGGTGCGCAAGTGGGCCATCCTGGGCGAGGCGGTGGTCGCCATGGTCATCACCCCGAGCCAGGACCCGATCAGCATGATGCTGATGCTTATCCCGCTTATGATCCTCTATGAGTTCGGCATCTGGCTGTCGAGGATCACCGCCAAGCGCAAGGCCCGGCGCAAGGAGTTGGCCGCCCTCGCCGCCGCGGGCATTCCGGAGGACAGCACTCCCGCCATGGAGGTCTAGTCGCATGCTGCTTTCCGCGGGCCACGCGTGGTCCTCGGCAGGCCACGCTCAGCCACGAGATTGTCGGATCACGCGTTAGGGCGATCGGTGCCGCATCGGCAGAATGCCGAAGTGCTGCACCCCGCCTCGTCTCTCCGATCGTCGGGTGACTTGCCGACGTCGGTTATGGTGTTACCATCGGACCAAGACGCACCCCGGAAGGGAGCCGACGTGGACCACGCTGAACAGCCCCATCGCGCCTCCTCCAACTCCCCTTGCAGTCAGCCACCGAGACCGCTCACGCGCCCGGACACAGGGGACTGCGCCCCGTGGTTCCCCAGACGATCTCCGACCAGGTGGCCGCACAGTTGCGCTACCTCATCTCGTCGGGTGAGTTCAAGCCGGGCGAGAAGATACCGCGGAAAGGGAGCTGGCCTCGCGGCTGGGCGCGGGACGGCCGGCAGTGCGCGAAGGGCTGCGCGAGCTCAAGGCCCAGGGTCTGCTGATCTCTGGACGCGGGGCGCAGGGAACCATCGTCGCGAGCTCTGCCCAACCCTCACTTCGCCGAACCCTTGTCGGCTTTGGTGGGCAGGGGAGCCGAGCGGATCGTCGAGCTGATGGAGATACGGAGCGCCGTGGAGATCGAAGCGGCGGGCTTGGCCGCCCGCCGGGCCACTCTGGCGGACCTTCACGATCTGTCCGATCTGCTCACTTCTCCCGGTGCGATCCTCTCTCCCGACGACGACGTTGCGTTTCATGCGGCGATCGCAGAGGCGACTCACAACCCGCTTTTCGAACGGGTCATCCGCGAGCCAGTGAATCTTCTCCACGATCACATGGCGGCCATCCTCTCCGTCTTCTACGCGGAACCGGGAGGCGCGACTGCACTACAGCAACAGCATGACGCCATCAGGCTGGCTATCCGCAGCGGCAATGAAGAGAAGGCGCGGCAGGCCATGAGGCAGCACCTTGACTACGTGGCCCGCGGACTGGCCGCAACTGGTCGGCGCGGGCAGGGTCATCCGCCTGATCTTCATCGACCTGGACGGCACCCTTCTCTCCGGACCTCGCCACGTGTCCGAGAGGGCCAAGCGCACGATCGGGAACGTGCGGGAAGCGGGTGTGGAGGTGGTGCTGGTCTCCTCGCGGGCTGCCCGTTCCATGCGACCCTTCCACCAGCAGCTTGGCCTGATGACTCCGCTCATCGCGTGCAATGGAGCTTTGCTCTGGGACCCGCTGGCCGGCGCCGGCCTGGAGCATCTTCCCCTCGACGCGGCACTCGCGGCCGAGATCGTCGAGGCGGGCCGGGCGCTGGGGACGATCGTCAACCTGGAGACCGACGATGACTGGTTCACCGACCGAGTAAGCGACCTGATGAGGGACAACATCCTCCACTACGGCCTCGTTGAGCCCGAAGGCGTCGGCACCATCGACGACGTGCTCAGTAGCGGCGAGATCATCGACAAGGTCTCGCTCGACCTCCGGGAACTCGAGGAGCGACCGTTGGCAGCCGCCCGGGCGTCGATCCGGCGGATGTTCGAGGAGCGCGCCAATGTCAATGAGAGCCTGCCGGGCATCATCGACGTCGTCTCCAGAGACGCCTCGAAAGCCGCGATGGCGCAACGACTGGCTCGGCGCATGCAGATCCCGGCGGAGCAGACCATGGCGGTGGGTGACGGCGATAACGATACCTCCCTTCTGCAGTGGGCGGGCATCGGAGTGGCCATGGGCAACGCCACACCGGCGGCCAAGGCTGCCGCGGACGTCATAACGTCGTCGAACCTGCGGGACGGAGTGGCCGAGGCCTTGGAGCAATGGGTGTTGGGCCAGAAATCGCTCGGCTCGACGCTCTCTGTGCCCAACCCTGCCCTGGTCGCCAAATAGCCCGCTTCGCTCAGTGGAGCGACACTGGCTGGCGGGAGCCGCCGCTCACGAGTCCGGAGGCTAGATGGTGAGCAGGGTCACCACGACGAACGCCGTATAGAGCAGGCCTCCGAACAAGAGCGAGGCCACGCCGAAGCCCTTGAAGAAGCGCAGGCGAACGTACAGAAGGATGCCGGAGGCGAGAGCAAGTCCAGCGGCGAGGAGCCCATGCCAATCTCCACCGGCATCCAATCGCCAGGTAGTGAACACCAGCCCCACGGACACCGGAAACGTGCTCTGAAAGACCATGGCGCCGGTGATGTTGCCCAACGCCAGGGTGTCCTTCTTCTGCCACATCCAGGCGACGCTGTTGAACTTCTCGGGGAGTTCGGTCGCCAACGGGGTGAGAAGGAGAGAGATCACCAGAGCCGGGACGCCTAACGACTGCGCCACGTTGGTAAGCTCCCGGACGAAGAGATCCGCCCCAAGCACGATCGCCGCCAGCGCCACTACCAATTGCAGGACCACTCGGCGCAGATCAGGCGAATCGGACGCGTAATGGAAGTAAAGCGACCGGCTCTCGCCCTCGAGGTCTCCTTCGGCGTTCAGCGTCCGCTTTACATAGATCACGTAGGCGACGATGAGCCCCGCGGCCACCGCGTAACGGAACGACGCCGATGTTGACGATCCCCACGAACACAGCGACGGCATAGGCCACGAGGAAGAACGCGAGGTCGCGCCGCATGACCCCCTGGTTGAACTTGATCTTCAGGTCGACGCTTCTTCATGAACGCGAATATGACCACGGCGAGCCCGCACACGAAGCAGGCCAGCGTCGCCAGCATGAAGGGCGCGCCCAGGATAGCCCCGATGCCGATCTCCTTGCCGGCGTCACCGCGATGGATGAGGATGGCGATGAGAGGGATGACCGTCTCGGGCAGAGCAGTGCCCACGGCCGCGAGCACGCTGCCCACGGCACCCTCGCCCAAGTTGAGCTTGCGGCCGAACCATTCGATGCCGTTCACGAAGAGCTCGCAGCCCGCAAGGATCACGGCGAAGGCGACTATCAGGAGGAAGATCGTCACGGCGGGGATTCTAACCGATGCTCCGGCAGAAGACGATACGGGAGAGGACGGTAACCTACGTCGTCAACCCCAGGAAGGCGCTCAGCACCAGGATCGCGAATACGAAGAAACTGATACCTGAGAATAGCCATTGGCGGCGCCTGAGATAAGCGAAGAACAGCGCCGCGACGCGAGCGGCAGGGGTCGCCAAAAGCACGAGCAGGCCCAGTTGGAAGAAACCGCCGGGTTCCAACGCCCGCAGAGCCCGGGGAATGCCTTGGATGGAGGTCTTGCGCGGCACGGGCACGCCCGTGTGAACGAGGGTCAGCACAACGCCGACGACCAGCAGGAAGATGGCGGCGAGGAGACCTACCACGAGCACCCGGGAGATGGTGATATTGAGACGGGTCTCGTGCCGGTGGTGCGCCTCCACTGTGGGACCGTTCATCGGACGCTGATCCCCGCCGCAGACAGGATCATCTGCACCGAAAGTGCGAACAGCACGGCAGAGAGAAGGATAGCGAGCACCGAGCTCTTGATCCGTAGGGCCAGGCGCGAGCCGACATACGCCCCCAAGCTGACGCCCAGTACAACCGGCACGGTGACCACCGGGTCCACCATGCCCCGGGCGAAGTAGACCACAGATCCTGCGCAGGCCGTCACTCCGATCATGAAGCTGCTGGTGGAGACAGCCGCCCGCACCGGGACCCCCATGAACAGCACCATCGCCGGGACCTTCAAGAAACCACCCCCGACACCGAGGAGCCCGGAAACGTTCCCGGCGATAAACGAAGCTCCCATGCCAAGAGGGAGCCGGCGCACTCGGTATCGCACGGCGCTGTCCAAGTTGCGGTCGTAGTACGAGGCGCCGAGGGTGCCGAGATCCTCGTCGTCGATCGGCGGAAGCCTGATCATTCCGTTGGCGTATGGCCATATACACCGACACCACGATCATCACTCCGCCGAAGACGGCGGAGAGAACGCTCTTGCTCAGCAAGACCCCACCAGACTTCCGACCAGCGCCCCGGTGACGGTCATCGTCTCCATGGTCATGCCTAGGCGCATGTTCGAGAGATCGTCGCGCACGTAGGCGGCGGCCGCGGTGGTGGAGGTGGCAACCACGGCCACCAAGCTGGCTGCGATGGCCTGGTGGATCGGCACGCCCAGGAACAGGGTGAGAGCAGGGATGATGAACACCCCTCCTCCCAGACCGACCATCGAGCCAAATGTGCCTCCTACGAGGCCTACCAGCGCAAGATAGATCACGTGGGCCATGCGGGAAAGGCTACCACAGGCGGTATCGGTGGAGATCGACCGGTGACACTGGAGGGCCTGCTTCGCGCCGTGTTCCTTCGTGGTCGCTACGCAGGAGACCCGCGCCGCGGCCTCGTATCCAGAATACTGGGAAAGTGGACGCAGAGAGCGTCCACCTGCTCCCTTCTCCAAAGGCGACTTCACGGTTGCCGGACGGTCTCGTCGACAGACCGTGCGACCCGCGAGGAAGCCACCCATTCGGAAGGGGCGTCGCAAGAGCGCCCCTTCTGGTCCCCACGGCGACCCGAAAGTGAGCGCGAGAGCCTGGCCCATGGATCTTGAAGTCGTTCTGCGCTCCCGGACGCGACCGGCCAGACTCTCGCCAAGGCGCGCCCATCGCGTAGAATGGTCGTCATGCAGAGTTCCACTACGGCATCGCAGAACAGGTGTTCGACAAGTATCCGGGCTACGTCCGGGGAGTGGTCGTCGCTTATGAGCTCGACGAACGGGGCGTCTCCCCCGGAACTCGCTCAACTCCTTCGCGACGCGGAGGAATCCGTGCGGGTCCGGCTACAACTTGAGCATGTCGCCGAGCGAGCCGCGCATCAACGCCTGGCGTGAGGCCTACCGGGCCTTTGGCGCCAAGCCGAGTGAGTTCCGTTCGTCCGTGGAGGCTATGGCGCGTCGCGCTCTCAGAGGCGACCCACTGCCTTCCATCAACGCGCTGGTGGATATCGGAAATGTGATCTCGCTCAAGTACCTCGTGCCCGCCGGAGGGCATGCCATCGACCTGCTCACCGGCGATATCGAGCTTCGCTTCGCCACCGGCCAGGAGACCTTCGTGCCTTTCGGCGCGCCGGAGACCGACGTGGAGCATCCTCTCGCGGGCGAAATAGTATTCGTGGAAGGCGACGTGGTGCTCACTCGGCGCTGGACCTGGCGCCAAGCCAACCACACGCTGACTTTGCCGGAGACGCGGGCCATAGAGTTCAACGTCGATGGGCGCCCCCCGTCACACGCGCCGAGATCGAAGAAGCCTGCGCCGAGGTCGCAGAACTGGTCCGGCGCTTCTGTGGCGGCAGCACCCGCATCGATGTGCTGAGCGCGGACCACCCGCGCATCTCGCTCGGTCGGTAGCGAGCGCCCGCCCCGTCAGCGGTCCGCACGGATCCCCAGGCCCTGGCCTGACGGCGCCAGCGCCGCCCGAAGCCCGGCCCTAGTACACGCCGTATTCTTTGGTGAAGTCGATCATCGCCTTGACGTTCTCCGGCTTCACGTCGTCGGTCGACCCGGAGGGGCCCATGATGAATCCGCCGTCTTTGGCGACCGTGTCGATGAGGTCTTTGCAGTATGCGCGCACCTGGTCCGCCGTGCCCACCGTGAGCAAGGCCAGAGGCACGTTGCCGGCGAGGCAAGCCTTGCCGCGCCGAGGACTTCCTTGCCTTCGCCATGTCCACGTGGTCGAACCAGTAACAGACCTTTCCGGGAGGTACGTCTGCCATGATCTCCAGCCGGGAGGTCGATCCTCCCTCGACCAGCACGAAGGGTTGAAGCCCCTCAGCGGCCAGGCGGACCATCAGCTCGCGGAAGGTCGGCCAATAGAACCTCTTGTACTGCTCGTTCGACATGAAGCCTTCCGCGCTGCCATGCAAAGCGATAAAGACGCGAGAATTACCCGACATCCTGGCGCCTCTCACGCCCATCTCCACCGCCATGGGCAGCAGCTTCTCGCAGGCTTGCACGAGCTTTTCCGGCTCCCGGTACATGTCCAACATGATGCCCTTCCGTCCCCGCAGGAAGTCACCCACGAGGTCGAACGGCGCCTGAGAGCCGGCCAGCCACGACATGGGGAAACCGGCCTCCCTCAGCCGTTGCACATGTCCAATCGTGGCAAGCATGGCCTTGAGCGCTCCCTCGCCCGCGACCCTCAGCGCTTCCAATGCTTCCTGCCCTTCTGGCGTGCCAAACGGCAAGAATGCGAACGGAGCCGCGAAGTAGCCCTGAGCCTCTCGAAGGGGGAAGAGGTTCGCGAACGCGGCCAGCTTTCCATATGCCCGGGGCCAATACTTCCTGACGATGAAATCTGACGGGTCGTAGATGAGCTCGTCGTACTCTCCCGGCTTCATGCACTCCAACTCGACGAACTGCCACCCCGCATCCGGTGGGAGACCATGCCCTCCCCATCGCAATTGCCTGTAGTCGAGCGGAGCCAGGACGGGCCCCAGGACGGGCATCATCTCCACGAAGTCGCCCTCGAAGTAAAGGGCGGCCTGAAAACTCGCCTCCAAAGCCTTGGCGATGTCCATCATCTGCTCTTCGCGGGTGATGCCCAGGTGCTCCGAAGGGAACAGTCCGGGTAGTCCGCCCCACACAGGCACCCTGTCCGGCTTCTTCAGGGCGATGGCGTCGGATATGCGTTTCTCACGCTCGGCGTAGAGTCGGGACGCAGACGTGCTGTCGAAGTTGTTCATCGACCCAGTGTGGTTCAAGATCCCATGCACCCCAGCCACGCCGAACCCGGCAGCAGTCTCTTGTACATCCCGCTCCCCCAAGCTCAGGCGGTGAAGCCGCCGGACATGAAGGTGTTCAGGCGGTTCCCCTTGGTCACCGGTACAGGCAGGTGCGACGGAAACATGCCGGCCTCCAGGTCGTTCTATATGACGCGGTTGGCGATCGGCTCTCCCCGGCGGAGCCGTTCAAGGTTGGCGGCCACTGCGTCCGCGATCTGGTCGTAGGACCGGTCGGTCACTCCCGCTATGTGCGGGGTGGCGATCACATTCGGCAGAGCCAACAGCGGGTCGAGCGGCGGAAACGGCTCCTCCCAGAAGACATCGAGACCGGCACCTCCGAGGTGGCCGCTCTCAAGGGCGGCGCGCAACGCGTCGTAGTCCACGAGCCCGCCCCGCGCTGTGTTGACGACGATCGCTCCAGGCCGCAGAGCCGCCAGCGCGCGGGCGTCGATGATCCCCTTGGTCTCCCAGGTGAGCGGCGCGCAGAGAATCAGCACGTCAGTCTGCGCAAGACAGTCGTCGCGATCGGCCGTGGAATAACAGGCATCCAGACCTAGACCGACGATCTTGGCCGCATCGGGGTCGCGGGTGATGCCTAGGATGCGCACATCGAAGGGCCGCAACCTGCGGATGACGGCACGAGCCGTGGCCCCGAGACCATAGAGACAGACTGTGCAGCCGCCGAGCATGCGTCCGAGAGGAGCGCCCAGTATCCGGGACTCGAGGCTCGACTGGGTCTCCGGGAGCTGACGGAGTGCGGCGAGCGTCAGCAAGATGGCGTGTTCGGCGACTGAATCGGCGTTCTTTCCCGTGGAGGGGACGTTCGCCACCTGGATATCCCGGCTTCGCGCCGCTTCGAGGTCGACTCCCTCGAGTCCCGCCCCCCATTGGTGGATCAAGCGGAAGTGGCCGGCGTCCATGAGGGCCGAGTCCACCCGGCACATCAAGGGGATCACGACGTCCGCGCCGTCCGCAAATGCCTCGAGCCGCTCCCCCGGTCCAACGATCACTTGATAGTGGGCGGGGTCGATCCTCCGTTCAAGGCGACTGGGCGCCGCGGGAAACGTGTCCCCGCAGAAGAGTATGCGCACCGTTCTCCCTTCGTGATCACCATAGATCGGGACGCTCGACGAGTTCCACCAGATTTCCGGAGTTGTCCCGGACGAACGCCACCGTGAAGCCATCGTGCACCACCACGTCCCAGGCTACCTCTACGCCGCGGCTTTTCAACCCCGCGACCAGCCCAACGACATCGGGCACGGCGTAAGCCACGTGCTTGATGCCCTGCGTGCGCAGGTCGCGATCCGGGTGCCGGCGGTCTTCGGGAAGTGCAGCCGATCCGGGGATCTCGAAGAGTTCCAGACGGAATCCCCCGTTGCAGAGTAGGGCGACCCTCCCGACATCGTCGGGCACGTCCAGTACCTTTTCTACTGAAAATCCCAGCATCTCTCGGTACCAACGCATCGAGGCTTCCAGATCGGCCACGCTGATACCGGCATGCTCCGGCTTGAGCTGTACCTCTGTGGGCGGCGTACCGAGCGAAGGTTCCATCAAGATCTTCCTTACGGTCGCAGGGTCAGACTTAGGGCGTGTACGAACGGAGGTCGCGCAAGAACTCGTCGTTCGGGCCGCTCGAGGATGAAGGAACTGACGAGGTCCTCATACGGCCGCACGAAGGGAAAAGTCTCGCACGTGGCCCAAGGGGGTCTGGTGTACCGCGGTGGCTCGTCGATCACCGACCGCCGCCAGTCGCTGAAGTTCTCGTACCAAAGTTCGCTCACGCGGTCCCAACGATGCTTGACCGACCCGGCCGGCGGGGCATCGCCCGGCCGCCACACTCCAGGCAGACCGATCTCGTCCTGGATCACCTGGTAGCTGAAGAAACGGTAAAGGCCGGGCTGCCTCACGACTTCGGGCGCGTGCGTGTGAAGGAACCAGTCCTCGCCGATCTCTCGAAACACGCCCGCCGGGTAGCGGAAGAGGACGATCCAGCGCAGCCCCACCTTTTCCGCGGGAATGAACTCGGAGCCGAGAAAGTCCTCGGTGGGCTGCGAGGGGACGAAGCACGACGCGACGGTGGGCCACACCGGCGGCGGCGTGAAGCTGAGGCCGCCTCGCGGTCCGGTGAGCGGTGGTTCGCGCCACCACGCTTCAGTCAATCGCCAATTATAGAAGCCGTACGCTCGGGCGTCGGCCGGGGCGTCGAGGGGCAGGTAGCTCTCGTGACGCGTGAGCCACGGTCCATAGCGACGAGCGATCTCAGCCGAATGGTCTCGGTGGTACCAACGTTCCATCGCCGGAACATCATCGATGGGGATGTCATGCACCACGATGCTCTTGATCATCGAGGAGACCTCCTGCCCACTGACAAGCGGCGCATAGCTGCCGGGCGATCTCGGCTTTGCCGATGTGACGGGCGCGGGCTCGGAACACTCGGTCGCCGGGCCGCGCTCTCGCAAGAATACCGCGACGATAGCACCCGCCACGAATAGGCCGGCTGCCAGGGCATAGGAGGAAGCGAAAGACGAGGAGTCATCGGCCAGCCGCCCGGCTATAACAGGACCGACGGCTTGCCCGATCCCCAAGAACAGCGTCACGAGCCCCAGGGCGGCCGAGGCGAGTTCCGCACCGAACATGTCCCCGCAGGCCGCGCCGACGATGCCCGGGACGCTCAGCGCCGTCAGCCCGAAGATAATGGCCGAGCCCACGAGCCCCGCCGTTGTGGGCAGGAACGCGAAGAGGCAGGCGGCGACAGCCTGGAGCACGCAGATGACCGCTATGGCCTCTTTGCGGCCGACGCGGTCGGACACGTATCCCCACAGCACCCCGCTGGCGAGGCCGGCTATCCCCAAGATCAGGTACAGGGTCCCCGCGCGCTGGCTGGAAAAGCCCAGATCGTGGACCAGCCTTTTCTGAAAGAAGACGAAGTAGATCATGTAGGCGAAGCCGAACAGGAAGTACACCGAGCCGAGGTGCCAGGCATACCTTGAACGAACAACGCTCCTCCAGTTCGCGGAGGATGCCGCCTTCTCTCGGCCATCGGCCTCAGGCGAAGCCAAGACCGCGTATGGGCGGTCGCGCTGGACGACGAACATGAGGATACTCACGCAGATGGTGACTGCCGCGAACAGATACCAGGCTAAGCGCCAGCCGCCCGCTCCTCCGCTCGCGATGATCTTGGGCACCAAGGGGCCCACGGCCACCAGCGCGAGAGCGGGTCCGGAAGCGACGATCGCTGAGGCGAAGCCACGGTGCTTAGAATCGAACCACGTTGCCATCATGGCGACGGACGGGACGAGCACGAGGCCGCTCCCGAAGCCGGTGAGCAGGCGCGCCAGCGAAGCCGAGAAGAGACCGCCTGAGAGGCCGGTGAGGAGCATGCCCAGGGCGGTGACCGCCAGCCCGCTCCCCACGACCTTCCGTGCCCCGAACCGCGAGGCCAGGAAACCTCCGATCGCCGCCATGACGACGTATCCGCCGAGGTTCCAGCTCGCAAGCGACCCCGGCCTCCGTGTTGTTGAGGCCTAGGCCCTTCTGCATGGACGGGAGAATGGCGCTATAGCCGAAGCGGCCAAGCCCGATGGCCGCCGAGTACGCCCAGAGTGGCCGTCGCCAGGATGATCCATTGGTATTTGGGGCTGTGAGTCAGCCGCATGTGTCCTCCTAGTGAAAAGGAACAGGGCCCCGCGAGGGGGGCGCAGGGCCCTATCTTGGGGGAAGATCAGACGCCGGTTGCGCAGGCGGCGGGCCGAGAAGTGCCGCGTGCTGCTCCCAGGGCGAACGCCTTCAGGTTGACGTCGACCGTCTTGGGCGGGACGACCTGGCGGATGATCGCCTCCCAGGTCTCCGGCGGCGAAGGGCAGGGCTCCGGACACCGCTCCCAGCATCACCACGTTGACCGCTTTGACGCGTCCCGGCCTCCTCGGCCAGGGCGTTGGCGTCCACGACGCACGTTGGACGCGGCCGCGGCTGATGCGCTCATCGATGTCGGCCGGATACTCCGCCAGCCCCGCGGCGACCGGGCTGGGGTTCACCCGCAGACGTGTTGTAGACGAGAAGACCGCCCGGCCGGAGCCAGTGCACGTAGCGCATCGCTTCAAGCGCTTCGAAGGACAGCAGGATGTCGGCGGTGCCGGGAGTGACGAGCGGCGACCAGACTTTATCCCCGAAACGCAGGTGGCTGGTGACGCTCCCGCCCCGCTGGCTCATGCCGTGGACCTCGCTCTGCTTGACGTCGTAGCCCTCGGCCATGGCGACCTGGCTGAGCACGTAGCTGGCCAGGACGACTCCCTGGCCGCCCACGCCCGAGATGAGCAGGTTGGTGGTGGGACGCGGTCGCGCCGCTTGCTCGCGCTGGGTCGGGCTCATGAGGCCTCCTTCCCACCGGCGGCCTTCGGCCCGGCGTCGCCGCCTGGATTCCCGGACCTCGCCCGTGTCGGCGGCTTGTCCGCCGCCTGGACCGCGGCCGGGGCCTGGATGGCGCCGAACTTGCAGAGCTGGGCGCAGACGCCGCAGCCGTTGCACTGGTCGGCCTGGATCTCCACCTTGCCGCGGTCGCCGATCGGGCGCCGGTCGAGAAGGTTGAGGGCCATGCAGCCGGCCTGCAGGCAGCGCTTGCAGCCGTTGCAGAGGTCGGCGTCGACGCGCCAGGGCTCCCGCTTGATCTTGTATTGCAGCACGCAGGGCGACTTGGCGATGACCACGGAGGCCTCGTCCGCCGCCAGTTCCTCGCGCAGCACGCGCTCGACCTCGGCCATGTTCAACGGGTCGATCTCGACGACCCGGCTTGATGCCGAACGCGCGGCAGAGGGCGGGGATGTCCACGATTCCCGCGGGCTCGCCCATGAGGGTCTTGCCGGTGCCCGGGTTCTGCTGGCCGCCGGTCATGCCGGTGGTGCGGTTGTCGAGGATGAGGGTGAGCGTGTGGCCGCCGTTGTAGGCGATGTCGATGAGCGGGGTGACGCCCGGAGTGGAAGAAGGTGCTGTCGCCGATGACGGCCACGGACTTGTTGCGCAGGTCCGGCGGCGCCTCCGGCCTCGATAGGCGCCAGAGCTTGCGCCATGCCGTGGGCCATGCTGATGCTCGCGCCCATGCACACGCAGCAGTGCATGGCCTCGAACGGGAGGCAGGGCGCCCAAGGCTGTAGCAGCCGATGTCGCCGCTCACGAACACCTTGAGCTTCTTGAGCACGATGAAGACGCCGCGGTGCGAGCAGCCCGGGCAGAGGGTCGGGCGGACGGCCGGGAAGGTCGCTGGCGACCCGCAGCGGGAACGGTCAGGAGCTCCGACGTGACGCCGGGGACGCCGTCGGCGGCGAGGGCGCGAGCGATCATGCCCGGGATCGAGTTCGCCGCAGCAGCGAGGTGAGGTCCTTGCCGCCGTCCACCTCGATGCCCATGAGCTCGATGAGCTCCTCCAGGAACGGATCGAGTTCCTCCACCACGTAGAGCCTCTCCACGTTCGCGCGGAAGTCGGCGATGAGTCCGGCCGGCAGCGGGTAGGTGAGTCCCAGCTTGAGGAAGCTGGCTTCGGGGAAGGCCTCCCGGGCGTACTGGTAGGCCGCGCCCGAGGTGATGATGCCCACCCGCGGGTCGCCCATCTCGATGCGGTTGAGCGGGCTGGTCTCGGCGTACTCGGCCAAGGTCGAGCAGGCGCTGCTCCACGAACGGGTGGCGGACGATGGCGTTGCCGGGCAGCATGGTGTACTTGGTCGGTTCCTTCTCGGAGCTTCGTGATCGGCGCCAGCGCCGGGCGGTCGCCCAGCTCCACCATGCTCTTGGAGTGCGAGATGCGGGTCGTCGTGCGGAAGAGCACGGGCGTGTCGAAGCGCTCGGACAGCTCGAAGGCGATCTTGAGGAAATCCTTGGCCTCGCCGCTGTCGGCGGGCTCGATGAGCGGGACCTTGGCGAACTTGGCGTAGTTGCGGTTGTCCTGCTCGTTCTGGGAGCTGTGCATGCCGGGGTCGTCGGCGGTGACCAGGACCAGCCCGCCCTTGACGCCGGTGTAGGAGGCGGTGAAGAAGGGATCGGCGGCCACGTTGACGCCCACGTGCTTCATGCACACCAGGGCGCGGGCACCGGCCATCGACGCCCCGAGTGCCCACTTCCATGGCCACCTTCTCGTTGGGCGACCACTCGCTGTAGATGTCCTTGTAGTCCGCGAGGGCCTCGAGGATCTCGGTGCTGGGCGTGCCGGGATAGGCGGCGGCCAGCCTGCACTCCGGCTTCCCAGGCGCCGCGGGCGATGGCCTCGTTGCCGGAGAGGATCTCGATGACGGGTCCGCTCGTCACAGAGGACGTGGGGGCTTTCTCCGCCAGTTTCTGAGCAGTCATCTTTCCGTCCTCACTCGTGTCTCTGTCTGAAAGCGGCATACCAGGCCATCTTGTCCAGCGTCCTTGCCGCTGCCTGCGGCGACGACAGAACGATCGGCGAATAACGCCCGCCGTTGTTCGAAAGCGAACCCCGGATGGGCGTGTCTGGAACGTTGATGATGGGTTTGCCGGTGGACTCCATGAGCTCGACCACCTGCTGTACGAAGGCCGTCTCCCATGGACTGAAACCCGCGAAGTCGCCTTCAGTGGAGGTAGGCCGCACCTCGTTGCCGGTGTTGGGCACCCCGAGGACCGAAAGGACGATGATGGCGTCCACCGCATCACACTCCGCCACGAGCTTCAGCACGCGCGGTCCCACGTCGCCTCCGGCGGAAGCGACCATGTCCAGGGGATTGCGCCTACTCCAGAACGGCGGCAGAATGCCATCCAGGGCCTCCAGCAACTCCTGCGGAAATTCGGCGGGCACGAGCCCGTTCCGCGCCACTTCATCCGCGGCCAGGACGCCGGCCCCGCCTCCGTTCGTGACGATCGCCACCCGCCGGCCCCTCGGCAGCGGCAGACAGGCGAAGCTGGCGCCGATGTCCACGAGCTCTTGCGTGGTGGTGCAGGTGACCACACCCGATTGCCGCGCGGCCGCCTGGAAAACCGCGGCGGAACCGGCCATCGCCCCGGTGTGCGATGCGGCAGCCTTGCCACCGAGCTCCGTCAATCCGCCGCGAAGCACGGTCACCGGCTTGTGCAGCGTTGTTCGCCGAGCGACGTCTAGGAAATGGTGCCCGTCATCGATGCCCTCCAGGTACAGCATGATGCTCTCGGTGCCGGGATCGTCGCGGAGATAGTCGAGCACGTCGATGGCACTCACCTGCGCCTCGTTGCCCACGCTGATGAACTTGTCGATTCCGATCCCGCGTCGTTCGCACGCATCGACGATCTGGGTGCCGATGTTGCCCGACTGAGACGCGAAGCTGAGCTTCCCTTTGCGGGGATGCAGCACGATGAACCCGGTCGCATGGAGTTGCCGCTCGTTCGAGATGAGGCCCATGCAGTTCGGCCCGATGAGAGTCACGCGCGAATCGTCGGCCACCCGGGCGAGGTCGCGCTCCAGTTCCGCGCCTTGCTGTCCTGTTTCGGAGAATCCCGCTGCTATGGCGACAGCGGCCGGGATGCCCCGGCGCCCGCACTGCTCGATGAGGCCACATACCTGGTGACCGCCGACCGCCAGCAACGCGAGATCGGGCGCTGCCGGCACCTCGTCGAGACTTGTGTACGCCTGCACCCCGAAGAAAACGCCCCCTTTGGGGTTAACCGGGTAGATCTTGCCCGTGTATCCCCCGTCCAGGATATTGCGTAGGACGGAACCGCCCCATTTGGAAACCTCCCCCGAAGCCCCCACGATCGCCACCGACTCCGGAGCGAGCACCGCTCGAAGATTCGGCTGGAATGCGCGGACGGCCGCCTCACGAGGCGCTTCGGGGAGAGGATCACAAGGGCATCGGCGGCCACCGGGACGGCCGCCATCGATGAGCAACGGATTGACGTCGATCTCGGCTATCTGCGGGAAGTCGAGCGCGATCTGGCCGATCGCCTGCAGGATCTGGACGAGCGCGGCCCTGTCCACTTCCGGATACCCGCGGAACGCTCCCAACAACTTCTTCGCTCTGATCAGGTCGGGAAGCTCCTCGGCATCGCTTTCGTCGCATGGGAACCAGCGCCAGCGCCACGTCCGCCAGGGCTTCGGTCAACACGCCGCCCAAGCCGAACGCGACCACCGGCCCGAAGACAGGGTCACGCTTCATGCCCACCATCAGCTCGCGATTGCTCGGCACCATCTTCTCCACGAGCACCGCCTCGAGCGCGCCGCCGGCCCGCTGGTGGAGCAGCCTGAATGTTTCCGCGGCCGCTTCCGGGCCGGTCACTCCGAGCACCACCAGTCCCGCTTCGGTCTTGTGGTGTATCTCAGAGCCGATTGCCTTCATGGCCAGCCTGCCCCCGAGGCACACGGCTGCTTGGGCGGCTTCGCCCTCGGTGCGTGCCAACTCGCCGTCGGGAACCGGGATGCCGTAGGCCGCGAACAATCTCTTGGACTCCCATTCGTCGAGAGCCGGCTTGCCAGCCGCGAGGGCATCCGTGACCAACCCGCGAGCAGGATCTTTGGTGTTGCTCGACGCACAAGTAGTCACTGGTTGTTCCCTTGAGGTCGGATGGTCAGGCTTGGCCATTGGAGGCGCCTCTGGCGCTATTCGGCTGGCTTGGTATATATAGTAGCTTTTTATACCTTAAAGTCAAGCGGCGGCCGCCGTGACCACTCGGAGCCCTCGCCACAAGCAGGGGACGGCCCTCTCTTGCAGGGTCGTTACCTGGACCCCGCGACTGGGGTGTGACGGCTAAACGGTGCAGCGGAGGATATAGAGCCCCTGTTGCATGGTGTCCACGTAGATGTAGCCGCGATTGTCGACGATCACGTCCTCGGTGGTAGCGATGTTCGGCCCGGGAAACAGATCGCCCGTCTCGTTGTTGAACGCCCATTTGTCGGGGTCCGGCGGTATGTAGTAAGCGATCTCCCGTGGCACAAAGGGGTCGCTGATGTCGTAGATTCTGAGACCCGCGTGGAAGTAGGCGCAGTAGATGCGGTCGTTACGATCTTCAAGGGCGGGATGATAATGCGGCTCGTGCAGGTTATGCGGGCCGAAAGGCGGAGCACCCAATCCAGGGATCTCGTTGAAATTCTTGTATGGGTACCCGGCCGGGATCTCCGGATACGGGAAGGTGGAGATGAGAGTGGGGTCGGCCGGATCGGAGATGTCGACCATCCCGATGAAGTTCAACGGCTGCGGTCTGCCCTGCAGCGTCTCTTTGCTGAAGACCTGGAACCGCTCTCCCTCGCTGGTCATGACCGCGTAAGGCCGCCGGGAAAGAGGGATAACCGTGTGGCACCGGGCCCCTGCCATGCCGCCGGCGAACGGTGGATGGTGACGCAGTTGTCCGACCAGCCGAGGTAGCGAGACGTCCGAGATATCGAGGATCACCATCCCCGAACCACCCCAGCTCACGTAGGCGAGGTCCCCCTTTGGGTACGCGGGCCCGTGCATCATCGGCCCATCCAGCAGGGCCTCGACGTTGACCGCCCTCGACTCCACGTAGCCAGCCGCCCACTGTTCGGGCACCCACCATCTGCCGGCTTCCACGGGCCTGGTGGGGTCGGCGATATCGACGATCCGGTAGATGAATCCGGAGAAACCCCTGCAGGAGGCGGATAGGTGGACGTAGCGGCCTCCGTTGTAGAAGAAGCGGTGAACGCCGAGCGGACCGCCCGTGGGCCAGTGAGACAGCCACTTGGGATTCGCGGGATCTCTGACATCCCAAATGTAGATCCCTTCCTCATAGGGATCATCCATCCCCGTGCCGTGCAGCATCGGCAACGATCCACCCAGAGCCGTGACCATGATGCCATCGGCGACCTGTATCTTCGGCGTCGTCTGCCCTCTTAAATCGGGGCCGGGAACGAACTTGAGGTACTCCGGTTTCGTCGGATCGGTGACGTCCACGATCGCCCAGCCCGACGCCTTGAAATGGGATGCGTAGAGGTAGTACCTCCCGGCGACCTCCTGCATGGCCATCTGAAACCACGGTTTCCCGTCGAGGTCAAGGTAGGCGAGCACTTCGACGTTCTTGGAATAAGCTTCTTTGCCAGCCATAAGGTGCCTGACCTTCAGTCAAGGGTTGGATGAACCGCCTGCGAGTCGCTTCGCATGACGATGCCGAGGTCTTTCCACAACAAAGGCATTGCAGCTCGCGCCGTCTTGGTATATACAGTAGCTGTTTATACCATGAAGTCAAGACAGCGGGTTCAGTCGCCTTTGCTATAGTGACCTGCATATCCCGCTCGACTCGGAGTCGATATGTTCGCGGACCCCATCAGCTCGGACAGCCACCGAGACATCACTCTGGTCTCAGAGACCGCCAGTGACGGTGCGGTCCATTATCTCAGGTCGCTCATCTTCACGGGGGAGCTCGGACCAGGGGATAGGCTTCCTCCGGAGCGAGAGCTGGCCGAACGCCTTGGGATCTCGCGCATCACTCTGCGGCTTGCTCTCAAGTCCCTCGAGAGCACCGGTTTCATCGTCACCACTCGCGGGGCTAGGGGTGGCTCGCGGGTGAACGACGCATCACTTCTGGTGCGCTGCTGGAACCAGTGGATGCTGCTTCACTCCGATGAGGTCAACGATATATTCGAGTTGAGGCTGACCGTGGAAAGCCGGATAGCTGCCCTTGCTGCGGAACGCAGGACTGTGGAAGAGCTCCAGGCGATCGAAGCAGCTTACGCCAAAGAATGGGAAAACCCTAACCGGACGTCTCTCTTCCGCGGCGACATGGAGATCCACCTGGCCATCGCGCGCGCGGCTCACAGTCCGCGCCTTCAACAAGTGATGACTGAAGCCCGCGGTGAATTGTTCATCCCCGTCGACCAGGCTATGACCGAGCACCGAGAGGAGGAGGCGCACGTGTCGCACGGCGCGATCCTCGGGGCCATCCGAAACAGGGATGCCACGCACGCAGCCGAGTGCATGAGCGAGCACATCAAGTATGTGCGGATCATGGTGCAACGAGCTCTCGAGAGCTCAGCGATCGCGCCCACGCCTGGGCGCTAGGAGGCTAGGGCTTCGACCGCTCATTAGCCGGTGCCGATGTCCCGAAAGGCGCCACGGTTTCAGCCGCTCTGGAAGCACCGCAGTGGCAGCCGCCCCGAAGGCACAGCGTTAGCGGCCCGTGAATCGCTCCTGCTCCCGCGGCGCGGCGGCGCTCACCGCGTGGTGATGTACCCCCGCCACTGCTGCAGGTGATCGGAATCCGGACGGTCGAGGAGGAAGATCCCGACGAAGTCCTTGAACGGTTCGAGATACGGGAACTGGCCCCACGCGGCCCAGGGCGGCTTGGTGTAACTGCGGGCCCTCTCTACCACCGCCTTGCGCCAGCCTTCGGAGTCGTCGAACCAGATCTCACAGATGCGTTGGAAGGGGTTGATGCGCGGTTCGTCGAGTTGCCGGCTGGAGATGAAGCGATTCACCTCGGGGTTCGCACACACCTGGGGAACGAACACCTCTTTGAACCACGTGTCCCCTTCGTCCGTCCGGACACCTTCGGGGTACTTGAAGAGAAACAGCCAGCGGAAGTTCGGCCCCGCGTCGGTGAGCCGGCCGGCGCCCTTGAAGTCGTCCTCCCAGAACACGGGTGCGAACGAAAAGACCAGCGGATGGTAGCCGTCCCGGCTGCCCTGCCAGCCCGATTGCCTGAGCTCCTTGCTGGGCGGCTGACAGGTCCTCTCCATGAAGTCTTCGGGGAACTCCTCCCCGAAAGCGAGCCCCGTCGGCATGCCGGTGCCTTGGCTCTGGAAGATGTTGAAGAGCCAGTAGTGCTCGGTCATCATCCCGTTGTAGGTGCCGAAGTCAAGGGCAGCCTCGGGCAGCGGCAACGCGTGGTATGTGCAGTACTTGGTGCAGTACGGCATGAACTGGGAGATGCTCTCCGGGACGTGCTGCTTGTACAGCCACCGCCAGATCGCCGGCCGGTCGTTGTCCGACCGGAAGTTCTGGAGGATAAAGCTCCGCATGGGACGGAATTCGGGGAAATAGGCCATGGTAGCCCTTACCTTTCAGGCTTAGAAGGCTGAATGAAGGCCTTGTATGCTCCTGCTCGCCTCTTGTACTCGTCGGTTTCCGCATTTTCCAGCTGCTCGGGAGGAAATGCGAACTTGACCTTGTCATCCTTGATCATCAGCTCACCCACGATGCCACACACGAGCGTCCGGCTTCTCGCGAATGATCGCCCGGCGTCGGCCGGAAGCCGGATCTTCAGCAGTACATGCTCTGTCCGAGCTCGGCGTAGATCCGCGGAAGGAAGTCCCCCCAGCGCGTGTACTCCTTGACGTTGTGCCGGGCGAGTCCCTGCACGGCCTCCACCGGAACGCTTACTCCGGGCGGCAGGCACAGTTCCGGCTTACCCTGCTCGGTAAAGCGATAGCCCATCCAGAAACGGGTGCGGTGGACCAGACCACCTGGCGCTTCGTAGAACGCGTGACACATGATGGCAGGGGCAGTTATGGACTCGTCGGTCTTCCCGACCGCGACCGCCCAGCCTATGCCGGCCGCGCAGGTCGCCACAACCGTGTCGAACCGCTCCATGTCGAAGCCCATGTCGGCGGGCGAGCGGAAGGCGATGTCGATGTTTTCGAAGCCATTGTCCGTGTTCTCCGTGACGTTGTGGACCACGCCCCAGTTCTTCTCTCTATTGGGGATCGAGGGATCGAGGATCCGCGCGCGGTCCATCGGACTGAGCATGATCCCCGCGTGCTGAGGCGGATACCAAATGCGGTAGCGCAGGTCCTCCAGCGGGTGCCAGGCGAACCACCAGTCGACCATGGCTGCCGTGAAGTCAGGATAGAAGATCTTGTTGGCGATGTAGCCGGCTCCGTTCGGAAGAATGCACCAGCCGATCTCTACCTCTTGGGTCTCAAGTCGCTCCACGTCGAGGAGGCGGTTGATCTCTTCCGGGCCGAAGGCCCGAAGCGGATCGATCGGCCGGTCCATGGCTGCGTAGTGAGCAGGATCCGGGAGCGGGATATCCTCGTAGTGGTACTTGGCGAACGGACGAGCCTGCTCCTCAGGGGTGAGCGGCGGAAGCGTAGCCTTGATCTTGCTGTCGGCCAGGTTTTGCGAGTAGGTCTTCTGCGCCTTCCATTCCGGCGCGTCCTTGTCGGGTACCTGCGGGTCCCGCCTGGTTGTGTCTGTCATGGCCCTCACTCCTTCGGCGAAGCATCGTCGATGATCCGCACCGGCTTCGTGTACAGGAAGAACGATTCCGACCAATCGGCGAACGCTGGACCGCTCTCGATCATCGCGTCGAAGTATTGCCGGAAGGCGCCCACCTGCTCCATGCTGTCGAGGGTGATCGACACGACCAGGTCGTAGACCGGTGGGTCAACCATCCGGAAATGAGCCCGGGCAGCCGCATCGTTGTCGTTCACCCGGGACCGCTTGCTCATCACGACCTTGCGGAACATCTCCTCCGCGTAGGGACTGTTCGCCATGGCTTCATCGTGCGCCCGCCGCCACAGACGGTAGAAATCCTGCGGGAATACCTCGGGCCGCCGCATGATGTACTGCATGACCTTGACCGCGCCGCGCCCGGGCTCCCCCAGCCCGGGATTGAACTTCGGCATCGGGTTGGCCACCGGCAGTTCCACTTCTTCGGCCATCACGATGATGTTCGTGGGCTCGTCGGCGAAGAAACGCCCGTCCTGGTTAGCCCGCGACTGGGTGACTCCCTGCGGCTCGAGTGTCGCGAGCATGTCCCGGAACTCGTCGAAATACAGCTCGACCACGGCTTCGCGGTCGGTGGCCTTGTTCTTATGACTCGTGTCGGAAAGCACGCCGAACGCGCCGTCGATCACGTGGTTCTGGATATAGCGGTCGATCTTGAAGCGCTCGAGGCGGGCCACCGTGCCGTGGTAGTGCTCGATGTAACGGAAATACTCGGCTCGAGTCAGCCCGGGACGGCGCCGTGAGGCGGCCATCAGTTTGATAGGCATCGCACGTCTCCTTCCGGTTCAGTCATCCATCGGCTCGTCGTCGCTCGGCGTAGATGCGCTGGGCCGCGTGGCGCCGCGCAGCGTCGCCGCGCCCACCCCTGCCACCTCCCGGTCCGGTCGAAGAGGTGTCAGGTAGTCCTTGTACTTGGCCACCTTGGCTGGCAGCTCGTCCATATTGGCCGGCGGTTTGAGCGAGACGTCTGCGAGTTCCTGCAGGTGCTCGAACTTGCCCGAAAGCAGAAGGTGCGAGCGCGGGCGGTCCTCATCGCTGACGTCGAACCTCACTTTGCCGTCCACCACCCTCACCGCCCCTCTCACCCCGCAGACGCCACAGATGCAGGGATAAGCGTCACCATCGTGCCGCACCTCGATGAGCTTCGAATGGCAGAGCGGGCAAAGCCCTGGCTCTCCGATGTACTCCGCTTCCTCCAAGGGCTTCTTGAGGGTCTCGGCCACGTGGCGTCCGGAGCGGCGGGCGCGCCCCAGCAGATCGTCCCGCAGGGCAATGACTCTCGGTAGCCCGATCCAGTTGACCAAGATCCTGTCCACCACCTCGATCTGCATAGTAAGCGTGAACATGCTCATGATCGGGAGCGCCAGCGTGTCCCACTCGCTGCCGCCCACTGCGATGAGGGAAGCCGCGCGCGGTTTGAAGGCTCGTTCGTCCGGACCTGTGCCGGCGGTGATGCCCTTCTCCGCGCGGATCTTCTTGGCGATCATGCGGAAGCCCTGGTCATGAGAGGGGCCCATCCGGTCCTCCAAGCTCTTGAGCTGGCCGGTAGGCGACTTCTCGTAGATGGGGGAACCAAGGATCAGGCCGTCACACTCCATGATCTTGTCGTCGATGAAGGGGAAGTCGTCACCCTTGAGGGAGCACTTGCCCCCGCCGCCCCTCTCCATGAGATCGATCACGCAGGAATTGCAGCCGGTGCAGGGCTTGATGTAGAGGTCGTGAAGGCGGATGAACTCGACCTCCGCCCCGGCCTCTTCCGCCCCCATCAGGGCTTCCTTGACCATGATCTCGGTGTTGCTCATCCGCCTGCCACACGAGATGCCCAGAACCTTCATTCCCTTGCTCCTGTCTTGTCTTTGTCGCCGTCTTGAGGGTCGACTGCTACAGCTACCGTCGGGCCGCGCTTATCAGGGCGGCGACGTTATCCACCTTCGCAGTGATGGGCACCTCGCATCCGGAGCCCAGGATGAAGCCTCCGTCCCGGCCCATGTAATCGATCAACTCCCGGCAGTAGGTCTCCACCTCTTCCTTCTCGCCCAGCGACAGCATTGCCGCGCGCACATCGCCCTTGATGCAGAGATGATCGGCCAGTACTTCCCGCGCCTTGCGGATATTGCTGGCGCCGTCAAGCTCCACCACACAACCGGCCCGGGGCAACTCCCGGAACCGGGGCAGCATGAGGTCCCAGTTGCCGTCGCAGTGGAGAACGGAGACGATGCCTGCCGCATGGTAGGCCTCCACCATCCGCTTGATGGAGGGGAACGAGATCTCATCGAAGAGCTTGGGCGAGAGGAAACTGGCGCTCGAGCGCATCGCAAAGATGGCCACCCGGTTACCCTTGGCCCGCCGGACATTGGCTATGCCCAGCTTGATCATCGCCTCGGTGCCAACGTCCACGGCCTTCTTGACCTTCTCCGGCATCTCGAAGAGGTCCCGGTAGAAGGGGCGCAATGAGCGGCTGAGCGAGAAGACGTCGAACGGCGGGGCGACCCCGGCGTGAAACATCACCGGCAGCCCGCGCTCTTTCCAGTGCTTGATGTTCTTGCCGGTGTTCATGCCGGCCTTGATGAAGTTCCAGAGGACCTTCACGTGCCAACGCGTCCGTGCCAGGGCGGCGACTGGATGGCCTTCATGAACTCGAAGTTCCAGGCATTCCAGCCCTTCTCCAGGATCACGTCGTAATCGGAGACCTGCATGATCTCCTCCTCGACAAACTGAAAAGGCTCGTCGGGGCCCAGCTCCCGGCCCGGCAACTTGACCTTCATCGATTCGACGTACGCAGTGTCCCAGGGGTTGAACGGGAAGACGACATCCGGCTTTCCCACCCGCTCGAAGGTCTTGTCGCACGCGGCCAGCCAGGCCTTGTTACTGCTGAAGAGCTTCGGCCTGGGTGATACCGGCACAACGGCCCGCGAAGGTGACAATGTGCGGGTAGACGGGGATCTCCGGCGTGGGCTTGAGCGCGATCGCTCGATCCAGTTTCTCGAACGAGTCCATCTTCAGGCTGCCCCCACCGTCTCTTTGGCGAATGCCACTGCGGCCATGGCGTCGTCGCCGTAGGCGTCGGCCCCGGTGTGGCGGCGCACGGTGTCGTCCATCTGGCCGCCGCCGATGATGATCTTGAGCTCCGGTGCGCAGTCCGGCGGCTTCCACCTGCTCGATGGTGGACTTCATGGAGTCAAAGGCCACAGAGAGGAAGCCGGAGAGGGCGAGGACCTGGGGCTGGTGTTCTTTGACCGCCTGGACGAAAGCTTCTTCCGGCTGGTCGATGCCCAAGTCGTAGACCTCAAATCCGTTCACCTCGAGCATGAAGCCCACGATGTCCTTGCCGATATCGTGGATGTCGCCTCTAACGGTGCCTAAGACCACGGTGCCCAGCTTCTTGGTGGTGTCGCTCTTAGCGGCGAGCAGGGGTTTGAGGATCTCCCCGATCTTACGGAGCATCTCGCCGCTCATGATGAGCTCCGGCAGGAAGTAGGTGCCTTCCTGATAGCGCTCCCCCACCACCTGCATGGCCTGGGAAGAGAGATCCAAGATCTCGTTGGGATCCTCACCTTTGGCCAGCATGTGGTCGACGATCTGAAGGGCTTCTTTCTCCTTCATGTTCGCCATGGCTTCAACGAGTTCGTGCACGATGGTCTCCTTATTCTGCTGCGGGATACCTTCCTGTTAGGTGAAGACGCCGTGCTCCTCGACAGCCTCCCGGAGGGCAAGCACGTTCTCGGGACGGGCTTCGTCCGGAATACCCTGATTGCCGTCGATGATCAGAGCGCCGGTGTCGCCGAAGAGGTCGATGAGTTCCTTGACGTCGTCTTTCACCTGCTGCGGCGTGCCCGTACAAAGAAGCGAGGCGGAGACGTTGCCCCAGAAGCACATCATGTCGCCGCACATCTCCTTGAACTTCCTGCGATCGATGCGGTCGAAATGGGCGGCGACCTTGCCCGGCGGCAGTTCCGCCAAATACTTGAGGCGCGAGGTGTATCCGCCCTCGAAGAGCGGCATTGGGGTGAGTCCGGCCGCAATCAAGGCCTCGATGAGGTCCTTGAACGTAGGCCAGTAGAACTTCTTGAAGTGTTCCTCGCTCATGAACCCGTCCGCGCCGCGGTGCATGGGGATGAAGACCCGGGGATTGCCCGTCATCTGCGCGACGGCTATGGAAAGACCGACGCAGGAAGGTTGCATCAGGTCGATCGCGGCAAGCAGCTTGGCCGGATTGCGATAGAGGTCGAGACTGCCACCCCGTAGGCCTCTATAGAAGTCGGAGACCACGTCGAACGCGGGAGAGGTGACCGAAGCGTAGCCGTAGGGATAGCCCAGGGCCGCCATCTCTGCCACGTGCCCGCCGAGCGCGGCGTTGTTCGTCTCGGCCACGTCGGCCAGATCGAGGAGAGCCCGCAGCGCCGTGCGGAAAGGAAGAGCCGCGATCACGCTCCCCGCCGCGGCGATCAGGTTGTACGAATTCGAGAACCAGTACACGGGGGGAAGGGGCACCTGGCCGAAACCCGCCAGCTTCTCGGCGACACGCGGGATTATCGCCCGCAGCGTGAAGCCGTTGGGGTCGGCGAGGAAGGCGTCGTACTCATCCTCGCGCAGGTACTCGTCCTCGACGAACTGAAAGGGAGCGTCATCGGGCAGATCACCGCCAGGCCAGCGCACCTGCTTCACGCCCAGGGCATCGAAGCTCGCCGAGGGGAAGAGCCCGTTCGCCGCCGCGAAGTCCCAGCCGAACTCGAGGTTGGCCTCCTTCATGCAGCGGTACCTCAGGTCCAGGTCGTAGCCAGCGTCGCGGTTTGATACCCCCTTGATCTTGGTGGGGAAGTAGTGGGTGACGAGGGGGATCACCGCCACCCGATCCGGTTTCTTGAGCGCCACGATGTCCTTGAACCTTTGCTCGCGCTCGACGTACAGTCTGCTTGCCCGGTCCTCCATATTCTCCCTTCGCTATCTTTGCCGCATACAAGTTGCCGGGGCTGGCGAACGGCCACCAGCCCCGGCGTCAACCGGTTGGGGATCGGCCCTTCCGTCGGAAGGCACAGGGTGCCGATCCCAAGGAATCCACCTAGTTGATCGTATTCACCAACTGGAACTGGGCGTTCTTCACTACCCACTCGACCATGTTGTCCGTGTATCCCCTCCGAGGTGGCACTCGGCGTGAAGTTCATGAGGCCCTCGAGGGTCGGAAGGTCCTTGAGGTTGATGAGGGCTTGCTGCACTTTGGTCTTTGTCCACGGCGCCGGCCTGTTTCATGGCAGCGACCAGGACGGTGACCATGTCGGCTCCGTCGGCAGCGAAGAAGTCTGGAGGCGACTTGTACTGGGCCTGGTAGCGCTGGGCGAAGTCGAGTTGCAGGGGCTTGGTCGGCCAGCTATCCGGCAGCGCCTGTGGGTTGACGTTGCCACCGGAGTCCATGATCAACGCACCCTCGACCGCCTGGGGGCCCATGGAGAAGATGGCCGGGTGAGCGCAGGCCGTGCCGGCCAGGATCGGCACAGTCACCTTCAGCCCGCGCAGACCCTTGTAGAGCGGTGGGAACCCGAGCGGGTTCACGTACAGGACGATGGCGTCCGGCTTCAGCTTGTTGTACTGGTCCATTATCTTGTTGAGGATCGGCTGGAAGTCGGTCGTCGTCAGATCGAACGTATCCGCCATCTTGGTGAAGGTGTAGCCACCGGCGGAGGCAGCCTTGACGACCGAGCTGAGGGTCTCCTGATCGATGGTAAGAACGTCGGCGAGCCCCAGGACGTTCTTCCACCCGTTGGCCTTGATTATCTTGTCGACGGCATCCGCCTGAGGCGGTGGGGACCGCCGCCGTCATGACGCTCCACTGATACTGCTTGCCCGCGAGCTGGGCCAGCGTGGCCGGCCCATCACCGACCATCGGGGTCTGGGTTTGCTCGGCGATCTGCCGGGCTGGTTCCATCATAAACTGCGCGAACGGACCGATGGTCGCAAAGACCTGGTCCTGCTGGATCAACTTGTTGATATTGGCGATCGCCGTGGGCACGTCCGACTTGTCGTCGTACTCGATGAGCTGCAGCGGACGGCCACCTATACCCCCGTTGGCGTTCACGTAGTCGATCTGCACCTTGACGCCCTTTTCGATCGACGCCCCCGGTGCCGCGGACGGGCCGGTCAGGCTGTTAGAGAGCCCGATCTTGATCGGTTCTCCAGTAGCCGGCCCTGCTGCCGCGGTTGTCTCCGTGCTCGGAGCCGCAGCACTCGTCGTGGTGCCCTGAGCGGCAGCGCTCGTCGTGGTACTCGGAGCCGCCGTGGTCTCCGTGCTCGGTGCGGCGGTGGTCGTCGTGGTCGTGCCGCCGCAAGCGACCGCCACCAGGGCGACCGCCAACAGGAGCACAAGGACACCGACGAACAGGTAACGTTTCCTCATCTGCTCTTCCCTCTCTTTCTGCGTGGATGCATTTGGAATCCTGTCAGTTCTGTCTTACCTGAAAGCGTGTGTCAGCTCCGGGCCGCCCCCAAATAGCTCGCCCGCACGCGATCATCCGATTTGAGTACGTCCGCCAGACCGGCCGCGACCACCGAGCCCGTCTGCAGGACGACGCCACGATGGGCGAGCGCGAGAGCCATCTCCGCGCTCTGCTCCACCATCAGCATGGTGAGACCTTCTTTGTTGAGTTTGGCCAGCGCGTCGTAGATCCGTTCCACCATGAGCGGAGCAAGACCCATGGAAGGCTCATCAAGCAGCAGCAACTGGGGTTTGCCGATGAGCGCCCGCCCGATGGCGAGCATCTGCTGCTCGCCCCCGGACAGCGTACCGGCCGGCTGCTTGCGGCGCCCACCCAGTAACGGGAAGAGCTCATAGACGTAGGCGATGTCGTCCCCGAGCGAGTCTTTCCAGTCCTTCCGCCCCGAACTTCCGACCACCAGGTTGTCCTGCACCGACAGCTCGCGGAACAGCCGGCGGCCTTCGGGCACCTGGCAGAGTCCCCGGGCAGTGATCTTCTCCGGGGCAAGGCGGGTGATGTCTCTGGCCTCGTAGACCGACCGAACCGGCCTTAGGCCGGAGCAGGCCGGAGATGGTGTGCAGAAGCGTGCTCTTGCCGGCACCGTTGGCGCCAAGCACTGCGACGACCTCGCCCTTGGGAACACTGAACGAGACGCTGTGCAGCGCCTCGATGGAGCCGTAGGAAGTGGTGAGGTTTTCCACGACCAGGAGATCCTCGGGTTCCGGGCACGCGCCGGCGGTGAGGTCCCGGGTCTGGCAGAGATCGCGGCCGTGTTCCTGCCTGGGTCCGAGATAGGCCTCGATGACCGCGGGGTCGTTCTGAACCGTCTCGGGTCGCCCTTCGGCGATGCGCCGCCCGTAGTCTAGGACATAGACACGCTCCGAGATGCCCATGACCAGCTCTATGTCGTGCTCGACAAGGAGCACGGTGATCCCCGAATCGCGGATGCTCCGGATCCGCCGGACCAGGTCCGCTCGTTCCGACGCGTTCATGCCGGCAGCCGGTTCGTCCAACAAGAGAAGCCGGGGCTCGGAGGCGAGTGCCCGCGCTATCTCGACCAGGCGCTGCGATCCGTAGGGAAGGCTGGCGGCGGGCAGATACGCCTTGTCTTCCAGCCCCACCGCAGCGAGAGCCTGCGTGGCGCGTTCACGGGATCGCTTTTCTTCCCTGCGCTGATGGGGAAGCCCCAGGCCGCCGGCCCATAGACCGGAGCGCTCGTGTTTGTGACAGCCGACCAGGACGTTCTCGAGGACGGTCATGTTCACGTAGATGCGCAGGTTCTGGAAGGTACGGGCCATACCCAGACGGGCCGTGTCGGCGGTGGACATCTTGGTCACGTCCTCACCCTTGAAGCGAACCTCACCGCCGGCGAGCTTCTGCAGGCGGCTGATGGCGTTGAACAGCGTCGTCTTGCCTGCCCCGTTGGGTCCGATGAGGGCCACGATCTCGCCTTCGCCAACCTGCAGCGACACCTCATCCACCGCTTTCAGGCCGCCGAAGTGGACGGACAGGGCCTCGACCTCGAGTAAGGGAGTCCCGGCAGCCCCGTCGAGGGACGGACGGCTGGCCGGGCCACTGGCCGAGGCGAGGGCAAGGGATGGCTCTGCTCCGGCTGGGGTGGTAGACAGGGAGGCCGGCGCGCTAAGGCCCGGGGCGTTCGCTAGCGGAAGTCCGATGGAGGTTTCGCACTGTCCGGCCGGCTGGTCCTCCTCGGCGGCCACGAGGCACTCTGCGGGCTCCTGCAACTTCTCTCGTTGGAAGAAGGCCTTGAGCCGGGCGCGTTGGTGGGGCTGCAGGGCAAGCCCCGCCGGGAAGGAAGATGAGGAGCAGGATCATGATGACCGCGTAGATCACCCCGCTGTACTGCTGCAACGCCTGTGAACCCGTTGATGACCCAGGTCATCAGGATCGCTCCGATGACGGCGCCCCATACCGACCCGCCTCCGATGAGCATCATCACGATGGGGAGGATCGCGGCCGTGAAGGTGAAGGAGTTCGGAGTGATGGCCATGCTGACGAAGGCGAAGAGACCACCGGCCAACCCGCAGATGACCGCACTGGTGACGAAAGCGAGGAGTTTCCAGTTGGCGGTCCGCACGCCGAGGGTCGAGGAGGCGATCTCGCTGGTGGCCAAGCCGCGCAGCGCCCGTCCCACACGGTACTTCAGGGCACGGTCGATGAACAGGATGACGATGACGGCCACGACCCAGATGAGATAGTACTGACGCAGGTTGCTGTTGAAGTTGAAGCCGAAGATGCTAAGGGTCGGGATCGGAGCCAGTCCTGTGGTCGAGCCGGTGATGGTGCGGAGCTGAGTCACCAGGACCAGGAAGATCTGCCCCAGGCCTATGGTGGCCAGGGCCAGGTAGAAGTAACGAAGTTTGAGCACCGGCCTGCCCACGATGAGGGCGATAACGCCCGGGACGAGCGCCCCGACGATAAGGGCCGGGAACGAGGGCAACGAGACCTTGATGACGAGCAACGCGGCCGTGTAGGCACCTATCCCGTAGAAGGCCGAGTGCCCGAACGAGAGTTGGCCGGCCTGTCCCAGGATGACGACCACTGCAATCGTGACGATGGCCCACAGGCCGCCCGTGGTCATGATCCGCATGGTGTAGGCGCTTTGGTAGAGAAGCGGCCAGACAAGCAGGATGACGACCAGGAGCGCCTTGAAGAAGAGGCCTCTGTTCCGACTCCAGGACAAGCGGCGGGATGGGGCGGCGGCCGCTGGTGGTCGCTCCATCACGCCTCCCCTTCGCTCGAGGGAACGCCGAGCAGACCGCTGGGCCTGAAGTAAAGGAGGAGGATGAGGAGGGCGTAGGCGACCGCATCCTGGTAGCCGGTCGGCAGGACACCGGTGACGAGTGACTCGATGATGCCGAGCGCGAGGCCGCCCACGACCGCCCCGGAACTCGATCCCCAACCGCCCAGGATGGCGGCCACGAAACCGCTCAAGGCGTAGATGCCCCCCGACAGGTAGTTGGTCGAGTTGATGGGGGTAATGGCGATACCACCGAGGGCTCCGATCGCCGCCGAGATGGCAAACGCCAGGATGATCATCCGCCCGGTACTCACCCCGGAGAGGCTCGCCGCTCCTGGATCGTTGGCAGTGGCGGTCATCTGCTTGCCGACCCGGGTGCGATTGGTCAGCGCATACAAGCCGACGAGTACCAGGACCATCAGGCCGATCACCCACAGGCTCTGGGGAAAGACCGCTACCTTCCCGATGAAGAGCGCCTTGTCACCCGTGAAGGCCGGGACGCTCTTCCCGTAACCCCCCCAGCGGAGGAGCGAGACGTTCTCGAACAGTATGCTCAGCGCCATGGTGGCGAGGATGATCGATACCAGGGAGATCTTGATAAGAGGCCGGAGCACCAGCAGGTACATCACTACGGCGATTATCACGACGACAACGATGCCGAAGATCGCGGACAGCCAATAGGGAAGACCGATCTCGCTCAAGAACGAATACGTGAAGAAAGCCCCGAACATGACGAACGCACCCTGGGCCATGTTCACGATGCGGGAAGTCCGGTAGATGGTGACGTAGCCCAGAGCGATCAGCGAATAGATGCTGCCCAGGGTGACGCCGGTCACAAGTAGCTGGATCCACTTGACCACTGACTCCCCCTTGCGGACAGCTCTAGGCCCCGGCGGTGGGCGGGGACAGTACGGGCCATGCTATAAGACGGTGAGCATTCTTGTCAACGACCTTTGTTGTTATGGTAAGTTGTGAAGGACGGCTGACCTTGACCTGGAAAAACCCGCAGACTGGTCAAGCAGGCTGCCCTTTTGCAGACCATGATGTGCGGGGCCCGCCCGGAAGAATCCGAGGCCGGAGGAGGGAACGACCATCGCCGAGGCGCTGACAATATCCACGCTTGAGAGGGAGACGGGGGTCTCTCGCAGCACCGTCCACTTCTACGTCCGAGAAGGTCTGCTCCCCGCACCCCAAAAGACCGCGGCCGGCCGCGCCCTGTACACGGAAGACCATGTGCGGCTTCTGGAGCGGACTGCGAAACTCAAGAAGGCCGGCCGTTCCCTGGCGGAGATCAAGGCCGAGTTGGCGCCGGACTTGGCCAGGGCAAGCGCGAACAACGTGGATCTCGCCGGTCAGGAAAGCGAGCGGATGCGTCGAGCCATACTGCGGGTCGCCACCGAAGAGTTCGCCGCCAAGGGGTACAAGGAGACCCACATCGCGACAATAATCCGGAGGCTCGGTATTACCTCGCAGGTCTTCTACAGCCACTTTCCGAGCAAGCTGCAGCTATTCGTGGAGTCCTTCGAGACGTTCCTTTCGTGGAACCTTGCCTTTGTGGAGCCCAAGTTGATGGAGACGGGGGACCTGGGTGAGAGGCTACTATGGCGCCTCTTGGCCGACAATCGAGCCAACGAATTCGGCTCGCAGGTCTTGGCGCGGATCGAATCCGAACATTCGCTGAGCGAGGCTGAAAAGCACAGACTCTCGGAGCAGGCGTGGAAAGAGGTCGTTGCGCGGATCAAGATAGAATTCGAAAGCGTCAGACCGCCTGGATCTCCCCCTCCTCCTGTTTCTCTCGACCTTCTTTGCTACAGCTTGATCGGAGCCCACCACACCGCCAGCATGAGAGCCTCCTGGGATGAGCAAATAACCAGGGCAGACACCGTGAGACTTCATCTGTGGCTATGGTTGGCCGCACTGGCAGCCATGAGTGGAGAGGTGGATATCGACTCCCGAATCGCCCGATATGAGGAACTGATCCAGGAAGTGGCGACGCGCAAGCCGGAGACTCCTCCGGCGCTGGACGAGTAGAGACCACAGCAGACACCAGCCCAGGCTGCCAGGAGCTGTCAGCGGCACCGAGGGACAGCGGCCGCCGGGGCGTCTCTGCCGGTTGCTCAGCCGGGCGCGTAAGCCTCTGGCGTGCACGCAGATACCTCGGGTGACATGGAGTGACCAACGGCTTCTCCGCCTCCGATGTCGGCGAAATGCCACGCCCGCCACACTAGCCTGCGTACCCGATCGGTTGGGAGAAGGTCACCAACTGGGTCGGCCTCAGCCGCATGGCCCGCGAAAGCCCCGGACAATCAATCAGGCGCGCACTCGTCGCTAGGCCGGCACTCGCGCAGTACAGATAGACGTTCTCGGAAATGAATGAGGTATCGGCCACGGAAGGCGCTCTTGTCCCACTCAGAGGCGTCTCCAACGAGCAGGTCGACCACATAGCCGAGGCGAGGGGACCGTCAGCACGAAGGGTCGAACCGCGTGAGCGGTGAAAGGCCTGATGGGCCTCAGGCTGGATCGAGAAGGTGCGGTTCTGGCTCGTACAAATACAGCCCGTCGCGCATGGCGACATAGCTGTCGCTCTCCTGCGAGTATGCGCGTCGAGGCGTTGTGGCCGCCAGGCGCTTGGATCCCGCGACCTGATCGGGCTGGCTCAGACCGAATGCTGCCAACCAGCAGGTTGGCAAGCTCTAGGATGGCACGTCAGTCGCGCCGAACTTCCGCGAGGACCGACGAGTCCGGAGCGCGTGCGACCGGCATGCCGAGAAGTGGTGCCGGGCAGCCCTAAAGGCAAGAATAGGCAGATCGTCGTCGTCAAGAACGTTCATGTCCTCGTATCCCGCGAGGTCTCCCGCGGTCTCGGTCGCGGACATGGCCTCACACTCCATCCGAGTTCTCGATGCATCAAGGGAACAACTCAACGAGATGGTCAGCATCGATCAACTCATAGCCGGGAAGGGGAACACCGTCAAGCTTGAGCTCGGGCATGGCGCGTGCGGATGAAGGTCGATCGGCCGGGCGGTATGACGGACCACGTCTCTGAGCAAAAGGACCTGATCAGAACTCGCTCGATCGAGAACTTCGCCATCCTGGATGCGCTGAGGAGTTCGTAGCCGCAGACAATCCCCTGTAGCCGACATGAAGAAAGCGAGGACCGATGAAGGGATACATCACAGACCCTGCAGCGCCCGGCGGGTTACGCCTTGCCGACGACCTGCCCGAACCCAAACCGGCGGCGAACGAACTGCTGGTGGAGGTGCGGGCGTACTCGATCAATCGCGGTGAACTGTTCCTGCTCAAGATGCGGCCGGATGGTTGGAGGCCGGGTCAAGATCTGGCAGGCGTCGTAGTCCGAGGCGCGGAAGATGGCACCGGGCCGGTCGTCGGAACCCGTGTGGTGGGCGTGGTGGACTGGGAATGCTGGGCCGAGCGGGTGGCGGTGCCTTCGCATCTGGCGGTCGCCTTGCCGAAGAACGTGTCCTTCGAAGAGGCCGCCTCGCTACCCGTCGCTGGGATCACGGCGGTGCGGGCCATCCGTCTGGGCGAGTCACTGCTGGGCAAGCGGGTGCTCGTGACCGGCGCTACGGGCGGGGTGGGCCAGTTCGCGATGCAGCTCGGCGCGGCGGCCGGCGCGGACGTCACCGCTCTCGTGGTGGGCCGGAGAGGGAGGCGGAAGCCCGAACGTATGGCGCGCACAAAGTAGTCACCTCGCTCGACGACGTCGGGCTGGGCAAGTTCGACCTGATCCTCGACGGGATCGGCGGCCAGGTGCTCACCGACTCAGTCCATCATCTGAACCCCGGCGGCACGGCGGTCACCTACGGCACGCTGGGCGGATCGGCGCCATTGGGGCTGCTGGACTTCCCGCGAGGACCCGCCTGCAAGGTGGTCCCGCTCTTCCATGGCTATCCGGAGGAGACCCGCGGGGAGGACCTAGCTGTTCTGGTGGATCTGGTCGCAGACGGTCGGGTCAAGCCGTTGCTCGGCCTGGTCCGAGATTGGAAGGACACGCTCGCGGTGCTCGATGCTTTGCGCGAGCGCCGGGTGCGTGGCAAGGCGGTGCTCACCCGGTCGTGATTCGGTCGCCCGAGCATCCGGCGCGCACGTCGACGCGCGGAAGCGGCGGGCTCGCCGTCGGCCGGCCGGCGCCGCCAGCGACAGGCCGGATGCCAATCGCCGAACGAGCCAACCGGCATGCTCGCGAACAGCGTGCGCGCCGCCTGATACGGCGTCGAAAGCTCGAGGGGTGGGACCGGGCGGGGCGAGATCGGCGGGCGCCAGCGCCACACTCCCTTCCTCGAAATGGGTCTCAGCCGCGTCGTCGGCGTAGATCCCTGTGTAGCTCTGGGGCGTGTGGCCCGCGGGAACGGAAGGCTAGGGCGCGTTTGTATCGGGTGCGAGGTTCATGGGCAGTGTCTCCTTGCTCGGCCCGTCGGACACGACTATTGCACCGCGTCGACCATGGCGCGGACGTTCTCGAGCTTGGCATCGGGCGGGATGGCACAGCCCTGGGCGAGGATGAAGCCGCTCGGCCCGATCCCGTTGATGAGCCGCTTGGAGTAGGCACAGACCTCGTCCGGATTGCCGAGCGAAAGCAGGCTGGGCGGCACGTCGCCCAGAAGGCACATGTGACCGTCCAGGATCTCCTTGGCCTTGAAGATATCGGTCTTCCCGTCCAGGGCAAGGACACACCTGGCCTTGGGCAGCTCCTTCAGCCGGGCGATCTCGCGATTCCAGTTGGCGTCGAAGTGCAGGACCGGCGTGCCCCCTTCTTCGGCAATGATCTCCACGAGTTCCTTCAGATAAGGCCAAACGAAACGATCCCAGAATTTAGGAGCAAGGAATTCCGGCGCCGTGCGCCAGCCTCCCACCCAGTAGCCCGTGGGCCCGACAGCGCGCACGAGCTGACGCGCTTGCTCTCGCTTCTCGACCATGATGGCGTCCAGAGCGGCCTGCACCCGGTCCGGGATCCGATACAGGTCGAGCATGAACTCCTTCACCGAGCGACCGCCGCACAGATGTTCGAAAGGATGGTCGACGGCCAGGGGCGAGAAATCGACGTAGCCGCGCTTTCGATACTCGGCCGCCCAGCGAGGCCCTGCTTCCATCAATGTCTGCCCCGCCGCGGCCGCTTCCCCGAGGTATTTGCCGATGTACGCCCCGAACCACGCGCTCCATCCCTGTTCGGCGATGCGGTCGTAGTCCTCGGGGACGATCCGCACCTGCTCGTCCACCTGCCAAAGACTGTCCTCGTGCAGCTCGCGGCCGGGAAGCTTCACGCGGAGAAAGCCAGACCATTCCCAGGACGGCCGGCTGATACGTGGCGAACTGGATAGAATCGACGTCGCCCAGCAACTCCATCGCGTCCAGCATCGCCTGGCCGGCCACGTCCACGTCGTTCACGAAATCGGACAGCTTCACACCCGTGACGCGGGCGGCGAACGCGTCCATGACAAGGGAGAGCGGTACCCGGTCCGGCGTGCCCAAGTGCACGGCCGTTTGGAGGCGCTGCATGCGTTGCTGATAGAGCTCCTCAGCCGTGTTGACGGTCATCGCCACCCCTTTCAGCTATCGTCATCGCCGCGGCTCCAGGTCGCCTGGGCCCAGGTTGCTCCGCCGGTCGCCCACCGCTCGCCCGGCCACCGCTCGCCCGGCTACCGTTCGCTCGCCTACCGTTCGGCGGGCCCAGCCCTCAATTCCGCCCACCGGAAACAATCGACGGTATGGTCGTTCACCATGCCCGTCGCTTGCATGTGCGCGTAGCAGATCGTGGGCCCCACGAAGCGGAAACCGCGCCGCTTGAGATCGCGACTCATCGCCTCGGCCTCCCGCGTCTTCGCGGGGATCTGCTCCATCGTGCGCCATTCGTTGTGGATAGTCCGGCCCCCCACGAACTCCCAGGTGTAGGCGTCGAAGCTGCCGAACTCCTCTTGCACCGCGAGCAGCGCGCGGGCGTTGGATACCGCCGACTCCACCTTGAGCCGGTTCCGCACGATGCCCGCGTCGGCAAGCAGTCGATCGATGTCTTCCGGGCCGAAGGCGGCGACTCGCTCCGGCTCGAATCCGGCGAAGGCCTTCCTGTAGCCCTCGCGCTTGCGCAGGATCGTCAACCAACTCAACCCGGCCTGCGCTCCTTCCAGAACGAGGAACTCGAAGAGCAAGCGATCGTCGTGGACCGGCACGCCCCACTCGTTGTCGTGGTAATCGACATACAAGGGTTCGTCCCCTACCCACGCGCAGCGGATCACTACAGCTCCACCTCGTCCGGCGCTTCCCGTGCATCCGCGAACCAGTCGGAGCTGAAACCGCCTTCGACGATGCGCTCGATGGGCAGCCGGAGATACTTCCCGTGAGCTTCCACGGCGACGGTGCCGTCTTCGAGCACGATCTCCCCGGTCCCTTCGAACATCCGGTCCGAATCCTTGGTGATGCGGGAGATGACGCGGATATCCTGGTCGAGCGGCACTGGTTTCCGGTACTTCACTGAAAGCTGCAACGTGACCCCCCACGCATCCCGGTCCTTGAGGTTGACGGTCCTTCCTATGGTCTCGTCCAGCACCATCGAAGCCACACCGCCATGCAACCGGCCGGGATAGCCCTGGTGTTCCACCCGTGGAGTGAAAACGCCGAGCAGTTCGCACCCCTCGAGCTCGTAGAAGCGGCCCATCAAACCAGCCGCGTTCTCGATGCCGCAGACCATGCACATGCGGCTCACATTCTGGGCCCCCATCACTTTCCGATTCACCGCCGACCCCCTAGATTCACCATCGACCCTCCGTCTCTGCCGGTCATTCGCCGGAACCCGTGGCGACCCGCGCACCCACGACAGCCATCGTCTCTTCGGCGATCAATTGCTCCTCGTCCGTCGGTACCACGAGGACTCGCACTCTCGAGCCCGCGGCGCCTATCTCGCCCTCCACCCCGATCACTCCGGCATTGGCGCCGGCGTCGATCTCGATCGCCCAGAAACGACAGACCCTCACATGCCGCGGCCCGGATCTGCGATCCGTTCTCTCCGACCCCGGCGGTGAAGACGAGGGCGTCGAGGCCTCCCATGGCCGCGGCGAAAGCCCCGATGTACTTCTTGAGCCGGTAGCCGTAGACGTCGAGAGCCAGCCGGCAGTGCTCGTCGCCGGCCGCGGCGCCCCGCAGCACGTCGCGCATGTCGTTGCTGACCCCGGATAGACCGAGGAGGCCGCTCTCCTTGTTGAGCACCCGGTCCACGTCGCTCGCCGAGAGTCCGAGCTGCTGCATCATGTAAAGCATGATCCCGGGTCGACGTCGCCCGGTCGGGTGCCCATGACCAGGCCCTCCAGCGGCGTCATGCCCATGCTGGTGTCGACGGACCGGCCGCCGTCGACGGCGGCGATGCTGGCGCCGTTGCCCAGGTGGGCGATGATCATCTTGATCTCGCCGAGAGACCGGCCGAGCAAGACGTCCGCCCGGCGGCTCACGTATTCGAAGGAGCTGCCGTGAAAGCCGTAGCGGCGCACGCCGTGGTCCTTGTAGTACGCAAACGGGAGGGCGTACGTATAGGCCTTCGCCGGCATGTTGGCGTGGAAGGCCGTGTCGAACACCGCGACCTGGGGGGTGTCCGGCAGGATGCGCAGCGACTCGCGGATGCCCACCAGGATGGGCGGATTGTGCAGGGGAGCCAGCGGCACGCACTCTTCGATCTTCTCGATGACGTCCGGGGTGATGAGAGCTGGGGCGCTGAAGAAGCTGCCTCCGTGCACCACGCGGTGACCAACCGCCGAGACCTCGGACACGTCCGTCAGCACCCCGGTCTCCGGGTCGAGCAGCGATTCGAGGATCAGCTCGAGTCCGCGGCCGTGGTCCGGGACGACCAGCTCTCGGCTGGGCGACGCCCCTCCGGCTTCGAAGTCGATCAGCCCGCTCTTCTCGCCGATGCGGCTGACGATGCCTCGCGCGAGGACCAGCTGGCGGCGGCGTCGTTGAGTTGGTACTTGATGGAGGAGCTGCCGCAGTTGAGAACGAGGACTTTCACTGCCTTGTTCTCTCCCGCTTCGCCTCGGCCTTCAGTCCCTGAGCGTGAACGCTCGCCATGGTGGCCACGCCCACGATGTCGGCCACCGACGAGCCTCGGGAGAGATCGCTGACCGTCTTGGCGAACCCCTGCAGGAACGGACCGAACGCGTCGGCCTTGGCGAACCGCTGCACACACTTGTAGGCGATGTTGCCGGAGTTCAGGTCGGGGAAGATGAGGATGTTGGCCCGGCCGGCCACCGGACTGCCTTCGGGGACCTTGCGCGCCGCCACCGCGGGCACGATGGCCGCGTCCACCTGTAGCTCGCCGTCGATGGCCAGGCCGGGTTCGCGCTCCCGCACCATCCGCAGGGCCTCGAGGACCCGATCGACCGACTCGTGCGTCGCCGCTGCCCTTGGTGGAGAACGAGAGCATGGCTACCCGCGGCTCCCAGCCGAGCAGGGCCCGCACGGTGTGAGCGGTGGTGATGGCGATGTCGGCGAGTTCGGCGGCGTCCGGCGCCACGGCCACCCCGCAGTCGGCGAACACGATCAGCTCGCCTTCGGGGCCCTCGAAACCGGGGACCCGCATCAGGAAGAGGCTGGACGGCGTCGAGATGCCCTCCTGCATGCCGATGAAGGTCATGCTCGGCCAGGATCACGTCCTGGGTGGCGTGCTGCAGACCGGCGACCATGAGCGTCGGCCCGGCCGGCGGCCACCAGACATGGCGCCGACGTTGAGCGGCGAGCGCAACTTCCGCTCCGCCCCTTTTGCGGAGATCTCGGGAAGCAAGGCGGTGCACTGCTCGAACGAGCTCGGCGAGCACGGTCGGGTCCGCGACGTCGACGATCTCGATCCCGTCGAGGGCGAGACCGAACTCTGCGGCCTTGGCCGCCAGCTCCGCCGGATCGCCGAGCAGGATCGGCAGCGCCAGTCCCTCGTCGAGCCCCTGGCGAGCAGCCGGAGGATGTTCTCCTCGCCCGACTCGGGGAAGACGATCCGCTGCGGGCGTTCGCGCGGGCCCTCTCTCGCAGCGTGGCCATGAAATCAACTGTCATTGTCGACCCCCCGGGTCACGGCGGCGAACGCCATCGCGTAGTCGGTGTCGTAGGATAGAGAAAGAGCCACCCGCTCGACGCCGCGAGAATCTGCCAGCGCGGCCAGCGACCCGCGCAGGTTCACCTCCGGTTGCCCTTCTTCGCTGTCGACGATCTCGATGTCGAGCCACGACTCCAAGTGAGTCCGCGGAATCCCGAAGCACTTGAAGACCGCTTCCTTGCCGGCGAACACCTTGGCGTAGTAGCTGCGGGGTCCGGCCGCGATAGCCGCCACTCGAATCTCGGTCTCGGTGAAGGTCCGTCTCATGAAGGAGCCGAGTCGAGGCAGCGACGCATCCGGTCGATGCGAGAATATCGGCCCCTACCCCGAGGAGCATAGCTATCGCGCTCCTCCCGTGACTCCCAGAAGGCCGGCAAGGTTCCCGGCGTCGTCCGTTAGGGCCGAGCCGCCTCGGAGGCGGCTCGGCCCGGCCTTCGAAGTCCGGCGTCTACCGGTAGACGTAGTCGCCGGCCCGATACTTGGGCGGCACGACCGGGATCTGCAGGAACGAGTCGTACTGGCCGCCGGTGTGGATCACGTGGCTGCCCTTGTTGTCGGTGTCCCACGAGAACGGCTCGAACCAGCCTTCGCGGAAGTAGCGTCCGGCGATCTGCAGGCGCAGCTGCTGGCCCTTGTGCCAGATGCGGCTCAGTGGGATAGAAGGCGATCTCCACCGGCACGATCTCGCCGGGCTTGAGCCTCTCCTCGGACCTGGTGCGACTGCACCGGCTGATAGTCGGTGGAGAGGTCCTCGATCGAGCGCCCGGTGGGACACGCGCAGCCGGCCCCAGGCCCCCGGGTGCGGCTCGCCGAGAACGAGCGTGGGCAGGAACTCGCCCGTTCTCGTCCAGCTTCTGCACGGTGAGGAAGAGGTCCATCTCGTCGTGACCGTCGGCCTCCACCCAGAGGTGGGCCTTCATGAAGCCGGTGAGCTCGACGTCCTCGGTGAAGGTGATATCGAAGGTGGTGAGCCCTTCGTTCGCGTCGTAGGAAGCCTTCGTCTCGGCCGCCGACGGGCTCCCAGGACAGCGCGCCGCCAGATGCGTTCTCGCCAGCGTCGAGGTACAGCTTCTTGTACTGGGTGCGCGCCAGGGGGAACTCCTTCTCCGGGCGGTTCACCTGGAAGTCGTAGTCGTAGGCGTCCATCACCTCGATGCGGACCCGCGGCGTCAGCTCCCAGCCGTTGCGGATGCCCTTGAGGTAGCGGTCGAAGAACCGCTTGAGGTCCTCCAGGTTCCACCAGGCGTAGGTGTCGGGCCACTCGAACTCGCGGTGGATGCGCAGCCACTTCTTCGGCGAGCGGATCTTGCGGAAGCCGGTGACGGCGCCCCGCAGGTGCAGGTGGCTCCAGCCGCCGGTGACGTAGGCCGGGATCTTGATCTTCTCGAACTTGGGGATCTTGGATTCCCAGTAGCCGTTCATCAGCGGGTACTCCTCGACCATCGCGACGAAGTCCTCGATGTAGGCCGGGCCGCTCTGGCCGCCCATGACGAAGTTGACGAAACCCGGGGCAGGGGATGCCGTTCTCGGTCACGAACTCGCGGTAGAGGTCGGCGAGTGCCTTCCCAGGGCGCGATGCAGGCGAGACCGGGCGGCTGCTCGGCGGCGATCCACCACTGGCACATGGCGAGACCGGAGTTGCCGAACATGCCGACCTTGCCGTTGGACCAGACCTGGCTGGCGATCCACTCGATGACGTCGGCGCCGTCGCGGCCGTCCTGCTCGCCCCAGACCACGAGGTTGCCCTCGGAGTGGCCGGCGCCGCGGGAGTCGGCGTTGACCACCGCGTAGCCCTGCTTGCACCAGTAGGCCGGGTCGGGACCCTCGAAGCGGGCCATCTTGGACAACGTCTCCGGCGGGACGCCGAAGACCTGCCAGGTCTTGGGGCTGTCGCCCGGGCGCTTGCCGAAGAAGCACCAGGCGAGGATCGTCGGGCAGGTTCGGACAGCCCCTCCGGCCCGTCCGGACGGTAGACGTCGACGTAGATGGTGACCCCGTCGCGCAGCTTGACCGGCACGTCCTGGTCGACGCGGATGCCGTCTTCGATGTAGGTCCGCTGGTTGAAGGGCGGATGGAAGCCCAGCCCGTCGAGGTTCAGGTTGTCGGATCCACGGGGCGGAGGCGACGGCCGGTAGATGACCTCGATCTCCTCGTCCCCGAACTTCTCACGAGATCCTGATTCGTCCGTCGTCAGCCATGGCGTTCGCCCTTATGTGACTTTCCGTCAGCCAGGGTACTAGGATTCGTAGAGTTGGACTATGTAGTCGATCGCCTCGCCGATGCTCTTCTTGCGGCGGAACTCCATGAAGGGGATCTCGAGCTCGAACTCGTCCTCGAGGCGCGCTGATGATCCGCACGAGGTTGACCGACTTCGCGCCCAAGTCGGCGATGAGCTCGGTGCCGTCGGTCAGCTCCTCCACCGGCTTGTTCATCGTCGCCGAGATCGCTGCGTACATCGTCGAGCTGACATTTTCTCTGAGACTAGCCATCAGGTCTCCCTTCGTGCGATTGCTGGTTAGCGTACACTAACCAAAAACGGGAGTCAACCTTCACGCCGCAGCGGACGGCTTCGGGTGGCCCGTACGCTAGAACACTTACGGAACAGAGTCAATGCTGGCAACACGGGCAGCTTCATAGTGCCCGATATGGCCCTCAAGCAAGCCTTGAGCGGGTTCCGCGCGCGTCACCGTTCGTTGCCGGATCAGCCTGGCCCACCACCGGGTTCGCATTCGGCCAGGCTCTGTACGGGGCTCCCTCGGCGGAGGAAAAACGCCGATAAGGCCGCCGCGACGAACAGCCCTGCAGAGAGCAGGTAGGCCGGCCCCAGAGAGGAGAAGGCGTCCTCCATCCTTCCCCCTACGTACGGGCCCACGCCCTGGCCCACGCCGATGAAGATCGTCACGAAGCCGAGCGACGCAGTGGCGAGCAGAGCTCCGAACTTGTCTCCACAGGCCGCCCCCACCAAGCCGGGCATGCCGAAGGCACTCGCGCCGAAGATCGCCGAGGCGACCACCAGCACGGGCAGACTTGGCCAAAAAGTGAACAGGAACGCCGCCAGAGCGTCGAGCAAGCAAGTGACGGCTATCGCCTTTCCCCGGCCGATGCGGTCGGAGAACATCCCCACGATCACCCCACAGACGAGACCCGCCGCCCCCACGATCAAGAAGAGGTTGCCCGCAGCGTCGCTGCTGAAGCCCAGGTCGGCGATGAGTCGCTTCTGAAAGAACGTGAAGAAGATCATGAACGCGAACCCGTAGAGCATGTACACGGTGCCCAGGTGCCAGGCATAGCCCGACCGCAGGATCCCTTTCAGATCGAGGGAACCGGCCCACTCGCCGGCGGGAGATGGCGCGCCTTCCTCCGCGCTCGGGTCGTGAGGCCGGTCGCGCAGGACGATGGCAGCCAGTATGGCCATGAGCGCCGTCACGGCAACGAACAAGTACCAGGCGATCCGCCAGCCGTCCGCACCTCCAGCAGCGATGAGGCGGGGAACGATCGGCCCCACAAGGACCAGCGCCAAGCAAGGGCCCGAAGCCACGATGGCAGACGCCGTCCCCCTTCGCCGCTCGCCGAACCACACCGAGATCAAGGCAAGGCACGGCACGAGAACCATGCCGCTTCCCATGCCGGTCAGCAGTCGGCCCACGGAGGCCGAGACGAGACCGTTGGATATTCCGGTAACGAGCATGCCAGCGGCGGCGCCCACCAATCCGATACTGACCACCCTGCGCGGGCCGAACCGGGCTGCCAGCAGGCTGCCTATCGTGGCCATGAGCGTGTATCCAGCGAAGTTCCAGGAGGCGAGCGACCCCGACGCTCCCCCGCTCAGCCCCAGCGCCTTCTGCATGGAAGGCAGCACCGCGCTATACCCGAAGCGGCCAAAGCCGATGGCTCCAAAGACCGCCAGAAAAGCCATGGAAATGATCGCCAGTTTGTACCGAGGGCTGTGGGTGGGCTGCACTATCCCTCCACTAGCCTGCCGGCCGCGCCACTCGGCTGCCTGGGCGGACCGCTCAGCACCGCGCGATCCGTACGGAAGATGCAGCTTCTAACGATCTCGACCCAGTCGCGCAGGTCCAGGCGGCACCGCAGCCGACACCGTCGGGCTCGCTGTCGAGGGCGCCTGGCCGATCCGGCACCTTACTCTCGCGGGGGCTCGCCGATGTACTTGCCGCTCGGGTCGAGGAAGATCTCTCCAGGCTTGCCGGGCAACTTGGCGAACCAATCGGGGCAACTCTTGGGGAACAGCAGTCGGGCCTGCCACTGCACGCCGAAGTCCTCGGCCTTCATCCCCGGATAGTGCCGCTCCATACCCGCTACCAGCTCTTCTCCGGTCTTGGCCTTAGAAAGCACGTCCTCATACACGTCCAGGTACTTGAGCGAGAAGTCGACGCAACCCGTGCCTTCCAGCTCCAGAGTCTCGGGGCTGCAGTGACCGGGTACTACGACGCGGGCGCCAAAGTCACACAGTTTGTTGATCGACGCTCGCCACTTCACACGGCGGGCGGCGTCGCTCTCGGAGGTCCACAGATGACAGTCGATGAAAGCGACGTCGGTGGCGCAGGCAACCCCCATCGAAGGGACCCACACCACGCTGTTGTTCGCGCTGTCCCCCTCCCAGTCGTCGGAGAACTCCAGGTCATGGCCTTCCAGCTGCAAGCTGGCATCGACGAGGGGCATGGGGAAGACCACCTTGTCGGGCTCGTTCTTGCCGAAGAAGCCGCCCCACATGAATATCTTGTCGTTCGTAGTGAAGACGATGTCCTTGACGACGCTGGGCAGGGCGACGATCCGGGCGTTGGGGAACGCGTACTGCAGCACTCCCAAGCCAAAGTGATGGTCGGGGTGGAAATGCGAGACGTAGATATGGGTGAGGTTCTTGTCCATGAGCAGCAGCTCGGCGGCGAGCCGATGGGCGTCGCTCAGGAGCTGGCATGCGTCGATGAGGATGGCATCCTTCTCACCATAGAAGAGGGTGGAGGTGCTGTTGAAGCCGAGGTGGCTGTGCAGAAAGACTTTGTAGCTGAGCGGCATGGGTCCCTCCTCGTGGAAACGACGCGTTCATGGTAACAGAGGGGGCACGGACGGCTTGCCCCAACGCCGGGCGAAATTCTTGCCGGTGTTTCTGGCGAGGCGCTAGCGTCTCGCCGGGGCCCATGGCAGTCAGCGAGCCGAGGCGGCGGCCAAACCCGCCGCTTGCTTCTTGAGAGCCACCGCCATACCGTAGGCGCCGAAGTAACTTCGCCAGTTGCTCTCCGAGGAGCCATACTGGTTGTCCCCTACGAAGTAGTCCAAAAGAACTTCGCGCACCCGCGTCAGCTCTTTCAGACGGCCTCGATGCTTGGGGTCCGCGATGGTCAGGTCCAAGAGCTCGAGACCGCGCTCCAGTGCCATCATGCTGAATTCGGGATTGCCCTTCGAGGCCCAGTTGAGCGCCCGCTCCACCTCGCTCCCGACGTTCGCCAATTGGTCGAACAGCGAAAAGGACTGCCATCGGCCGGCGGCTAATCCTGGGTGCTGACTACTCACGCGTGGACCAGCGCGTCTACTACGCGGATGATGGTCTCCCGGATGGCGGGGTCATCTACTCCACGCGAGCGATTGCCCTGGGAAGGACGGATATTGATCATCGAATCAAACTCGATCCGCTCGGCCTCGGGCAAGCTGGGATAGATGTTGATCCCCCACAGATGCCGCTGCCCTTGACGAGGTTTCCGAATCCGTTCTCGGCCATGCGTGCGAGTTCCCGCAGAGGAAGGGGGCTATCGACGATCTTCATGAACGGAATGTAACACAGGTTCCGTCCGGCATGGCATGGGTGCTGCAAGCGCATGTGGGGGCGCCTTTCGGCGCCCCAGAAAAAACAGCACAAGATCTTGCCCGAGCCTTTCCGGGTGTCTTCGGGCGTTTCGCCCCCCCGGGTCTGGCTCGGCCGTCTGGCCACCTACAACTCGTCCGGCAGCTCCCCCAGCTCGGCCAGCGAGAACACCGGTCCGTCCACACACACGTACTTGGGACCCACGTTGCAGCGGCCGCAGATGCCGATGCCGCACTTCATGCGCTTCTCGAGCGTCGTGTAGGTCTGCTCGTCGCTGAAGCCCAGCTTCTTGAAGCTCGCAAGCGCGAACTTGATCATGATCGGCGGACCGCAGGTGATGGCGATGGTGTTGTCGGGATTCGGGTTCATCCGCTCGAGCACGTGCGGCACCAGGCCCACGTCGCACTGCCAGCCGTCGCACTCGCGGTCGATGGTGAGCGTGAGGTCGATGTCGCTCCGCTTCTGCCACTCGTCGATGTCGTACTGGTAGGTGAAGTTCTCCGGCGCCGTGGCCCCGTAGAGGATGGAGATACCGGCGTAGTCGGCGCGGTGCTCCAGCGTGTACTCGATGGTGGCCTTGAGCGCCGCCGAGCCGATGCCGCCCATGACGTAGAGGATCTTCTTGCCCTTCCAGGCGTCCACCGGGAAGCCGCAGCCCATGGGGGCGCGGATGCCCACCTTGTCGCCCTCGGAAAGGTTGTGGATGGCGGACGTGACCTCGCCGGCCTTCATCACCGAGAACTGGATGAACTCTTTCTCGGACGGCTTGGAGGTGATGGCGAAGGTCGCCTCGCCCACGCCGAACACGCCGAATTGACCGACCTGTCCCGGCAGGAAGGTGAAGCTCTCCTGCACCTGGGGATCGTCGAAGCGCATGCGGAAGGTCTTGATGACCGGGGTCTCGCGGATGATCTGGACGACCGTGGCCACTTCAGGGCAGATACGGGTTGCCGCCCAGCTTGCCGGCGCGCGCGGTGCTGGCGCCGGCGATGACGTCCGCGGAGGTGAGGCGCTTCTTGCCGTTGTCGGACATCTACGCCTCCCTCCCTTCGGCCGCTTGAGGCACAGCCGCGGCGCTCGCGACCGAAGCGGCGCCGGTCGCCGTAGCCGAGACCGGCGAGCCCATCACCCGGAGCACCTCGCGGATGTCGATCCGCGTGGGGCAGTGGGAGACGCAGCGCCCGCAGCCGGAGCACAGCAGACTGTCGTATTTTTCCGGGTAGTACCAGAACTTGTGGCTGAAGCGGTTGCGGAAGCGGTTGGACTTGGCCATCCGCGGGTTGTGACCCGAGGTCTCCTCGGTGTAGAGCGGATTGAAGCAGTTGTCCCACACCCGGTAGCGCTCGCCACGGCTCTCGACGAGCTCGTCGTTGACGCTGAAGCAGTAGCAGTTGGGGCAGACGTAGGTGCAGGTGCCGCAGGAGATGCAGCGCATGCAGAGGTCGTGCCAGCCCTGGCCCTCGAAGTTGGCCTTGAGGTTGTCGCGGATGCCGGCGAGGGTGAACGGTACGTCCATCCGTGCGAGCGCCGACTCCTTGACCTTTGCGGTCGCGTCCGCCTGCGCCGCGGCGGCATTGCTGAAGCCGGAGAAGGCCAGAATCTCCTCGCCCTTGGGTGTGAGCGCCTCGGCGGTGAAACCGCCCTCCACCTGGGTGAACAGCACGTCCACGCCTTCGGTGCCGGCCGGGCTGCCGCCGATGGCCGTGCAGAAGCAGGTGGAGCGCGGGTCGCGGCAGGTGACGGCGAGCAGCGTGGTGGCCTCGCGCTTGGCGTTGTAGAGCGGATCGAAGTAGAAGCCGCCGTAGCCGCCGAACACGTTGTCCATCTGGACGAAGCCGCGGGCGTCGCACGGCCGCAGGCCGAAGATCACCTGGGTCGTCGCCTCGACGACGGGCTCCACGTCCACGGTCTCGTAGGGGATCGCCGGTTCGGCGTGGCCGTCGCCGCGCACCGTCGGCCGCCGCGCCTTCGGCGCCGGCCGCGTCACCAGTAGCGGCTTCCGCCGGAGCCTCCATGTGATAGTCGAACTTGAGATAGGTCTCGGTCTGCCGGAACACGAACTCCTTGGGCGACTGCTTGGCCAGCAGCACGTCCAGTTCCACGTCCATGCCCGGCATCCATGGCGTGAACGCCACCACGCCCTGCTCCTTGACCGGCACCACGACCCGAGCTTTCTCGGCTAGATAGCCCAGGAAGGCCGCCAGCTGATCTTGCTCCAAGAATTTGATCGCCATCGTCCCTCCTTCCTAGTCGCCGAAATGGTCTTCGATCTTGAACACCTGGAACACGGGCTTCTCGTCGAGCTTGGTGCCGGGTTCGAAGCCGAACATCTCGTAGATCTCCTTGTTCATCTTGCGATGAAGCATCGCCAGCGGGATCTCCACCGGGCAGGCGCGGTCGCAGGCGCCGCACGACGGGCAGCGGCCGGCCACGTGGAACATGTGGACCATCTGGAACATGAGGTTCTCTTTGGGGCCCACCTTCTGGGTCACCAGCTCCGGCTGCCGGGCGCGGTTCACGCACTGGTCCCAGCAGTAGCACACCGGGCACACGTTGATGCAGGCGAAGCAGCGGATGCACGTCGCGTAGATCTTCTCGAGCAAAGCCTGGCGCTCGTCGTCGGAGAGGGCCTCGTAGCTGGCGACGTCGCTCCAGTCGGGAACCGCTGTGCTTGTAGTCGGGCTCGGCGACCTTGTCGCCGGCCATGTCGTCCGCGTACACCGGGTTGGGATAGCGGCACGTCTTGCAGACGTCGAGCAGGACGGATTCTTTCGCTAAATCCTTGCTCTCGCCTTTCCGGGTGGTGAGCTTCACCGTGCCGTCCGAGAAGACCGCGTCCACGATCTCGTCCGCGAACTCCTTCTCCATCTTGCGCCGGTCGACGATGCCGTCGCAGGGCACACCGATGACGTACAGCCTGCTCTTGTCCACCAGCTCTTCCTGGAGAAGCGCCACCAGGGTGCGGCTATCGCAGCCCTTCACGCAGATGCCGATCTTGGCATCCGGCGGGTCGGGCATCTTGCGCTTGAGGAAGGTGGTGAGGTTGTGCGCGCAGAGCGGGTTCCAGAGCAGCTGGTCCACGTCCCCCGGATCCCTGACGAAAGCCGGGACCACCTCGAAATCGTTGAACGCGTACTTCCAGCCGATGACGTAGTCCACCCGGCCGTCGGCCAGGGCTGCCTTCGCCAGCTCCTGGATAAGGTCTTGCCGGCTCACAGGGCCCTCCCTTCGCGGGGGCCAAGCGCCTGGACGCCGTTCACGAACTCGGTGACCACTTTCTGCCAGCGCTGACCCTCGGAAGCCGAGACCCAGGTCCATTTGAAGCGCTCTTTGGGGATGCCCAGGTAGTGGACCATCCGCTCCAGTAGCTCGAACTTGCGCCGGGCGTAGTAGTTGCCTTCCGAGTAGTGACAGTCGCCGGGGTGGCAGCCGCTGATGAGCACGCCGTCGGCGCCCTTCTCGAACGCCTTGAGGGCGAAGAGGGGGTCGATGCGCCCGGTGCAGGGCACCCGCAGCAGGCGTAGGTTGACCGGTTGCCGGAAACGTCCGACGCCGGCGGTATCTGCGCCGGCGTAGCTGCACCAGTTGCAGACTATGCCGATGATCTTGACGTCGCGCGTGCCTCCCGCGGCGGCGGCTCGCGCCGGCCCAGGAGCTGCCGCCTGCTGTGCCTGGGGCGGGGCTCGGGGCGGTGCCTGGGCCGGTGCCGGTTGCTTGAGTTGTCTGTGCTTCGGCCATCTTCACCGCCTTTCTATGATTGGAGGACTTCTTCCATCTGGTCGAGGAGGGCGTCGGTGGTGAAGCCCTTGAGCGAGATGCAGTTGACCGGGCAGGTGGCCACGCAGACGCCGCAGCCCTGGCACACCGTCTCGATGACGTGGCTCTTCTTGTCGCCGTTGCGCAGCTCCTGCCGCTCGGGGGCGCTGAACGGGCACACGTCGATGCATTTCCAGCAAGAGACGCAGTTCTTCTGAGTGACCACCGCGATCATCGGGCTGGTCTTGAGCTTGTCCTTGGCCAGCAGACCGATGACCTTGGAAGCCGTGCCGGAGGCCTGCGCCACCGTAGCCGGGATGTCCTTGGGAGCCTGGCAGGCGCCGGCCAGGAACACGCCGGCGGTGTTGGTCTCCACGGGGCGCAGCTTCGGATGGCCTTCTTTGTAGAAGCCGAACTCGTCGTAGGAGATGTTCAGCATCTGGGCCAGTTCGACCGCGCCGGGGGCGCTGGTGATGCCGCTCGCGAGCACCACGAGGTCGGCGGCGATCTCCACCTGCTGGCCGAGCAGCGTGTCGGAGCCCCGCACCATGACCTTGCCGTTCTCCTCGTACAGCTTGGAGACGCGGCCCCGGACGTACTTGACACCGAACTCGGTCTGGACGCGCTTGATGAACTCCTCGTAGCCCTTGCCGGTGGCACGGATGTCGATGTAGAAGACATACACCTCGGTGTCCATACCGACGTGATCTTTGGTGAGCAGCGCCTGCTTCGCCGTGTACATGCAGCACACGCTCGAGCAGTACGGCCGGCCTACCGATTCGTCGCGCGAGCCTACGCACTGGATGAAGACCACCGTCTTGGGATCCTCGCCGTTGGAGAGCCGGTGCACGTGGCCGCCGTACGGGCCGGAGGCGTTCAGCATCCGCTCGTACTGCAGCCCGGAGATGACGTCCTTGATCTTGCCGGAGCCGTACTCGTGGTAGCGCTCTTCCCAGGGGAAGACGTCCAGGCCGGTGGCCACCACGATGGCGCCGAACTCCTTCTGGACGATCTCGTCCTTCTGCTCGTAGTCGATGGCGTCGGCCGGGCAGACCCGCTCGCACACCCGGCACTTGCCCTGGGTGAACCAGCGGCAGTAGTCGACCTGGATGGCTGCCCGCTTTGGCACCGCCTGCGGGAACGGGATGTAGATGGCCTTGGTCGGCTCCAGCCCAACGTTGAAAAATGTCCGGTGCTTTGGCCGGGCACTTCTGCACGCAGATCTCGCAGCCGATGCACTTGGTCCAGTCCACCATGGACGCCTTCTTGCGGATGTCCACGGTGAAGTTGCCCACGTAGCCCTGGACCTTGTCCACCTCGCAGTAGGCCATGACCTCGATGTTCTCGTGCTGTGCGCAGTCGACCATGCGCGGCGTGAGGATGCACGCCGAGCAGTCGATGGTGGGGAAGGTCTTGTCGAGCTTGGCCATGACCCCACCGATGGTGGTCTGCTTCTCGACGATGGTCACCTTGAGGCCGGCGTCGGCCAGGTCGAGCGCGGCCTGGATGCCGGCGACTCCGCCGCCGATGACCAGGACGTCCTTGTTGACCTCCACCTCGTTGGCGTAGAGCGGCTCGAGCTGGCGCGCCTTGGCCACGGACATCTTGATGATGTCCCAGGCCTTGTCGGTGGCCGAGGGGATGTCGGTGTGGATCCAGGAGCAGTGCTCGCGGATGTTGGCCATCTCGAAGAGGTAGGGGTTGAGGCCCCCCTTGTCCACGCAGCGCCGGAAGGTCACCTCGTGCATGTGCGGCGAGCATGCCGCCACGATCACGCGGTCGAGCTTCTTGTCTTTGATGGCCTGCTGGATGGCCGCCTGGCCGGGCTCCGCGCACGTGTACATGATGTCTTCCGCGTGGACGACATCTTTGAGCTCAAGCGCCTTCTTGGCGATGGACTCCACGTCGACGGTGGCCGCGATGTTGCTGCCGCAGTGGCAGACAAAGACTCCTATCCTCATGACACGGCCTCCGCGGTCTCTTCTTCCTTGGCCCCGGCCGCGCTGTCAACCCCGGCCACGCCGCCGGCCGTCGGGCCGCTCGCGGCGTCGGCGTCAGCTGCTTTCGCCTCTTTGGCCGCCGCCTTCGCCGCCTTGTCGGCCGCCTTCTGATCTTCCTCGGCCTTGATGCGCACCGCCTCGGCGATCGCCTTCTTCACCAAAGGCTCGGGGTCGACCACGTTCTTGTTCAGCATCACGTCGTGCGGTGCTCAGACCGAAAGCGAGGCCCAGCACCTGAGGCAGGTACAGGATGGGCACGTGGTAATCGGTGCCGCAGTAGCTGTTGATCTGGGCTTGCTTGAGGTCGAGGTTGACGTGGCAGAGCGGGCAACACACCACCACCGCGTCGGCGCCGGCGGCGAGGGCCTGCTGCAGCACCTTGCCGGACAGCTGGCGCTGGATCTCCAACTTGGGCATGCCCACGCTGGCGCCGCAGCACTCCGTCTTGTAGTTCCACCACTTGACGTCCGCGCCGGCGGCCTGCAGAAGCAGGTCCATCATCATGGGCTGCTCGTTGTCGCACTCGCCGGTGAGCTCGCTCGGCCGGCCCAGCAGGCAGCCGTAGTACGGCACCACCTTGAGCTGGGACAGGTCGGTCTTGACGGCCGCCGCGACCTTCTCCTCGCCCACGAACTTGATCAGGTATTCAGGAAGCGAAAAGACCTTAACGTCCGCTTCATAGGGCTTGTCCAGGATCTCGTTCACCTCGGCCCGGAAGGCATCGCTCTTGTGGATCTCGATCTCCGCGTTCTTCTCCCGCTGGTAGCAGGAAGGACAGGGAGCGAGCATCTCGGTGCCGACGAGCGCCGCCTGGCGCAGGTTGCGCGCCGCCAGCGACTGCGCTAGCAGGTGGTCCATCATGTGCGCGGGAGTGGACCCGCAGCACGTCCACTCGGGAACCTCTGTGTATTCGCACCCCGAGGACCTCGAGAACCTTGCGCGTGGACACGTCGAACTCGGCGGAAGAGTGGCGTAGAGAGCAACCGGGGTAGTACGTGAGGGTCATTTCGCCACCCCGCTCTTGGCCGCCTTGGCCTCGGCCTTCTCCCGGGCGCGAGCCTTGCTCCATGGTCTTCTTGTAGATGCGGCCTACCTCGTCGGCGCCTTTGGCCTTGCGGGGGATGAACTTCATCTTGCCCTTTGATGACCATCGGGATGGCCAGCCCGGCGTCGCCCATCGCCATGGTGGGCTTGCGGGTACCCATGAAGAACATGCCCATCATGTAGAACTCGGGCAGTTGACCGTAGCGGGCGACGCTGCCCATGAAGGCCTCGTTGAAGGTCTTCGCGTATTCCGGGCACGTCGAGTTCCTGGGCCGTGGCGACGGTCTTCAGATCTTCGAAGATCCCGGCGATATCGATGTTGCGCGGGCACCGGGCCGTGCAGGTGAGACATTGGACGCACAGCTGGATCGCCTTGGACTTGAGCACCTCATCCACAAGCCCGACTTGGAGCATCCGCATCACCTGATTGGGAGTGTAGTCGAAGGTGAAAGCGGCCGGGCAGCCCGCAGAGCAGTTGCCGCATTGGTAACAGTCTCGGACGTCTGTCTGGACCCTCTCGCTCAACTTCTCCCGATAGAACGCTGCCTTTTCTGCGTCATATCGGATCAAACCAATCCTCCTCACGGGACGAGAGCGACTCTCGGCGCGCTGGAAGCCAGCGGCTCCAAGTCATCGGTGAGATGTAGGTGGACGGCCGTATGGGCGTACCAGCGACCGAGTATAGCACCTAGAGAAAGCTGTCACAAGCAGAATTCAGCCCGTGAGAACCACCATTATAGCCGGTTTTACAGGTGTTTTCTGAGGCGAGTGCGGTCAAGCTTCATGCGTCCGGACGTCGTCTTGCCGGCGCACGACGCGCTAGCGAACGCTCAAGCTAACCGCGATTTTGATCAATTCTTGCCTCGTGTCGTTCTTTGCAAAGCCGCCTCCGGCCACGAACACCGAAGGCTTGCCGGCTTCGACGACGGTGGCCACGCGGACCATGGTGGGCTCCTCCTGGACCTTCAGAGGCCGGCCCAGCGCCGTTTCCTTGAGAGCGGCCCAGTCCCCGTCGTTCAGATCGTCGTCCGAGTTCACGACGACCACGACGTAGGCGGTGCCGTCGGTGTACGTGACGCTGTATCCCGCCGCCCAGACGTTGGGATTGGGAAAGGCGTTTCCGCTTCCGTCACCATAGTAGGGAGCGGCCAGCGAGAACCCGGCCGGGAGATAGTCCGGAAGAAAGATCTGGCCGCCCGTGGCATGGTTCTTGCGTATCGCGGAGATTATCTGGTCAGTGGAAGCCCCGGTAGGGTGCATAGGCACGGTGAGCGGACTCGGGTGCTCCTGGTAGTAAGCCTGCATGAGTGCGCTGAGCGTCGTGGAGGTCGATTGCTCACTAGGAGCTTGAGAAGCGCACCCGGCGACCACCGTGGCGGCCGCGAGCACTATCAGAAGGGCAAACGTCGCGAGAATCGGGCGCCACGCCGCGGCCCGTCCGGTCGCGAAGCTGGACTTCGCCGGCAAGACTCGGGCGACCGTCCGCGCCCACACCGCTCGTTCATTCGGCTCTGTCCCGGGCGTCCGTTCGGCAACCAGCTCCCGAACCTTCTCTCTCACTTGCAAAAGCCTCCCTTCAGACTTACATTCAAGCACGGCCGGAAGCTGCCGACCACTACCGAGCCTCTATCCAGCCAAAGGCAAAGGACCGCGCCGACCATGACGCTCCACCTCATCCCGCTTGCCCGGCGGATGATCGCCATAGACTCGAGCTCTCAGCGCTCCAACCTGGAACTCCTGGCGTTCCTCATCCCCCTGTGTCAGCAGGCCGGCCTACAGACCAGCCTCCAAGAGGAAGACCGCGACGGCGTCAAGCAGTTCAATCTCATCGCAAGCCGCGGGCCCCTCGACGCGGAAACGCTCCTGCTGGCCACCCACTCCGACACCGTGCCCCCGGGCGACGCGTCCCTTTGGACGGCCACCGGCGGCGATCCGTTCGCGCTCACCGAGAAGGATGGCGCGCTCTACGGACTTGGCGTGGCGGACGTGAAGCTCGACCTTCTCTGCAAGCTCCTGGCACTCGACTCAGTGAAGGAGACACCGCTGGAGCGCAACGTCGCGCTCGTCGCCACCTACGGGGAGGAGACCGGCCGCTACGGCGCCAAGCTGCTGGTGAGAGAGCTGACGGCTGCCGGTCCTGGGGCTTTGCCGCGGCGGATCATCGTCGGCGAGCCCACTCGTCTGCGACCGTGCACCGCCCATAAAGGTTATCTGGAGTTCCGCACCACCGCGGTGGACCCCGCGCCCCGGTCCGCGCCAGATCTGCCCTACTGGAAGCTGGTCTTCACCGGGGTGGCCGCCCACTCGTCGCAACCGCAGCATGGCAGCTCTGCAAACTCTGCATGCCTTGCCGCACTTTCGTACCTGGGCGTGAGCGCCGCTCGTGGGGGTGCCGCGCACAGGGGCGTCCCGGGGCGAGATCGCCGTGATCTCCGTCGACGGCGGCGAAGTGGTCAACAAGGTCTCCGCACGGTGCGAAGCGGTCGTCGCGGCGGCGGAGCCGCCCGATGTGGCTCGCCTTCTCAAGTCTGGCGCCTTGACGCGGGAAACGGACTGCCAGATGACTACGGTCGAGCGCCCGGCGGACGGGCTGTGGTCCCAGGAGCTGGTCGATAGGCTTCTTGGCCTTGACGAGCTTACCCAACAACTGCAACGAAAGTTGTCGCCATACCAGGTGCCGGGCTTCGACCCGCCGTACACCACTGTCAACGACGGCCTTGCCCGGCTGACCGGAGGCCATCTTTCCTATGCTGTGGACGTCCGGCGCGTGCCTGGAGACGTACCCGCGGCGATACTGGACCAGCACGAAGCCGCGCTCCGGACGCTGGAAAGGTGCGGCGCACCTCACTCGGAAGGGATCCGCATTCACAGCGAGCGGGTCCTGGACAGCGCGCCATTCGTGGCAAAGGGTGACTCCGGGCTGCTGGCAGCGCTCGACACCGTCCTTCGAGAGCAGGGCTTGCCGGTCGAGCGGGAGATCAAGAGCGGGACCACGGAAGCTGCCGTCTACTCCGAGGCCGGCATGGACGCGATCATCTTCGGTCCCGGGCCGGCCGGCGGGAATATCCACAAGCCCAATGAGCATGTTCCGGTCGCAGACTTGATCGGGGCGATCGGCATATACCGAGACCTGGTTCTCCGCTTGTGCAGCGGCCACTAGACGGAACAGCGCCCGCTAGACCGGACGAACACGGGGCCCCGGGCCGCTCGAAGCGGCCCGGGGCCCCGACCGTGATCCAACAACTCATCCGTCCCGACGGTTAGAGAAGAGCATCCATCAGATCGCAGGTCAACCCCTGAGAGGCGGCAACCCCAGTGCAGGTCAGATGACCGTGCCACACGTTCACGCCTAGTTTGAGAGCATGGTCTTCCTGGATGGCTTTCGTCACGCCCTTGTTGGCAAGCGCCAGCACGTAGGGCAGGGTCACGTTGGTCAGCGCCATCGTGGAGGTCTGCGGGTAGGCGCCCGGCATGTTGGCCACGGCGTAGTGTAGGACGCCCTCTTCGCTGTAAACGGGATCCTGGTGGGTGGTCGCATGGGTGGTCTCGAGGCAGCCACCCTGGTCCACGGCCACGTCCACCACCACGGCGCGCGGCTTCATGTGGTGGAGCATGTCGCGGGTCACCAGTTTCGGAGCCACGGTGCCGGCGACCAGCACCGCCCCCACTACCAGATCCGCCGAGGCCAGATAGCGCTCGAGGGCGCTGCGGTCTGAATGCACGGTGACGCAATTGGGAGGCAGCACGTCGTCCAAATACTTCATGCGATCAGCATCGAGGTCGAGGATCGTGACGCGGGCCCCCATGCCGGCCGCCATCTTCGCGGCGTTGATGCCCACTATACCGCCCCCGATGATCAGGACTTCGGCCGGGGCCACTCCGGGCACCCCGCCGATCAGGCGTCCCAGCCCACCGTGCGGATAGGCCAGGTAGTAGGAACCGACCGTGATGGCCATCCTGCCCGCTACCTCGCTCATGGGTATCAGAAGCGGCAGGCTGCCGTCTTCGAGCTGCACGGTCTCATAGGCTATCCCGACGATCCCACTCGCCAGAAGCGCCCTGGTGAGCTCAGGAACCGGAGCCAGGTGCAGGTAGGTGAAGAGAGTGAGGTCGTCACGGAAGTATGGATACTCCGAGGGGAGAGGCTCCTTGACCTTCACGACCATCTGGGATCTCGACCAGACATCCGCGGCTTCGTCCACCAGCTTGGCCCCACGAGCCACGTATTCCCCGTCTGCAAACCCGCTGCCCGTACCGGCAGATTTCTCGATGAGGCACTCGTGACCGGCCTGGGTCAGCGCCCATACCCCCGCGGGGGTGATACCCACACGACTCTCGTTGTTCTTGATCTCTTTGGGACAACCTACGATCACTGCCCGCCTCCGTTTCTATTCCCAGCGCCCCGCGCGGCGCCCGGTCGCAACCCTTGCCAAAGCTCTCCTCACGCGTGAGCTCGAACGCGACCCCCCTTTTGACTTACGCCGGTTTTGTGGGCGGGTACTCCGGGTGGGAGAAGATGTACACCATGGTCATATCCTGGTCGCTATCGTTGACCACGCCATGCGGCACACCAGCCGGGATGAGCAGTCCCTGGCCGGCCCGGTAGGCGACAAAACCATCGCCGACGGAGAGCTTGCCCTCTCCGGAGACGATGAAAGCGAGCTCGTCGGTCTCGTGGACCATCTGTGTTGTTGCCGCGCCGGGCTTCCACGTGGAGAAGCCCATGCAGGTGGCTTCGGCTCCGTTCAGAGGCCCCGAGACAAGTTCGCAGACCCAACTCCCATCCGAGAGATTGGTGCGCTTGCCCTCGCTCAGGTCTACGACGGTGACGTGCTTGTCCGTGCTATCGGCGGCCATCAGAAGGCCATCTCGCCGTCTTTGATAAGGACCCGGCCGTTCGCTTCCACCGTCACGTTACGCAGGTTGCCGTCCAAGTGGAGACTGCTATGGCTGCAGCCTCCGGGATAGCAGTGCGAGTTGTCTCCCAGGGCGAAGTGGACCGTCCCGAGCAGCCCTTTCTCCGAGGCGGAACCCATCGGAGATTTCGTGCTCGTGCCCATGGCGAACTCGGCCACCACATTGGCGTTCGCGTCCGACCCGGCCACCACGTTCCGCAGTTTCTCCGCGTCCGGACCGCCGGTGATGCTGACCGCCCGGCCGTTCTTGATCTCCCAGGTGATAGGCTCTTTCAGCGACCCGTAGACGCCCACGCCCAGCATGATGCCGTCCACCACGATGACGCCCTCGGTCTTGTCCTCCACCGCGGCGTAGGCCACTTCGCCCCAGAGCGGTACCGGGCCCATCATCTCGCCGGCACCTTTGATGGGCACCACCTTGAGCGGGGGGCGGCCTTTGATGCACACGCGGATGTCGGTGCCGGCCGGGTTGGTCACCCGCACCCACTCCACCCCTTCCAGGGCGGCCATGAGCTTCTCAGCCCGGGCCACAGTCTCGTTGATGTCTTCCAACGTGAGGTCCCAGTCGGCCATGCCTTCTTCCACGGAGCCGATCTTGGCGCCGAGGCTGACGCTCTCCGCCACCGGGTTGACGTGCGCGAACCGGTTGGCCCACTCCAGTTGCGTGGTGATGATGATGACGTCCGAGGCCTTCATGGCAGCCGCCAGGTTCTTGGCCGGCTCCATAGGGACCTTCATCGACGCGAGGCCGGCAGCGACATGATGGGAGATGTCCGCGATGACAGGGTAGGCCCCCAGCGACACCGCCACGCCCGCCATGGCGGTGGCTTCACGCATGTGATCTTCGTCGGCGATGATGAGGACGGCGTCGCCCTTCTTCACGGCGAAACAGGTCTCAACGACCAGCCGGGCTCCCTTGATGAGTGATGTGTAAGACTTCATACCAAGCCTCCTTTATTCAGCTGGTCTCTAACGACACCCGGCCGCGTTCAGCGGGTCCTGACATCAGTCCTCTTCGAGGGCCGCGCCGGCCCGGGTCATTTCCATGGGCACTTTCTTCATGGTGATGGCATCCTTCGGACACAGGAAGTAGCACACCCCGCAGGAATAGCATTCTCTCGGCGCGACCAAGATCGCCTGTTTGTCTACGATCTCAATGCACTCGCAGTGACCGGGCGCAGCGCAGATGCCGCAGCCGTTGCATTTCTCCAGGTCGAACTCCGGCAGCATCGGGATATAGTCGACCTCTTTGGGGGTCACGATGTACTTCAGGGCGATCCCGCGCATGTCGGCCAAGGTGGCGTACCCGTGGTCATCCATGAACTTGTGCATGCCCGGCTCGATCTTCGCAAAAGCCTTGTAACCTTTGAGGTAGAGGAGCGAGCAGTAGGTGAGCACGGTGGCGCCGTACATGATCATCTCCACGGAGTGGCGCCAGTTCATGAGCCCGCCGCCGCCGGCTATGGGGAGATCCGGACAGACGGTGCGCATCTGCGCCACATGCCGGTAGGCCAGCGGCCGGATCCACGGACCGCAGAGGCCCGCGAAGGATTGATTCCCGGTGGAGGGGTAGAACGGCTTGCCCCCGTGATCGATGTCCAGTGGGGGGAGAGACTGCGGACAGTTGATCGCGGAACAGGCGGAGGCGCCGTTCTTCTCGATCGACTTGGCCACCATCATGGTGTTGGCTTCCGGCGTCATCTTGGGCATCACGGGAATCTTGACGGCGTCGGTCACGGCCTTCGTCACCCTGCCGGCCATGGCCGGATCTTTGCCGATGGTTGCGCCCAGCTCCGGCTCCTCGTCCACGCCCAGCTGCTTGGCCATGAGGCCGAGGTTCGGGCACGACATGTTGAGCTCGAGCATGTCCGCGCCTGCTTCCTCCAGCATACGGGCAAGTTTTGCCCAGCCTTCCAGGTCCTCACCGGGGCCCATCATGTTGGCGATGATCTTGAGGTCGGTCTGTTCCTTGCATTCCTGGATGAGCTTCTGGGTCCTGTCCACCCGCATGCGTTCACCAGAGGGCGAGTAGAACGCGCCTTCCTTCTCGATGATGTGATACGGCCGGGCGTACAGGGGGATCTGGAGGAAGGTCAGCTTCAGGCTGACCGCAGCCGCGCCGTGCTCCTCGGCGATCTTGATCTTCTCCACCTTGTTCGTCAGCTCCGACGAAGCGATGATGAACGGGTTCTTGAGCTTAAGACCCGCGAAGTCCACGGAAATATCAGCCATCAAACTCTCCTTCTATAGCCCGATTTGGTAGCACCCGCCGACTGCTCGGCGCGGGCGCCGCGCCTACAAATCCTCCCTGTTTACAGATCGTCCCAGCTCACAGATCCTCTCGATGCTGCTGCAGCCTCACGCCGGTATCCAGGTACTCGCCCTTGATGGCCTTGGCTGCGTCCTCTCGCTCCTCGTCGGTCCAGTGGCCCAATTCGTAGCCGAACCACGGTTTCTTCAGGGTGAGTGCGGGCAGTCCCTCCGCCTTCCACCGCTCGATGGCTTTCTCCATGAACTCTTTGGCCGGGAGCGACGTGGGTGGGTAGCCCCATTTGCGCGTGGCGTCGATCAGCAGCCCAGAGGTCCCCACCGGCGGCGGGAAGCGTTGGACGTCTACCGATGCTTCCGGAGGCGCCGATGACGGGTCGAGGATCGAGGCTTTGTGAGTCACCACGCGGGAATCCGTGTGCGGCTGCATGCGGAAGGCGAGGGCCCAGTTGACGGCGTCCGGATCGGCCGGGTCGATGTCGTCGTCCACGGCCACGATCACCTTGCCGACGGTCGGGTCGAACGCAACAGCTGCGTTCAAGGCTTGCCACGCCTGGGCCGGGTGAGTCTTCTTGAGCTGGATCACCATGAGACCGTAGCTGCCGGTGGCCTCGTGAAGCTGCACGTCGAGGACCCCGGGGATGTTGCAGTCGTGCTGCAGGAACTTCAGATAGGCCGCGTCGTACGCGAGCTTGCGGAGCAGGCTGCTCTCCGAAGGCGGAAACTGGCTGAGAAACGCCTGGTACACGGGGTTCTTGCGGTGGGTGATGGCGGTCACATTGAAGACCGGGTTTATCACCCGCCCGCCCATGTAGCCGGTGTACTCACCGAAGGGGGCCTCCTTCTCGCGGAAGGTGGTGTCCACCCAGCCTTCGATGACGATCTCCGCGGTGGCCGGCACTTCCAGGTCCACCGTCTCGCATTTCACGAGCTCGATCGGCTCGCCCGCGATCCCGCCGGCCACGGTGTACTCGTCCACCGAGTACGGCACCTTGGCCACACTGCATAGTCCCACTGCCGGCACGCATCCGATGACCACCGCGGCGTCCAGCCTGTTCTTGCCCATGCGCTGGATCTTCTGGAAGTGGATGCCGATGTGCTGCGACTGATGAGCCATCACGCCGGTGCGGGCGGGGCCCTTCACCATGGCCCGGTAGGTGCCCACGTTGCGCTGCCCGGTTTCCGGGTCCTTGGTCACCCAATACGGCGAGGTGAAATAAGGCGCCGGGTCGAAGCCCGGGGTGGAGATGGGATGCGGGAATTCGAGGATGCCATCGTGCTCGAGAAGGTTATCGCCAACGTGGATCTCCTCTTTGCAGGGGCCATCGCTCACGATCTTGGGCTGGATGTAGTTCTGGTGCACCTCGGCCCAGCGTTTGGTGATGTCGGCCGGCTCGCATGCCATGGCGGCGGCGTAGATCTCCCGGCTGCCGCCCAGCACGCAGACGGCCAGCGAGCCGTTGTACTGCTTGCCGAGGACGTCATGGATGTTGTCGAAGACGAATGCCGTGCGCTGCTCGATGGGAAGCCCGCGGAACTGCAGACGCACCAGCGGCATGAGCTCGGTGTCCTTGTTGATAGGAGTGGAGATATGGCGCACCAAGCCCATCGAGTCGAGCTTGGCGATGTACTCCCTAAAATCGCGGTAGTAGGCCACTGCTATCCTTCCTATCCCACCAGGCCGGCGACGACGGGGTCTTCGAGCACCCACTCCATGCTCACCTTGGCCAGCTTTTCCCTGGTGGGCATCGACGTCACCGGGTCCAGTTCGGAGATCTGATAGAACTCTGAGCGCATAAGCTCCCAGTCCACGGTATGTCCCGCCGTGACCCCCTCCGGGACGCTCTCCGTGATCATGCGCGGTGGAATGGCGTCGCCTTCGGCTCGCAGCCCTTCACGAACGTTGAGCACCCGCTCAAGCATGCTGATCCTTTCGCCGGCCAGCATCATCTCCGGGGCAGTCATGGGGTTGCCACTCGCAGCCGCTATCATGCCCGCGAGGACAGCGTCGTCCATTCCGACGGTCAGGAACGCGCAGGTGCCGCCGGAATCGGCGGCCGCGGCGCGGCGGTTGCGGGTGAAGGTCACTATGCCCACCTTGCCCGAGTCCGCATAACGGTCCATGGCAGGGTTCGTCAGTTCCGCGGTGACGGTGTAGCCACCGGCATGGTGACAGCCCCCGCGCGGCCCGCAGCCGTAGACCAGCGCCATGCCCTTAGCGCCGCGTGGGTCGTATCCGCCCACCTCAACGCCTTTGGTATGCATGGCGAAGACTTCGGAGCCGTGGCCTATCTCCGCCGCCAGCGCCCGGCTGCCGATGGCTATCTTCTCGCCAAAGCCTTGCCGGAAGGCAGCGTCGTGCACCAGTTGCACCATCGCTTCTGCGTTGCCGAAGCGGAGATCGATGCCGCCAGTGTCTTCCTTGGTGAGCAGGCCCTTCTCGTAGCACTCCATCGCGAAGGCGATGGTCCCTCCAACGGACATCGTGTCGATGCCGTAGAGATCGCACAACATGTCGGCGTGGATTATCACGCCTAGGTCGAAGATACCGCAGGCGGTGCCGACGGCGTAGACCGTCTCGTACTCCGGCCCCTCAGTGAACGAGCCTGCGTACGGACCTTCCCTGACCACGGTGAGCTTCGAGCACTTCGACGTGCAGGGATCCCCGCTCGCCACATCCTTCAGAAGGTATTTCTCCCGCAGGACGTTGCCGAACAGTTGCTTGCCCAACTCGACCGGCGTCGAGCGCTGCCAGTTGTCCGCCGGCATGATGGAGCTGTTGACTGTCACGGCCACCGTGCTCACCGAGCCGAACGACGCCAGAGGCCCGGACGTGAACGGGTGCTTGCGGCACTGGGCCGTCGCGCTGCGCGATGCCTCGCGGAAAGCCTGTGGATCGGCCAGCGGCGGGGCGCTGGGGCCCTTCTTGACCACCAGGGCCTTCATGTTCTTCGAGCCCATCACGGCACCCGGCGCCGCCCCGGCCGAGGGCGCGGCGCTCATTTATCAGACAGGCGTACGGCACCAGTCTCTCGCCGCCCTGCCCGATGCAGGTTATGGCGATGTCGTCGTTCCGGCGCTCTTCCTTGATGAGCTGCTGAGCTATCTGCGTGTCCAGCCCCCACAGGTGAGAGGCTTCGCGGATGCGGGCGCCGTTCGGTCCTACCTCCAGATACACCGGCTTTTCCGCTTTGCCGGTGACGATGATCACGTCATAGCCGCACTTCTTCAGTGCGGGCCCGAGATCGCCACCGGTGACGGCGAAGGTGTACAGGCCGCTCTGAGGCGACTTGGTGACCACCGCTGCGCGGGCCGAGCCCGGGCAGGAAGTCCCCGAGAGTGGACCGCTCGCGAAGATCAGAGGATTGTCAGGACTCAAGCGGATCGGTGCCCGGTTTCAGATGCTTGAACAGGTAGTAGGCTCCAAGACCGCGTCCGCCGACGAAGTCGCGGGCCGCGTCGCGGTCAAGTGCTTCCTCGCGGGTCTCTCCCGTCCCAACATCGACGAACAGGACTTTGCCCCACCAGGCTCCGCCGGGTTGTGCCTCCATGACCTACTCCTTTCCCAGCGCCTTCATATACAGCGACGTGAGATCGGCTGGGGAGGCGAACCTCAGGTTCAGCCGGTAGTTGACGACTTTCGTGCATTGCTCCACCAGCACGGGCAGGTCTTCTTCCTTGACTACCGTGGGGTCGAGAGAGATCGGCAGGCCCACCTCGTCCATCATGTCCCAAAGTCTGCCGAGCAAGCTCTCCGCCAGCTCCCTGTCGCTTCCGCTCTCACCGAGCAGACGGGCGATCGGGGCCAGCTTCTGCGAAGCCACCGGCAGGTTGAACTCCATGGTGTACGGGAGCATGATCCCGGTGGCCAAGCCGTGGGCCATGTGATAGCGGCCCAGCGGCTGAGACAGGACGTGAGCCAGACCCGGCAGCGCCGTGCCCGTGGCGATGTTCGCTATCGAGCTGGCCTCGAGCATGGTCTGCTTGGCCGCCAGGTCGCCGGTGAGCGCGGCCTTCGGCAGCGCCTCGAAGATGGTTGCCGCCGAGGTGATGGCAAGACCATCTGACATCTGGGTGGCGCCGACGGACCAGACAGCATCGAGCGCGTGAGCCAGAGCGTCGATCCCGGCAACGAGCGCGGGCCATGCGGGCAGCTTCTCCATCAACTCGCCGTCGAGGAGCGCGATCTTCGGGAAGGTGCGCTCGTCGAGAAATGACATCTTGAAGTTGCGCGCCTCGTCCGTAAGGATATTGACCTTGGAGACTTCGGTGCCCGACCCGGCCGTGGTGGGGATGGCGATCACCGGATACGGCGGTTTGGCAGCCTTGTTGAATCCCTCGTAGTCGGTAAGCGTGCCCCCATTGGCAGCCACCAGGGCGATGCCTTTGCCGGCGCACATCGGGCTACCGCCGCCGAGGGCGACCATGACATCGCACTTCTCCGCGAGGAAAAGCTCGACGCCGGCGGCGACGACGGCTACACCGGGATCCTCAGGGACGTCGTCGAAAAGCACGTACGGCACGCCACCGGCGTCAAGAATACCGGTGAGCCGCTCGGTGACCCCAGCGCCGGTGAGACCCTTATCGGTGCAGACGAAGGCTTTCGTGCCACCGAGAGCCTTGACATGGCCGGCCAGCCCAGAGATAGCGCCAAGACCATGTACGAGCCTGGTTCCGAGGAAAAAGGACTTTGCATTCGCGGCCATCTGCTACTCCTCAGGTATGGGCGATTTAGACGGAAGCTTGGGTGACATAACGCTCACAGATCCACTTGTATTAACTTTAATATACATATAGTAAACAGGTAGTGAAGTCAACACCGCTACAGGCACGCTGGTCGCTACGGCGTCAGGACGATCTTCGTGGCTTCGCGCGCCTCGAACATCTTGTAGGCTTCGGGAGCGTCATCGAGCGACATGCGGTGCGAGATCGTCGGCACCGGGTCGATCCGTCCCGAGCCGGATAAGGTCGAGCACCTTCTCCCTGTCGTCGGTGGGGGCGCCTATGGAGAAGATCAAGGTTGGTCTCCTTCGCGAACATCGCGCCGGCATCCAGCGGGAAATCGGGCTCGAAATGAGCGCCGATAACGCTCACGGTGCCCCGCACCCGTGCCATTTGCATCGCCGACGTGAGTGCCGGGACGCCGCCGGCACATTCGATGACTACTTCAGCTCCACGGCCGCCGGTCAGTTCCATCACGGCGGCGACGGCATCTTGGGCCGATGCATCGACGGGGATGGCGCCCATCGCCTTGGCCTGCTCCAGCGCGCCGGGACCGTGTCCACCGCGATCACTCTGGCCGGCCGTCAGCCGTGCGGTGAGGATCGACATCAGGCCCACCGGGCCGCATCCGACGACCACCACGGTGTCCCCCAGCTTGACGTCGGCCCGCTCGACACCCGCGATAGGCGGTCGACAGGATGTCGGCCACGAAGACGCCGGCTTCGTCGGATACTCCGGCGGGCAGTAGCCATAGATCGCGGTCGGCGTTGGGGATGAGCACCTGCTCCGCCTGGCCGCCGTCCAAGCGGGGATAAGCGCCCGGAGAAACCGAAGAGGGCCCGCTTCTCGCATTGCGGCTGCATCCCGTGACGGCAGGCCCAGCACACGCCGCACGACGTCATCGACGAGCAGACCACGCGGTCGCCCGGCTTTATCAGGCTGACACCGCGGACCCGACTCTCTTTGACTACGCCCACGAACTCGTGGCCCATCGTGGTGCCCCATTCGCACCCGGGCACGTAACCCCAATAGGGGATGAGGTCTGCGCCGCAGATCGCGGTCTTGGTAACTGCAAGGACGGCGTTCTTGGGATCCTTGATCTGCGGCTCGGGCACCTCGTCCACTTTCAGCTCCCGAGGCCGCCATCAAACGTAGTGCGCGCATCCAAACCTCCTCATCGTTCGATGACGATTTCGAAGTTGACCCCGGCGCTGCGCCTCCGACACGTGCGGCAGCACCGGGTTATCAATGCGGCTCGGACGATCCTCTCACCGGAGTCCACCCGAAGGCTCGCTCCCCCGCCGGCGGCGGAGATAGCCGTGGTGGTTATAGCGGTCGGAACGGTAGAAGACGCTGGCGTTGTTCACGACCTGTCCTCTGTACTGTGTACGCGGTGAGGTTCATCTTCAGGATGGGAGCCATCGGGTCAATCTCCAGGAGCCCGGCAAGCTCCGCGTCGGCCGATATTGCCTGGAAGACCTGAGTAGGCCCAGTCGATGGGTATCCGCCGTGTACTTCTCGATGAGACTCATGAGCGGCTCATCCTCGATGCGCACCAGCGGGATGCGCATGCCCACGTCATACGGCAGGTAGTTCTCGACCACGGAGAAGGGCCGCCCCTCCACCGTCCGCAGTCGCTTGACGTAGAAGAGCATCGGTACCCTCGTCAGCATGAAATAGAGTGGCCAGATCCGGGCGTGGCCTTTACAATGCCGAACTCCAGCACCTTCGACCTTGGTCGACAGACGCCGACGCGCAAGAAGTCCTCGATATAGCCCGAGAGTACGGGCACTTCCTCCGCGTCGCGTCCTTGTTGACGAAGGTGCCCTTGCCCTTGAGTCCGTACGATCAGGCCTTCGTCCTCAAGGATTCTGAAGCGCCTGGCGTACCACCACCCGGCTCACCTTGAAGATCTCCGTGAGCTCCAGCTCCGAGGGAGACGCTCCTTCGGGCGCGAACCGGCCGGCGACATGTCCTCTTTCAGTGACCGCATCACCTGGTAGTAGAGAGGTATGCCCCTACTACGCGCCTGTCTGATCATCCCCGACTCCTCGCGGTCCGCTTCCATTCGCCGCTCATCCGCCCCCCAAAGGCACGATCACCCGTATCTCGTCGCCGTCCCCCACCGGGCTGGCCGGCTCGAGCGCCGGCCGTTCACCGTCACGTACGTGCGTCCCTCCTCCGGGACGCCCAGGTGATCGAGCACCTGCTCCGGAGTGGCCGGCTCCCGGAACTCGAGAGAAGTCCGGCCGCCCTGCACTGCCAGGAGGGAGCAGCTTCGCGTAAGGCCCGAACAGAGTGACTCCCAGCCGCATGTTGCTTCTCCTCGTCTTGGTCGCAGATCCGCCTAGAAGCCCGAGCCTCGCCAGCAACGCCGGGGTCGGTACGCCGTTCTCGTCGTACTCGCGCTCTGCGTAGTACTCGTCCATCACCGCGAGCACGTCGATGGTGATGGCCGTCGGGTCTGAGGGCGCCGCCTCGTTGGCGAACCGCGCGGGCAGGTTGTCGTCCGCGCGGGCCATGCCTTCGTTCATGTTGAACAGGCGCTCCACCGTGTTGATGCGCTCACCCACCGTGTACACGTCTTCTTCCGTGAACTTCATGCCCAGTCGGCAGCGACGGCGCACTTCGCGTACAGGTCGATGCCGATGCCCAGGTCCACGGTGAACATGCACATGATGAGCGAGTCGATGATGGCGGTGCTGTCCTGCATGCGTCTTGACCAGATGGGGCTTGCCCTCCATGCGAGTATCGGTCGTAGTTGCCCAGCACGCCCAGGAACTCGGCCGCCACAGTGAACGCCTTGTTGTGATCGGCGCCGCGGCTCGTGGTGGCGAAGCTGAGACCCATGCCGGTGAAGGCCCGCACAGCGTAGGCCGACATCTCGAGGCCCTTAACCTGCATGGCGTATTCCTCGCCTTTGCCCGAGCTTGCGCGCTGCCCCGCGGCTGCCCACGGGCCAGAAGTGTCGCCGAAGCCCTCGCGCGCCGCCATCTTGCGGATGGCCGGCGCAAGCACGTCGGCGTTGCCGAAGCTGAAGTCCGAGACCGTCGGTCTCCTCCTTTGTGAGCAGACCGCGCTGCGTCATCTCCATCGCCCAGGAAATGGCGCCTCCGGCGCTCATGGTGTCCAGGCCCAGGTAGTCGCACAGCATGTTGGCTTCCATGATGGCGGGCAGATCGACGATGCCGCAGTTCGGCCCCAGAGCCCAGGTGGACTCGTGGTCGAGCCGCTCGGTGCGGTAGTGCTCCCCGTCTCGGTCGAACTCGACCACGGCGCCGCAGAACACGTTGCAGCCCGCGCACGACTCGATCTTGTTGACGTACTGGTAGATCGGTCTCGTTGTGGATGGGCTGACATCGGGCACCTGGTCGTCCTGGTGGTTCATATACGGCAGCCCGACGACGCTCGTTCACGACGGGGAGCATCCCCGTGGTGCCCGGCGAAGCGGAAGGCCGGGACGCACCGGGTTGGCCATGATGATGTCGTGCATCTCCCGGCAGCCCTTGTATGAACTCAGTCGGCGGGTGTCGCCCACGGTGATGCCGCCGGTGCCGCGCACCGCCACCGCCTTCAGCTTCTTGGAACCGAACACGGCGCCCGAGCCGCCCCGACCGGCCGCGCGCTGCACGTGCATGAAGGTGCGATCGGGGAGAGGTTCTCGCCGGCCGGACCGATGGCACCCAGCTCGAAGCCCTCGCCCAGTTCCTCGCGCAGGATGTCCTGGGACTCCTTGGTGTCCTTGCCCCAGATGGTTGGAGGCGTCGCGCAGGCTCGACCTTGTCGTCGTCGATGACAAGCGTCACGGGCTCGGGCGAGACGCCGGTGATGATGATGCCGTCGTAGCCGGCGTACTTGAGAGTGCCCGCCGAGATGGCCTCCCATGTAGCTGGCCGAGATCGTGTTCGTGAGCGGGCTCTTCGACACCGATGGCGATCCGGCCGGTAGTCGGCACGAGCGTGCCGGTGGCCGGACCGGTGGCGAAGATGATGATGTTGTCGGGGCCCAACGGATCGATCTTCGGGCGCCAGCCGGTCGTAAAGGATCTTGGCGATGAAGCCGCGGCCGCCAAGGTACTTCTTCAGCCATCTCGTCCGGGGTGTCCCACGTACCGGATCGTCCCGGTCGACAGGTCGACGGTGAGGAACTTGCCGGTGTATCCACCGTATTTCATGCCCGCGCCTCCCACGTTAGGGCGCCTTCCGGACACCACTTCACGCACATGGGATCGCCGTCGCAGAGGTCGCAGATCATGATGCGGCCCGATTTGACGTCCCGGCCCACGTTGGGACACTCGTCCATGCACGCCAGGCACTCGGTGCAGAGATCCGCGTCGAACCGCACTACGTCGAGGTCGGCGTCATACGTGAGGGCCTCAACCGGACAGGCCTCCACACATGCGCGGTCGTGGGTCATGTCGCACACCCGGCACGACATGTCGCCGTAGTAGATCGAGCGGTCCCTATCTATCTGTATGCACGCAGCTCGCCGGCGTGACGCTGCCCAGTTTGTTCATCGAACAGATCTGGGAGCACATCCGGCAGTCCGTGCACAACTCCTTGTGAAACACCACGTGGCTCAAGTCAAACCTCCTCCAATGCACCCTGGACTAAGCTCCGATCCTTACGCGTTGCCCTTGCTGATCACCTCCAGCGCGGCCTCAAGGCCGGCTCCGACGTCCACTTTCACGCCCAGGTCGCGCAGGCTCTGGCCGAGGGCCGATAGGCCGACTACCGGATAGATCGACCGGGCGGTGATCCCCATATGACCAATGCGGACCAGGTTGCCGGCGTTCTGCCCGGCCGAGATCATTACGCCGTAGTGCTCGCGAACGTAGTTGCGCACCTGAATGTCGGTGAGTCCGTCCGGAACCGTGATGGCGGTAGTGCAGGTGGACATGATCGCCTCGCTCTTCGGCCAGAGCTTCAGACCCATGGCCTTGATGCCGGCGCGGCAAGCCGCGGCCGCCAGGCTATGCTGGGCGATGCAGGCATCCAGCCCTTGCTCCAACACCCAGTCGAGCGATGCCTCGAGGCCGAAGACGTCGGATACCGAAGGCGTGAACGGGAAACGACCGCCCTTGAGGTAGATCTCCCGCCAGTCGAGCAGAGCCACGAACGACCACCGCAGGGCGTCCGGGTTCTTGTCGATGAGGGCCCACGCGTCTTTGCTCACCGTCATCGGGGTGATCCCAGGAGGACCGGAGAGGCACTTCTGCGCCCCGGCGACGCAGATGTCGAGCTGCCAGTCGTCCGGCAGGAAGGGCATGCCGGCGAGCGAGGATACGCAGTCCACCAGTGTGACCGCGCCGTGCGCCTTGCAGAGCGGGCCTATCTCCTTCACGGGGTTCAGAGTCCCCGAGGGGGTCTCGGAATGGACCACGGTGACGAGTTCCACGTCCGGATGCTCTTTGAGGGCCTTCTCTACTTGCCCGGCGTCGATGGCTTCGTCGAACGGCACGGTGATCTCGTAGACGGTGGCGCCCCATTGGCGGAGCCAGTCGCCCATCCCCTTGCCGAAGACACCCGACACCAGATTGAGGACCGGCATCCCCGGTCGTACACAGGCCCGGCCTGCAGCTTCAAGGCCCACCACTGCTTCGCCCTGCATGAGGATGACGTCTTCCTTGGTCTGAAAGACCTCGGCCGCCTTCTCGCAGGTCCGCTTGAACGTCTCAAGGAACGAAGGATCGTAGTGATAGATGATCGGCCGCCCCATCGCGGCCATGACCTCGGCCGAAACGGTCGTGGGACCAGCACTCAGCGTGAAATCTGCGGGTTTCATGTCTCAAAACTCCTCTCAGGGCCTATTTCAAGGACGGCTCCGGCGCGGTCTGCGAAAGCCGGAATCATCCAGCGTGACTAATGACCCTCCCTTTTGTATGGGATAGCCAGCGCGGCCGGAAGAACGGATCGGCGAGCGAGCAAGATCAGCGCCGCCATGACGATCAAGAACGGCAGCATGTTGATGAAGTCGGTGGAGATGCTCACGCCCACGATCTGGAGGGCGGTACCCACCGAAACGGTGAGACCGAAGATGAACGCGCCCACCACCACCAGGCCGGGCTTCCCTCGACCGAGCATCGCGACGACGATCGAGATGAAGCCGGCACCCTTTGTCATGAAGGGGACGAAGATACCGGCCCCGATGATGGCCATGTAGGCGCCGGCCAGGCCGCCGAGAGCACCCGTGATCAAGGCCGCGATGGACCTGACTCTCAAGACGCTCACCCCGGAAACATCCAGCGCCTTCGGCTTCTCACCCGCGGCCCGCAGGCTGAGCCCGGCATTCGTGTACTTGAGCACCCACCAGATCACTACCACCAGCAAGAAGCTCAGATAGACGACGAGCGGCTGGCTGAACAGGCTGGCTCCCACGGCAGGGATCCTGTCGAGAAGCGGTATCTTCACCACCGGAACGTTTCCGAGACGGGGGTACGTGGTGCCGAATTGTGCTCGTTGGGCGACGCTCGTCATTCCTTCGAAAAGGAAGAGTATCCCGATGCCGACCACGATCTGATCCAGTCCCCAGCGGACGCATAGGAACATCATGATCAACGATCCAACCATTCCCGCTACCAGGCCGGCTATGAGCCCGGCCGCCGAGGAGTGCGAGTACAGAGCCACCACGAACCCCACGTAACCACCAAACAGCATGTAGCCTTCGAGGCCGATGGTGAGAAGGCCGGCGCGCTCCGCGATGGTCTCGCCGAGGCCGCCCAGTAGCAGTGGCATGCCGGCCAGAATGGCGCCCGATATGAGAGCGGTCCAGAAAACAGCTGAGGAAAACTCACTCATCGATAGCCTCCAGACTCCCAGTCGTCGTCACCGCGACGATCTCTTTGGGCTTGCGGCCGAACAAGCGACCGGTCTGCAGCAGGTCGGTGACAGCCATGAACAGAAGGATGAGAGCTACGAACAGCAGGATGAAGTCGTCGGGCACGTTGACGTTCTGAGCCGCCGTGTGACCACCCAACTGAACGACTGCCAGAAAGCCCACGATGGGTATGGTGGCCAGCATGTTAAGACGGGCGAGGAACACGATGGCGAACATCATGAAGCCCCAACCCGGGTTCCAGTCGGCCCGGACGTAGCCCCACACGCCGAGGATCTCCGTGCCTCCCGCCAGGCCGATAAAGGCGCCACTCAGGAAGAACCCGATCATGGTCATCTTGAAGACGGATATCCCCGAGTGGACGGCCGCCCTCGGATTCGCTCCCAGTATTCGCATTCTCAACCCGAACCCTGTCCGGGTGAGCGCCCAGTGGACCACGACGACTAGGACGAGGGCAAGAATGATCCCAATATGGATGGTAGTACCCGGGATAGACGGAAGCAGCTTCTGAAACGGGATCACGTTCGTCTGGGGCACCGTGTTCAGATGAGTCCGGAAGGGCCCCTTGATGAGCATGTCGGCAAGGTCGATGCCGATGAAAGCCATCATCAACGAGGTGATGATCTCGTTCAGCGAGTATCGGGCCTTGAGAAACGCCGGGACCACCGTCCAGACGCCACCCACCAGGAAAGAGATGACCAGCAGGATGATCAGGCCGAGGGCCCTCGGAACCGCCCCCATCAGCCACGGGCCGATGCCACAAACGATCGCCACTGCCATGAGGAACTGACCGTCACCGCCGATGTTCCAGATGCCGGCCGTGAAAGCCACGATCAGACCGGCCGCCATCAGAAGCAAGGGAGCCATCCGGATGATGGTTTGTTCAAATCCCTGCGTGTTGAACAAGGCGGATGAGAACATCTGGTCGTAGAACGTGAACGGGTTCCGGCCCATGATGGCCAGGATTATCCCGTTGACGATCATGGCGAGGATGATCGGGACCAACGCCTGGCCGAGCACGACGCCCCCTCTGCGCACCCGTACCCCGACCCCGCGTTTTGCGATAGCCTCGCTCTTCACGGCCGCAGCTTCGCTTATCTTCATGACTTCAGCCACTATTCGCCTCCGCCGATCATTAGACGCCCGATCTCCTCTGCTGCGCCCGGCTGGTTCTCGACGACCCCGGTGATCCTTCCCCTGAAGAGCACTGCGATGCGGTCGCACACGTCAAGCAACTCCTCGAGGTCGGTGGAGATGAGAAGAGCAGCTACTTCATCCGTTCTCGGCCAGCTTACGGATGCGTTCGCGGACGGCCATGGTGGTCTTCACGTCGAGACCGTATGTGGGCTTGTTGTAAACGACGAACTTCGGATCGAAGGACAACTCTCTCGCCAGCACCACCTTCTGGAGATTGCCCCCAGAAAGCGTGCCGCAGTCCGTGGTGATTGAAGGGGTCCGGATATCGAATTCCTCCACCAATTCTCTGGCTGTCTGGTGGATCACCGGTGTGCAGACCCTACCCGCGGAACGCCAGTACGGCGGTTGGCCGATCCGCTTGAGCACCAGGTTCGTCGCCACGTCGATAGAGGAGACGATCCCTTCCCCTTGGCGGTCGTCGGTCACGTACCGCAGCCCCAGTTGCTGACGCTTGGCCACGCTGAGGTGGGTTATCGGGTGCCCGAGGAACTTGATGTGGCCGGCGTGGACGTGCCGCTGACCGGCGATGGCCTCCGCCAGTTCTCGCTGCCCGTTGCCGTCGACGCCGGCGACCCCCATGATCTCTCCGGCCCTCACCATGAGCGAGATGTTGTGAGCGCCCACCTCGCCGCGCCGGGGCTCCACGCTCAGGTCTTCGATCTCCAGGATGGGCGCCGTGGTGATCTGTCGCCCACGCCTGCCGGAGATATCGTCGCGGATCTCAGCCACGTCGGCGAGTTGGGCTTTGTCCTGGCCGAACATCAAGCTGATGATCTTCGCCTGAGTCTCTTCGCGAGAGGCGCCGTGGAGCTCGGCGGGCTCGAGCCCGGCGATCATCCGGCCACGCCGCAGGATCGAGATGCGATCACCCACGTCGAGCGCTTCGCGCAGCTTGTGAGTGATGAAGACGATCGCCAATCCTTGGTCCGTCAGCCGCCGGATCAGCTTCTCCAATTCGGCGATGCCCTGCGGAGTGAGCATCGACGTGGGCTCATCGAGGATGAGGAACTGAGAGCCTTGCCACAGGGCCTTGATTATCTCTATCTGCTGTTGCTGTCCCAGAGACAGCCGGCCCGTCACCGCATACGGGTCCACCTCGATGTCCAGGCTCGTAGGCCAGCTCTTGCAGGGCCGCCAGCGAGGTCTTGACAGGAAGCTGGACCCCTTTCCCCATGCCCAGCATGAGGTTCTCCAGCACGGTCAGCACCGGGATCAGGGTGCTGTGCTGGTAGACCGTCCCGATCCCCAGCTCCAGCGCCTTCTTCGGTGAATCGATCTCTACTGTCTTGCCGTCGATCAAGATCTCGCCCGAATCGGCGTGATACATGCCCGACAGGACGTTCATAAGCGTCGACTTGCCCGCCCCGTTCTCACCCAGGAGGCAATGGACCTCACCGCAGGTGAGTTTGAGACTCACGTCGTCGTTCGCGACCACCCCGGGAAATCGTTTGGTGATTCCGATCAATTCGATCGCCGATGGAGCCACAGACTTTACGTCGGCCTCCGCGGCATTATCAACCACACCTAAAGGTGCCATGTTCACCGCCCAATCGTTGTCGCCCGGGGTGGTCACGAACCCCGGTTAGTCGAGGGTTATTGGCCTTTGACGAGCTTGTCTACGGTGAGCCTTGTCCGTGATGGCCGGAACTTAGATCTTGCCGGCGATGATGTCGGCTTTAGCCGGCTCGATCACGGTCCAGACGTCATCGGCGATGTATTTGGTCTTGAGAAGGCCGATGCCGTTGTTCTGCAGGTTGATGTAGAGGACCTTGCTGCCGAAGGTCCCGCTGTTGAGTGCGTCAGCGGCGGCCTGGAAGGCAGGGGTGTAGTCCCAGATCTGAGACGACAGGAGGACACCCTTGGTATCGATGCCGGTCTTGTCGCCGATCACGTCGATGAACCAGACCTTCGTCGCGCCCGCGGGTGGGGTCGCTGTCTCCACGGCCTGCATCTCGCCGAAGCTGGCGCCGTCGCCCATGCCGAAGATGATGTCGGCGCCGCCGGCGATCACGCTCTGCGTGGTCCGCTTGGCTGCCGCGGCATCAGCGTAAGCGGCCTGGCCGACTTGAGCCAGGAGCATCTTGACGCTGGGATCGGTGGCCCTGACACCGGTCGCGAAACCGGCAGCCATCTTGGTCCAGTTCTCGTCGTCGGCGGAGATCACGATGCCGACTGTCTTGCTCTTCGTGGTCTTAGCCGCGAGCACGCCGGCCAGGTACGCACCGTCCTGCGCGTTCGTCTCGATGTCTTGGCAAAGATTAGGTACGTTGCCCTGCTCGTTCGCACCGATCACGATCGTGGGCACTTTCAACTGTTGGGCAACGGTCGGCGCCAACCGTGTTGTAGCCGCTGGCGAACGGGATTATGAAGTCCGCTCCGGCCTGGGCCAATTGGCGCATGATGGGAGAGATGTCCCCGTAGCCGGCGCCGTCGTTGACGACGATGGGAACGCCGAGGGCGGTGGCCACGTTCTTCGCAGAAGCGACGCCCTGCTGGTTCCAACCGTAGTCTTTGGCGACCTCAGGCGTGATGATGGCGATCTTCTTGATCTTCGTGTTCTGGATCGCGGCGACGGTCGTCGTCGTTTCGCCCTGCGCGGCCGTGGTCGTCGGCCCGACGGCCGTGGTGGTGGTCTCAGGAGCGACGGTGGTGGCAGTTGTCGCCGCGGTGGTGGTCGTAGTGGACGAGCCGCAGCCCGCCATGATGCCCCCCACGATCGCGAGCACTGCTACTAAAGCGAGAACCAGTAGCAAACCATGTCTTCTTGTCATCCTCACGATGCCCTTCCCCTTTCTTTCGTTACGGAGCAAGGGGGCATACTCTCGCCTCCCCCCAAGGCTTCCTATCTCCTCGTTCTCACCCCCTTGTGCCTCTTTTCCCTTTGATGACACGGCGAGAGCGCGCCAGCCCACGCGGCCGCACAGCAGCCTCGCGATGGTCTCTCAACAGCATGCAACGCCGAAAAGCTGCTCGGCGTTCGTTCTCAAAACCCTCTCGATGAGCTCTTCGGAAAGTCCGCTCAGCCTCACCTTGAGCAGCTCCACATCCGGATGGTGGAAAGGCGCGTCCGACCCGTAAAGGACACGCTCCGGCCCCACACGCTCCACGGCTTCGCGTATCTTCGTGTGCATCGGCATGCCGGAAGTCTCCAGGTACACGTTCGGCCGGCGCAGTGCGATGTCGATGGAGGCATTGATGTAGACCACGTTACTGTGGCCCATGTGCCCCATGATGATCTTGATCTCAGGGAAGATCACCGCCAGCTCTTCGATGCTCCAGGGCAGCGAGAAGATGGGGTGACCGCTGTGAACGAGCACCGAGAGGCCCCGGTCCCCGAGAAGTCTCATGATGGGATGTATCGCTGGGTCGGCAGGCAGATAGCCGTCCATCAACGGATGCAGTTTGACACCGAGGAACTTCGGGTGGTCCAGATAGTGTGCGGCGTCTTCGACGTAGCCCGGTTGGCGGGGATTAACCCACACCATGCCGTACACATCCGGAGTACCGTCGACGATACGGAGCGTCTCGGCGTTGTCGGGACTGAAGATGATGCCCTTGCCGATGCCGCTGGCCCGCATGGTCGACACGAGGCCGGCTTGGTCGAGCGAGACGCCGAAGAGGGGGAATTCGCCAACGTGCATGTGGGCGTCGAAGACCAACGACCGCCCCAAGTTGTCAGGCGTCGGGACATTACCCGGCAAGGAATCACCCACGCTAGAAGTCAATTCGGAGTCCCCCAACTAGCTGTTATGACTTTGGTCCGGCAAGCCCGGCTCTCTTGCCCTCGCGGACCAAATCAGCAATGATTGTGCTTCCTGAATGTCCTTATATCAAGTCAGGTAGTTAATGGCAACTCAAAACTACTCACGACTCGCAGCCAGACTAACTGCGGCTGAATAATCGCCGATATGGCCACATGGCCATGAAATCGCCACGTCGATGCGCCACAGCGGGAGGTACTTGGATGAAGGCAGCAAGGGTGTACTTGCTGGATGGAGGCACTTTGGAGATGGACGGGTTCCACATCTTCTGGAACCGCGGCCCCGGCGGACCGGTACGGATCCCCTGCTACTCAGTCCTCATAGACCATCCAGAGGGCAAGATCTTGTTCGATACGGGGTTCGGTCTCGAGCACACTCAGCGAGTCCTACCTTTCGAGAAGCCTGAGCAGAGTCCAGAACAGAGCGTCCCGGAGCAACTCGCCCTAGCCGGGTACCGGGTGGAGGAAGTCACCCACGTCGTCAACTCACACTTTCATTTCGACCATTGCGGCGCCAATAGACTGATGCCCAACGCCACCTTCTTCTGCCACCGGCTGGAATATCAGGCGGCTGAGCATCCCCAGAGCTTTGAGGCTCTCGGTTACTCCGACCTGAGCTTCGCCCCCCAGATCGAAAGAATCCCGGTCGGCGGAAGGCCGGATGCGCAGGCGCAAAGCGGGAGCGGTTTCCGGCCCCGGTTCGAAGCTCCTGTCCAACGACGAGGAGATACTGGATGGAGTGCGGGTGATCGAGACTCCCGGTCACTCCATCGGCCACTGCAGCCTGTTGGTCGAGCTGGATTCGGGGCGCAAGATGCTCTTTACGGCAGACGCGGCTTATGGCAGCCGCAGCCTCGAGACCGGCTGCATCGCCAGCTTCCACGTCGACCCTGTGGCCTCGGTCAGGTCCATGGAGCGGCTCGCTTCGCTCGCCAAGGAGGAAGGTTGCGAGCTCTTCTTCTCTCACGAGGCTGAGACCTTCGCGGAGTACGTGAAGGCGCCTGGCTTCTACTCTTGACCTCGGTGCAACAAGAGTAGGACCGGCCCACTTGTCGGAAGGGGCGGGGTGGGTCGGTCCAGACGGGGTGGCCGGGGCGAGCCAGGCCGAGTGACGATTTCAGCCTAGTCGAACACCCGGACAGTGGAGTAGTCCGTTCGCCGCTGCACGGGTGTATAGCCAGCGCCGCGGATAGCGTGGACCAGGTCGTCGCGGTTCGCGGTCACGCAGACCCCGGTCGCCGCCACCACGTTCTCCTCGATCATCGTGCTCCCCAGATCGTTCGCACCGAACCGGAGAGCCACCTGGCCCATCTTCAGGCCTTGCGTCACCCAAGAGGCCTGGATATTGCGGACGTTGTCAAGATAAAGACGGGAGACGGCCAACGTGGTCAGGTACTCCACTCCCGTCGCCGGTTCGGTGCGCCCCTCGAGCGTTGTGTGCCCGGGCTGGAAGGTCCAGGGGATGAACGCCCGAAAGCCCCCCGTCTCATCCTGGAGGTCCCGGATCGCACGCATGTGCGCCACTCTTTCCTCTAGAGTCTCGACGCTTCCGAACATCATGGTCGCGGTGCCGGGAATGCCTAGGCGATGGGCTTCCCGCATCACCTCGAGCCACACTTTCGTGCTCGCTTTGCCGGGAGCTACCTGCTGCCGTACGCGGTCCACGAGGATCTCCGCCCCGCCTCCCGGTAAGGAATCCAATCCCGCGGCGTGCAACCGCTGGAGCGTCTCGCGGATGGAAAGTCCGCTTATCCCAGAGATATACGCGATCTCCGGCGGTGAGAGCGAGTGGATCGTGATGTCGAACCGCTTCTTGATAGCGCGAAAGAGGTCCTCGAAGTAAGTAATGTCCAGGTCCGGGTGCAGCCCTCCCTGAAGCATGATCGCGGTGCCGCCGAGATCAACGGTCTCCTGGATCTTCGTGAAGATGGTCTCGCGAGAGAGAACGTAGGCTTCAGGGGAGCCCGGCTTGCAGTAGAAGGCGCAGAACGCGCAGCCCGAGACACAGACATTGCTGTAATTGATGTTGCGGTCCACGATGAACGTGGCCGCACCGCCGGGGACTTTCCGCTTGCGCATCTCGTCCGCCCGGCACCCCAGCTCTAGCAGGTCACGCGACTGCAGGAGCAAGAGAGCCTGCTCATCGGTCATCCGCCCCGCAGCGGAACTGGTGTTGCCGGCGCCGCCCGTGACATCCACAGTCAGCGGTCCTCCGTCCGGCCACCGGACGGTCGCGTTCGCGCCGGGGCAGGCCGAGCTGGGTCTCCGGCCGCCGGCCCCAACGGCGAGCGAGATGACCCGCCGCCGCGGGCCGGAACCTCATCAAGGAACCGGAACGCGGGCACTTCAGGTAATTCCCCCGCCTCGTAGGCAAGTTCGAAGAAGCGGTGGAGACCCCGCCGGTACTCTTCTGGGAAGTCATACAGCAGCACCTGAAAATACCGCGTGAGACAGTCCTCACCGAAGCGAAAGCGTCCGGCGGCAGACGCTACCACCTGGGGTAGATGCTCCCGGCCGAAGTCCATCGACCGCACGAGCTCTTCCTCGACTACGGCCAGTTCCGCGCTTTGATTCGTCGCGAATTCGTCGCGGGTGGCCCATACCGCATAGACCATCGGCAGGCCGGTCCACGCCTGCCACATCTCGCCCAAGTCGTAGCAGGTGGTGTCGGCTACCGGGAAGTGGAGGGCCGTGAGCCCCTGGTCGCCGATGACCAGGGCGGCATCGTATGTCTTCAAAGCATCTGCGGGCGACCCCTCGAGTGGACCGTATTCGATCTCCTGGCCGAAGCGCAGCTTTAGCATCGTCTTGAGCAGCGTGACCGAGGTCGCGCTCTGCGAGGTGAGCGCAACCGTCCGCACCTCGTTGAGGGGCCGTCGGGTGACGAGCTGGATACTGTCGACGGCGCCGAAGGAAGAGATGCTCAACCGACGGGAAAGGACCAGACTTTGGTGGTCTCGAGCATACGCGATCGAGCTGATGGGACCAAAATCGATGGACCCATCCAGCAGCATGCGGTTGAGGTCGGTGGGCACGCCACGCACGAATTCGATCTCCCCCCGGTCCAGGGTGCCGCGCTGCTGCAAACCGTAATACAGCGGGTAGCAGTTCAAAAACTCGATGTGGCCTACCTTGACCGTCATGCCGGCCGTTCCCCCGTCCCGGCGGCGTCGCTCTGGTGGCCACGGCCTCTCCCGGCGGCGTCAGTGACTGCGTCGGCGTCAGTCGCTCCGGCGTCGCGCTTCAAGCCGAAACTCTGGACGGCGTTGTACAAGGCGTCACGTTCAACGGGCAGGCGGCCGGCATCCTGGATCACCCGGATGAGTTCGCTCTTGGGAACCACCTGTCCGTGGTCGGCTCCGGACATCAACGAGATGACCTCTTCCACCACCGTCCCGTCCAGATCGTCGGCCCCGAAGAAGAGACCCACCTGGGCGAGCTTGAGGCCGGTCATCACCCAATAGGTCTTGATATGCGCGATGTTGTCGAGAAGGAGACGCGCCACGGCGAGCACCTTGAGATCCTCGACTCCGGTGGGACCGGGTAGGTGCGCGAGACGAGTGTTCTTGGGTTGAAAAGCCAGAGGGATGAAAGCGAGGAACCCTCCCGTCTGGTCTTGAGCCGCCCGGAGCCTGAGCAGGTGGTCAACCCGTTGCTCCACCGTCTCCACGTGGCCATAAAGCATGGTGGCGGTGGTCTTGAGTCCCACCCGGTGGGCCGTCTGATGCACCTCGAGCCACCGCTCGCCTGAGATCTTGGCCGGACACACCGCTTCGCGCACTTCCGAGGCGAATATCTCGGCTCCGCCCCCCGGCAGACTCGCGACCCCCGCCGCTCTGGAGGTCGCGGAGCATGTCCTCCACGGAAACCCCTTCCATCTGGGCGAAATGGACGATCTCCGACGCCGTGAAAGCCTTGATGTGGGCCTCTGGGGCCGTCCGATGGATCCCCGTGATCATGGCCCGAACGACGGCGTACGGCATGGTCGGATGCTCTCCGCCAACGATGTGGATCTCCCTGGCCCCCTGGGCCGCAGCCTCGCTCGCCTTTTCGACAACCTCGTCCACGGTCAACGTGTAGGCACCAGGTTCGTCCACATCGCGCGAGAAAGCACAGAACCGGCAGTGGTTCCTGCACACGTTGGTGTAGTTGATGTGCCGGTTCACCACGAAGTAGGCGTCGTCGCCCACCGTCGCCCGCCGCGCCCCATCCGCGAGCCGGCCGACGCGCAGGAGGTCGTCGGACTCAAAAAGGGCTATGCCGTCGCGAAGATCCAGGCGCTCGCCGCGAGCTACCTTTTCTTCGACGAGAGCTAGGGATTCGGAAGCTATTCCAGGAGACATGGAGCCGAGTCTAGCACTTGGGCCCATCGCGCCACACGCAGGGCGTCAGACGGACGACCCACACAGCGGGCGCCGCACGCGCGGTGTCACACGAGAGCCACCACACGGACGGGACCGCCGGCCCCTGACGGCGGTCTACCTGCCACAGCCGTCACACCGTCGCGTGGTGCAAGGCGATGATGCCCGCCGCCAAGATCTCGTAGCGCACGTTCCGCAGCCCGGCTTCTTGCATCAGGCCTCGCAAGGTATCGGGATCGGGGAAGCGCAGGACGGAGGCCGGGAGATAGCTGTAGGCAGACCCGTCGTGCGCCGCCAGCCTTCCCAGCCAAGGCACAGCATGGGTGAACCACATGCCGTAGAACTGCTTGAACACCGGGATCTGTGGCTGGGTTATCTCGAGGCAGACGACCCTGCCTCCAGGGCGGCACACCCGGCGCATCTCGCCGAAGGCCGGCACTATCCCGGACACGTTCCGGATGCCGAAGCCGACCGTGCAGGCGTCGAACTCGCCGTCCGCGAAGGGCAACTCCAGTACATCCGCCGTCCGAAAATCGACGTATAGCTGGTTGCGCCCGCTCTTTTCGCGCGCCACGCTCAACATCTGCTCCGACACGTCTACGCCGACCACCCGACCCTGAGGCCCGACCACCCGGCGCGCGGCGAACGCGAAGTCGCCGGTACCGCAGCATACGTCGAGAACGGAGGAGCCCGGCCCCACCTGTGCGAGCGACACGCCTAACTCCCGCCAGCGATGGTGCAGCCCCGCCGTCATCAGGTCGTTGAGGCGATCGTACGACGTAGCGATATCGTCGAACATCTGGCGGATCTTGCCAGGCTCAGGGGTCGCGTCGATCGGCGTCATCGGACGAACAGGGCGATCGTCGTGAACACGAGAAAGACGACGCTCAAGAGGCCGTTCATGGTCATGAAAGCGACGCCCACCCTGGTCAAGTCCGCCTTCCTCATGAGCCAGTTCTCGTAGAACAAGAGGATGGCGCAGATCGCAACGCCGGCGTAATAGACGGGCCCGGCGCTCTGGATATAGCCCACCCAGGCCAACAGGAGCACCGCCACTGCATGGAAGCCGCGGGTGCTCCACAAGCCGGCCTCGTGGCCAAGGTCGGCAGGGATGGAGTGCAGACCCTGAGCACGGTCCACGGTGATATCCATGAATGCGTAGATCACGTCGAAGCCGGCTATCCACAAGGCGACGGCCGCTCCCAGGACGAAGGGCTCCCAGGTGACCTTTCCCGTCACGGCGACCCAGGCCCCAATCGGTCCGAGACCATCCGTGACCCCCAAGAGTAGGTGACACAGCCATGTCCACCGCTTCGTGAAGGGATAGATCAACATGGGGATGACCACGAGGGGCCACAGATACCGAGTGATCACCGGCAGGTTGAACGTGGCGACGATCAAGACACCGAGGCTGACCAGGGTAAATAGCCACACGTGCCATCGACTGAGCAGCCCCGAGGGGAGCTCGCGACCGGCAGTGCGCGGGTTGAGCGCATCGATCCTCGCGTCGATCAGGCGGTTGACCGCCATGCCCAGACTCCGGGCCGAGACCATGGCTACGGTGATCCAGAACATCCGCCAGAAGCCGGGGACCTGCATCTCGGCGAGGAACGCCGCGGCATAGGCGAAGGGCAACGCGAATACAGAGTGCTCGAATTTGACCAGGCGCAGGAAGCGGATGCCATAGACGCCCGCGGAACGGGCGGCGCTACGCGGCCGCGCGGCGAGCCCGCGGCTGGGGATAAAGTCCGCCTCCGGCATGTCAGTCCTCTGGCCCGACGGGCTCGGCGGGTGTAACGGATTCGGCCGACGCGAGAGGCTCTGCGGCCGCCGGGGCTACCGGCGCGAGGGGCCGCGACAACCCCCTCGGCCCCGCCAGCCGCGACGACACCACCGAGCGGCGTGCGCCCACTCTGGAAAACGGCCAAACCTAACTCGGGCCACAGGCGGTCGACGCGGGCCTTGACGTCCTCCGACATGACCACGTCAGGCGGCCACTCCCGGGCGTGACCCTCCTCGGGACCTTTCCGCGTGGCGTCGATGCCCGCCTTGCCTCCCCAGAACGGCTGAGGAGACGAGTGGTCGAGGGCGTCGAGTGGGCCCTCGGTCACGATCACGTCGCGCTTCCAGTCCACGTTGTTGAAGACGCGCCAGGCCACCTGGGCGTAGTCGTGTACGTCGACGTCGTCATCCACCACCACGATGCATTTGCAGAACTGCATCTGGCCGGCCCCCCAGAGCGCGTGCATCACCTTGCGCGCATGCATGGGATAGCGCTTGCGCATGGACACCAGCGCGCAGTTGTGAAAGGCGCCTTCTTTTGGCAGATCCATGTCCACCAACTCGGGCAGGCCAAGGCGCAAGAGCGGGAGGAAGAGCCGCTCGGTGGCTTTTGCGAGATAGGTATCCTCCATCGGCGGCTGCCCTACGATGGTGGTGGAATAGACCGGCTCCCGACGATGCGTGAGGGCCGTGAGATGCAACACCGGGTATTCGTCGGCAAGCGAGTAGTACCCGGTGTGGTCGCCAAACGGGCCTTCGAGGCGTTGCTCGCCGGGATCCACGTAGCCTTCCAGCACGAACTCTGAGTGGGCCGGCACCTGCAGGTCAACCGTGCGACAGCGGACCATGTCCACCGCGTCGCCCCTGAGAAAACCCGCGAAGGCCATCTCGTCCAGTGCGCCCGGCACGGGAGCGGTGGCAGCATACGTGATCGCCGGGTCCGTCCCGATAGCCACGGCCACCTCGAGCTTCCCGCGAGAGACGCGGAGATGCTCGGCGGCGTCCTTGTGCAGATGCCAGTGCATGCCGGTGGTGCGGGCATCGTAGACCTGCAGCCGGTACATGCCTACGTTCCGCCGGCCCGTTACCGGGTGCTTCGTGAAGACGAGCGGCAGCGTGATGTAAGGTCCGCCGTCGAGCGGCCAGCACTTCAAGACAGGCAAAGCACTCAGATCCACCTGGTCTCCGGTCAGCACCACCTCCTGGCACGGCCCATCCTTCACAGTGCGCGGTTGCAGTGCCGCCAGATCCTTCAGTTTGGAGAGCGCTTTGATCTTCTCCCAGGCCGTATCTGGCAGATCTGGAGTGACCAACCGCTCGACCCGGGCCGCCAGGCTCTCGTACGAGTCGGCCCGAAGCGCCAGGCAGACCCGCTCGTGACTGCCGAATTGGTTCATGAAGATGGGCACTCGATGACCTTTGGGGCGAGTGAAGAGCAACGCCGGCCCGCCCGCCTTGCCCACCCGATCGGCGATCTCCGTGATCTCGAGGATGGGGTCGACAGGGGTATCGATTATGGCGAGCTGACCGCGGTCCCGCAGAAGCTTAATGAAATCGCGTAAGTCTTTCATTTGAAGATCCGTTCTCGCCAGGAGAGGTCCGCGACCGGGCATCTGCGGGCGCCGGAAAGGGCTGAGATGCCGCCTACTCCGAGGACAGGTAGAAGCTGATCACCATGAGCTCGGTAGACAAGTCGAGCTGATGGACGAACACACCGGGAAACGATGCGAGGCGGACGGGAGCGAAGTTGAGGATCCCCTTCACCCCGGCATCCACGGCCAGCGCTGCCACTTCCGCGGCGGATTCGGCCGGCACCGCTATGACTACGATGGGCACATCGTTGTCCCGGATGAACTCGGTCATCTCTTCCACCGGACGGACGGTGATCCCGTTGATCTTCTTGCCGACCGAGCCACCGGCCCGGTCGAAGACGCCCACACACTTAAAACCCTCTTCCCCGAAGCCGCGATATCGCGCCAGAGCCGTCCCTAGCTGGCCGGCGCCCACGATCACCATCGTCCAATCGCGGTCGATGCCCAAGCAGCGCGAAAGCTCTCCGATGAGGAAGCGGACGTCATAGCCCACGCCCCGCACCCCGAACTCGCCGAAGTAGCTCAGGTCTTTGCGGATCTGGGCGGCGTTCGCCCCGAGGCGCTCTGCGAGCTCGCGCGAGGAGACCCTGGCCACGCCTTCTTTCTCCAAGCGGTGCAGGAGTCTCAAATACCGGGCAAGCCGAGGCACCGCTACTTGCGGCACACTCGCCCTTTCCGTGGGCCTATTCGCATTCACGTGGCGAGGACTGATCTGTGTACTCCTCTCTCCAGGCAGGTGCCCGAAGCACCGTTCCCCGTGAGGGGACCGAACTCAGCGGGAGTGTAGCACAGCAGTTGTGAAAAATGAATCAAAGTCGAGCGCCCGGTGACCGCCGGCCGCCCTGAGAACCCCGATGCGGGGCCTAACCCGGGGACGCCTCCAGAGCGTTTGCGTAAACGCGAAGGGTCTCCTCGGCAGCTTTGGCCCATGGAAATAGGGCGGATTGTTGGAAGCCTTCCTGTCGTAGCGACTCGTACAGCAGCCGGTCGGTGAGCACGCGGGAAACTGCCTCCACGAACTGGTCGGCCGATGTGGGATTGAAGAGCATCGCCGCGCGACCGGTGACTTCCGGGAGCGAAGAGGAATTGGAGACCACGCAAGGTGTGCCACACGCCATAGCCTCCAGCGGGGGCAGACCGAAGCCTTCGTAAAGCGAGGGGAACACGAAGACGGTAGCCGCCGAGTACACCGCTGCAAGGTCGCTGTCGCGAATGAACCCAGGGAAGTGGACTTGATCCTTCAGCCCTTGGTGCTCCACCCGTTTCTTGACCTGACGAAACTCGCCGGTCTGGCTGCCGGCGAGCACAAGAGGCAGCGGCTCCGGAAGACGCTTAGGCAGGCGGGACCAGCCTTGCACAAGGAGGTCCAGATTCTTCTCCGGCCGGAAATCGCCCACCCAAAATGCAAACCGCTCCGGCAGACTGTAGCGGCGGCGGACGGCCGCCAGCTCGGCCTCATCCTCCACCGGGTGGAACTGCTCCGAGACCCCGTTGTGGATAACACGGACCATCGAAGGGTCGACCCCCGCGTACGCACTCAAGGCCGAGAGCGATATCTGAGACACCGTGATGATATAACGGGCTTCAGCCAGCGTTCGATTGAGCTGGCGCTTGTATCGCCGGCGCAGAAACGGGTTATGGAGGCTGCGAGGGTATATCAGCGGAACCACGTCATGGATGGTCGCAACGAGCGGCACCGCGAGCCCGGTAGGCGCCCAGGCACTGGGAACGTGGAGGAGGTCCACTCGCGATTGCTCTACCAGATTCTTGAACGCGCCCCGAGAGCGTGGAGCGAAGGGATCAAGATTCGCAGAGACGAAGGTGAAAGTGTCCGCCGAGGGGAGGCCTTCCTTCTCCTCATCCTGGCAGAAAATGACGAACTCGTGACCGCATGTGGCGAAATGACGGAGCAGGTTCCGCGAATAGGTCCCAATGCCACGGTAGTGGATTGCCCTGGCATCGAACCCTATCCTCACTCCATCCTCCTCTGGCCAGTTACCCGCGAGCTCGATGGTCCCAAAAAGCCGATGTGAGACAAAGGTTTACATGTGGTGCGTGCCTGATTTTAACAGAAGGTGAATCTAAACCTTGCAGGTTTACTCTCCGACATTATATTATGAGTGCATAATTGTTATTTGAGCGAAGAGGTTAGCCCGTGCCGAACAGTTTCACCGCAGGAAACACGGCTGATGAGATGGCGCGTGGCGCGATCCTCGAGAAGGCTCGCCGCATCCTCGAGGAGCACAAGCTCGACATCACCAAGAGCTGGCTCAGCCGACTTATCACCCAGATCGACGACCTCGGCGCTCTCGAGCACTTTCCCACGCAGGAAAGCATCCGCACTTCGGTTGAACTCATCGAGGGCTTGGGCGCCTGTCTCGAGGACGAGAAGGTGCTCGAACAGTTCGAACCGGGCGGCCACTACTACAAGCAGGCCAGCACTCTGGGGCTCCTTCGTCAGGACGACAGCGGGAATATAGTCTCCCTCGCTCAAAGTCTCGACGCGCTGGAAGACTCCCTCTGGGAGCGGCTATCCGCCGGTATGCGGCACCAGGATCAGGACATACTGAAGCTGGTCCGCATCCTGCGGCTCGGTCTTCACCGCATCATGGCAGCGGCGGCGGAATCGTACCACGTGCAGTCCAGCGCGGAACTCGACCGGCTTGCCCACACCGATACCCTCACCAGCCTTCACAACCGGCGCTACCTCGATCAGGAATTGGAACGTCACATCGAGATCTACAAACGTTACCGGCACCCGTTCGCGCTCTTGATGCTCGATTTCGACAATCTCAAATGGGTCAACGACACCTTCGGACACGCGGCCGGCGACTCCGCGCTTCAGCACCTGGCCAACCTCATGCGAATGAACGTCCGCGACGTCGACATGCCTTGCCGGTTCGGCGGCGATGAATTCATGATCCTTATGCCCGAGACTGAAAAGGGTGCCATCCAGCAAGTGGGGCGCAGGATAGCGGAATCCGTCTCGAAGACCCGGTTCAAGATCGGCAGGTCGTTCGCCAGCCTTCAGGTGAGCTTCGGCACTTCCTCTTGCCCGGAGGACGGGGTGGAGTCGGAAGCTTTGCTCCAAGAGGCGGATGCGAGCCTTTATCGAGCAAAAGAGCAGAAAAAAGACCGGGTGTCGAGACAGGCCTGAGCTTTCGCTCTGAGGACAAGTGCCCTCGGGCAGGATCAGCCGGCTCCGAACATCAAATAGCGGCCAACCAGCTCTGAGCATGTCGAATCGCGGCAAACAGCCACGTGAACCTCAAACCGGGTGCGATATGGATCGGTCGCCGCCCCACCACGCCCCACCAGGTCGGCCCGCCGCCGACCACGTCAGCCCTTCAGGCAATCTCCGTCACTTGCAGCGTCCGCGATGGCTGGCGTGGCACACTCGTAGGCTTCCCCTCGAAGCGTTTCCACGGCGTGGCTAAGCGCCGGCGCCACGACCGCGAAATGCTCGCGGCATGCCTTGGGACTGCCGGGCATGTTGATGATGAGTGTCTTCTTCCGCACAGCAGCGACCGCCCGGCTTAGCATCGCGTGCGGGGTCACCGCGAGTGAGGCAGCCCGCATGGCTTCGGGAAATCCCGGCGCCAGCTTGTCCGCCACCGCCAGCGTCGCCTCCGGCGTATGGTCCCTTGGAGCCAGCCCCGTCCCGCCGGTGGTCAGAACGAGGTCCACTTCTCCGCCGTCGGCTAGAGAAGAGAGAAGAGCTTCCATCTGTGCCTGCTCATCCGGCACCACGTATGCCGGCGCCACCTCAGCACCCAGTTCGGTCAACAACTCCACGAGCAAAGGCCCTGAGGAATCCTCGCGGAGGCCCGCGCTTGCTTTGTCGCTAGCAGTCACCACCGCCGCGCGCATGGGATGGGACCCGGTGATGCCCGGGTTGCTCACGACGTCGGCCCCATCGCCAAGACCCGGATGGGATCACCGGCCGCGACCCGGCCGCCGCGCAGCACTCGTACGAAGATGCCCTCGCGTGGCATGACACAGTCGCCCGCCTGCTGGTAGATGGCACAGTGGCTGTGACATTCCTTGCCTATCTGTGTGACCTCGATCAGTGACTCGCCCATCTCCAGGGTGGTCCCGATTGGAAGAGCCGCCACCTCGATGCCTTCGGTGGTTATGTTCTCGGCAAAATCTCCGGCCTTCACCGAGAGACCCTTGGCCACCATCTTATCGATCGATTCCTGAGCCAGCAGGCTCACCTGGCGGTGCCAGGGCCCGGCGTGCGCGTCGCCGGCAATGCCGTGTTCGACTTCCAGGCGCACGGCTTCCACCGGCTTCTTGCGCTCGCCCTTGGACTCGCTCAGGTTCACCGAGATCACCCGGGCAGAAGAATGCAGCGGCGAGAATCCCGCGGCGCCGGCCTCGAGCGGTCGCCGGTAGTCTTCTTTCCCGCCGGTCTTTTCCAGAAGACGGATGTCGCCGATGGTCATGCCGCGATCCACCGCCTTGCACATGTCGTAGATCGTTATCGCGGCCACGGCGGCACCGGTGAGCGCTTCCATCTCCACTCCGGTGCGATCCTCGGTGCGCGTCACGCATTCGATGTCCACCCGCGGCTCGTCCTCCCGTACGTCGAACGAGATCTCCACATGGGTGAGAGAAAGCGGATGACACAGAGGTATCAACTCCGAGGTGCGCTTCGCGGCCATGATGCCCGCGACGCGAGCCACTGCCAGCACGTCCCCCTTGGGGAGCGCCTGCTCTTTGAGCAACCGCATGGTCGCCGAGGTCATCCAGACTTTGGCGCCCGCTCGGGCCACGCGTTGCGTGGGTGCCTTGTCTCCCACGTCCACCATGCGTGCCTCACCCGCCGCATCCACATGGGTGAGCGCTGGCTTCTCCTCCATCTCAGCCCCCTACCTGTGACATGCCCCGGCTGGCGCGACCGGTCTCGACATCCTTGTCGAAGGACTTGCCTTCCAGCGACTCCACGATGAGTGCGACGACGCGTTCGCGCTCCCGCGCTTGTATGGCCGCCTTCACCTCTATCTCCTCGCTCGAGAAGAGACAGTTCTTCAGCCTGCCGTCAGAAGTCATGCGCAGACGATTGCACTCGGAACAGAAATGGCCGGAAACCGAGCCGATGAAACCGATGGTGCCCGCGTATCCCGGAAAACGATAGTAACGGGCAGGGCCCCAGCCCATCGGTGGCGCTACCGCCACAAGCTCGCCCGAGCCGGCTTTGCCCAACTCCTGGAGCGCCGCCATCACCTGGTCCTTGGTCAGCGAATCGCTGGTGGAACGAGGACCGCAGCCCCCCACCGGCATCCATTCGATAAAGCGCACATGAAGTGGACGATCCCGAGTGATGGCCGCAAACTCCGGCAGTTCTTCGAGAAGATCCGGCATCATCACCACGTTGAGCTTCACCGGGCACAGGTTATGTGCCAACGCCGCCTCGACCCCAGCCACCGCCTCTTCCAGAGATCCGCCGCGCGTAAGTTCCCGATAGCGCCCCGGATCAAGCGAATCGAGGCTTATGTTCACCCGGTCGAGGCCGGCTGCTTTCAGCTCGTCTGCAAAGCGTGGAAGGAGCACGCCGTTGGTGGTGAGCGAGATGTCATGAATCTCGGGGATGGCCCGGATCATAGCCACCAGCGAGGGCAGCCCCTTGCGTACCAGCGGCTCACCGCCGGTGATCCGGACTTTGGAGATACCCACCTCCACCGCCGCCTTCACGAAGAAAGCCATGTCCTCGTACGAGAGCACATCCTCGTGCGGGATCGACGGCACCCCTTCAGGAGGCATGCAGTACACGCAGCGGAAGTTGCACCTGTCCGTGACGGAAAGGCGAAGGTAATCCACCGTTTGCCCAGCGGGTGGGTTCATTCCGAGATCCTTGGCTCCTAGCGGCCCTCGCGCCCTGGAAGTCGCCGCGCCGAGGGCAATGTCAACCGATCTCCGTGGCCGTTATACTTCTGGCGAGTATACGCTCTTCGACGAGATCCGCCAGCCCTCCGAAGTCCTCCAACGCGAACTGGGGTACTGGATATTCGGGAAAGGCTTGGTCACTGGTTATGCCGATGAGTTCGTCCGGCGCACTCACCAACTCCGTGCTGCGGGCCTGCCGGGACACTTCGATCTTGGGTGCATCCTGCTTCTTGAAACCCTCGGTGATCACGAGGTCCACGGGCTCCCTGATCTGTCGCAGCAGTTCGCCCAGAGGATGCTCTTCGACCGTCCCGTTGACCCACACATATTTGTCCGGCGAAGCGATCCCCACGACCTCGGCTCCCAGCTCGCGGAACCGGTAGGAATCGGTCCCGGGGATGTCGACATCGAAGCCGTGCGTGTCGTGTTTCAGTACGGCCACCCGGTAACCCCGGCTCCTCAGCTCGCCGATCACGCCCAGAAGCACGGTGGTCTTGCCAGACTTCTTCTTGCCGATGAAGGAGACGACCGGCAGGGGCGATTGGTCCATGAAGGCTCGGATCTCCGGCCGCAAGCTGGCTCTCCACGACTCGTTGCTTGTCTGCCGCATGCGGGAACGCGCGGCTTCGAGTTCCTCCGGAGTGTTGACGTTGAGGAATAATTCGTCGAGATCCCCGTAGCGGGCTTCGTCCATGTCCAGGTAGCCGGTGTTCAGATCGGGATAGATGTCGAAGATACGACGGCCTCCCGAGGTGATGAAATCCCGGTAAGCGGAAAGGGTCCGTTTGCTGTACACGGCGCACAACGGCTGCAGATAGCCGGCGTGACGGGGCACGAACACGTCGAAGCCCGTAGACTGCTCGGCAAGCTGCCAGAGCAAGCGCGAAGTCACGAAGGGCATGTCGCAGGCCAGGCAAAGCACTCGCTCTGTGGGCGCGGCAAGGACGGCGGCAAGGTGGTCGGAATGCCGTAGTCGCCGTCGCCGGAGAGGAGGCAGCCCATTCGCCCGATGGCATAGCCAAACGAGGCTGCGGGCGTGCAGGAGTCCAAAAATTCCAGTAGGGGAACCTTGGCCCGCCTGCCGAGAATGAGCATTGCAAAAAAGCCGCCGAAGAATCCCCCAAACCAGGTGAAGCCGTAGCGATTGAAGATTTGCGCAACCGGATGGGCAATAAATTCCGTCGGCGATTCCAGCGCGCTATACACCTTCGAGCAGAAGATGCCGGTCAACCCGGCGATCGTGATCATGGTGAACGCGTCGGCTTTTATGCCACGGCGGTCGAAATCGGCTTGAAGAATGTAGGCAGCGCAGATCATCCCCAGCGCCACCATCAGACCGTACGAGGGGATGGATAAGGGGCCTATGTGGATGAAAGGGATCATGAAGTCGGCGGGCGCGCCTTCAAGATTATACACGAGGCAACGCGGAGAGCCTTCCAAGCGGCGCGGTGGCCGCGGCCGTAGTGGCGCTTCAGTCTTTTGGGCATCGTAAACCCCAGAGCGAGAAAGTCCGACCCAAGACCCAGGTTCCGAAACCGAACCTGGGGCACCCTCCGCGTCTTCCTACTTCTGCGGGAATTGCTGAACTGATATACTCGCGATGCTTCCTATGTCAACACTTTCGGACATGTTCAGCCCGGGCCACCCGCCGTCCGCGCTCAGTCATGAGCAGGTGCATAAGAATGGCGACGGAGAATATCCGGCCTTTCAGCGTCAAGACACCGTTTTCCATGGTTTTCAGAGCTACTTTCAGAATCCCGATCTTTACAGGGGGCTAGATGAATCGATCGAAGAAGGAATTAAAGCGAATCAGCCACAGTAGAGCTGCCCTCGTGGGCCTACTCATACTCACAATGGGAACTCTGGCAACCGCCCAGCAATTGATGCCCGAAGGTGTGAAGTTTGAAATCGTTTCCGTCAGAGTCCTTAGTGACCGAGAGGCCGCAGGACGGTCCCCTGATTTTGTCGGCCCGAATATTGCGGTGCGACTTCGGTTGTCGTGCTCCGCGCACGGACTAAGCTTCTACGGGTGGAGGAACTCGGTGGTCCCGGCAGGATACAAAGTCCAACAAACGGATGGTGGTACGGCTTGGTTGTACGGAAGGGGCGGGACAGAAAAAAGAACGTCAAGCCCCGGCGTCGAAGCCGTGCTATTCGGTTCCACCGGCGAGTGGATAACATTGCCAGCTCACTCGGCCGTCGAGTGGGAGGAGCTGGATTCCACATCATTCGCGGGCGAAAAGCATGCGTTTACGGCTTTCCTCAAGCAGCATGACAAGGAGCATCCGTCGGAGGTAATTTCGGACGCTTTCGTTGTCCCCCCCAAGGCTACACATACGACGCATTAGGCTGTTTGCACGACTGCTCAGTCCAGGAAAGTGCTTCATGCCTTCAAGTGTACCGGCAAAGAACGGCGGGTAGCGCACCCTTGACGCGCTAAGGTGACTTTGGGTGGCCCCCACTTTGCGCCGTAGGCAGAGGGTGGGTCCGCGCTTCTCTATTCTTTCCTGACGATCCTCCTCGCACGAGTTCCGAAGCGCGCACCTCATGAATACGGATTGACACTTAGGCCATGCCCTGGTCAGTTGGGCTTGGCCTTGAAGACGAAGTTGATGGTGTGGGTCTCGCTGCCGCTGATGGTGACTTCTTGCGACTCCTCGCCGAAGGACTCGTGCCAGGCCGTGATGGTGTACTTGCCCGGAGGCAAGTTGGCCAGCGAGAACGTTCCACCTGCGCCCGTCACGGCGAAGTGCGAGTTGGGCATCACCGCCAAGGTGCCGTGCATCCAGGGATGCACGTTGCACTTCACGGGAATGAATTCTGCCTGCTCATAGCTCTCGCGAATCGGCGGCGCTCCCGGCGGCTGCGATTTATTCCATTCGCGATTCCGCTTCGGCTGCGGATGAACATTGTGGACGGTCTGATCCTCGTTGGTGATCTTGAGTTCCTGATTGACCTGGAAGGCCAGCAGGTGCGGGATGTACCGGCAACCCTTCTGCGTGAAGGTCGCGGCGTTGGAAGGAGCCGCGTCGTTGGGCGCTCCGGCGGAAACGTAGACCACCACGTTTTCCAGGCTGTTGCCGGCGCCCGTCACGACGGTTTCCGCGAGGGGCGGCGTCGCGTACATCTTGGCGCAAGAAGGTTCCATGGACATGTCAATGGGTTTCAGCTTGGGCGGCGCGCCCTCGTAGGTCACTTTGCCGCGGACTGTGCCTCCGCCCGGCCCCGCATGCGCCGAGGCAGCAAGCAAGGCGAGTCCCGCCATCACGGCATGCTTCGTTTGCATCCCTCGATCCTCCTAATCCCCAATACCAGTGTATGCATTTCAGACCTTCTTGGCATTTACGATTTCCGCTAGAGCTTGTCTCATAAATGGATTCAGCGGGGAGGAAAGAGTATCCTCAGGGGCGCTTCGCGCCCTGGGCTGAAGCCCAGGGTCTACCGAGCCCAATGATGGCCAGGCGCTTAATGTCGGAGCTGAAGCTCCGACCCCCAAAGAAGTATTGGTGAGATGACTTCCAGTCAAGAGATGTCCAGCGGCGCGGTGTCACGCGAGGCCTGCCAAGATAATTTCGCAGCTGCAATTCCTTTGGATGAATTACTCTAATGGGCTGATGCACTCATAGGGAGTCCTCATGCAGAAAATCAACGCGGCCATCATTGGATTGGGATTCGTTGGGCGAGCGCACCTCGACGCCTTGCGGCGCCTCGGCATTTCCGTTCAGGGAGTGCTGGGGAGCACGCCGGAGCGCACCAAAGCTTCGCGGGATGCGCTGGGATTGCCTCGAGCGTACGCTTCGCTCGAGGAACTGGCCGCCGATTCGTCCGTTCAGGTCGTGCATTTGTGCACGCCAAACAATGAGCATTTCCAGGAGGCCAGCCAACTCCTCCGCGCGGGGAAGAATGTCTTGTGCGAAAAGCCGCTGACGCTGGATTCGCGGGAATCCGCGGCGCTGGTTTCCCTGGCGAAAGAAACAGGACGCGTGGGCGGAGTGGCGTACAACCTGCGCTACTACCCGCTGTGCCACGAAGCTCGCGCGTTGATCCGCAAAGGCGCGATCGGGCAGGTGCGGCTCGTGCACGGCAGCTTTTTGCAAGATTGGCTGCTCTTTCCCACGGATTGGAACTGGCGGCTGGAAGCAAAGTCGGGTGGTGAACTGCGCGCCGTCTCCGACATTGGGACGCACTGGCTCGATCTGGTGACCTGGCTCACCGATAGCAAGGTGTCCGAACTTTGCGCCGATCTGGCCACGGTTCTTCCGACACGGCGAAAGCCCAAAGGGCGCGTAGAGACTTTTCAGAAAGCTGGCGCGGCAGAAACCGAGGAAGTGCTGATGACGACCGACGATTACGCGTCCGTGCTGCTGCGGTTTGAAAACGATGCTCATGGGGTGATGACCGTTTCGCAAGTCAGCGCCGGACGCAAGGCGCGTCTGTGGTTTGAAATTGATGGCTCCGAAGCTTCGCTGGCATTCGATTCCGAATCGCCCAATACGCTGTGGATTGGCCGCCGCGACCGCGCCAGCGAGGTGCTCCCGAAGGATCCCGGGCTGCAATCGCCGGAATCGCGGGGTTATGCAGCTTACCCCGGTGGGCACGCCGAGGGTTACCCGGACACTTTCGTGCAACTTTTCAAGGATTTTTACAGCTACATCGCCGCCGGAGATTTTCGCGCGCCAAGAACGTTTCCGACGTTTGACACGGGCCACGAAGAGCTCCTGCTCTGCGAAGCGATCGCAGAAAGCGCCCAGAAGCGAAGCTGGGTCTCCGTTGGAGCGTGAGCAGGTGCGGCTCTATTTCGGGGCGCGCGTGGATTCGCGGGCGGCGTGTCCCGCGACTAGCTCGAATTTCTCACGAGAGATAGTTTGGCCGCTACTCAGACACTGCAACACGGTGTCATCCTGAGGGGCGCGTCGTTTGCGCCCCGAAGGACCTCAACTACAGTTCTGCGCATGATTCAACGGTTGAGGTCCTTCGGCGATCCTCATCGGATCGCCTCAGGATGACAAGGTTTTGCTGAACTTGAATGGAGGGAAAAGTGCTGCTTGCGAGAAGGGCGGGCTAGTCGATTTCTCCGGCACAATCAGCGGTTCGCAACCACGCCGCCTCTCTCTATCTTGTTTCCCTCACTTCTGTGAGGGATATTCGTAGCGCAAATTGCCCGGCAGCCGGTCCGAGCGCGTGCGCGTGTCGTACTCCAGCTTGTATCGTAAGTGTTCGTCGTCGAGGGGATACTCCTTGCCCTCCGGGTAGGGGTACGAGAGCAGGCCATGCCTTGGCAGGGGCTCTACCGTAAAGGCGTTGGCCGCGTAAAAGTCCATGTCTTTCTCAAAGCCGTCGGCATAGAAGAAATAGTCGCGCACCCAGCCCGCAGGAAGATTTGGGAGATGCTGCGGATCGAATTCCAGCTTGACGCCTTCGCCAGAACCAAACACGGCGAATTTGTCGTCGGAAGCGCTGAGCAGAGTTTTAACGTCGCCGTAGCGCGTATAGTTGCCCGCCGCGCGCGCATACGGCCCGGTGGCGCTGCGCCGCGAGTAGGAATACACCGTGTCGCTCGCGGGCTGCAGGCGAATTTCCTGCGGGTAGCCGAGAAATGCCAGCGCCGCGGCAGCCAGCGGAACTTCGCTGACGCGGAGATTTTTCGATTCGGGCGTCTGATCGATGCGCACGGCGTCCCAATAAATCTTCAGGTTCGTGACGATGCGAATGCGCCGCGTGGCGGCGGGAATCTTGCCGCTAAGATCCGCAACCATGGTGCGTTCCAGGCCGGCGGGGAATCCCATGTCCTCGACGACACGCAGCCATTTACCCTGCGCGTCTTGCGCTTCCACGTAAGGCGCGATGACCTTAATGCCCGCCTGATTGGCGGCGTACATGGAATTCGCAGTGAAATAATCGGTGTAGCCGTCCATGATCAGGCGCAGGGGTTTTGCCGCGTCCCATTGGCCGAGATCAAGCTCGATCCAGTGCAATTTGGCGAATCCGGTGTAGGGCAAGCCGTCAAATTGTGTGACGTACTTGCGGTCGCGCTTGGCGAGCAGCGGCAGCACGTCGTTGCCATGATCGTCCCAAGCGCCAACCGGCAGTTGTGCATGCTCTGTGGCAATCACGCGAAATTCGGGAAAGGGCGGCGCGCTGACGAAGCGCTCGTTCGGATTGACCTCGACATCGGCGGGGTGATCGATGGCCAGCAGGCGAACTTGGTCGAGATAAACGGTCTCTTCCATCGGCTCCATGAAACGGAAACTGAGCAGGCCATTTTTCGCCTGGACACTTTTTGCCGGAACTTTCAGGTATTCGTCGGAATCGGGGACGTCGCGTTCCCCGGGAGCCACCCAGTGGCCCACAACCGCGGGGCCGATCATGTCCGCAATGAATTCGTATTCCTTGCCATTCCACGAGAAGAGAACCGGGCAGGAGCTTCCGCGGCGGTCGAGCTCGTTGATGAGCTGAACTTTCCCGGCCTGCAGGTTCACTTCGTCCTGCGGCACACCTTTCGGCCACAAGAGGCGCACCACGTCCGTGGATTTCTCGCTGCCGAGGCCCACGATCAGCGTGGGTGAATTCTGGCTGAGGTAGCCGGAAGCGCCGGCAATTTCCCATTTCTGGTAGAGGCTTCCGGCGAAGATCTCCACTTTAGTTCCGATTCCGTTCTTGTTGTCATCCAGGCCTTTGAGGTCGATCTGAATCCAGTTGTTTTTGTTGGCGCCAACATTTTCAAGCAGGATGGGGGCGCCCCCCACTTGGGTCACAATCAGGTCGGGGCTTCCATTGGTTCTCAGATCGGCTACCGCAATCGCCGCCGGCTTGCTCAACTTGACGGCATCGAGTTGCGTTTTTTTCGTGACATCGGCCCAGCCCGCCTCGCCCAAATTGCGCAACAACCGAATCTCCCCGCCATTCGCGGATTCACCCACAGCCGCAAGGTCAAGCCAGCCATCATTATCGAAGTCCAGCGAGGTGAGGCCCCAGCCCCGCTTCCAGCCGAGATCGGGGAGTGGAACGCGTTCGAGCTTCTTGCCCTGGACGTTTCGCCACAGGGTGAGTCCCGGCGGACCGGCGTGAGTAAACGCCAGATCCATCCAGCCGTCTTTGTCGAAATCAAAGGCGATGACGCCAACGGCGGGCGGCAAATTTTCTTTTGCAAAATCGATCCCTGGGAGCGCCTTGAACTTTCCTTCGCGCGGATTCAGCAAAATGGCTGCGCCTTGCGGACCACCGGCCACGACAAAATCGATCGCGCGATCGTTGTTGAAGTCCGTCATGGCGACGCCAGCGCCCGTGGCATCGAGGTCCATGCCGGATTCCTCAGAGACGTCCGTAAAGGTGGAGTTTCCGTTGTTGCGCCAGAGCTTGTTCTTACGCGTTTCACTGCCGGGGGCCATGGTCAGGTAAAGATCGAGGTCGCCATCGTGGTCATAATCCACAAAAGTAGCGGCGACACAGCCCTTTTCGCGGCGGATCCCGGTTTTTTCGGTCACGTCCTGAAATTTGCCGTGGCCATCGTTGCGCAGCAGCCTCACGCCTCCCGTTTCGCAAACGGCCAGATCGGTGTGGCCGTCACTGTCGAAATCGCCCGCGGCGCACCCGAATCCCGCGCCCACGCTGCCCAGCCCGGCTTTCTCCGTCACATCCTCAAATTTGCCATCGCCGAGATTGTGGAGCAGGCGGCTCTTGCCTTCGCCAGCCCCGACTAGGAAAAGATCGGGCTTGCCGTCCCCGTCATAATCGAGGAAGCACGCGCCGCTGCTGGGACCGATGGCGGCCGCCGCCAAGACCCGCTTGGCAAGAGGTTCCTGCGTGTAATGAACGGGAATCTCGGGTGGGGCCGTGGCCACGGTGCCGTGTATGAATTCTGCGAGTGAGTATTTGCCCTGGTCGCCGTAGCCCGCGCCAAATGGCGCGCCCAAATGCTCGGAGTTGATTTTCTGAAACTGCTTCATGCTTTCACGGGCAGCAACGACATCGCCCTTCCGCTGGTAGGCGCGCGCGAGTCCGAACTGCGCCGAGGCGTGAAAGGGAGACAGCGCCAGGGCCTTCTGAAATGCTGCAATCGCTTCGTCATAGCGTAGCAACTGCGCATTCATGAAGCCCTCGAAGTAGAAGGCATCCGGCTCTTCGGGCACAATTTTTTCCACGCGCTGGAAAGCGGCGATGGCCTTTTCCGATTCGTTGCAGTCCTTGTAGGCGAGGCCCAGGTTGTACCAGGCGTAGGGATCCTGGGGGAGTTTCGCGGTAGCTTCCTCAAGAGCGGCTCGGGCCCGCTCCACTTTCTGCTGGCCCAGGAAAGAGATGCCCAGATTCATTTTCGCTGCTGCGAACTGAGGGTCTGCCGCCAATGCCTGCTCGAAATATTTTTGCGCTTCGGCGGCCTTTTGCTGGTTCATGTAGGCCACGCCGAGGGTGTTCAGGCGTAATGCCTCAGGTGAAATGGCCGCGTCGGCAGCCGCGGCGGGTTTCGGAGCCGCCGGCGCTTGCGTCGCCTTGAGGCGCAACGCCACGAAGGAACCGGCCGCAAGCACTGTGAGCAAGGCACTCAGTACAAAAAAACGGCGGCGTGAACTGACCTGTAGGAAACTCATGAAGGAATGTTCTCTCTGGACGCGAGACACACGGTGAATTCTGCCCCGTCCGCTATCCTTTTGATTGTCTTGGCTCAGCGGGACATCGTCAACCGTTTTTATAGGGGTCTTCTGCGGTTGCGGCCCGGCCTAGCCTTGAATGCCTTGACCACAAGGACGCCGGCCTTTACCTTGCTGAAGGAGCCCCATGGCCACTTGCAATTATTTTTCCATCGCTGAAACGCTCGAGAAATTCCGCCGGAAAGAAATTCCTCCCGTTGAGGTGATCACGGCACATCTGCAGCGCGCGCAGGCGCTCCAGCCAAAGCTCAATGCCTTCGTTCATCTGGACGCGGAGTCGGCGCTGGCGCGGGCTCGCCAGGCGGAAGCTGCCATACAGCACGGGGAGCCGTTGCGGGCGCTGACAGGGATTCCGCTCACGGTGAAGTCGTGTATTGATGTAGCCGGCTGGCCGTGTCCCGCAGGCTCGCTCTTGCGCAAAGACTACGTGCCGGGGAGCGACGCCACGCTCGTGGCCCGCCTGGAATCCGCCGGAGCAATCCTGCTGGGAAATACCAACACGCCTGAATTCCTGATGGCCTACGAAACAGACAATCGCCTCTCCGGAAAAACTTCCAATCCCTGGGACCCTTCCAGATCCGCAGGCGGCTCAAGCGGTGGCGAAGCGGCGGCAATTGCCGGCGGCTGTTCCATGGGCGGGGTCGGCAGCGATGGCGGGGGTTCCGTTCGCGCGCCCGCACATTTTTGCGGTATTTGCGGACTCAAACCTACGCCAGGCCGAATTCCGACCACGGGACATTTTCCGCCAGGAGCAGGCGCGTTCTCATGGATTGGCGTGGTGGGACCGATGGCGCGTACTGTTGCGGATCTTCGCGTGCTCTTCGAAGTGATGGCAGGGCCGGACACCGGCGACGCGCTCTCCGCTCCTGTACCCTTGCGGTCTATTGGTGCGGAGGAATTGCGCGGTCTGCGCATCGGAATTCTCGCGAGCAGCGCGTTGGGCGCCCCCACGCCCGAGACGCAAACCGCCGTGCACCGCGCGGGTCAACTCCTCACGGAGCAGGGCTTCCATGTCGAGCCACTGAAGTTAGAGGGACTCGACCGCGCGCTGGAATTGTGGTGGTTCTTTTTTGGCCCGGTGATCGGCGATCTGATTCGTCACAGCACGAAGGGCCAGGAAGAGTTGCTGAGCCCGATGCTGCAAGAGTATCTCGCAATTACGGCAGCGGAGCCTGCGGTCACACTGGAATCGTTTATGGCTGCGTGCACCGAACGCGACCTGGTGCGCGCTGATCTGCTCCGGCAATTGCGCGATGTGCCGATTCTTCTCTCGCCTGTTTCCACGGCGCCTGCCTTCAAACATGGCGCGGGCAATTATCGCGCCGGCGATCCGCACAATTACCGCGATACGATGCGCTACTGCCAGTGGCTGAATCTTGCAGGCTTTCCGGGATTGTCCTTGCCACTTGGAAAATCGCTCGAGGGCTTGCCAATCAACGTGCAACTGATTGCCCGCCCCCACGAAGAAGAATTCCTCCTCGCCGTCGCCGAAACTCTGGAGCGAGCCCGCGGCCCCTGGCAAAAGCCGCCGCAAATCTAGCTGTGGCCTTGGCGTTCGCCCTCGTCAGTTCGGCAGTTGGGTCAACTCCGGGCTTGGCACGTACCGCTCTTCCATTTTTTCCCGATCCTCAGTGAACCCTTTGTCCATGAGTTTTTTCGCGATGTCAAACTCGGCCTGGGCTTCGTCTTTGCGGCCCAGACCTTGCAGCACCTGGCCGCGTATGAAGTGCACGCGCTGGCTTTCCGGCGCCAATTCTGCCGCTTTATCGATCGCTTGCAATGCCTCGGCATATTTCTTTTGTCGGAGGTAACTTCTTGCCAGACCAAACCAGGCGTCGCCGCTTTTTGGATCCTTCTCGAGCGCCTTGCGAAATTCCGGCACGCCGTCATCATTCCGCTGCACGAGCCAGTAGAGGTACCCAAGCTGGACGTAGTCGTCCACAAGCTCCGGCTCCAGTTGAATATCCTTCAAGAATTCGGCTTCACTCTTCTGGTAGTTGGCACTGTGTCTGTAGGCCACCCCGAGGTTGAAATGCAAATACGGCAGTTGAGGGTTCAGGGCTTGGGCCTTTTGCAGTTCTGTAAGGGCGCCCGCAACCTCGTCACGCTGGAGATAGGCTTTGCCGAGGATCAGGTGAAACTCCGGTGTGTCTCCGCCAATTTCAATGAGCCTGAGGATAGCCTTTTCGTCGAGTTCCTTGTCGCCCGCGCGACTCGCAGCCATACCCAGGACGTAAAGATACATCACGTTGCCGGACATCGGCTCCCAAAGGGGCTCGAGCGTCTTCACGGCAGCAGCGTAATCCTGGGTGAAGACTTGGCACAGGCCGAGCAGGTAGCGCGCCTGCTGTGAATTGGGCTCATCGCGTACGACGCTTTGCAGCGGGGGAATGGCTCCGGCGTAGTTCTCGCGGCGGAACTCGACAAGTCCGATGTTCAGGCGAATGCCCGCCATTTTGGGGGAAAGCCTCTCGGCCTTTTTCAGATTTTTCAAGGCTTCATCCCACTGCTTGCGGCGCATGGCGATAACGCCCAAATTGGCGTAGGCGGCGCCAGCCTTCGGATCCGCTGCCAATACCTTGCGGAAAGCGTCTTCGGCGGCTTGCAGATCGCCACTCTGGAGGGCGCTTTGCCCTCTCTGAAACCAAGTTTGAGGATCATTGGCAGCGCCTGTTTGGCGCTCCGAACTCGCCCCAACTGAAAAGCGCGACGCCGCGGGCACGTCGCAGACCATGCTGGCCGCGAGTATCATTCCCGAACAAATCCCAAGAGCTGTTTGTCTGTATTTCATCTGTCTCCGGCTAGTGCCGTTCCAACTTGTTCCGGCAAATCCCTTCGAGAATACTCCCTCCGTGTTCGCGTCAGATGTTTGGACCGTCATTTGGTTCGAATAGTTGGAACGGCACTAGTTTCCGCCATTCTCAGTGCCCGCTTCAAGCCAAGTTCGCCTCGTTGGCAGTGGCCGTACTCCAGCCGGAGGGAGCCAGGGGTGATGGCCCCGGGAAAAAGGATTCATTTTGTGCTTGACAGATACGCGACTTTCCTTTATTAATCCGATTTAATAGGTTGTTTTGGGGCCCGACAAGGTCCCGTCGAGGAACCGGGGATGTGGCGGCGAGTGGTCGGACGCGGATTTTAGGGTGATTTTCCGCTCTTTTTCCTCTTCCTCCAGCCTCCTATCTCTTTAAAGTCGGCACAAAAAGAAGTTATTGGAGGTTCATTGTGAAGGCAATTCTATTCTCTTTTCATTCGCATGGCGCGCGGCTCCTCTCTTGCCTTGGAATCATGGCACTGTTGTTCGTCTTTCCTTTGCTTACGGCCGCGCAGGACACTGGTTACATCAGCGGCACGGTTCTCGATAAATCCGGCGCCGTAGTTGCCGGCGCGGAAGTTGTGCTTACCAACATTGGGGGTACGCTCACTCGTAAGACAACGACAAATGACGTGGGCGCTTACGTCGTCCCCGGCTTGCCCGGCGACAGCTACAATCTGTCGGTTACCGCCAAGGGCTTTCAAAAATTTACCGCTTCAAAGATTGTCCTGACCGTCGCCGAGAAGGCGCGCGTCGACGTGACCCTGACGATCGGCGCCGTGACCGAAGAAATCATCGTCACTGGCGAGAGCATCGCGCAAGTGGAAACGCAATCCTCGGCGCTCTCAGGCACCGTCTCTGGCAACCAGATCAGCGAACTGCAACTTAACGGGCGCAATTTCGTTCAGCTCGCCACGATTGTTCCCGGAGTCAGCAACCAGACCGGCCAGGATGAAGGCACGGTTGGCGTCTACGGCAGCGTTGCGTTCAGTTTTAATGGCGGCCGCACCGAGTACAACAACTGGGAACTCGACGGCGGCGACAACATGGACAACGGCAGCAATGGGACGCTGAACGTTTATCCCAGCATCGACGCCATCGCCGAGGTCAAAGTGCTTACCTCCAATTATGGCGCACAGTACGGCCGCAACGGTTCCGGAACCGTCGAAGTCGAAACCAAGTCCGGGACAAATGCGTTCCACGGGGATGTGTACTACTTCGGGCGCAATGATGCCATGAACGCCCGCAATTTCTTTGACGACCCGAATCAGCCGACACCCAAATTCAAGAAGCATGACTTCGGCTACACCATCGGCGGTCCGGTTTTCATTCCCAATCACTACAACTCCAACAAGGAGAAGACATTCTTCTTCTGGTCCGAGGAGTGGCGCAAGGACCTCGTTCCGGGACAAGTTTTCCACGCCGCCGTTCCCTCCATGGCCGAGCGCGGGGGAGACTTTACCGACGTTTGCACCAGCACCAAGTTTGCAGGCGATTGTCCGGTCGACCCGCGGACTGGAGCACCATATGACGGCAGTCTAGGGCCGATGCCCGTCGACCCGAATGCTCTGCCTCTTTTGGCCATGATTCCAGAACCAACCATTACCGACCCGACGGCTGCTCTCGCCAACTGCGGCGGAATTGCCTGCTATAATGCTTCGCCTTCGCAGTCCACCAACTGGCGGGAAGAACTCGTCCGCTTGGATCACAATTTCAGTCCTAAAGAGCGGCTTACCGTCCGCTACATTCATGATTCCTGGAACACCGTCGTGGTCCCTACCCTCTGGTCAGGCTACAGCTTTCCGACAATTCAAACCGGTTTTGTCGGCCCAGGCACCAGCTTCGTCACGCGCCTGAACTCGGAAATCACCCCCACTCTTTTGAATGAATTCGTTGCCAGTTACACGGCTGACCATATCGTCTTGACGCCCTTGGCCGCTGGTGTGCCATCACGCTCGGCGGCGGGGTTGACCACCACCGGCATATTCCCCAACTTCGGTAACAAACTCCCGGACATCAGCGTCGGTGGGAACACGTCTTTCAACGATTTCTCGGAAGGCTTTTCCAGCTATTCACCTTGGAATAACGCCAACCCCACTTACACCATTCGCGATAACCTCACTAAAATCGTCGGGAAACACAACCTTCAAATGGGCGCTTACGCTACCATCGCTCAGAAGAACGAGCAGAGCAGCTTCGGCACGGAACAGGGTACCGTTTCCTTTGCCGCCAGCAACTCCATTGTAGGAACGGGCAACGCTTTTGCCGACCTGCTCCTTGGTAATGTCGCTTCCTATTCCCAAGTGAATTCTTATCCCAAATACTATTTCCGCTACCATTTCGTCGAACCGTACTTCAACGATGACTGGCGCATCACTCCGCGCTTGACTCTCAACCTGGGGATTCGTTTCAGCCTGTTTGGTACGTATCGTGAAAAATACAAGCAGGCCTACAACTTTGAAACTTCGGCCTTCAACCCCGCCAACGCCCCGGCCATTGACGACGGCACGTACACGGGAACGGAAGGGGCATTGATTGACCCCGTCACACACGCACCCCTGACCTTCACGGATCCGCGGGTCTTCAACGGTATCGTTCAGTGTGGGTCATCCGGTACGCCCAGTGGCTGTGTTCAAGGACATCTGTTCAATCCCGGGCCGCGCATCGGTTTCGCCTGGGATCCCTGGGGCAATGGCAGATGGGCCGTCCGTAGCGGTTACGGGATCTTCTTCGAGCATGGCAACGGCAATGAAGCCAACGTCGAGTCGCTCGAGGCCACGGCCCCGCTCGTGCTCAATGTCTCGCAGCCCAACATTCTGGGCTACACAAATATCGGTTCCTCTGCCGGCGGCGCCATTCTGGCTTTCCCCTTGAGCTTCAATGCCGTTAGCACCAAGGGCATTTGGCCCTATGTCCAGCAATGGAATCTCAACATACAGCATGAATTTCCAGGGCATTTGGTGACCAGCGTCGCCTATGTCGGCAGCAAGGGCACGCACCTCGGCCAGCAGCTCGACGCCAATCAGGTTGCCCCGTTGTCCGGGACAAACCCGTACGCAGCGGGCCAGCCGATCACGCCTGCCAACCCCCCGAATGATCCGACTTACTTGGGGGACTGCGCTATGATGACGGCGGGGGATGGGGGCCCGGCGATCACGGGTCTAGCCGTCAACAACATGAACATCGCCTGCGGCAATGATGCCAACCCCTACCGGCCCATCCAAGGCTTCGGCAGCATCACGTATTTACAATATGGGGCGAATTCCAGCTACAATTCGCTTCAAGTCGCGGTGACGCGCACGATTGCTCCGCTCACCTTGGGGATCGCCTACACCTACAGCCACTCCATTGATGATTCCTCCGATCGCTATGATGCAAGCATGGTGAATTCCTACAATATTGCTCTGGCTCGCGCCAGTTCCAACTTCGACCAGCGCCAGATGCTGAACATCAGCTATGTGTACAGTTTGCCCTTCTTCCGCTCCGCCACAGGGTGGACAAACACCGCGCTCGGCGGTTGGCAGTGGTCGGGGATCACCTCAATCCAAACGGGAACACCGTTTAATGTGACCGACAGTGCTTACTCGGACAACGCGGGCGTGGCCAACAGCACGTCGCCGGGTACTTTCGTAGACGTCGTGGGCGACCCCAACTCCGCCACATCGGCAAGCTGCGCGGTGGGCGGAGCCGGCCCGCAACTCTATAACCCCTGCGCTTTCGCGGCACCCCGGGGCCTCACCTTCGGCGATGCCGGCCGCAACATTCTCCGCATTCCGCGCACCACGAACTTCGACATGATGCTCACCAAGAATTTCAAGATCAAGGAGTCGATGGGCTTCCAGTTCCGCGCGGAGGCGTTCAACCTCTTTAACCACACGCAGTGGAATGGCGTGAACAATGACCTCAATTCACCTGATTTCCTGCACCCAAGCGGCGCCCATCGCGCGCGAACGTTGCAGCTTGGCCTGAAGTTCCTGTTCTAACCCCCAACGTAGAGCCACGGCGCGCGTCCCAGCGAACGCGCTGTGGCTTCCGCCCCGCAAAAGCGCCCCGTTCTTCTCGGGGCGCTTTTGTTTTGCTCCCCCATCTGCGATTCGTTGTACAATCCCCGCATGAATCGCCGAACCTTTTTGGAAACTTCCATCGCCACCGCTGTTCTGACTTCCCTTCCCAGCAAGAGCTTCGCCGCCACGCATCAGATCGAAAAAGTCGACGTGCAGCTCTACTCCGTCCGCGACCTCATGAAGAGCGACTTCGAGGGCACCATCGCCAAAGTCGCCGCCATCGGCTACAAAGAGGTCGAGTTCGCGGGCCTCTTCAACCATTCTCCGAAGGACGTTCGCGCCCTCCTGGACAAGGATGGGCTGACCGCGCCCTCCTCTCACGTCGGCTACGACATCGTCGAAAACCATTGGCCGGAAACGATTGAAGCCGCAAAGATCATCGGGACAGAGCTACATCGTTTGCCCGGGGATTCCGGACGATTTGCGCAAGCAGCCGGATGGCTACAAGCGCATCGCCGAACTATTCAACAAAGCCGGTGAAGCCTCGAACAAGGCCGGCATCAAGTTCGCCTACCACAATCACACCTGGGAGTTTCAGCCAACCCCGTTGCTGGGCGGCAAGCGCCCCTATGATTTTCTGCTCGATTCGACCGACCCGAAACTCTGCAACATGGAAATGGACCTGTGCTGGATTATCGTCGCCGGCCAGGATCCCGTTTCTTATTTCAATCGCTACCCGGGCCGTTTCCCGCTGGTCCACGTCAAGGATATGAAGAAACTCCCGAAACCCTCGGATGACAATACAGTTCTGACCAAGCTGGACACTCTCAAGGACGACATGACCGATGTCGGATCCGGCGTGATCGACTGGAAAAAGATTTTCGCCAGCGCGGACAAGGCCGGCATAAAGAACTTCATCGTTGAAAACGATTGGCCGAAGGATGCTTTTGCCAGCCTCACCAACAGCTACGCCTATCTATCCAAACTGCGCTTCTGAGCGTGGCACGCATGGAAAATGTAAAAGGCATCGGCGGACTGTTTTTCCTCGCGCGTGACCCTGTCGCGCTTGCGGCGTGGTACCGCGATCATCTGGGCGTGGCGGTTGTTCCTTCGGATTACGACACGCCTCCCTGGCAGCAGGAGGCCGGGCCAACGGCCTTTGCGCCTTTCCCGGAAACCACGACATATTTGGGGGACGCGGGCAAGGTGTGGATGATCAATTTTCGCGTGGGCAATCTCGATGCCATGGCCGCGCAACTTCGCGCCGCCGGGATCAGCGTCGAAATCGACGCGCAGGTGTACCCAAACGGCCGCTTCGCGCGCTTGTACGATCCCGAGGGCAACCCGATTGAACTCTGGGAGCCTGCCGGGCGAAACGCCGCGCGATAAACTGCGGGGTTAAACAGAGAAAGAGTTACGCGGGACGGTGCAGGCCCGCCGCTTCCGCGGTTACGTCCGTGTACTTGAGTCCCGCGCCCGTGTTGAACAGCACGACGCGGTCTTCGGGCTTGAGGTAGCCGCTACTGATCAAGCGGTCGTAAGCTGCCGTGGCCGCCGCGCCTTCCGGAGATAGAAAGATTCCCTCGTTCTTGGCCCAATCTTTCAGCGAAGCAAGAATTTGCTCATCGGGGATGGCAAGGGCCACGCCGCCCGATTCGCGCAGAATTTCCAGCATGATGTAGTCGCCGTAGGGCTTTGGCACGCGCAGGCCGGAAGCGAAGGTCGCTGCGTTCTGCCACATCTGACTCGTCTTTTCGCCCTGTTCAAAGGCGCGCGCGACCGGCGCGCATCCCGCCGACTGCACCGCGATCATGCGCGGTCTTTTGCCGGGACGCACCCAGCCGAGTTCCTCCAATTCGCCAAAAGCTTTCCACATGCCGATCAAGCCGACTCCGCCGCCCGTGGGATAGAACACCGCCGCGGGATACTCCCAGCCAAGTTGTTCGACCAATTCGTAGCCCATGGTTTTCTTTCCTTCCACGCGAAAGGGCTCTTTCAGCGTGGAAATGTCGAACCAGCCTTCTTTCTCTTTCCCGTCGGCCACCATACGGCCGCAATCGGAAATCAGTCCATCCACCAGGGTGATCTTCGCGCCATACAGAACCGCCTCCACGTAATTGGCAAACGGCACATCCTTGGGCATGAAGATGTGGGCTTCGAGTCCGCCGGCTGCGGCATAGGCGGCCAGCGCTCCCGCGGCGTTTCCGGCGGAGGGCACGGCGAGTTTTTTCAACCCGTAATGGCGCGCCATGGTGACGCCGAGTGCCAGACCTCTGGCCTTGAAACTTCCGGTGGGATTCGCGCCTTCCTCCTTTAGAAACACGTTGGGATAGCGCCGGCTGCGCAGCATGGGCGTCCAGCCTTCGCCCAAAGTGACCGGCTCGACATCGGGCAGAACGCAGCGGTATCGCCACAAACCGGGCCAGCCGGTCGGCGAAGTTTCCCTGGCAATTTGATCGCGGTTGGCAGTTCCCTTCAGCGGCGCGAGGTCATAGCGCACGTACAACGAGCCGGCGCACTGCGGGCAAACTGTTTGTGGCTTATCCGCAGAGAGGGTGGCGCGACACCGCGAGCATTCCAGATGGCTGATTCTTGACATGTAGGCACGATAGCAGCCGCTGCGACGTTACGGCAAGCCTCCGTGCCATCTCAAAAAAGAAAATCTGTGCTGGCTCGCGCGCCTCAGGCTATGATGGCGCCACTCGCTTCTTACTGAATCCAAACCGGGGATGTGTCTTGGCTGACGCAAAATCCAAAAGTTATTCGCTGTTCTTGCCGGCAGGATTGTTGCTGTTTGCGGTAGGGTGCGCTGTTGCCCTGTTTCTGCCGGGGCAAGCCGTGCTTCACCGTCCTCCGCTGGGCTGGCCTGTTTTGTCTCGCGCTTGCGGGCTGCGCAGGCGTTCGCTTACGTTCTGGATATTCTTCGCCATGCTCGCGGGGTTTGAGGTCGGGCTGGATCGCCCGCAATTCGCGGTGCACCTGCGCCTTCTCAGCGACATTTTTCTGCGCCTGATCAAGGTGATTGTGGCGCCGTTGATTCTGGGCACGCTCGTGACCGGGATCGCGGGTCATGGCGATCTGAAAAAGGTTGGCCGGATTGGCTTGAAAAGCCTTGTTTACTTTGAGGCGGTAACGACGGTTGCGTTGTTCATCGGGATCGCGGCGATCAATCTGACGCGAGCAGGCGAGGGGCTGGCTTTGCATGCCACGGCAGCGGAACAACTACAGCCGGCGGCTGCCCCGCTGAAGTGGGACGATTTTGTGCTGCACATTTTCCCGGAAAATATCGTCAGGGCAATCGGGGATAACCAGATTCTGCAGGTGGCCGTGTTCGCGATTCTCTTTGGCATCGCGCTTACGCGCGTGCCAGAGAAAGCCCGGCAGCCCATCCTCAGCGTCGCGGAATCGCTCACACAAACGATGTTCCGCTTCACCAACATCGTGATGTACTACGCGCCCATCGGCGTCGGCGCCGCGATGGCCTACACCGTCGGGCATATGGGAATGAGCGTGCTCTTGCCGCTGGCAAAATTGCTATTCACGGCCTGGGGCGCAATGCTCACTTTCCTTCTAATCGTCCTGCTGCCGATTCTGTTCCTGGCGCGGTTACCCCTGGGACGTTTTCTGAAAGCAGTGGCGGAGCCAGCCACGATCGCCTTTGCCACGAGCTCATCGGAAGCGGCGCTGCCTCGCGCGATGGAATCTATGGAAGAGTTTGGCGTGCCCCGGGAAATTGTCGCCTTCGTTATCCCCGCGGCTTACAGCTTCAATCTGTGCGGTTCGGCGCTCTATCTCGCCATGGCTTCGATTTTTGTGGCACAGGCCGCGGGCATGCCCATGAGCTGGACGCAGCAACTCTTCATGGTGTTCGCGCTCATGCTCACCAGCAAAGGCGTCGCGGGCGTGCCGCGCGCTGTTCTCGTAGTGCTTTTGGCCACGGCTGCGACGTTTCATCTGCCGACGGAACCGATCTTCGTCATTCTCGGCGTTGATGCACTGGTTGATATGGCGCGCACCGCGGTCAATGTCATCGGCAACTGCCTGGCAAGCGCGGTTATCGCCCGTTGGGAAGGCGAGCTTCCTCGGGTCAGTTCTTCTGCTGGGACAGTGTAGTGAGAAGTTTCCTTGCTGCTTTCCGATGATCGAAAGGAAGCTCTCAGGATTCGGGAATAGGAGGGCAGCCGGGAAATTCGGCGAGCGCGGTATTGCCAATGTACTGCAGGTCTTCGATCCCGATCTTGCTGGTGTAGAAGGCGTCGCAGGTCATGCGGCGGAGCTTGGCGAAGAACGTGATTCCTTGCGTGAGCGAAGGATCGCTCTTGGCGTTCTTCCGGTAGGCAATAAGATCGAGGATTTCCTTTTTCTGGGCAGGCGTGGACTCCAGAAAAGTGTGTTCGTGCCGGTCCAGGCAGGTATTGTCCAGCCAATTGAGACCGCCGCCGATCTGCAACTGAAATTCCTCGTTTTCGCTGCACAGCAGATCAATGAACTCCGGCGCGCCCGCTTCGACGGCTCCGCCGGACTTTTCGTCCTTGGGAATGATGGCATCGCAGAGCGTCTTCAGTGTTTGGAATTGGTGTGCGCGAGAAATACTTCGGCGTGTACTTCCCTGCCGCCGACGCGGCTTTCTCCTTGTGCACCATCTGGTGAGCCAGCGCCGCCGCTTCCGCGGGAATCATCTGCAGCACGGAGCCGCCCGCCGCGCCTACGGCCAGGTTCTTCAGCACATCGCGTCGCGAAATTCCTCGCATCGTTTGCCCTTCGTGTTTCACGTCCTCCGCGATTCCACGTCCATATAGGCTGCTGAAAAAGTGCCTCGGTTCATCATTCCGAGCAAAGCGAGGAATCTCTCTTTGGCGGTAACCCAAGGAAAGAGAGATTTCTCACTTCGCAGACTCCGTTCGGAATGACGGGATGGTCCTTTTCCTGCGGCCTGACAAAGTCGCACGCGCATCAAAGATTGCCCTTCTTCGCCTCGCTCAGCAGATACTCCGAAGCGCGCCAGGAAAGCGCCATGATGGTCAGCGTCGGATTTTTGTCCGGATTGGTCACCAACGGCGCGCCATCGGCAATAAACAGATTCTTGACGTCGTGCGCCTGGCAATAGCCGTTCAGCACGGAAGTCTTGGGATCGGCTCCCATGCGCGCCGTGCCGACTTCGTGAATGATCTTTCCACCGGCTTCGATGCCAAAGGGATGCTGCCCGCCGGGATCGGTTTTGGTTTTGTATTCGCCGCCCATGGCCTCAACGATGGCCTTGAATGTCTCCTGCATATCCCTGGGCCTGGCGGATTTCGTTCTCGCTCCACTTGAAATGAAAGCGCAGCACGGGAATGCCGAACTCATCAACGACCTCAGGATCGATTTCGCAGTAGCTATCCGGGTTGGCAAGCATTTCGCCGCGGCCGGCGAAATCCACGCTGGTGCCGTACTGCTTGCGGCAGGTGCGCTTCAGCTCCGCGCCGTAGCCCTCGAATTCCTCGCAAACATCGTCAAACATCCCCGCGCTGGGCAGTTCCCTGCCCCCGCCAATTTCAATGTGGTAGCCGCGCGGAAAATCATTTTTGCGATCGTATTTCCACCAGGGGATGTACATGTGCATGCCGCCGGTGCCGTCGTGATTGTGCGGCGGGATTTTTTCCATTTGCGGAATGTAGCCCCAGCCGCTGCTCCCCACGGAATCGGTGAGGTTGCGCCCCACTTGCCCCGAAGAATTCGCCAGTCCATCCGGGAATAGAGCTTCGATCTGGAATTGAGGAGCAGCCGCGCCGATTCGCAGGCACTGGCCGCCACAACCACCGCGCGCGCGGCCACGCGCTTTTCGGTGTGCGTAGCTTTATCAACGTAGGAGACGCCCGTGGCCTTGCCGTCCGCGCCCACAAGAATTTCGCGCGCCATCGCCCCAGTGATCAGCGTGAGTCGCCCGGTTTGCAGTGCCGGCGGAATCAGCACCTGGCTGGAGCTGAAATTGGAAGCCGTCGTACACCCGCGCCCGCACTGGCCGCAGTAATGGCAAGCAGGCCGCCCGTTGAGCGGCTTGGTCAGAATGGCGAGCCGGGCCGGGATGCAAGTGATGTTGAGCTTGTCGCAAGCCTTTTTGATGAGCAACTCGCTGCAACGCGGCTTCGGCGGCGGCAGAAAGACTCCGTCCGGCGCGCTGGGTACATTCTCTTTTGTGCCAAATACGCCGATGTACGATTCGACCTTGTCATAGTAAGGCGCCAGGTCCTCGTACGTGATGGGCCAATCCTCGCCGAGGCCGTCGCGGCTCCTGGATTTGAAATCGACCGGGGCAAATCGCAGCGCAATGCGCCCCCAGTGGTTCGTCCGCCCGCCGACGATGCGCGAGCGGAACCACTGGAAATTGGCTCCCTGGCGCGGAGGTGTACGGCTCACCCGCGATGTTCCACGCGCCATTGGGCGCAAGAAATTCGCCAAAATTGTCCGCGGCTTTTCCTCCAACGCCGACGCCGCGATGCGGCAGCTCGTACGGCCACACGAACATCTTGTAATCTTTTTCGGGATTCACCGGAGGTCCCGCTTCCAAGAGGGCCACGCTGAGGCCGCCTTCCGTGAGAATCTTCGCGGCCATACCGCCGCCCGCGCCGGAGCCGATCGACGCAAACGTCATAGGATTTCGGAGCGCGCATCACCTGTGTCATCGAGGCTCTTCGTTACGAGAGATTATTCTGCAATTCAATATGGCGTGGAACAGCATAGCCTAAAGTGATTGGGCAACGAAGAACGGGGAAAGGGCGAATCAGGAAGCGCTGCTCCGCCCAAGAAACGAAAAGGGCGCCCAACCGCAGCGCCCCAGTCCGTTACACCGCAGGAATCCACAAATTGGCGGCGATTCACCTCAGGCCCGCGAGGAGCTCGTCGCGAACGTTTTTCAGAACGTAGGCAGCGCGTTCGACGCCCACTTCCCCGCTGAGTATGGGATCTTCGTTTTCGATGCTGAGAATGCCGTCGTAGCCGACGTCCATGTACGCCTGGACGACGGACTTCCAAAGCGACGCGCCGTGGCCATAGCCGACGGCGCGGAAGGCATCGGAGGCCAAGGGGCAGATCGCTGGTTTCGAAGACAAAGTTGAGGATGCCGTATTTCGCGACGTTTTCCGGGTAAAGAACAGTGTCCTTCATGTGCGCGTGATAGATGATGCCCTGCTTGCCCAGGAAATGGATCACTTCGACCGGATCGCAACCCTGCCAGAAAAGATGGCTCAGGTCGCAGTTGGCGCCAATCTCTTCGCCGACGGCTTCGCGGAGCCTCAAAAGCGTGCGCGGATTGTAGACGACGAAGTTTGGATGCATCTCGAAGGCCAGGCGATGAACACCGTGCTCACGCGCGAACTTGGCCGCTTCTTTCCAGTAAGGAATGACCTTTTCGTTCCACTGCCACTTCAGCATCTCATCGTATTCCGGAGGCCAACGATACGTGATCCAGTTCGGCTGAGTGTCCGTGGGCGAACCGCCCGGACATCCGGAGAAGCCGACGATGACCTTGACGCCAATGCGCTCGGCCAGCAGCACAGTCTTCTTAAAGGTCTCCCTGTCGGCTGCGGCGTGTTTGGGATCCGGGTGCAGGGGATTGCCATGGCAACTCAGCGTGACGACAGGAATTCCGTGGTCCTCGAATTTCTTGAGCCACGCTTTGGCCTTTCGCAGGATCAGCAAGCAATTCATCGATGGGGCATTGCCAGGAATTTGGATAGCCGCCGGTGCCGATTTCCATGGCCTCCAGGCCGAGAGCGCTGACTTTGTCGAGCATGGCATCGATCGAGAGGTTCTTGTAAACATCCGCATTGAACACACCGATGGGGATTTTGCGCTTGTTTCCGGGCAAAACTTGCGGAACGCGCGCCGATTCGGCGGACAAATGGGAGGCGGCGCCCATGAACGAAGATGTCGCAGGGAGAGCAGCAGCAAGCACGCCGGAGCCACTGGCGGCAAGAAACTCTCTGCGATCCAGAATTTGTTCTGATTTTGGGGGATCAAGTTGCTCGACGGACATTGGAAGACCTCCAGAAGGTCACGAGAGATGCGTACAGACGGATTTCAGCGGCATTATACGCCGGGAGAAATCGCTGATGAGATGACAATTGTGCAGCGGACTTACTTCTGCGGACGGAGGGTTTCCAGCGGCGGCACGGAAACTGCCACCGTAATGGCGCGTTCGGGAGGCTTCTTGGAATTCTGCAGCGCATCGACGAGCATCTCAATCGCCTGGCCCGTGTTGGGCGGAATATAGATGGTGGCGGCCAGAAGACCGCTGCGCACCCAGGCCTGCCCGGTTTTCGGAAGGCCGTCGCAGCCGAGGTACGGGATGCTCAACCATCGCTCCCGCTCGATTTCAGAGGGCAATTCCTGAAACGCTTTCCGCGCACCAATCGCCATGGAATCATCCTGGGCGGCGACCAGGTCGATGTTGGTTTTCTGCGAGGTCGTGAGCTTCAACCAGGAACGCACCGTGCGTCGCGCGCTTTCCTCGGTCCACTGCCCCTTCAGCGTGATCAGGTGGATGTTGGCAGGCTTGGCCTCGTGCATACCTTGCGTGCGCTCCTTGGCCGCCGAATTTTCCGAAGGTCCCTCGATGTAAAGGACGGAACCTCCCGTGGGGAGAAGGGCAGCGCACTGGCGTCCCTGGATTCGCCCGATTTCAACGTGGTCGGAAGTAACGCAGAAAACCGGCGCCTTGTTGGCCGCGCGAAGCTCCGCAATATAGTTGGCATCGCGATTTAGCACCACCCAGCCAATTCCGGAACTCACCGCCGCGCGGGCCACTTGCGGCAACGCGGTACCTCCAACGGGCTCGAAGATGATGGCATCCGGACGGTCTTCGGGCGCAGCCTGGATGGCTCGCAGGATTTGCGTGCTTTGGTTGATGGCATCGTTGTCAGCGTAGGCCACTTCGATGTCCACGCCGAACTTTCTCGCGCTTTGCTCGGCAGCTTGCGCTTGCTCGATCTGATAGTCGTTTTGGTTGGTCGTGAGGGAAACCAGGAACTTTGACTTGCGCATCGCACCACCGGGATTGCAGATTCTTCCTTACAATACACCCGGACTAAAGAAACTGTGCAGGAACATTAACGCGGGTTGCATGACGGAAAACTTCTCCTGTGTCGTTGCTTTGTAGTGGGGCGAAACCTGGGAAATGCCGGTTTGCTTGATCAGGGCTTGGACGGATGCAGCGCTTCAATCCCGGGGATCGACGTGGGCGAAACGAGCACCCGCTCCGGCGGGATTTTGCCCTGCTGGTATGCGCCGACCAGCAATTCAATCGCTTGGCCTGCCAACGGCGGCAAGTAGATCGTCGCCGACAGAAGGCCGCTGCGCAACCAGGATTGGCCGGTCTTCGGAAGACCATCGCACCCGGTGAAGGGGAGACTCAACCAGCGATCACGCTCGGCCTCGTTGGGAATCTCCTGGAAAACCTTGCGGGCTCCGATGGCCATGGCGTCATTCTGCGAGCCAATCAGATCAATGTGGGCCTTCTGTGACGTGGAGAGCTTAAGCCAGGAGCGCACGGCGCGCTGCGCACTTTCCTCGGTCCATTGACCTTTCAAGGTCGTGAAGTGAATGTTGGCTGGCTTCACTTCCATGGTTCCCAACAAGCGTTCTTTGGCGGTCACACTCTCCGAAGGCCCCTGAATGTGCAGAACTGTTCCACCGCCGGGGAGAAGCGCCGCAGAACTGGCGTCCCTGGATGCGGCCGACCTCAAGATGATCGGAACTCAAAGTGAAAACGGGAGCCTTGCACGTCTGGCGGAGTTCCGCGATGTAATTGGTTTCCCGGTTCATGACCACCCAGCCCACGCCGGCGGTTACAGCCGCACGGGCGACTTGTGGAAATGCCGTGCCACCGGCGGGCTCGAACACAACGGCATCGGGCCGCTCTTCGGGAGCAGCCTGAATGGCCTTCAGAATTTGCGTGCTTTGATTGATGGCGTCGTTGTCCGCATAAACAATTTTCGCTTCGACACCGAGCTTGCCGGCCATCTGTACGGCGGAACTTGCCTGTTCAATCTGGTAATCATTGTCGTTGGTCAACAACGCCACAAGGACGCGCAGAGTTTTCATAGCCTGGCCTCAGGTGAAAAGTGATTTCAGCATACTCCCGGGCCAACGCAGGTGGCGGCAGAATCTGTTGCCGATGTTTCACCTCAGGAAACGTCTGGGTCAACCGGAGGCTGTGGAAAATGAGAGGAAATTCCCAAGATTGGCCGCGTGGGACCGCGTGGAGGCGGGGAGCGCTGCTCTGAGCAAAAGAACGCAAACACCCGCGGCGGGTGGGGCAAAAGCCACAATTAGTCTCATAAGCAAAACTTAGCCTGATTATAAGTTCTTTCTTTACAGAGGCCTGGAAAAGGCGCTACGCCCCTGTTCTGGTACGCCCCTTGCTGACTTGAGTGTGGAGGCGACCTCCGTGGAGTCGCTAGCGTACCGCTTCGTTCCCGCTCCTCAGTTCCCCCCAGAAATCCACAGCCCCGAACTATCCCCTAACCCTTTGTGCACCCTCCGGATAGCTCGGGGACAGGAACCCGCTCGATTCCCTGCATCCGCTAGGGCTTCGAGAGCTGCACATCGTCCGGAAACTCCGCGGCACGCAGAAGTCTGCAGAGAGGCGTTATGACCTGGCAAGAGGATTATCGCCGTAAGGCGATGCAACCGCGCGAAGCAGTTCAGTGCATCCAGTCGAACATGCGCGTCTACATCCACCCAGGTTGCGCGGAACCCGAAACACTCGTGGAAGCACTTATGGCGCGGGGTCCCTTCGTCAAGAATGTGGAGATCGTGCACCTGCTAACCACCGGGCGCGCGGACTATATCGCGCCGCAAATGGAAGGACACTTCCGCCATAACGCGATGTTCATCGGAGGCAATGTCCGCCAAGCCGTGAATGAAGGGCGCGCGGATTACACCCCGGTGTTCTTGAGCCAGGTGGAAGAGATGTTCGAGAACGGGCAGATGCCCATCGACGTGGCCCTCATTCAGGTTGCCCCGCCGGATGCCCACGGCTTTTGCTGCTTCGGGGTGGGCGTGGAAGCAACGCTTGAATGCCGCGCGAAACGCCAAGATCGTGATCGCACAGGTAAACGACCAGATGCCCCGGACGTTTGGCGATTGCTTCATCCATGTGAACGAGATCGACGTCGTGGTGGAAGTGTCTCGCCCGTTGTGCGAGTTGAAGCGCGTGGAAATCACCCCGATACATCACGACATCGGCAAAAATGTGGCCGGCTTGATCGAAGACGGCGCCACATTGCAGCTCGGCATTGGCGCCATCTCCGGATGCCGTGCTGCTCGAACTCAAGGACCACCGGGACCTGGGAGTGCACACGGAGATGCTGAGCGACCTGGCAATCCCGCTGATCGAATCGGGCGTCATCAATGGAAGCCGCAAAACCATCCACCCGCGCAAAATCGTGTTGGGATTTGTGCTGGGAACGAAAAAGATCTTCGACTACGTGGACAACAATCCGCAGTTTGAATTTCACCCCAGCAAGTACACCAACGATCCCTTTGTGATCGCTCGGAACTACAAGATGGCCGCCGTGAATTCGGGCCTGCAAGTGGACATCACCGGCCAGGTCTGCGCCGATTCCATTGGAACCTCTTTCTACAGCGGCATCGGCGGACAGGTGGATTTCATTCGCGGCGCATCCGCGTGCAAGGGCGGGAAGCCAATCATCGCACTGCCTTCCACGGCGAAAGACGGCGCGATTTCTCGGATCGTGCCCATGCTCGATCCCGGCGCGGGCGTGGTGACTTCGCGGGGTTCGGTGCACTACGTCGTGACGGAATTCGGCGTGGCCTACCTGCACGGACGCACCATCCGGCAGCGCGCCGAAGCGCTGATCGAAATTGCCCATCCCAAATTCCGGGAAGAGCTGTACGCGTATTGTGAGAAGACGCGGTGGCTGCAACGCCCCGCGCTTCAGGAGAACTGAGCCATGGCACAGGCACGAGGCAAAGTCACCATCGACACCGAAGAATGCAAAGGCTGCGGCGTTTGCGTGGACGCTTGCCCGCCCAAATGCCTGGAGCTTTTGCCGGGTTTGAATCCCTATGGCGTGCATCCGGCGCACTATACGGGGAGAGCTGCTCCGGTTGCGGAATCTGCTTTTACGTGTGCCCGGAACCCGGAGCGATCACCGTGTATCGGCTGATCGTGCCCAAGGTGGCGCAGCCGCCTATGGAGGGAAGCCATGCGGCAACTTTGTAAGGGCAACGTCGCGATTGTGAAGGGCGCGCTGCTGGCAGGATGCCGGTCGTATTACGGCTACCCGATTACGCCGGCCAGTGAAATCGCCGAAGCGGCCGCGGAGTACATGCCGCAGGTCGGCGGCACGTTTCTGCAGGCGGAAAGCGAAGTTGCCGCCATCAATATGGTTTACGGCGCAGCGTCGGCGGGCTCAGCGTGTCATGACCGCCTCCTCCGGCCCGGGTATCAGCTTGATGCAGGAAGGCATCTCGTACCTGGCTGGCTCGGAACTTCCCTGCGTGATTGTGGACGTCGTGCGCGGCGGGCCGGGGCTGGGAAATATCGCCCCGGAGCAGAGCGACTATTTCGCCCTCGTCAAGGGCGGCGGCCACGGCAATTACAAGAATATTGTCGTGGCGCCCGCCTCGGTGCAGGAGATGGCGGACCTGACCAGGCTCGCTTTTGAGCTCGCGGACCGTTACCGCAATCCCGCCGTGGTGCTGACCGATGGCTTCATCGGCCAGATGATGGAACCTCTGGAACTGCAGCCCGTCGAGAGTGTGCAGCCAGAGAAGCCTTGGGCGGTGAAAGGCACGCGCGAGACCAGGAAGAATCTGATCGCCTCGATCTATCTGGAACCCGATGAGCTCGAAGCGCACGTCCGCAAGCTCGAGGAAAAGTACAAGAAAGCCGCGGAAGTGGAATCGCGGTATGAGTTGTATCGCGCGGAGGATCCGGAAGTCCTGCTGGTGGGCTACGGGATTACCTCGCGCGTGTTGCGCACCGTCGTGGACATGATGCGCAAGGAAGGCGTTCGCGCCGGGTTGTTCCGCCCGATTACGCTGTGGCCCTTCCCGGCGGAGGCATTGCGCCACGCCGCGCGCCGCGCGCAAATGGTATTGGTGGTGGAGATGAGCACCGGCCAGATGGTCGAAGACGTGCGCCTGACGCTGGATGGCCGTGTGGACGTGGAGTTTTACGGCCGCACGGGCGGCAACGTGCCCATGGCCGATGAAGTCTGCAAAGAATTGACGGAACGCATGGGCATGACCGCGGAGTGGGGCGTTTGAGCCGTTGGAATGTGAAGAGGTGACGCTGTGGACGAATACCAAGTGATTGAGTCGAAGTCACCGGTCTTTTACGACAAGTACGTGCGCAAGTCGGAGCTGCAGCACCAGACGCACTACTGTCCCGGGTGCGGGCATGGCGTGGTGCACAAGCTGATCGCCGAGGCCATCGCGGACATGGGCGTGCAGGACCGCACGATTCTTGTCAGCCCGGTAGGCTGCTCCGTGTTCGCCTACTACTACTTTGACGTGGGGAACGTGCAAGCGGCTCACGGGCGGGCGTCCGCGGTGGCTACCGCGGTGAAGCGGTCGAATCCGGAGAGCATCGTCATCGGGTATCAGGGCGACGGCGACCTGGCGGCCATCGGCACGGCGGAAATCGTGCATGCGGCCAATCGCGGCGAAAAGATCACCATCTTTTTCGTGAACAACGCCATCTACGGAATGACCGGCGGGCAAATGGCTCCGACGACTCTGGTGGGCCAGTCCAGCACAACTTCCCCCTGGGGACGCCGGCCCTCCAACGAGGGATTTCCTTTGCATATGTCTGAGCTGCTTGCCACGCTGGAAGCGCCGGTGTACATCGAGCGTGTGGCGCTGTGCGATAACAAGAACATCATGAAAACGCGGAAAGCCGTGCGCAAGGCGCTGGAACTGCAGCGCGATGGCGCCGGCTTCAGCTTCATCGAAATTTTGTCACCTTGTCCGACGATCTGGAAGATGACGCCACAGGAATCGCGCAAGTGGATTGAAGAAAAAATGCTCGCGGTCTTCCCCTTGGGTGTCTTCCGCGATCGCAAGCTTGCGCCAATGGCAGACGCCGTGCCGCAAACCACGGTGACGAAGCTCCTTGGTCTGGATAAGCCGCAGGAAGAAGTGACGCGTCCGATGGCCGCACAGGAGCTCTCACCCGAATCTCACCGTGAAGATCGCAGGCTTCGGCGGACAGGGCGTGCTGCTGCTGGGGCAAATCCTGGCGGAAATGGGTATGCGCGAAGGGCGCGAGGTGAGTTGGCTGCCGTCCTACGGGCCGGAAATGCGCAGCGGCAGCGCGCACTGCCACGTGTGCCTCTCGCAATGAACGCGTCGGCTCGCCCGTGATCGAGCATCCCGATGTCCTCATCGCGATGAACGAGCCCTCCTTGCACAAATTCGCGAAGATGGTGGAGGCGCATGGCACCATCCTCTACAACAGTGACAAGCTGCCCGCTGGATTCCCGCCTTGCGACGCGAAAGTTTACTGCGTGCCCGCTTCGGAGATTGCCGACGGCCTCGGCACCACTAAAGCCACCAACATGGTCATGCTCGGGGCATTGCTGGAATTGACCCACACGCTGCCCCGGGAAACCGCCCTTGCGGTCCTCAAGGCAAAAGTGCGCAACGCGAAACTTTTGGAAGTGGATTGCCAGGCCATCGACGCGGGAATGGCCTGCCTGCGTAAACAACTAGGGCATGCAGCGGATGCCCACGCACACGATGGAGAACTGGCGCCCTGCTCCTGATGCGACTCAGCACCTAATTTGGAGTGCGGCGGCTTGCCGCCGCTTCTACAGTTGTACGCCCCGCTGACAAACCATAAACACCACTGCCCACTGCAGAGCAATCCCGCTCCGCCCATCTGTTGCTGGAGGCGCCTCGTTTGAGAGGCGGCCCAGGAACATTGACGAGAGTGCTCAACAGCAGGCAGCCCAATGTACTAAATGGACCCAGTTCGTCGTCCGCGGCCAGCCACTATCTTCCATCCTCTCGCCTCCCGCAGTGACCCTGATCACAATTTCAAGTGACGCCTCAATTGCGCCTCTCCTTATGCTCCCAGTGATTCGGGCCATCCCCACCCACATCTGCTACAATGCCGCCCATGAAAAGACGAACTTTGCTTCAATCGTTTCCCGTAGCGGCACTCCTTCCGGCATCCCTGTGGGCCGCTTCGCGGCAAGAGCACGAAAATCCCATGCACTTCACAACAACAGTCTACGAACTCCGCGTTTATCACGCGCCTCCTGGAAAGTTGACTGAGTTGCTGGCGCGCTTCCGCGAACACACTCTAAAACTATTTGAAAAACATGGCATGAAAAGTGTGGCTTATTGGACGCCTGTCGACGAGCCAGAAAAGAGCAATACTCTCATCTACATCCTTCAGCATCCCAGCCGCGAAGCGGCGGCCGCCAACTGGAAATCCTTCCAGGACGACCCCGAGTGGAAGAGCGTCCACGAAAAATCGGAAGCGAACGGAAAGCTGGTCGAAAAAATTGAATCCACGTTTCTCACCCTGACCGACTTCTCTCCGCGATTGCCCTAAGAGAACAAACCAGAAGAAAGACGCTGGTCATGAATGAAGGTAAGTAACAGGAACTGGATCTATCGCCAGATGACGAGGTTGAACGCCTGCTAGACCCATTAGCTGGACATTCTGGGTACTGGGCCGAGAGATGTCCGGAAAGACTTCATGGGCCTTCGGCCCACCACCAAACATGAAAATAGGCTCGTACCGCAGAAGCGTCGCAATGAATACAAACGACTTGTGGCTATTTTCATCGCAGGCGACTTGAGGGGAGTTAGTCCCGCTACTGAGGCTGCGTGCTGGTTACAACGTGATCTCCGAGCATCACTTCGGCTGGCGTATTTGTTGTGTTGAGGGCAGGAAAAGCATACGATGTGTCCAAATCGGAGATTCTGGTTGGCTTTGCGACAACCGTGAGAGACGCGGGGAAGGCCAGCGTGGTGTCGTCGCCTTCGACCTAGAAAAGGCCGTCCGCGTTTGCTAGGCGGTGGGTCTTATCCCCGAGTTTCCAGGAGTTGGAGCTAGGCCAACCGGAGAGAAAGGGTCGAGGTCATGCATCAACTGATCTTGGTTCTCATTATCCTGGCAGCAGTGCTCTTTGTGATCGCTGTCCTTAGTCGGTTCCTCAAGTTTCAGATCGCGGGTCATGAGCCGACGGTTTGGTGGCGCGGCTCAATGGGATTGTTGGGCTTCAGCATCGCGTTGATGCTCTGCCGAATCCTTCAGCACATGCAGCACATGCCGCCGCACTGAAAGTAGCGCCCATTAGACGAGGTGAACAAGCGGCCGCGTTTGCCTCCGCAACTTTTTCCGCGGGACAGACGTGCCCGTAAGAGGTAAGGGGGAAGAGTTTTCTCCCGTCAAAGCGGATATTTCCGGGAAGCCGGCTTCCTCCGCGGCAGCGGCGCGTAGGCCAGCCAAGAACTCCTTGAGGATCGGCACGATAATTCACACCCAACGCCATATCGTTCCCGAGTTACTTATGGTGCTAGTCTGTCTTGCGGGCGCGGCCGGATTCTTGGCGCGCCCCTCTGGAGGTGCTGCCATGTTGTTGGAATTGAAGAGTCCCGATTTCACCGCCGGTGGAAATATCCCGAAGCAATTCACCTGCGAAGGTGCGAATATTTCACCAGAGCTCACATGGAACACCCCGCCTGCTGCCACTCAGAGTTTCGTTTTGATCGCCGACGATCCCGACGCTCCGGTGGGAACCTGGGTGCATTGGGTGATCTTTGACCTGCCCGCGAATCTGCGCGCCCTCCCGCAAAATTTCCCGAAGAACGAGCAATCGGCTGACGGTTCGCGCCAGGGCCGCAATGACTTTGGGAAAATCGGATATGGCGGGCCCTGTCCGCCGCCCGGCAAACCCCATCGCTACTTCTTCAAGCTCTACGCCCTTGATGCCAAGCTGAATCTTATGCCTGGGGCTACAAAAAAAGACGTCGAACGGGCCATGCAAGGCCACATCCTGGCCCAGGGCGAATACATCGGCCGCTTCTCTCGTTGACAAACTTTCCCGGGAGACGCCACGCATCTGGCGCTGTTTCCCGTAATGTTTTCCGGGGGAAGAAGGTTGACGTTTGGTCATGCCGCCTTCCTGCCGTCTCTGAGTCTCTATCGCCCGCCCAGTGTCGCCCGCACCGAACAGTAAAACGCAGTTACCGGAGAAGTTGGTCCCGGCACCCAAGTTACCGGTAAGGGGACTTACCGGGACTTAGCCCATCGCACTGTAGGAACGCTACCAACGAGACATTTTCCCCTATTTTTTCTTTAGGGAAGTTACGCTTGCAGAGTTGTGCGATTCTCAGCACACAAGGCCATCTTTACCAAATCTTGCAGGCCTGCTCGCGGACCATCAGCGTCTCCCTTTTTGCAGCCAAAGGCATTGGCAAACGCTTCCATGTTGGAGAGAGGGCCGTTGCCGCGAAAACGCGCGAGCGGGTGCGGGTTGGTGTTGGTTTGCAGGCGCGCTGCCTCCGCCCGTCTGATTGGTACCCCACACCTGGGCCCATCCGAGGAAGAAACGCTGCTCGGGCGTGAAGCCGTCGATATCTTTCGGGCGTTTGCCCTCGATGGATTTTTCGTACGCAGCATACGCGATGGCCAGGCCGCCAAGGTCGCCGATGCTTTCGCCGAGCACGAGCTTGCCGTTCTGGTGCAGGCCGGGCTCTACTTCGTAGCCATTGAACTGGTTCACCACGCAATCGCCGCGCTCCGTGAAGTTCTTGCGGTCCTCCGGCGTCCACCACTCGTGCAGGTTGCCCTTGCGCGTCAAACTTGGAGCCCTGATCGTCAAAGCCGTGGCTGATTTCGTGGCCGATGACGGCACCAATGCCGCCGTAGTTCACGGCGTCGTCGGCGTTGGGATTGTAAAAGGGCGGCTGAAGAATGCCGGCGGGAAAAACAATCTCGTTCATGGTGGAGCTGTAGTAGGCGTTCACGGTCGGGCGGCGTCATGCCCCACTCCGTGCGGTCCACCGGCTTGCCGATTTTGGCGAGCTGGCGGGCGTGCTCAAACTCGAATGCTGCGGCGCATGTTTGCCGGCATAAGAGCTGCGGTCGATAGTGAGCTTCGAATAATCGCGCCATTTGTCGGTATAGCCGATTTTCACGTTAAAGGCTTCGAGCTTGGCCAGCGCTTCCTTCTTGGTATCCGGCCCCATCCAGGAGAGCGTGGGGATATCTTCGCGCAGCGCGGCGATCAGGTTGTTGACCATTTCCTTGGCACGGGCTTTGGCGGCTGGCGAAAAATACTTATCGACATAAACTTGTCCGAGAGCTTCGCCAAGGTTCTGGTCGGTGGACTCCACGCAACGCTTCCAGCGCGGCAGAATCTCCTTCGTTCCGGAGAGCTTCCTGTCATAGAAATCGAAATTCTCCTCCACAAATCGTTCCGGGAGGCCTGGCGCGCTAGCGTGGATCACATGCCACCGCAGATAGATTTTCCAGTCGGGCAGAGAAATGCTGGAGAGTTCCTGGTTTACTTCTTTGAAGAACTCGGGCTGCCGAACGTTGACCTGTTCCACGGGAGGCGCACCCACGTCGTGCAGGTAGCTTTCCCAGGACCAGTCCGGAGTGAGCGTCTTGATTTCCGATACCTGCATAAGGTGGTAATTCTTCTCGGGGTCGCGCAGTTCGACGCGTGTTCGCGAAGCCTTCGCCAGTGCCATTTCGATGGTCATGACGGTCTTGGCTTCGGCGGCCGCTTTATCCGGCGCATCGCCGGCAAGTTCGAACATTCTCGTCATGTGTTGCTGGTAGTCCGCGCGCAGCTGCTTGGATTTTTCGTCGTCGCGGAAATAATAATCGCGGTCCGGCATGCCGAGACCGCCCTGACTGGCTTGGGCAATGACGCGCGAGCTGTCCTTGTAGTCCTGGCCGGAGCTGAAGCGGAACAACACGCCAGCTCCCTCCCGCTGGAGCCGCGCGATTGCCGCGTCCAGAGATTTTCGGTCATTAATTGCGTCGATCGCAGAGAGTTCATCGGCGATGGGCTTCAGGCCAGCGGCCTCGATCGCCGAGGTGTCCAGGCAGCTCGTATATAAGTCCCCGATCTTCTGCTCATTCGAGCCAGGCGCAGATTTGGCCTTGGCGGCGGCCTCGAGAATCGTTCGCATGGCGGTAAGGTTATTGTCGCGAAGCTGCGTAAACGTGCCCCACGAGGAGTATTCCGCCGGGATGGGATTCGCTTTCATCCAGCCGCCCATGGCGAATTGATAGAAGTTGTCGCAGGGCTTGCAAGTCGTGTCGAGATTGCCCAGGGAGAAACCCCAGGACGAGTCAGCGGCGTTTCTGGCTTTCAGATGGCCGGAAAAGATCAACAGCGCAGCCAGGCATGACAATGCGGCGAAACAAAGTCCCAAGGGAAGGCGGTTCGCTTTCATCCGGAATCTCCTCTTTGGCCTCGAAAACAGCAGGCACTGAAGCCCGACCAGCCCGAGTTTTTGTACCCGTGAATGGACACGAGAGACTCTACATCACGCCGTTGGCCGTGACAATTGTATTGGCACCACAGGCCTACAGGGCGGGTGACCCGGAGTTGACGATTTGGAATTGGTTGACAGGCGCACGATGAGAGGATACCGCTTCAATAGTTTGCGTAGAAGTATAGAGAGAAGGAGGGTGCCCCAGGTACGGGTTGGAACCTGGGTCTTGGGGTTTCCGGCGCCGCGCGGCCTCAGGCGGAAAAACAGCATGGGTCTTATGGCCAGTTAGCCCATGCTTTCCGAACTTGTTTGCCGGGAGGTCTTTGGCTACGTCGGCGGAGATCTTGGTAATAGTGGCGCGCCCAGGGAGATTCGAACTCCCGACCTCTTGCTCCGGAGGTAAGAGCAGAAACGCTAAGTAGTTGGTTCGTCTAGCATTTTCCTATGTCTTGCATCATGGTTTTGCGCGGCATTTGGCAATGTTTGTTCCCATGTTGTTCCTAAGTTTTTGGGGTGCACCCCTGATCTGGCACAATTTTTATTGGGCACAGTTTCCGTTTTCTAAAAGTGTTCTTGCATCTCCTAGCAGGATAAGGGGTCTGGGGAAGGGGGCGACGTCGCCCCCTTCCCCAGAGAGGCAGTCGAGTCTCCCTGCCTGTTCTCATCCTTGTTCTCAAAAAACTTCATCGTTGCGATTCGCGATTCTACCTGCAAACTCTTGCTCCGTTGCTCGAATTCTTCCGGCGGTCGATAGCCCAGCGCAGAGTGCAAGCGCAGCCGATTGTAATAGTGCTCGATGAACTCTTCGATGTTCGCTCGCAGTTGTTCCAGGTCTTCGTACTTGTTGGCGTAGATTTCCTCCCGCTTCAGCGTCTTCATGAAGCTTTCACAGCTGGCGTTGTCATACGGATTCGCCGGTCGGCTCATGCTCGGAATCATGCCGTGCTTCTCCATGAGGGCCACGTATTCGGCGCGGGCGTATTGAAATCCTCGATCCGAGTGATGCACCAGGCCTGGTTCCGGCCGTCGTCTCTCGATGGCTTGCTCCAGCGCCCCGATCGTCAGTCGCACTCGCCAGTGTGCGGTCCAGCGCCCAGCCCACCACTTTGCGAGAGAACCCATCGAGGATCACCGCTAAATAGACAAACTCGGCTTTCAGCCGAATGTAGGTGATGTCCGCCACCCAGAGCTGATTGATCCCCGTCAGCTTCATGCGACCGGCTAAGTTGAGGTATACCTCCAACTTGTGATTCGAATTCGTGGTGACCACGAACCGCTTCGGCTGTATGGCCAGCAGGTTATCTTCCCGCATGATCCGCACCACCCTCTTGTGGTTGATCTGCATGCCCCGCCGGTGCAGCTCCGCCGTGATCCGTCGATAGCCGTAACGACGACGATGCTCCAGGGCAATTTGTTGGATCGCCGATCGCACTTCCATCTCTTCCTCTGCGGGCTGCTCGCTCCTTCAGCGATCGGTAGAAGCCTCGGCGGCTGACCGACACCAACTGACACATGCGCTCGATACTCAGGCTGCCTTGCAATGACATCACTTCTCGGATCTGCTCGTAGATGCCATCTCGCCAGAGTCCGCCGTTGATTCTGGCGTCGAGCCTCGACTTTTTGCAAGGCACCTTTGAAAAAATCCACCTCCAGGGCCTTCTCGGCCAGCAGTCGCTTGAGCTGATGGATTTCCTTTCGATGGGCGGCTGCGTGCGTGCTCGGCCGCGACGCTTCTTCTCCTGGCTCAACCGTCTCGAGCTTCCTGCGCCACTTGTACAGGCATCTTCGGGTTACCCCCAGCTCTCGCGCCAACTCACCGACATCGTCGCAGGTCTTCATACGCTCAACTGCCATCCGCTGAAATTTCCGGGAGTATCGCTTCCTCTTCACGCTACTTCCTTCCCCGGAAACTGTGCCCATTTCTGTGTGTCACTTCAAGGGTTCATTCCATTTTGGCCAGTATCCATCTGTTGAGATACGCTCGAAACAACTGATCTCCTTGATCGTGTGCGTGCCCTGATTTCAGGCACACTGCAGGAGAGAATCGTATCCCCTGCGAAGAACTTGAGCTAGATCGGTCACGACGTCGACATCCCGAGTGCTCATCACGGGTTGGCCAATCTACCGAGGGCATACTGATTACCCTCCAGCGTGTTCCGGATGGCCGCGAGCGCGTCTTGAAGATCTGAAACGGAGCGGCCCACCACGACTTTTCGAACGATCGATCCCTTGAAACCAGTTAGGCCCGCCTGCTCGGAGCCCATGGCCAAGATCAGATAGAAGCCGGGTTGCTTCGGGTCGTCACTCCCGCGGACACAGAAGGAGAGGTCCAACGCAGTCTCGAAATAGTGGCTCGAATAGAGTTGTTTTTCGGCAATTGCATAGGCTACTTGGTCGGCAGGGTTGCCGCGCATGGTCACCATCTGCACGACACGCAGCGTCGGCTTTAATCCGAATTTCACTCTTGCCCAGTAGAACGTGTCTTCGACATTCGCGGGCTTCGCGTTGGGATAGGCGAGAAGGTAGTGATAGAAATCCGGCAGGTACACTGGCAAGGCCTTGTCATAGCTGAGCATGTAGGCGAACTGCTGAGGCACCTCGGTCGGGTTACGCTTATCGTTATAAACTCCCAGGGCCTGATTACCTTCGCGCTGGTAAGCGAGCAGACGCTGCAAGACCGTCTTCTGCAGGAGTTGATTCACTTGTTCGTTCACGTCGGTGGCAGACCAATTGATGGATTGCTGAAGTTCTTCGATGGAGCTCGCGGGCATCTGAATCAGACAGTCGCCGGACTTGCAACTCTTCAAGGCCTGGATGTCATCGCTCTCGAACGAAAAACCTTTCAGGTCAGAAAGCTGCGGAGGATTGCTGAAGACGCCGAGCGCCAGATAGTCGGGAAGCTTGCGGAGACGGTCGAAATCGCGCGCAAATTTGAGGTAGCTCTCAGGAGCAGCATGGATGTAGACCGCGCCAAACAGGAAGACCTCGGCTGGCGCGCGGGATGGCAGGGTTTTCGTGACCGGCTGTCCACCTCGGATGGCGGCGATCTGATCCTGAGTCAGCCCGATGTCTTGTTGAAAGAATGTTTGCAGGTCAGGATTCGACTGACAAAAAGCAGGCAGGGCGCACGCGGCAATCAAGACCAGCAATACAGCAGCGAGGATAGCACTTCGGATCATGGAAACTTTACTCTAGACGCTTTCCTGTAACTTCAGATCGGGACGGCCGTACGCAGGCTCTCGCGATAAGCGCTGCCGGGATACGTTCAATGACACGACCCATCATCCAGAAATTGGCGACCGGCGGCCATCGATGCCAGAGCGTGTGCGCAATTCATGATCTTCTGGTCCAACGGATCGTCATTCAACGTGGTGGGAGAAATGTAGTCCATAGACTTGCGTAATTCCAGAATTGCGTTGCTCAACTTTTGCATGTTGTCGAACTCGTTGGTAAGTAATCCTAAGGCGTCTCGATCTGAATCCGTTGACACCGCCACGGATGCCAGCGTGAGGCCCTTGGCGGCTTGCACGCGATACACAGACAACCAGTCCTCCGTGATTGGGTATCCATGCTGGACAGCGTTCGTCAGGACGCTTCGCCATTCCCGGATCGCCGCCATTTCCTCGATGCCGGCCCTCAGGAACTCTTTCGAGAATCCTTGATTTGCGGGTTCGGTTGCCGAAGGAGGAGTTGGCAGCATGCTTGCCGTGGAGGCAGGCAAGGTCAATATAATCTGGTTCCCCTTAAAGCTGAGGGAACCGCTCGCAACGCGTGCGAGCGCTTCGATTTCGACGTAGGGCCGGCCGTTCAACTGAACAACTGTTACACCTCCGGGCCGGCCGTTTACGATCAGTGTCAAGTTCTGCTGCGCGGCTTGCGCCAGCGCGAATATTGGCAATGCCAGGAGCGCCGCCAACATCAACCATGCACTGAATGGCCACTTTCGCATAGGTCTACTCCTCAGCGGCGTTTCCCCCCAACTCACAAGGGAGGCCTCATCACTGTCTCTTGCGTTCTCTGCGGTCCAAAGTGCTTTCGGCAATCCGAGTTCTACGAAGCGGCTTTCGCACGCGCCGCCTCGGGCTCGCCGACCAGCTCCTCAAAAAGCGTCCGGTAGTGAATCATGGCCTGGCGCAAGTCTTCGGTGCTGGCCTGCCCCCGCGATTGACGAAGCGCGGTTTCGTGGGCCGCACGGTAATTTTCGAGAACCAGTGGATGATCCACAGAGAGATCCGCGGCACGCTGTTCAAAGTCGCTCACGGGATAGCCACGTGTGGACATTACATCACCGAGCAATTGGTCTGCCTCCGTGACTGCCCCTCCGGGACCGTCCACGAACCTGGCTTGAACTCTGGCCCACGACGCGATAAACCGCGTACGATCGCCCGGAGCGAGCGGCCGGATGTGAAAGCGCTCCACGCGTTCCGCGCGATCGTCAAGCGCCGCTTCTGCTTTCTTCCGGCTCCCGCCTTCATTCACGGCGCGGGTATATTCAGCGCCGCCAAACTGAGTGCGGAGTCTGTGCGTTCGGCGTTTCCGAACAAAAAGCGCAATGGCGATGCCAGCGGCCAACACCACAATAATTGCGAGGATTGCGGCTATTTGTGTCGTGCTTAGTGCTGATAGGTTCATGACCTTCCTCCAGTTATTACTCGATTCCTTGACCCAAATCTAAGAGTCGTCACGGCTCGCCCTCGCGCAGCCCCGCCGGTTCACGGTTTTTCGATGACTTTTTCCACCTGGCCGATTTTCTTTTGCACTTTCCCGGCTATTTTTTCGCCCGTTCCTTCGTCTTCCAAGTCGGGATTGTTCGTCAGTTGGGCTATCTTTTCCTTTATCTTGCCCTTGGCTTCGTGGATCTGGCCTGCGATCTCATTCTTAGTACTCGACCTCATCTTGTTGCCTCCCCAGAAATCATTTGAATTCCAGAACTCGGGTAATCGCTCCTCGTCTTCGCCGCGCGCCAAAAGGCTGATGCACGGAGCATCTCGCGCTCCGCCAGCCCATTGCAGTGTTAGCGATTCGTGATTACATCTCTCCTCTTGACGCCAAGAAGGCGCTAGTCCCTGCGCCAACGGGAATATCCCCAGTCCCACGGCCCAGCAAAAACACAACAAGAACAACGATCAAAAGAGTTTCCATTTGGATCCTCTTTGCTCAGAGGAAGCTGGTGGACTCATCCGCAAAAGAGTCGCCTGACTTACACGGGCAGTGCCATGTTAAGAAAGATGAGGGTGGAAATCTGTTCACATCGGGACACTTTCACGTTTTGTGTGCTTTTTTCTTGGGGGGGGAGTTGTTCGTGCTGGAGGGAGCGAGGATCTACTCCCTTGCTCGTGGCGCCACGCGAAAGTTAACTCAGTCGTGCAAGACAACGCTCAGGAGGGAATCGTTGACGTGGATCTCGCCGTCGTACTGGATGAAGCCCAGTTTCCTGAACTTGTTCATGAAAAAATTGACCCGGGACCGCGTTGTGCCAATCATTTCCGCCAGCATCTCTTGCGATACCTTGGGAAGGACCTTTCGAGGCAGGCCCGGCGCGCCATAGCGCGCCAACAGCAGCAGAGTGCGCGCCAGGCGTTTCTCGCTGGAGTTGAAGAGCTGGTCGATCAGGTCCTCCTCGACGCGGATGTTTCGCGCCAGCATATAAGCGATGAAGCGGTCAGAGAACTCATGTTCCCCGTGGAGGACGCGAATCATCTCGTTTTTCTCGATAACGAGCACGGTGGTGGGCGCAATCGCGGTCGCCGTAGCCATGCAAATGGACTGGCCCGCCAGGCACCCTTCCCCAAAAAAATCGCCCGGTCCCAGAATTGCCACAAGAGCTTCTTTGCCGGACTCATTGATCACCGTAAGCTTCACGCCGCCTTCCTGAATGTGCAGGACATTCCTCGCAGGATCGCCCTGGGCGAAGACGGTATCTTTTCCTCGAAACTTCACAACCTTTTTCCCCACACCGGCCGAGTCGAGAAATAGTTTCACGTCGAAAGCAAGGCTTCTTGAAATCGCTTTTCGGTGGGAGCGAGGGACCTTGACGGATACACTTCGAGTTGGGGAGTGCATGATTAAACCCGAATTCGGCCCAACGGGAGAGGCATTGATGTCGTTCTCATCACTCTGTTCTCCGATCGCGGTTGACCAGAGTGTGGCCCGGGTCCGACGGGAAGCTACACTTACAGCCTGCACGATAGTCTGCTGCACATGGAAAAGCGCCCATCGATACGGT
>CAVYVU010000010.1:0-132836 GCA_963772095.1 uncultured Thermoleophilia bacterium
CGCACGGGCATAGCCCTACGGTGTTTAAGACCGTTGCGTCTGCCATTCCGCCACTCCGGCCCGGAGCCGCCACCAGCGGCCCCGTTGCGGCCTACGTTACCTCAGCCTGCGTACTTTGTCGCGCTCGCTCGGAGCATCGATCATCCTCGCACCACATGGCGGTGGTAGGCAGACCGAGCCGCTCCCACATGGCATCGACGCCCGGCACCACAGGCAGCCAACCCTCCCGAGTAGCAAGAAGCGCGGCCGCGTAGGCGTGGAGACACGACGCCTTGCTCGGATCGCTGGGCCCACCGATGCCGGTGACGCGTAGATCGCGGGAGGTCGTCTGGCCGCTTCGTCGCTCCCTCACCAAGGGAGGCTCGCCGCGCCTGGTACGCCCGCGTGACTTCCAGCAGCACGTCGCGCACCAGCTCATCAGACGCAAATGCAGCCTTCAACTCCCTCACCCCGCCTCGCGGCCTCCAAGCGACTCACGGCGGTCACCAGGACCGGACAGGTGAGATATAGAAGCGTCGGGTTAGGGGCGCCACCGGACAGCCACGGCCTGGTTTCGATCACCGCGGGACAGCCGAAGGGGCATCTCGCCGCGACCCCGCTCACGTCGCGCGGTTCGCGTCCTAGTTGTACGGCGATTATGGCCTGTTCCTCGCCTGTGAGGTCTCCCTCGACGGGTTCCGGGCTCATTGCACGAGCTTCCCGAAGCTGCCCAGCGACATGAAAGCGGACACTTGCCGCCGGACTATCTCGAGCAGTGCCTTTGGGTCGTCCCGGCTGCCGGTGTGAGTGCTGACCGCCATCAAGTACCCGGCTGTGCGTGCAGCGGTCATGACCTGCGCGTTGAAGGCGCCGGAGCCGACGGAACTAGCAGAGACCGCGGGGTTCGTGGAGGCCGCGGAATTCCTAAGAGCCGACGCGGTCGCTGAGTTCGACGTGTTCGCCGAGGCTGACGCCGCACTCGAAGTCGACGTGGTCACAGATGACGAACCGGTCTCGCCCGGAACCGTCGTAAGCACGGTGTACGGCACAGGCCCTTTGATCTTCTGCGTTCCATCCGACGATGACGTCGTCAGGCCGACGACGACCAACGCGATGGCGGCAGCCACAAGAACGATCACCGCGAGAAGACGGGGTGTGCGCCGCGTTTCCCTAGCGTCCCCCGCGGAGGCGGTGTCGCGTCGGCCGCTCTGCCTCACCAGCGACCTCCCGCCCCGCGGACGCCTGCAAGCGCGGAGTACGGGCTAGAACAACCGGCCCAGGGTTGAGAGTATCCTCTCGAGGATGCCTGGCTTCTGCGCCGCCGCGCCGGCTGTCGGGGTGCTGGTCTGGCCGCCATTGTCCCCTGCGAGCCCGCTGACGATAAACACGTCTTCACCTGGACGCGCGTAGGTGAGGTCTTGCCGAACCAGACCTTCGAGATAGCTTGAATCGCCGAGCTTCTTGAGCTGGGCTTCGAGCTGGGCCTTCTGGCGCGACAGATCGGCGACTTGGGCCTGCTTCTTCTCAAGTCTGGATCGAGCGTCGCGCCACTCATGCAAGGGCCCGTAGTTCGCGGCTACCGCCAGAAGAAGCAGCAAAGCCGCGCACCCGAGCAGAAGCGCCCGCCGCCGCGCCCCAAAACGGTGGGGCCCCGCGCCGGTCACGTTGGAGACCCCGCGCCCTTCGGCGATCGTTGGTGCTGTAGCAGTGCTCATCGTCCATTCTATATTCGGCCGCCAGAGAGAGGCTCCTCCCAAATCGCCGCCCTATTTGCCTTTCCGCCTCGCGAACGCCGAGTGACCAGGATAGAACGCGGTCTTCCCGAGCTCTTCCTCGATGCGCAGCAGCTGATTGTATTTGGCCGTGCGCTCGCTCCGACAAGGGGCGCCGGTCTTGATCTGGCCGGCGTTTGTGGCCACCACGAGGTCGGCTATGGTGCTGTCCTCGGTCTCGCCCGAGCGGTGGCTCACCACTGCCGTGTATCCCGCCCGATGGGCCATCGAGATGGCAGTCCAAAGTCTCGCTCAGTGTGCCGATCTGGTTCAGCTTGATGAGGATGCTGTTGGCGACGCCGCGTTCGATACCCATTGCCAGACGCTTGACGTTCGTCACGAACAGGTCGTCGCCCACCAACTGGATCTTGTTGCCCACCAGTTTGGTCAGCGCGGCCCAGCCATCCCAGTCGTCCTCGGCCATGCCGTCCTCGATGCTCACGATGGGATAGCGCTTGCAGAGGTCGGCGTAGTAGGCCGCCATCTCCGCGGGCTTCAGGGTCCGTCCCTCTCCGGCCAGCACGTAGGCGCCCTGCTCTTCGTCGAAGAACTCGCTGGCCGCCGGATCCAGGGCCAGGGCGATGTCCTCGCCCGGCTCGTAGCCCGCCTTGCGCACCGACTCGAGGATCACCTTGATGGCCTCTTCGTTGCTGGTGAGGTTCGGGGCGAAACCACCCTCATCGCCCACGGCGGTGGACAGGCCTCGCTTCGCCAGCACTCCCTTCAGCGAGTGGTACACCTCCACGCTCATCCGCAGCGCGTCGGTGAAGTTGCCGGCGCCCACCGGCACGCACATGAACTCCTGGAGATCCACGTTGTTGTCCGCGTGGCTGCCGCCGTTCAGGATGTTCATCATCGGTACGGGAAGGACGTGCGCGGCAACTCCGCCCAGATACTGGTACAGAGGCAGCTCGACCGCTTCGGAGGCAGCCCTGGCGACCGCGAGCGACGTGCCGAGGATGGCGTTGGCCCCCAGGACGGCCTTGTTGGACGTGCCGTCAAGACCGATCATGATCTCGTCCACTTCGCGCTGGTCGGTGGCGTCGACCCCGACCAGGGCGTCGGCGATCGTCTCATTGACGTGCCGCAGCGCCTTCAGGACGCCCTTGCCCCCGTAGGCCTGGCCCCCGTCCCTCAGCTCGACTGCCTCGAACTTGCCGGTGGAAGCGCCAGACGGCACCGCGGCCCTTCCGCGTATCCCACACGCGAGCTCGACCTCCACCTCGACGGTAGGGTTGCCCCGGGAATCCAGTATCTGCCGCCCGTAGACACCAAGGATCACGGTCATGACTCTCCACCTTCCTTTTCCTGTCGCCGCTCCACCGAACGCTCAGCCTCCCCCAAGGCTAGCTGTCCTTTGGCGCGCTGGTAATACGACTCTTGTTGCTCTAAGGCGAGCTCCTCGAAAACTCGTCCTTCATTGCCGGCAGTACGAGCGGCCTCTTCTACCCTCCCCCGGAACCGAAGCGACGACTCTCTGCAGGGCCAGCTCCGGATCCACCTTCAGCTTGCGGGCCAGATTGACGACCGCGAACATGAGGTCGCCGAGTTCGGCCGCCACCCGTCCCGGATCGGAACCGGGCTCGAGTTCCGCCTCGAGCTCGTCGATCTCCTCACGGAGCTTGGCTATCACCTCAACCGGACGGTCCCAGTCGAAGCCCACCGCGGCCGCCCGTTGCTGAAGTTTCTGCGCGAGCAAGGTAGCCGGGAAGGAATAGGGCACTTCGTGGAAGATCCCCTCCCTCCCCTCAGACTCCCGCTTGACCGCGTCCCAGGTCTTGCGGACGTCCTCGGCGGTGTCGGCGCAGGCCTCGCCGAAGATGTGCGGATGCCGCCGCACCAGCTTGGCACGGATGCCCGATGCCACCTCACCTAGATCATACCAATCGTGCTGCTCGGCCACGCAGGCCAAGAAATAGACCTGGAAGAGCAAGTCCCCCAGTTCTCCGCGCACTTTGTCCTGCTTGTCCGCGCTCGCTGGAGCGCACGGTGTCCACCAGCTCGTAGGTCTCCTCCAGTGTGTAGGCCACGATGTCTTCCTGGGTCTGCTTGCGGTCCCACGGGCACTCGCGCCGAAGAAGTCGGGTCAGCTCGTACAGGCTCCACAGCTCGTGGACCACGGCTTCCCGGTGGAGGTCCAGACCGTCAGGAACCAGCCGCACCGCGAGACCGGCCTCCTTTGCGCCGCTCGCCAGCCGGAGCGCCTCTCGGGCACGTTCGGCAGTGAACACCACAGTGGTCGTCCCACGTGGGCCCGCTTCCACCCCCATCTTGCCCGGAACACGACCGACCGCGCCGAGGACGGCTTCGCCCGCCTCCGGCCCGGTCAGCCTCGGCCAGTGGCGCGCGTCCCCGGGACCCAGGTGGCTCATACCGCCTCCACCAAGCAGTGTGCGCAGCCGCGTCCTCCAGCTCCGGAGAGACGTCCCAGAGGCGAATATCGGGGTTGGGGGCGGCGCCGAAGGCGAGGCGAAGTCGGGACCGGGGGCAACGTAGGCGTCGGTGGCGGCAAGCGCATCGCGGTCTTCGAGGACACAAAGCAACGCGGCGGGTATGTCCAACGCTCCCACCTGGCCGGCATAAGCGAGCACGAGAGACCAGCCATCGACCTTGATGTCAGCCACCGCCGGTCGTCTCGCCGGCTACGTGCCGGAAGTGGTCTGGGAGCTGGAGGTCGCGCGGAGCTGGAGGTCGTGCTGGGCTGGAGTTCGTGCTGGATGTATCCCCAGGGACTGTCGTCGCAGTCGAAGGAGCAGTCGTGCCTGTCGACAGGCCCTTGATGGTGGTCGTGCTGGTCGCGGACGGGTTGCAGCCCGGCGCGGTACGAGACTCCAAGCTCTGATTTCGCCTTGCTCAGCCAACTCGCCCACGCTTGGGCCTGCATCTGGCTCAGGAGGTCCGCCTTGACCTTTTCTTTCGCCTCGTCGTAGGAGAGTTGCTTCTGAGGCGTGATCTGGGTGACCTGGATGATGTGATACCCATACTGCGTCTTGACCGGCTGAGAGAGATCCCCCTTGTTCAAGCTGAACAAGGCCTGTTCCAAGGCCGGCACCAACTGGCCCCTCGTGACCGACCCCAGGCTGCCCCCGGAGTCCTTGGTGGTGGCGTCGTCGGAGTATTTGCTGGCCTCGGAGGCGAAATCAGCGCCGTTCAAGATCTCACTGCGCACCTTCTCCGCTTCCGACTTTGCCGCATCCCAATCGGCGGCCGTAGGCGTCGCGGTAGCCGCGCCGTTCGCGCCCGGCTGCACCGGAGCGATGAGGATGTGGCGGGCGGTACGACTCTCTGGCTGCACGTAGTCCGCCTTGTGGGCGTCGTAGTACGACTGCGCTTCTTCCTCCGTCACCGTGATGTCCGTGAAGACCAGTGCCTGCATCTTCGAGAAGAGCAACTGGTCGTGAATGTTCTGAGTCAGCTGAGCGAGCGTGAGCTTCTGAGCCTTGAGGGCCGCGGCGAACTTCGTCTCGTCGCCCTGGAACATCCTCTTGATGGTGTCGAGCTGAGCCGTGACGTCGGCATCGGTGACCGTGACATTAGAGCTGGGAGCCTTCTGTTTGAGCACTTCCATCATCACCAGGTACTCGGTGACGCCCTGCTGGAAGCTCTTCCATTCTTTCGGCTGTTTGCTCTTGTCCGGTGCTTTGCCGGCGTCGACGAAGGCGGTCTGCTGCTGGTTGAACTGGTCTTGAGTGATGAGAACGGTGCCGACCTTCGCGACGGCATTCTTGGGAAGTCCACCCCCACACCCCACCGCGGCGACGGCCAGCGCGATCAGCACGACGGCCAAGCCGAGGGCCAAAAACTTCCTGGTCAACCCGATCCTCTCTCGCTTGATACCGGCCGCCCTGCAGTCTACGAGGCCTCTGCCGGGCTCAGAAGCCCGAGTATATCATCAAGGACTTCGGTCACTACCTGGCGGAGATCCCTCTCGTCACTGCGAAAACCGAGGGTGAGTTGCCCCTGCACCGGCGCGTAGACGTAGCGGCGGTCGCGCTCCCGCAGCCGCTCCCGCGAGCCGCTGGGAAGCACGACACCGTTGATCACCAGCCGGTGCTGGCGCACGGTCAGATGAATCGGCCCCGAGTTGCTGCAATGTGGCCCGCACTTCTCCAAGGAAGATGAGATTGTCCACCGGCTCCGGGATCTCGCCGAAGCGGTCCTGCAGCTCCGCCCGGAGATCGCCCAGCTCGTCACGACTCCCCGCCGAGGCGATCCGCCGGTGCAGGTCGACCCTCGCCGCCTCATAGCCGATGAAACTGGCCGGCACGTGCGCGTCGATGCCGATCTCCACCCGGGGCACCTTCTCGTGCTTGAGCTCCGTGTCCTGCAGCAGAGCCACCTGCTCACTGAGCATGGAGAGGTACATCTCGAAACCCACCGCCGCTATCTGTCCGGACTGCTCCTCCCCCAGGAGCTCGCCGGCCCCGCGGATCTCCAGGTCGCGCATGGCGATCTTGAAGCCCGAGCCCAGCTCCGTGTAGTCGGCCAGGGTGGAAAGACGGGCCACCGCTTCCTCGGTGAGCACCGCTTCGTCCGGATGGAAGAGAAACGCGTGCGCCACCCGGGCCGAACGCCCGATGCGGCCCCGGATCTGGTAGAGCTGCGAGAGTCCGAGGAGGTCCGCCCGCTCCACGATAAGGGTGTTGGCGTTCGGGATGTCCAGTCCGCTCTCGATGATGGTGGTGGTCACCAGCACGTCTGCGTCACCGCGCAGGAATTCGAGCATCACCTTCTCCAACTCCTGCTCGGCCATCTGACCGTGGGCGATCGCCAGCCGCGCCTTGGGCAACAGCTCCCGGAGTCGGAGCGCCACCTTGTCGATGGTCTCCACCCGGTTGTGTAGGTAGAAGACCTGTCCGCCCCGATCCACCTCCCGCGAGATGGCGCGCTGCACCATGCCGTCGTCGTAGAGGCCCACGTAGGTCTGGATTGGATGCCGGTCGCGGGGCGGAGTCTCTATCACGGTGATGTCTCGCACGCCCGAGAGCGACATCTGCAGCGTACGCGGGATCGGGGTGGCCGTGAGGGTCAGCACATCCACTCGCACCTTGAGGCGCCGCAAGGCTTCCTTCTGCGTCACGCCGAAGCGCTGCTCTTCGTCCACGATCACCAGCCCCAGGTCTTTCGGCTTCACATCCTGGGAAAGGAGCCGGTGGGTGCCGATGAGCACGTCCACTTTCCCTTCGCGCAAAATCTTGCAGGATCCGTTTTTGCTCCGCCGCCGACCGGAAACGGGAGAGCATCTCCACTTTCACCGGAAAATCGGCGAAACGCTCGCGGAAGGTGCCGTAGTGCTGCTGCGCGAGGATGGTGGTCGGCACCAGCACCATCACCTGCTTGCTGTCCAGGGTGGCCTTGAAGGCCGCCCGCAGCGCCACCTCGGTCTTGCCGTAGCCGACGTCGCCGCAGACCAGCCGGTCCATGGGATGAGCTGACTCCATGTCGTCCTTGACCGCATCGATGGCCCGCTGCTGGTCCTCGGTCTCGTCGTACGGGAAGGCCCGCTCGAAGCGCACCTGCCATTCCCCGTCCTCGGCGAAGCGGTAGCCCGGAGTGGCCTGGCGTATGCGCGTACAGATGCAGCAGTTCGCCGGCCACCTCGCGCGCCGCGCGCCGGGCCCGGCTCTTGACGTTCTCCCAGCTTCTGCCGCCCAGCTTGGACAGAGACGGTGCTCCCCCGGCCGCGCCCACGTACCGCATGACCTTCGCGATCTGGTCGTGGGGCACGTAGAGCATGTCCGAGTCGCGGTACGCGATGTCGAGGTAGTCGCGGGTGACCCCGGCCACCGTCTTGGTGGAGATGCCCTCGAACCTGCCCACGCCGTGGTCCTCGTGCACCACGTAGTCGCCTTTGCGCAGGTCGCGGAAGCTCGGACAGCTCGACCCCGGCCAGAGGCTTGCGCTCCGCCACGCCCTTGTGCCGGCGCGGGAAGATCTGGCTGTCAAGTGAGCAGGGCGAGCTTGAGGTCGGGCACCACGAAGTGGCGGCGGTGCGGGGCCGTCAAGAAGGTGACGCCAGGGTCCAGGCCCACGTCGGCCGGTCCGCCCACGGTGCCCGGTGACCCGGCGCAGGATGTAGCCGGCCCTCTCCGCCTCTGCTTTGTGCTCGAAGGCGATGGCCACACGGTAACCGTCGCCGACCATCCGGCCTATCGCGGCTTCCGCCTCGGGAAGGCTCGTGACCGCCATCTCGCCGCTGGTGGCCCGGATGCTCAGAGGCGGTTCTGCCCCTGCGGCCAGGCTCAGCGAGCTCAACGTCGAGACTGGGAAACGAGCCCAGCCTGTCCTTCACGTCCGCCCACGAGGTATAGCAGTCCCGGCCGGCCTCGTCGCCAAGAACGTCAACCAGGTCCGCTTGAAAAGCCTCGACTCGAGAACGGGCACGCAACGGATCGGTCTGGATGACCCTTGTTCCCAGCGGCAATAGACTCAGGACGCCCACCGGGGCTCTCGATCTCGTCCTCTGCAGCCGCGTAAACGACGACCTTTTCCACCGGCCCGAGGGAGCGCTGCGAGTACACCGAAAAGCTCCGCAGACTCTCCACCTCGTCGCCCCAGAACTCCACCCGCACGGGATACCGCTCGGTCGCCGGGAAGATGTCGATGAGGCCGCCACGCACGGAGAACTCTCCCGCGTCCTCTACCTGGTCCACCCTCACATAGCCCAGGCCAGCCAGGGCGCGTATCAAGCCTTCGAACTCTTGGTTCTCTCCCACCTTGATGGCGATTGGATCGGCGGCCGGTGGGACCACGTCTTCCATGAGAGTGGTCGCCTCCAGCACCGACACCGGATTTCCCCCCGCGTTCGGACCGGCGCCTCCGCCCGCCCCCACGCGTCCACGGGTGCCTCCGCCCGCCTCTGCGGCACCGTGCGCAGCCCGCACGAGAGCCGAGAGCGCCCTCGCCCGCCGGCCTGCCACGCGCGGCTTCACCTCGCCCTCCGAGCCATACCACACCCCCCGAGGCGGGAGGTAGAGCACCGGCCTGGCCGAAGAGAACAGCGAGAGTTCCCGCTCCATCTCCTCTGCCTGCTCCTGGATGGCGGCCACGACCAGAGTCACGCCGTGGTTCCATGGAGGCCGCGACAGGAAACCGGCGCTCAGGAACGGGTGCAGGAATGTGGGCGCCGCCAACTCGACGTTCTGCCGCGCACTCTCGCCAAGGGCCTGCTCGAATGGAGGGTAACCGCGGAGAAAGTCGGTCAGTCGGGGCATGAAGCCTCACCGCGCGAGGCCAGCCACTCCTCCGCGAGGTCGGCTGCCCGTCCGATCATGAGAAGGATCTCTTCCCGGGGCTCGCTGAACGGCTCGAGCACGTAGTCTGCCAGCGGCCGCCGCAACGATGCCGGCCGGCCCACACCGATTCTGAGCCGCCAGAAGTCGCGGCTGCGCAGCGTGCGCTCGATGCTCCGCAGGCCGTTGTGCCCTCCGAGGCCGCCGCTTTCCTTGAGCCGGACGTCGCCGAAGGCCAACTCCACCTCGTCGTGGATGACAAGGGTGTGGTCGACCGGCACCTTGTACCAGTGAGCAGCTTCGCCGACCGCCTCACCCGACAGGTTCATGAAGGTCATGGGCAGGAGCAAGACGACTCTCCGGCCTTCGATCGTCCCCTCGCCCGTCAGACCGTGGAACCGCGACCGCAGCGAGGGAAGGCCGTGACGGCGCCTGAGCTCCTCGCCCACCATGAAGCCCACATTGTGCCGATCGTACTGGTACTGAGGCCCAGGATTGCCCAGGGCGACGATGAGAAACGTATGGTCCACCGACACCGGCTCACCACCCCGCGGGTCGCGTTACCGGCAGCGAGTGCGGGCGAGAAGCTATTCCTCGCTCTTCGCGCCGCCAATGACCTCAGGCTCAGCCGGCGCCTCTACACCCTCAGGTGCCGCCACCTCGACCTCTACCCGCGGCGCCAGGACCGCAGCGATCACCGTCTCTGGATCGTCAAGGATGACCACCCCATCCGGCGGCACCAGGTCTGCCACTTTCACATGGTGCCCGATGGCCAGGCCTTCCACGCTCACCGATAGCGACCCGGGCACGTTGTTCGGAAGCGCACGGACGTGGACCTCGCGGTTCTCCCAGTCCAGCATCCCGCCGTCGGCAAGGCCTGCCGGGGTTCCCACCAACTCGATGGCGACGGCAGACTCGATCTCGATAGCCAGGTCGACCTCGTGCAGATCGACGTGCACTACGCTGCGCCGCGTGGGGTGGAACTGGATATCTTTGACCACTGCATACAGTGGAGGCTGTTTCGCCTTGCCGGCGCCCTTTCCCGCTTTCTTCTCAGAGTCGAGATCGAGCTCCAGTACCACGTTGTGGCCATGGGCGAACGCAGTTCTGAAATCATCCAGAGCGATGAGGAGAGGCGTGGCTTCGTGGCCTTTGCCGTACACGACGGCAGGCACTTGTCCCGCGGCGCGATATCTCCGGCTCGGCCCATTACCGGTTTCTTCGCGCGTCCGGACGGCCAGTTTGATGGTATCCATGCTCATCTCCTCAAGGTCACGATATGCGACGCCGACCCCCGCGGGGTCATCGCTTGTGCTCCCACGCACTCACGCCCGTCACGCCGCTAGAACAGCTGGTTGTCTCCCTGGAAGAGCGCGCTCACGGATGCATCGGTGAACACGTTCTGAATGGTATCCGCCAGGATTCCGGCGGTGGATAGTACCACAATCTTCGAGGTGTCGGCACCCTGATCCAGCGGAATGGTGTCGCTCACCACTAACTGCTTGAGCGGTGACGACGCTATCCGCTCGTACGCGGGACCCGAAAGCACCGGGTGGGTACACGCCGCATACACGTCCTTCGCGCCCTTCTCGATGAGGGCGTCCACCCCGTTCACCAGGGTGCCGGCAGTGTCGATGATGTCGTCCACGATGATGGCGGTCTTCCCGGCGACATCCCCGATGACGTGCATGATGCGGGAAACGTTGTGGTCGGGGCGGAGCTTGGTGAGCACGGCCACCGAGCATTCGAGCCGGTCGGCCACGCGCTTGGCGGTCTTCAGGCCACCCGCGTCCGGCGAGACGATCACCAGGTCTTTGAGGTCTTTGAGCCGGAAGTAGTCGGCGATCATGGCGAGAGCCGTCATGTGGTCCACGGGAACACCGAAGAAGCCCTGCAACTGACCGGCGTGCAGGTCCATCGTCAGGACGCGGTCCGCCCCGGCAGCTTCGATGATGTCGGCGACCAAGCGGGCGGTGATCGGCTCGCGCGGGCAACTCTTCTTGTCTTGACGCGAATAGCCCATCCAGGGCATGACGGCGGTGACCCTATGGGCGGACGCCAGCTTCGCCGCCTGGATCATGATGAGGAGTTCCATGAGGTTCTCGTTGACAGGCCGGCACGTGGGTTGCACGATGAAGACGTCCGCGCCGCGGATGCTCTCCTCGTATTTCACGTAGATCTCGCCGTCCGAGAAGGTCTTGATCAGCACCCGGCCCAGTTCGATCCCCAGTTTCTCGGCGATCTTGTGGCCGAGTTCGGGGTTGCCGCGGCCCGAGAACAACATCAACGAACGGTCGGGGGTTATCCGCGTGCAGCTCCGCGGCTCCCAATCTCCCATGCGCAGCCCCTCCTAAGTCCGGTCTCCACGTTGTAAGGTATCACCGATGGCGCCCGGCTGTGCGCCATTTTTGGTGCCGATGAGCCGAGTGAAGGGCTCGATGGCCTCACCGTCGGGCACCGCGACAGACTCCGCAAAGACGTGCGGAAGCCTGCAGCCGCTCCCCACCCGAGTGTCGATCAACGTCGAGCAGGGTCCCACTTCGCTACCGGCCTTCACCGAGGTTCCCCCGCGCAGTGACGTGAAGGGATGGATCAGAACGTCGGTCTCGAGGATCACGGTTGACTCGATGGTCGTGGAAGCCGGATCGATCAAGGTGACCCCGGCGATCATCCAATCTTCCTTGATGCGTTCGCCTAAGATCCGTTCCGCATCGGCCAGTTCGACCCGGGAGTTGACGCCCAAGACCAGGAGAGGATCTGCGATGATCGAGGCCTCCACCCGAGCGCCGGCCGCGCGGAGCGATTCGACCACGTCCGTAAGGTAGAGCTCTCCCTGGTCGTTGTCCATGGTGGTCTGCCGCAGCAGTTCGAACGACTCCGGGGCGGGCAGGACATACATGCCGGTGTTCACTTCGCAAATGGCAAGCTCTTCGGCCGAAGCATCGCGATGCTCCACGATCCGGAGCACTTGACCGTCCGCGTCCCGGACGACTCGCCCGTACCCCGTGGGATCGTCGAGCACCATGGTGAGCACGGTCGCAGCGGCCGCCGACTCGGCGTGTGCCCGCGCAAGGGCTTTGAGGGCCGCGCCTGTGATCAGCGGCGTATCTCCGGGAAGCACCAGCATCGCTCCTTCCGGGATCTGGTCGGAGGCGGAGAGCAATGCGTGCCCGGTGCCCAACTGCTTAGCCTGCAAGGCGACCTCTACCCCACTCGGCAGCAGCGGCAGGACCTGCTCATGGCCGTGGCCGAGCACGACCACGGTGCGTTCCGCGCCTACGGACGAAGCCGCTGAGAGCACGTGCAAGAGCATGGGAAGGCCACAAACGGAATGCAAGACCTTGGGAAGATCCGACTTCATGCGCTTACCCTGACCCGCGGCCAGGATCACAACGCTTGCGATGTCAGAACAAGGCTCCAGATGTACACTCCGGCGGGTTCACAGAGGAAGGAAAAGCTGGGGCGGCAGGATTCGAACCTACGAATGACGGGACCAAAACCCGTTGCCTTACCACTTGGCCACGCCCCAACGCTTGGCTGCGAAGGTCCGCGCCTCGCGAGCGCTGGAATTATAGGCTAGCCGCGGGAGGGGCGTCAAGGAATGGGCGGGGGATAGCCATCGGAGCTCCTATCACCTTCTTCAGGCAAACGCTTTGACGAATCTGGTGGGAGCTATGGCGCCAGCTTTGAGCGTCAAGAAGAACCGAACGGTCTTTGCGGACGCGCACGCCTGACGTTTCCGTCGGTTGTTCGGCTATAGCGGACACCACTCCTTGGCCTCGCGCAGCATGTTCCTCGCATAACGCGTCACATACTCTTCTGGCGTGGACGCGCTCGTCACGCCCGGAAGCTGCTTGGCCTTTTCAGACTCGACAACCTGTGGGTAGCGTTCTCGGAAGCCGTCAAGCATCTTAGTAAGCTGGGCACGGTGCTCCTCGGTGAGATGAATATCTCCCATAAGGACCGACTCCCACAACTCAACGGCCGTCCGTCCGGCTTGGAGATAGGTCCGTGTTAGCCTCTTATGCTCAAGCTTCGGGTGAAACTTGATCGTGCTCTTTTCCGCCTTAGCGATGTGCCAGATGTTGAGCCCGTACCAAAGCTTGGCATAGTCGTCGCTGAGAGGAGCGAGGTTTGTGATTTCTGGGAGCACTTCGTGGGCCTGTGCTCCTTCTAGTCTGGTCAAGGGCGTCATGTCATCCAGAGATAGCCGAGAGGCCCAGAAGGAGATGTACTCACGCCGCCACTCGTTCTGCCGAGCTTTGGTTATGCCGTACTCCTCGTATTGCTTGTCCACGCCATCCCGGGACAGTAAAAGCTGTTACAGGCGTAGTAGAAGAAGATCCTTTTGGCCCTGGACTCATCGTCGGTGTACTTGTCCAAGTTCAAGCCGCCCACAGGCTCGAAGATCTCGGGATCGGAGACGGCCACATCTTTCCGGTTCCTTCGGACCCGCCACATGGCTGCAAACCCCCCGCGCCGCTTTTCGGTCTTCATCAGGAAGCAACTCGCCGTCCGACGTTGTTCTCTCCTATGCGCCATCACTATATCCGGGTGAGAGCCAGATGTTACGGTCCGAAGTCCGAGAGACATGCTAGGGCAACCACGGCATCTCTCGGAGAAGGAGTGTCGACCGCCCTTAACCCTGTTTCACTTCGGCCGAAAGCGGTCTTCCGGCAGTTATTTGCGCAACGTTCCCTTCAGAAGTCGCTAAAGCAGCGAAAACAAGAAGACGATAGTCAGGGCGAGTCCTCAAAACGTCAGGAAGGACGATGGAGCCCCGAGAACGCAGTGTGCGCATCAGCGTGCAGGCCAGGAATTTCAGGTACGAGGGCGACGTTGTCGTGCCGACGGGTGGTTACCGGTCCCGCCTGCTTGATCTCATGAATTCTGGTACCGAGTTCCTTGCTCTCACCGACGTCCTCGTGCGTAAAGCGGGCGAAGGAGTCACCGGAGATCCCGTCTCCTACGACGTCCTGCTTATTCGCAAGGGCGAGATCGAGTTCGTCGTCCCGCTGGACGATACCTGGTAACGCGAGCCGGCTTTACTGCAGGTACTCGAGCTTCTCGACCTGAGTGCCAAAGAGAAGCCACTTCCCCCCGCTCTTCTTGAACGTGTGTACCGCCGTGATCCTGTTGTCCACGAAGGGAGCCGAGCCTGAAACCTTCTTGGTGACGATCGCTGCCCTCGCGGTAGCCTCGGCGGCGCCCATGCTCAGCAATTGGAGCGACTCGACTTTGAAGTCCAGCTTGTCGTCCTTGAGAATGGTGACCGTCTGCTGCTCGGCAGTGCGACTGGTCGCATAAGCGGGCGAACTCTTGTCGATCGTTGACATATAGCCGTCGACGTCGGAGTTGTCCAGGAATTGACACTGCCGGTCCAGGAGACTTCGAAGCTCGTACGATAGTTGGCTGGCAGTGGCCGGCGCCGGCGGCGCACTGGCGGTGCCTTTGCCGGAGTTCATCAGCAACAGGAGCGCTCCCGCGATGACGGCCACACAAACCACGGCGGCTCCGATCACCAGAAACTTCCTTCTCGGACTTCGGTGCGGCGGTTTCTTGGGAGATGATGCGGGCACGCCCCACGAGACGAAACCTATCTTGTCTCTCTCCGACCAGTGCGGAGGCTGCTGTTCCATCCTCGTCTCCTCCAGGCAATCCAGCTCTTGGCTCATCCAGCCAGTCAGTTATCGGCATCCTCGAACGCGCTCCTTAAGTTTTGGCCCGTCCAAACCCGGGCAAACTAGCCCTGAGGCGTAATCCAGATCACCAAGCTCTAGAGGAGAACAGCGATGGATAACTTCAGACCAGCCACGGATGACTTTGAGAAGATAGGCTCGTTCACGGACCCCGCTGGACGGCAACCGCCGCCAGATGAGTGCGAAATAAAGACTGCTGTGTTCGTTGGGGCCAAGAGCCTCATGTCGGACAAAGTGTTCGATATGGCCGGCGAAAATGTCGGCAGGGTCGAAGAGTTCATGGTCGACGTGGCCGACGGCTGCGTAAAGTACGTCGTCCTGTCTTCTGGAGGATTCATGGGGATGCGCGACCGGCTGTTTGCCGTCCCCTGGCACGCCATTTCCGTCGACACCTGCGACAAACGGCTGGTCGTCAACGTGAGCAAGGAAAAGCTCGACAAGGCCCCGGGCTTCGAGAAGGACTTCTGGCCGGACATGGGCAAGGAGGACTTCCACGCTGAGATGCTCGGCTACTACGGATAACAACCTGCCGGTCACGCTGGCCATTAGGTATGTCGCACTCAGACTAGGACCTGACCGGACAATCAGTCAGAGTCCAACTGACTCTCGACAAGTCGTCCTCGCGCGAGGCGGCCCGAGGAGCACTCGAAGCCCCTCACCTAGACGCAGATGCATACAGGCGGTGTGTGAGGGGCTGCGTGTCTCCCGAGGCGGTCTTGTCACGGAGTGGCGCAATGTGCGCCGTCTTGTCCCATATCCCATCAAGAAAGTCTTGTCCTCACCGGAGCCTTCCGGCTGACACCACCCGAGCGTCGAGTCCTCGCCGCCGGACAGCCTCGCACACTTGCTTCGCCTCAGCTCGAGTTCCGCACACGCCAAACACGGTGGACCCGGAGCCGCTCATGAGAGCCGCCAGCGCTCCCCCCTCCGCCAGCGCGAGCTTTGCGTCGACGAGCGGGGGAAACAGGCTGAAGCTCGCTTCTTCCAGATCATTCTTCAGAAGCCCCGCGATCGCCGTTTTTGCGCCCGCCTCACCGAGTTCGCCACACGCGACCGCGTCCGACAGCGCGAGCCAGCTGGCCTTCGCGGCAGCCGCTCGTATCGAGAAAGCGCGAGGATCTTCCCCGCCGCGCAATGTGTCGAACGACTCATAGACTCTCGTGGTCGAGAGATGGTGGTCGAGGTAGACGAGCACCAGGTACAGGCTCGGCAACGTCAGGGGCTCGAGGAGCTCGCCGATCCCCTGGCCGATGGACGGATGCGGGTCGAGGAAGAAGGCCACGTCGGCGCCAAGGTCGCGGGCAAGGGACCTGAGAGCCACCGCATCGAGCTCAGGACCTCCGGCTTCGGCCAGCACCTGCGAGCCGGCGAGAAGGGACACGGCGGCGTTTGCGCTCCCTCCACCCAGCCCTGCGCCCACAGGGATGTGCTTGCGGACGTGGATCTCGCCGTCGAACGCCCATCCTGTATGCGACTCGAGGGCGCGCAGGGCACGAACTGCCAGATTGGCTTCGCCCTCGATCGCGGAACACACGACCTCTAGACCGCGGGGATCCGCGTGCGTCGCTTCCGCACCGGGCGGCCGTGCCTCAAGATCGAACTCGAGCTCGTCATAGACGTCAACGGGCACGAACACCGTGAAGAGCTCGTGGTAGCCGCTATCCAGCCGCGGTCCGACGAGCAATGAGAGGTTCACCTTGGCGGGCGCGCGTTCGCTCAGATGCATCCCGGGGCCGGCCCTCCGTGGGATGGTTTTGCGGGAAGGCGCGCCGTCGGCAAGACGCGAGGGCGCGCCTGAACCAGCATAGCAGCCCGGCGCCTGTGAAGGCGCCGGGCGTCGCGGGCCTGACTGCGTCGGGCCGGGTCTTTTCTCAGCGAAGGGGCGGCTAGTGAGCGGCGTCCTTCGTCAAGCTTAGGGTGATCGTTATCGGACTCGTCTTATCGGCACCCCTCAAGTACGCGTGATCGATCTCACCGCGGGCGAAATCAGAATTCGGCCAGATGTAAAGGAGTTGCGGCGGCACGGAGTGGATATACGCATCGAGCATCATGGTGCTCGAGAGCGTCATGCCGGTGGGCAGTCCGGAGGTCGTATCCAGCGCGTAGTCGCCGTTGCTCAGGACGCTGGTGCCCACGCTGAGATCCAGCATCAGCTGGTCGTTGCCCGGCGGCACGTCATAGCCGAGCAGGGGCAGGAAAGGCTTCATGTCGAAGCGCAACGGGATATCGATGTTGGTAGCCGCTACGTTGAAGCCGAGGTTTGCGATGCCTGCGTTGAAAGTCAGATAGTTGAACTGCGTGTCGACATCCATGATCTTCTTACCCAACATGGCGTAAGACTTCGGGACGTCCAGATGATCGCCCGGCTTCGCCAGCTGGCCCGAATACGGCAGCATCAGCGCAGAAGTGACCGGGGTAAGGAACGTAGCAAGTCCAGCCACCATCGTCTGATCGAGAGCTTGTTCCGGCTTGCCTTTGCTCGCGTAGGAGATGCCCAGCACGGTTCCCTGATCGTCCACGCGGAGAAGCAGGTAGGCGGGCAGACTCGGGTCCACGTCCGTCTGGGAGAAGAACTGATTTTCCGGCACCTCAGGGAATCGAGGGTCAGCTTGATGGTCACCTGCCCGTTGGCCACCGCCATCCTCTGCACGCTAACGTGACCCGTGATAGTGCTGGCCGTCAGTGTGGCCGGCCATACGCTGTTGTCGGTCCACAAATGTTCTGCCGCGTAGATCTGAGGCGTGTTGATCGTGAAGGTGAACCCTACCGGGCCGGCCGGCTGGAGGTCGGCGAACGCGGGCAGCGAGGTATCCGGCGCCTGGGCTTTCAGAAGGTTTCGAGAGCAGTTGGGCGCACTCGCCGCGAGTGGCGTTCTTTGAGAAGTCGTATGTAGCCGCTGAGGCCGGCTCCATGCCGACCAGTCCATCGAGCAGACCTGCGTACGCCGCTTTTCGTGCCCACGGGAAATGAACGTCCGAGAAGTTCGGGAAGAGCGGCTGGTAGGAGGCTGGAGGATCGGGAAGCTTGGCGGCTCGGGCGACCATCGTCATCAATTGCGCCCGGGTGATGTTCGCCGTCGGATCGAAGGTAGTCGGCGTCTTCCCCGTTGTGATGGCGTTATTGGCGCAGACCGCCACGTAGTTGTATGGATAGAGGGCGTCAGTCTGGCTGAGACCTTTGTCGACGTCGGTGAAGGCACACGTGTCGCCGGCCGACACCGGCAATGCCATGGTGAGGACGATCATCTTGGCGAACTGCTGTCGCGTGACCGGATCGTTGGGCTTGAAGTTGTTGGCGTCCACGCCATTCACGATGTGGCGTGCCGAAAGGTCGGCGATAGCAGCAGCATACGGATGATCGGCCGGGACGTCACTGAAAGCCAGTGCAACGCCGGCGATCCCCAACACCAGAGCCATCAGTACGAGCGCAATGCCTACCCCCATCGTGAGTCGAGACCGAGAGCTGATCGTTCGCATATTCTTCCCCCCAACACACGGCATTACGGTACTTTCATATGTAATAGGTTTAGCACCAAACGGTCGTTTGTGAAAGCAAGATTCGCTGGCGGGAAGCGGGCCCGCGTCCGGCGGAAGACCGGCCCGCCTCGCCGAGACTGCGGCACGAAAGATGGAGAGCGGCAGCTCCGCTGCAGGATCCCACGCGGAGGGAACGCGGCCCCGGGATACCTTGCCCTTATCCTCGGAGAGGTCGGCTTTCCGAGATCCGATCGGCCAGCGCCACGAACTGCCCGGGCGCCAGCCGCTCCGCCCGCACGCCCGCGGGAGCGCCAATCGCTTCCACCAAGCCCAGGGCACACTCTCTCGGCAAGTCGAGCCCGGCCGCCAGGGCATTGGCCAGCGTCTTTCTCCGTTGGCCAAAGGCGGCCTGAATGATCGCTTTCAACAAAGCGGGGTCGGAGGCGGGGAGCTCTTCCTCGGGGAGACGATCGAGGACCAGCAGGCTCGAGTCGACGTGGGGCTGAGGATAGAAGATCGACCGGGAGAGCGGCCGGCTGCGCACGATCCGCGCGTAGAGCTGCACCCACACCGACAGGATGCCGTAGATCTTGCTTCCGGGGGCCGCGGCGATGCGTTCCGCCACCTCTCTCTGCACCATGACGCAATAGCGGCGCACGCTGGGCAGTCTCTGCAAAGACTCGATGATGAACGGCCCGGCGACCGAATACGGCAGATTGCTCGCGCATAAGGTGGGAAGCGGATCCAATTCCTCAAGCGGAGCCTTGAGCACGTCCTGAAAGTACAGACTGACTTTGGCGTCACCTTCCAGAGGGTTCCCCAGCGTGGCTCTGAGCGGCGCCTCCAGACTCCTGTCTACCTCGAACGCGTGCACATGGCGCGCCACCCCAGCGAGTGCGCGCGTGAGAACCCCGAGACCCGCTCCCACCTCGAGGGCTATGTCCTCCGGAGCACACCCCAGTTGAGCGAGCATGACGCCCAGGATGTTGTCGTCGATGAGAAAGTTCTGCCCCAGATCGCGCTTCGGGGTGATGCCGAACTCCGCCAGGCGCGCCAGCGAGGTCTGCCGCAGGACCGCGATCGGGCGGTCACCGCTCATACGTACCACCGCCGAACATTGAGTGAACTGCGTCCCGGCCGAACGCAGAAGTTAAGCCTGGAAAGCGTGCTTGCTCCGGCGGACATGGGCGGGCAAAACGCGAGGACGCTCAAGACGCTGGAGACAGCCGCAGTCGCGGATAAGCTCGGGCGGCATTTGCGCACACCTGGGCGGCAAGCTCTTGCACGCTCGTCTCTCGTTGCCTGGCTGCGAACTCATACGTATTGACCACGAGCGCCGAGGAGTTCGGGCGGCCGCGAAACGGCAGCGGAGCGAGGAACGGGGCGTCGGTCTCGAGCAGGAGCCGGTCTGCCGGAACCGCGCGCAGCGCGGTCTGCAATGCGCCGGCGTTCTGAAAGGTCACATTGCCGGCGAAGCTCAGATAGTAGCCCCGGGCCACCAGTTCGGGAAGGCGCTCAGGAAGCGAAAAACAGTGCAGAACTACCGTGAGCCCGGCCCCGTGGGAGTCGAGTAGGCGCAGGGTATCGTCCGCAGCGTCGCGGGAATGGATGACCACCGGAAGCCCGGAAACGCCTGCCATCTCGAGTTGCCGGGAAAACACCTTCGCCTGGACGGTATGAGGTACCGGGTTGCGATAGAAGTCCAGGCCGGTCTCGCCTAGCGCGACCACCTTTGGGTGCGCGGCAAGGGCCGCGAGTTCCTCGAAACCCGCGTCTGTCGCCTCAGAGGCGTCTTGGGGGTGATAGCCGATGGTGACCCACACGCCAGGGAAGCGGTCGGCCTGCGCCAGCCCCCACAGAGAAGAAGTCACGTCTACCGCCGAGTGGATCAGCGTGTCCACACCCGCCAAGGCAGCCAGGCGCACCAATTCCTCCACAGGGCGCGGACCGCCGGCGAGGCCGATGTCGTCCAGGTGAGTGTGATTGTCTAGGTAGGTCACAAGATGCTGGTCCCGCCAGCGCCTGTCAGTCCTCGATCCGAGGGAAGAGAGCCGAGCCGGGCACCACGCTCGAACCCTCGGGCAGCAGACCCCAATGGGCCTGATCCCAGCTTGGTCCCGCTGCCTGCTCGATGCCGGCATCGCCCTGGGCGCCTCCCGCGGCTCGAGGGGCGAACGTCTCCGCTCCGGCACTGCCCAACCCAAGCCGGGCGCTGATCTGTTGTGCGGTCTCGGGGATGAACGGGTGCAGCATCACCGAGAGCAGCCGCAGCCCCTCCGCGAGGTCCCAGAGCGTTGCGTCGAGCGCGGCGGCGGCAGCCACACCGGCGGCGCCTTCGGCCGCCGCCTCTTTGGCCTGCTTCCACGGCGCCTGCTCTTCGACGTAGCGGTTCAAGCGGCGCACAAGCATCCAGATCGTCTCCAGCGCGGCACTCAAGTCCATCTCTTCCAGTTGTCGCTCGGCCGTGGCCGCGGTCTCCTCCGCTTCGGCGGCGAGCGGGGAGTCGGCCGGCGTACGGCCGGGGGGCGGCGAGGGCACCGAGCCGCCTCGGTACTTGGTGATCATCGAGGTGCTCCGCGACAGCAGGTTGCCCAGCTCGTTCGCCAACTCGCTGTTGTAGCGGGCCTTGAAGCCCTCCTCGCTCACCATCCCATCCTGCCCGAAGCTCACCTCGCGCAGGCAATAAAAGCGGAAGGGATCCGCGCCATACTGCTCGATCAACGGGAAGGGATCCATCACGTTCCCGCGGGTCTTGGACATCTTCTCCCCGCCCAGCTTGAGATAACCGTGGATGAAGAGGTGCTCGGGGAGTTCGTATCCCGCGGACATCAAGAGGGCCGGCCAGATGATGGCGTGGAATTTGAGGATGTCCTGCGCCATGAGGTGGTAGGTGGGGGGCCAGAAACGGGAGACAAGATCTTGCCCGGGGGCGAAATGCAGCGCGCTCAGATAGCTAATGAGCGCGTCGATCCACACGTAGATCACTTGGGACGAGTCCCAGGGAATGCTTATGCCCCACTTGAGGGTGGCCCGGGAGATGGAGATATCGTCCAGGCCCTGCTCGATGAACGAAAGCGCCTCGTTGTAGCGATGACGGGGCCGGATCCACTCGGGGTTGGCCCGGTAATGCTCGAGCAGACGCTCCTGGTAGGCTGACAGCCGGAAGAAGTAGTTGTCCTCCTCCATCTTCACGGGCGGGGTGCCATGGTCCGGACACAGCCCGTCCACGAGGTTCTCTTCGATGTAGTAGGCCTCGCAGGCCGGGCAGTAGAGCCCGGCGTAGGAGCCGGTGTAGATATCGCCGTGGTCGTAACAGCGCTGGACAAAATCTTGCACGAAAGCCTCGTGCTTCGGGTCGGTAGTGCGAAGCAGGAAATCGATGGTGGCGTTCACCTGGCGGGCCACTTCCCTGAACCGGACCACGATCTCGTCCGCGTGCTCCTTGGGAGTCAGACCGCGGGCGGAGGCCGCCTGCTCGATCTTGGTGCCGTGCTCGTCCGTGCCGGTGAGGAAATACACGTCGTCACCCAGTTGGCGATGGAAGCGGACCGCGACGTCGGCGGCCGTGGTGGTATAGGCGTGGCCGATGTGCGGCACGTCGTTGACGTAGTAGATGGGTGTGGTGATGTAGAACTTGCCCATAGCCGAGCCAGTATAGCCAAGAATCCGCGCTGTGGTCGAAAGAAACCGACGCTCCGACCAGACCTCCGGCCCGCGGTCGTCCGCCCGCGCGATTGCGACCACGCATGAGCAATCAACTTCAGTGTTTGAGTTCCTCCCGAGCCTCTAAAGCCAGCGCATATGTCCGGCGGGCCGGCAGTCCCGTCAGGCCGGCGACGATACCCGCGGCAGCCTTGGTCCCCACGCCCTGGGCCAGCATCTGCCCCAACGCCTCCCGCGCCCGGGCCTCCAGGACTGCAGGCGCCAGACCAAAACCTGAGTCGGAGGCCGCTTTGTCGCCGGAGCCTGCCGAGACCCGGGAGGTGGCCTGCCCCCCGACGGATTCGAGCACCAGCACGATCTCCCCTCTAACGGGGTCGCCCAGGCGCGCCAAGACCTCCGTTGCGGTGCCGCGGATGGCCTCTTCGTGGATCTTGGTGAGTTCCCGGCATACGACCAGTTGACGGTTGGGCCACCGTTCGGAGATGACCTCCAGGGACTTCCGCAGCCGCCGGGGAGACTCAAAGGCCACCACGGCCGCGCCCGTACCGTCGAACGCGGCCACCTGGGCGGTCAACTTCGTCTTGCCGCGGGCGAGGAACCCCACGAATGCGAAGCGGTCCGCGGGCAGCCCGGAGAGAACCAATCCGGTCGCCACCGATGACGGTCCGGGCAGCACGGTCACCGGTATGTCCTCGGCCGCGCACGCGCGCACCAACGAGAAGCCGGGGTCGGAGAGGCCGGGCATACCCGCATCCGACACCAGGGCGACGTCCCGGCCCTCCCGCAGCAGCGGGAGCAGGGCCGACAGCCGCTGCTCTTCGTTGTGGTCGTGGAAGCTCATCAGGCGGGCGACGATGCCGTACCGGTCCAGCAGGATGCGGGTGTGGCGAGTGTCCTCACACGCCACCAACTCCACTTGCTTGAGGACCTCGAGCACCCGGAGGGTGACGTCCTTCAGATTACCGATGGGGGTGGGACAGATGTACAGCATGGCGGTGGCGGCCCTGGTGGGAAAGCACTCGCCGGTCAACCCGCCGGCTGTAGTTTCTCCCAGGCCACGAGCCCCCCTCCCACGAGGCCGGCGCTGTTGCCAAGGGCGGCGGCGGCCACTCGCACTTGGTCTTTGTTTGGAGACAAGGCGAGTTCGCGCACAAGTTCACGGGCCGGCCGCAGGAGCAGCTCCCCGAGGGCCGACACTCCCCCACCTACAACGATCATCTCGGGGTTGAAGGTGTTGGTGAGGTTCACCAGCCCCATGCCGAGCCACCGTGCCACCTCGTCGACCGCGGCCACCGCGCCCGGATAGCCCTCCTGCGCCAATCGGGCCACCTGCGCTCCGTCCAGCTCTCCTCGAGAGCGCAGCTCGGCCAGAACGCTCTGCGGGTCGAGGTCGGCCGACGCCGCCCGCCGCATCCCTGCGCGGGCCAACGCGTTCCCTGACGCGTACATCTCCAGGCAGCCCCGGGAACCGCAGTGGCAGAGCTCCCCGTCGACGAGGACGATGGCGTGGCCGAGCTCGGCTGCGCCGCCCCCCACTCCCCGGTAGAGCCGGCCGTCGAGGTACATCCCACCGCCCACGCCCGTGCCCAAGGTCAGCATCACCACGTGCCTGAGCCCCGCTGCCACGCCGGCGGTCACTTCGGCGAGGACCGCCGCGTTGGCATCGTTCTCGAGGACGACCCGCATGTCCAAGGCCTGCTCGAGTATCTCCCGGAGAGGCACCCGCTCGAGAGGCAGGTTGGGCGAGGTCACCACGATCCCCTGCACGGGGTCTACCGTGCCGGCGCACGCCATCCCGACGCCACCCAGAGGAATCCCGAATTCAGCCTCTCCTCGCTTGAGTGTGGAGATGAGTCCCTCCACAAAAGAAGCGGCGTCACGCGTCTGGCTGGGCTCCGTGATCGGTTCCGCGAGCATCCGTCCTTGCGCATCGACCGGGCCGACAGTCACCTTGGTTCCTCCGGCGTCCACCCCGAGCATGGCCATCGGGCTGAGGTCATCTCCCGCCCGAATATTCATGGCCTTCTCCATCCCCACCGGCTCGCCTCCGTCCGCTTGTGCGCCGGCAAACCCATCAGGTCTCAACCGCCGCTCGGGCCTTGTTTTCCCCAAGCCTACGGGTGAGCCTCACGTAGTCATACCCGAACTCGTACGAGAACTGCACGCTCTCACGACTGTAGCCGCGGTCACGATAGAACCGCTCGGAGTCCGCATCCTTGACCGCACGCAATACGACTCGATCGCAGCCCCGCCGTAGAGCCTCCTTTTCGAAGCGTTTGAGCATCGCCGAGCCAAGTCCCCGCCCTCGCTGCCCCTTTCCGACTACGAACTCGTCCACCGAGCCGAGGCCACCGACAAAATGCCCGCGGAGCACTGCGAGCACGCGTCTGTGACGCCGAACGATCAGTGCAAACGGCTCGGCGCGCCAATCCATGCGGCGCCCGAATGTCTCCTCGTCGGCCAACGGCCATTCCTCCCTGAAGAAACGCGCCACCTCCCGCTCGTCGCCGCGGCCGACGTCCACCTTCACGTCCCGACTTTCGAGTTCGACCTCCGGTGCGGACTCTGCCTGTTCCACCCGGGCGACAGCCGAGCGTGGTTCCTTCCTACGGAAATCTCTCTCGTTGAGGAGCACGACCTCCTCGCTGGTCTCGCGTCCGTCGACGGTGCGTGTCACCGAGGGGTAGGCGGCACGTAACCCTCCCACTGCGTCCCTCAGATCGCACGACCCAAGAAAAGCACCTACGAGTGCGGGAAGGGGCCGCGCAGAACCATCCTCGATCTTGATCACGCAGCCCAGAGCTGACTCGTCGCTCGGGTCGGGCCTGAAGCTTGGTGGCACAGCAAGCGCCTGGACGCCCTCCGCGCCACATTTCGCGAGGACCCCGCCCGTGGACGCCTGCATGATCCTGGTGTCGCGCAGCTCTTCGCCGCCCACCAGCTCCGGGTGCGCGAGCATCGCGTCACGCACCCGCGCGAGTTCCGGCGTGGCGCCGGCCGCAAGAAGCGCGAACAACCATGCAGCCTCGCACAGGTCCACCCGGACGACGGGCACCCCGCAGCCGTCGGTGCCTCCCCACAGCGTGCCGGCGGACCTGCGTGCTCCTGCGATCCAGCGACAACCAGGCTGTCCCGGCCCCCGCGACAACAACCCACGGATGGTCCGCGCTATCTGCTCCTGTACCGGGTGCTCCGCCGCCCAGTATCCGGTGACCGGTGTGCCCAGGTGGAGCGCCATGGCGAGCATCCCCGCGTGTTTCCCCGAGCAATTGTGATGGAGGACCGAGGGGAGCTCTCCTCGGTCCCGCAGGGCGCGACAGGCTGAAGGGCTGAGGGGCGGGTGCGTTCCGCAGGCCAAGGCTTCCGGTCCGAGGCCCAGCCGGTCGAGCAGCGAGCCGACGATCTGCACGTGGACCGGCTCCCCACCATGCGAGCTGCATATCACGGCCAGCTCCTCCTGAGTGATGCCAAAGGCGTCGGCGGCGCCGCTCTCCACCACCGCAAGCGCCTGAAACGGCTTGGCCGCGGAACGAAGATGGACCACGGCAAGCGGGTCACCGACCCCTCCCAGGAGCTCGCCGCGGCTGTCCACCACGGCGATCGCCCCCCGGTGTACCGATTCCACGTGCCCGCCTCGCATCAGCGCCATGACCGGCTCGTAGCACGGGTCGAAAGCGGAGGTCTTGCCCGAGTCGGGATCCCGGGATCTCATTCCGAGGTCAACGCGGCTCGCGCATCTTCGAGGTCTTCGGGCCGTACCATGATGTCCTGTTTGCCCACGCCGTCGATGGTCACCGGGAGCACCCAGGAGAGGGCCTCGTGCGTGACTATGGCCTCGATACCCGCGCTCCTCAGCTTGGCGACGATTATCTGCGCCTCGACGGGATCGTACAGGGTGACAAGAAGTACCGGCGCGCGGCTATCAGAATCCGAGCTCATCACTTATCCCCTGCATCGCGGTCAGCCCGATCTCCAGGAACTCGTCCAACTCCAGTCCGAGCTCGTCGCATGTCAACATATCCTCCCGTCTTGCGCCGCGGGCGAAACCAGGTTCCTTGAACCGCTTCTTCAGACTCTTGAGCGTCACGAGCTCCAACCTCTTCTCGGGACGGATCAGCGCCGCGGCGGTGATGAGGCCGCTCATGGGATCGCAGGCGAACAGGGCCCGAGCCATTGAGGAGTCGACGACGGACCCGTTTGCCGGATTGTGTGCCGCGATGGCTCTGAGCACCTCTTCGTCGTCCAGACCTTCCTCGCGCAGCCACTCGACCGTTACGGTCCCGTGGGCCTCCATGGCTTCAGCCGTTTGCTCGGCGTCCAGGTCGTGCAGGAGGCCGGCGAGTCTCCAACGCTCGCCGTCTTCTCCTAGACGTTCGGCAAGGGCGCCCATGATCGCCTCAGTAGCCAACATATGGCGCACAAGGTTCTCGTTGGTCACCCGTTCTCGCACCAAGCACTCAGCGCTCTCTCTGTTCACGAACCCTCCGTATTCACAAGCCCTCTGCAGTCCAGACGGCGCTTGCCGCGCTCGTTGCCCTGGTTATGTCAGCCGGGCTCCAGGAGGTGCGCCCCTCCGTCGCCAAAACCATCCACTGCTTCGTCGATGCCCAGCGCCAGCCTACGGCGCCGCCCGCCTCCAGCGCAATACACTCGGGGTCGCTCAGTGGCCGGCAGGACATGGTCACTGCGAGCAACCTCTCCCCTTTATACACGGTGAGACACGCATAGCAGGGGCCGGCGATCTCCACCCGCAGTCCCGTCTCCTCGGCCAACTCACGGGCCACACCCTGCGCGAGATCCTCGTCCCGCTCCAGACGGCCCCCAGGCGGGTCCCATGCATCGGTTGGTTCACTCCGATGGAGAAGCAACCATCGTCCGTCGTCGTTGCGTCGTACCAGGCCCACGACCGCCACCCGCACATATGGCGCTTCCGGATCGGCGGCAGGCCCCACGCTTGCTGAGTCGTCGAGGTTCATGACGACCGGGTCACGACCGAGCAAGTCCGGATAACACCTGAGCGGCCACTTCGCCGGCGACTTCCACTTGACGGCGGCTGACGTCCAGATGCGTGACGAAACGGATGCTCGTCCGCTTGGCCGCTCCGCACAGCACTCCACGAGCCTTGAGGGCCGCGATGGCTCCCTCCGCGTCGATGCCCAGACCGGCAAGTTCGGCGATGATGATATTGGTCTGCACCGGGTGCGAGATCTCCAACCCGGGCACTTCACGCAGGAAGCGAGCCAGGATGACGGCGTTATCGTGGTCCTCGACCAAGCGGCTCACATTGTGGTCGAGAGCGAACAACGCCCCAGCGGCAAGGATGCCTACCTGTCGCATGGCTCCGCCGTACCGCTTGCGATTGAACCGGGCTTGTTCCACGAAATCGCGCGAGCCGGCCAGTGCAGAGCCGACCGGAGCTCCCAGCCCCTTTGAGAAGCACACGGAGACCGAGTCGGCGCAAGCCGCGTAGGCTCTCGAGTGGTGTCCCCGTGGCCACGCTCGCATTCCAGAGACGGGCGCCGTCCAAATGGACGACCAACCCGTGCGCGTGGGCCACTCCCGCGATCTCCCGCATCAGCTCCAGCGGCCAGATGGTGCCGCCACAGCGATTGTGAGTATTCTCCATCTCCACGACTCGAGTCCGGGCGAAGTGCTCCGTTGTGGGCCGCATGGCTTCGATCACGCTCTGGGACTCGAGGAGTCCAAGCGCACCAGGGATCGGGCGGATTTGGAGGCCGGACAACGCCGCGGCCGAGCCGCCTTCGTAGTGGAGGATGTGCGAATCCTCCTGGGCGATGACCTCGTCACCCGGGTGGGTGAGCGTACGCAGGCAGAGCTGATTGCCCATGGTGCCGCTGGGCACGAAAAGGGCGGCCTCCTTGCCCAGCAGCGCGGCCACGCGGTCTTGCAGCAGATTGACGGTGGGATCCTCCCGGTAGACGTCGTCGCCTACGGGCGCGTCGGCCATGGCTTTGCGCATGGCCGAGCTGGGCCGGGTGAGGGTGTCGCTGCGAAGATCGACGGGTTCGAGAGTGCCGCTCATGACTGCCTCCTGCTCACCGACGACCCCAGATCACACAAACCCTATTCACCGCGGAGTGGCATCCGGGAGACCGCCATCCACGGGAATAGTCGCGCCGGTCGTGGGCGTCTGCCGGGTGGCGAAGTACAGTACCGCATTGGCCACATGCTCGGCGGTGACTCCCACTTTGAGGAGGTTCCGGCTGCGATAGTATGCCTCCAATCCTTCCTCGTCCAGGCCGCGGGCGCGCATCCGATCCGGACCTACCTCCGCCCACAGCCCCGACCGCCTGGCCCCATGCCCGAACACGGCATCGGGGGCGACCATGTTCACGCGCACATCGTAGTCCGCGAGTTCCAGGCTCGCGATGCGCGCCAACTGGTGTGCCGCTGCTTTGGTCGAGCTGTAGGCGCCGAACTTGGCCCCAGGCGCAAACACGTTCTTCGTCGAGACGAGCACGATATCCCCACCGGTGCCCTGGCGCTTGAAGTGACGCCCGCTCTCCGCGAGAACGAGCAGCGTCCCTTCGACGTTCACCCGCTCCAAAGTACGGAAACGCTCGAGATCGAGGTCTTCAAGGGACGCCACCATCGCAATACCCGCGTTGGCGACTACCAAGTCGACCCCGCCCCAATTCAGTGCCACCTCCGCGAATGCTCGGGCGATCGACCCCGCGTCCGTCACATCGAGCGACACGCCCATGACGCGGTCGCCGAAGCGAGACCCAAGCTCGGCAGTCAGGCTTTCAAGCGCCTCGCCCGGGCAGGTCCGTGACCGCTACGGCGCAGCCTTGCTCCAGCAGCCCATGGGCTATCCCCGCGCCGATCGCCCCCGCTGCGCCGGTCACGATAGCCACGTGGCCGCTCAGCGGCGGCGGCGGGCCGGCCGCCAGCTTCGCGTGTTGCAGAGTCCTGTATTCCATGCGGAAAAGCTCGTCCTCGGGGAGGCCGACATACGACCCGGTGCTCCCCACGAGAGCCTTCACGGCCAAGGTGTGAGCGCTTATGTCCCTTACGATGCGTTGCCTCGCGAAGATCGCGCCCCGCACAGAGAGCTCCCACGCCGGGTACGAGGATCACCCGCGGCAGACTGTCGAAGGGCTGCAATCCAGCCGGCATCTGTGCCGCGTGCCGATCCAGGTAGGCTTCGTAGTCCGCTTTGTACGCAGCGATGCAATCGTGGATCTGCCCGCGAAGCACGTCCGGCTGGTCGTGGGCCGGGTCGTCGATCCAGGCGGGCAAAGCCTTCGTCCGGATGAGGTGGTCCGTGGTCAGCGGAGCAGTCAGCGCCAGCTCTTTGGCTCCCGGGCGCGCGAGAAGATCCAGGACTTCGCGCGTAACGAGAGGAGTGACGACCATCCGCCGGTAATTCCGGTCCGGGCCTCCCCCCGGCTCCGCCAGCATGCCTCTCACAATCGGTGCTATCGCGGCTGCCCGGGCCTGAGCTACCTCGACCCCGATGGCACCGCCGACGGTGGCGGCGACTCGTACCAAGTTCGCTTCGCTCGGGGGCTCGGACGGCTCCGTCAATCTGGCGAGATAGGCCTCGGCGCGGGAGACCAGGTCGATCATCTGCTCATAGGATTCCCGTGCGCTATCTCCCCAGGTGACTATCCCGTGGTGGGCCCAGACCATCGCCTTACAGTGAGGCTGCTCTTCGAGAGCCGCAGCAACAGTCTGCGCCAACTTGAACCCGGGCGTCACGTAGTCGAGGACGACCACCTCGTCACCCAGGGCTTGCCGGACAGCGGCCGCCCCACCCTGCCGGTTGGTGAGCGCGAGGATCGCGTCCGCGTGCGTGTGGTCGACGTACGTCCGTGGGATGAAAGCGTGGACGAGAGCCTCGATGGACGGCGTGGGACTATCGGCTCGAAGGAGGTGCGTCCGCAACTCGTTGACCATGGACTGGTCGTCCAACTCCGGTAGCCAGCGCAGCTTCAGAAGGTACGAGAGATCAAGACCGGGATGGCCCTCGGGCTCGATAGTGGCCATGTCCACGCCTGACGCCTTGACAAACAGCGCCTCCGCCAACTCACCGAGCACATTCTCCCAGGCACCCTTGACCGATGAATTCCCTCCACCGTGCAGCACCAGAGAGGGCTCGGACCCCAGGAGGCGGCTGGAATAGGTGCGAAGGGCCAGCGCTTCTCCCCAGCGTCCGGCGTAGCGAGCGACGAAACCGGCTGCATCTTCTTCCGACCATCTCGAGCGCATCGCACCGACCTCTCTAACCTTGAGCCTGCCGCTTCATCTGAGCGAGCATGAAGGCGGCGTTGGCACCCGGAGTCTTTCCGTCGAAGACCGCGCTCCCGGTGACGACCAGGTCGGCGCCGGTCGCGGCGACCTCCGCGATGTTCGCCTTCGTGACCCCACCGTCTATGCAGAGGAGGATATCGCGCCCGGAGTCCTCGATCATGCTCCTCACCCGCCGCGCCCGCGCGAATGTGGAGGGGATGAAGCTCTGCCCTCCCCAGCCTGGGTTCACGGCCAGCAGAACCACCATCTCGAGGTCGTCCATCAGAGGCTCGAGGGTCTCAAGCGGCGTGCCGGGATTGAGGGCCACACCCCTCACCGCTCGCTGTCCGGGCCGGCCGGGCATCCCAAGCTTCCCGAGTTCCTGAAGCGCACGGTGGATATGAACGGTAGATTCCACGTGCACGCGTCAACAGGTCGGCTCCCGCCGCCACGTACTCCGCCAGTTTCGGGATCGGGTCGTGCACCATGAGATGCACGTCCTTGAGCATCGAAGTATGCAGGCCTTTGATGAAGGCCGGGCCCACGGTCATCATGGGACAGAAGACGCCGTCCATGACGTCTAGATGGATTACGCCCACCCCGGCCTCTTCGATCGTCGTCAGTTCCCGGCCGAGGTCCATCAGATCAGCCGTCAGCACACCCACGCTGATGGTGGGCCGGAGGCAGTCCCAGTTGGGCCAAGACTCCCGCGGGAGACAGACCGTCGTTCACCTGGCGCCCGCCCGCCCGCCGGGCGCGGCGCCCGCCAATCCGCGCGACCCTGCTCGCGGGAAAGGCTCATTTCTTCTCGTTCTTGAGCGTCAGGAAGAGGTCGTAGGCATCCTCGGGCTTCATCAGCTCATGGACGACCTTCGAAACGGCCTGGATCATGGCCGTCGGGGCGTCGGACTGGAAGATGTTGCGGCCCATGTCGACCCCGGAGGCGCCTTCGCTCACCGCGCGGTAGGCCATCTGCAGGGCGTCCAGTTCGGGCAGTTTCTTGCCCCCGGCCATTACCACGGGCACCGGGCAGGAGGCGGTCACCGTCTCGAAATCCTTTTCTATGTAGTACGTCTTGACGAACTGTGCCCCCAGCTCCGCGCACATCCGGCAGGCGAGGCGGAAGTAGCGCGCGTCGCGGGCCATGTCTTTGCCCACCGCCGTCACCCCGAGCGTCGGGATACCGTAGCGAAGGCCCAGATCGACGAGCGTGGTGAGGTTGTCGATCGACTGCGTCTCGTATTCCCCGCCGATGAAGACCTGGACGGCCATGGCCGCTACGTTGAGCCGGGCGGCATCTTCGACGTCGATCGCCAGGCGCTCGTTGGACAGGTCTTTCAAGACGCTCGGGCCGCCGCTCGCGCGCACCACGACTCCCTGGCCAAAACCAGGGGGTATGGTCGTGCGGAGGATCCCCCGCGTCAGCATGAGCGCGTCACAGTAGGGAAGGAGCGGTACGATGTTCACGTCCACGCGCTCGAGTCCCGAGGTGGGACCCTGGAAATATCCGTGATCGATAGCTAGCATCACCGTGCGCCCAGAGGACGGGCGAAAGATGCGTGCGAGCCGATTCTGCATGCCCCAATCGAGCGCGGTGGAGCCTTTCAGGAAGAAAGCCTCACGTTTCACGGGAACGTCGAGGCAAAAATTCTTGGATTCTCTTACGTTGTCGGTATCAGCCATCTTTGTCTCTCCGCTCGAGTCTTGGGGGCCGGATGACGAAGATTCTATCAGAGGGTCAGTTGTGGCCCGAAGAACCGGCAGGCTGATGCCAAGCAGAGGGCCGACCGAGCGAGGAGCTTGCTGACTGCGCGCGAATCTAAAACGACGGCGTAGTGAGCGATGGCAGGGGGAGCGGACAGGGGGCCATGAATAGATCTGAGCACATACGTTGCCGCGATTGCCAGACTTTGAACGACCCGGGGAGCGTGTTCTGCGCGCGCTGCGGATCTTCATTGCGTGGGCAAGGCCAACGAGGAGTCACTTACCATCCGCGCCGTCGCGGGCCTGGCCGGATCTTCTTGCGGTTCTTCCTGGCTCTGGTGCTGATCGGGGTCGTGCTTGGACTCGCGTACGTCGTGCTCCGCGGTACGAGCACCGGTCAAAGTGTCGCGAGCAACTCGAGCGTCGCGGGCACCTTGGCGTCCACCAGCACCACCCTCGCCTCTGGTGGTTCCGCTGGTGGCTCCCCTGACACAAGCGTCCCCGCCTCCGGAGACACGACGCTCACCACTGCGCCGCTCTCACAGATCAGGCCTCAAAGCGAAAGCGCCTCATCGTCGCTCCCGGCGACCAGCACGAACAACTTCCGCGCCCAGAATCTCTCCGACGACGACTTGATGACCGTTTGGAGCGAAGGGGCCAGCGGCGCGGGCCTCGGGGAATGGGTCCGGTTCGACTTCGCCCGGTCGGTACAGCTTGCCCGCCTCGAGATCGCGAACGGCAACCAGAAGAGCAAGACTTTGTTCACCGCCGACCCACGAGTGCGCACTTTGCGGATCGAGTACTCGAACGGAGCAGTGCAGATCGTCGAGCTGCGCGACACGGACGAGTTCCAATACGTGAACACACTCCAGAAGTCCACGGACTGGATCCGGCTCACGGTCGTCTCGGTCTATTCAAGCTACACGACTCCGGATACCTCGCTGTCGGAGGTGCGTTTCTACGAGCTCCCGGCCCAGCTGTAAGACCGGGCCGCCCCCCGGTGGATGGCATCCTTGCCGTACTTATCGCGGATGGCGTCGAGCTTGAGGTCGAGCTCACGCAGCAAGGGTAACTCCTGATCGAAAAGATCATCCTGCCACGCTCGCGGCACTAGATTGCTCACTCCTACCCCTATCAGCCGCAAGTGATAGCGCCGCCTACGGCCTTGCCGGAACAACTCGAGCACTTCCCGAAACAAGATCTCGTCCACGTCTAACGGCCTGGACAAGGTGTGGGAACACGTATGAGTGACGAAATCCGAGTACCGGATCTTGATGGTGACCGTACGGGCTTCCAGCCGCTTGTGCCGGAGACGCCGGCACACATCCTCGGTGAGAGCGATCAGGGTCGACTCGAGGATACTGACGTCGCCGGTGTCTTCGTCGAAGGTATGCTCGCGAGAGATGGATTTGACCTCTGTCCGCGGTACCACCTGACGAGGATCCTCGCCCCGAGCCCTATGGGCCAACATCTCTCCCCACTCGCCGAAAGACAGCCGCAGGAGATGCGAGGGCACCCGAACCAGATCGTCCACGGTAGCGACCCCTCGATCGCGCAGCTGCTGCAGCAACGCCGGCCCCACCCCTGGTAGCCGTTCCACCGGTAAAGGAGCCAGGAATTCGGCCTCCTTACCCGGAAAGACCACGGTGAAGCCTGCCGGTTTTTGATGATCGGAGGCGACTTTGGCTACCAGTTTGTTGGTAGCCAGGCCCACGGAGATGCTCAGGTTCAGCTCGTCCTGCACCCGTCGCTGGATGAGACGGGCCGTCCGCACCGGCGAGCCGAAGAGCTGCTCGGTGCCGGTGAGATCCACATAGGCTTCGTCCAGGCTCATCTGCTCCACCAAGGGCGAGTAGTCTTCTAGCATAATCATGAGGCGCCGTGAATACTCCTGATACAGATGATGGTTGCCGGTTATGAAGACCCCATGAGGACAGAGACGGCGGGCGGTGCGGAGCGGCAGGGCCGAATGGACCCCATACCGCCGGGCGACATAATTAGCTGTGGCCACCACTCCCCTCTCCCCTCCGCCCACGATGACAGGCTTCCCGCGCAGAGAAGAATCCAGGTTCTCTTCGACCGCGGCGAAGAAGGCGTCGAAATCAAGGTGCGCTATGACCCGATAGGGAGCCCGAGGCCGCTGAGACAACTGTTGGAACCGCCGTTGTGGCTGCCGGGCAGGTCGCTGGGACTGTTCGGACAGCCGCTGGGACTGCTGAGGCAGACTCTGGGATTTGACCGGCCCGTTCATACCAATAAGGATAAACGAACATTTGTTCGTTGACAAGTCTCCTGTCGCTCGAGCCCGGCCTTCACGCGCACACTAGCCTGTCTTCTTCGGCAGCCTGATAAAGACCGCCCCCACTGTCCCGAGCAAGGGGAAAGCAGCCAGTAACAAGTACCCGAATAGATAGCCTCGTTGCTGCGCGCCTGTCCCATACGCGTCGAGTACAAGACCCACCAGCCAAGGAGCCAGAAGGGCGACCAGCGCCGCCAGCACGTTCACCAGGCCAGTCGCAGGTCCGACTTGATCGGCTTTGTGCACCACGTCGGGCACAGCTGCCAGCACTGGTGGAAAGCCCACCATCGCTAGGAAGCCGATGAACACGACGCAGGCAAAAACGGTCGCCTGGGACGGGAGTCCGGGAACCAAGACAGTGGCCAGGGTCATGAGGATGAGCGAGAGCAATAGCACGAACCGCTTACCCCATCGAGCCATCCCGGCCGCTCCCAGAGGCGTGGCAACGAGCTGAGCCAGCCCCACACCAGCAGTGAGATAGGCCGCAGTCCTGAGGGTAGCCGAATGATGTGCTTGCAAGAATTCGGGTGTCCAAGCGAGCAGCCCGACCGTCACAGCCATCGCCGCCCCGTTCATCAATGCCAGGAGAAGCACTTTCCTATTGACGGCCACGGTTCCAAGAGATCTGAGCGACCCTCCTTGGGTAGCACCCCCTTGGGAAACTTCCGGCAACACTCGAATCGATCGTTGGGGCAGTGTCACCCCGGCAATGACCACGCAAACGATGGCCACGGCCAAGAACACCGCACGGTACCCCCCTGCTTTTTCCACGCTGGGCAGGATGAGTAGCGTGGCGATCACCCCCAGTCCCTGACCGCAGCCGAATATCCCCCAGGCCCTGTCACGAAGGCGACCGCTAAGGCAGCGGGCCATGAGGGGGCTACAGATGGGGACCACAGAGCCGGCCCCAATACCCTGGAGGGCGCGCCCAGCGAGAAAGCCACCGTATGAAGAGCTGAAAGCGAAGAGGAGAGAACCCAGGACGACGCAACCGCTGGCCAACGCCAACATCCGGCCTCCCCAGCGAGCCGCGGCAAAGCCGACGGGAATTCCGACGACTGCCGAGGCGAACAGGAGAACCGAGGTGAGCAGCCCAATCTCCGACCCGCTGAACGAGTACTTGCCCTGAAGCTCTGCTGTCACCAGAGGCATCATGGAGATGAGCACCGATGCCATGGCCATGAACAGCATGAGCGACACGACGAGAATATCGGCGCGTCGCCTACCTGTGACGGCCGCCTCGTCCCCTGGCCGGATGATCTCCAGGTTAGATCCTATCTCACCAGCCCCCCACCGGCGGGCGATTATTGGAGGGAGGTGGGTCCTTCATACCTATCCGGAAATGCTCCCCGGTGTCCTTTCTCTTCCAACCCGCTCTTTGGTTTAGAGGATGTTCCATCCATATCGCGCCGGGCACCGGGCAATGCCCCACACAGCAACCGCAGAACCAGCATTCGTCCGGGTACACAAGCAGAGGAGGTTCACCAGGGCTGGAGTTAGGCGCAAGGACGTCGGTCCGGCAGACTTCAACGCAGACATTGCATCCGATGCAAAGGGCCGCATCGAAAACAACGGCCTGGCAGGGCGTGAGCGGGTTATTTACCAGGTAGGCTTCCATTATGCGCTCCTAGTCCTCGCGCCCGCTGTGGGCCCGGTAGTTCGCTTCGTAGGTGGCAGCGTTGGGCGACAAGAGCCAATAGTTCCAGGGAATGTCACGGGTCCTTACCTCGTCCTCCTCGAGCCTAACGGTCACCAGCTTGTGCCATTCCGGCGGGTCGACCTCGGGATAGTCGATCCTCTTGAAACCGAGAGCCGGGCTACTCGCCCTTCGGCTGAGCGAGGCGTGCATCATGATCTCTCCCACGGTGAGCCGGACCGAACACTCCAAGCTTCGCATGAGCTCGTGCGGATTACGGGCGTGCAACTCCGACAGCTCCGTTTCTTTGATGCTGTCCAACCATTGGAGCCCCACATTGAGGGTCTCTTCGCTGCGGCATTCTCCACAGTAGTCCTGCATGATGCGACATAGACCAGCCTGGACTTCCTTCCATCCTGGCCCGGATTTTCGGCTGACCGGCGCATAGACTCGGGCCTTTTCTCTCTCCACTTGGTCCGCGATCGACCGAGATAGTGCGTTGCACCGACCGCGATATTCGGCCGCCTTGCGCCCGGCGTAGCGCCCGCTGGTCGCGGAGGCGGCGTGGTTGGCGCCGCCGGCCAGCTGCACGCCGGCGGCATACAGACCCTCGAGTGATGTGCGCAGGTCCCAGTCGAACCAAAGCGCCGCCTCCATCCACGAGAAAGCCCGACTCCCTCCACTGGCGGACGGGCAGCCGTTCCACCAGGGCCGGAAGGTGTAGCCCTCGGGGGGCATCACATTAGCCTGCAGCAGATCCCGGTCCGGGTCGAAGCCCGCCTTGGTGTATACGCCGTACACCGGGATGTGAGTGTTGCCCTCATGCCCTACCATGAGGCCGAAAATGGCCCTTCTCTCGTGGGCCGGCATGGACGGCAGGTCCGCGTAGAGAGGCAGCTTGTATTCCCCACTTGCGATTCGGTCCGGCAGATCGGGAATAAGACTGGGGCCCCGGTAGTCTTCCGGCGCGAAGGGCATCGACAGGAAGAATTTCTGCCCGGGGGCCGGAAGATAGCGCTCGGCCACCCCTGCGAGGATTCGCCCGTCCTTGTCCATCCACGGGATCTCCTTGCCCTCCGCGTCCACGATCGAACAGGCGTACCAACTGTTGTGGGCGTTGCCGGTGCCGTAGGGCACTACCGAAAGCCCCCGGAATGTGGCGCACTCTTCTCCATGAGGGTGAGTTCAGCGCCCGCGTTCCAGGCCATAGCGCACCCATCGCCGGCGCAATTGGGATCGTCGTGAATGGCAGCGAATCCCTGCAGTTCGGTGGAGAAGACCCACATTCTCAGGGGCTGGGCGGTAGCCAGGATGGTGGCCTTCGCCGCGAACGTGTGGAATTCGCCCGTCCGCACGTTCACCCCGGTCGCCCCGATAACCCGGGCGCCTCGTTGCCCCCCTCGGTGAGGAGGCTCGTGGCCATGACCCGATCATAGACGTCGACCCCGAGGCGCTCGAGTTCCGCGAAGAGTGCCGGCTTGATGCCCCAGCCATAGACCCGGATGGTGTGCTTGTTCTCATAGTCGTAGGCAAAGAGGAGTTTGGTCTCCTCGTCCCGGAAATCGGCCCCGACGAACTCGTCCTGCACGTCTCGAATCTGGACGCCCATCTGCTCCAGGTCGAGCAGGGTGTCATAGCTCTCCTGCGCCAGGATGTAGCAGGTGATGCCGTTGCCGTACTCGGAGGTCACGCCGAACGGGAACTTGTCCACGATCCCTATCAGCTCTTCGGGGGTCACCTTGCTGCAGGGGTTGGTGCAGGCGGCATGCCAATGGTCGCAGCCGCCCCCTCCGGAGCCGCTGCGGATCACGGAACCCTTGTCGAGAACGGCCACTTTGGCCCCTCGGCGGGCGGCGTTGATGGCGGCATGACAGCCGGCGATGCCGCCCCCGATGACCAGTACGTCATAGGCCGCCTCGGTCTCCAAGCCGTACCGGATCGGGTAGGGCCATTCTTGAGCTAGCTGCTGAATCGTTTCGTGCGCTTCCACCTTGTGATCCTCCGAGCTCTGGTTGCCAGTTGCTGTGGGACCTTGTTCGCGGATCGGTCCGCGCACACAGACGTCCACCACCTACGCGCCCAGGTAGGCCTTCTTCACGAGAGCGTCGCGAGCCACCTCTTTGCCGGACCATGGAGGACGATGTTCCCCACTTCCAGTACGTACGCACGCTTGGCCATGGCCAATGCCATGGTCGCGTTCTGCTCCACCAGCAGGATGCCGATGCCCGCCCGGTGGATGTCTCGTACGATCGCGCCACGGTCTCGACCATTTTGGGAGAAGACCCATGCTGGGCTCGTCCATGAGCAGGAGCTTGGGCGAGGCCATCAGCGCCCGGCCCACCGCCAGCATCTGCTGCTCGCCCCCGGAGAGGCTCTCGGCCAGCTGCTCGCGCCGCTCATTGAGGATCGGGAAAGAGCGTAGACGCGCTCGAGGTCGCGGCTCACTTCCTTGGCGTTGCCGTGCGCAGGTAGGCACCCATCTTGAGGTTGTCCAGCACGGTCATCGGGCCGAACACGATGCGGCCTTCGGGGATGTGCGCGACACCCATCGCACGATCTGGTGCAGGCCGTACGCCGTCGATGCGCTTCCCTTGAAATGAATCTGACCTGACTGCGGGGACTTGAGCCCGGAGATCGCGCGCAGAAGGGTCGTCTTGCCCGCTCCGTTGGCTCCGATCAGGGCGACCACTTCGCCGTCGTCCACACGTAGCGAAACCCCTTGAGGGCCTGGGCTGGTCCGTAAGTGACACGCAGCTCGTCGACTTCAAGCAACATCGAAAGTCCCCGTCCCAGGTAGGCAGCACAGACGGCGGGATCGGCCTGCACGACTCGCGGCGGCCCCTCGCAGAGCTTCTGCCCGAAGTTGATGACCACCACCCGCTCGCAGATGCCCATGACCACCTTCATGTCGTGCTCCACGAGCATGATGGTGAGGCCGAGTCGTCGCGGATGCGTCTGGATCAGGGTCGGTCATGCGCCTTGGTCTCGCTGGGATTCATCCCCGTGACCGGCTCGTCCAAGAGAAGAGAGCTCGGCCCGGTGGCCAGGGCCAGGGCCACGCTCAGGGCCCGCTGGTGACCGTGGGGCAGGCTTCGGGCCAGCTCGTCCGCTGAGAAGCAAGTCCCATGAGGCCGATGAACTCAAGCGCCCGGCTGCCCTCGAGTTCCCGCTCCTCGGCACGCGCGCTCACGCGTGCGGAGCACTCGCTTCCAATGGGAGTGCGGTAGGCCTTGTGGCAGCCGACGAAGACGTTGTCCAACACGGACAGTCGGCGAAAAACAAGTGACTGCTGGAAGACCCGGGCGATGCCGAGTCCGGCGATTCGATGCGCCGGCAACCCGTGATGTCGCGTGCCCTGAAGAGGATCTCGCCTCGCGTGGGCTCAAGAAACCGCCGACCATGGCTGAAGACCGTGCTCTTGCCGGCCCCGTTCGGCCCGATGAGCCCGAGGATCTCACCCTGTTCACCACGGCAAGTCGAGGTCGTCCACGGCGGTCACGCCGCCAAAACGCTTGGTGCAACTTGCGTCTCCAGGATTGTGGTCCATGTCATTGCTCCTCTCCCGAGCGAGTGGAGCTTCGCCGGCAAGTCCGGACGGGAGCCACCTCCGGAGAGATCAGACCTACCACGGCGGTCCCTCGCCTTCTAGGGCCGCCTCGCCCTCGCCGCGGCCAAACAACCGCTCGAGCGGACGTGACGGCCGCGGGGACAGGTCGCGAGCGAAGCCAAAGAGCCCAAGAGGCCCTGCGGCAGGAAGATGACGATGAGGATGACTAGCGCTCCCGTGATGATCGGTTCGATTCCGCCCGCGAAGCGGAGGAACTCCGGAACCACGGTCAGGATGAAGGCGCCGACCATGGGCCCGAGAAGCACGAAGCCCATTCCCCCGAGGATCGCGTAGATCTGAACGTAGAGGGCCTTGAAGGGTCCGAAGGTCCCGGGCACCAGAGCTGTCGAGTAGGCCGCGTAGAAGCTGCCCACGACCCCGCCGCGGTGGAGCCCAGCATCCAGGCGGTAAGCCGATATCGGAAGGGGTTGATGCCCACCGACTGAGCGAGCTGCGAGCTCAGACCGATCGCCCGCCAGGCTCTGACCGTCCGAGGCCGGGTAGAACGCCCAGCAGAACGAGCACACACGATCAGGCGCGAGCCCAAGACGCCAGATAGTAGAGGGCGCCGTTGGAGATGAACGTCGATCTGGCCGCCGCCCGGAAGCGGGATGGGGCGGGCCGCGGGATGTTCAGGATGCCCACGTACCGCCCGAAGTACTGGAACGTCCCAAAGAATACGGGGACGATCGAGGCGATCACCAGGGTCAGGATCACGAAGCCAAAACCGGCGAACCGGACGACTACCAGTCCGAGGAGGATCGACAGAAGGCCAACAAGGACGACGGTGGCGGGTAGCGCGAGCCAGAAGGACAGCCCGCCTTTCGTCTCAAGGAGGGCCGTGCAGATGCGCGCCCACACCCCAGAAAGCCCCCATGGAGAGGTTGATGAGCCCGGTGCGCAGCGTGAGGATGAAGGTCATGGCAAGGACCGCAGTTGACGACGACCACGGCAACGAGGACGTGCAGGTAGTACTGATTGCGTCACGGCCAGCGGCAGGAGGGCGAGGACGATGACGAAAAGCAGCGGTTCCCCACTTGCGCCAGAGCCCGGCGCCAGATCGTGGACTGCGGCCGAGCCGCCTAGAGAGGGATGTCGCCCATGGCTTTGCCAAGGATCCCTCCTGGTCTGAGCATGAGTACACGATGGCGACGATCCACGAAGAAGAGCGATCTGGGCCTCTCCCCCGCCGATGAAGTACTGCCCGAAGCTGAGCGCCATGCCGAAGAGAAGTCCGCAGAATCGCTCCCAAGCATGCTCCCAACCCACCGAGCATCACGACCACGAGCGGTACGAGAAAGGCGAAGCTGCCCACTTCAGTGGTGACGGCGAAGACGGGAGCCAGCAAGCGCGCCGGCCAACCCGGCGAGCGCGCAGCCAGGAGGCCATGGTGAGAGCGAACACCCGAGTCGAGTTGACCCCTTGAAGGGCAGCGACGTCGAGCACAGTTGAACGAAGTCGGCACGCATGGCGCGGCCGAGGCGGGTCTTCTGCAGGAAGAAGTGGAGCGCAACGAGGATCGGCGACTCCGGCCAAGAAAATGACGACGGCCTTCTCAACGGAGATGTTCAGTCCGGCGAAGCTCCGGACGGTCCCTGGGAACGACCGTTGAGACAGGCCCCGGGCTCCGGTCCCTGAAGAGCTGCAGAGCGGCCTGCGTGATTATCAGGATCCACCCCACCCCCATCAGCAAGTTGGTGAGGAACTGCCCTTCCTTGTACTGGACCCAGCGAAATGTGAGCAAGTAGGAAAGAGCACCAAGGATGCCCGTGCCCACCGTCGCCACCACGAGGCCAACGGCGAAGTTGAGATGCAGCGGCTTCATCATGTACCAGATGAAATAGGCGCCCAGCATGTAGAACTGGGCGAAAGCGATGAAGAGGATCCGGTCAACGGACATGATGACGTTGAAGCCCGCGGCCATCAGGACGTAGACAATCCCGATAGAAACGCCATCGATAAAAAGCTGGACGATGATGCGTCCCATGGGCCCCCTCAGCCTGCAGTCTCGCGTTCGCCTGAAAGGCAACAGTTGCCGGGCGAGAGAAACGACTTCCGCCGCCGGCGGCTTCGCGCGGCGTCGCTAGGGACGACGCCGCGCGTACTGGCTTCGTGGGTACTACTTGGCGAAGAACGAGGTGGTGGAGGCTACCGCCTGGTCGACAGGGCCGACCGTATGGAGGACCGCCGTAGCGTCCCTGAATCTTGCCGATGAGGGTCCCGTAGCAGCAATCGATGGTCCGGCGTCGCCAGGTCCGGGCGGGCGATCATCTGGGCAGGGCCGTCGGGAGTGTCAAACGCAGCCCGCTGGCTATGACGTCGGCCAGCTTATCTGGGTCGAGGCTCTGCGCCTTATCAAGCGCGGCCAGAGCAGATGAGAACGCTCGATGGAACCCGTGTCAGGGTTATCCCACCTGCCGTATTTCGCGGCGTAGACATCTTTCAGCTGCTTGGCGGTGGCGGCGGATCGTCGGTCTCGATCGCGGGAACCGCGTCGACCAGACGCCAAAGCACTCAATCGGGACGACCTTCGCGACCTGAGCAGAGGTGAGGGGAACGGCGTTAAACAACTGGCCTTTGAAACCGGCTGCGCGAAGCGCCTTGAACAGCAGAGGATCGGACGCGGGTCCGCCGCCTTGAGAAGTGAAAGCGTCGGGATGGCCGCGACCATCTTCGTGGCGAGCGCGGTGAAGTCTTGGGTCTCCCGCCGGGTAGAACTCGATGTCAACGATCGTCTTGTTGAACTGGGCGCCAGAGCTTGAGCCGAGCAGCTTCGGCATGTCCTTCGGCGGTGTCGACGTACGCGGCGCTGACGGTGTTGAACGGGACGTTCTTGACGACCCAGTCCCACACCACAGGCGACTGGGTGTTGTTGCAGAGCGTCTTGAAAGCGAGCTTGACACCCGGCTGCAGAATCCCAGGCGTAGGAGACGCGGCGAGGACTAGCTTGTCGGCGGCTTCGGTCACCGACAGCCAGCTGTCTACCGTAGAATCGCCGAGGATGAAGTCCACCTTGTCCTGGTTGACAAGCCGCTCGGCCGCCGCGCGCCGTCTCGGCATTGCTCTTGCTGTCGTAATAAATCACGTCGAAGGTGTACTTCTGACCCGCGATGGTGATACCGCCGTTCTGATTGACGTACGGTATGTACGCCTGCAGCTCCTTCTGCCCCTGAACAGTAAGCGGGAAGGGGGAGTACGGATCGACCCGACCTTGATGACTTTGGCTCCAGCTGCCTGCGTGTTGCTGGAACTACCGGATGTAACGGCTGCAGTCGTTCCGCCGCAACTCGCGATCACTGCTGCCAGAGCAACCAAAACTAGCAGCGCACTCACTGCCAAGCAGGTACCGCCGATAAGTGTTCATCTTGTGACCCCCACCTTCTTGTGATCGAGCGGCCGACCTGCGACTTCTTTCCCGTGGGAAAATGCCCAAGCCATGCCGTCGCTGCGATGCCAGCTGCCGCACAGTTAGTTGCTCTCACCCCTTCTTCTAAAGAAGGTTGACCGACAATGTCCCAACCGGCCTGTAGTCTGTAGTCCGTCTGGCGGACCAACCGGTCCGGAAAATTCAAGGAAACTGTGACACAGCCATAGTCCCTTGTCAAACGACCTAGTGGCGGGTCAATTACTGTCCATCCCCCCAGGGGGGAGGCCGGCGCGTTATGCGCTAGTAGGCCGCGCTCCGCTCCTCGGCGCGTTGGGCGAAGCTTGGTAGCCGAGATACATTGAGATGCGAGCTGCCGTGTCGCTCACGGCTTCGGCATGCTTCTTTCTCTTGGTCGCCCCGAAGCGCTCCTTCGGAGCGACAACGGTGACTGCCGCGACCAATTCTCCTTCCGGCCCGAAAACCGAGAGCCGACACGGCACAAACGCCAGCGTCCGTCTCCTCAAGATCAAAAGCCAGATCGGTAGTGGCAATTCCGATCGGGTCGGACGTGGCCTTAGCGCCCCCATGCAAGCGCGCGGGGGTGGGTGCAAGCCGAGCGCCACCGGGCGTTGGACCGGCGGCCCTTGTCCGCCATGCGGCGAATAGCTTCATATTTGCGTTTGCGGTGCCGGGCAGTACCCGACCGATAGGCATATCCAGCTTGAAGGGATGAGAAGTGCCGACCTGGTCGACTACGACCGAACCCTCCTCGCTTTCCACCGCGAGCTCCGCGGTCTCGCCGGTCTGTTCGGCAAGTGCTTCGAGGAAAGGATGAACAGCCCGGACGAATTCCACGTGCGACAGAACTAGGTAGGCCTGGGGAATCAACGCGCGCCCCAGCCGGTAGTTTTCAGCGGCAGGGTCATAAGAAAGGAGACCGCGCGCCTCCAGCGTCCTCACCATCCGGTAAACTGTGGCCTTCCGCAGGCCGGTTCGTTCGCAAATTGAACCGACGGTCCACTGATGATGCTCAACGTCGAATAGGGCCAGGATCGATAGTCCCCTGTCGAGCGCGCGCACGAATGAGTCGCCATCCGGTATTCGGGCCCCTTCATCCTCGTCTGTCACGGCGTCATCACCTTTGCTCACAATCTAGCGCTCCACGTGAACGGCCCGCCACCGGACCTTCGTGCGACCGGATTGTCATCGTACTTCCGCAAGTCGCCCGCGAAGTCCTCGCGTGTCAAATCGGTCGAAGTGTAACATCGGGCAAGGGGCTCAACTCAAAGTCCGCTGTCCGGTCTCGTATCCCTCCGGGTGACTCCGGTGCCATTTCCACGCATCCCCGACGATGCCGGCCAGTTCGATCTCCTCGGGAGTCCATCCGAGGACCGCGGCCACCCGCTCATGTGAGCGCAACCAGCACCGCCGGGTCGCCGGACCGCCGAGGACCGATCTTTACCTCCACGTCTACTCCGGTCACCGCCGCGCAGGTCCGCACCACTTCCAGATTGCTGAACCCGCGGCCATTCCCAGATTGAAGATCTCTGTCCCGCCACCCCCGTGCAGCCACTCCAAGCCCTTGAGGTGAGCCCGGGCCAAGTCCAATGCATGGATGTAGTCGCGGACGCACGTGCCGTCCGGGGTGGCATAGTCGCGGCCAAAGACCTCGAACTCGCGCTCCCCGCGGGCCATGGCCTCGAGCACCCGCGGGATCAGATGCGTCTCCGGCCTGTGCGCTTCACCCATCGACCCATCGGGCCACGCGCCGGCCACGTTGAAATAGCGAAACCGCACCGAACGCAGTCCGTGCGCGCGTTCGAACCAGTCCAGCCAGTGCTCGAACATCAGTTTGGACAGCCCATACGCGTTCACGGGCAAAGTCTTGGCGCTCTCTTCGATGGGGGTGGCCTCTGGCTCTCCGTACACCGCGGCAGTGGACGAGAAGACCAGTCCCGGCACCTTGTGGCGCACCATCGCGGCCAGCAGCACCATGGGGGCCGAGACGTTGTTGTTCAGGTAGCGAGCCGGGTCCGTCTGCGATTCCGCCACCTCGATGTACCCGGCCAGGTGCATCACCGCGTCCACACCGGGGAGCACGAGGTCGAGCACCGCGTCGTCGTCGACGGTGGCGACCACCAGCTCTGCGCGCGGATCCACAGCCGCCGCGAAGCCTTTCTCCAGGCTGTCCAGAACAACTACTTCATGCCCCTCTTCCACGAGCACGCGGGTGGTGATGGACCCGATGTAGCCCGCCCCTCCAGTGACCAGGATCTTCATGACCGCCTCCTCCAGCTACCGCTCGTTTGCGGCCCCACTCGACTCGCCCCGACGTTCCGGCCCAAGAGCAAGCTGGACCAGCTCCGCGTCGTAAAGCCTGGCCATGTTGCTCCAGTCGTACCGCGCCACCCAGGTGCGCTGCCAGTCGACGGACCAGGCTCTTCCCGCTTCCAGAGCCGTTGCCAACGCCTGCACCAACTCGACCTTCCCCGTAGAGCACTTCTTGATGCACCTCCTCCGGGATCAGCTCGGGATAGCTCAGCCTCCATGGAAGCACCGGGCGACAGCCGCAGTAGATCGCCTCGACCACGGCCACCCCGAAGAACTCGTGGATAGCGGTGGACGCCACCACATCGGCCGCCCAGAGCAACGAAGCATACTCCTGGAACGAGTCCAGCTTGCCCCACTGGACGATCCGGTCACCCAACTCTTCGTGCGCCCGGAGAAACTCCGCGGTGGGGGTCCCTTGGTTAGGCCCCGCCATCGCGAGGCGAAAGCCGACACCTCGAGCTTTGAGCTCGTGCAAGGCTGTGAAAAGGTCGTTCGGAGCTTTGTCGTACTCCCAGCGCTGGTTCCACACGATAAGGGGTCCGTCCTCCGCGTCGCCCCAGTGACCGTTGATGGCAGCCTGCATGCCGGCCTTGCGGAATGCGTCTAGCCGCCGAAGGTCGCAGCCAACTGCTAACACTCGGGCCTTTCGGGCAACGTCATCGACGGCCCAGGTGGGTACCTCGTCGGGTACCGTCGCGAGCAAGTCGCGCACTCCCTGGAGGAACTCAGCGCGATGGTACTGACTGTTGAAGAACACGGCGTCGGCGGCGAGGGTGCTCGTTAGGTTCTTCATGCCGTAGCCGAGGTCGCGTTCCACCCCAGGGGGCAGTGGGTACGTGAGTTGGTTCTCATGGAAATAGACGGCCACCGGGGCTCGTCGCACTGAGGGCTCCACCAGCGACAGCAACACCGGCAGGTCCAGCATGTCCGAAACGAAAAGGACGTCCGGCCCGTGCCTCTGAGCGACCGCCTCCTCGTTCAGCTGCCGCGCGAGGTTCAATGCCCCGCCGTGCATCCGCCACTTCCAGTGCCGCCCCGGCAACGAGAACACGTGCACCCTGTGCGAGGAGTTGGCGGCCAGCCCCTTCAGGAAGTAACGGTGGGACCCGCCGAAGTACGGCTCGATAGCCCATACGTCCAGCACTGGGACGTTGGTGTTCCATCCCCAGGGTGCCTCCCGGCTCACCGGCCCGCTCCGCCGGTCGTCCTCCTGGTCGGGGCTCCGGCCGCTGTCCCCGTCGCTTTCCTGATCGACAGACTGATGGCTCAACTGATGGCCAATCTCTATGGCTCCTCCCACGACCCTCTCCCACTCTCGGACTTTCGCAGGGCCCGAGCCTTCAACCGACCCCCCAGGGTCTCCGCACGCCCCACGACGCATTTCCACGCCCGCCGACTGTCCGTTGGATGTCCGGGTATATTTCGCGTGACGGCGACGCACGGACGGCGCCACCTGTGACTCTGTTCATTTCGCTGGCTTCATCCCAGCATAACTCGAAAGGAGCGGCGCTGGCTCTCGTCAAAGGTCTCCAGCAGGATCCCTCGCCGCCCGATCTCCCTCCGTACAAGCCGGGCTTGCCGCTGGTCGGCGCGCAGCTTTCAACGGCAGGGGGCTTGGTCAACGTTCCGGAGCGAGCCGCCGCATGCAGGGCGGAAGTCGTCCAGATCTTCAACACCAATCCCCGGATGTGGCGCAGCTACGTCTACACCGATGAAGACGCGGAGACCATGACGGTTGCACTGCGAGAAGCCGGCATCCCTCTCTTCGTGCACAGCATCTACCTCATCAACCTGGTATCGCCCGATGAGGTCCTCCGGGAGCGTTCCGCCCAAGCACTCTCCCGGGCATTGCTGTTGGGAGCGAGGACGGGAGCCCGAGGTGTGGTGACCCACATCGGCTCGCACCACGGGGTGGGCTTCGAAGCCGCGGTGCGCTGGGCGATCCCCACCGTGAAAGCGGCCCTGGACCTGGCGGAGAAGACTTCTCAGGCATCTCTACCCCGGTTATTGCTGGAGAACGGAGCCGGGGCGGGCCATCTCGTGGGTGGCGACCTCCAGGAGCTCGTCACCCTGGTGGCGGCGCTGCCTGGCGAGGCAGGCATCTGTCTCGACACGGCCCATCTCTTCGCCGCCGGAATCCCCGTCCACGAGGCCGAGGGTCTCGAGCAACTCGTGTCTTCACTACGAGCGCTCGGCTTGCTGGACGCAATAGGCCTTTGGCATCTGAACGACTCGAAGACCCCCTTCGCATCCGGTCGAGACCAACACCAGAATCCCGGCGAAGGCCAGATCGGGAGTGAGGCGCTGGCCCGGGTGGTGAGGCACCCAGCCTTCCGCCACCTGCCGTTCGTGCTCGAGGTCCCAGGGGCCGATGGCCACGGCCCCGACGCCCTCAATGTCGGACGGGTGCAAGCAATGCGCGAGGTCTCTCCTGCCCCACCATCTCCGCCATCGTCGCTCTCATCTCGTCAAGGAGCCTGAGGGTCACCGGTCCTGGCTTGCCGCCCCGGATGGCGGTACCGCCCACCGCGGCCACGGGGAGGATGTCCGTGGTCGTGGACGCCGAGAAGAACTCGCAATCGCCGGCAGACTCGTAGATTTCGTCAAGGGTGAAAGCGCGTTCGTCACTCGGGATAGCCAGTCGACGAGCGATCTCGAGCACGTGCATGCGTGTGATGCCGCCCAAGATATGTCTGTCCAAAGGATGGGTGCGCAGCACGCCACCCAGCACGGCGAAAACGTTCGAGGAACCGCCCTCTCGCACAACCCCATCAGGAGCCATGAACAGCGCCTCCCAGGCTCCCGCTTCCCGGGCTTCCTGCTTCGCTAGCACAGCAGCTAGGAGGTTGGTGGACTTGATGTCGCACCGGCCCCAACGGAGGTCTTCCACCGGATGGAGGGTGATCCCTTGGAGGATGAAATCCGGACCGGGAAAGGCGCGCGCCCGCACGTAGGCCACCACGGTGGGATGCAGCTCGGCCGGGAATGGGAAATCCCTCGGCGAAGAGCCGCGGGTCACCTGAAGGTACACCGAGCCGTCCATCAGATGAGACCGCTCGACCAAGGTCGGCAGCACCTGCGCCAGATCGTGTTCGACCAGCGCATCGCCGAGTCGGATCGCGGCCAGACTTCGCCCCAAGCGGACCAGGTGATCGTCGAGCCAGACCAGGCGCCCGTTCATGACCTTGATGACCTCGTAGATCCCGTCTCCCAGCTGGAAACCGCGGTCCTCCACGTGCACCCAGCCCTCGGATAGGTCCCGGTACTCGCCGTTCAGATACAGCAACTCACCGTCCATCTGCTAACCTCGCCTCACGTTTTTCGCGTCACGTGACAACTTTTCCATAAGGAAGGGACCGCTCCTTTGCCGCCCATCATCTATCGCGAAGCCACCGCCGATGACGCTGACGGTCTCTGCGCGCTCCTCGTCGAGATCATGCAGGACCACGAGGTGCATGCTCCCGCGCCCGACAAGCTCGCCCTAGTGGTAGATGCCGCGCTGGCCGCAGCCGATCATACCTTCTTGGTGGCGGTTGCGGGCGAACACATAGTCGGGATGTGCGCGCTTGTCTTCTCGCTCTCCACCTGGTCTGCCGCGCCCGTCTGCGAGTTGCAGGATGTGGTCGTAACCGGCACCTCACGCAGAGCTCAGGTCGGCGAAGGGCTCTTGCGGACCGCCGAGCGTCTGGCCAAGGAGAGAGGCTGCGCCCGGCTTTTCCTGCTGGCTGAATCTTGGAACCTCGGCGCGCGCGCCTTCTATAGTAGGCTTGGGTTCAACGAGAAGACCTGCTCCTACTTCGAGCGCGGCCTACTCGTCGAGTAGACTGAGGAAAGAAGGGACATCGAGGTCCTTCTCCTCCTTCTTTTCCATCTTTCCGGCCGTTCCGTTTGCTTGACTGCCCGCCACGCCCGAATAAGGCCGCTCCGCTGAGCGCTCCATCGGGTGGTCGACGGGTCGGTCAAAAGCGTGCGGGCTTTCCACCTGCTCGACCAACGCCTCCTCGCCGGTGGTGTCGAATCCAGCAGCCACGACGGTGACCCATATGGAGTCCCCAAGCGATGGATCCACCACCGCGCCGAAGATAATGTTCGCCTCTGGATCCGCCGCCGCGTTGACGATCTGAGCCACCTCGTTCACCTCGAACAGGGAGAGATCGTCCCCACCACTGATGTTGAGCAGGATCCCGCGAGCGCCTTCTATGGAGGTCTCGAGCAGGGACGAGTTCACGGCCATCTCCGCGGCCTTCTGGGCGCGCTGATCACCTCGCGCCTTGCCGATGCCCATGTGCGCGGTCCCAGCACCGGTCATGATCGTCCGCACGTCTGCCAGGTCGAGGTTGATAAGCCCCGGTACGGTCACCAAGTCGCAGATTCCCTGCACCCCTTGGCGCAGCACATCGTCAGCCAGGCGGAGGGCGTCAATCATGGAGGTGCCGCGGCTGGCGACCATCAGGAGCTTGTCATTCGGCACGACGATCACGGTGTCGGCCCTCTGGCGCAGCGTCCGGATGCCTTCCAAAGCTTGCTGAGCCCGGCGCTTCCCCTCGAAATTGAACGGCCGCGAGACCACGCCTATCGTGAGCGCGCCCAGTGACTTCGCGATCTCGGCGACTACAGGGGCGGCTCCGGTGCCGGTACCTCCGCCCTCGCCCGCGGTGATGAACACCATATCGCTGCCCTTGAGCATGGCTTTGAGCTCGTCATAGGCGCCGATAGCGGCTTCCCTACCCACCCGGGGATCCGCGCCTCCACCCAAGCCTTTGGTGAGTTCGCGCCCTATGCGGATCTTGTGGTCGGCCTCGCACATCTGCAAGGCCTGCACATCGGTGTTGATGGCGATGAACTCCACACCCTCTAGTCCCGCTTCCAGCATCCGGTTGACGGCATTGGTGCCGGCTCCGCCCACTCCGACCACGCGGATTACCGCGGGGAAACTCCGCGAGGGCTGGATGAGACTCCGCCTCGCCGTGTCGGCGGGGGTGGCGGCACGCGCGGCGCCGGCGTCCCTCTCGCGCGCGGATTCCGGTGTCGATGCCGGAGTCGCTTGGGTCGCCATGTCTTGCCCGGCGGTTTCAGCCGATTCATCCGTGGTTGCGTTTCGGGCTTCGTCAGGCGGCTTGCCACCGTCCGTCGCCCGGAAAAGCGCGCTCAGGCCACTGTCTTTCATGCTAGATCGTTTTTCCATTGAGCACCTCTCTCGCCAAATCGCGGTAGGCCTTCGCCGCCGCGCTGTCGGGCGCATACTTGAGCACCGACTCGCCCTTGACCGGCGCCTCCGCGAATCGGATGGTCTTCCGGATGGCGGTCTTAAACACGAGATCGCCAAAACTGCTCCTCAACACCTCAACCGCCTCCCGCCCGTGGACCGTACGTGAATCGTACATAGTGGGCAGGATTCCGGCAATGTGCACGGAGGGGTTGAGGTTGTCCCGGACCAGCTCCAGCGTCCGCTCGAGCTGTGCCAACCCACGCAGAGACAGGTACTCACACTGCACAGGGACTATCACCGCATCCGAAGCGGTCAAGGCATTCACCGTGAGAAGACCCAGGGACGGGGGGGTGTCGATAAGGATATAGTCGTACCGATCGCGGACCTCGAGAAGGGCCTTACTGAGTGCCCTCTCCCTCCCTATGAGCGAACTGAGGGCTATCTCTGCCGCCGCGAGGTCGATGCTCGCTCCGGCCACGTCTAACTCCTGGTGGAACAGTGCCTCTTCGATCCTCACACCGTTCACCAAGACGTCGAACATGCTCGGCCGCACCTTGTCCGGGTTGAGTCCTAAACTCATGGTCAGGTTTCCCTGAGGATCCATGTCCACGGCCAGCACTCGATGGCCCAACTCCTGAAGAGCTACACCAAGGTTTATCGTCGTCGTGGTCTTAGCCACGCCGCCTTTCTGATTAGCGAAGGCCAGGACCTTGGCCAAGCGGCATCCCCCTGCTGAGTCGCCCGACACGTAAATATGTCGACTGTGAGTAGTGAATGTAGCGATATCCTGTTCGGAGGCGAGGGCCGAAATCCTCTGCTCGCGGCCTAAAAGGCTTGCCCAGCCGTCTCAACAGGGGTACCTGTGGCCAAGCGCGAGCGGCTCTATTGGGAGGCAGTCTCCAGCTCAGATTTGAGGAAGTCGGGCACGTCGGTAACCGGCGGTTTGGAAGACTCCGAAAAATCTCTCAACTCCCGAAGGAAATCGCGGTTCTCGCGCACGTGCTCCCACGCCCGGCTGATCAAATAGCCCTGCACCTGATGTTTTCGGTAGACCGGAAACTTCGGATTGATGGACAGCATGCGTCGGCCGCGGTAGAAGCGCTTGTGAGACTTCAGAATGATGTCCTGCAGCTCGTACGGAGTCATGTTCTTGGGCCAGAACACCACGTGATGCCCGTCGTATAGGCTCCAGTTCCGCGTGAATATCCGCCCCTCCGCCTCCAACTGGGCCGTCTGTCGGGTACCGGGCAGTGGCGTCAAAGCCAGGAATTGTACGCTGTTCAGCCCGTTCTGGGTGGCAAAATCGACCGTAGTGGCCAGCGATTCACGCGTATCCGAATCCGCCCCGAAAACGAACATGCCGTGAGTCTTGATGCCGGTCTGCGCCAGTGCGTTGATACCGCCGGCCATATCGTCCACGCTGGACTCTTTGTGATACTCCTTGAGTGTGGCCGGGTTGACGGACTCCAGACCCAGGTACGCGATCATGAAACCGGCTTCCCACATCAATTTGAGCAGATCACGATCCGTCTTGCCGTCTTTGTACACCGAATCGGCCCTGATCTGAGCGAAGAAAGGTACGTTCAATTCTTGCCGGATCATTTCCTTGAGAAGCTCGGTGCCCCGCTTCTTGCTGATGAAGAAGTTGTCATCGTAGAAGAAGATCTTCTTCGGACTTGCCTTCTTCAGCGCCTTCACCACTTCCACCGGTTCGACAGTGCGCACTCGGCGCCCGAACATCAGGACCACCGAGCAGAACTCGCAGCCGAAGGGACAACCCCGCGAGGCCAGGATCGGGAACGGGCTGACGCCCTCCCCTTTTACCACCAAGCTCATGTCCGGCCAGGGGAGGTCTGTGAGCGACGTGAGAAGGGGGCGCGTTTCGTTGTGGACGACTTCCCCGCGGCCGTTACGGTACGAAAGTCCTAGGATGGTTTCCAGAGTGCCCTTGCCAAGGAGGTAATCGACCAATTCGAGGAGGGCCTGCTCACCCTCGTTCCGGACGACGTAGTCGCAGAAATCGAGCGCCTCTTCGGCGAGGAAGGTCACGTGCGGGCCGCCCATCACCGTGGGTATGCCGGCCTCGCGGGCTCGTTGTGCGTACCGGTAAGCGCGGATGGCGGTAGAGGTGGTGCTCGAGATCCCCACCAGGTCTGAGGAAAGAACGTCGTCCCAGTCCACCTCACTGACGCTTTCCGCGTAGATGCGCACCTCGTGGCCTTTTTCTTTCAAAAGAGCACCAAGGAGAGGAAGGCCGAGACGAAACTGCTTGACGAAACTGTATACGTGAAAGCCCGGCGCCGCAGGCTCGATCAACGTCACACGCAAGGGAACCTCACAATGATTCTTGGTTGGCAGCCGGAATAGCCGCTCGCATATGGTAACACAAGGCCCCCTGCATCCTGTCGCTGGGCCATGGTCTGACGGGCCGGAGTCGCGCCCCCTAACGTCAGGTCCGCCGTACAGCAGAGGGCCGAACCGGGACCGTCACACGAAATACCGTGGCCGGCCCCTGCCCCACCAGGTCGACCCGGCCTCCGAGTACATCGCACATCTCACGCACCAAAGGCAATCCGAGCCCAAAACCCTCCGTGCTCCGTGCTCCCCGGCCCCGGAAGAACCTTTCGAAGATCCGGGCGCGTTCGTCGACCGAGAGAGGTTGTCCCCCGTTGACCACCTCGAGCACCAGCCGCTCTCCTTCAACGCCCACGCGGGCCTCGATGCGGTCCTCTCCGCCGTACTGCACGGCATTTCGTAGCAGATTGCCTACGATCTGCCGCATAACGTCCGGGTCCGTGACAGCCCGGACGTCGCCGGCCACGGTCACCTCGATGCGGCCCCGCTCAGCGAGCCCCGCCTGCACGAGGCGCTCCGCCTCTTCACGGACAATCCCGCCGACATCGGTGGGGCTGAGATTGGGAGTGAACTCGCGGGAGTCGTACCTCGAGAGGATCAGTAGCGCGTCCACCAGCCGCTGCAGCCGAGCCGACTCCCGGTATATCGCGGCCGCCGAACGCTGCTGTTGCTCATGTGTGGCGGCCGTGCCGTCCAACAACGCCTGAGAAAAGCCCTGGATAGAAGTCAGCGGGGTTCTGAGCTCGTGGGCGGCCGACGCCACGAACCCGCGCAGAGAGTCCTCGCTCCTCTGCACCTCCCGGCGCATCGCCTCGAGGCTTAGTCGCAAGTTCCTCGACCTCCCCAGGGTATGAGCCGCTCACCGGATGGCCGTAATCCCCCTGGGCCATGCCCCGCGCCGCGACAGACAGGCGCCGCAAAGGGCGCGCAAGCCACGAACCGAGGCCGAGGCCCATTATGATCGCCACCACCAAGGCGATCGCCCCGGAGAGGAGCAAGATCCTCACGATCCCTTGCCGAGCGGTGACCGCGTCGGCCACCGCCAGGGTGATCACCACCAGACCGTGAGGGCTCGAGCTGAGGGCGAATGGAGCTACCGCAACGACCACCTGGTTTCGACCGCCGGTGGCCCCAAGGATCGGCTTCACGACCGCCACCCTGGCAGTGTTCTCGCCTATCGCCAGGGCTTCGATCCGCAACCGGGCAACCGTCCCTAGCCGAGCCGGGACCGTCCCGGCCCTTCCCAGGACATTCGTTCCCTCGAAGACGACTATGCCGGCGTTCGCGGGCAGGGCTTTGAGCTCGTTCTTGAGCAATGCGCTGAGAACATTGCCGACGGCCGCCCCAGGGCCGCCGATACCCAGACTGTCCAATTGCTCGGCCGTCAAGACCGCTTGGTTCAGGATCTCGGTTTTCTGCCGGTCCACAACGTAGCTGCCCACGAAGACGTAGAAGAGCACCCCAACCACAACCAGGGTGAAGATGGATGCTCCGGCCAAGGCGAGTGCGAGGCGCCAGCGGATCGAGGCGCGCGGCTTGCCCGCTCCCCCGTTTACCAACAGCGTGGCGTCGCGGTCCATCACGCCTCCGGATCCACGCGATAGCCCAGCGCCCACACTGTCTGGATGATCCGTCCCCAACTCCCAAGCTTCTTGCGAAGCTGACCGATGTGCACATCCACTGTGCGCGCGTCACCATAGAAAGAGTAGCCCCACACCTCCTCGAGCAACCGCTCCCGAGAAAGTGCTAGTCCCCGGTTGAGCAGTAGATAGTGGAGCAGGTCGAACTCCTTGGGCGTGAGGTCTATCAGCTCCCCCTCGACTCGGACTGTGCGCTCGTCCGGATGCAGCTCCACCCCACCGAGCACCTGCGCAGACCCCGATTCAGTTGGGGTGACACGGCGGAGCACGGCCCTAGCCCGGGCTACCAACTCGCCAGGACTGAAAGGTTTGGTCATGTAGTCGTCGGCGCCTAGTTCCAGGCCCAGGATCTTGTCCTGCTCCGCATCTTTCGCGGTAAGGATTATCAAGGGCACCGCGGAGAAAGCACGGATGGCTTTCAGAACTTCGAAGCCGGACTGGTCGGGCAGCATCAGGTCCAATATCACGAGCGTCGGTTTGCGCGACCTGGCCAGGTCTACACCCTGGGCACCCTGATCGGCAGCAATGACGGAATAGCCCTCTCGAGACAGGTAGAGCTGCAACAGTTCGGAGATGGAAGGGTCATCTTCGATCACGAGGATCACGTCTGTGGCATTCTCGCGTACCAGCATTGACTAGAGACTCCCCCCGAGACACTTGACGGGTTCGCTGAGGCGTCTTCCTTCGGCCTTACAGTTAGCCCCACGCTCCCTTATCCCTTCCCAGGGCAAGCGCGAAGCTCGAGGCCGGCAAAGGCCGCCGTCCAAGCCGGCGAGGGCGCCGCTCGTGGCGAGCGGCGCCCCATCAGCTATGTTGCGAGCGCCGGGCGAGGAGTCTCAGGCGATGGACTACTCGGCCGAAGGCCGCCTCGTTCTCGGCTACTGGGCCGCCGTGGTGGCTGTAGAGGCGGTGGTCGCCGTGGTCGATGTGGTGCCCGCGCCGTTCGCCGGCAGGTACTTACCTACCAGGCCGCGGATGTCCTTGAGTGTCTGGCCAAGATTCTGGCGGGCCTGCTGGAGAGCAGTCTGCTGGTCCTTGGCCTTCGCGATCAACTGATCGAGCGTAGCCTGTTCGGTGGGCGTCATCTTAGCGCGGGCCTGCTCCACCAGGGCCTGGTCCCTTGCCTTGATCTTCTCGACACGCTGCTTAATGCGCTCTCGCAGGAGAGGGTGCTGCCCCTGAACCGCGGTCGTGCCGGTGGAGCCGGTCGCCGTGGTCACCGTCGCACTCGCGGCCGTGGGAGTGCCCTGGCCCCCAGTGGTGGCCCAGGCCACGGTGCCCAGCGCCAGCACCAACACGACGGCAGATACCACCAGCAACCACTTATGCTTCCAAAGTCTTCTCATTCTTTATCCTCCTTGGCCGGCCTATCGGCCGATTTGCTACGACCAGTGTGCCGTCCAAGTGTGAGGGAAGTGTGAGGCAACTCTCAGTATTGCGCCAAAAATGGGTACCCCTTGCGTTAAGATGGCGATGACTCCCCGTGCAATTTCGAGGACCCGTGTGGTCTCCTAAGGACAGAACGTGGACTATACCTGTCACAGCGACCAAGACCGACAACGCATGCTCGAAGCTATCGGTCTTAATGACATGGAGGAATTGTTCGCGCCGATCCCTGCTTCGCTTCGTCATGGCCGCCTGGAACTGCCTCCGTCGCTCGCAGAACCGGACGTGAGAGACCGCTTGGAAGCTTTGGCGGCCTCCGACCGGCCCGCTCATTCCGCTTCTTTCCTGGGAGCCGGCTGCTATCGGCATTTCATCCCGGCGGCGGTAAGAGCCTTGGTGTCACGCAGTGAGTTCGCTACCGCATATACGCCGTACCAAGCGGAAGTCAGCCAGGGCACGCTGCAGCACATCTTCGAATTCCAAACGGCCATCTGCGAGCTCACCGGACTCGATGTCGCCAATGCCTCCCTTTACGACGGTCCGTCCGCGCTCGCCGAGGCGGCTTTCATGGCGCTCCGGGTGACCAAGCGGGACGAGATCGTCATCTCGGCTGGTGTCCATCCAGAAGCGGCCGAAGTCCTCGCCACGTACTCTGCGGGACCCGGCATCACGGTGCGCACGCTGCCGCTCGACCCGGTCACCGGCAGGACCACGATCGGGGAAAGGGAAACCGGTGCGGAGCTCCGCAGACAGGGCTCCGATCTGCCGGGAGCCGCCAAATCGGCCGGTGCCGGGGTCATCCTCGTCCAGCAGCCGAACTTCCTCGGGGTGGTCGAAGACCTGGCCGCGCTCGCCTCGGCCGCGCATGCGGGAGGGTCATTGCTCCTGGTGATGCAGAACCCGATGACCCTCGGTGTTCTCGCCGCCCCGGGGTGCCTGGGAGCCGACATCGTAGTCGGCGACGTTCAGGTGTTCGGCAATGCCATGTGTTTGGGCGGGCCCAGCGCCGGATTTCTGTCTTGCCGGGATGCTCACCTACGCCAGATGCCCGGCCGCTTGGTGGGCCAGACCGTGGATGCCGACGGCCGCACGTGCTACACCCTCACCCTGCAGGCTCGAGAGCAACATATCCGGCGGGCCAAGGCCACCTCGAACATCTGCTCCAATCAGGCCCTGAACGCGCTGGCGGCGACCGTGTATCTCTCCCTCCTCGGACCTCACGGGCTCAAGGAGCTAGGAGAGCTATGCGTCCGTCGCGCTCACCACCTGCGATCCCGCTTGTGCTCGCTCCCGGGTATCAAACCTGCCGTCGAAGGGCCGTTCTTCCACGAATTTGCCGTTGACCTCCCGATGTCGGATATCGAATTCGCGCGGGCGATGCGAGCCTTCGGGGTGGACCCCGGCGTGCCGCTAAGCCGGTTCGGCCGCCCAAACTCCTTGCTGGTGGCGGTGACCGAGCTCAATCCTCCCGAAGCGCTAGACCGATACGTCGCCACCGCGCGCCACGTCCTCGACAAGGACCGGGATAACGGAGCCCGTGGTGAAGGCACCGGCAACAACCTGCGTGTCGGCGACGCCGACGTCGACGGGGAGGGGGCCTGATGGAACCTCTGATCTTCGAAAAAGGTAGTCCAGGCCTCCGGGGAATGCAGCTTCCGGCCTGCGGCGTGCCGGACTTGGAGATGGCCGAGCTTCTCCCCGGTGTCGATCTCCGCGCCAGTGCGCCGCGACTGCCCGAGCTCGCGGAACCCCAGGTGGTGCGCCATTACACGCGCCTCTCCCATCTCAACCACTCGGTGGATCTGGGCTTCTATCCATTGGGGTCGTGCACCATGAAGTACAACCCCAAAGTCAACGACGAAGTGGCCGCGCTGGCCGGATTCGCCGACCTGCACCCTTATCAAGACGAGGCGGAGATTCAAGGCGCCCTGGAATTGATGTGGGGACTGGAACGAGCCCTCGTTGAGATAACGGGCATGCACTCCGCCACACTCCAGCCCGCGGCGGGAGCGCACGGCGAACTGGCGGGCATCCTCATGATCAAGGCCTTCCACCACGACTACGGCGGCAGCCTGCGCGACACGGTGATCGTCCCCGATTCCGCGCATGGCACCAACCTGGCCACCGCGGCGATGGCCGGCTACCGGGTGGTCGAGATCGCGAGCTCTACGCGGGGCCTCATAGATCTGGCCGCGCTCCAAGCCCATCTCTCCGACCGGACCGCGGCCTTGATGCTCACCAACCCCAACACGCTCGGGCTGTTCGAAGAGGACATCCTGGAGATAACCCGCTTGGTCCACGCGAGCGGAGCCCTCTGCTACTACGACGGAGCGAATCTCAACGCCATCATGGGTAAGGCCCGACCCGGCGACATGGGCATGGACGTGGTGCATATCAATCTGCACAAGACTTTCTCCACCCCCCATGGTGGCGGCGGCCCCGGAGCCGGTCCGGTCGCGGTGACGGAGGCGTTGGAACGCTACCTACCCATACCCTTGGTTCGGCGCGAGCCACATGCGGGAACTTTCTTCCTGGACCGGGAACGGCCCAGCAGCATCGGCAGGGTCAAAGGGTTCTACGGCAACATGGGAGTGCTTATCCGAGCCTATGCATACATCCTCAGCCTGGGCGGATCGGGCTTGGCGCGAGCCACAGAAGACGCCGTGCTCAACGCCAATTACCTGCGGACACGCCTGCGAGACCTCTATCAGGTGCCGTACGACCGGCCGTGCATGCACGAATTCGTCCTGTCGGCTTCGCGTCAGGCCAAGAGAGGCGGCACGGCGAAGGCCATAGGCAAGCGCATCCTCGACTATGGGATGCATGCGCCCACGGTGTACTTCCCGCTCATCGTCCCGGAGGCCCTCATGATCGAGCCCACCGAGACCGAGGACGTCGCCACCCTCGACGCGTTCGTCGAGGTGATGCGCACCATAGACCGGGAACTCAACGAGGATCCGGAGCTCGTGACCGGTGCGCCTCACGGCACGCCTGTTCGGCAACCCGACGAGGTCAAGGCGGCTCGGGAGCCGGTGCTTCGCTGGAGGGGCCCTGAGTGGGTCCTGTCTCAGCAAAAGACGAGTCGGCCATGAGAGTGAGCCGAAAACCGGCATCCGGACCCCGAGAGACTGGACTCGACGCCTTCTGGAGCCAGCCGAGTCCCGAGGTCTTGGGTGTAATTGGGAGCAGCCCGCAAGGGCTCTCGCCGGCGGAGGCCATCAAGCGGCTCGAAACATACGGTCCCAACACCCTGGCCACCCGGCGCAAGACCACCACTCTCCGCCTGCTGCTGGCGCAATTCAAGAGCCCGATAATCCTCATTCTGATCTTCGCTGCGATCCTCAGCATCTTCCTGGGCGACCGCACGGACTCAATCATCATCTTGAGTATCGTGGCAATCAGCGGCCTGCTCGGGTTCTGGCAAGAGCGTGGCGCGAACAACGCGGTGGCCAAGCTCCTCGCCATCGTACAGATAGAAGCTCGCGTCATACGCGACGGCAAGCCTGTGGACGTGCACGTGGAGGAGGTGGTCCCGGGCGACGTCGTGATGCTTGCCGCCGGAGACATCATCCCGGGTGACTCCTTGCTTCTCGAGGCCACGGATCTCTTCGTGGACGAAGCCACTCTCACCGGCGAAACATTTCCAGTAGAGAAGGAGCCCGGCGTCTTAGCCGCCGACGCTGCACTGGCCAAACGAACCAACGTGGTCTTCATGGGCACCCACGTGATCAGCGGCTCGGCCACCGCACTCGTGGTCCGCACCGGCCGCACTACCGAGTTCGGCCAAGTGTCGCAGTCTCTCAGAGCTCGTCCCGCGGAGAACGAATTCGAGAGGGGAGTCAAGCACTTCGGCTACCTCCTCCTCGAGGTCACGCTAACGATGGTCATAGCCATCTTCGGGATCAACGTCTACCTCCACCGGCCGGTGGTGGACTCCTTCCTCTTCTCGCTCGCGCTGGCGGTCGGACTCACCCCACAGCTTTTGCCCGCCATCATCAGCATCAACCTGGCTCACGGTGCACGACGCATGGCCGCAAAGAAGGTGATAGTCAAGCGGCTGGTGTCCATCGAGAACCTGGGCAGCATGAACGTGTTCTGCTCCGACAAGACGGGCACGCTCACCGAGGGTCTCGTGCAGCTCAATTCCACGCTGGACAGCGAGGGCGCGGCAAGCACCCGAGTTTTGCGTCTCGCATACATCAATGCGTTCTTCGAGACCGGATTTACGAACCCGATCGATCAAGCTATCCGGGACTCGGTGAAATCAGAGGAATCGACCGGTAGCGTGACTGATGGCGCTGCCATTAGTGCCGATCTCGACGTTTCCGCCGTCAAGAAGCTCGATGAGATCCCCTACGACTTCCTCCGCAAGCGCCTGAGCATTTTGGTGGAGGAGGCCGGTGGACGGCGTACCCTGGCCACGAAAGGGACCTTCAGCAAGGTGCTCGAGGTCTGCACCAGGGCAGAGAAGACGGACGGGACCCTGGTTCCGCTCGATGAGCTCCGCGCGGCGATCGAAGAGCGATACACAAAGCTGAGCTCGGATGGTTACCGGGTGCTTGGCGTGGCCTACCAGGAGGGCGCGCTGCCCGACCGGGTGAACAAGGACGACGAGCACGACCTCATCTTCGCCGGCTTCCTCGTCTTCTTCGACCCGCCGAAAAAGGGCGTCGTAGATACCATAGCCGAACTGCGGGCCCTCGGCGTCCAGCTCAAGATCATCACCGGCGACAACCCCCTCGTAGCCGCGAACGTCGGAAACCAGGTGGGACTCTCCACCACCGTGATACTCACGGGAAAGGACCTCCACCAGCTGAGCGAAGAAGCCCTGATGCGGCAGGTGTCCACGGTGCAGATCTTCGCAGAGATCGAGCCCAACCAAAAGGAACGGATCATCCTTGCGCTCCGCAAGGCCGGGCACGTGGTGGGCTATATGGGCGACGGCATCAACGACGCTTCTGCTCTGCATGCCGCCGATGTCGGCATATCTGTCAACTCGGCGGTGGACGTCGCCAAGGAGGCGGCCGACTTCGTCTTGCTGGAGAAGGACCTCGCTGTTCTCGGTGAAGGCATACGTGAGGGAAGAAAGACCTTCTCGAACACTCTCAAGTACGTCTTCATGGCCACCAGCGCCAACTTCGGCAATATGTTCAGCATGGCCGGTGCTTCACTCTTCTTGAGTTTCCTGCCCTTGCTCCCCGGCCAGATCCTGATGACCAACCTTCTCACCGACTTCCCGGAGATGACCATCGCCACCGACGGCGTCGACCCGGAGATCCTTGCCGTGCCCCGCCGCTGGGACATCCGGTTCATACGCCGGTTCATGCTTGTTTTCGGGACGCTGTCGTCGGTCTTCGACTACGCCACGTTCGCCGTGCTTTTGTGGATACTCCACGCCAAACAGAAGGAGTTTCGTACCGGTTGGTTCGTTGAGTCCGTGGTCTCGGCTGCGCTTATCGTGCTCGTGGTGCGTACCCGGCGGCCGGTGACACACAGCCGGCCGAGCAGACCACTGCTCATCACAACCCTGGTGGTGGCGGCGGCTGCGGTGGCTGTGCCATTCACACCGCTCAGCGGGCCGCTGGGCTTCACCCGTCTGCCGCTGGTCTTCTGGCCGGTGCTCGCGGGGATCGTCATCCTGTACATCGCCTCCGCCGAGGGGGCCAAGAGGATCTTCTACTCGCAAGAACGATCTCGCGAAGGTCTTGTCCCACGCCAGGACCACCGGCGCGTGCGCTAGAGTATCAGACCGGCCACGTACGATGCGTTTGGAGCAATTACCGGAGTGCGGTTTAGGTTGCTAGTATGCGGGGGTACTAGGCTGGGGTTAGACGCGTGATTCGCGGGTCTGTTTGCGCCCGGGGGCGGACGACGAGAAGGGAGACGGCGTAGCCACAATGAATGTGACCGTTGACAAGATCGGGGAGACACCGCTTCTCGAAGCTCAGGGTGAGATCGATCATGGTAGCTGTGCGCCGCTTCAATTGGCGCTCGACGCTGCGCTTGAAAGTGGCAATGACATCGTCTTCATCGACCTGCGCGAGGTGACCTACATCGACAGCGGAGGCCTTTCTGTTCTGCTCTCCGGCGTGCGCCGGCTGCGGGGCAAGGGCTGGCTAGGGGTAATCGGACCGAACCGTAACGTTCGCCGGCTGCTTGAGATCGTAGGTCTGCTGGTCGATTCCAGTTTTCGTCTTTTTGACTCCCCGGAATCTGCCCAACAGGCAGCCTCGGAGCGCGCAACGACATGACACAGCGTGAGCAAGCCACCTGCGAACGACTCAAGGTCAGGGCTGAGACAGCGCAGCTGGCGGGGGTGCGCGATTTCGTGGCCAGGGTGGCCACAGAGGCGGCTCTTGGCCCGGAGCGGGTCTTCGATCTGAAGGTCGCGACATCCGAAGCCTTTGCCAATGCCGTTGAGCACGCCTGCTCACCGGCCGAAGACCTAGAGGTATGCGTCAGCGTGTCCTCTGAGCGCTTGGTGGTCGAGATCAGCGACGAAGGTTGCTTCCGGCCGCCCACCCTCCCCAGAGAAACGGGCCAGAGCCGAGGCTTGGGCCTCCCGCTCATGGTGTCTCTCATGGACGAGGTGAGCTTCGCCCGGACCCCCGGCGGTGGGACCACGGTCCGGCTGGCGATCTTCTTGAATTAGGCAGATCAGTCTGCCCGACTCCGGGATTGCGCTATAGGGACAGCGTTCTGCTGGGCCATTGCGGGTCCTCTCGTGAGAGAGAGGATCGCCCCCAACACGCAGACCCCCACACACAACCAGGCCACATCGTGAGCGGCGTGCATGAAGGCCTGCTTTGCCGCAAGCTGGCTCCCCAGCGCAGGGGTCAGTCGCCGCAGATAGACGGGCTCTCTGACTGCAAGGACAAGCCCTGCCAACGCAACACCCATCACCTGACCGATGTTTCGCGATGTGGCCAGGGTCCCGCTCGCGACCCCCAGCCGAAACGGCGGCACGGTTCCGAGAACCGCACTGGAATTGGGAGACTGGAACAGACCGATCCCTGCCCCGATGAGAGCCAGCCGGACCGCGATCCCCGGAAAGCCGGAACTGAGAGACAGGCGGGTCAGAGAGTATGCCGCCACCGCGCCCACGAGCAACCCGGCGGTGCTCAGAACGCGGGAACCGATGCGGTCTGAGAGGACCCCGGAAATCGGACCGAACACCACCATGCCCAGCGGTATCGGGGTCATGAGCAGGCCCGCGGTCGAAACCCCGATGCCGTGTGCCGTCTGGAGGTAGAACGGCATCACGAAGAGCACCGCGGCAGTCACGACGAAAGACGCGGTGGCGCTCAGTAGACCTGCGGAGAACAATCTCACCTGGAAAAGACTGAGATCGAGCATCGGCTGAACGACCCTGCGTTCCACAGCCAAGAAGCCGGCGCCGGCGACGACGAAGACGACGAACATCGCAACCACAGCCGGGTTGTCCCAGCCCCATTCCGCTCCCTGGGATAGTGCGAGCAACAGTGGAAAGAAAGCGACGAACGACAGCATGGCTCCCAGCGGGTCGAACTTCTGATCCCGAGGCGACGACCCAGGGATTGCCTGCCAGGACAAGATCGAGGCGAAAATGCCGATGGGGACGTTAATCAGGAAGATCCACCTCCAGCTGGCCGCGCCCACTATGACACCGCCCAGGGTCGGCCCTACGGTCATCCCCGCGGAAACGGCTATCGCCAGCAGGCCCAATGCCCGCCCCCGCTCGGTAGGGGGGAAGGCGGCCGTGACGATAGCGGGGCCCGCGGCGAACATCATGGCCGCGCCCAGTGCTTGTAGCACCCGAAAACCTACGAGCGACCAGATGGACCACGAGAGGGCGCAGGCCAGGGAGCCGACGGTGAACAAGGCGAAGCCCGTGATGTACACGCGCTTCAACCCGATCATGTCGGCCAACCGGCCGAAGGTGAGCAGGAGAGTGCTTATGATCAGCAGGTAGGCCACCACGACCCATTCCACGCTCGTGATGGGGACATTGAACACTTTGCCCAACGTGGGTAGCGCCACGTTGACGATGCTCGAATCCAGGGGGCTCATGAAGGTGCCGACCATCACGGCCGCGAGGACCCACCACTTGCGCGAATAGTCGATTTGAACCGGCTGCATCCGGTCCTTCAAGGCCAAGTCTAAGGGGCCGGCCGGCCGGGGGCCGACGCCGGCGCCGATCCTCTGACCCTGATGGTAGTGGACTGGCAGGGCAGTACGCGGCCGACAACGGCTGCAGCAAGAGACAGGCGAGCCTGGAGGTGAGCGATGATCGCGGGCAGCACCTCTTCGGGCACGGCCAGCAGTAGGCCCCCCGAGGTCTGCGCATCGGCGGCCAGGAGCCGCTGCCAGGGCTCCACCTCACGGTCGAACTCAGTCCAGGCTTCCGCGTGTTCGAGGTTGCGTCGCGTGCCACCGGGCGCCAAGCCTTTCCTGGCCAAGGCCGCAGCCCCGGGCAATAGCGGCAGCCGCTCGAACCAGACCTCCGCGGAGGCACAACTTGCCCGGCACATCTCCCCCAGATGGCCAAGTAGACCGAAACCAGTGACATCCGTGATCGCTTTGAGCTGGTGCGCAAGGGCCGCTTCGCTGCCGGCCCTGTTGAGCGTAGCCATAGACTCCGTGGCCGCGACAACAGCCGATTCGTCAGCATCGCCCCGCTTGATCGCTGTCGCGATCACGCCGGTGCCCAGCGGTTTGGTGAGCACCAGGTAGTCGCCGGGAACAGCGGCGGCATTCGTGAGTTGCTCGCCCGGCTTCACGATGCCGGTGACAGCCATTCCGTACTTGGGCTCCGGATCGTCGATCGTGTGACCACCGACGATGGTGGCCCCGGCGAGACGCGCAGTTTCCGCCCCACCCTGGAGGATCCTCCCGAGCTGCTCGAGCGGCAGGGTATCCGTCGGGAAACACACGATGTTCAGAGCTGTCAGAGGGCGGCCCCCCATGGCGTACACGTCAGAAAACGCGTTCGCGGCGGCTATTCGCCCGAAATCGTATGGGTCGTCGACCACCGGGGTGAAGAAGTCAACCGTCTGAACTAGGGCGATCTCGTCCGTGAGTCGGTATACGGCGGCGTCGTCCAGCGTGTCCGCCCCTACCAATAGAGCCGGATCCTCAGTCTTGGGAAGCATGGCCATGACTCGCCCCAAGTCCTTGGGGCCCAGTTTGCAGGCTCAGCCGGAGCCGTGAGAAAGCGTGGTCAACCGCGGCGGCGTTTCCATAGACTGTCACCTCCTCTTCTGGCTCGGGATGAACATCGGCGGCGATGAGCTGCGAACGGAAAGACACTAGCAGACAACACCCCGTAACGGCCACTACTGCCACCACTGCTGCCGCAGTCGCGAGTGCCGGGGCACGCGCAGAACCGACACTGCCGGCTGCGATTTCCACTCGCGCCACCAACCAACGCACTCCGCTGAGTTGTGTGACCGACCCCTTCTCCACCCTCTTCACGCCGAATCGAAAAGCGCGTGGTGGAATGTCCCTTAGCCTCAATAGTCTTGGTGACGCGACGGATGCCCTTCTACAGATGCTAGGCCTAGTCACGGCTTTGCTTCAGCCACCGATGGCCGCCACCGCCGCCGGACAGAAGTTCGCGCCCAACTGGAGGCTTCGAGGATGAGGGCCACTCGACCGACGGGCGTAATGTCTCGTGACCAGGCTCAACAAGAGACACGAGGCACGCGATCGAGCAACTGTACGGCCGAGGTGTCGCTCCGCGCCGCTTCTCCCGAGGCAAGCACGTCTCAGCCCGCGGGCCTCAGCCTCTCGCACTCTCCGGCGCCGACGGATGGTCGGGAGGCACCGCGGGATGACGCCGCCTTCTGGCCGAGACCACGGCCCAGGCGATAGCGGAGAGAATCGCCACGCCCAGGATAGCCGAGACGATATAGGCCACCGCCGTCCAGGCCCCGCTCGCTCCGGACCAACCGTAGTCGGGCAGGAGGCCCTTCCACAATTCGCCCAAGCGGCCCAAGACCATGGGGCACGTAGCCCACGCGCTGTTGAATCTCGGCTGCCCCCCACTCTCCCCAGGCGGAGCCGCTCGCGATCAAGCCCAACGGCGCAACCACAACGAGAGCGGCGACGAGGGCCACAAGCCAGCGGGCGCGCACCCGCTTGCAGGTCGCCGGCGCGGAAGAGCTCGGGGCTCATGTGGCGAAGGTAGGCAAAGACCGCCACCGTGAACACCGCTTCGATGGGGCCCACGATGAGGGCGTGGGAGCCTACCATGGCCGGGATGGTCGTGCGCAACCCATAGGGGGCGTACTGCGCCACGCCGTTCACTGTGTGCAGCAGGGGCTGGATGCCCAGCTCGATGCTGTTAAGGAAGGCTGCCGCCACGAGGCCGCAGTAGGCGGCCACGCCCGCGGCCACAAGACGGCGGCCGGAACGCAAATCTGAAGCCCCGGACAAGGAAACGGTAGATGACGTATCCCAGAAGGGGCATGACGATCGCCATGTTGAGACAGTTGATGCCGAGCGAGAGCAGCCCGCCGTCACCGAAGAAGAGCGCCTGGATGACAAGGGCAGCCGTGACCGCGAGCACGGCCACCCAGGGCCCGGCAATCACGGCGATCAAGCACCGCCCCGACGGCGTGGGCCGTCGTACCTCCCAAGACGGGGACGTTCAGCATCATGATAAGGAAGCTGAAAGCAGCGCTCGCCGCCAGCACGGGGACCATCTTGGGCTGGGTGAGGAGCTTCTTGGTGCGCTGGCTGGCCACATACCAGACGGGCACGGTGATGGCCCAGCCTACCGCCAGGGTCTCCGGTCCCAGGTAGCCGTCGGGTATGTGCACTACCCGACCCCGTCCCCTTAAGAGGTCTGGTCGGGCTTACCCTCGGCCTCCGCGCACTCTTGGCACAGGCCGAACACGGTCATTCGGGTCGAGTCGGCCTGAAAGCCCTGCTTGCTCAAGAAGCTCCGTGGTGACGGGAGCCACCAACTCATCGGCGAAGTGCCCCACCGAGCCGCATTTCTCGCAGACGAAGTGATGGTGGACCGGTTCCGGGGCGACCTCGTAGTAGCTGTGCTTGGTGTCTAGGCGAGTCTCGCTCACCAGATCCAGGGACACGAGCACCTGCAGGGTCCGGTAGACGGTGGAGAGATTGACTTCGGGAAGCCTCTCTTGCACCTCTTCGCGCTATCTGCTCGGCGGTGAGGTGCCGGCCCCCTTTGCGCACGACCTCCCAGATGGCGACTCTCTGGGGCGTCAGCCGATATCCGGCGTCTTTGAGTGCTTGGCGGGCGTGGTGCATGATTGGTAACATATCACTGTTGCAAGCTCTTCGCAACAGCCTCATGGTGGCGGCTAGAGGCCTGCCGACCAAGAAGAACCGGGCGACGAGGCCGCAAGCCCGAAGAGGAGCCACCACCACATGCCGAACTCTGAGACAGAAGACCGCCTGGCTCCGGGCGCTCCCGGCCGAGGGCCGTCGCTGGCCGTCCCGGATTGGCTCCTCAGCCGGCCCCAGCCCCCTGCTAGCTCAGAAAGCGTCTCGGCGAGCCGGGCACGGTTCCTTCCTTGAGAAGACCCTAGGAGGGACTTGCCCACCTGGTCGACTCCACTCTCGCCTCTCGAGGCAACGAGCGCCAGGAACGGCCTGCTCCAGCGCTCTGGACCCGCGGGTGAAGCTCGTCTCCTTGGTGGGCCTGGTGATCGTAGGCGTGCTCGCCCATCGTCTCGTCACTCTGGGCGCGCTCGTCGCGCTCTCCGTGGTCCTCGCCTTGGCTTCGCGACTTGGTCTGCGGCGTCTGGCCGTGCGCGCCTGGATCTTCATCCCCCTCTTCACCGCTGTGATCGCCCTTCCCGCCATCACCAACTGGGTGAGCCCCGGTCGGCCCTCTCCTGACCTTGTGGCAGGGCAGCCACGCCGTCGCTGGGGCCCCTCCACCTTCCGGGCACGCTCGCCATCACCGAGCCCGGTCTCCTGAGCGCGGCGCACCTTGTTCTTAGGGTCACCGCCGTGGTCTCTTTTGCCGCTCTTCTGACCCTGACCACCAAGTGGAACGATCTGCTTAGATCCTTGCGCGTCGTGCGCGCTCCCAAGATGTTCGTGTTCGTGCTCGCCATGGCCTACCGCTACGTCCACCTCTTGGCCCGTTTGCTGCGGGACATGCTGCTCGCTCGCAAGAGCCGCATGGTGGGCCCCAGCAGTGCGGCCGAGAATCGGCGTTTCCTCGGCGCTAGCGCGGCGGCCCTTTTTGGCAGATCCCAGGCCATGGGTGAGCAGGTGTACAGCGCCATGCTGGCCCGAGGCTACCAAGGTGAGGTGCACACGCTGGAGAACTGGCGTCTTCGCCGGCTGGATCTCGTCTGGGCTTTGGGGGTCGCCAGCGTCTTTGCGGCGATGATCTGGCTCGGCCTCACCCCCGGCCGTGGATTTTGATGAGCGAGGTCTTCTCTCTCCAAGAGGTGTCCTACCAGTACAAGGCCGGCGCACCTGCCATGAAGGACGTGACGCTATCCATCCAGGAGGGGGAACGCGTGGCCCTTCTGGGGGCTAACGGCTCGGGAAAGTCAACCCTTCTCATGGTCATGGCCGGCCTCATCACCCCGACCGAGCGGAGAGGTCACCGCCTTTGGTCAGCCCCTTTCGGCCGACTACCTAGCCGATGAGGGGCGGGCGCAAGCGTTTCGGCGCCGGGTGGGTATCGTCTTCCAAAGCTCCGACGCGCAGCTCTTCAGTCCGAGTGTCCGCGAGGAGGTGGCGTTCGGACCCCTGCATCTGGAACTGCCCAAGGACGAGGTCATCGCGCCGCGTCACCGAGACACTGGGGCTTCTCGGCCTCGATGACCTGGCCGAGCGGGCTCCGTACAACTTGAGCGGCGGGGAGAAGAAGAAGGTGGCGCTGGCCTCGGTTCTCTCCATGAACCCGGAGGTGCTCATGCTAGACGAGCCGACGAATGGGCTCGACCCCCGCACCCAGCACTGGCTCATCGAGCTACTCGGGCGGTTGCACATGGCCGGCAAGACCCTGATAGTTGCCACCCACCGCTTGGAAACGCTCTACGAACTGGCCGACCGGGCCGTCGTTCTCTCCGAAGACCATCGGGTGGTCGCAGTCGGGCCAGTCGACAGCATACTGGCGGACCGAGACCTCCTCTTGGAGGTGAACTTGATCCACCCGCACGGCGCATCCCATTTTCATAGAACCTAGCCGGAGCATCGGTCTTCTCGACCGCGATGCTAGGCTGAGCGCTTGCCAGAAACCATCGGGCTCGCCCTGCCGAGTTGTCTCAAATACGCGAGTGCGCCATTGTACTACCGCATCGGAGGCGACGGAGCCTGTAGAGGCATGACTATCCACAGGATGATGTACAGGAGCACACCCGCGCCGCCCAGTAGGGTGATGAGCACCCATATCAGCCTGACGATGGTGGGGTCGATATTGAAGTACTCGGCGATGCCTCCACAGACGCCCGCTATCATCTTTTCGGTGCGCGACCGATAGAGCCGTCTTTCCATCATCCTCTCCGATCCCTTCGGACGTTGTCGCGACTCATCCTCGCAGGGCTTTCACCACCGCCGAAAGGCTTACCCGCCTTCCGTACAGCAAGACGCCGGCTCGGAAGACCCTGGCTGCCATCCATATCAGTGCCCCTACTGTACCCACGTTGACCACGATCGCCACCGCCACCTGCCACAGCGGCGGACTGTCCACCCCGATCCTCACGAACATCATGATGGGGCTTGCCAGAGGGACCATGCTCAGAACAACCGAAAGCGGATGGCTCGGGTTGCTGAGCGCCCAGACCGCGATGAAGAAGATGAGCACCAACGGTAGGATCACAGGAGTACTGATCTGCTGCGCGTCCTCCGTCCGGCTGACGAGTGAGCCGCCGGCGGCAAAGAGGGCCGCGTACGAGAAGAATCCCAGGAGAAAGAACACCACGAAGGCCAGAAGTACCCAGGGGTCGACTGCGGAGAGCTGGACTCGCAATCCTCCGATACTCACCGAGTTGCCGAGGCCTCGGAAGAGCAGAACGGCTCCACCGGCAGCAAGCCAGACGGCGTACTGCAGGAGGGCCGTCAACCCCACGCCCAGCACCTTCCCTATCATCAGCTGGAAGGGCCTCGCCGCCGACAGCAGGATCTCCACCACGCGAGAGCTCTTTTCTTCGATCACTCCCAAAGCCACGTACGAGCCATAGACGGCGACCGTCATGTACAGGAGGAACACCAGCACGTAGGTGAGCGCGAACGATTCGGAGCTCGTTCTTCCCGACCGCGTGCCATTGCCGGAGAGAATCTGGGTCTGGACGGTCACTGGGCTGAACAGCTGAGCCGCCTCCTGGCTTCCGATCCCTCTCTCCTGGAGGCGCAGATAGACGGCAGCCGCGGATAGGGCGGCCTGCAAGCGCGCTTGATCCGCGGCCGGAAGAGCATCTTTCGTGCTCACGATAGACTCATACGCCTGACTTGCGCCGCTCCTCGCCGGATCCGCGCTAATGAGAATGTAACCGTCGAACATCCCCTGCCGGACTTGGGTCTCCAGGTCTGGAGTCGGCGCGGAAGATTCCAAGAGTAGATAGCGAAGTCCGCCACCCGGAAGCCTGTCCGGGAGTTCGGCCAGCAGCCGGCCGTAGAAGCCTTTGCCGGTGCGATCGGCCACCACCAACGAGAGCTCCTTGCCTCCGGTGGCCGAATCGATCAACGAGGGAGCGAAGCTCAGCCCCACGATCGCCAGGAGGCCGATGACCGTGATGAGGAGGAAACCCCGGCTGCGCACGCGGTGGTTGAACTCTCTCCTGACTATGAGCCAGACCGTCCTCAAGGAGCGCCCCCGGTCCCTTCCTCATCGCTCACCGCGGCGATGAAGATCTCCTGCAACGAGGGCCGCTCGAGAGAGAAGAGCTGGATCACCTCGCGCTGCATCAGCGCGGCGAGGACCGCCTGCGGGTCGGCGCCCGGCTCCAGGGCAAAGCGGAGGTGGTCGCGGCCGCCCTCAAGAGGACGCAACGGCAGATCCTCCACCCCGCGCACGCTACCGGACGCCGTGCGGACGTTCACGATGCGGCGGACGGCCCTATCGCGCACTTCGGCCACGCCCCCGGCCAGTCTCAATCGGCCGCGGGCGATGATGGCGATGTTGTCGCACAGCTCTTCCACCTGCTCCAGACGATGGCTCGACAGCACCACCGTCTTGCCCGAGTCGCGGAGAGAACGCAAGGCCTCGCAGAGGAACTCCGAGTTGATGGGGTCCAGACCAGTGAAAGGCTCGTCGAGCAGCGCCAGGTCGGGCTCGTGCAGGAGCGCAGTGATCACCTGCACTTTCTGTTGGTTGCCGCGGCTGAGCTCCTCCACCCGGCTGTTCTTGCGGTCCGCGATGCCGAACCGCTCCAGCCAATCCCCCACCCTCCTTGTCGCGGTAGCGAGGTCGAGCCCATAGAGCCGCGCGAAGAAGAGCAGCTCGTCACCGACCTTCATCTTCTGATACAGCCCCCGCTCCTCAGGCATATAGCCGAAGTGCCTGCGAACCGGCTCGGATATGGGAGAGTCGCGCCAGGTGATGGTGCCGGAGTCGGGCCGGAGGATATCGAGGACCATGCGCATCATGGTGGTCTTACCCGCGCCGTTCGGACCCAGGAACCCGAAGATGCAGCCTTCCGGGATCTCGAAGCTGAGATCGTCGACCGCTACGTATGCGGTCGAAAGTCTTAGTGACGTTGCGGATGCGCAGCAACGACGGGCTAGCGATCGGTGCGATCGGCGATCTGTTCGCGATACAGATCCGTCTTGAACATCACGCATTCGGGGTTGACGCAGAACCAGACTCGATAGGTGTCGCACTCCCCGGTGGAACGGCTCGTACCCGTGCCGGTGCGCTCCTCTTCCTCTACACGGTCGGCAAGCGGTCTGCTGCAATTTATGCAATTCTTGAGCGCGTCCGTCACCTGCTCATCCTTTCGTCTCGTCCGGCGTCGCCTCGACAGCTTCTACCGAAATCTGGCGGGGTCGTCCGAGGCGCTGGCCGATGTCCTCTGCCACCACCCGCGCCGATGGATGGCTGCAGGATCTCACCCGCGGCGTCCACTCCTGGGCAGAGCAGTTCACCCGCGGATCTCACTTCCAGCACGTGCCATAGGTAGCGCACCACCTGCCGGGTCCCGTCGAACACGTGGGTGAAGGTGGTGCCCGCGCAAGACAGGAACGCGCCCGACCGCTCGGGACCGCCCGGTTCCGACCAGAGTTTCGCTTCAGGACGTACTTCAACGCCCAAAAAGGCTGACAGCGGTCGACCATGGCTTTGGGCAGAGCCGGCATTCCCATCGAGTAGACGGGCGCCGCCAACACCACCGAGTCGGCGGTCCGCAGATGCGGGTACAGTTGGTGCATGTCGTCCTTCTAGACGCAGACGCCCTCCGCCCGGCAGGCGTCGCACGCCCGGCAGGGATTCAGGTCGAGGTCGCAGAGCCTGATCTTGGTGATCTCGGCCCCCTGAGCCTCCGCGGCGCCAAGACACCAGTCGAGCAACGTCTCGGTGTTACCGCCCCGGCGCGGACTCCCGGCTATGCCGAGGACCTTCACCCTCTTTACCCGCCGGGCCACCTGGCGCCCAAGCTCCGCGCAGGCCTCAAGGTCCGCCGCCATGGGGACGTACTTGAGCTCCATCGGGTCGATCACGTCCAGCCCCAGCGCCCGGAGATCGGCGTCGATCTGCTTCACGGCGCCGCCGCCCCAGCCGTAGGAGCCGTACGCTCCGGCTATCCGGTCTTTGGGACGCAGACCTTTGATGTGGTCAGGAATCCACCCACCGCGGGATATACGCCGTTGTTGAGCGTGGGCGATCCCACCAGGAAGGCCCGCGACTCGAGGACCATCCTCGCGACGTCGGCAAGCGCGCATCGGCTGACCCGAAGCACGGCGCAGTCCACGCCCTTCCTGGGCAACCCCGTCCGCGATGGCCATGGTCATCTTCTCGGTGGAGTGCCACATGGTGTCGTAGATGAGCGACACCCGCTCAGGAGCCTGGCCGCTGCTCCAGCGCGCATAAGCGCCCACCACCGCGGCTGACATCCTCCGGCCGCCGCCACACGACGCCGTGGCTGGGTCCGATCGCGTCTATCTCGAGGCCCATCTCCCCGATCTTGGCCAGCATCTTCTGTACCTGGCCGCCGAACGGCATGAGGATGTTGGCGTAGTACCTGGCTCGCTTCTTCCATCGCGATGCTCATGTCCACTTCGTCCGCGAAGCGCTTGGAGGTGGCCAGGTGCTGACCGAACCGTCGTTGGGCAGCAGAACCTTGGCCTCCTTCACGTAGGTGAACATGCTGTCCGGCCAGTGCAGCATGGGCGCCTCGAGGAACTGCAGGGTGTTGCGCCGAGGGACAGCTCGTCCCCCGTGCCCACCACGGTGACATCCCAGGCGGCGACCGCACGGCTCCCCGAAGATAAGGATCAGCGCATCCTTGGCCCTTTTCGAGCAGAAGACCTTCAAGGGTCCAAGCTGTTCGATGAGCCAGGGGATGGCTCCCGAATGGTCCGGCTCCACGTGGTTGACCACCAGGTAGTCGATCCGGCGCGCTCCGCAGCAACCGCGGACACGCGACAGCATCTCTTGGCCGAAGCCATCCCGGCATCCGTCGACCAGTGCGACCTTCTCGTCCAGGATCAGATACGCGTTGTATGTGGTTCCTCGCTGGGTCTCGTAGCCGTGGAAATCGCGCACGTCCCAGTCGATAGCGCCGACCCACCAGATCTCGTCCTTTACCTGATACCGCTCCATCGACTCTCCTCGTCTGCGCCCGACACCAGTCTCTTCCGCCGGGCCGTCTCGTGCCAGTGACTAGCGAGTGACTACAATCCGTTCGATGATACGCGCCTCGCGGAGCGCCCTGTGTTCACCGTGGCCGCCTCACGCCCTGCGGCCCAGGATGAGCTGCGTTTTCGTCGTGGATAAGTCAACCACGCGGATATCCCCGAATCCGGCGCCTTGGAGCCAGTCGCGGAATTCCTGCTCCGACCACACCCCGCCCTCTTCGCTCGCCTGCAGCATGTTGACGGCAAACATCGCTCCCCGAGGACTGCGCCCGAGGATCTGATCCTGGATGGCGATGACACCACCCGGTGAAAGCACCGAGAACACCTCCGCGAAGACTCGAGTGTTGGTCGCCGGGCCGTAGATGTGACAGACATTTCCCAGGTACACGAGGTCGAAAGGTCCAGGGGGCAGGGCCCTCGTGAAGTCGCCCCCGATGAGTTCGATCTTCTCCGCGTCTGGACCCAGGAATTCCCTGGCAAGGGGCATGACCTCTTCCCTGTCCAACAGGGTGGCCCGCACGCCGCGCTGAGCGAAGGCCCGGGCCAGATGCCCGACGGCCCCTCCCACGTCCAGCATCGTCCCGATCGGTCCGGCGAACTCCAGGCACTTGTCGATCGATCTCGTCGATAGCCTCGGGAGAGCGCTCCCCCATGGCCATCGACGAAGCTGCGCAGGTCCGCCCGCGCGGGGTCGCGAGGGAGCGGGTGCCCGCTACGGATCACCTCGGGCAGGTCGAGCCATCCGCGTATCTTGTTCACCTGGTGCAGCAGCTTGAACCGCTCCATCTCCGGGCCCGGGTCGACGAGATGGCTCCGGCCGAGCTCGCTCAGGCGGTACGCCTGCCCCTCCCGCTCGACTATCCCTTCCTCTACGAGCGCGCGCCAGGACTACCCGGCAGGCGCGCAGATCGGCGCCCGCGGTCCCAGCCACGTCTTCCGGGCTGTGCAGGCCCGGGCCGGCCAAGGCGTCGATGATCCCCGACCGTATCGCGCCGGCCAGAAGCAGCAGCCGTTCCACCGCCGCCCTGTCGACGAGCGAAGTCACGTTTTCACCTCCATGGATTCACCCTTCCTCCAGGGGAAACCCCGCCGTCGGTCCACTCGACAAGACCTCCCGCCATGTCGCGCACGTTGGTAAACCCTAGCTGTCGCAGCTTATCAGCCGCGATCGCACTGGCCTCTCAGGTGAAGCCGTCACAGTAGACGACGATGGGCTCTTCCAATGCGAAACCGCCGCTTCGCTTCCCTCGCCAAGCCGCGGAAGTCGATCCACTCGGAACCGTGGATGTGGCCTCGCTTCCAGTGGGCCTCACCCAAGACGTCGACCAGCCTGAACTTCTCCCCGCGCTCCATCATCTGCGGTCAATTCCACCAGACTCACGGTGGCGACGCTGGGGCGGCCCGCTTCGGCGTCGTAGAAGATCACGTAAGCGACCTCGGTGTAGAAGCCGGCCTTGCGGAATATGCGCGCGGCGCGCCGTCTCGGTGGCGTCTATGACGGCAGCCGGCTCGCGACCGGCAGACCTCACCTTGTCGCAGGCGGAGAGGACGGCCTCGGCGAGGGCCGCTTCCCCCGCGTGAGCCAGGGCGAAATCGATGAGCTCGTGCTCCCCGTCGCCTCCGTCAGCCCGGGCGATGACCGCGACCGGCTTGCCGTGCTCGAGTCCCACCCAGTGACGCCGTTCGCCCGCCAGCACCTCGAAGTTCGGCCAGACGCTCCTCCGCGGCCGTCGCTGCATCGGGGAACTGGCCGTCGGATCCGAGACGGTCCCGTGCCCGCCATGCGCGTGCCCGCCGTGCGTGTGCGCGGCGACGATCTGCACACTGTGCTGCACCAAGAGCTCCCGTAAGGCGGGCATGTGTTCGGGCAGAAACACCTCGAGTTCGACCGCCGACGCTCCTCCGGCCGAAGGCCGCGCGCGGGCAGCAGTCTCGCCAAACGTCATTATCAGGGCCGTCGGCTCGACCTGGAGTCCGCGGGCCAAGAACGTCGCATTGAGCGCACATTCGTCGGTGCGCACCAGATATGCAGTCGGGTGCTGCTCCTCCCTCAGGAGGTCGAGCACGTCCTCGTAGCTCTCCCGGTACTCGGGCTTGAGGAAAAGCTCGATGACCGTCACGTGGCGATGGCCGGCATGCGGCCTGGTGAGCAACAAGGCGTAGCCTAGGTATTCCTCGGCCGAGATGCCAGACTGCGGCTCCGCCGGTCCAGGCGTCCCGGGCGCACCCGGCGTCCCCGGCGCACCCGAGATCCGCGCCGTCAGCGCAATCCCCGCGTTCTCCACGGGACCCACAATGAGGAAAGGCTCAGCCTCTTCAGCAAGGTGGGCGTGAAACAGCGGCATTATGCGGAGAGCGGATGCCCGGCGTCTCTCCTCGCGCAGGCCGGCAACATCGGTGGGGCCGACTCGCCTTAGCTCCACTTCATATCCCTCGGCGCAACGCAGGCTTGCAACGATCCGCCACTTTCACGGTGCCGTCCGGCCTTGGCTTTCTCCATGCCACCTCCTCGCATTCCTCTTCCCAAGGAAATAGAATCCCACGCGTGTGGGTGACTGTACACAGCCTCTCCGGTCTCGCCCTCGGCGCTTTGCTGCCTCTGCCGTTGCCGCTCGTGCTGCTGGCGGCGCTCTTCCTGCACCTGCTGCTCGACCTCGTCCCCCATTGGGACTACACGCATGACCCCAGACGAGGGCTCTGGGCGGTTCTCGACGTTGGGCTGTCCGTGGTGTGGGTAGTCACGCTCGTCCTCGCTGTGGGACTGACCACGCGGGCGATCCTGGCCGCGATCGTCTCGGCCGTCCCCGATCTGGACGTGCTCGATGCCATCTTCCCCTGGAGGCGGCGTGGGCGGTGGTTTCCCAGCCATTGGGCTCGGTTTCCTCATGGTGAGGCTGGACCCCTCCTGGGTATCTCCGCACAGTTGCTCGTCATCGCCGGATCGGTCCTCGCCGTGATCTTGGTTAGTACTTAGCGGTAGTGCCGTCGCACAGCCTCCCGGCCAAACGCTGTGACTTTCGGACAGAACCGTGGCGCGCAGTGGACTGGCGTTGCGCAGGGGTTCTATGATGGCATGGGTCAGGGTACTCGTAACGCGCACATGGCGCCCGCCAGGCCAGGGCGCCCCATCAGCGTGGGAGGGCAAACATGCAGGATTACGCCGCGGAGATCGTCGCCCTGGTCAAGGCCAAGAACCCGGCCGAGCCGGAGTTCCACCAGGCGGTCCTGGAGGTGGTGGAATCGACCGCCCTCGTCATCGAGCGCCACCCCGAATACCGCCAGGCCAAGATCATGGAGCGCCTGGTGGAGCCGGAACGGGTGATCATGTTCCGGGTCCCCTGGATCGACGACGAGGGCGAGATCCAGGTGAACCGCGGTTTCCGCATCCAGATGAACTCCGCCATCGGCCCGTACAAGGGCGGCCTGCGCTTCCACCCGTCGCGTGAACCTGGGCATCCTCAAGTTCCTGGCCTTCGAGCAGGTGTTCAAGAACGCTCTCACCACGCTGCCCATGGGCGGCGGCAAGGGCGGCTCGGACTTCGACCCCAAGGGCAAGAGCGACGCCGAGGTCATGCGCTTCTGCCAGAGCTTCATGACCGAGCTCTACCGCCACATCGGCCCCGACACCGACGTGCCCGCCGGGGACATCGGGGTGGGCGGCCGGGAGATCGGCTATCTCTTCGGCCAGTACAAGCGCCTCGCGCAACGAGTTCTCCGGGGTGCTCACCGGCAAGGGTCTCAACTGGGGCGGCTCGCTCATCCGCCCGGAGGCCACCGGATACGGCTGCATCTACTTCGCCGCCGAGATGCTCGGCCACCCGGGGCGAGACCCTGGAAGGCAAGACCTGTCTGGTCTCCGGCTCGGGCAACGTGGCCCAGTACGCCATCGAGAAGATCCTCGATCTGGGCGGCAAACCGGTCTCCGCCTCCGACTCCAACGGCTTCATCTACGACGAGGCCGGCATCACGCCGAGAAGCTCGCCTTCCTCAAGGAGCTCAAGAACGTGCGCCGGGGCCGCATCAAGGAATACGCCGGAGACGTTACCCGAGCGCCGTCTACACCGCCGTTCGACGCCGACGGCCGACCACTCCCCGCAGTGGGACCGTCAAAGCCGACTGCGCCTTCCCCTGCGCCACCCAGAACGAGATCAACGAGCAAAGACGCCCAGAACCTGCTGCGGAACGGGGTCTACCTGGTGGCCGAAGGGGCCAACATGCCCACCACGCTCGAGGGGGTGAAGGTGTTCCTGGACGCCGGCATCCTCTACGCCCCGGGCAAAGCCGCCAACGCCGGCGGGGTGGCCACCTCCGGTCTGGAGATGAGCCAGAACTCCATGCGCATCTGCTGGCTGCGCGAAGAGGTGGACGGCCGCCTGCAGGCAGATCATGAAGAGCATCCACGCAGCCTGCGTCGACGCGGCCGCCGCCTACGGCACCCCGGGCAACTACGTGAACGGGGCCAACATCGCCGGCTTCCTCAAGGTGGCCAACGCCATGATGGACCAGGGGGTGGTGTGAGGCCGCCGAGGAACGATGCCGCGCCGCCAGCGAGGTAGCCAGCATGGCTGACGGCGTGCAGCCCGACAAGCTGGAGTGGCGGCACTCGTACGACTTCCAGCACCTCATGGCCAGGCGGGTGGAGAACATCATCCTGGTCTCGAGCACGTACGACACCTTCATCCTGCAGGAAGACGGGCAGCTCAACGAGCTGCTGCTGAACGAGTTCCTCGACCTCAACCTGCACCACACCACCGGCCTGCGCCACGTGGCCACCGGAGCGGAGGCCATCGCCCTGGCGTCCGCCGAGAGCCGGTTCAACCTCATCGTCACGGCCGTCAACGTCGGCGACATGGACGCCGCCGAGCTGGCGCGGCAGGGTCAAGGAGGCCGGGCTTGACATCCCGGTCATCCTGCTCGCCTACGACGGCGGCGAGCTGGCCGAGTTCATGGCCAACCACGACACCAGCGCCCTGGAGCGCATCTTCCTCTGGCAGGGCGACTCCCGGATCCTGCTGGCCATCACCAAGTACGTGGAAGACAAGCTGAACGTGGCGTACGACACCGGCGTGGCCGGCGTGCAGGTGATCCTGCTGATCGAGGACAACATCCGCTACTACTCCTCGTTCCTGCCCACGATGTACACCGAGATCATCAACCACTCGCAGTCGCTCATCACCGAGGGCGTCAACGTGGCCCACAAGATCCTGCGCATGCGGGCCCGGCCCGAAGATCCTTCTCTGCAACAGCTTCGAGGAGGCCTGGGACTACTTCTCCGCCTACCAGGAGGACGTGCTCGGCGTCATCTCCGACATCGAGTTCCCGCAGGACGGACGCCTCAACCCGCTGGCCGGCGCCGAGTTCGCCCGCAAGGTCAAGTCCGCCTACGCGCGACATCCCGGTGCTGCTGCAATCCAGCCGGCCGGACAGCGAGGCCGTGGCCCGCGAGGTGGGCGCCGAGTTCCTGCTGAAAGGCTCCCCCACGCTGCTCGACGACCTGCGCCGCTTCATCGTCAAGAACTTCGCCTTCGGCGACTTCATCTTCCGGCTGCCGGACGGGACCGCCGGTCGGCCGGGCCACGAACCTCAGAGAGCCTGCTCGAGCTGCTGCGCACCGTGCCGGCGGAGTCCATCGCCTACCACGCCGAGCGCAACGATTTCTCCCGCTGGCTGAAGGCCCGCACCGAGTTCCATCTGGCCCATCACCTGCGGCCGCGCACCGCGGCCGACTACGCCACCGTCGAGGAGCGGCGGCAGTACCTCATCGACGAGATCAACGCCTACCGGCGCGAGCAGACCCGGGAGTCGGTGAGCGACTTCGATCCCAGCTACCTTCGACCCGGAGAACAGCTTCGCCCGCATCGGGGAGGGGTCGCTGGGCGGCAAGGCCCGGGCGCTGGCCTTCGTGCGCCATCTGCTGCGCGATTTCGGCGTCGTCGACCAGTTCGACGGGGTGCAGATCACGGTGCCGCCCTGCCTGGTGCTCGGCACGGACATCTTCGACGATTTCCTCGAGGAGAACGACCTGCGCGCACTTCGCCATGGCAACCGACGACGACGCGGAGATCGAGCGGCGCTTCGTGGCCGCCGCCTTCCCCGCGGAGATCGAACGCCGCCTGGCCGCCTATCTGGAGCTGGTCCGCTACCCGCTGGCCGTGCGCTCGTCCAGCCTGCTCGAGGATTCCCAGTACCAGCCGCTGGCCGGCGTCTACCAGACCTACATGCTGCCCGAACAACCACCCCGACGATCGAGGTGCGCCTGCGAGCAACTGCGTGCGGGCGGTCAAGCGCGTCTACGCCTCCACCTTCCTCACCTACGCCAAGAACTACTTCAAGGTGACCCCCTACCGCCTCGAGGAAGAGAAGATGGCGGTGATCATCCAGAAGCTGGTGGGCTCGCGCCACGGGAGCCGCTTCTACCCCGAGCTTCGCCGGAGTCGCCCGCTCGTACAACTTCTACCCCACGGCTCCGCTGGCCGCCGAGGACGGCGTCGTGGCGATGGCCCTCGGTCTGGGCCGGACCGTCGTGGACGGGGGCCGGGCCCTGTCGTTCTCCCCCAAGCATCCCGCAGCACCTCCTGCACTTCTCCACCGTGCAGGACATGCTGGCCAACTCGCAGCGGGACTTCATCGCCGTGGAGATGGAGCGGCGACGGCGAAGGCGCGACCGAGCAGCACCACCCGCTGGCCGTGGCCGAGGCCGACGGCACCCTCGGCGTGGTGGCCTCCACCTACAGTCCCGAGAACGACGCGGTGTACGACGGCATCTCGCGGCCGGGCGTGCGTCTGGTCAGCTTCGCCCCCATCCTCAAGCAGCAGGGCTCTCCCGCTGCCGGCGGTCTTCGACCGCCTGATGGAGCTGGGCCGCTGGGGCATGAACACCGAGGTGGAGATCGAGTTCGCGGTCGAGCTGTCCGCCGGCCGCGGACAGGCCCACGGAGTTCGGCTTTCTGCAGATGCGCCCGCTGGCCCTGTCGCGCGAGCTGGAGGAGCTCGACACGGACGAGCGTCGAGCCCGAGCAGGTGCTGGCGCGCTCGAGCAGCGTGCTGGGCAACGGCAAGTTCGCCCACCTCCGCGACGTGGTGGTGGTCGACTACGAGCGCTTCGACCGGGCCAAGACCGCGGAGATAGCCGCGGAGGTGGCCCGGCTCAACGCCGAGCTGGTGGCCGCAGGGCGTGCCCTACATCCTCTTCGGCCTGGGCCGCTGGGGCTCGGCCGACCCCTGGCTGGGCATCCCGGTCACCTGGGAGCAGATCTCCGGCGCCCGGGTGATCGTGGAATCGGGCCTCAAGGACATCAAGGTGACCCCCTCCCAGGGCAGCCACTTCTTCCAGAACCTCACCTCGTTCCGCGTGGGCTACTTCACGGTGAACCCGGACGACGGCGACGGCTTCGTCGACTGGGACTGGCTGGCGGCCCAGCCGGCCGTGCAGGGAGGCCGGCTACGTGCGCCATCTGCACTTCGACGAGCCGCTGGTGGTGAAGATCAACGGCAAGCGGCAGCGAGGGGTGATCCTCAAGCCGGGAGGCGACGGAGATGATGACACTTAGCTGAAGCAACCGCCCGGCAGTTCGCCGCGAGTGCGCCGCGCTCGACCGGCGGCCGAGACCGGGCTCAGTCGTTCGCGCGGAGAGTCGGATACGGATCCACCGCCGCACCCTCCGCCCGGGTGGATCTCGAAATGGAGATGGCACGGGCCGCCGGCGGCGTTTCCAGTGTTGCCGACATAACCCAAGACCTGGCCTGGTACGACGCGCGTGCCCACCTGGATATCGGAGGCGAGGCTCTCCAAGTGGCAGCCGTAGTAGCCGGTTCCGTTGTCCCCTGAGAGCCAGATAGTATTTCCCGCCCAGACCGACGTCTGCGCGGCTCAGTGAGGTGATTCGGCCGCTCACGCACGCCACCGCGGGCGTGCCGCGCGCCGCCATGATGTCACAGCCCTTGTGAGTCCGGCCCGCCGGAACGAGGGGCGCCCCAGGTGTCCGCATAGCTGTGAGGACCGTCGACGGGGAAGACGAAGGATCCAGGCTGCACGCCGGGCTTCTTCTTCGCTGCTTTCTTTGCCGCGACGGCCGCGGCCGCCGCAGCCGCGGCTTGCCGCGCCGCCTCGGCCTTGAGGTCCGTCACCCGTTTCTTGAGGGCCTTGTACTGACCGGCAGCCGCACTCATCTTGGTTTCCATGTCGACCTGAAGGTTCTTCAGGTCCACAAGCTGCTGAGACTGCACTTTCTCCTTCTTGGCGAGGTCTTGCTGGAGGACCTTCCGCTTGTCCAGGTGCTTCTGGACTTGAGCGTATAGGGCCTGATCCTGTCCGGCCACCTTGCTCAGCAGGGACAGCCGATCGATGACGGCGGAGATGTCCGTGGCGGAAAACAGGACTTCCAGGTACATGGGGGTAGGCGAGCGGCCCTCTTTGTAGACGTTCACCAAGCGATCGGCAAGTTGTTGCTGCGAGGCCGCGAGATCCTTCTCGGATTTGACGATGTCTTCTGGGCTGCCGTCACGGCGTCGTCGAGAGTAGCTTGGCGAGCTTCCGCCGTCGCGTACTTGGCCGCCAGGACGTTCATGCTGTCCTGGAACCGGCCCAGCGCAGCCTGCGCCGCGTTCAAATCCTTCTGGGCCTGAGAGAGCGTCGAACCCTGAGCGGTAGCCGACCAGAGGAGAGAGGAGGGCGACCAGAAGAAAGGCCGACAGCCCTACGAGCAGGGCCTTTCGACGAGTCGCGGACACGCTGTCCTTCTTACCCCTCTTGCCACGGCCGCCGCCCCGGACATGCGCCCCCGGTGTATCGGAAGTGCTCATCTGGCTGCCGATTGTACAAGACATGCGCCGGCCCGGCAAACCAGCCGCGTTCCCCAGCTACAGCCGGACCGGGATGCCCCTCGCGGCCATGAACTCCTTGGCCTCGCGGATGGTGTACTCCCTGTAGTGGAAGATCGAGGCGGCCAGCACGGCATCAGCCTTGCCTTCGAGGATGACCTCCACCAGATGCTCGAGGGTGCCCGCGCCGCCGCTGGCGATGACCGGCACGTTGACCGCTTCCGCCACCGCCCGGGTGAGCTCCAGGTCGTAGCCGTCCTTGGTGCCGTCGCGGTCCATGGAGGTGAGCAGTGATCTCCCCGGCGCCCCGAGCCACGACGCGTGCGCGCCCACTCGACGGCATCGAGACCGGTGGGGTCCTGCCCCCGTTGACGTAGGCCTCCCAGCGCGCGGCGGGTCGCGCGAAGCCACGCGCTTGCGCGTCGATGGCGATGACCACGCACTGCGAGCCGAAGCGCCGCGCGCAGGCAGCCACCAGAGCTCGGGATCGGCGATGGCCGCGGAGTTGAGCGACACCTTGTCCGCGCCCGCCCCCAAGCAGCGCCCGCACGTCGTCCTCGCTGCGGATGCCCCCGCCGATAGTGAACGGTATGAAGAGCTCCTCGGCGCAGTGCCGCGCCAGCTCGACGATGGTGTCGCGCTTCTCGTGGGAGGCCGTGATGTCGAGGAACACCACCTCGTCGGCGCCTTCCTTGTCGTAGCGGGCGGCCAGCTCCACCGGGTCGCCGGCGTCGCGGATGTCCACGAAGTTGGTGCCCTTGACCACCCGGCCCTTGTCCACGTCCAGGCAGGGGATGATGCGCTTGAGAAGCATCAGTCCGCTCCCTCCCGCAGCGCAGCGCGGCCCGCGCGAGCGGCCTCTCGCCGTCCAGGATGGCCAGCGCCTCGGCCACGGTGAACCGCCCCTCGTAGAGCGCCCGCCCGGCGATGACGCCCGGTGACGCCCAGCGGCTCCAGCTCCTTGAGCGCCCGTAGGTCGTCGAGGCTGGTCACCCCGCCGGATGCGATGATCTCAAGCCCCGAGTCGTCTGCCAGCGCGCGGATCGCATCCAGGTTGACGTTCTGCATCATGCCGTCCCGGCTGATGTCGGTGTAGAGCACTTCCCGCACGCCCTTCTCCTCCAGTCGCCGGACCAGGTCCGTCGCGGTCACGGCAGCTCTGCTGCTGCCAGCCCCGGGTCTTGACGTAGCCATCCTCTGCGTCGACCGCCACCACCAGCCGGCCGGGTCCGAGAACGTCGAGCGCGACTTCGAGGAAAGCGCCTGTCCTCCACCGCGCTCGTGCCCAGAATGGCCCGCGCGACGCGGCTCGCGGCGATCAAGCGCGAGCGCCGCCTCGGAACGGATCCCGCCGCCCATCTGCACCGGGACCGGCACCGCCTCGGCTATCCGCTCGCACCAGGTCGAAGTTGCGGGGCTCCCCCTCGCGGGCGCCGTCGAGGTCGACGACGTGCAGGTAGCGCGCCCCTTCCGCCACCCAGTGCGCAGCCATCGCCACGGGTCGTCGCCGAAGACGGTCTCGTCGGCGAAGTCGCCCCGACGAAGACGCACGCAGCGGCCTCCTTGGATGTCGATGGCCGGAAAGAGCCTCATGTCGCCCCGCCCTCCAGTCGCCCCGAGCCTCAGGTCGCCTCATCCCGCGGCCCGCCTTCACCCGTGCGCCGAGAGCCCGCCCGCCTGGCGAAATTGCGGTAGAAGCGCAGGCCCAGCGTGCTCGACTTCTCCGGGTGGAACTGCACGCCGGCGACGTTGTCCGACCTCGACGCCGGAGACGAAGTTCACGCCGTAGTCGGTCATGGTCAGGACGTCCGCCGGGCTGCGCGGCACCACCGCATAACTATGCACGAAGTAGAAAGCCGAGCCGTCCGGGATGCCGTCGAGCAGGTCCGAGCACGTGCACGCGTGCGCCTGGTTCCAGCCGATGTGCGGCACCTTGACCGTCGACGGGAGCAGCCGCACGTCGCCGCGCACCAGACCGAGCCCCGGCACCCCCGGATCCTCTTCGCTCGACTCGAACAGCAGCTGCATCCCCAGACAGACGCCCAGGAAGGGCACGCCCGCTTCGATCCGCTCCAGGAGCGGTTCGACCAGGCCCTCGCTGTTCGAGCTGGATCATCGCCGCCCCGAAAGCCCCCACGCCCGGGAGCACGAGACCCGAGGCCGCCTTCATACGACGCGCATCGGAGCCCACTTCGGCTGCGACGCCCACGTGCTCGAACGCCTTCTGGACCGAGCGCAGGTTGCCCGAACCGTAGTCGACGATGTAGAGCACCCTCTTGATCAGCCTTGCCGGCGCCTAGACCGGGCGACGCCCGGTCTACAGCACTCCCTTTGTGGACGGGATGCCGGAGACCCGTGGGTCCAAGGCCACCGCCTGGCCAAGAGCTTTACCAAAGCCTTTGAAGACCGCTTCGATGATGTGGTGTGCGTCGCTGCCCGCCAAGACCCGCACGTGGAGGGTCACCCGGGCGTTGTTCACGAAGGCGCGGAAGAACTCCGCCACCAACGCGGTGTCGAATCCGGCGATGCTTGTGGCCGCGGGACCACCCTCGTACGCGAAGTAGGGCCGTCCGCTCAGGTCCAGCGCGACCAGCGCGAGGGACTCGTCCATGGGCAAGTGGATGCTGCCGTACCGATTGATGCCCTTCTTGTCGCCCACCGCCTGCCGCAAGGCAGAGCCCAGGCAGATGCCGATGTCCTCCACGGTGTGATGGCCGCCGGTCTGCAGGTCGCCTGCAGCATCGACAGTGAGGTCGAACAGGCCGTGACCCGCCACCAGGTCGAGCATGTGATCGAGAAAGCCCAGACCGGTGCTCACCGACGCATGACCGGAGCCGTCCAGATCGATGGTCACGGCCACCTTCGTCTCCCGGGTCTCCCGTTCCACGGTGGCCTTTCGGGAGCTCCGCCCGCCGAGCTGTTGGGAGCTATCAGCCTGCATGTCTCCTCCGTCTTTCAGGAAGGGGCAAAATCTAGCAATCGCCCTATTGGCCACCACCGAGCCTCGACCGCCCGCGTGCCGGACCGCCAGGGACCGTCAAGGAGGATAACATAGCTCGCTTCACGGCCGCCCCCGTGTGTCGGAAGCCACCGATGAACAGCGCCCGCTAACCGCCCGCCCCGACCCTAGTCTATGGCGGCCGCGCGTAGTTCCGCCGAGATGCGATGGAACGTGAAACCCTCGCTGTTCGGCGATCGTGGCCAGTGTGCGGAGTCAGCGCGCGCACGGCTTCGGGCGACATCTCCACGTACGACGACTTGCGTATGAACGTGTCCACCGAGAGCGGAGACGAGAACCGGGCAGCGCCGCCGGTGGGCAGTACGTGGTTGGATCCCGGCGATGTAGTCGCCAAACGAGGTCGGCGTACGACTGCCGATGAAGATGGCGCCCGCGGACCTAACCCGGCCCAGGAACTCGCGCGGCTCGCGCCAGGTGGACTTCCAGATGCTCGGGAGCGTAAGCATTGACCGCGGCCGCCGCAACCCCGAGGAAGTCTTCCCCTGCGCCGGGTAGTAGGCGAACAAGTGCTCGCCGCTGCCGACAACGTGGGTCGCGCCGCCGCACCCACAGGGGCATCCTCCCCCCGCCCGTAGCCTCTCGAGTGCGGTCTCTACCTCCAGAACAGAACACCTGCGAATGGCACACAAGTAGAGCCTGAGCCCCGCTTCCGTGCTCCTCCTGCGCCAGCATGTCCACGGCCACCCAGGCCGCCCGGGCGGTCGAATCGGCCACCACCAGCACCTCACTGGGGCCGGCGAGGCTGTCGATGCCCACGGAGCCGTAGACTTGGCGCTTCGCCTCTGTCACGTACGCGTTGCCGGGACCGCAGATCACGTCCACACGAGGGATCGTCTCGGTGCCGAACGCCATGGCTGCGATAGCTTGGGCGCCCCCCACGCGGAAGACCCTTGCGATCCCCATCAAGCGCGCCGCCGCCAGCACCGAAAAGCTCACTTGCCCATCCTGATCCGCCGGAGTGCAGATGATCAGCTCCCCCACCCCGGCCACCCGCGCCGGCACCGAGTTCATGATCACCGTCGACGCGTATGAGCCCAGCCCTCCCGGCACGTACAGGCCCGCTCGCTCCACGGGCAGCCGCCTGATACCCAGTATCTGCCCCTGAGCGCCCACGTCCTCCCAGTCAGGCACCAGCTCGTGACGGTGGAAGAAGGTGCAGTTGTCCCGAGCCAACTCCAGGGCCGCGATCAGTTCTGGCTCTACCTCCGCGTAGGCCGCCTCCAGGTCCGCTTCGGGCACCCGCAACGTCCCAATCGCGGCCTCGGGCCAGTCGAGGCGGCGTGTGGCTTCTACGACGCGCCATGTCACCGCGAGCGAGCACGTCAGCGAGCAGATCGCTTACAACCTGTGCGATTTCCCGACCCAGACGCTGCAACCGGGCGGACGGCGGCCAGTTCGGCGGAGACGGAGGACAACGTCAAAGGCCGGATTCTCATTGGGCGATCTCCAGGCTAGAAGACGGCGGCGCGACGGACGGCCCAAAGCATAACCCAATCAAGAAGGTGCAGGGCCTCACTTGACGACCAGCACCGAGCATGGTGAAAGGCGAGTGAGATTCGCAGCCGATCCGCCCATGATCCTCCCGAGGACCCGGGAGTGTCCCATGAACCCGATGACGAGCAGATCGAAACCCTTGTCGCCCGGCGTATCGGATCGTCGTTTCCACTTCGTGCCCAGGTGTGACCAGCGGATGCAACCGCACTCCAGCGGCGGTGGCTTCCTTGGTCGCTTCTTTCACCAGAGCTTCGAAGTAGGAGTCCTCTTCGCCTTTCTCTTCGAGGACCTCGCCGACCGTCGCCGCGTAATGGGGAAGATGCTCCTCCACGCAGATCATGTGCAGCTCCGCCCCCGCAGCATGTGGCCAGCTCGATCGCCTTGGTAAAGGCTCGCCTCGCGTGCTCTGACCCATCATTAGCCACCAGGATCTTCCCGAACATGGCTGACCTCCTACTTCGCTGGTTCGTCTGACCCGGACTTGCTCAAGTGTCGGCGGGATCGGCGGCTGAAAGAAGCGCTGGGCTATCACTGTGGGGATTATCGCCGTAGCGATCACGACGGTGACGAGTATCGAGAACTGGGCCTTGTCAATGTAGCCGGCCTGCAGGCCGTACAAGGAGGCGATGGTGCCGAAGGTCAAACCGGTGCTCATAAGAAGGGTGACGTATGTCGCCCGTTTGGGCAGATATATGAGGGCCAAAGGGTAGACGCCCGCGAATTTCGCAGCTACCTTCACGAAGAACAGCACGACTATCAAACCGGCGCTCGTGAGTAACAGCGGCCAGCGATACGTTCATCCCGCCCTTGAGGAAGAAGAACGGGGTGACGATGCCGAACGCGATGACCCGGAGCTTCCTTTGCAGGTCTTTGTGCGCGGTGAAGCGTTCTAGACAACACCAGCCCCAGGATGAAGACCGGGAGCACCGCCTGGCTGTTCCCCAACTGGGCGAGCAGCATGATGCCGAACAACACGGCGAATATCAACTTGATGTCCGGCTCGATCACCCTCCCCCCAAACCGCCCGAAGAACCAGTGAAAGCCGCGCGGAGCCACTATCAGCACGGCGATCGAGATCGAGGTAGAAGCCGAGAGTCCACCAATTCACCTTGGCAAAAAGCACGCTCAGCGCGAGAACGGTCCCGAGATCGGTGACAAAGCATGCGGCCATGAGGATCTTCCCGGTGGCCGTGGACGTGAGACCAGTCTCCACCAAGACCGCGTAGACGACCGCGAGGGAGGTGGTGGATAGTGCGGCCCCGCCGATCTCGGCCGCCTTGAGACCCCAGCCGGCCACGAAGAACAGGTACAAGAAGGCGGCAACAAACGGCAACAGGAAGGAGAGTCCGCCGATGAGGACACTTTCCTTCAACTTCTCTCGCAGCAGAGTCGGTGTCGACCTCTGCTCCGGCCAGAAAAGTGAGGAGCACACCGCCGAAGCCGGCCAGAAAGTCGATCCAGGCGGTAGTGTGCATGTGCAGAAGGTTTCCACCCACGACGCCCAGGGCGATCTCTACGATGGCCACCGAGAGGGCGAAGCGGATGGAGAGCAGGCTGGCGAGCAGCACCAGCGTCAGCCATAGCAAAGGGTAGATAGAGCTCATTCATGTCTTGCCCGCCGACTGTTTCATAGACGCCAACCCCCTGGGTCGCGGCTGCTCCGATGTGTGGGGCAGCAAATAATCGGGATAGGCGTCATCAGCGGCACCAGCCGCGGTTAGGGCGGACTCCATCGCCACGCGAGATTATAACCTGAGAAAGAGCTTACCCGAGCCGCTTAGCCGACCAGCTTGACCAGCCCGGACTAGCCGGGTCGTGCCACAGGCGCCTGCACGAATCTTTCCCCATGATCGCGCTTGAAGTCCGCGTACGCGCTGGTAAGAAGCCGGGAATTGCGGCGGGAGGACAAGTTGTGCACCAGGCTGAAGAGCGGGCTGCGACGATGGTAGACGCACCCGGCCATTCGCCCGGCGATGCGAGGCATGGAATAGAAGCTGCGATTGCAGGCGGTCATCTCTTCGATGACTTCCTCCAGCGATAGGCCCTCGTAGCGCGCGACCGGATGCATAAGGGTGTAGTACTTCCAGTCCTCCGGAAAACGGTTAAGGGGGATGCGCCCTTCGCTCTTCCATTTCGCCCCAGAGACGGGTCCCGGGCAACGGAGTCAGAAACGACACGTTGAGGTTGTCCACGCCGTAGTCGGTCGCCGCGCCCGCCACACGCCGGCCTATTCCCTTCCGGTCCACATCCAGGCCGATCATGAAAGACCCCACCACCATCATGTTGTGCCGCCGGATGCGGCGGACCGAAGCGGGGAAATCCCTGGCTTGGAGAGATTGAACTTCTTGCCTATCTCCGCCAGCCCCTCGGCGGTGGGCGACTCAAAGCCGATGAACACGCCGGCACATCCGGCTTTTGCAGCAAGCGTAAGGAGTTCCTCGTCGTCGGCGAAATTGATGGTGGTCTGCGCCACCCATTGCTTGTGCAGGTTCGCTTCGGCCAAGGCCCGAAACAGGTCCTTGGCCCGGTCGATCTGCGCCGGTGTCGTGCCGATGAGGTTGTCGTCGACTACGAAGACGCGTTTCTCCGTGATGGCGCTGAACTCCTCGACCACGTCCGGAATCGGCCGCTGCCGGTAGCGAGCGCCGTTGAAGGCTGTCACGCTGCAGAAGCTGCAGTTCAAGGGGCAGCCTCGCGTGGTCTGAATGGCCCCCAGGGCGTAGTCCGGGGGAAGAAGATCGTGCCGGGCCGGGCGAACCTTGCTGATGTCCGCCAGGCCTCCCTCATAAAGCGGCTTCAGACGGCCTTGTCTGGCATCGGCGAGGACCTGGGCCCAGACTTCCTCCGCCTCCCCGGTGACCACGGAGTCCACGCGTGCGCCAGCTTCTTCCTTGCACATGGTGGCGTGGATGCCGCCCATGACGACGGGTACGCCCGCTGCCCGGAAGTGGGCGCGCGATCTCATACGCGCGGTTTGCCTGCGAGGTGAAGGCCGTGATGCCGACTAGATCGGGGCGCGGCAGGGTCGCGTAATCCGGCACCCCCAGGTTCTCGTCGACGATACTGGTCTGCCAGTCCTCTGGAGTGAGACCGGCGAGCACCGTGAGACCCAAGGGCTTCCACACCCGATAGCGACTCCAGCGGCTGCGACTGGTCTTGGCCATGCTTGACCAGGGAATTGGACGGATTGATCAGCAGCAGTCGCGGCACGTACGTCCCTTCGGGCCGACGGTTTCCGAGAGATCCGGTATGCCCGAGTCTCGAGGCACGAAATGAGTCGTTAGCCTGTCCTCAGCTGCAGGGCTCCAGCTTGGTCTGCTTGAGGTCCCTCCGTTTTCCATCCTCGAGAAAGAAGACGGTGCAGTTCTCCCCACGGACCTCGACCACGTATCCGCGTCCGAACTCCTGATGCCGCACACGAGCGTGCTTCGCGAGCTCAGGTAGGGTCACGGGGGGCTCCGACTTATGGTCGGTACTTGGGCTAGGCATGATGAACCATCCTTGAGGATCGTTGGAGAAACCGGCATCGCACATTCGGGGAATCGGAGTGGACTGAGTGGCGGAGTGCAGGTGCCCTGGATAGAATACCCTATTTTGCTGGGTTTCATCGCCGCAGGCGACGAACGAGTCGCAACGGCCGAGACCTGCCCGCCCTGGAGCCGGCGCTCGCGGACCGGAAGCCGCTCCCGGACCGGCCCTCACCGGTCGGCGCAACCTACTTGGCCGTCATGGCGGGAGGTGCCCCGTTCCCGTGATGCACCGCGGCCTCGCCGAGCAGCTCCTTCAGCTCGGCGAAGAGACTCGCCTGGGGATCGACCCGGAAACCCTCACCGAAACGCAGCCGCCTGGCTCCGGCCGCCGTGCGGACGTACATGTCCACCGAGCACGGCCCGGGGAAGCGGCCGAGGATGTGTCTTGAGGTCGTCGATGATCGTACTGGGCAGCGTTTCGCCGTCGACCACGAGGGCCAGCGGCTCCATGCCGGTCTTGGGAGTGAAGGCCTCGATGGCCAGGGGGATGAACTTGATCTCCGCTCTCGTCCTTGTGGTCCACCCGGCCCTTGATCTTCACCACCTTGTCTTCGACCAGCAGCTCGTTGTTCTCCGGGTAGAAGCTGGGGAAGCAGAGCATCTCCACCGAGCCCTCGAGGCCTTCGATGGTGACGAAGGCCATCGTCTCGCCCGACTTCTTGGTGGTGATGCGCTTGACGGCGGACACCATGCCCACGATGGTCGTGATGGTGCCATCGGAGAGCTCCGCCAGCTGCGAGATGAGGTGGCCGGCTTCGCGGCGCACGTGCTGCCGGAGGTCCTTGAGCGGGTGCGAGCTCACGTACAGGCCCAGCGTCTCTTTCTCCAGCGCCAGAAGCTCTTCCTGGGAGAAGTCGTCTCGCGGGATCTCCACCGGGGGCGAACCATTGCTGCGCGAACCGTTCTTCCGCGCTGCCCCCGCCGCACCCCCAGGCTCCCCTGCCCCGGAGTCCAGAAGGTCGAAGATGGAGCCCTGGCCCGAATCCTGCGTCGGCTCGGGACTTCCTGCCGTGGGACATGGCCTGGTTCATCACCAGCAGCATGCCCCGGCGCGACGGACCGATGGAGTCCATGGCCCCGGACTTGACCAGGCTCTCCAAGGCGCGCCCGTTCACGACGCTCATGTCCACCCGCTCGCAGAAGTCGAAGAGGCCCTGGAAAGGACCGTCGTCGCTCGCGCGCTTCGATGATGTTCCGGATGGCGTTCTCCCCCACGTTCTTGACCGCGTTGAGCCCGAAGCGGATGCGGTCTTCCACCACCCGGAAATCCAGGCGGACTCGTTGATGTCCGGAGGCAGGACCTCGATGCCCATCTCGTTGGCCACGCTCACGTAGAACGGCACCTTGTCCTTGGTGTCCATGACGCTGGAGATGAGCGCCGCCATGTACTCCACGGGAAAGTTCGCCTTGAGGTAGGCCGTGCGGTAGGAGATGAGCGCGTAGCAGGCGGCGTGAGACTTGTTGAAGGAGTAGTCGCCGGCCTTCACCATGAGCGACCACAGGTGGTCTATGGCCTGCGGCGACCGTGCCCGAGGCCTTGGCGCCCTCGCGGAACTTGGGCTCCAGCTTGTCCATGTTGGCGTGGATCTTCTTGCCGATGGCCTTGCGCAGGTCGTCGGCCTGCGAGGGAGAGAAGCCGCCCACGCGCTTGGAGATCTCCATGAGCTGTTCCTGGTAGATCGCCACGCCGTAGGTGGGCCGCAGGATCGGCTCCAGCCGCGGATCCTCGTAGGTGACACCCTCGGGATTACGCTTGTTGCGGGCATATTGCGGGATGAACTCCATGGGACCCGGCCGGTAGAGGGCCACAAGAGCGATGAGGTCGTCGAACCGGGTGGGCTGGATGTCCCGCAAGGCCTCGCGCATGCCGCTCGATTCGAACTGGAAGACGCCCTCCGAATCGCCCCGCGACAAGCATCGAGTAGGTCTTGGGATCGTCGAGGGGGATGGTTTCGATATCAAAATCTGGATGGCCGCTGGCCCGGATGATGCGGACCGCGCTGGCGATCACATCCAGGTTGCGCAGGCCCAGGAAGTCCATCTTCAGCAGTCCCAGCTTCTCCACGTCTCCCATGGATACCTGGGTGACCACCTCGGCATCGCCCTTCTGCATGAGAGGGAGATGCTCGGTGAGCGGCCCCTTGGAGATGACCACTCCCGCGGCGTGGATGGAGTCCTGCCGGATGAGTCCCTCGAGCGGTTTGGCCACGTCCACCACCTGCCGCACCAGCTCTTCTGCGTCGTACGCGGCGCGCAGCTCCTGCTTGTCCTGCAGGCAGTCGTCGAGGGTGATCTTCGGCCCCTCGGGGATCAGCTTGGCGATGCGGTCGGCGACGCTGTACGGCACGTCCATGACCCGGGCCGCATCGCGGATGGCCTGCCGGGCCTTGATGGTGCCGAAGGTGGCTATCTGCGCCACCCGGTCGCGACCGTACTTGTTGGCCACGTACTCGATCACCTTCTCCCGGCCTTCCACCGAGAAGTCGATGTCGATGTCGGGCATGCTTATGCGGTCGGGGTTCAGGAAGCGCTCGAAGAGCAGGTCGTACTCGATGGGATCGAGGTCGGTGATGCCGAGCAGATACGAGACCAGCGAGCCCGCGGCCGAGCCCCGCCCCGGGCCCACCGGGATGCCTGCGTTCTTGGCGAAACTCACGAAGTCCCACACGATGAGGAAGTACGGCGGGAAGCCCATCTTCTCCACCACCGCCAGCTCGCTCTCCAGGCGCTCCCGCACCTCGGGCCTGACCGCGAAACGTCGGACACCCGTAGCGCGTCAGAAGCCCTCTCTCGCACTGCTCGCGCAGGTAGGAGGCCTCGGTCTGGCCCTCGGGCACCGGGAAGTGCGGGATCAGCATCTCCCCCAGAGCGATCTCGACGTTGCAGCGTTCCGCCACCTCCAGGGTGTTCGTCACCGCTTCCGGATAGTCGCGGAAGGCCTGCCGCATCTCGTCCTCGGTCTTGAAGTAGAACTCCTCAGACGAGAACCGGAGCCGGTTCTCGTCGGCGATGCGGGAGCCGGTCTGGATGCAGAGCAGCACGTCGTGGGCGGACGCGTCCTGCTCTCGCAGGTAGTGCACGTCGTTGGTGGCGACCAGCTTGAGGCCCGTTCGGGCCGCCAGGTCGGCCAGGCGCGGATTGACCTCCGCCAGCTCCTGGATGCCGCGTCTCCTGGATCTCCAGATAGAGATTCCTCTCCCCGAAGATCTCCCGCAGCCGCTCCACCTCGGCCTCCGCGGCGGCTATCTGGCCGTGCTGCAGCGCCTCGCGAGAGCCGTCCGCTGGGACAGCCGGAGAGGCAGATGATGCCCTCGGAGTGCTCCTTGAGCAGATTCGTAATCCACCCGCGGCTTGAAGTAGTAGCCTTCCAGGAAGGACAGGCTTCCCAGCTTGAGCAGGTTACGGTAGCCGGCTTGGTTCTCTGCCAGAAGCGTGAGGTGCCAGCGCTCCTCGGTCTGAGCGTCTTTGCGGAACCGATCCTCCACCACGTAGGCCTCGAGGCCGATGATGGGCTTGATCCCTGCCTTGACGGCATTGCTGGTAGAACTGGATGGCTCCCGAGAGCACGCCGTGGTCGGTGATGGCCAGCGCCGGCATGCCGAACTCCACCGCGCGGCCGACCACGTCCTCTACCTTGCAGGCTCCGTCCAGCGCCGAGTAGTGGGTGTGCACGTGCAGATGGCAGAAGCCGCCGCGCGAGGGCCGGCCGGAAGGTGCCGGCTGATCACCCTTGACGGGGCGGTTTTCCACCGTAGATTCGGGAGAAGATGACAAGACTAGCTCTCCCCGGAAAGATCATCAGGAGTAGACCCATTAACGGGCTGCGTTCCCCCCGCTGCCCGTCGCCGGTCTCGAAAGACACAGACTCTTCATCCGAATTCTACCGGAACGGTGCTGGCGCCTCAAGCGTTCTCGTCGGCCTCTGGAGAACAAAATCCGCTGGGAGCGAAAATCGCCTCAGGACGCGACGGCGCCGGAATGAGTCCCGAGACATCTCGATCGGCGCCTCCGATAGGCCTACGCCTACTCTGCCCAGACCGAGTTCCTCAGATATCCTACCCCGTCGATCTCCACCTCGACCTCGTCTCCGGGGTGAAGCTCCCCGACGCCCGGCGGCGTGCCGAGCATGATGAGGTCGCCTCGTTGGAGGGTCATCGCCTGGCTTATCAGCGATATGACCTCGAACGGGTCGCGGATCATGTCGCGCACCTGGCCCTCCTGGCGCAGGCTCCCCGTTGACGCGGGTGCGGATCCAGGCGTCCGGCTGCGGCGTCTCTGTCTCCAGGTACGGTCCGGCGACCGCGAAGGTGTCGTAGCCCTTGGCCCGCCACCATTGCTTGTCTGTGCTCTGCTGGTCTCGCTCGGTGACGTCGTTCGCGCAGGTCCAGCCCAGCACCGCCTCCCTGGCCTCTTCGGGCGTCACCCGCCTGGTATCCCGGGAGATCACCACGGCCAGCTCGCCTTCGTACTCCACCCGGGTGGCGTCGCGCGGGTAGACGATATGCCCCGATGGCCGATGAGGCTGGAGGGTGGCTTGAAGAACAGGATGGGCGGAGGCGATCTCCTCCACCGGCGGCTGCTCGGGCACCTGGCTCCCCCGCCAGGCGATCCACCATCTCCTTGATGTGCTCCCGGAAGTTCCAGCCTACCCCCAGGATCTTGCCCGGGCACGACGGGCGGCAGAAGACCGCGTCTTCTTCCGGCGATGACGTACCCGGGCCTGCAGGATACCGCTAGCCGCAGCCGGCCGTCGCTCGCAGGCCGGGCCGCTCGTTCTCGGCTCCCCGGCGTGCAGGCTCCCGTACCGTCGCATGCGAGCACGAGGAGATAGCCCGCGCAGGTGACCGATGCGCCGTCGTACAGCTCTCCGCCTTCGATAGCTCGATGCCGTGCGATTGCTTCATGCGCCTCTCCTCACCTCAGCTCCTGGCGAAGCGAGCAGCCCGAACGTGATCGAATCGACCAGCGCCTGCCAGGAAGCTTCCACCACGTTCACGCTCACGCCCACGCTGCCCCAGCTGTCGCTTGCCGTCGGAGGAGTCGAGCAGCACGCGAGTGGTGGCCGCGGTGCCTCTGTTCTCGTCCAGGATGCGCACGCTGTAGTTGACCAGGCGGATGTCGTTCACCGTCAGGGATACTTCCGCTCGATGGCCATGCGCAGCGCCTTGTCGAGCGCGTTCACGGGGCCGTTCGCCCTCGGCCGTCTCGATGAAGCGATCGCCGTCGACGTGCACCTTGACGGTGGCCTCGCTCACGGTCTGGCCGTCCTCGCGCTTCTCCACGATGATGCGGAAGCTCTCCAGCTGGAAGAACTCCGCGTCGATGCCCATCTCGCGCCCGGAGCAGCAGCTCGAACGACGCGTCGGCCGCCTCGTAGTGGTAGCCCTCATGCTCGTTCTCCTTGAGGCGCTTGAGCACCCGGTCGGCCAGCCCTTTCTCGGCTGTCCACGGGGTAGCCGAGTTCGCTGGCCCGCTGCGCGATGGTCGCCCGCCGGACAGCTCCGACACCAGCACGTGCGGCTCGTTGCCCACCAGCGCCGGCTCGATGTGCTCGAAGGTGGTGGGATCGCGCTCGACCGCCGACACGTGCAGGCCGCCCTTGTGCGCGAAGGCGTTGCGGCCCACGTAGGGCTGGTGCGGGTCGGGCGAGACGTTGCAGAGTTCGGCCACGAAGTGGGCGGTGTCGGTGAGCTTCGCCAGATTCGGTCGGAGATGCAGTCGATGCCCATCTTGAGCTTGAGCGCGGGGATGATCGGCGCACAGGTCGGCGTTGCCGCAGCGCTCGCCGTAGCCGTTGATGGTGCCCTGCACGGAGTCGGCGCCCGCGGTCGACCGCCACCAGGGCGTTGGCGACGGCGCAACCGGAGTCGTTGTGCGTGTGGATGCCCACCCGGCAGGCGCCGAGCGCCGCCACCACGTCGTCCACGGCCTCGGCCACCTGGTCCGGGAAGCGCGGCCCCGTTGGTGTCGCAGAGGCACGACCGACTCCGCCCCCGCCTCGGCCGCCGCTTTGAGACAGGCAAGTGCGTAGTCGGGGTGAGCCGAGTAGCGCGTCGAAGAAGTGCTCGGCGTCGTACGTGACCCGCTTGCCCTGCGCGCAGAGGAAGGCCACCGACTCGGCGATCATGCGCAGGTTCTCCTCCCGGTCCACCCGCAGTACCTTCTCCACGTGCAGGTCCCAGGTCTTGCCGACGATGGTAGCCATGGGCGCCCACGACTCCGCCAGCACCCGCAGCTTCGGGTCGCGCTCCGCCGTCTCCCCTTTCGCCCGGGTCATGCCGAACGCAGCGATGGTGGTGTCGCCCAGGTGCTCCCTCTCCAGACGGCGGAAGAACTCCTCATCTTTTGGGTTGGAGCCGGGAAAACCGCCCTCGATGACATGGATGCCCAGGTCGGCAAGACGGCGGGCGATGCGGATCTTCTCCTCCACGGAGACGCTCAAGCCCTCCCGCTGCATGCCGTCGCGCAGCGTGGTGTCGTAGAGGACGATGTCCCGGGGTCTGTTCATGGGACTAGGCGTACACCGGCGTCCCATTGCTCTGGGTGTATTCGTGGAAGCGCCGGGTGAGTTCCCGGGTCACCGGTCCGGGCACGCCCGCGCCGACGGTCCGCATGTCCACTTCCACCACCGGGGCCAACTCGGCGCCGGTGCCTGTCACGAAGGCCTCGTCCGCCGTGTACACGTCGTAGAGCGTGTAGAAGCCTTCTTCCACGTCCAGGCCCATCTCGCGCCCGATCCGCAGCGCCACAGCCCGGGTGATGCCCCCGAGCGGCCCCGTGGCCGGATGCGGCGTCATGAGCTTGCGCCCTTTGACCATGAAGAAGTTGTCGGCCGTGCATTCGCACACGTAGCCCGCGGTGGTGAGCATGAGCCCTTCGTTGACGTCCCGACCGCGAAGCTCGAGCGCGCCCATGATGTTGTTGAGGTAGTTGAGACTCTTGACCGCCGGGTTGACCGCCTGCGGGTCGTTGCGGCGAGTGGCGCATGTGGCCAGCTTCAGGCCTTTCTCGTATGCCTCCGGTGGGTAGAGGGAGATGCCGCTCGCGATGCAGAACACGGTCGCCTTGGGACACTTGCTCGGGTTCAGGCCCAGGTCGCCCACGCCACGAGTAACCACCAGACGGATATAGCCGTCGTGGATATCGTTTCGCCGCACCGTCTCCAACATCGCTTCGACGAGCGCCTCCCGGGTCATGGGAATCTCCAGGCAGATAGCCCGCGCCGACGCGTACAGCCGGTCGATGTGCGGATCAAGCTCGAACACGCGGTCGTTGTAGACCCGGATGCCCTCGAATATGCCGTCGCCGTACAGAAGACCGTGGTCGAAGACGCTCACCTTGGCGTCCTCTTTGCTGTAGTACTCGCCGTCGATGTAGATCTGCATGGAATCCTCCCTGGCCGCCGGGAGCGCCGACTGATCGGGTATCCCGGGATAGCTACGCGCTCGAACCTTCTCTGAGTCATCGGAAGTATACAAAAAATGGCCGTTTCCTGGCCGCAAGCGCCACACTACGTACTCCGAGTCCGAGCCCGCCCTTTCAGCTATACCGGTTGAGCATTGCCGATCGACCCTCGAAGCCCGGATGCCGGGCGATGGCTCAGCCCGAGAGCTCCTATTCGGGCTGCACCACCACCGCCGTTCCGTACGCCAACACCTCGGTCATGTTGTTCCCGAGGTCGGTGGCGTCGTACTTCACGGCGAGGATGGCATTGGCGCCCATCTGGTCGGCGTGCTGAGCCATGAAATCGAAGGCCTCCGCGCGCGTCTGCTCGCAAAGCTCCACGTACTCGGTGATCCGGCCGCCGCCGAGCGTGCGTAGGCTTGCGGTTATCTGGCTCCCGATCCAGCGTGAGCGCACCGTCACCCCGCGCACGACACCCAGGTTGTGAAGCACGCGGTATCCGGGAAGAGTCAGGCAGGTCGTGGTCATGCGGTTGTCCATGTGGCCTCCTTCGGACGTCTCCACAGGCTGCATCCGACCGAGTGTATCGCGGAAAGCGACCGGGGCCCCTACACATGGCCCCGGTCGAGGAGTGGACTATCTTAAGTGCTGCGGGCCGGCGAGGGGATCGCTGCCCCTCGCCGGCCCGCTGTTACAGAGTGGCGGAGAGATCGGCCTTACGCTGCAGGAATTCCTCCCGGTTTATGTCACCGCGTGCATAGCGCTCTTCCAGGATCCTCAGCGCTTCAGCGTTGGCTACCGGCAGGCTTCGGCTTGTACGTGCCAGCCGGCGGAGTCGTAAGCGCTGACCCCTCAGTCGGGCGGCGCCTCGACGCATGGATAAGCGCCCAGATGCCCAGGACAAGTGCCGCGATCACTACCACCCAGAGAATGATCATCAGGACCAGTCCGACCACGCCCCATCCGTGCGCGTGAAAGCCCAGGCGGCCGATGTGATATCCCGGCTGTACACCATCTCATCATATGCTGCCCCGATCCTTTCCCGGGCCCCGGAGGCCCAGACACAGTCTTCTTCTCGGAGTCGTCTGGGTGGATTGTATGCCCGGAGGCGTAAAGTCCTCGTAAAACAGGCAGAACACTCAGGCAAAGGCACTCTCCATGACCTCGGCCACCAGATCCTCGAAGGATATGCCGGCGGCCTGAGCGGCCATCGGCATGGTGGAGGTCTCCGTGAGACCGGGTATCGTGTTGAGCTCGAGCACCCAGGGCTGACCGCTCTCGTCCAGCATCAGGTCCACGCGGCCGAACCCGCGACACCCCAGACACGCGGTATGTCTCGAGAGCGAGGCGTTCGACTTCGGCGGCCACGGCCGGATCCAACTCGGCGGGGACGATGAAATCGGTCTGACCGGCGGTATAGCGCGATTCGAAATCATAGAAGACGTGCCCGACGATGGGGACGGCCTCGACGATAGGCAGGATGCGCGGAGAGTCGGTGCCCAGAATGCTCACAGCGAGCTCGCGCCCGCGCACGTACCTCTCGAGCAGCACCTTGCGGTCGAAGGAGAGAGCCGACACCATGGCGCTGGGCAGCTCCGAGACGTGACGGGCCAGGACCACGCCCAGAGCGGAGCCCTGAGCCGCAGGCTTCACGATCAGCGGTAGGCCCAGCTGGCGCGGCGATGATCTCCAGGGAGTCCTTCGCCCCCAGCTCCCGGAAGGCAGCGTCGTTGAAGGCATGGAATGCCGGCGTCGGGATGCCCTCGGCCGCCAGGATGTGCTTGGTGAGTACCTTGTCCATCGCCATGATGCTGGACAAGCACGCCCGACCCCGTGTACGGGATACCGAGGATCTCGAGCAGCTCCTGGACGGTGCCGTCTTCGCCGCCTTTGCCGTGCATGGCGATGAAGGCGCCGTCCGGCCTCAGCTCGTCCAGGCGGCGGACGAGGTTGGCGTCCACGTCGATGCCGGTGACCTTGTAGCCCTTGGCCTCGAGCGCCCGGATGACTCGATGCCCGGTCTTCACCGAGATGTCCCGTTCCAGAGACTTCCCACCGAACAATACGCTGATGTGCCGGCCGCCCATTGCTAACTTCCCCCCGTTCCGGTGTGTGTCTCATCCGTGGGCCCCGTAAAGCCCAGCGCCTCGTACAGTTCCAGTTGATCGCGTATCACGCCGCCCAACCGGCGGATCCCTTCCTGGATCCGCTCCACCGATTGGCCGCTGAACGAAAGGCGCATGCTATCCGTGCCGCGCCCATCCACAAAGAAGCCGGCGCCGGCGACGAACGCCACGTTCTCCTCGATGGCCTTGACCAAAAGGTCCCCGGTGTGAAGAGGAGCCGGCAGGGTCGCCCAAACGAAGAAACCGCCTTCGGGCACCGTCCAGGTGGACCCCTCGGGGAACTCCTCGTGCAAGCGCGGCCAGCATGGCATCGCGGCGGGAAAGGTAGAGGGCCCGCTGACGCAGCACGTAGTCTTTCCAGGCCCCACTCGGAGATGAACTCGTGCACGAAGAGCTGGTTCAAAGGGCTGGAGCAGAGGTCGGTGGCCTGCTTGCCGAAGACCATCTTCTGATAGATGGCCGGCGGCGCGATGACGTACCCGGTGCGGATGCCCGGCGAGATGATCTTGGAGAACGAACCCAGGTAGACGACGTTGTCATACCTATCCATGCTGAGGAGCGTGGGAACGGCCTCTCCGGCAAAGCGCAGGAGGCCGTAAGGGTTGTCCTCGACTACCAGCAGATCTCGCTCTGCGGCGAGATCGACCAGCCGCCTCCGGCGCTCGAGCGAGAGTGTCGTACCCGCGGGGTTGCTGAAGTTGGGGACCACGTAGAGGAACTTGGGCCGCCGCCCCTCGGCTTCAAGCGCATCGAGCATCTCAGCGACGGTCTCCACCATCAGGCCGTTCGCGTCCATGGGCAGATGCCTCACGTCCGCCTGATAGGTGGAGAAGGTGGTGAGCGCACCCGCGTACGAAGGGCCCTCGGCCAGCACGATGTCGCCGGGGTCGACGAACGTCTTGGTGATCAGGTCGATGCCCTGCTGGGCCCCAGTGGTTATGAGCACGTGGGCGGGTCGATGGCCGTCCCTTCCTCGAGCAAGATCGTGGCGATGTCCTCCTTCACGAAATCGAAGCCTTCGGTAGGACCGTACTGCAGAGAGAGAGCCCGGTCGCTGGCGCCGATGTGAAGGTTGATCTGGTCGAACACCTCTTGCGGGAAGCATTCAGTGGCCGGCATGCCCCCGGCGAGCGATATGACCTCAGGGCGAGCGGTGAGGCTCATGAGGTCGCGTATGGCGGAGGAACGCATAACGCGGATGCGGGACGCATAGCGCCCCTCGTACTTGTCTAGTCTGCTCTTACTCAAAAGGGTAGCTCCACGTAGACACCCCTTGCCATCGCCGGGGAGGCCACCAGGACCGAGTCAATATACCAGCCGGTCGCGGGCCTGTAGAGGCGGACCCCCGGCTTGTCATGCAGGTAGCGACAAGGTCACGCGCAGCCGGAAGCTAGTGAAAAGAGAAGGCCGGCCTTAGGCCGGCCTTCATCACCGTCGATGTAGAGTGACGCCCGAGGCAGGGGACTACCAGCGACGATCTCCGCCGCCACCGTAGCCACCGCCGGAGCGTGGCGCGCGCGGCACCTGCTCTTTGGCGGTGTCGACTTTGAGGGCACGACCGTCGAGCTGGACCCCATCAATGGCGGTCTTGGCGGCCTCGGCTTGCTCAGGGCTGCCCATTTCCACGAAACCAAAGCCTCGGGGGCGGCCTGTCTCACGGTCGGTGACAAGCGCTACCGACACGACGTCGCCGTGAGCTTCGAACAGCGTTCTAAGCCCCGCTTCCGAGGTATCGTAACTGAGGTTGCCCACGTACAGTTTTGCAGAACTCAACTAATCCTCCATAGGTGGAGTGACACTACTACAAACGAAGGGGCGAGACTGCAAACGTGCGGGGTGAGAGAAGAGCTCAACTCGGCGCGGCGCCTGGAGAATCTACCTATCGAATGTTGGGCGGGAGTATAGCATAGAGACGTCCCTAGCCCCGCTGACGGCGTGCCCACGAACATCGCCACGAGGCCGTGAATAACCGGGGGCAGGAGTGGGTATCTTCCGGCACGCAGTCGCGCGCAAGGAGAGGCTCCCATGGTTGAATCTCGCGATATGTCCTCCCGGTCACATCGAGCACGGGGCGCAGTCGGGTCCACGGGGGCCTCGGCTGGAGACCCAGCTCTCGTATCGGTATGGGGTCCCGCTGATCTATGTGAGCGGTGAGCTCGATCACCACACGTCGGCGATTCTCCGGGACGTCATCTCCCAGGAACTGGGCGATGAGACTAGGGCTCTGCTTCTGGAGGTGAGTCAGCTCAGTTACATGGACAGTGGGGGTCTCTCGTTGATGTTCGAGACGATGGCCTCACTCAAGGGCAGAGGATGGCTGGGGATCGTCAGTCCGAATGTTGGTGTGCGAAAGCTCGCTGAGCTCACGGGACTGGTGGACCGACCAGGTTTTCGGATCTTTCCCGATTTCAAGAGCGTGCCGGCCGCCGTCGCGGAGCTATCGAAATAGGCTGCTCGGCAAGCTGGCGTAGCGCCGCTGGGTCTCTCAGGCGGGCTCGTCGACGGCAGACAGGCCCCGATCCATCTCCAGGCGGTTGCGACCCCTCGCTTTGGCCTGGTAAAGGGCATCGTCTGCCGCCCGGATCAACTCGTCCACTGAGCCCCCTCGGCTGGTGGCCCCGCCAATGCTGACAGTCGTCTTGATGGATTGGCCAGCTACCTCGGCCGGTGAGCTCTCTATGGCAAGGCGAATACGCTCCAAGACATCCCTCACTTCGACGACACCGGCTCCTGGGACAATTGCCAGGAACTCCTCGCCGCCGAATCGGCCAAAACCATCGTAAGGTCTCAATGCTCTGGTCGCCTGCCTCACCACCCACTTGAGCACCGTGTCGCCCGCCGCATGGCCGAAGGTATCGTTCGTATGTTTGAAGTGGTCGATGTCAAGCAACCCAACACTTAGCGGCGTCCTCTGGCGCTTTGCCCGCGCCAGCTCCTGGTTCAGACACTCTAGGACGGCTCTGCGATTCATGGTGCCTGTGAGAACGTCGGTACGCGCCTGCCTCTCCAGCGTGTGCTGCGTCTGCATCAGTTTCTCGTTCAACTCCGCGAACCTCTGACCCACATGGAGTCTCGCCCGCAGTTCGTCGCGGTCGAAAGGTTTCCCCACGTGATCATCGGCCCCTGCCTCTAGCCCGGCCACCACGTCTTGCTTGCTTCCACGACCGGTCAAGAGGATGAGGTAGGGAGGGTGAGAGCTTTCCATGGCGCGTACCCGCCGGCAAATCTCCAACCCGTCAAGACCTGGCATCATCCAGTCGAGGATCGCGAGCTGAGGCGCGTCTTCGCTGCCGAGCACCCCCCAGGCTTCCTCGCCGTCGGCCGCCGCCAAGACCTCGAAACCCCAGCTTGTCAGCATGGTCATAAGGAGGGTGCGGGAGGTGAGATCATCCTCTGCCACCAGAACCTTCACAACAGGCCTCCAGTGCCTTGCGCCCGCTCCTGCAGAAGAATCAGTTGTCGCTCGATTCCTGCTAACAGAGTGTCGGCGCCGCTCAAATTCCCCGCCGCGGCGGTCTCGTCAAGCCTGGCCGCGAGCTGCCTCATGCAGCCGGCTCCAACACTTGCGGACGCGCCTTTGAGCGTGTGTGCGCGAGAGCGTACTTCGCCAGCGTCGCCTCTCTGGACAGCTTCTCGTAGAGCTGAAACTTGGGTCGGTATATCGGAGAGATACGCGCCTGCGATCTCGGATGCAGCGGCGTGGTCCCCGTCGAGCAGAGTGAGGAGGACTTCTCTATCGAAAACAACGCAGTCTGGATCGAGGCCCGCATCAGCAAGCGCTGGCGCCTCGGGCGCCGTCCCGGCGGTCGTTTCTTTCGGCGCCTCCGGGCCACCATGCACAGCCCACTTTGCCAGCACTTCCGCCAGCTCAGCTGGCTTGATCGGCTTGGAGAGATACTCATCCATGCCGGCGTTCAAGCACTCCTGCCGGTCGCCGGCCATGGCGTGGGCGGTCAGTGCGACGATAGGCACCCGCGGATCCACAACCTTGCTCTCGGAGGCACGGATCCGCCGAGTGGCTTCCAGGCCGTCCATTCCAGGCATCTGCACATCCATGAGCACGAGGTCGTACGACCTCGTCTCCAAGGCTTCGAGCGCCTTAAAACCGTCGACCACGACGTCCGCGCGATAACCCAACTTTTCGAGGATCTTGACTGCGACCTTCTGATTCACGGGGTTATCTTCCGCGAGCAAGATGCGCACGCGCCGTTTGGCCTGCTCGGCCAAGGTATGCCTGGTGATAATGCGTGCGTCGTTTCCACGAGCCTTCGTCTGAAGCGGCCTCGCGCCCTAGCGAGACGCGATGCAGTCGTAGAGGTGTGACTGTCGTACCGGTTTCACCAGATACGCGGAGAAACCGAGCTTCTCCATGCGGCTGGCCTCTCCCCTAGCGCCGACCGAGGTCATCAGTACCAAAGAAGTCCCGTGCAGAGCGGGATCGTCCATGATTGCCTGCGCCAAGGTCTCGCCGTCCATCTCCGGCATGCACATGTCCAGGATTGCAATCTGAAACTGGTCGCCCTCTGCCACGCCCTGGCGAAGTGCCTCGAGAGCTGTTTTCGCGGACGGCACCTCTAGATGCCGGCAGCCCCAGGACTCGAGCATGCCCGCGAGCACCTTGCGGTTGGTCTCACTGTCGTCGACCCCCAAAACGCGAGTCCCGGACACTGAGCGCGGGCTCATAGGCCTCGAGAGAGACACCTACGGCGGAACCCTTGGCCACGGGAAGCGTGAACCAGAAGGTCGATCCCACCCCGACCTCGCTTTCCGCGTGAATGGTGCCTCCCATCGCCTCCACCAGCCCCTTGGAGATGGATAGGCCGAGTCCCGTCCCTCCATGCCGCCGGGTCGTGGAAGCGTCCGCCTGCGTGAAAGGTTGGAACAGCCCCTCTACCTTCTCCTCGAGGATGCCACAACCCGTGTCACGCACCACAAAACGGATCGTCGCGCTGTTTGAGTCCTCGGCATCGAGCCGCACCACGATGTTGATCTCCCCCGCCTCGGTGAATTTGATCGCGTTCCCCACCAAGTTGGTCAGTACCTGCCGTAGGCGTCCCGGGTCTCCACGCAGCACCGACGGCACATCGGGCTCGATGAGGGTCGTAAGCTCGATATCCTTCTCATGCGCCTGCATAGCCAGCAAGCCGGTCATGTCCTCCAGTGTGGTCCTCAAGTCGTAGTCGATGGTCTCGAACTCGAGCTTGTGCGCCTCCACCTTGGAGAAATCGAGGATGTCACCGATCACGCTGAGCAATGCGTCCGCGCTCGAAGAGACTGTCTCCGCGTATTCCCTCTGCTCTCTGGTGAGATCGGTGTCCAGGAGAAGATCGATCATGCCGATCACGCCGTTCATGGGTGTGCGGATCTCGTGACTCATGTTGGCCAGGAACAGACTCTTGGCTTCGCTAGCCCCCCGAGCCTCTACCGCCAGTTGGTTTGCACGGTGGATCGCGTACTCGAGTTCATTGTTGGCCGCCTCTGCCTTTTCTTTGGCCGCCCGCAGCTCTTGCTCGACTTCCTTACGCTCGCTGATGTCGCGGGCGAACGCAAAGTCGTACTCCTTGCCGTCGTACTCGACGTGGTTCACCGTCACTTCGACTGGGAAGATCTCGCCCCCTTTGGTGCGCTGTAGTGACTCAAAGGTGAACGAACCGCGCCTCCTGATCTCCTCCCAATGCCGCTTCCAGGGCCGAGGCGCGTTGGGGTCCACGTCGAAAATGGTCAGCCCACCGAGCATCTCTTCGCGCGTATAGCCCAGACGGCGGCAGGTGGAGTCGCTGACGTAGAGGTATCGTCCCTCCGGGCTGATCCAGAACACCAGGTCTTTGGCCCGGTCGACGGAGACTTGAGTGAGGCGGAGCGACTCCTCCATGTGCTTGCGCTCGCTGATATCGCGCGCGAACGTGCAGGTGAATTCTTTGCCGCCATACTCGAAGTAGCTGACATTGACCTCAACCGGAAGCCTTTCGCCGTCTTTCGTTTGATGATAGGTCTCGAAAGTGAGCGACTCCTCCTCGCGGATTTCCTTCCACCTTTCGGCCCAATCCTCGGCCCGAACGCTCGGAGTGATGGCGAACACGGTCAGTTTCAGCATCTCTTCCTTGGAGTAGCCAAGCCGGCGGCAAGCGGAATCATTCGCGTACACGAAGCCGCCCTCCTGGCTAACCCAAAACACTGAGTCGGCCGCGTGGTCCATTGAGAACTGAGTAAGGCGGAGCGACTCCTCCATCCGCTTGCGCTCGCTGATGTCGCGGGCGAAGGAACAGTCGTACCCTTGGCCCTCGTACTCGATGTAGTTGAGCGTCACTTCGACCGGGATGAAGATTCCGTCCTTGGTGCGATGCGAGGACTCGAAGGTGAATGACTTCCGCTTCTTGAGGTCGGCCCAGTGGCGTTTTCCAAGGTCTCGCCGCGTGTGGGTCCACGTCGTAGACGGTCATGCTGAGCAGTTCCTCGCGGGTGTAGCCCAGCGTCCGACACGTAGCGTCGTTGGCATAGATCAGATTGCCGTCTTCTCTCACCCAGAACATCGAGTCGGCCGCGTGGTCCACGGAGAACTGGGTCAGGCGCAGCGATTCCTCGAGTTTCTTCCGCCCCGTGATGTCGCGCGCAAACACACAGTTGTACTCGCGACCTCCGAACTCTATGTAGTTCAGGGTCACCTCCACCGGAAAGATCTCCCCGGACTTCTTCTGGTGCACTGTCTCGAACGTGAACGCCTTTCGACTCTTGATGTTCTGCCACTGCTGCGGCCAAGCCTCTTTGGGAAACGAGGGGTCTATTTCAAAGAACGGCCTTCCGAGCAGCTCCTCGCGGCTGTAGCCGAGCTCGCGGCAGGTGGAGTCGCTCACGAACACCAGCCGGCCATCGGGTTCCATCCAGAAGACCGAATCGGCGGCGCGGTCCACAGAGATCTGGGTAAGCCGGAGGGACTCCTCCATCCGGTGCTGTTCGCTCACATCGTCCAGAATGAGGAGGAGACCCTGCCCATCCGCCAGCTCGACGGGCGTGATCTGACAATCGAGCCACACGCTTCCGTCGCGAATATTCAAGAGCAGCCGGCACCGCTGTTGACGCCCGGTCGCGAGAATCTCCTCTATTTCGGACGCAAGCCCCTGACCAAGCGCGTCGAGGTCAGGCAGCGGGGTTTCGAGAAGGAGCTCGACCGGCGTGTCGACGAGCGTAGCCGCCGCCTCATTGGCCCAGAGGCAGCGCAACCCCTCTCCGTAGGCGAGGATGCCGCGCGGCGTGGCAGCAAGGAGCGCCTCGCCCAATTGTCTGCCGATTGCTTCGTCCGGCCGCTCGGGCCGCCGGTCGGCGGCACTCTTGCTCGTCAACCTCATGCTTTGTTCCATCCCAGATAGTGAAGATCTGATCTCTCAGGGTCCTAAATCGGCAGCCTGCCGGTAACCTTGAGCCGCCGCTAGGCCAACAGTTCTTCTTCAGGGGGAATGTCCTATCAGACCGCGGAGCAGAATGAAGCTAGCAATGAAGGTAGAATTGAACGAGCCCAGTATCGTGGTCATCTGGATCGCCGACGCAACCGGGAGGGGAAGAACAGATCGTGAGACCTTTGCAGCGCGAACCCCAGCCCGAACCCGATACGCCGCGGGAGCGCCTCGCGAGGCCCGGCAAGATCATCCGGCAAGCTCGAAAGGCGAGCCATCTCACCCTCCAAGAGTTGGGCGACCGCGTGGGCCTCACGGGGAGCCACATCAGCCAGATCGAGCGCGGCACCAGCATCCCCTCAGTCGGAGCGCTGTGGGAGATAGCCGACGAGTTGGGTCTATCGATGGCAGATCTCTTCGCGGCCGGTAATCCTCGCGACGGCGGTGGCCGGACGGTTCAGGCTGCACCCGCGCCGTCAGCCGGGAGCGCCGTGCCGGGAGACGGCCTGAAGTCGCAGACTGAACCGAGTCCCGTCGTGGACCCCAGGGCACGCGAAGTGATCAAGATGGCCGGGGTCGAGTGGCAACGGCTGACGCCCGATTTCGACGAGACCATCGAGTTCATGCAAGTGAGACACGAGGTGGGCGCCGGAGACGACCATGCCTATCATCATCGCGGCCGTGAGTACGGCCTCGTCGTCCAGGGACGACTGCTGGCGGAACTTGGCTTTTCCAAGTACATGTTGGAACCGGGCTTCAGCATCTCGTTCGACAGCAGCACACCCCACCGTTTTCTGAACGCCGGCGATGAGCCGGTGATCGCCATCTGGATCATCGTCGGTCGTCAGTAGCCACGGCGCAGACTCCGCAGACCGCCGGTTGCGGGCTGAAATGGCTCCCGATCCAACCCAGAATTGATGATCTTCCCTCAGTCGCCGGTCGCCCGGCGGACCAGCCCATGGTCTTTGTCCGGCTCATCGTAGGATGTTTGACATCCCCCTATTCGCCGCCTAGAATTAAAATATAATTTTATTTTGCGGGGCTCTCAGGGAGGGGGCGGCAGCTGTGATATTGAATGGCTGCGGCATGGCTCGGCTCGAGCGCGGTGTTTCCCCCTTTCCCACCTTTCTCCTGCTTGGCTACGTCTTTCCTCCCGCCGCCGGACAGATCGTCGATCGCTTGGGTCCCGCCCAGGTGTCTTTCTCTTGTATCGCCTAGCCATGACCGTCGTATCGGTCGGGAAAACGGAAAGGAGATAGCTGACGACCATGAAGATCGAACATGTCGAGTGGGCGGATCATCCGGACGTGATGATGCCTTACTCACCGGCCATCAAGGTGACCGGGGGAAGCACACTGTACTTCGCTGGGGTGACGGCCGCTCCGGTCTACCACAGCCACCCGCACATCCCTGCCGAGTTCGACTCGATCCCCGAGGGAATGGAGGCCCAGGCGCGGGCGACCATGGAGAACCTGAAGAGATCGGTGGAAGCGGCGGGTGGCACGCTGCAGAACGTGGTGCACTGCAAGCGGTATTTGACGGACCTCGACCAGCAGGACGCTCTGAACAAGGTCTGGAACGAGTACATGGGCAAGTATAAGCCCACCTCGACCACGGTCCAGGTGCAGCGCCTGGCCACAGACCCCCGATGTCTTGTGGAGATCGACGCCATCGCAGTGGTCGACGAGTAGATCAGGCCGAGTGGGGCTCTTGGTGCCAAAGAAAGGTCATGGTGGAGTGGGCACGGGATGAAAGGAGGACGGCTAGGGGCGCGGAAGCGCAGGGGCTGGTAGGTTCTGAAAAGCTGACTCACGAGACGATGGGAAAGACCGCAGGCCCAATAAAGGAGGGCTCAGTGGACAAGAAAGACCATGCTCGTACGGAGGGGCGCGAAGACACGGGCATTTTGGAGGGGAAAGCCGTCAGCCGTAGGGACTTCTTGAAGATCGCCGGTGTCGCCGGAGCCACCATCGGGATGGGGGCCGGCCTGGGAGGGCTCGTGGCGGCTTGCGGCAGCACGGCCACAACGACGACCGGGGCCACTACCGCGACTACTGCGGCCAGCACGGCGAGCACGGCAGCTCCGGTCAACACGACAGTGACTGCGGCCGTGGAGACGGGCCGGGAGATCAAAATCGGGTTCCCGTCCCCGCAGACCGGAGCCATCGCCACCTTCGGGGTACCGGACGGGTACTGCGCCGATCGGTGGAAGGCAGCAGTCGGCGACGGCCTTGTTTGCGGGGACGGCAAGAAGCACCCGGTCACGTTCATCCTCCGGGACACTCAGTCTGATAGCAACAGGGTGGCTCAGGTGGCCGGAGAGCTCCTTACATCCGACAAGGTGGACATACTCATAGCGGCGTCTTCGCCGGAGACGGTATGCCCCGCAGCCGATCAGGCCGAGGGCTACAGCACTCCGGGGCTCTTCAGCGACTGCGCCGATGGAATCTTTCTGGATCAGCCGCGGCAAGGACCCAGCTAAGGACACCTTCAAGTGGACCTTCTGTTTCTTCTGGTCGCTCGTGGACCAATCGACGGTCTACATGGACATGTGGAACAAGATGACCACCAACAAGATCATCGGGGTCATGTTCCCCAACGACGCCGACGGCAACGGTGACCGCACGGTCTGGCCCGACATGCTGAAGCAGGGCGGCTACAAGATGATCGACGGCGGCGCATACCAGGACGGCACAGAGGATTACACCGCCCAGGTGAGCATGTTCAAGAAAGCCGGCTGCGATCTCGTCGCCGGGTGACATGATCACCCCGGACTTCGTCAACTTCTGGAAACAGTGTCTCCAGCAAGGCTTCCGGCCAAAGGTCGCAAGCATCATGAAAGCTCTACTCTTCCCCGAAGCGGTCGAGGCCGCAGGCACGGGGGCGTACGGCCTGACGGGCGATGGTTGGTGGACCCCCACTTTCCCGTTCAAATCGTCGCTCACGGGCGAGACCTGCCAGCAGATCGGCGATGATTTCGAGGCGAAGAACAATCGTCAATGGACGCAGCCCATCGGACACTACGTCCTCGGCGAGTGGGCGATCGATGTGCTCAAGAGAACCAAGAACGTGGACGACAAGCAATCGATCCTCGACGCCATCTTGGCCACCAAAGTGGACACCTTGATGGGTCCTCTCGACCTCACTGCGCCGGTGAAAGCCAATACTCCACGCGCTTACCTTAACGGCTACAACTCGCCGTTCGTGGGGGGGCAATGGGTCAAGGGCAGCGGCAAATGGAAATTCGATTTTGTCGTCTGCGACAACGTGACCGCCCCGGAAGTCACGCCGGTCGTCCCGATGCAGCCCTTGGTGTACGGCGCGTAGGGGCGAAGATACTGTCGATCAAGAGCCGCTGGAGCGAAGCTCATGTGTGGGACCGTGGCCCGCAACGACCTGCGGGCCACGGTCTTGAGCATGGGCGCCCCACACGGCCCCGGCGATGCTGCGGGGCAAACACAGAAGCTGTTGAAGACCAGGAAAGGATTCGCCCCATGGATAGACCACCTAACCGGCCTGCTCAGTGGTTTCTCGTCTTGTGTCCCGCCGCGGTGGGCTGCGTCCTGGGCGGCCTCATCTTGGACGGCAGCGGCAGCATCTCCGTCTTTGGGATCAATGTAACCACCGTCGCCCTGTTCATCGCCATCGTCGCGGCGGTCCTCCCCATCGCCAGCCTTAAGAAGCCTTTCCGGGCCTACCGCCTGCTTCAAGGCGTGACCCGATCGCCGCTCAGCCGGCAGGCGCTCCTGTTCGCCGTCTTCTTGGTCCTTCTTGTGGTCGACTGGGCGCTGACGCTTGCCAAGATGCCTCACTTGTGGTTGGGGATCGTCACGGTGATAGTGGGAGTGTCTACGGCCCTAGCCGTTGCCACCACCTACATGCTGCAGTCGCACCTTTCCTGGCGGCACTGGTCCACCCCGGTCTCGCTCAGTGCCGGAGTGCTGACCCTCGGCGTCACCACTGCACTAGTGATCTCGCTGCATTGGACCCGCTTGCTGATCGACGGCGCCTCTGGGGCCCTCGTGGCGCGGGTCTTGGTCCTCGTGGGAGTGGCCGCCACCGCAGCGGCCGCGGAAGGGCGCATGTCTTACCTCAAAACAGCGTCGGTCGATACGCGTGACGCCTGGTTGGTCACCCGGGAAGCAAACCGGGCAAGCTGGGTGCTCAGCCTCATCCTGGGGATCGGCGTGGCGGTAGTGGCGACGGCGGTGAGCTTCATCCCCGGGGCAGCCTGGGTCGTCGGGATAGCGTGGGCGGCCCTGTTGGTCGGCGCGGTTATGGAGAGAAGGCTGTTCTTTGTCAGCGCGGTCCCTCGGACCCTGAGATCAGAGGTGCGCCGGTTCCCGAGCGCATCCGTTGTGAAGGAGTAGCAGCATGGAGGGAGTGCAGGCACAGGAGCGGTCACGGAAGGTGGTGCGGGAGTCTCTCCAGGGGGGCGAGTGGAAGAAGGTCATGTGCAAGTTGTGTGGCAACAAGACCTGGTGCACGTCCGAGGTATACGTGAAGGACGGGCTGATCCTCAGCGTCGCCGGCGACCCTGAGAACGCGGCAAGCGGCGGGAAACTGTGCAATCGGGGCCAGGCAGCCATGATGAACGTCTACAACCCGTACCGGGTGAAGGCTCCCATGAAGCGCACCAACCCCAAGAAGGGCCTCGACGAAGACCCGGGCTGGGTAGAGATCAGTTGGGACGAGGCATACGACATTGTGGCAACCAAGATGCGGGAGGTCGCCGCGCGGGGCGATCCCCGTCGCTTCGCCCATTGCTTCGGCTTCGCGGGCTGGGCGAACATCGTGTCCGACGAGGCATTCTGCCGCGCTTTCGGCAGCCCCTACGACATTCAGGGCAGGGGCCATCTGTGCCCGGTCCATATCGGTGCTAGTTTCGTCAACGGTACCTTCCTGGACAAGCAAGATGTGGAGTACGCGAACTACTTCTTGACCATCGGCGGTAGCCTGGGCCCGAATACAGGTAGTGCGCACGGCATGCGGGCCGTCTCGCGAGCCATGGAACGAGGCATGAAGCTGGTGGTGGTCGACCCGCGGATGAGCCCCGAGGGGGCCATGGCCGACGAGTGGGTGCCCATCCGACCCGGCGGTGACCTCGCTTTCACCCTCAGCATGCTCCACGTGATGCTCCACGAGATGCCCGGTCACCGACCTTGACCTGCGCTTCATCAAGGAGCGGAGCAACCTCCCCTACCTCATAGGCAAAGACAAGCTCTACCTGAACGACCCGGCCGGCGGGAAGCCGCTCGTGTGGGACCCAGTGGACGGCAAGGCAAAGACTTTCGACGATCCGACGATCGCGGACTGCGCTCTAGACGGGGCCTATGAGCAGCGACGGGCGAGAAGGAAGACCGGCGTTCGCTCTCCTCAAGGAGCGCATGGCCGAATACACGCCTGAATGGCAGGAGCAGCACACGACGATCTCAGCTGAGACCATCCGGCGCATCGCGCGGGAGTTCGTGGATGCCGCTCAAGTCGGAGCGACCATCACTCTGGACGGCTTCGAGTTTCCTCTGCGCCCAGCCGTAATCAAGTCAGAACGAGGCGGCTACTCCACCACCCACGGCGCATATCAGCACTTCGCGGTGAAGATCGTGGCCGGCCTGGTCGGGGCGACCGACGTGCCCGGCGGCTTCCTCGGTTCGGAGCAGGGCCCGGTGCTGAGCCCAGGACCGGACGGCGTGGTGTCGCCGAAGCAGGAGGCCCAACCGGTCCCCTGGCAGCAGCCTCCTTCCATCGACCTTCGGGAGTACTACCCGCACCGCCACACGAGCCCGTATCTGGCGTGGAAGACCGTGCTCGACCCGGAGAAGTACGGAGTCGATCACAATCTCGACATGCTCATGGTCTACGGCAGCAATCCCATCCACTCGAACTGCACGCCCGTCCACGCTATCGAGGCGTTCAAGAAGATCCCGTTCATGGCGTCGATCGCCCTCGTCTACGACGAGACCACCCAGTTCGCCGACGTCCTGCTGCCTGAGAGCACCGTCCTCGAGCGACACGCGCTCCTGGAATACGGCGACCACGTGGTCCATGCGGCCGACGAGGCGATCCTTCGCACGCGTACCTTGCAGGTGAGCAAGCCGGTTATCGAGCCCGTCTGGAACACCCGCCAAGCCGACGACATGTACATAGAGATCGCGGAGCGAGCGGGTTTCCTCTACGGCGAAGGTGGACTCAACGACCAGCTCAACCGGACGTTGAACCTCTGCGGCGATCACGCGCTCGATCTGGACAAGAAATACATGACCCCCGACCTCATCGACCGGATCGCTCGCTGCCACTTCGGCGAGCAGTACGGGATGGACTATTTCGACGAGCATGCGCTCATCCCAGACCTGCTCTCCAAAGCTGAAGCCTACAATTTCTACTACTTTCCCTGGGGCAAGACGCGCCATCCCCTGTACTTCAACCAGTTCTACATCAACGGACAAGAACTCAAGAAGAACCTGGCCGGAATCGGCCTCGAATGCCTCCCGGGCTGGGATCCCGCTACGTATTGGGATCACTGGGAGCCTATCCCCCAATGGTGCGGCCGCTGCGACGAGGAACATGCCGTCGACTTCGACCTCCGGGCCATGGTCTGGACGACACCGCAGACCCGGATGTGCGCGGGCGACCAGATCGGCAACCCGTGGGTGCGAGAGCCGGTCAAGCGCTTCGATCCGTATGACCATTGCATCCTCATCAACACTGAGACGGCGCGCAAGAAGGGTCTGAAGGACGGCGATCAGGTGAGCGTCGAGGCCTTCTGGGGAGGCAAGACCCAGGGGTCGCTCAAGCTCACGGAGTTGATCCATCCGGAAGCCCTGGGATTCCCGGGCCATCACGGTTTCAAAGGACGCCTGCGTAATCCCATGACCTGGGAAGGGCCGGATTTCAACGACCTGCTTTCCGATCGGGAGGAGGAGTTCGATCCCATCTCCTGTGCTACGGATATCAGTCCCCGGGTGCGCCTCGCGAAGATGGGGTTGACGGGGCGAGGAGATGCGCCGATGAGATACGGCATGGTCATCGACCTCAAGAAGTGCTCCGGCTGCATGTCGTGCGACGTGGCCTGCAAGCGGGAGAACTTCACGCCTCCCGGGGTCCACTGGAGCAAGGTGCACATCTATGAGACGGGGGCATATCCCGACGTCAAGCTGCATGCGCTCCCCACTCACTGTATGCACTGCGAGGAGCCGGCCTGCAAGAAGGCCTGCCCCACCGGCGCGACCAGCTCAGAGAGCGGACGGCATCGTGGAGATCGACAACGACGTCTGCATCGGCTGCGGCTACTGCGCGCTGGCCTGTCCGTACGAGGCGCGCTCGCTGAACCGCACCGAGCCCCAGCCGTATCACCCGGCCTTCGGGTTCACCCCTTTCGAGGAGATCGGGTACGTCGACCACGAAAAAGGGATCATCGAGAAGTGCACGTTCTGTCTGCACCGGCTGGAGCAGGGCGGGGAGCCCGCGTGCGTGGCCACGTGTCCGGCCACAGCCCGGTATTTCGGCGACCTCGACGACCCCGAGAGCGAAGTGGCCAAACTGATGGCACAAGGCGCAAGGGGACGGCTGGAAGAGCTCGGCCACAAGCCCAAGCTGCTATACCTTCACCTCGATGGTCACCTGGGCAAGGAATAGCGCCGAGCGTACCGCCGGCTGACAGCGGCCGCTGTCGACGCATCCGGCACGAACAACGGGGCCGCACCTCTCCCGGAGAGGTGGGGCCCGGCGATTCATCGGGCGACACTGCGCGGAGTCTGTCCCTACTTGCTCAAATGGTGGCGCGGCACTTCCAGCCGCGCTTCACCTTTCAGGGACTCCACTACTGCTACCGCTTTGTCGAGGTTCTCTTTGTAACCTTCCAGGAGCAACACGACCGCTCCCTCGCTGCCACCGATGCCTCCGGCTGCCACCAACCGGCCCTTTACGCCCGCCATCAGCCCCAGGGCTTCGACTTCGGTGATGACCATGCCCGTGCTCACCGGCGTCAGCCAGCACGGCATCCCCATAGAGTAGGCGAGCGTCAGCTGGCCCCAGCCTGTGGCCGCCTCGGGGATGGAAGGCACTAGTTTCTCCAGACCCACCGGCATGATCATGGGGATGCCCCGTACACATGCGATTCCGAGCAGAGCGCCGATCGTGCCCCCGGTCTCATTGCCCACGAGAACACCGACGTTGCCCAGCGTGTCGACAGCGTTGCCGCCTTTGATCACCACGTCGCCCTTTTGCAGCATCTTGAGGAAATCTCGGGAGTCCATCTCCACGGCTTCGCCTTTGTCGTAGAAGCGGGCCGGTACCCGGTCGTCCTTGGCGCTCATGGAGAGAAGTCCGTCGGTGACCATGCCTATGCAGAATCGATAGGGCTCCACGGCCTCCCCGACGACCTCTTCCAGCACCTTGGCGTTGGTCGACCCGTTGGTGACCACCAGGCGTGCGTTCTTGTATGCCCATTGGACTTCGGGCAGCCCGGCGACCGCCTTGGCTAGCAGCCGTTTCGACTCTGCCGGCGTCAGCACCACCAAGCCCTGGACGATGCGCGATTTATCGGCGAGGTTAAGATCTAGAGGATAGAACATAGCCAATTACCACCTTGTCGCGATTGTTTAGATGCCTTTCACTCCCACGTGTCGCCCACCTCGAGCTTCACCGCCACCAAAGATAGGTTCACGTCCCGGATGAACTCGATCAGCGAACCTATGAGCGAAAGCATACAGAGGATGAAGATAGTCGCGACGAGCCATTTCGCCTGTCCACCCAACAAAGCCACCAGGAACAGGACTATGACGAGGATCGCCGCGAATAAGACGCTCACCGCGCCAAAAGCAATAGCCCCTCTGATCAGGTGTGCCCGCCGAGCCAGGATCTTAAGCTGGGCGACGATGGCTATCTCGTCTCCGTCCGGCACTGTGCGCAGCTCACGCGCAAGCGCCCGGGCGCGGTCGACCACCCGGCCCAACCGGTTTGTCATGCTGAGGAGAAGCAGTCCGACTCCAGAGACCAGGACCACGGGACCAATCGCCGATTGGATGACCGGCGCCAGCACGCTGACTGTGGTTCCCGCCATTCTGACCTCCAGCCCGTCGATGCAGCCGTCTCGCCCGAAGTTCTCCTTGGACCAGCGTTCCCCTCGGTAGAACCTAGCTCTTCGCCACGAACTCGGCCACCAGATCGCCCACCTGCGTGGTGCTCATACCCATTTCGCCGGCGATCATCGACTTCATCTTGCTCACCGCGAACGCGATCCCCCTGTCGACGCGCTCCGCGGCCTGACTCTGGCCAAGATGTTCCAGCATCATCTGCAGGGCGCCGATAGCCGCGAGCGGGTTGATAGCGTTCTTCCCGGTCCACATGGGAGCGGTGCCGCCGATGGGCTCGAACATGCTAACGCCCTCGGGATTGATATTGCCGCCGGCGGCTATGCCCAGGCCCCCTTGAGTGACCGCACCCAGGTCCGTGATGATGTCGCCGAACATGTTCTCCACGACCATCACGTCGAACATCTCCGGAGTCAGCACCATGTAGAGACAGGTGGCGTCAACGTGGTAGTACTCCCGCTTGACGTCCGGATACTCAGCGCCCATCTCAGCGAAAACACGATTCCAGAGTTTATACATATGAGTGAGTACGTTGGACTTCCCGATAAGGGCCAAGGTGTTGTCAGCGCCGACGCCCCGAGTTTTCTTGCCGTATTTACGGGCATATTCGAACGCGTACTTCAAGCAGCGCGCCACCTGGTCATATGTATAGACCATCTCTTGGATGGCCACTTCGTCCTTGGTGCCGGGCCGAGAATTGCCGCCCATGCCCGTGTACATGCCGCCGCTGTTCTCCCGGATGCAGGCGTAGTCGATCTCTTTGGGACCTTTGTTCTTGATCGGGCGTCTCCACGCCGGGGTACAACCGCACGGGCCGCAGGTTGATGTACTGGTCCAGCGCAAAACGGGCCTTGAGCAGCACCCCCTGTTCGAGCACTCCCGGCGCGACATCCGGATGGCCGATCGCTCCCAAGAGGATGGCCGAGTGGCATCGCAGCTCCTCGATCGCCGAGTCGGGAAGGGTCTCCCCTGTGCGCAGGTAACGCTCGCCGCCGAAGTCATACGTCGTGAGGCCGTAGTCGAAGCCGGCGTAGACCGCGGCGGCTTTCAATACCTTGAGCCCCTCAGCCACCACTTCCGGGCCGGTCCCGTCCCCCGGGATGACGGCTATGTCGTAGTGCATGCTCTTCCCTTCTTACTTAGCGGCTTCCCTCTTCTTGAGGTACGGCAGGAGCCCCCCGGCGTCCACCAGCTCGCGAACAAAAGCGGGCAGTGGCTGCGCTTGGAAAGTCTTGCCCGTGGTGACGTCCTCGATATTGCCAGTGGCGAGATCAACCGTGAGCTCGTCTCCCTGGTTGATGCCGTCTACGGCCTCTGGGGCGACCAGGATGGGCAACCCTGTGTTGAGCGAATTGCGGTAGAAGATCCGGGCGAAGCTCTTGGCGATGACCACCGATACGCCGGCACCCTTCAGAGCCAGGGGCGCATGCTCGCGGCTCGAGCCACTGCCGAAGTTCTCCTTGGCGACCACGATGTCGCCGGGCTTGACCTCGCCGGCGAAGGTGGGATCGGCGTCTTCCATGACGTGCTGAGCAAGCTCGGCCGCCGTCTTCATGTTGAGGTAGCGCGCCGGGATTATGAGGTCGGTATCTATGTCACGCCCAAAGGTCCAGGCGTGGCCCCGGAGGACGGTTTCCGCGGCGTTCTGGGCAGCGGCCATGGCTATCTCCTCCCTCCGATCTGGTCTGGGGTAGCGATGTGTCCGGCCACAGCGCTTGCCGCCGCGACATAAGGACCGGCCAGGTAGACCTCTGAGCCAGGATGACCCATGCGGCCCACGAAGTTGCGGTTGGTGGTGCTGACCGCCACTTCGCCCTCGGCGAGGACGCCCATGTGGCCGCCCAAACAGGGTCCGCATGTGGGCGCGGAGACCGCGGCCTCAGCGTCGATGAACACGTCGAACAGACCCTCGTCCATGGCCTGCTTCCAGATGGCCTGGGTGGCCGGGAGGATGATGCAGCGCACGTCTTTGTGGACCTTCCGCCCCCGAAGCACCTCAGCTGCCTGCCGCAGGTCTTCCATGCGGCCGTTGGTGCAGCTCCCGATGATGACCTGGTCGATCTTGACCGAGGTCATCTCCTCCGCCGGCTGAGTATTGGAGGGCAGGTGCGGTTTGGCCACCATGAGCGGCACTTCTCCACCCTTCCAGCGATAGGTCTTCTCGTAGCCCGCGTCCGCGTCCGAGGCGTAGTAGATCGGCTCGCGGATGAACCGCCCGTCGACGTAACTCTTGGTGGTCTCATCCGGGGGCACGATGCCCGACTTGGCCCCAGCCTCGATGGCCATATTGCACATGGTGAAGCGAGAGTCCATGGAAAGCGCGTGGATGGAGGAGCCGGTGAACTCCATGGCCTTGTACAGGGCGCCATCGACGCCTATGAGACCGATGATGAAGAGGATGAGGTCCTTGCCTGTGACATACCGCCCCAATTCGCCGTCGAACTCGAACTTGTGGGTGTCGGGAACGCGGAACCACGCCTCTCCGGTGGCCATGGCTCCTGCGAGGTCGGTGGAGCCCACACCGGTGGCGAACGCCCCCAGCGCGCCGTAGGTGCACGTGTGAGAGTCGGCGCCCAGGACGACGTCGCCGGGCCCGACCATCCCCATTTCCGGAAGAAGTGCGTGCTCCACTCCGACGCGGCCGACGTCGTACCAATGCACCAGGTTGTGCTTCTTGGCGAACGCCCGCATCTGCGCCACGAGGGTCGCCGAACGGATATCTTTGTTGGGCGTGAAATGGTCTGCGATGAGCGCGATGCGCGTTGAGTCGAACACCTTGTCGAATCCGGCCTTCTCGAACTCATCGATGGCGACCGGCGCCGTGATGTCGTTGCCGAGGCAAAAATCGACCCGGGCCATGATCAGGTCTCCAGGTTTCACAGTCTCTTGTCCAGAGGCCCTGGCCAGGATTTTCTCGGTTATGGTCATACCCATGCTTAGTGCCCCCATCCTCGGGGTTGGCGTTGGATTGGATGCCGGCGCGGAATGCCGCTGTCACGAACGAGTCATTTTATTCCACTCGCCCGTCGTTGCGCAACCAGGCTTACCGGGCAGGGAGTAGGTCGTGATACGCTTCGCAGGACCTGCGACCAAAGGAGACGCGGTGCCCCGACTACGAACCCGCCGGTCGAAGAAGCTGATAGCCCTTTGGGTTGTGGGCGTGCTCACAGGAGTGGTGGTGCTGCTCGCTCTCCTGATCCTGGTGATCAATCTGGTCATCGTCGACTCAAGTCGGAGCCACATAGTAGCGGGCGTCGCGGACGCGCCGTCCGCCAAGGTAGCCATCGTGTTGGGGGCCAAGGTCGACACGAACGGGGTGCCGTCCCCGATATTGGCCGACCGGCTCGACACAGCCATCCGCCTCTACAAAGAAGGCAAGGTCACGAGACTCCTGATGTCCGGCGACCACGGCACCACGACCTACGACGAGGTCAACGCCATGCTCGACTACGCTACCAGTCGCGGCGTGCCTTCCAAAGACGTGTTCACCGACCACGCCGGCTTCGACACCTACAGCACCATGTACCGTGCACGGGACGTGTTCAAGGTGACCAAGGCGCTGGTCGTCACCCAACGTTTCCACCTCGCCCGAGCTGTATACACCGCCCGCGAGCTCGGCCTTGACGCGACCGGCGTGCCGGCCGACATACAGTCGTACGGCGGTGAATGGCGTTTCGCGGTGCGGGATTGGCTCGCTCGCGTTAAGGCGTTCTTCCAGCTGCACGTCACTCATCCCAAGCCCCGGTTCCTGGGACCAGCCATCCCGATCGACGGGGACGGAGGGGCCTCCCGGGGTTAGGTCGCGCTGGCACGAGGTCTGCGCGTGCATCAGGGATCCGGACGGTCACCTCATCGAGGTGGGCCAATCCCGCTAGCGGCTCGAGCCAGGATCGCATCCCCTGGCTTCCCGTAGGGCTGGGTAGTCCGGTCAAACATGCGCCGGACGGTCTACGAAGCCGCGCCTACCAGATACCGGCCGTGAAGAAGTTCTGGGTGATGTCGACGGTGATGGCCTTGATCGCCTCCCCGTACCCGTTACCCGGGACCGCCCACTTTCCATTGAGGTCCTCGACCTTGCGCACCGTGCCGTTATGCACTTTGCCATTGATGACGAGGTGGCGCGGGTCGCCGGGCGTGTCGATGACTGTGGCCATTGTCGGCACCGTCACGAGCCTGCAGGCCGGGTCGTCGAGGTGGTCCGGATAGGTGTACCAAGCGAGGTGGGCGAACTGCGCGATCACTCCAAGCTCGGCCGTTTTGAAGGAGTAGCCCGGATTAGTGGAACTGGTTGCGCCGATGCCCGCGAAGTTGTTCTGCCCGGCCTTGACGGCGCCGCCGTACTCGCCGAAGCCGGTCTCGTGGATCATCTGAGCCCAGGCCATGTCCGCGCGGATACCGAATCGCTTCCCGATGATCACGTAATACTTCGCCAACTGCTCCAGCGAGACGGTGAAGTCCCCGCCCTCCGGATGCTTGCTCAAGAAGTAGCGCACGAGGTCGGTCGAGTCGCCGAGATAACGGCCGTTCAACCCGTCTGGGTCTGTGCCCATGACGTTGAAGAGAATCGCCGCCGCTTCGGCTCGGGTAGCGGTGCGCCAGGGCGACATCGTGCTCAGCGGCAGGTCGCGCAGTAGCCCGTTGTACTGAGCCACCCGCGCGATCACACCTTGTTCGGGATCGAAATTGCCCCACGTCGAATGGTAGGTCGTTGGAGGCACGAAGAGTCCGCGGCCTGAAGCCCGGGTACCCATGGTCACCATTTGGGCCAGTGTGATGGAGTTATTGGGGTGAAAATACAGCTTCCCGCCCGCCCCCGTGTAGCCCTGGGCGATCCCCGCCTTCGCCGCGGCCGCCACGTAGTGATCGGGGTACAAGTTGCCGCCCGAGGTCTTGGCCACGTCCACGAAAGTGGACTGATCGCTCTCGGAGACCGAGATCCGCATGGCGATATCCACCATCTTGGCGAACTGCTGGCGACTAACCGGATCGTTCGGACGGAAAGTTCCGTCCGCGAAGCCATCTATTATCCCTAGTTGATTGAGGACTTCGATCTGGAGGTGGTATGGGTTAGACGTGGTGTCGCTGAAACCGGCGGCCTGCGCGGCAGGCGTCCACAGCAACCCAACCGACAGACTCACCGCCACCGCGAAGCCCGCCAGCACCAGCGAAGACAGACGAAGGCCCCGAGGCCTGGAGGACTTTAATCTCATGGTTGTGAAGAATACCAGCAATTTGCCACCTTGCCTGCTCGTCGACACCCCAAATTCGCATCCTACCTCTATAATTTCCCTTCGAACCGCACGGGTCCTGCCCGGCGGGGAGTCCCTGGTACCGAGCAAGGAGTGCGCGTGACTAAGCCGATCCGGGCCGTGACTTTCGACTATTGGAACACGCTTTACTCCGGGAACAGTGGGGTCATGGACGAGGTGTGGCCACTGCGTCTCGCGGCCCTCCGTGAGGCTCTGGGGGCGGCTGGTGTCCAGGTTTCCGATGGGGACCTGGAGCGCGCACGCCGGTCCAGCTTCGACGCGTACATGGCCGCGTGGCAGGGCGGCAAGCACTTCGGGGCTCGAGAGTACGTGCGCCATGTGCTGGCCTTCTTCGCTGCCACCGCTCCGGAAGAGACCATCGAAGAGGCGACGGTCACGATCGAAGAGGCTTCTCTCTGCGCCAGGCTTCAGTTGCTCCCGGGGGCTCTCGAGACCATTCCCGTTCTGAGCGAAAGCCGGCTATCACCTGGGCATCATCTCGGACACAAGCCTCACTCCCGGGAGACTCTTGCTGACATATCTCGAGAGCGACGGCCTGCTCGAGTATTTCTCAGCATTCACCTTCTCCGACGAGACTGGTTTCCCGAAACCGGATGCCCGCATGTTCGAGCGCACACTCGCTGCTCTAGGGGCGACACCCGAGGAGGCCGCCCATGTTGGCGACACACCTCGTACGGATATCGCGGGGGCCAAGGCTCTGGGTCTTTTGGCCATCCGCTGCGCCGCCGCGGAGGATCATAGGGAGCCGCCGGAGGCCGATTTCGTCATCAGAGACCACCGTGAGTTGCCGGAGCTTCTGGCCCGGCGGGACGGCCGGTAGACCGGGATCGCAGCAGCCTGACGGGATCGCCGGACGGGACTACGGTAGGCGGGTCGCCCGGTCCGGTGGGCGCTGAGGGGTCACCGGCACCCCCGCTGGCCCGGAAGGCTAGCCACCCGGGAAGAAGTGCTCTAGCGCCGGAGTTCTTCTTTCCGAGGCTCAGGCACGAGCGCGAGCATGAGCACCCCCGCCAAGACGGCGGCCCCCGCTCCTACCCAGAACGGCGCGGCAGGCGACACCCGGTCATAGAGGAGGCCGGCCATGACGCTCGCTGGCAGCGCCGCAACGCCCACCGTCATGTGGTAGGCCCCAAAGGCGGTCCCGCGCCGGTCGCCCGTGGAGAACTCGGCCAGCAGGGCACGTCCGTTTCCGTCGGCGATGCCCATGTAGACCCCGTAGAGTGCGAAGACTCCCCACAGCGGCCGCCTGAGAGCGGGCCAGTGCCATCCACGCGTAGACCACCGCAAAGACCGCGAAGCCGATCAGCGCCACCTTGCGCCGTCCGACCCGATCGGCAAGCAGCCCGGCCGGGATCGAGAAAGCGCGAGTAGATGAAGTTGAAAACGACGTACAGCACCGGTATCAGGGCGGCGGCCACCTGGAGGTCGCGGGCCCGGAGGATGAGGAAGGCGTCCGACGAGTTGCCCAGCGAGAAGATGGCCGTCACCACCAGGTACGCGAGCAAGGGCCCGCGCAAGCGCGCGAGCCGCGTACCGAGAGCGTCGCGCCGCTGAAGGTCGCGGCCGGTGGCGCCACGGCTGCCGCCCCGGCTCCGGCCTGACGGAGCCGTCGCGCCCGAGACTGCTCGCAGCCTTCCCCGCGGTCGCTTCGATGGCCGCTCCGGCCGGCTCCTTCCGCTTCTCCTTGATGAACAAGACGATGACAAGAACCGACAGACACGCCGGGGATCAAGGACATCCAGAACACGGTCCGGTAGCCGTTGTGACGCTCGGTAGAGGATCAGAAATGCGATCGCCGGTCCCAGCACGGCGCCGAACTGGTCCATCGCCCGGTGGAACCCAAAGGACCGCCCCAACTCCCGCGCCTCCACGGAGTCGGCGACGATGGCGTCCCGCGGCGCCGTCCGCACTCCCTTGCCGAACCGGTCGACGAAACGCGATCCGAGCACCTGGCCCCAACCGCCGGCCAGCGCCAGCAAGGGCCGGGAGAGCGTCGAGATCCCGTATCCGAAGACCATCAAGCGGTTTGCGCCGGCCAAGCCGGTCGCTGAGCCAGCCGGAGACCATCTTGAGCAGGCTCGCGGTCGATCTCCGCGATGCCCTCGATCAGCCCGATGATCGCCTTGTCCACGTGCAGGACCGACGACAGGAAGATCGGCACCAGCGAGTAGACCATCTCCGAGCTCACGTCCATGAAGAAGGACGTGACTCCGGTGAAGAACACGTTCCGGTCGAGACCCCAGATCTTCCTGCGCCGGCTTGGTCACCCCACAGGCGCGCATGGCGGGCAGGGGGCCCGCCGGTGACGGTGTCCGAGCCGTCTTCGCTGCCCATCGCGCCAGCCTCGGTCAACCTCGCCAGACGCCTTCTCGCGGACGTCCGCGGCCAAGGTCGAAGGCTCGGGCTTGGTCCGCAGCACCACGCGATCAAGCGGACGGAAAGCCCAGTGTCGTCCGCCTCGGTCACCTGGACCGTCGGGCTCCGGCTCAGGCAAGAAGCGCCGGGTGCGCCCGCGCTTCCTCGAGGAGCAGCCGACCGCACGAGACCTATGTCCGCCCCATAGTCGAGGCGCAGCACGACGACCGCCGGCGTCTGCGGGTCGATGAGCGTGTAGTTGCGGATGGCCCGGTCGGACAGCAGCTTGTTGGGTATCACGAGGCGCCGGTTGTCCCAGGTGCGGATGTTCGTGTAGAAGAGGCCGATGGATTCCACCGTGCCGAACTCGGTCTCCACATAGCGACGCTGTCCCCCAGGCGGATGGGCTGTACGAAGGCGATGATCGACCCCCGAGACCAGGTTGGCGAGCGTCGCCTGGGCCGCGAACCCGATGCCGATCCCCACCACGCCGGCCGCCGGCGAACATGCCCACGGCGAGTCTCTTGAGGGCAGACACGTCCATGATCCAGAACACCACGCCCACAGAAACGAAGAAAAGCCCCAGGGCTGCCAGACGGACGATCATACGCAGCCGCGTTTCCGCCCCCGGGTCCGCATCGGCCAGATTGCGGCGCCGGGAGAACCGATCGACGGCGTGTTTGATCCCCCGGTAGGCCAGCCACGTGCCTACCAGGACGAGGACAGAAACGCCTCCATTGACGAAGTAATCTCTATTCGTGGCCCAGAAGCTCATCTTGGGCACCACTATAGCAACCCCTGCAGCCTGTCCGACCGTGGCTTTGCGTGCCCATACGCGTAGACCCATCCTTGACAGGGAAGTATTGAAGAACATGACCGACAACGAGGAGACACGGGTGACAACGAAGGGTGATACCCCTGACAAGGCCGGATCTGCCGGCGAACATACCAGCCCAACAGCCAACGAAGATGCCATCGCCGCGGCCTCCCATGCCCTGGCTGCCGATGCCTTGGCGGAGTACCGCGGTCGCCGGGACTTCACCCACACCGGGGAGCCCCCCGGGGAGAGAGCTGCAGTCCACGATGAGCGGCGGGCATTCTGCGTGCAGAAGCACGCTGCCTCCCGTCTTCACTACGACTTCCGGTTGGAGCTGGAGGGCGTTCTAAAATCTTGGGCTATCCCTAAGGGACCCTCGCTCGACCCACACGAGAAGCGACTCGCGGTCATGGTCGAAGACCACCCCTTGGAATACGCCGCCTTCGAAGGGACGATCCCGACAGGCGAGTATGGCGGCGGCACCGTGATGCTCTGGGATAGCGGCTGGTGGGAGCCCGATACCGCGTGGGTCGCCGCGGGTCATCGCTCGCCACACCCCTCCCCCTCAGAGACCGGCGCCCCGCCCGTAGACGCGGCGGCGGCGCTTCAGAAAGGCGAGCTCAAGTTCGTCCTGCACGGCAAGAAGCTGACGGGCAGCTGGGCGCTAGTGCAGATGAAAGGCCGTGGCCCGGAGAACTGGTTGCTCCTCAAGCACGCGGATTCAGCAGCGCGGCCGGGCTCCGACGTCGCTAGCGAGACCCCGAACTCGGCAGCCACGGGACGCTCGTTGGAAGAGATCGCGGCCGACGAGAAAGACTCGGAGGACTAGGCCGTGCCGAGCCCAGGCGACCCTGCTTCTGCTGCCCGCCCCATGGAAAGGGCCGAGGGAAGCGCCTCCCCCGCGGCGCGCGACACGCGCGCGTCGCGGCCACCGCAGACGCCGAGTACGCCACACTCGCCAGACGCGCCGCAGACGCGCGAGATGAACCCGTTCCGCCTGGGCGACAAAGAGGTCATATTGACCCATCTGGGCCGGGTATTCTTCCCGGATATGGGCTATACCAAGGCCGATCTGCTCGCGTACTACCTGGACATCGCCCCGTATCTCCTCCCCCACGTCAAGGATCGTCCCCTCACGCTCGAACGCTGGCCGGAAGGGGTGGAAGACGGCTCATTCTTCCAAAAAGACGCCTCCACGTATTTTCCCCAGTGGATCAAGACCTTTCCGATGGAGCGCAAGGACCACCATAAGATCGTTCACTACCCGCTGGTGGCTGACGCGGCGGACCTCCTCTACCTCGTCAATCAAGGGACGCTCACCTTCCACACGTGGCTATCCCGCAGTGGCGAGTGGGACCACCCGGACCTGATGGTGCTGGACGTGGACCCGCCCGAGAGCCCAGAGCTCGCTGGTTCCTCGACCACCGGCGCGGCGCGTTCGGAGGCGGGCGGCATCGGTGGCGAAGTGCGGACCCCGTTCCGGCAAGCGGCAGAAGTGGCCGTCATCCTGCGCGATCAGTTGCAAAAGGCTGGGTTCGACCCGGTGGTGAAGACCTCCGGCAAGCGTGGCCTGCACCTCGCCTTCAAACTCACCGGACACCCCGACTATGCCGAGGCTCGCGCCCAACTCGCCGACATGTTCGCGCAAGCGGCAAAGAAACGCCCGGACCTTCTCACTACTGAGATCCGCAAGAACAAGCGCGAGGGCCGAGTGTACCTTGACGCGCTCCGCATGGCCGCCGGCGCTACGATCGTGCCGCCGTACGTGGTCCGACCCACCCCCACGGCGACCGTGTCTGCCCCGGTGACCTGGACCGAATTGGAGACTCTCGAGGACGGGCGAGCATTCACCATCAAGTCGACGCCGCCGCGGTTGGCCAAGTTGGGCGACCTCTGGGCGGGGTTGCTAGGCTAAGGAAGGTCACGATGACGATCCTGGTCTCGGGCGCTACCGGATTCGTTGGCGGCACGATCACCCGGCATTTGCTCGCCGCTCGGCATACGGTCCGCGCCATGAGCCGGTCCGCGGCCCGGACCCGGGCTGCACTTGAGAAGACAGCAGAAGGGCGGGAAGCGCTCTCACAGGGCCGGCTGGAGTTCATCGAGGCCGACGTGACCCAGCCGGCGACGCTTACGGTCGCCGTGGACGGTGTGGAAGTCGTCATCCAGGCCGCACAGTTCACGGGAGCACCGGTAGAGGACGCGGCGCGTGGGCTCACCTATATGAACGTCGACCGGAACGGCACGCTGAACCTGCTGGGAGCCCTCGCTCAAGTTCATGGGGAGTCGACCGCCGGACCGACCATGGCCCGCTTTCCGGACGGCGCGCCACACTTCCTGTACATGAGCGGGATCAGCGCCTCGGAAGACGGGCCTGAGCCGTGGAACCGAGCGAAATGGCAGGCAGAGGAGGCTATCCGAGGCAGTGGGCTCGATTGGACTATCGTGCGCGGCAGCTGGGCTTACGGACCCGCAGATAGCGCGCTCAACCGCATCATCGGCTATTCCGACCTGCTTCCGTTCGTGCCCATCTTCGGCCGGGGAGAGGATCCACTGACCCCGGTTTTCGTGGAAGACATCGGGCGACTCTTCGTCTTGCTCGTCGAGAACCCTGACCGGGCGATCGATACGACCTTCGGGCTCGGCGGTCCGGACGTGGTCACTCTCAACGAGTTCCTCCGCGTGGCCTTGACGACAATGGGGCGGCGTCGACCTATCCTTCACATCCCCGTACCGCTCGGCAAGCTCCAGGGAGCTTTGATGCAGCATCTGCCCGGGCGCCCACTGACTCCGGACGCCGTGGACTTCGTGAGCCAGGGCGGCACCGCCACCCAGGCAGACCGGCAGCTGCTGGCAGAGCGGTTTCCGGAGTTCCGGACGACTCCGTTGCAAGAGGCGCTCGCGAGCTATATGGCCGTCAAGCACTGAGCGCCGACAGCCGCGCCCAGCTAGGGAGCGCCCCGAAGTGCCGCAAGCCTCGGGCACTACAGCACTCCGGGCTACATCCCTACATATTTGGCGTAGAGCGTCTTCGCCAGGTTCTCGTCGCGCGTGCCCCGCACGATGGCGCGGCCGTCGTAGAAGACCACCAATTCCTGCTCGCCAACCGCGAAGCGCACCATCTGATCGCTTCCTTCCACCGGGCCAAGGGCGCTGAGTCGCTCTTTGATCTGGGCGAGCGGCATGCCCACGGCGGCCACGTTCCAGATCTGGACGGCGTTCTGCCCGCACAGACTGGTGACCCGGGTCCGCGGCCTACCCTCCAGGAACTCGTACTTCCCCTCACAGGCCGGACAATCAGCCCTCACGAACCCCGTCAACGGCAGGGATTCGAACGACCGCTGCCAGATATCCAGCACCACGAGATCGCGGCTGGCCAGAGACGGGTCGATCAGAAGCTTCAGGACCTCGGCTGCCTCCAGAGAGCCGATCGTCCAGGCGACGGCGTTGACCACCCCGGCCGTATCGCAGGTCACGGTGCCGCCCGCCGGCGGGCCATTCACCAGACAACGAAAACAGGGCCGTTCGTCCGGCAAGAAGGTGGCGGTCATGCCCGACGATGCGACGGCCCCTCCGTAGACCCAGGGTAACCGCAACTTGAGGGCCACGTCGTTGATGAGGAAGCGGCTCTCGAAGTTGTCCAGGCCGTCAACGATGACGTCGGCGCCCTCGGCCAGCTTCTCGGCGTTGCTGCGGCTGAAGTCGGCCACCACGCCTTCCACCTCGACCGCGGAATTCGCCTCGCGTAAATGGCGTTCGGCGGCGACCGCCTTGGGCAGCCCCTCTTCGATATCCCGCTCGGTGAACAGGAGTTGGCGCGCAAGATTGTGATATTCGATGAAATCGCGGTCCACGACACGCACACGGCCCACCCCGGCCCTCACCAGAGCGCTGGCGATGACGCCGCCCAGGGCGCCGCACCCAACGAGCAGCACGAGGCCTTCCGCGAGCTTCTTCTGACCCTCGGCACCGATCCCAGGGAATATGACCTGCCGTGAGTATCTATCCAATTCTTCCATGAGGGTCAACTCCAGAGCTCGGCTCAAGCACCCAGTGACAGCGACTTGTCTTCGAACAATTCGGTAGAAAGATACCGCTCCCCCGCGTCCGGCAGGATAACCACGATCGTCTTGCCTTCCAACTCGGGTAGTTGCGCCACCTTTACGGCCGCCGCCGCGGCTGCGCCGGACGATATGCCGCAGAGGATCCCCTCCTCGCGAGCCAGGCGGCGGGCCATCTCCATGGCTTCCTCGCTCTCCACCCGTTCCACCCGGTCCACGAGAGACAGGTCCAGGATGTCGGGGATGAAGTTCGCTCCGATGCCCTGGATCTTGTGCGGACCGGGCTTCAACTCGAGCCCGGCCAGCTTCTGCGTGATGAGCGGGCTCCCGGCCGGCTCCACCGCCACCGAATATAGTTGCTTCCCCCGTATCTTCTCGAAGTATCGCGAGACGCCGGTGATGGTGCCGCCCGTGCCCACGCCCGCTACGAGAGCGTCCACGTCACCGTCGGTGTCTGCCCAGATCTCGGCCCCGGTGGTCCTCTCGTGGATGGCGGGATTCGCCGGGTTCTTGAATTGCTGCGCCATGAAGTAGCGCCCGGGGTCGCTCGCGCACATCTCTTCGGCCCGGTTGACCGCCCCGCGCATGCCCTCGGCACCAGGAGTCAGCACCAGATTCGCCCCGAACATAGCCAAGACCCGGCGCCGCTCTAAGCTCATGGTCTCCGGCATGGTGAGCGTGAGCTTGTAGCCGCGGGCGGCGCACACGAAGGCCAGGGCGATACCGGTGTTGCCGCTGGTGGGCTCGATGATCTCGGTCTGCGGCCCGATCAGGCCCTTCTCTTCGGCGTCCCAGATCATGGCCGCCCCGATGCGGCATTTCACCGAGTACGAAGGGTTGCGCCCCTCGATCTTGGCCAAGATCCGCGCCTTGCTCTTGCCCCCCACCCGGTTCAGGCGGACGAGAGGCGTCCGGCCGATGGACAGCGAGTTGTCGTCAAAGACTGTCAACATCTTCTTCCTCCTCCCCGGCGCCCTACACAGCCTGCGAGGCTTCCAGCGCCTGGTCCAGGTCGGCGATTATGTCGTTGATATCTTCGATTCCCACGGATACCCGCACGAGATCCGGCGTCACACCCGCCTTGAGCTGCTCGTCGGCGGTGAGTTGCTGGTGCGTGGTGCTGGCCGGGTGGATGACCAGGGTCTTGGCGTCCAGGATGTTCGCCAGATGCGAGGCGAGCTTCACCGAGTTGATGAACTTGGTGCCCGCCTCGTAGCCGCCCTTGATGCCGAAGCCGAGAACCGCCCCCGGGCCGAGCGGTAGATACCGCTGGGCGCGGGAGTAGTCTGGGTGGTCGGGAAGAGCGGCATAATCCACCCAGTTCACGGCCGGATGGGCTTTCAGATGCTTTGCCACGGCGAGAGCGTTCGCAGCTGTGGGCGCGGGCGCGGAGCGGCAGCGTCTCCAACCCCTGGATGAACAGCCAAGAATTGAACGGGGAGATGGCCGCCCCCAGATCGCGCAGCAGGCCGGTGCGTATCTTCAGCACGTAGGCGAGTCCCGGCACCACCGCTCCTTCGTGGCCACCGAAAGCGTCCCAGAAATTGACCCCATGGTAGGCAGCGTCCGGTTCCGTGATCTCGGGGAACTTGCCGGAGGCCTTCCAGTCGAAGTCACCCTTGTCCACGATGGCCCCGCCGATGGAGGTGCCGTGCCCGCCGATCATCTTGGTGAGCGAGTAGACCGCGATGTCCGCGCCGAAGTCGAATGGGTTGAACAGCGGCGGCGGCGTGACCGTGTTGTCCACGATGAACGGGATCTTGTGACGATGGGCGATCTCCGCGATGGCGGAAAAGTCGTCCACGTTGCCTTTAGGGTTCCCGATGGACTCCGTGTAGAGGAGCCGGGTGTTCTCGTCTATCGCCCGCTCGAAGTTGGCCGGGTCGCTGGAGTCGACGAACCGGGCCTCGATGCCGAACCGCTTCAGCGGGTAGCTGAACTGGGTGTAGGTGCCACCGTAAAGCTTGTCCCCGGTCACGAAATTCTGGCCGGCCGAGGTGATAGACGCCACGGCGTAGAAGATGGCCGCCTGCCCGGAGGCCACCGCCAGAGCGCCCGCCCCGCCGTGGATGGCCGCGAGGCGCTTCTCCAGCACGTCGGTGGTGGGGTTCATGAGCCGCGTGTAGATATTGCCGAACTCCTTGAGAGCGAACAGGTTCGCCGCGTGTTCCGCGTCCCGGAAGAGGTAGCTCGCTGTCTGGTAGATCGGCACCGCCCGGGACAGGGTCTCCGGATCCGGGATGTGGCCCGCGTGAAGAGCCAGGGTGTCTATGCCGTATGGTCCGCATGGTTCCATCTGAAGTCGCCTTTCGTCGTTCTCGTCAGCCTCGGTGATGTCTGAGTCGCATCTTAGATGGCATAGTTGAGCACCTCGCATCCGTTGGCCACGCGTTCCTCATCCACCAGGTCTTTGAACGTCGTACCGTTGTAGACACCCATCATGGCTTGATGGGCCCGTTCCCACATCGGGAGCAACACACACCCCGGGCGCAACTGGCAATCCTTACCGGCCGCCGGGTCGCCGCACTCCACCGGCAGCATCTGTCCCTGAACCAGCCGGATTACCTCCCCCACCGTGATCTCCTCCGGCCTCCGGTGGAGCAGGTAGCCGCCCTCTTTGCCACGCACCGACTCGACGATCCCCGCCTGCCTCAGTTGATTCAGGATGTTTTCGAGAAACCGCACCGGGATGATCTCTGCCGCCGCGATCGTAGCCGTCTTCACTGGCCCCAAGCCATCTCGCTTGGCAAGTTCGAAGACCGCCCGCACAGCGTATTGGGATTTTTGAGAAAGCACCATAGCAAAACCTATTCTGGGCAAATTCTGGTCCGCTAAGTACACTACATCGGTCGGGATAATAGAATATGAAGCGGGCCTTGTCAAGTGCGCGGGCGGCGACGTGACCAAAGGCAGCGCAAGACAGCACCTTCCGGGCTAGACTAGGCCCACTGTTGTTTCAATGGAGCGAGTCGACCGGGGCAATAGTGCATGAGTGCAAAGCGCGACTTGGCGGCAATTGATGCAGAGTTCCTGACCGTCGGGCTAGAGCCGCTTGCTCCGTTTACGGCTGCCGGAGATGAGCGTCTTTGCCGCTGCACTACGTGCGGCACCGACAGATGGGTGAGATTGCAGAACCTTCGCCAGGGCGGAATCGCTTGCCGGTGGTGCCACGGGTGGAGAGGTTGACGCTTCAGACGGCGCAAGCCCGTCTCAGAACCTCATCCAGAGAGCCGGTGGGCACCATTGAGGAATCGCTCAACCGGCTGCAAGTAGGCAACCTCCGCCGCTCACCCCGGTCGGTGATCTCTATCAGCCAGTCGGGGTAGTCTGCCTTCTTTGTGGCGAGACTACGGTCGCGGTCCCAGGACGGATAAGTCTAAGACGTCCCGGGTGGAATGGGTGCGAGAGATGTTACCAAGCTGGCAAGCGTGCCATCCGGGCTGACGCAGATGAACTCTTCTCAGCCAATGGCCTGCGGCTGCTAGCGCCCTGCCGTGGCGAGTATGTGCCGCAGCGCGCTCAATGTGTGACCTGCGGCGCAGAGCGGCACGTTTCATACAACGACCTCCGCACCGGCTCAGCGCCTCTGTGCTGGACGTGCACCTACGGCATCAGACCGGACGAGCCACACCGTGTCTACCTGTTTCATTTTCCGGCGCTCAAAGTCATGAAGATCGGGCTGACCCACAACCGGCACGATCGCAGATTGTTCGATCATGCTCTCAATGGCTGGCACCGTCATCGATACCGTAGTCGTTCCCAATCGCGAGTCTGCGCGGGAGGCTCGAACGAGTGCTCAAGGCTCGCTACCGGCGATGGGCGATAACGAATGTCGGCTCGGCAGAGTTCCCGCAGGGCGGATGGACTGAGACGTGGCGTGATGATGCGCCCCTGCCTGATCTCGAGGCTGAGGCTAGGGCGGCCTTTCTCGAGTCGGTTGACTAGCAGGTTTGTGTACTGTTTCGCGGCGCCCGGATAACAGGATCCAACAGAGCGCTGTTTCACGGCTGTTGACGGTTAGGCGTCCAGAGCGCAGCTAATCCGCGCCAACTGTGTCCGTATCCGTTGCGCTCTACATCA
>CAVYVU010000011.1:0-52007 GCA_963772095.1 uncultured Thermoleophilia bacterium
AAGTTAGAGACTTTGACGACAAAATGTCGATTTTCGAGGGCGAGAACGAACGTAAGTCCAATAACGATGGGGCGGCGAACGCCGAAAGGCGTTGTAGTGAAGACCTACTTCGTTGACAAATCTGGGAAGCTGTGCGATCCTGGCAGGCGATGGCGTCATCGCGAGTGAAGGATCGCTCATGTTTCTGCGGCGTTTTCCAACGGCGGAAGAACGGCAAGCCGCACACGTACTGGGCGCTGGTCGAATCGTACCGCACGGCCAAGGGATCGCGGCAGCGCGTGGTGGCCTATCTCGGCGAGTTGAGCGGCAGCGAGCAGGATGGCTGGGCGAAGCTCGGTTCGCATCTGAACGGGCATTCTTCGGCGTGCCAGCCGCAACGGTCGCTTTTCGATCCGCCGCGGCGTGACGTAGCCGGCGACGACGAACCGCTGCTGGTCAAACTGAGCAGCGTCCGCCTGGAGCGGCCGCGTGACTTCGGCGACGTATGGCTGGCCTGGGGACTGTGGCGGATGTTGGGTTTGGACGATCTTTTGCAGGAATTGATGGAAGAGGGACGCGAGGACGTGTCGTGGTCGACGATGGCGGCGATCCTCACCATCGCTCGTTTCTGCGAGCCGTCAAGCGAACTGCACATCGCCGATACTTGGTATCGCCGAACGGCGCTGGAGGAACTCTTGGGCGCGGCGCCTGAGCAGGTTCATACCGACGCGGCTGTACAAGGCGCTGGATCATCTATTGCCGCACAAGGAGGCGCTGGAAAGGCATCTGCGGCAGCGGTTGGGCGAACTGTTCGACCTGAAATGCGACCTGCTGTTGTACGACGTGACAAGCACATACTTCGAAGGCGAGATGCAGGGCTGTCCGCTGGCGAAGCGCGGCTATTCGCGTGACAGCCGCGCCGGACCGGCCGCAGGTCTGCATTGGCCTGGTGGTGACGGAGGAGGGCTTTCCGCTGGGCTACGAGGTCTTCGCCGGCAACACACACGACTCGCAGACGGTGCCGACGATCATCGCGACCATGGAGAAGAAGTACGGCGCGCTGAATCGCGTGTGGGTGATGGATCGCGGCATGGTCAGCGAAGCGAACTTGAAGTTCCTCCGCGAGCGCGGTGCGCAGTACATCGTGGGCACGCCCAAGGCGATGTTGCGGCAATTCGAACAGCATCTTGAGCGGAAGGACTGGAGCGTGGCCCAGGAAGGCGTGGAGGTGAAGTTGGTGCCTGCTCCCGATGGCGCGGAGACGTTCATTCTGGCCCGCAGCGCCGATCGCCGCGAGAAGGAACAGGCGATGCACGAGAAGTTCACGGCGCGGCTGGAGGCAGGCTTGAAGAAGATGCAGGCCGCGGCCGGAGTCGGGACGGTTGAAGGACGAAGCTGCCGCAGGCGAACGATTGGGACGGCTGAAGGCAACAGAACTGGCGGGCGTCGCAGGCCTTCGAGGTGACGATCAGGAAGCTGTCGCAACCGCGCGGCAAACAGCGACTGGAGGTTATCTGGCAGCGTCAGGCGAAGTTCGCCGACTGGTCGCAGCACGCCGATGGCTGTTATCTGCTGCGCAGCAACTTGACCGGCGTGGACGCCGCGACGTTGTGGAAGCGCTACATCCAGTTGACGGAAGCGGAATGGGCGTTCCGCATCACGAAGGACGAATTGGAGATTCGACCGATCTGGCATCACAAGGAAGATCGCGTGAAGGCCCACATCCTCGTCTGCTTCTTGGCCTACGTGCTGTGGAAGACGCTGGCCGGCTGGATGCGCCACGCCGGTTTGGGCGACGCCCCGCGGACGTTGATCGAGGACTTGGCGAGGATCAAGAGCGGCGACGTGACGCTCCGTGCCCGCAGTCCGCGAGGTGGCCCGGAACGACGGATCACGCTTACGTTGCGTGACCGAGCCCGACGAAGCCCAAGCGGTGCTGCTTCACCGCCTCGGCTTGACGCTCCCCCGCCGTCTCCGCCGCCTCGACAATGTCGATCCAAATGTAGTGAAATAAACGCCCGAAATCGAACCTAAGTCCTTTGCCGAACGTCAAAAGTCTCTAACTTGGGCTAGTTTCGCTGCCGGCGCTTGCATCCGCCCCGCTAGTGTTCCTGGCACTGTTCGCGGGCAAATCGGCGTCCAAGATATTCGGCCTTTTCCCCGTCGTCGGCATGTTCCGGGAAGACGGCAAGGAACGGTGGTATTACACGCTGATGATGTCCACGGGACTGACGTTCGGCACGATTTCAGCTCTGTACGGGCTGACGCATGGAATCGTGACTCAGCAACAGTATTCGTTCCTGGTGGCGGTGGTCATTGCCAGTGCCGTGATTCCGACGATGATTGCCAACGTCGCGTTCCTTCCGCGTCACTTATTGCCCGCCGTGCCGTTGGCGAACGAAGACGTCCCGCAACTGGAGGCTGCTTCGGCGGGCATGGCGATGGATTGCCCGGATGGCCTTGCCAGACAAGTAAAGGCCGCGCAGCCGTGTAGCGGTTGCACGTCAGGCCAGTCCGCCGAACCGCTGTTCGTCTCTCCTGTCAATTCCGCCGAGACCTTCCACCCGATAACGGTTCCCGACACTTTCCCGACCACTCTTCCGACCCGATGCGACCGGGCAGCTTACCTCCGCCGGCAGCGAAACTGAAAAAGAGGTGCGTCCCCTTTTCTCGCCCGCCCTTTTCTCGCCTTTTCTCGCACTTGAGTTGCAAACAACTCCCAAGTGTACTTTTCTTGGAGACCCCGGCTCTTTCACGTTATCTGGAACTCCCGCGGTCGCCGAGAATCCAAGTTATGCGATCCCTTCAACATGGTCGGGGTTACCTCGGCGATCACCCCTGAGTCCCGAGAACGCTGACAGTTCCGCCAGGCTCGCCGCTCCCTGGAAGTGCTTATCCAGCACAATCTCAAGGAACTCGGCGAATGAGGCAGGTTTCCGATCATCACCGACGATCACATACGCATTCCATCGGCTGCCGAATACGCTCACCCTTGGCTCCCTGCAGAGCAACTGGGCAGCCAAGAGCGGTGTCCAATCAACCCCGTGATCCAGCGGTGGAAGGTCGGGCTCGTGGAGTTCAATGAAGAGGTCGGCCCGCGCAAACACACCGCCGGCCCGAACCTGCTCCGTATAATACGCCTCTGCCAACTCCATGAGCTGTTGCTGCTTGGCGGTCTCCAACCGAGGGTATTCAATGCACCACCATTCCGTTCAGATATCGCACCACCGCGTCGGCGTATCTCACTGCCATCACAGTCGGATAGTTGAACCCCTGCTTCGTCACGAATCGTTGCCGCAACTCCTCGCAAGACACGGGCTGCTGCTTCTTTTGGATATAGGCGATCACCCGGTCGCGAATGGTGCAGCGCGCCGACAGTGTCCTCAGATGAGGCCGGCACCAGCAGAGGGTAGGAATGCGAGGCCACCACCTCCCTGGCAAACTGCACGAGGGACGGAATGGAGCATCCGGGGTCCGTCGATTCGGAGTTGCAGGCATGACACCCTTTTCTCAGCATAGATCAGATGGGCGAACAATTGGCCTTCACGGGTCAGCTTCCGCTTAACGTAATCCACGAGCACGGCGAACGTAGGGGAGTCCGCATCGAAATAATCCGCGTGGAGAAAGCCCTTTTCCGTCCGGACGACATTGCGCAACTGGACGACAATCTGACCGAACTGAAAATCCTTCATGCCCATGCGGTCACATAACATGTGCCTGAGGGCGTCGTACTCCACCACGTCGCCTTCTTGATGGATCAGTTCCTCTGCAATTTCCAGGTTGGGCACGCAGTCTTGGCCGCGCCGGCAAGCGCCACGTAAGGAGACTTGAAGAACGCCAGCTTAGGGTGCTGCCGATGCTTCAAACACGAGTGGACTGCATACTCCGACGTGAGGCCCGCGGCAAGGCAATCCTCCCTGAATGCCTGAAACGCCGCATTCGTCGACAACTGCGTAAATGGCCCTTCTGTCAGCACACCCAGCACCCACTTCTCAATCTTGTTGAGGAGCGGCGTGCGAGATTGACGTGGCACTTGTGCTGGTACGTACCTCCTCGATCCCAAAGCAGAATGTCCGTTCCCCGATGGACCCTGGCGGCTCAGAGCGTGCCGACACCATGTCGGAGCCGCTTTGTCGCGTCTGGTCTGGGAAACCTGCAGGCATGGATCTTCGCGATAGGACATTGGTCCCGGGTGGCCCTTGAGAACCGATTCCAGCAGCGTGGAAATGGGGCCCTTCGTAGTGCGCCAATGGTCGCGAGACCACAACTCACCCTTGACCAAGCGAAACCCTTTGGCAGCCGTCGCGGAGCGTGCAAAGGCAATGCGAAGCAGGCTGACGGAAAATCGTTCCGGACACTCGCCACATCGCTGACAATCCTCGGCGTTGAGCATCTGCGCCCGCACTCGCCGCGCCATGTGTGAGAGGCTGATCTTCTTCTCGGGAGCATCGGCCAAAGCTGAGTCGAGAGCGATTGGCAGCGAGGGACAATCGATGCACCGGAAGCTGCGCAGACAAACATGTCGTTTCTCCACGCACTTCAAATCCGAGAACGCACGCGGGCGTCGTGCGAGAGCCTCTTCATGAAGCGGTTCTTTCCAGCCGTAGAGCATCTGAAGGCCTTGCAGATGCGTCGCAGGCTGATCCACGGGCCAGAATCCCTGAGCATCCCCAGTTCTCGACCCATGGAGAGGTTCCAGTGCTTCGGCTGCTTCGCCAATGGAGAAGTTTCCTCAAGCCTGCCTGCTCGATTTGTCGGATTCGTTCGCATGGCAGCCCAGTTGTAGGGCAACTTCGTTAAGATTAGCAGGATTGAGCAGTCCCATACCGTTCGAGCAATACCCGTCGTTGCCGCTTTTATTGCCCACGATGGGCTTCAACAGCGAGACCAGGAAGTCCTCTCGGCGACCCCGTCTCAATTTCTGCGCAAGGCGCACACATTGACAAGTACCTGGGATTTCACCAACCATGTACTGCGCCTCCGCCAGAGTTCTGCGCGCTGACCCGGGCCGAAGCGCCGGTCCGGCGTCAGCAGCAACTCGCCCAGCGAGACAATGTTCTCGTGGCCAAGGCCCAAGCTGCCCGCTCGGAAGACCGAGGCGTTCAACCGGCACTCTTGGCTGATACGACTCATGCAGGTTCGCGGGGCTAATGCCGTCCGCCCACTGTTCCGAGAAAAGTGGCAGCAGTTCCCACGATGGCGCCGTACTGGCTTCTGCACCGCCTCTTGAATCGCACAAGAGCCGTGCTTTCGGGCAAAGCCTTCGGCTCGGAAACCACAGCTCCGGCTAGCATCCGCCTGCGAGCCTGTTGCTGGGTTCGCTTCAGTTCGGCATAGGTTGTGACCCCGCAACCTCTCACCCGCCCAAGAGTACCCAGGTCCAGCGACAGGAACTCCTGGACTGTCTCCACTCCGAGTCGATGAAGGGTCTTCACCCCGCGGGCGCTGCGGCCGAGTTCCTCTACGATAGCCTGCAAGAAGCCCCGGCATCGCTCTCTCCGTCTGGCGACGAGGGCCGCGCCCGCCTAGCGTTCTCCCGTGATCTCCGCAGCCGCGAGTAGGTCCCGACACCGTAGCCACGAAGCTCAAAAACCTGACGCAGGTCCAGTTCCAGAAACTGGCGAACCGTCTGCACACCCAACAAGTCAAGGGCGTACTGCTCCTTAGTGCTCAGTCTCGGGCGAGAATGCAACTATCCGGCGAGGGTGGCTGATTCGCCACCGCCGTTCTATCCCCATCTTGCACTTCGGAAGATGCTAGGCTGGTGTCCACTAGGGTGAAAAAGGTGGGTGAAAGGTGTCAGCAGAGAAAAGGTGTCTGCAGGAACCGTTATTTCTGGTGGGATTCCGTCTTTAGTAGCTCTTGTACGGCAAATACTTTCCAGACATGACGACATGCACGCGATCGCCCTCCGGATCGGGCTCGCGGCTGATTTCTAGCTGAAAGTCGATCGCACTCATGATCCCGTCGCCGAAATTCCTCGTCGATCAACTCCTTGATCGTCGTGCCATAGACGTTGACAAGCTCGTAGCAGCGGTAGATCAGCGGATCGCTGGGCACGGCCGTAGGCAAGCAGCCCTTATACGGCGCGACCTCGAGGGCCCCGCCACGGCTTCTTCGGGCAGATCGAAGAGCTTGCCGACAACCTCGGCTTGTGTCTTGGTCATTTGCATCTGACCCAAACAAGCGGCGGTCGTCCCATTCCTTGCTCCGGCCGACTGCTTTGGCGACATCCGCCCATTTGATGCCTTTGCGGACCTTGGCATCGACGATCATTCTTGTGACTTCGTTGCGATCCAGGACGGCCATCGAAGACTTCTCCTTGGGCATTGCGGTTCATTTCGCGGGCTGCGAACTGTCAAGCGGCAGTCCCCATCGGGCGACGGACTCCTGAAGGCACGTTTCCATGCCCGGGTCGGACGTAGAAACGTGGCCGAAGCAGATCGTCGCCGGCCGCGATGACGCCTTCCGCCAGGGCGATCCGGGCCAACGGCGTGCGAGGATAGATGCGGATGCCCACCCTGACGTTGAGCATGTCCAGTTGCAGCGAATCGGCAAAGGCCAGGCTTTCCTCGACCGAGTCGGCGGTCTCGCCGGGACCGCCCAAGAGCAGGAACCCCCAGCGGCGGATGCCGTGGGCCTTCAGGGCCTGCGAGATGCCTCGGACTTCATCCGGCGTGAACCGCTTGTTCATCGCTCGCAGCACCGACAGGTTGCCGCTCTCGAAGCCCAGAGCCACCTCCACGCAACCCGACCGCGCCATGGCCCGCACCAATTCTTCCGACACGGCGTGAGGATAGAGAATTGCCCGCCAGTCGATTCGCACCGGCAGCGACGCCAGACAACCGCAGAGGCGCAGGGCGTAGGAGGGCGGCAGGTTGAAGGTATTATCGACGAAATGGAAACGGCGGAAACCGGCCTCGGCGGCGCGGGCAATATGCCGGGCTACCGTTTCCGGGGAGCGAGTGCGCAGCCTGCGGCCCTCAAGGTTGGGCGTCGAGCAGTAAGTGCAATCGAAGCTGCAGCCCCGTCTCGTCTGCACGGGGACCCACAGGGCGGCATCCTGGGGATCGGCCAAGCGCCACAACTCCGTCGCCGGGCAAGGGCAGGTGGTCCAGATTCGCAGTAAACCGCGGTTCGACGGCAGTTCGAGCGCCGGGCAGGTAAACGCCCGGGATGTCCGCCGGGTCTCGGCCGTGTTGGAGCCGATCCAGGATTGCCGGGAACACCTCTTCGCCCTCGCCGCAGACGCCCACGTCGGCGCCGAGATAGTGCCGGGCGGCCTCAGGAAACATGCTGTAGCCTCGTCGTCTCTCCCTTCATTCGGAGTCGGGGGCTGATTCTCTGCTCTAGTACAACTAGAATACAGGAGCGCCGTCCAGAAGGCGACGGCGAACAACGCCGCCGCCGCGTACCACGAGACGCCCAATCCGATTTAGCGATTCATACGGAACAAAGGTGAGCGCGGAGGCGACGACGGCTAGGACCATCAGCGCCTGCCAGAGCCTCAGACCGAGAACCGCGACAACAAATGCTCCCCGGCAAGCAAGAGAGCAACAGCCCCAGATCAATCAAGCCGACTGCTATGACATACACCAGCGGACCCGAGTCGCGCTCGCCCTGCCATGAGTTACAACATCTACGAAGGCCATAATCGCCAACCCGACGGCGGGCAAGAGCAACGCCGTCGCGAGAATCAACCGCACGACGTTCCAGAATCGCATCACCTTGCCTCATTCGTGTGGTCCCTCCCGAACCGGAGGGTGGCGCGACCTCCCAGCAGCCGGGCTCGCCCAGGTGACCGCAGCAATCCTTGCGCGTCCGCAGCTTGATCCAGTTGTTGCGGAAGGTCAGCGCCAGCTTGAGATCGATCGGCAGGTCGGACTCCCGCCAGTTTGTGAAGAAGGCGCCTCGAGCTCGGGCCGATTTCGCTGTCTTTCGTCCACCGGCCCGTTACCTCGCTTTGCCGGCGAGACGCACCTTTGTGTACTGCACAAGGCCGCCGGCGCGCATCAGCTCCAGCATGAACGGCGGGTAAGGCTTCGCCTGAAACGTCGCGCCCTTGGTCAGGTTGCGGATGGCGCCCGATTCGAGGTCAACTTCCAGCTCGTCGCCGGCGTCCGTGCCGTCGGACCCGCTTCCTCGCATTCCAGAATCGGCAGGCCGATGTTGATGGCGTTGCGGTAAAATATGCGGGCAAACGTAGCGGCTATAACGCATGAAACGCCCGAAGCTTTTATGGCGATCGGGGCGTGTTCGCGCGAGGAACCGCAGCCGAAATTTTTTTCGCCGACAATAATGTCGCCGGGCTTTACATTTTTTACAAAATCGCGGTCGATGTCCTCCATGCAGTGGGACGCAAGCTCGCGCGGGTCGGCGGAGTTAAGGTACCTTGCCGGTATTATTACGTCTGTGTCGACATTGCTGCCGTATTTAAAAACGCTGCCGTAAAACATTTCAGTACCTCCTCCGGGCCGGCGAGTCGGCCGGCGCCGCCGCCGGCGGCCGCAACGGCAGGGCTGGCAAGATAGACTTCGGAGCGAGCGTGGCCCATCCGCCCGACAAAGTTGCGGTTGGTGGTGCTGACACAGCGCTCGCCGTCGGCCAAGATGCCCATGTGACCGCCCAAGCAGGGGCCGCAGGTAGGTGTTGAAACAGCGCAGCCAGCCTCAGCAAAAACCTTGACCAGCCCTTCTCGCACGCGTCAAGGTAGACTTCATTGGTCGCCGGAATCACGATGCAGCGCACGTTCTCGTGCACCTTGCGACCGCGCATCACCGACGCAGCGAGCAGGTCGGCGAGGCGGCCGTTGGTGCAACTGCCGATGAACACCTGGTCAATCTCGACCCGCGGTGCCTTGCTCAGCGGCACGGCGTTCGCCGGCGAGGACGGCAGCGACACCATCGGCTCCAGCGTGAACACGTCGTAGTCGTGGACGGCCTGGTAGACGGCGTCGGCATCGGGCTGGTTGTACAGCCCCACTCGCGTTTGGCGCGGCTGGACGTAGTCGAGGGTCACATCGTCGGGCGTCATCAGGCGGGCCTTGCCGCCCGCTTCAATCGCCATGTTCGAGATGGTGAAACGGCCCTCCATGCGCATGCTCCCGCCAGCGCCTCGCCGTGGAACTCCATCGCGCAGTAGAGCGCGCCGTGAACGCCGGGGATATTGTCGCCGATGGTGTAGTATATCACGTCCTTGCCGCCGACCCAGCGGCTAAGCTTGCCGTTGTAGACGAACTTGATCGTCGGCGGAACGCGCATCCAGATGTCGCCCGTCGCCATCGCGCAGGCGATATCGGTGCTTCCCATGCCCGTCGCAAAGCAACCGAGAGCACCGTCCGTCCAGCTGTGCGGTCGGCGGCCACGACGACGTCGCCGGGAGCGCCACCGTGATCTCGCAGGAGCACGTGGTCGACGCCCGCGCGCCCTGCTCGTAGTCGACGGCGCACCTGGTCGAGGGCGAAAGGTCTGCTTGACCTTTGCGTTTCCGCGCTCTGGATGTCCTTGTTCGGTATGAAGTGCGACGGTATGAAGGCCACGCGCTGCGGGTCGAAGACGCGTTCGACGCCGAGCTTGTGGAACTCCTGGATCGCCGAGCGGCGCGGTGACGTCGTTCGCCATCACGAAGTGACACGCGAACGTTCGCTAGCTCGCCGGGCGAAACCGAGTCACGGCCGCAGTGGGCGGCGATTATCTTCTCACTGAGCGTCATCCCCATTGCTTCTTCTCGCTACTATTACCGTCCACGAATTCATCTCCGTACAGCATGCGTGGAAGGACTAAATGCTTGCTGCCGTGCGCCAAAGGGGACCGTCTGGCGAGCCGCGTCAAAGGCCGATGCCAGCGCTTGTCGTTTGTGATCGTTGCATCGCATTCGGCAACTACTCCCGTGGCCAGCACGATCAAGTCGGCAGACTCAAGGCCCTCCGCTCTGGCAAAGGCAGCTTCCATAACGACGGGCCGAGACACGTCAACGATTTCGATTTGAGGCTTTAGCTTCGTCAACTCTATCACTCGCTCTGCGCGGCTTAAATCATTCGTCCTGATCGCCTTGACCAACAACTCCATCTGCACAATTGGCGAAGATCCGCGCCTGCAACGACCCTCCCAGAACGAGGCGGAAAAGGCCTGCCACTAACTCAGACCGGGTAGGCTCGTCCTCCAAATAGTATATGAGGACGCTGGTATCGAGGTTCACGCATCGACATCGTGACAACCATCTAAGGATCGATGCTGTCCGTCCAGCGTCGCCAACTTGCTCGCTCCTGCCGTACGTAATCGTCCATCTCTTGGAACGTCTTCCCGTAGACGCCCTTCGTGCTCCTCGGAATACCAGACCCAATCCTCCGGTTCCGGACGCAGAACGATGCGGTCGTCTTCCAGCCGCACAGTGAGCCTGCGTCCTCGATGCAGGTCAAGACGGCGCACTACTGCCACCGGCAGAGTAATCTGGTTTTGCTCGATAGCGGTGACCCTGGCTTCCGGCAGCCGTTCGGCGACCGCCGCCAGATACTCCAGAACGGCTTCTCCCACTTTACTTTGGTGACTTGGCTTGGGCATCCACGACTCTCCTTTACCAAGCCAATCATACTTTACTTGGTCCTGCGGTGCTCTCAAGTAGTATCGCCTGGCTCTGCACCTGCGGCATGCGGTTGAGGGCGTTCATCAGCGCCTTCGCGGCCGCGACTACGATGTCCGTGTCCGCACCCGGCCCACGTAGGTGTTGCCGTCGGCCTGGACGCGCACCAGCATCTCGCCCAGGGCGTCGATGCCGGCGGTGATGCTCTTCACCGAGAACTCGAGCAGCTTGTTCGGCACGCCGACGACGCCGTCAATCGCTTTGAAGGCGGCATCGACTGGGCCGGTGCCGGTGGACGTCCACAATCTCGCGGCCGCCCGGCGCTTTGATTCGCACCGTCGCCGTAGCGACGAGGTGGTTGCCGCAGGAGACCTGCAGCAAATCCAGATGATACGTCTCCTCCACCGTGCGCAGCTCGTCGCCCATCAGCGCCTCTATGTCGCGGTCGTCGATCTCGGCCTTCTTGTCGGCGAGCTCCTTGAAATCGGCGAAGGCCCGGGAAAGCTCCTCGCCGCTGATTTCGTAGCCGAGGGCGCGCAGACGCTCGCGGAAGGCATGCCGGCCGGAAAGCTTGCCGAGAACGAGCTCGGCGCCGCCGGAGGGGCAAGCCTATCTCCCGCGCGTCCATATCTGGTCTGTCTCGCGCATCTTCAGGATGCCGTCCTGGTGGATGCCCGATTGATGGCGGAAAGCGTTGCCGCCGACGATCGCCTTGTTCGGCTGATTTACCATACCGGTCAGGTCGGAGACGAGGCGGCTCGTGCGGTACAGCTCCTTGCTGTTGATTCCCGTCGTAACGCCGTAGGTGTCGCGCCGCGTCTTCAGGGCCATGACGATCTCTTCCAGCGAGGCGTTGCCGGCCCCTTCGCCGATGTCGTTGACGCAGCACTCGATCTGTCGCGCTCCGGCACGCACGGCCGCCGAGAGTTGGCGACCGCCATGCCGAGGTCGTCGTGACAGTGGACGAGACGACGGCTTTGTCGATATTGGGCACCCTCTCAAAGATGCTGCAACACCGAATGCGCCGGATGCACCTGCCCCGCCGCGTCCTGGAGCGGGTCGCTCAACGTGCCGTGCAACACCCCCGGGGTGCCCCGGGACAGCGACGCCGAGTGGCGACCGTCTCCAACCCCTCGCCCGCTGCCTCGACGCCCACAAGTTCCACGTCCGCGTCGTCCACGAAGGCATGGAACGTTCCGATCGCGTTGGAACCGCCGCCCACACAGGCCACCACCGTCTGCGGCAGCCGCCCGGTGCGGGCCAGCACCTGCGTCCGCGCTTCGTCGCCGATCACCGCCTGGAAATCGCGCACCATGCGGGGGTACCGGCGCAGGTCCCACCACCGACCCTATGATGTAATGGCTCGTGCGCACCGTGGTCACCCAATCCCGGATGGCCTCCGTGGTCGCGTCCTTGAGCGTCCGCGTGCCGCTCGACACCGGCACCACCTGCGCCCATGAGCCGCGGTCCGGTAGACTATGACGGGTTCGCCCACCAGCTAGTAGGCGATAACGGCGAATTCGACAGTGGGACTATGGCCGCCGGCGCCACTTTCAGTTTCACGTTCAAGACGGCCGGGACCATCACGTACCACTGCTCGATCCACCCCCAGATGAAGGGTACGGTGATCGTGCAGTAATACTGGGAGCCGCCTGCGCAGCTGCGTGAATCCCTGATGGCGCGATAACGGGCGAAGCTGGCGTCGGCTGCCTGCCAGCGAGAGCCGTTCCGGAGGTCTCAGGTCCGGTTCGTCTGCCCTATCCTCCGCTCTGTCCTCCGGCAGGTCTTCGGCCAGGTCTTCCGCTTGGCCCGTCCGCCAGGTCTTCCGCCGTGGGGCTCCCGGCGCTCAGCGGATTCCGGAATCGTACTCGACGGTGACGTGCGTGTACTGGCCTTCTGTCACGGATACAGCCTGGTTCGGTGCGGTCGGGTAGGGGTCGCCTTGCCGCGGCACGATGACGTATTCTCCGGCCGCAAGGGGCACGCGGAAAGTACCGTCGGCGCCCGAATGGAACACGGCGACAACGTGGCCGTCGCTCGACCGCTTGATGGTGAGCTCGGTCGGGTAGGGTCTGGAATTGTCCACCCCCGGCTGGCTGACCGGGGCGATAGGTCCGATTCTGACGATCCCTTCGATGCCGCCGGTTGCAGTTGAACCGCAGCCTGCCAGAGCAAGCCATAGCACGGTGATCAGGCCGGCTGCGATGGTCAGCACGAGGCGACTGTGGCGTCTGCACGAGTTCAACTTGGGCGAGAGCGCCGCGATCTCAGGAGCGCACCTTCCAAGATCAACCGTCCGTGCCCGAGGAAGCGGCCGCATCCAGGCGATCGGCGATGTGCTGTTCCGAGGCGTCATGGCGCGGCAGTACGGCAGTCCTTCACATATGCCCGTGCGCTGCAGATGCACGGGGAGCGACGACAGGCCGGGCAGGCCGGGTCGCCGTCGGCGCCCACTAGCGCAAAGAATCGGGGGATCTCGCCCGCGCATCGGTATCCGCAAGCCTCCAGCAGCAAGTCGCCGAGCGATTCCAGCGTATCTTGCCTGATCCAGGCATTGGCGACGAACACCTCCACACCTTCCGCGCGGAGGGCCGTTTCGCTGTGCGTCAGCAGTAGCCTTGCCAGACCGGCGCGCCTGAAGTCCTCCGTCACGGCCACTTCTCTCATGTGTCCAACCGCGTCTGGCTCGGGCTGAATGCCCCATGCAGTCAAGGGAGTACTTCCACGATAGAAATCACGGAGGTCTGCGTATGATCTGATTGTGGCGACCGCGGCCCCGACGATCCGTCCCTCGCACGAGCAGATGAAGCTGAATCTGGGGTCGACGTCGTCCGGTGCCATGAAACCGTAGCCCACGGCCTGATCCACGAGCGCGCATGCGCCGGCCATGTCCGCGGGTTCCGGGCTGCGGATGACCCAACTGCCGCTATTCCTAGGCGTATCCAACTTGTAGCGCTCTCCAGTGCCGGCCGGGGCCGTCAGTCAGCTCGGGCCATAACCGTTTTGAAAAAGACTATTCCCACGGTGGCGAAAAGCCCGAAGGCTGCCAGCAACAGATAGCCGGCGATATATCCGCTGTGAGAACCCAAGTTGTCGAGCAACAATCCGAACAACCACGGGGTCAGAAGCGACCCGGTAAACCCGAAGACCTCGACTATCCCGGTTGCCGCGCCGACTTGCTCCGGCCTCTCCACTACCTCGGGGATATATGCGAACAGGGGCGAGAAATACGCCATCGTCAGGAATCCGGCGAGGGTCACAAAGACGAAGACCGCGACAAGCCCGGGCACGAAGGGCACAAGGGCGATGACTATGGTCATCAGGACCATGGAAACGAGTATCACCAGCAGTTTGCTCCAGCGGGCCATGGCCACCGCCCCAACTGGATTACCGACCAACTGCGCGACCCCCAGCCCCGCTGTAAGGTAGGCGGAGACGCCAAGGCTGGCACCGTACGTGGTCTGCAGGAACTTGGGCGTCCACGCGAGAGCGCCGACCATGACCCCCAGCGCCGCGATGTTGAAGAGCGAGAGAAGCAGCACCCGCTTATTGACCGCCACTGTTCCCAAAGCACGACCCAGGGAGCGGAGGCTGGGCACTCCCTCCGCGTGGACGGGGCGCGCCCGGAGCGCTTTCTGCGCGAATACGGCGGCACCGAAGGCCACGTCCATAGCCGGCAGTGGCTAAGAAGACCGCTCGATAGCCGCCCGCATGAGCGACGCTCGGCAGCACGAGGAGTGCGATGACGACACCCAACCCCTGGCCGCAGCCGAAGATCCCCCATGCTCGCCCTCGCCACTTCGGCAAGAGCAGGTCCGCCATGACGGCACTGCAAGCCGGGACGGTTACGCCCGCGCCGACGCCCTGGATCAGGCGTGCCGCGAGAAACAACCCATACGATGAGCTCAGCGCGAACAGCACCGAACCGACGACGTACAGCACCGCTCCCACTGCCAAGACGCGGCCGCCCCATCGAGCGGCCGCCAAGCCCGACGGGATGGCAACCGCGCCAAAGGCGAAGAGCAACGCGGATGTCAGCAGGCCGATCTGGGAATCGGAGTAGTGGAACGCCGTCTGAAGGTTGTCGGCTACCACCGGAATGAGCGACAGGGACATCCCGCTTGCGGCGAAGAACAGCATCAATGTGACGGCGACGACGTCGGTCCCGCGCCTAGTGCTCACTCGCCCCGTGTCGAGTCCGGCGCTAAGTCCGCCGCCGGATCCGCCTCCCGGGCCTGTCTATCTCGTCCGCCGGCGGCTGCATCCGCGGTCGGTAGTGGGCCGATAAGGTATGCATGAAAGACACTAGTACCAGATACCGGCTCGTCCGCATAGCGGCTCGTATCCGCGTCTCCGCCCGGGCGGTCGCCATTTGCAGGCTTCGTGTCCTACTCGGCCGACGGCCCGGCCTTCATGGCTCAGCTAAGATGATGCCGCGGCACCTCGACGTTCGGCTCGCCCTTTACAGCCTGCACGGCCTGGATAGCCCGGTCGATGTTCTCCTTGTACCCCTCGATGAGAATGACTACGGCGCCCTCGCTCCCACCGATGCCACCGGAGGCCACGAGTCGCGCCCTCACCCCCGCCACTATCGCCAGTGCCTCCACTTCCGTGATCACCAGCGCGCTGGTGAGTGACGAGAGTCCCACCGGCATCCCCATCGAATAATCCAGCGTGAGTTGTCCCCAGCCGGCCGCGGCTTCGGGCACCGATGCGATCTGTTTCTCCAGCCCCACGGGGACGATTACGGGGATGCCTCTGGCCGTCGCCACTCCGAACATGGCTCCGACCATACCTCCGGCGTCGTTCGAGAGGAGCACGCCCACATTGCCCTGCGGATCCACCGCGTTGGCACCCTTGATAATAACGTCGCCCTTCTCGAGGGTCCTCAGGAAGTCGGGGTACTTCAGCTCGGAGATCTCCGCCTTGTAGAAGAACCGGTTGGGCGCCCGATCCTCCTGGACGCTCATTGTAAGCATGCCGTGAGCCAGAAAGCCGACGCAGTAGCGATACGGGTCGAACTTCTCTCCGGTGAGCTCCTCGAGGACGAACGCATTCGTGCCGCCGGCGGGCACAGCCAGACGGCCGTATTTGTACGCCCAACGCACCTCCGGCAGGTTTACCACCACCTTGGCCAGAAAGCGCCTTGATTCTGAGGGATTGAGCACCACCAAGCCTTGCTTGATCTTGGAGGCGTCGCTCAGGTCGAGATCAACCGGATAGAACATCGTCTCTTACCTCTCTTCTTGATCGAAAAAGCGCGAAATCGGTCCTGTGCGGCGGCCGAAGTGCCTACGTCACCAGCTCGCCGCCCGGGGCGATCACGACCGTCTCAATGCCGATATCCGCTCCGGAGAGGGCTACCGCCTGCTGCACCATGCGCACCAACCCGGTGCAGCACGGAACTGTCATGATCGCCACGGTGAGCGATCGCAGGTCGTTGAGCCGGATGATATCGGCCAATTTCTCCACATATCCGGCTGTCTCGTCAAGCTTGGGGCACGCGATTACCAGTGTACGTCCTTTCAGGAGGTCGGAATGGAAGCTTCCGCGGGCAAAGGCGGTGCAGTCCGCGGCCACCAAAAGGTCGGACTCTTTGAAGTAAGGAGCGTGAGGGGAGACCAGTTGAAGCTGCACCGGCCAGTGGGTGAGCTCGGACGGAACCGTTGGCGCTGCGCCTCGTGCCGCGTCCGCCCCCGCTTCCGCCCCGGTTGCGTCATGCACGCCGTGCACGCGCGTCACGTGCACGCGCGTCACGGCTTCTGCGCCCCTGGTGCTGAGCACGTGCTCGCGTGTTGCCCCCACTTGGTATTCCGGGCTTTCCCGCTCGACGATCTCGAGCGCGCCGGTAGGACACACGTTGAGGCACACGCCCATGCCGTCGCAGTAGATCTCGCGCACCAGCACTGCCTTGCCCTCTGAGTCTAGCTCCAAAGCGCCCTCGTCGCAGGCGCTCGTGCAAAGACCGCAGCCGTCGCACAGCTCTCGGTCTATCTCGATGATCTTTCTTTTCGCCACTCCGACCTCCGGTCTTCGATGTATTTGTTGCTGTACCCCGCGCAGTTGGGCTTTACGCCCGCTTGACAAGCCATCGGTTAGTCTTTGCCATGTGCGCCGTCCCGCCACGTATGTCCGAAACCGGATCCAGGCGTTGCTGACGGTTCGGGTACAATCTTGGCCGTGCCGGACATATTGGTACGTACATGGATACTTACATAGGCGATAATAGTCGTGCGTTGAGGCATGATTTGGAGCATTCTGGGGGAATGCCAGGGTGGGTGTGGCCGTCGTTGGTTTGACAGGCGGCGGTCTGAATCGCGACATAGTGTGGGGAAGCAGCGCATGGAATCATCCCGTCGGATCGTATGCCGGTTTTGCAAAGGCCTGAACACGCCCGGCAGTCTATTCTGCGAGTATTGCGGCGCGTCATTGCGCGAGCAAGGCTACAAGGCCAGCGGGCGCCAGCGGACCGGGCGGGTCATGGCGCGCGGGCTCAAGCGTCTTATCTTCGTCGTGGTGCTGCTCGCCGTGCTCGCCGGGATCTTTTTCGCCGCCGATAACTTCTTGCTCCCTGCCCTCAGACACAGCCCCAGCCAGGCAGCGAGCGCCACCACTGTTCCCGTTGTCGAGGCGACAACGACGACCACTGTCGCGCCGCGGACGGATCAGTTGATTCAGGGGGCTGATCGCTATGCCACGGCGATCGCGCTCTCGAAACTCGGTTTTGCAACGGGAGCCCCGGCTCTCGTCATCGCGCCCGGTGATACCTGGACGAACGCCGTTTGCGCCGCTCCTCTGGCGGCTGCGTACGGCGGACCGCTCCTTCTTATCTCGGCCGACGGCGTCGATACCAACCTGGGCACGGAGATCCAGCGACTGAGTCCCTCGCAGATCTTCCTGGTCGATGTTCCGCACATCACGAGAGTTACGAACAAGTTGAAGAGCCTATTGACCAACAACCCCACGATAACCAGTTTGTCCGGCAATGACGGCTTTCAGACGGCTGCGCTTATTGCCGACGCGATCAAGACCAAACTGGGGACCGTGTCGAAGGTCGTCATCGCGCCCTCTGATAGCTTCGCTGAGGCCATTGCGGTGGCGCCCCTGGCGGCGGCTAAGGGTTGGCCCATTCTGCTCAGCCCGGCGAACGCCGATCCCCCTCGTGCCACCACCGATGAGATCAAGCAGCTCGGCGCCACGTCCGCGCTCGTTGTAGGCACTGTCGCCAAGCTGAACCTGACCGACGTGGTGCGACAAATGGGTACTGACAGCTACGAGACCAGTGTCCTCGTCGCCAAGTACGCGGCGACCCAGGGTCTAAGCTTCACCCATGTCGCCATTGCAACTGGGGAAGACTTTCCGGACGGCTTGGCGGCGGGACCGTATCTGGCGCTGGACAAGGGCATCCTCTTGCTCGCCAAAGGCCAGCAACTGCCGGCAACGGTCTTGTCTCTGCTCACGGATAACCTAAAGGCCGTGCGTACGCTCGATTTCATCGCTCTGCCGACCCTTGCCAAGCAGATGTCAGCCACGAGCACTAGCACGACAAGCGCCACGGGCACCAGCGCCGCAGGTACGAATGCCACCGGCGCCACCGGCAGCAGCACGACGACTACCACTTAGGTCGCTTCATACGTTCCGAGTCTATTTGTTTGCGAGTTTGATCGCGTCTGTCAGTTCGCGTGAAGCCTGTGCCCTGCACGCATCCTTGATGTCGTCCAGCGTCAGGGGAGCTGGCGTTGTGATCTCCAGCAGCGGGTGTGCCGCACGCCAGAACACTGGGTCGCCGAATGTCTCCGGCGACCATCTGTTCTCGATCTCCGCCTGCCACGCCTCGCGCGCAGCCGAGTAGCAGTCGAGGATGCCGCCCACCAAGTGATCGAGCTCGACATCGCCAGAATTGACGATAGCCATGTTGTCGCGGGCGACGAGAGCGACCCGTAGCGCAGCGCTGAACTTCCCGTACTCGGCGTCTGAAGAGGACAAGACCCGATCGACATCGGCGGCAGCCGCGACCGCGGCGCGGCCGCTGTTGCCCGGCTTCGCGAGCCCCAACGCCGGTAAGAGTGTGGTAGCCACGACAACCAAGACCACGATTACGGCGAGTGCGCCAAGGTACATGAGCCAGGCGCGGTTCTTCTTGGGAGTGGTCAGGTCTGCGGTCAAAGGCGCGCCACCGGTGACGTCGAAGGGTCTTCGGCCGCGATTATCGCATGCTGGTACGATTGCAGGGACGGAGCGTTCATGCTGATCCAAGGTCGGACGGAATGACCGGAACCGATAGTCACGACAACTCGCAGCGCGCGGCCGTTCCGGCCCGGAGAAAGAACACGCGCATCCTGTGGACCATGGTGGCCATAGCCGTCGTGGCTTTGGCGATAGGTGTGACCCTTGGACTCGTGGTGGAGCGATCGCAGTCGGCCGGTGACAGGGCTTCCCTGGCTGAGACCAAAGTCGAGATGGGGAAGCTGCAAACTGCGCTCTCGCAAGCCGAGGAACAGAACTGGACCTACTATCTCCAGACCCAGACGTCATCCTCGCGCACCACGCTTACCACGGCGGGCGTGCCGGGCGCGTACGGCGACGGTGTCTATCTTGTGGGCAAGGAGCTTCCCGCCGGTACGTATGACGGAACGGTGACCGGGAGCACCGGTTACTGGGCGCGGCTCAAGAACACGACGGGTTTCGTAGATGGGATCATCGCCAACGGTCTTCCCGGCGGTCCGTTCGTCCTCACCATTTACCCGACCGATCTGGCAGTGGAGCTCCGAGGGGTCAGGCTGACGGCTCGCTAGCAAGCGCGCGCAGAAGTCGCTCGAGCGACTCGGCGAAATGTTCGCGGTCGTCTGTCTCGAAGGGAGCCGGTCCTCGCGTTCTCCCTCCAGCTCTTCTGACCCGCTGCTCCGCGTGTCGGACCTCAAGCTCGGCGTCGATGGTAAGCAAGGAAAAGACCCGGCCCCGCGGGCTGATGGCGTGCGCCTTGCGGCCGAGTGTCATGGCAGCGAGACCGGTGTCGTTGGTGACTACCACGTCTCCGGGCGACAGCCGGGTGACGATGGCAAAGTCCGCAGTGTCACGGCCGGCTCCCACCTGCACGATCTCGACTCCCGGCCGTCCGGAATAGCGAGCAAAGCTTTGTGCCTCATTGCCCACGAGAACAGTGGGAATGCCGCGGGCTCGAGCGTGTGAGATGGCCTCCCGGGTTACAGGGCAAGCATCGGCGTCCACGTACAAAGTGGTCATTCGGCCGGCCTTCCTACGCGAGGATCACAAGACCACACTTGCATGTTTGAAACTGAATGAGTCAGGGCAAACAGCACACTGGATTTGAGATCTGGGTTTACGAGGCAGTTTCTGACTTCGCCCCCTCTAGCCGCGCCGGGGCGCGTCGGGCATCAGATGGATCGGTGTCCCACGCGTCCCGGTTCAATTTTTCGAAGCCATCAGCCACTTTCACTCGTAGTATCTGTGCTGGGCACCGGCAGGCCGAGGTCGGTCGCCAAGCGGGTCTGAGCCGTGACTATCCGGGCGTATGCCGCTGCGAGTTCGGTCTCCGTGCCGGCCACGCCGGAGGCACTCTTGGCCAGTGTGGCTGCGACCAGGTGGTCCGTGGCCGTAACCAACGCTTCGAAGGCCGCCACAAAAGCGGTGTGATCCTTGACGAGATCCTCGCTGGGCTTTATCGCATGGAGGTCGTCGAGAGCCTTGTGCGTCTGGGTCGAGAAAGCCTGAAGCCCCGCTAACTCCGCGTCGCTGGCTTTCAGAGGATCCTGCAGATCAGCGAGCGCGCTGGTGTCGAGGCTGTTAAGGTCCGCGCTGATCCACTTCTGCATCTGGGCCTTGTACGAAGCACGTGTACTCACCTGGCCGTCGGTTGAGGACCCAGCGGATCCAGAGCCACCGGCGCAGGCACAGACGATGAACGCGACCAGAAGGATGAGCGAGGCCGGCAATATCGCACGTCTCAATCCCTACCCCCAGAGATCAGGCCAGGCCGCTGACCGAAGGTCTCGCGGGGACGGTCCGGCCCACGCGGCCCCCGAGAACCCAGTACGGGTATCAGCCTAGCACTTAGTGGCGGGGTCGTGGCGTGCGGCGCAGAGGCCGAGGCTCTAGCGGAAGCCCCACGTCCGGAGAGCGGGGTAGGGGTCCACGAGCAAGCGCTTCATCCCCAGTGCTGTGGACGAAAACCCGAAGGCCAGTCCCATCATCTGGGTGAAGTAGATGATGGGGATGCCGAACTCCTTGCCTGAATGGCGCTCCATCGCGGCTTGTCGTGTGTCCAGGTTTGCCTGGCAGAGTGGGCACGCCACTACGATGGCTTGGGCTCCGGCTTCACGGGCTGCTTCCAGGACTCTGACCTCCCAGTTCCAGCACGATGTCTGTCTGAGAGGCGGCAAAGCCCGCGCCGCAACATTCGGCCTTGTGCGACCAGTCGAGGGTGTCGGCGCCCATGGCTCTGAGTAAGCGGTCGATGGAGGTAGGCTGCTCCGGATCGTCGAACTGAGTCACCTGGGTCGGGCGGGTCAGGAGGCAACCGTAGTACGCGCTGAGCTTCAGACCCTCGAGCGGCCGCTTCTACTTCGTCAGCGACACGGTCGAGGCCGATCGTCTCCACGATGAGCTGGAGTAGGTGCAGCACCTCGACCCCACTCGGTAACGGACCGGCCAGCCGTCTCTCGATTTCGGCGTCGAAGGTGTCGAGATTGCCCAAGGCTGCTTGAGGCGGCCTTCAACCTGGAGAAGCAACCGGCGCATGGCGTGACGACACTGCTCGCCCCCGTCTTCTCGGCCAGGGCGAGATTGCGCGCCCCGAGTCCGATGGCCAGTGTGTGGTCGATGCTGTGAGCAGCACTTGCCCCGCAGCAGTTCCAGTCCTTGATCTCGTCCAACGAGATGCCCAGGCGCTTACATACGAGCCGGATGGACTGTCCGTATTCTCGCGCCAGACCGTGGACGGAGCAGCCGGGGTAGTACGCCACCTTCATGCGTCTTCCTCAGCTTCCGCCCTGGCAGCGGGCATGGGTGTCTCGGCCGTGGTCCCTTCGAATAAGCGACGCAATCCCGCCTTGTCTTTTACGTGCCGGCCGGTCAGTTTCAGTTTCCCCCTACGGAAAAGCCGTGCACCGAGGTCCGCGTCCTTAAGGTACTGTCTCGTGCGGAGATTGAATCGCACCACGAGGGCAAGCTCAGATATCCGCCCGCGGTTTCGCACTCCGTCAAGGAAAAGCCCGTTGAAGAGCTCGACATCGTGCCTAGTAGCCGGGATCCCTTGTTGACGGGCCTTTCCCCGGAAGAAGTCGAGGATCGCAGCCACGTCGATTCCCACCGGGCACCGATCGCGGCACAGCCCGCAGCCCACACAGATGGAGAGAGCGTCCATGCGCAGCAACGTGTCCTCCGCCCCAAGTTTCACCAGCTGTACGATCTTTCGCGGGGTGTAGTCGAACAGAGTCCCGGTGGAGCAGCCGCCGGTGCACTTGCCGCACTCCAGGCATTGGTCGAGCTCCAGCTCGAGCGCGTCCTCCACCTCCACCTGGAGAGCGCCTCCCTGTCCGATCATGCGTGGTCGGCGAACCGCGACGGTCATCTAAGCCGTGCCTTCGCCCAAGTCCGCCGGCGTGGTGCGACCGAGCAGCGACAACACCCCGGCCGCCGCAGCCGCGCCCTGCTGCAGGGCGCCGGCCGTCTCGACGGCGAAGCCGCACGCCCCGGCGAAGAAGACTCGATCGCCGCACTTGACCGGCTCGGCGAACTGCGGCTCAAGAAAGCCGTACTCGTCCGTCGCGGCGCCAAACATGCGGGCGAGATCGGCAGTCTCCTCCCGAGGGACGATGGCCGCGGCAAGCACCACCATGTCGGCCTCAACCTCGATGGGGATCCCCATCAGGGTGTCCTCGGCCCGTATCAGTAGCCTGCCTTTGTTCCCGAGGACTTTTGAAGGGCGTCCGCGGACGTACCTCACCTGCTTCTCCTCGATGACCGAGCGGACGAATTCCTCATAACCCTTGCCCGTCGCCCGGTAGTCCATGTAGAAGACGAAGCACTTCGCGTCAGGGAACAGATCCTTCACCAGCCCGGCCTGCTTGGCGGTGTACATGCAGCAGATCTTGGAGCAGTAAGGCCGGCCCTTCACACGGTCGCGTGAGCCCACGCACTTGAAGAAGGCGACGGACTTGGGCGGACGCGCCTCCGGCGAGGATTCGCTGCAGGCGGGCTCGGCGCCGGTCTGAGTGGCGGCCTGGGCAGCGGCGCCGGCTTGGGTTTCAGCGTCGGTGCCGATCAGGGCGGCGTCTTGGGCGCCGTGCCACCGCTTCAGCTGCTCCTCGAACTCGAGCGAGTTCACCACGCCTGGGTAGATGCCGTATCCGTATTCGCCGTAGCAAGACGAGTCGAAAAGGTCGAAACCGGTCGCGAGCACCACGGCCGCGATGTCCTCTTGCCACTCCTCGCCGCTGGCCATGCGGCGAAGAGCGACGGAGAAGCCCGGATCTGTTGCCATCGCCGACGTAACGACGGTGTCCGTGAGCACGCGGATGTTCTGGCAACGGCTCAGCCGTTCGACCTTGAGATCGACGAGGTCCTGGGGGTTCTCCCAACGGGGGAAGCTACGATGCTGCTGAAGGAGAGTGCCTCCCAGAGCCGGCTCCCTCTCTACCAGGACGACCTCACGGCCGGCCTCCGCGACCTTCAACGCCGCTTCCATGCCGGCGGGCCCGCCGCCTACGACCAGGACCTTTGCCGTCGCGTTATTCATCGCCTAACTTGTCTCCTCCACTCCGAGTTTGCGGAGTACTGCGTCGAGCTTGATCGTGTTGGCCGAAAACCCCAGTTTCTTCACCGGCACGCCAAGCGCAAGCGCGATCAACTGCCCCAGGTCGATGACCGGGATGTTGAATTCGCCCATGTCTCGCGCCGCGAGGTTCGGTTGCTCGCGGTCTAAGGCCGTGTTGCATCCGGGGCACACGGTGGTCATCAGTTCGACGCCTTCTTCCTGTGCGCTCTGGAATTTCCGCTGCAAATGGGGCTGGACGAGCTCCTCCTTGTGTGTGAAACCTCTCCCCACCGCGTAGCCACAGCAGAGTTGCCGTTCTCGGTAGAACACAGGGGTTCCGCCGAGCAACTCGATGATCTCCTCGTGGAATGTGGGATAGCCGCCGTCGGCGAGGATGTTGTACTGCTGGGCCACATAGTGACAACCGTAGTGGACGCCGACCCTGAGCCCGGAGAGCGGCCGGACCACCTTTTCGGCGATCCGGTCTCTAAGGCGGTAATAAAGCTCTTGCACGTGGAAGATCCCGGTCTTGCCCTCGTAGCGGTATCCCCATTTCTCGATTAAGCCATTGGCCATGTCCATGTAAGCGGCATTGCCTTTGAGAAGGTGCGCGAGCTCGCGATTGTAGCCATAGCAGCCGTTGCAGAAGACATACGTGTCGAGATTCTTCCTCTCCACCAGCGCGAGATTGCGGGCTGTGACCGCCAGAGACAGAGGGGGGAGGTACGCCGAACACGTCAGCAGGTATCCGGAGCAGCACGTCTGGTCGGGGTCCATGACCACCTGCACTCCGAGCTGGGGCAGGACTTCCTTGATGGCGTTCTCAGTGCCGGGGTACTCGAGGCTCCCGGTGCAGCTGCGAAAAAGAAAAATGGCCTCCGGCACGTGCGGGATGAGCGTCTCCGGCCCGATGACCCGAGGCCTACTCATCCACGATCCTTCCCTCCGAATACGTGGAGTGAACAGGCTCGGACGAGTGCATGTCGATGGCTTCGAGCCAGGCGGTCGTCCCGGTCATGTCGAAAAGGGCTGCGTACTCTTCTTTGGCCCTGTCGGAGATCTCCGGCCACGGGGCGGCACCCATCTCGGTCCTCAGTTTCATGATCCGTTCCCTGCTTTTGGGGCTGGGGACGAACGTGAGGCCATCTTCCCTGGAGCGGAGGGCGAACTTCTTGAAAGGGATGATGTTCTTGAGGCCCCGGTTGTGTGCGATGGCCCTATAACGCAGCTCCATCATCAGCAGCGGGAAATGAATGTCCACGGGGCAACCCGTGTAGCAACCCGCGCACCAGAAGCAGCGCCAGATCTCCTCGCTTTCGAGAAGCCGCTGTGCGTTTCCGTTCGCGACGTCACGGATGATCTGACGGGGGTTGTAAGACGGGGTCAACGCCGCAACCGGGCAGCCGCCTGTGCATTTGCCGCAGCTGAGGCACTCGCTCAAATTGGGAACCAGTTGGTAGGCGTCAACCTCGGCGTAGAAATCCCCGACTAGGTCCTTTTCGCGCTCTCTGCTCATCGCACGCTCCGCACAGCCTGATGGAACATCGGCAGCGTGCCGACTCTCATCGCTCTCTGATTGCCCTCGTGATGATCAAAACCAGGTCCGGCGCAATACCGGACGTTAGATTCTCATTAGGCGTCAACTGTACACGAAGCACCCAGGAGTTGACAAGCGAGAACCGCTCGCGTCGGAGCTCGCCGGTCGGTCGTTCCGTGGCCCCGAACCCTCGCGTCCCAACCGATCGTCCGACCGCCGCGCCACCTGCTGTCCCGGTCGTTGGCCACAGAATCCGGCTACATGCAATTTTGTGACTGCATATCATACATATGCAATATATATTGCACACACCCATGCTTGGAAAGACGCCAAAGGCCACCGAAAGAAGGTTGGGATCACGCTACGAAGTTCTGGAGGCGAGCCCGGGTCCCGAGGTAAGCAGCCCCCGACCAAGGACGGCGCATCCCCGACCTTCTGTTGACCGACCTCGTGCTCCCAGGCCGAGCCACCGGACGCGACGTGGCGATGTGGCGAACATGCTCGCGGGGCAGCATCCGGGGCTCCGCGTGCTCTTCACTCCGGCAGAGCTCACCGGGCCGCGTGGAAGAGGCGCTCGACCCCGGTGACGCTCTGGCATCCTAAGGGCGGCAGGCAGGGCTCGAGGCGAGCCCTGCGATGCGGAAGCTACTAGCGCGTGCAGCCCACGAGCATCGGATAGAATTTGGCCCCCATCCCGGAAAGCTGCTCGCGCACCTGCGCGCTAGGAGTTCCGAGGACGAGCAGTTCCATGAGAGGGGAGACGTCCATCATCTTGTGCAGCGCTTCGCCCACGTGGGAGAAGTGCAACAGGAGCGCGTCGGAGTTGGTATAGGCCTCCACGAGGTAGCAGTCGGTGCCCTCGTCGTTGACGTACCATTCGTAGCAAAGGGTGTCGGGCTCGCTGCCCTCGACGCCCATGGTCATCTCCTGGGCCATCTTCTTGAAGGTCTCGAACTGGCCTTCCTTGATCCTCTGATGGACCACGAGGCGGAATGAATCGGCGGCCATGAGTTCCGTCCTTTCTTGGTTTATGAGATCGCTGACGACCCAGATAGTCTCAGAAGCTGAAGTCGTTGCATAGCGCCGGGCGGCGCCGGGACTCAACTTCCGCCGAGATAGGCCTCTTGCACGCGAGGATTCTGAAGCAGGGCCTGAGAGGTATCGTTGAGTACCACCTGACCCGTCTCCAGGACGTATCCTCGGGTAGAGATCTCGAGCGCGACATTGGCGTTCTGTTCCACGAGCAGGATGGTGGTGCCCTGGCCGTTGATCTCTTTGATGATCGCGAAGATCCTCTCCACGAGCATGGGAGCCAGCCCCATCGACGGTTCGTCCAGCATGAGCAGCTTGGGCCGGGCCATCAGGGCTCTGCCCATGGCCAGCATCTGCTGCTCGCCACCAGACAGCGTGCCCCCTGGCTGCGAGTATCGCTCTTTGAGAACGGGGAAGAGGTCGTAGACGCGCTCGAAGTCGGGCTTCAGATCTTGCCGAGTGCGAGAGAACGCCCCCATCTCAAGGTTCTCTTTCACCGTCATGCGGGGGAAGATCCTCCGCCCTTCCGGTGCCTGAGACAGCCCCAGTTTGACGACTTCATACGGAGGCACACTCGTGAGCTCGCGACCGTCGTACAAGATCTTGCCCGTTCGGGGGCGCAAAAGCCCCGATATCGCGTTGAGCGTGGTGCTCTTCCCGGCCCCGTTCGCCCCGATGAGCGTGACGATCTCGCCCCGGTTGATCCGGAGGGAAACTCCTTTTAGAGCGTGGATGTTGCCGTAGTACACCTGGATGCCGTCGACATCCAGCAGCAGCTCGCCGGCGGATGCAGTTGCCTGTACCTGAGCATTCATCAGGCGCTCTTGCCCAGATAGGCTTCGATGACCCGGGGGTCTTTCCGGACGACCTCTGGGGAGCCCTCGGAGATCTTCTCGCCGTGGTCGAGCACTACGACACGGTCGGAGATGCCCATGACCACCTTCATGTCGTGCTCGATGATGATGATGGTCATCCCTTCGTTCCGTATCTGGCGGATCAGGCCCATCAGCGCGACGGTCTCCTGGGGGTTCATGCCGGCGGCAGGCTCGTCGAGGAAGAGGAGTTCCGGCTCAGTGGCCAATGCCCGCGCGATCTCGAGACGTCTCTGAGAGCCGTAGGGCAGGTTCTTGGCCAGTTCGTCCTGGTGCCCAGTGAGACCGACGTACTCCAGCAGAGAGACGCACTTGCTGCGCGTGGCCCGCTCCTCCCGCATCGAGCCGCGGGTGCGAAGCATGACCTGGAGGATGCTGCTCTTGGTGCGGCAGTGCTGGCCGACCATCACGTTCTCCAGCGCCGTCATCTCGTTGAAGAGCCGGATGTTCTGGAATGTCCGAGAGATGCCGAGTCGGGTGACCTTCGATGGCAGCAGGCCGGCGATCTCCCTGTCCTTGAAACGGATAGTGCCGGAGGTCGGGGGATACACGCCGGTGATGGCGTTGAAGAGCGTCGTCTTGCCCGCCCCATTCGGACCGATCAGGCCCACGATCTCGCCCAGGTCGGCATGGAAGTCGATCTTGTTGACGGCGACCAGTCCGCCGAAAGCCTTGGTGACCTGTCTCGTCTCGACGAGCGCGCCGCTACTGTTCGCGGACATCGGACACCTGCTCCCTTTCTTGCTGGACTTCCTTGTCGCTGCCCGGGTGCATCTCAAGGGCTACCCGTCGTGAGCCGAGCAAGCCTTGGGGCCGGAAAACCATGAGAAGCACAAGGATCAGCCCCATGGCCATGCCGCGCACTTCCGGGTGCGTCTGGATGAAGGAGAAATTCCGCAGATACTCCTGCAGCGAGATCCAGATGACGGCTCCCACGATTGGCCCGGCCAAGTTGCCCATGCCGCCAAGCACCACGAGGCTGAGGATCGTGAACGACTCGATGAGCTGGAAGTCGCTCGGATGAATGAAGTTCAGATAGTGACCGAAGAAGACACCCATGACGCCGGCGAAGAACGCTCCCGTGGCGTAGGAGAGAAGCTTATAGCGGGAAGTGTGGACACCCATTGCCTCAGCCGCTACCTCGTCCTCGCGAATCGCGGTCCAGGCCCGCCCGATGCGTGACCGGACGATGCGCGAGATGATGAACAGTGAGATCAATCCCAGCACAAGCCCCAAGAAGTACAACCAGGTCGTACTGGTGAAATGGAACCCGAAAAGCTGCGGCGCGGGGACCCCCGAAATGCCGGAAGGGCCGCGGGTGAGGCCCACCCAGTTGTTGGCCACGATGCGGATGATCTCGCCGAACCCCAAGGTCATGATCGCGAGGTAATCGCCCCGGAGGCGCAGGGTCGGATAGCCCAGGATGGCTCCCGCGGCGGCGGCAAGAAGTCCCCCTATCAGGAGGTTCACCCACATGAGCCACCAGTACGCGTCGATGTCCACGCCGAACTTCATCTTGAGCACCTTGATGAAGATGATGGCGGTGTAATAGCCCCCGATGGCGTAGAAGGCCACGTAGCCCAGGTCGAGGAGCCCGGTGAATCCGACGACGATGTTGAGCCCCGAAGCCAGCACCACATAGATGATCACGATCGTGAAGAGTGTCGTCCACCTATCGGAGCGCAAGATGAAGGGCAGAGCGACCGCGATTGCGAGGATGATCCCGAGGATCCACTTCTGAAGCCACGGAGGCCCCGAGCCTGTTAGAACCGCCGCAAGCGGGTTGAGCTTCACCCGGAAGACCTTCGAACCGGCCGACCCGTCTGAGTTCTTGGTGTTCTCTTTCATGTCGCCCTCGTCAGGCTTTCTGGGAGATGGTCGACCCCAGCAGGCCGCTGGGCTTGAACGCGAGAAGGAGGATGAGGACGATAAAGGCAAAAGCATCCCGATACGACGAGCTGATATACGCAGACCCGAACTGCTCGATCATTCCCAGCAGAATGCCGCCGAGAAAGGCACCCGGGATGTTCCCGATCCCCCCCAACACGGCCGCGATGAACGCCTTCAATCCAGGGGTAAACCCCATCTGAGGAGCGGCAAAATGGTAGACGGCCCCGTACAGGCCTCCTGCGAGAGCGCCCATGGAGGACCCGATGAGAAAGGTGATCGCCACCACCCGGTTGACGTTGACTCCCATGAGTGCGGACGTACGCTTGTCCTGCGCGGAGGCCCGCATCGCGCGGCCCATGCGTGTCCTGCTCACAAAAAGGTTTAGCGCGATCATTGCAACGACCGTCACGATGACCACGAACACCTGGATATACGTGATGGTCGCGCCGCCCAGGACGAACGACTTCGCCTCGCCCGCAGCGTTCGAGAAGAACGGGATGCTCGGGAAGGACACCTGCGCCGACCCGAAGATGGCCTGGGCGACGTTCTGAAGAAGGATCGACACGCCGATGGCCGATATCAGAGCCGCCAGTCGGGGAGCATTGCGAAGAGGCCGGTAGGCCAGGCGCTCGATCACTACTCCCATGATCGCAACCACCGCCATGGCGATGAGGATCGCGAAGAAGAAACTCAGCCCGGGCATGCTGACATCTCTGCCGAGGATGGTGATCTTGTTGACCATCATCATGATGGAGATGTAGGCCCCGAACATGAACAATTCGCCGAATGCGAAGTTGATCAGTTCGATGATCCCGTAGACCATGGTGTAGCCCACAGCCATCAGCGCATAAAGGCAACCGAGCATGAGCCCGTTGACAAGTTGCTGGGGGATGGAGCTCATGGCTTAGCTGAGATCATGGTGTTGTTTTGCTCCGGTGTCTTGCTGGCGAGGGGGCGGGAACCGGAGTTCCCGCCCCCTCGATCGATGCATGAAGAAGCCTGTCTGACCCTAGCTCTCCGAGGGCTGCTTCGGGGCGGTGGTCAGGAAGCCGTTCTTGACGATGACGATGCTCAGAGGCTTGATGACATCGCCGTTCTGGTCGAACTTGATCGTGCCGGAGATGCCCTTGTACTCATCGAGTTTGGTGAGGGCGTCGTTGATGGCCGCGCGGTCGTTCTTGCCGGCGTTCTTGGCTGCCTGGGCCGCCAGCATGATCACGTCATAGGAGTTCGCGGCGAACCAGTCGGGGTTAGCGTTGAATTTCGCTTTGTATGCATTCACGAAGTTGGTGGTCGCGTCGTCCGTCTTGGTGTAGTCGAAGAAAGTGGAGACGAGCATGCCTTCGACAGCGGCGCCACCTAGTTTGCCAAGTTCGTCGGAAGCATATCCGTCAGAGCCGAGGAGTTGGGTGGTCATGCCCAGCTCCCGAGCCTGTGCGGCGATCTTCGAGCCTTCTGGATAGTAGCCGGAGAGGAACAACAGATCGGGATTGCCGGCCTTGATCTTCGTGAGCTGAGCTTTGAAGTCTGTGTCGCCCGAGGTGTACTGCTCCTTGTCGACGACAGTGCCACCGGCAGCCGTAACGGCTGTTTCGTAGGCATTGGCCAGCCCACGCCCGTAGTCTGAATCGTCGAACATGATGGCGATCTTCTTAAAGCCAAGATCCTTCACGCTGTACTTGGCCAGGCCGGCGCCCTGCACGGCGTCGGTGATGCAGATCCGCCAGATGAACTTGCCCAGAGTGCTGATGTCCGGGTTGGTGGCGGACGGCGAGATCATTGGTAGGCCGGCCGTCTCATACTTCGCCGCGGCTGCGATGGTGGCACCGGAGAACATGTGCCCGTCCACGAATAGGATGCTCTTATCGTTGATGAACTGCTGCGCCACGAGGACAGCCTGTTTCGGGTCGCCGAGATCGTCACCGACCACGTACGAGGCTAGGCCTCCATTGACGCCACCCGCTGCGTTCAACTGAGCGATGGCGATGTCGGCGCCGTTCCTATGAGAGGTGCCGTAGTTCGCGTACTGGCCCGTAAATGGCGCCCCCAAGCCGAATTTGAACGGCACGCCGGCAGCGGCCGCGGTCGTTCCTGAGCCCCCACTGGTTGTGGCGGTAGAGCTGCCCCCGCAGCCAACTGCGGCCACAACAACAACGACCAACAGAGCCATCAGCACGAAAACGAGTAGCTTGCGGTTCTTGGACAAAGTTCCTCCCTCCGATAAGAATGATGCTGGACGAGTCCGGGCCCGGACCCTCTTGACCCTCAAGATGGAATAACCCGTGGTCCCCCTACCCCCGCGACTTTGCCGTACTCTACACACTTGCATACTGCCGTGTCAACAAATTCCCCTGCTAAGAACCTAGCTGCGAGGGCCTTTCTTGCATAGCGTACGGGTCGGCGAGCTCGTTTTGCTGGCCGGTGCCGGGCAAACCTGTTTCCGCCGCGATCTCCTCCGGCAACTCGACATGCCGGCGTCCCCGGAGGCCAACCTGGAGCACCAGCAGCGTGAGGCTACCGGCGATCAGTCCCCAGAAGGCGGATCCCACCCCGAGGAGGGTAAGCCCCGAGGCGGTCACCAAGAAGGTGATCAGGGCCGCTTCGCGCTGTCCCTCTTCCCGGATGGCAGCCCACAGACCACTGCCGATCGTCGTCAACAAGGCCAATCCGGCCAGAGCTAGGATCATCTCTTGCGGAAAAAGGGCGAACATGGCGCCCACCGTTGCTCCGAACACCCCCACGACCAGATAGAAGAAGCCAGCCGCAATCGCCGCGACGTAGCGCCGGTCCGGGTCCTCGTGGGCCTCGCGGCCCATGCAGATGGCGGCGGTGATGGCGGCGAGGTTGTTGGTGTACGCGCCGAAAGGCGCCAGCACTAAAGCACTGGCACCGGTCCAACTGATAAGCGGCGAGACCGGCGGTGAGTAGCCGGCAGCGTGAATGATCGCCACGCCAGGCACATTCTGGGAGGCCATCGTAACGAGGAACAGCGGCAGAGCCACGCTCGCCATCGCTACCAGCGAGAAGTGAGGCGTGGTGAACACAGGGTGAGCCAGTTGCAGCTTTATGCCGCTGAAATGCAATTGGTGCTGTGCCGCCGCTACGCAGATGCCCACGATCAACACGGAGGGCACCGCGTACCGCGGCCATAGGCGCCGTGCCACCAAATAGACGGCGAACATCACGAACACGAGCACGAATTGGGATTGCATGGACGAGAAGATATCGAGCCCGAAACGCAGGAGCACTCCAGCCAGCATCGCTGCTCCCAGGGCCTTGGGGATCCGTTGCATTGCTTTGTCGAACAAGCCGGTGACGCCGACGAGGACGATGAGAGCGGCACACACCATGAAGGCGCCTATGGCGTTCGCCATCGACACGCCCGCTACGCTCGTCACCAGCATCGCAGCCCCTGGGGTAGACCACGCCGTGAGTATGGGAACCCGGTACCTCAGCGACAGCCCGATGGACGTAAGGCCCATGGCCACACAAAGGGCCAGCATCCAGGAGCCGATCTCCGTAGGTGAGGCTCCCAAGGCTTTCGCGGCCTGGAAGACGATGACCGCGGCTCCCATGATCCCGACAAGAACCGCCACGAAGCCTGCCGCGACGGCCGAGAAGGAAAGGTCTCTCAGGAAAGAACGCAAGCCCTACCTCCGGCGGTGAAAGGTGGCGTGCGCGTCACACTAGCAGAGTGCGGGTCCGGAGTGAACCGAGCGGCGCCGGTTTGACCCCTTGAGGCAGCGCACGGTATGCTCCTCGCGTGTTCGACGACGACTCCAGACGACTCATCGAGTCCCTTGCCCGCGGGCAAGGCTTCTCCGACATCCTATGGACGACAGGCGGGGACGTGGTCGTGGAGCAGTGGGTGCGCTTCAAATGCACCTATGGTTGTGACGAGTACGGCTCGCAGGCGTGCTGCCCGCCGAACACTCCGAGCGTCGCCGATTGCCGCGAGTTCTTCCGTTGCTTCGACCACATAGCGGTGATCCACTTTGAGAAAACGCTCGCTCCGGGGGAGGACTCGCGGATCTGGAAGCGCGAAGCGAACAAGAACGTACTGGAACTGGAGCGGCGGGTCTTCCTTGCCGGCTTCTACAAGGCGATGGCCTTGTTCTCGGGCGACTGTTCCCTATGCCCTGAATGCGTGCCGACGCGGGCTGAGTGTCGAAATCCAGGCTCCTCGAGACCGTGTCCGGAAGGTCTTGCCATGGATGTGTTCGCCACGGTCCACAAGCTTGGGTTTCCTGCGAATGTGCTGGTCGATCGCGGCCAGACGATGGACCGTTATTCCTTCTTGCTCGTCGAGTAGCCTTCGCGTTACCTAAGCGTTTGACCGGAGCCAGAGCCTTACGGCCCTTTTACCGCCTTTTCGGCTTCGAGCAGTCGCAGTTTCCGCCAGAGTCCTCCTCCATACCCGCCCAGGCTGCCATCCGCGGCGATGACCCGGTGGCACGGGATCAGGATCGCGAGCCGGTTCTGACCGTTCGCCCGCCCCACCGCCCGGGCGCCGCCGGGTTTCCCCAGGTAGCGAGCTAACTCTGCGTACGAGCGCGTCTCCCCATAGGGAATATCCCGGAGTGCGTCCCACACCTGGCACTGGAATCTGCTTCCCGGGTAGTCGAGAGGGAGGTCGAAGCCGTGACGCGTCCCATCGAAGTACTCGGCGAGCTGACACCGGAGGCGGTCAAGAAGAGGACTGGTCGCCGGGAGTAGCGGGCGCTGGATATGGTGTCCCAAGGCCGCGAGTTGGGCTTCGATGGCTTTGCGGTCGGTGAATTCGAGGAAGCAGATAGTCTCCGAAGTGGCCCCCGCGAGCATCGTGCCGAGTGGCGTGGCGATCCAGGTAAGCCGGACATAATCGGCATCAGGGGCAGTTGCCTCTCCCGGCTGGCGGTCCCGCGAAGCAGGGGCGACTTTTCCCGGGGGCATCCCGGTGGCCTTGGCGAAAGCCTCCCGGAACCCGGAATGCGATTCCCAGCCGTGGCGAAACACAGCCTCGTCGATGCTCCCGCCGTTGGCGATGGCTGCGAACGCTTCGCCAAGGCGCCGGGCGCGAGCGTAGGCTTGGAACGTCATTCCATACGATTCTTTGAAATAGCGGCGGACAGTGACTGGGTCGAGTCCCTGGGCTCGGATGTCGGCGTCGCGGACTCTGCTTTGTGGGTGCCCCTCCACCATCGAGATCAGTTCCCGCGCCCAATCGGGCGTCGTCCCCCGCTGCTCGAGCGGTCGACAGCGCAGGCAGGGGCGAAATCCTGCCAGAAGTGCTTCCCGCGCACTGGCATAGAACTCCACGTTCTGCGGGTTTGGCTTCCGGGCTGGGCATGAGGGCCGGCAGAATACCCCCGTGGTGGTGACGGCCGCAAAGAAGAGTCCGTCGCAGGAGGTATCCCGCGTCAAGAGCGCGGTGAGCATGTCGTCGCGCGACGGGAGTCGTGTCTCTTGTGGTTCCATGGCCCTACCTTACCCTAGGTGGACTCACCCGTTCCACCGAAAAAAGACCGGAGAATTCGCAGCTCGCGAGCGGCGGCTCGGAGACGTCGGGCCCCACGTGGCCATGGGGTGAGCCAGCGCGGCCCCGCCGCGGCGACTACGCGCGCACCCGTAGTGCTCGAGGCAACACTTCTATTGCGGCCGGCAGCGAGCCAAGGGCTTCGCCGTCCACATCCAGAAGGAAGCGCCTCTGGGCAGCCTCGTCCGCGAGCGAGAGTTCGATGCGCGAACAGGGGAAGTGGTGCACCGTCGGCTCCTGCAGATGGCGGCCGGTATAGACGCCTCGTACTCGGTCGCCCAGGACGAACTTGGTGGGCGCCGTGATGGTCACCACCTCCAGGCGGCCGTCGTCGGGCAGGGCCATGGGAGCCATGTCCATCCCCCCTCCGAACCAGCGCCCGTTACAGACGGCGATGAGGTAAGCAGGGATAACCTGCTCCCGCATCTCGCCGTCCCACGTGATGCGGACACGCACCGGCTGCTCGTGGCTGGTCACAACCGCGCCCAGTGCGGCCAGGTAGTAGCCTGCCTTCCCTCCGAGGAAGGCCGGCATCCTGTCGATGTAGCGGTCCACCAAACCTCCGAGGCCGGCCGACAAGACATTGACGAAGAAATGGTCGACGAGACGGCCGTCCACGCTTCGGAAACGGGCCCGGCCGACGTCGACCAGCCGCTCTCTCCCCGACGCAAGGGCCTCAAGACAGTTCTCCAGTCCACTCTGGATGCCGAGGCTGCGCCGGAAGTCACCGCCCGTGCCCAGGTTGATCAGGCCAACGGCGATATCGTCGCACTCGACGGAAAGCACTCCGTTCGCCACTTCACTGAACGCGCCGTCTCCGCCCACCGCTACGATCAGGTTGTAGCCTTCGCGGCCGGCGTCCGCGGCGAGCTCGCTCGCGTGGCCGCGGCGGCTGGTATAGCGCATGACCACGTCGCCCATTCGCTCCTGCACGCGTTCCAGGACATGAGACAGGTTGCGGGCCGAGCGATCCGAGCCGGAGGCGGGATTGACGATGAGGAGCGGCGCACTCATGATTATCAGGCTACCAAAGGAAAGGACGAAGAATGCCCGCATACGTTATCGCCAAGGTCTGGGTGGAGGACAAAGAGGGTTACGAGCGATATAGGCAGATGGTCGGGCCCACGATCGAACAGTTCGGAGGCCGCTTTCTGGCGCGGGGAGGAGAAGCCGAAGTTCTCGAGGGCGGCCCGTGTCCGGACCGGGTCATCGTCCTCGAGTTCCCAGACTACGAATCGGCTTTGGCCTGGTACTCGTCGCCGGAGTACGCACCGGCGAAAAGCCAGCGCATCAAGTCGTCGGAGGCGGAATTGATCGTGACCCAGGGAGTCTGAGCCGCGTGCCGGAGTGAGCCGGCTACGCGGTCGGGTCCCCCGGTTGGCGCCTGCCCTTGGCCCGTCCGGGTAGGTCACTCGGCCGCGATCGCGGCCGGAGAGTCCGGATGCGTCCGGTCCCATGTCCGGTGTCCGGAAGGATCGCGTCCAGCCAGCGCGGCATCCACCAGTTGGCCTTGCCGAAGTAGCGCATGAGCGCCGGTAGGAGCGCCATCCGGATCAGCACTGCGTCGAGTGCCACAGCCAAGGCGATCCCAAGCCCCAACATCTTGGTCTCCGATACGCTGGTAAATACGAATGCGCCGGTGACTATGATCACCAGCAGAGCGGCGCTCAGGATTATGGGGCCGCTGTGAACGAGCCCGTCGGAGACGCTGCGACACTTATCGCGTTGACGGAGCCACGATTCATGCATCCGCGTAAGCGAGAAAACGGCGTAGTCCATGGTTATGCCGAACAGGACGCACAGCATCACCACCGGGATGATGGCGTCGATCGCTCCGGTAGCCGTGAATCCCAACGCGGCCTCGTAGCGCGACCCCTGGAACAGCCAGACGATGGCTCCATAGCCCATGACGATGGTGAGCGTGTTGACAAGCACTGCGACCAGCGGCAAGAGGAGGCTGCGTAGCAGGAATAGAAGGATGATGAAGGTCGTCAGGGCGATCCATGCCAGGACCCAGGGCAAACGGCCGGAGAGCTCGCTGAAGAAATCCCGATCGTTCGCCGTCTCGCCCGCCACGTGTACCGCGAAGCCGGCCGGCACCTGCATCCGTGTGATGGTGTTGCTCAGGGTCTGCGCCTCCGCAGAGGAAGGGGCGGCCTTGGACACTACCCGATACAGCAGGGCCTGAGGCCCCACCGACCCCTTCACAAGCGCCTGGATCTGAGTCATCTGCTGCGCGGTTATCGTCGTGCCGTTGGGCAGTTTGAGGCCTCCGGCAGGGATGTCCAGACTCGCATCGGGGTTAGTGAGAAGGGGCTGGAACTCCTGCCAAAGGCCGGCCAACGCGGCGATGTCCGTGAGCCCGGGAAGGTTGAAGGGGCTGATCACCGAAGCCACGCCGGGAGTGGCCGCCAACTGCTGGCCGAAGGTGTACAAGCTGGCGGCCTTCGCCATGTCGATCGTCCCACCGGCTCCGTCCCACGTGACGAGCACCGAGATGGGGGACAACGCCGAGCGGTCGAATTGAGAATCCAGGATCTCGTAACCTCGGCGCGACTCCGTCGAGGCCGGCAGTGCCGCGGCCGAAGTCATCGCCGTCCGCATATGCAGGATCGGCGACGCGGCGATCGCTACCAACGCGAGACTCACCGCGACGACCGCCCAAGGGCGTCTCGTGAGGAAGCCGGCCCAACCCGTCCAGAAACGGCCGTGGACGGCAGTACGTTGGGGAATGATCTTCACCGCGTTCACTCGGTCGCCGAGCAACCCCAGCAGCGCGGGCATGAAGGTGAGGGAAGCGGCCACCGAGAAGAACACCACGAGGGCACCGCCGATCCCCAGTGAACGCACGGCGGGGAAGGGGATGAACGCCATTCCCACCACGCCCACGACAACGGCTATACCGCTAAAGAAGACGGAGCGTCCGGCCCTGGCCACCGTCGTGACCACCGCCTCCTCCGTGGACGCGCCCGCACGGAGTTCCTCTCGGAACCGGGCCACGATGAAGAGCGCGTAGTCGATCGCCACGGCCAGCCCCAGCAGGGTGGCGGTGTTCATGGAGAAGATGGACATGTTGGTCACGCGACCGAGCAGATAGAGGCCGCCGAGGGTCACTGATACGGCCAGTCCGCCGGTTATCACGGGGAGGGCAGCCGAGACCAGGGTGCCGAACAGCAGGATCAGGGCGACGAGTGCCACCGGTAGCGCGTACAGCTCGATCTTGCGGAGGTCGCGCATCGAGATCGCCGAGAGGTCGGCGTTCACGGCAGGTTCCCCAGTGACGTAAGACTGCAAAGACGTGCTGCCGGTAGTCCCGGAAGAAGAGCTGGCTAGTGCGGCGCGTATCCGCTGCGTCTCCAACTGCACCGACTGTGAGGCTGCGTCGAAGGTGAGCACCGCCACCGAGCTCTTACCGTCCTTTGAGACGAGTTGGTCGCTGCCCGTGCTGGCGTAGGTCTGGATGCCCCCAAGCTGAGGGATCCGGGCGGCGGTTATGGACGCAAGCGCGCCGTCTTCTGCCGCGATGAACTCCTTGCCCCGGGCATCAAGATTCTTGCTCGTGAACACGACTACCAGATTGGTCTGTCCGAGTTTCAGACGATCTTGGATGAGTGTCGCCGCCTGTTGGGAAGGAGCCCCGGGATCCGAAAACCCACCGCCCTGGAGGACCCTGGTCAAATACGGAGTGGCAATCATTCCCCCGGCAAAAAGGAGGAGCCAGACTCCCACGACTAACCAGCGAAACCGGAAAGAGAATCGGCCGAGTGCAGCAAACATAGGAGACTCCTGACGCTTCCACGCGCGGCCCCGAAACAAGAGGCCGGCACATCATCGCTACTGATCGCCTGCGAACTCTCGTGTTGACTTGAACCCGCTAACGGCCGGAGATCCCACCAGTCGTGAGCCGAGCGACATAGGCCTCGAGCACCCTGCGAGGTGCGGCACTCACGTCCTCGGCGACAGCTTCGAGCTCGATGCCGCTCAGCGAGACCATTCCGTGCACCAAGGCCCATACGCCGTAGGCCATCTCAGCCGCCGACTGCTTTGCCGTAGGCACGAACACCCCCTTTTCCACTCCCTCGCGGAAGGTCTGTCCGATAAGACGGGCCGCCCCCAACCCCACTGAGGCTCCGCTTCCCGGCGGTAGGTCTTGGGAGGTGGCGCTCAGGATGCAGCGAAGGTCGACGGGGTTGTCACGGGCGAAGTCCATGTAGGCCATGCCAAGCTGCACCACCCGCTCCTCCGGGACGAGGTCGCCGGGCACCCTGCGCAGGTAGGCGTCCAGCCGCGCGAACGACTCCGCCAGCAGCGAGGCAACGATCTCGTCGCGGTTGGAAAAATACGTGTAGAGGGCGGCCGGGCTGAAATCCGCTCTCCGTGCCACCTGCCGGAGGGTGAGTTCCTCGGGACCCACTTCCAGGAGCAACTCGCGTGCTGCCTGAAGGATCTCTTGCCTGGTGGCCAAGCGCCTGCGTTCCCGCCTGGACATGTTATTTGTCTCGGGTGTCACGATCGCCTTTCCCCACTCTGAACGATAGTCGTTCAGAAAAACGCCATTAAGACTTCCAAACGGTGTTCGGAACACTATGCCCGCGAGCGGGAAAAGTCAAACACGCGAATCAAGGACCGGATCTACTAAGAGCGTCGTCCGCGGAGGTTCGGGCCCAACTCGCGCAGTGCGGGCAAGGCTCCATCGACGACGTCCGCCGCGGTGCAATATGCCATCCGGAAATAGCCCGGCGCCCCGAAGCCCACTCCCGGCACCACGAGCACCTGGTGATCAAGCAGTTCCTGAGCAAAGGCCACGTCGTCGCCTATCGGCGAGCGGGGGAACATGTAAAAGGTGCCCTCCGGGCGAGTCACGGTATAGCCGGCCTCAACGAGTGCTCCGTACAAAACGTCGCGGTTGCGTTCGTACAAGCTCAGATCCACGCCCACACCCTGGAGGCGGGTGACGGCCCGCTGCATCAGCGCGGGAGCATTCACAAAGCCGAGGATGCGGTTTGCGAGAATGAGCCCTTCCATGAGGGTCTCCACGCACGGTATGGCGGGGTGGGCGGCGAGGTAGCCTATCCGCTCGCCGGCGAGCGACAGCTCCTTCGAGTAGCTGCTGGCGATCACTGAGTTCTCGTACGCGGCCATGACGGGCGGCACACGCACGCCGTCGTACACGATCCGACGGTAGGGCTCGTCGGAGATCAGGTAGATGAGGCGCCCTGTCTCGCGCGTCTTGCGTCGGAGGAGGTCGCCGAGGACAGCCAGGGAATCCGCCGGATAGACACGTCCAGTGGGGTTGTTCGGGGAGTTGAGCAGGATAGCCCGGGTCTTGTCATGGATGGCCGCTTCGATGGCCCCGATGTCGAGCCCGAAGTCCGGCGCACTGTCGACCGGCCTGAGCACTCCTCCGTGATTGTCGGCGTAGAAGCCGTACTCGACGAAATGCGGGCGAGGAACGATGACCTCGTCGCCGGGATCGAGAATGGCCTTGAGGATGACGTTGAGCGCTCCACCGGCCCCGCAGGTCATGACCACGTTCGCGCCGGGAACGTTCACCCCTTGATCCTCAGACAGGTAACACGCCACCGCTTCGCGGGTCTCAGCATAGCCTGCATTGGGCATGTAGCCGTGAAGTCCGGGGGCGGAATCGTGGACGAGTTCTTCCATGACCCGCAGGAATTCGAGCGGTGGCTCGACGTTAGGATTACCCAAGCTGAAGTCGAAGACGTTTTCGCACCCGTGGATCGCCTTGAGCCGGTCGCCTTCTTCGAACATGCGCCTTATCCACGAGGAGCGCTGGCAGAAATCGTCGATCTTCTTGGCTGTGGGCATCTCCGTCTCCCGCGAGTCCAGGCCGTTGCGAACGGTGACCACTATACTGCGGCTTCTTCGCCACGTCGACGCTGCGGGTAGAATGGCTTGGCGCGTGATCCAGGATGGAGAAAGGTAGGCTCGTCTGACGATCCTCAAACTCAGAAGACTCGAGCGCAGAACACGCGGCTCCATCACGCTGCCGGCGGCCTCTGACCGGCCGCCGCCGGCTTCGCGTGCCGCTCTCGTACTCGCGGTGCTGGGGCTCGTGCTCGTGGCATTCAACCAGCGACCCTCTGTTGCCAGTGTACCGCCGGTGCTCGGCAAGCTAGGCCTGGGATCGACGGCACAGTCTCTTCTCGTAACGATCCCGGTTCTTTGCTTCGGCATAGGTGCGCTGGCCGGTCCGCTCTTCCGACGGGTGCTAGGGGAGGAACGAGGGGTCTTCGTTCTGCTGGCCCTCCTCATCGCCGCCGTCACGACCCGAGCCGTCTTTCTCGGCTGGATGCTTTTCCCGGCGACCATCGTCATCGGGCTCTCTATCGCGGTGCTGAACGTGCTCATGCCGAGCTTCGTCAAGCGGCGTTTCCCCGATCGCCCGGGAGGCATGACTTCGGCGTATGTGGCCGCGGCCACGCTCGGCCCGGCGATAGCCGCGGGCCTCACGGTGCCGGTGCTCCACGCGGCACACGGTTCCGTCCACATCGCCTTGGGGGTGTGGGCGCTGCCCGCGGTCGTCGCGTTGGGTGTCTGGGCGCCTCAGCTATGGGCAGGCAAGGCACGGGCCGAGGCCGAGGCCCGTGAGATCCGACCCGCGGTGACCGTATATCAACCCGCGGACCGAAAAGACACGAACGCGGGACTGAGCGAACGGTCGAAAAGCATGTGGCGTCGACCGCTCGCCTGGCAGGTCATGGCGTATATGGGCATCGGCTCTCTGGTGTTCTACGGCCCGCTCTCATGGCTCCCAGAGATCTACCAGTCCCGGGGCGTCTCCGCTACTACGGCGGGCTATCTCCTGCTGGTCATGAATTTCGTCGGTATGGTGGGCGCTCTGACCGCTCCTCTCTTCGCCGGACGGGTGCGCGATCAGCGCATGGCGGTGGTGGTCTCGGCCGGGGTGACGCTCGCGGGATTCCTCGGCCTGCTGCTCGCGCCCAATGGGCAGGCGTTCTTCTGGATGGCGGTCTTGGGCATCGGACAAGGGGCAGGATTCGGGCTGGCGGTGCTCCTGATAGTCCTCCGCTCGTCCGATGGGCATGTGGCCGCCCGGCTATCAGGTATGGCTCAATCGGGGGGATATCTCATCGCGGCCACCGGCCCCCTGGTGATGGGCCTGTTGAAGTCCGCCACCGGCGGGTGGGTGATCCCCATCGTCTTCCTTATCCTGGCGACAGTACTGGGACTGATCATGGGCTACAAAGCCGGTCGGGACCGTGTCATCAAGGCCTGAGAGGTCCTTAGTCTGGGGGGACGCAAGGTTTCGGCGGACGCAAGGCCTGAGTGACCGCCGGGTCCGAGCGGACACTCGTGCCTGGGCGGCCACCCGGCCATACTGGCCACGGCGACCGGCGCGCCGGCGTCCGCTACGCGGATGGACGGATCGCCGCCTCGCACGTGCAACTCGCCTCTGAGACTGAGGGTATCGCTCGCCACCCGATAGCCGCGCGCCTCTAGTTCAGCGCGTAGGGTCGCTCGGACTGCAGTCGACTCGGCCCGCGCCGTGTTCGGCGGCGGGGGCCCCTCAGGCATCGGTGACACCACGCTCTTCCTCGTCCATCTAGGAGGCTGCTGAAGAACAGCGCCCTGGCCGTCAGAAGCGCATTGGGCGGCACGATAGCACGTCCTCGGTCGCGTCAATAGCGCTGCTATTCACGCGCTTCCTGCGTCCTTCTCTCGCGCGTACCCATCGGGCTCCGGCGGCGAGGCGCCATTCTTCAGCAGCCTGCTAGACGTCGCAGCCTCGGTCTACCCGGTCGCGCCGTCCCCCCATGGTTCCACCTGGATCAAGCACGAGTTGTTGGCCATGGCCGTCGAGGTGGGAGTGATGAACCGCTTCGACGTGAGGATGTTCACACACCCGGCTCGGTCGGGCGAATCACCCGGCGTGCCGATGGGGTCGTAGTCGCCGCACGACTCGTAGGAGTGGACCGTCCCCGGTGGAACCCTCTCCGTCAACTGGGCAGCGAGGATGACGGAACCACGGTCGTTGAATGCCCGGACGAGGTCCCCGTCGGCGATGCCCCGCGCCGCTGCATCACCCGTGTTGAGGCGCATGATCCAGTAAGAACGGCCATCTTCCTTGCGAACCCGGTGGTCCTTCACATCGTCCGTCCAGGAATCCTTGGCGTCGCCCATGGTGTGGAAGCTGAACCTCGGATGAGGGGAAACCATCTGGAGGGGGTATTTGCCGTACAAGCCAGCGGTGTGGTGGCCCTCCCAGCTCTCGATGAATTGCGGTCCCATAGCCGGGCGCTCGCGGTCGACGGTGCCGGCGGCCTCGAGCCGCTTGAGGCTGGAAGCCACGAACTCGATCTTGCCGGAGGTGGTTTGCAGGCCTTCCAGGCGGACGGTGTCCCAGGGGGCCGGCCCCCAGTCCGGCGTGTCCTTCTTGCGCCCCTCCGCGAACCAGCGCAGCGCGGGGGTAGCCGCGTAATCCTCGGGCACGGGGACGATGTAGTAGCCCTTCTTCTCGAATTCCTCCCAGCTGATCCGGGTGGGGAGATCGCTCGCGTGGAAGACCTGTTTCACCCAGTCGTAGTCGCTTTTGCCGCCCATGCTGTACATCTCGTAGACACCGAGGCGCTTGGAAAGCTCAGCGAAGATGTCGTAGTCGGACTTGGACTCACCCAGCGGCTCGATGCATTTCTTCTGCAGGACAATCATGCGGTGGTTGACCTGGGTGTACCCGTCCGGGCTATAGCCGGCGGCATACGCGAACTCGCCGATGTCCACCCGCTCGAAGTTGGTGCAGGCTGGAAGGATGACGTCCGCGAACTTCGCCTCCCCCTCCATCCAGATGGACTGGTTGACCACGAAGGGCACCTTGTCGGTCTGGTAGCCCTTCACGTAGCGATTCGTTTCGGTCATCGTGCCGATGAAGGAGCCACCGTACCGGTAATACATGCCCACAGGGGGGTAGCCCTGAGCCGGATACTCGTACTTTTGGAACTGCGACTCGATGGACGAGCCGCAAAAACCCTTGCCTCTCCATTCAAGGTGCTCATGGAGCATGGCCTCAGGGATACGCAGGCGGGGCACGATCTGGCCTTCGGTGGAGTGGTGCGTGTTGCGGGTGGCTCCGCCCCGCGGGAACATGCGATACAGCCAGCGGAAGCCCGCCGCGGAGTTGTCGATGCTGCAGGAGATGCCGCCCTCGGAATACCCGGGGAACATGAAGGAGTGGTCCGCTGGGGCACCCAGGGCCGTGGACCAGATATTGCTGCCCGGGGTACCCAGTCCCTGCATTGCCGCGAGCGCGACCATCGCCCGAGTCCACTCGTTGCCCGTGGCGGAGCGGCACGCTCCGCCCATCCCTCCCAAGCCTCCCGAAGCAAGCATGGTCTTCTTCGAAGCCCACTCGCGCGCCAAAGCCCGTATCTCTCGAGCCGGGATGCCGGATTCTCCCTCGGCCCATTCGGGCGTCTTGGCTAGACCATCCGTCCTGCCGAGGACATAGTCCTCCCACTCGGAGAAGCCGGTGGTGCGATCGGCCACATACTCCTTGTTGTAGGTGCCTTCAGTGAGCCACGTATGGGCGATCGCCAGCGCGAGAGCCACGTCGGTGCCCAAACGCGGAGCAAACCATTTGTCGGAGAAGAGGCCCGCGGTGTGGTTGAAATAGGGGTCGATGAATACCATCTTGATACCGAGCTCTTTCAACCAAAAGCGGCGGCAGGTGCCCTCGAAGGCCGCGTAGCATCCGCTGGTGGTCTCCGGGTCCGCCGACCAGAACACCATCATCTCGGTGTTCTTCAGGGCATCTTCCAGAAGGTCGTACTGCTCGGGGATGCCGAGGCGGTGGCTGTTGCCCCACATGTGCATGGCTCCCCAGTGCCAGCCTTCCCAGCTGTCGGGGTTGTGCTCCGCATAGGTCATGCCGACGAGCTCCATGAACCGGTAGTAGGCACTGAAGCGGTATCCCACGTTGCCCCACATGTGGTGCGAACCGGTGGTGGTGAGTATTCCCGCCGGTCCTAACTCCCGCTTGACGCGGATCATCTCGTCCGCCACCAGATCCAGGGCTTCGTCCCAGCCGATAGGTTCGTATCCCGAGACGCCACGGTTCTGGCAGTTGCGCTCGCCGTTGGGGTCGAAATCGACCCGCTTCAAGGGAGTGAGGATGCGCATCGGCGAGTAGATTACCGATTTGTGGGCCACGGTCCAGGGGGAGAGGGTGGTCCTTCTGGGTGGCGAGAAGGTACGTCCGCGGGCCTCGATCTTCCAGGAAGCTGCATCTTGGTCGTCGAGGTCGATCGGGGTGATGCGCAGGATCTTGTCGTCCTTCACGTCGACGTAGACGGGGCCACCGGTCGTGCAGTTGGTCAACCTTCGCACTTGGGACATCCTGAACCGACCTTCCTCGCCCTGCCGTGCCGGCTTGGCGCTCGTCTGCATGCTGCCAGAATGACTGGTGTCGCCCGGCGGCTACACCCAAGAAAGGATGCTATCAGTGCCCGCTAGGCGCGTCGAGGCCTGGGGCCTAATCGCGCACCTAAGCGCGACCTTTGTCGCGGGGCCTTACGAGTGGAGGTGGACCTTAGGCGTGGACTCCGGCCGTGGAGTCTAGCCGTGCGACCTCAGTGGCGGGCGTCAACGGTGCGGGTGCCCAGATAGGCCTCCTTGACCTTTTGATTGTCCTGGACCTCCTGTGGCGATCCCTTCCGCGATGACCCTGCCGGCGTCGAGGACGTACAGGCGCTCGCATAGGTTGAGGACGAACGGCAGATCGTGGTCGATGAGCAGGATGGCGCATTTTTCCAGATCGCGGATGTTCCGGATGGAATCGATGAGCCGCAGGGATTCCACCTCGTTGGTGCCGGCGGCAGGCTCGTCGAGGAGCAGCAGATCGGGGCCGAGGGCCACGGCGCGGGCCATCTCCACCTGGCGTTGGATACCGTAAGGAAGAGTCCCTGCTTTTCGAGAGGCCACCTGTTCGAGCCCGAACTGGCCGAGTATCTGCTTGGCCGGCCGGTACACCGAGGGGCGGTATTGCTCGGCCACCCGGGCCGCGGTCTCGACGTTTTCGTGGACCGTGAGCTCGCGGAACAGGTGAGTGTTTTGGAACGTGCGGCCTACTCCCAAACGCGCGATCTCGTGCGAGCGCATGTGCGTCACCGTGCGGCCGTTCAGGATGATCTCCCCGGATGTGGAGGTGTAGAGGCCAGATATCACGTTGAGAAGCGTGGTCTTACCGGCGCCGTTGGGGCCGATGAGACCCACGATCTCCCCCGGGTACACTTCTAGTGATGCGTTGCTGACGGCTTTGAGTCCGGAGAACAGCATGGTGACCTCTTTGACCACGAGGACGGGCTCAGCGCCCGCCTGCCTGGCTGAGGCTGCCACGTCCACCGCGGGTTTGTAGCCCGCCTCAGGTGACTCCACCGGTGCCCCGCCGATCGCCAGCGCTGCCGCGCCGCCGGCGCCCGCGCTCACCACGGAGGGGACGACGGCCGGCGCTCTGCGGAGCCAGCCCAGGATCCGCTCCCACGCACCGTCTATCTCCTTGTCGCCCAGGATCCCGCCGGACCACCAGACCACCACGATGAGGATGATCACGCCATACGCCATCGAGGACAGACCCGACGACCATGGGCAGCTTCAGCGCTCCGATCTGTGGGCCGTCGCCGATGTAGCGGAGCACCTCGGAGATCACCGTCACGACGACAGTCCCGGCCAACGCCCCCGTCACGCTGAACATGCCGCCCAGCACCAACATGGCCACCTGCACGAACATGAGGTTCTCGTAGAACTCGCTGGGGCTGATGGCACCGAGAAGGTGGGCAAGAAACGCGCCACCGAGGGCGGCGAACACGGCCGAGACGACCCAGGACACGTAGCGCGACCGGTGGACTCCCACGCCCATGCTGCTGGCAGCCACCTCGTCCTCCCGGGCCGCCCGCACGCGCAGCCCCACTCGGGACGACATGAAGAGTCTCGCCGCGATGACGGTCACGAACAATCCGCCCAGCGCGAGGGGCAGGGTGGTCTTCACCTGGATGCCGTAGAAGGCCTCGGAGCCGCCGGTGAGGCTTTTCCAGTTGATGAGCACGGAGTTCACCACGACGAGGATGGCGAGTGTCACGATGCTCGCCGCGATGCCGTGCAGCCGGCTCATGAATAGGCCGATGATCGCGGCGATGACGGTGGTGATCACCACCGCCAAGAGGATGGCGAGAGGGATAGGAGAGTTGGATCTTCGCCAAGCCAAGAGGCGCGTTGCCGATGGTGGTCGCCTTGACCGAGGCCGGGGTGGAGAGGATCGCCGTGATGTACGCGGCGACGCCGGCCAGTCCCACGTGGCCGAAGGAGAGTATCCCGGTGTTGCCGACGAAGATCTGGGTGCCGACCACCATGACGCCGTTGATTATCATGACGAGCGCGATGTGCCGCGCCGCGTCGCCCCCGGTCGCATAAAGGGCGGAAGCGATGGCAAAAAGTGCGAACGCCACCACCGCGCCCAGAAATGGGCGGCGCCGGGCGGCCAGGAGCTCTCTCATACCCGCACCGCCGATTTCGGAGCCAACAGGCCGTCAGGCCGTAGCACGAGGATGGCGGCGACGATGAGGAACAGCAGCCCGTTGGTGAAGCCGCTGGCGCTCGAGGGCAAGAACGCGCGGAATCCGGTCTCGAGGATGCCCACGATGAAGCCCCCGAGCACGGCTCCCCAGAGATTGCCCAGCCCACCGATGACGTTCGCGATGAACCCGTTGAGGACCAGGGCGAAGCCCATGTGCGGGGTGACCGATCCCCTGATGGCGATGAGCAACACCGCGGATATGCCGGCCAAGAAACCGGAGAGCGCGAAGGAAGTGGCGATGACCTGGTTCGCCTTGACTCCCATGAGCCGGACGGCATCGAAGTCCTCGGCGGCGGCGCGCATGGCCGTGCCGATGACCGTGCGTCTGAGCAGCATGAGCGTGCCAAGGAGCGAGATGATGGTCACCACGATGATGAGGATGTACTGGATGCGTACCTGCAGCCCGAACACCATGTACGAGGTGTTCATCCAGTTGGGCTGCGGGATCGCCCGCGCCCGAGCGGACACGAAGGCCTCAAAGGCGTAGGAGATGAGGATGCTCAGACCCAGCGAGGCCACCATCATGCTCACCGGGCTGGCGTGGCGCATGGGCCGGAAGGCCAACCGCTCCATGGCGAGGGCGGCGATCGGTGGCGACCGCGACACCGCCGATCACCCACACGATCCAGGGCGCGCCCGCGTAGCGCAGGCCCAACATGGTGTAGCCGGTAGATGGTGAGGAGTTCGCCGTGGGCGAAGTTCGCCAGGTGCAAGATGCTGAAGACCATGGCTATCCCCAGGGCCATGAGCGCGTAGGTAGACCCCAGGGTCAGCCCGTTCAGAAGTTGCTGTACGACGGTGCTCACTGAAGACGTCCTCCTCCTCTCAGGTCGAAAACGCGCACCTAGTCCCTCACTCCGAGGTAGGCCTGTAGGAGCGCTTTCTCGTCCTGCATGGACTCTGCTTTTGCTTCCATCTGGATCCGGCCGTTTCTCAATACGTAGGCCCGGTCCACGAACTCGAGCACTTGCAATGCGTTCTGCTCCACCACCAGGATGGTGTAGCCCCTCTTGCGCAGGTCGCGCAGAAGCTCGAAGACCGCCTCCACCAGCCGGGGAGCCAGCCCGAGCGAGGGCTCGTCGAGGCAAAGCAGGCGCGGGGCGGTCATGATCGTGCGGGCGATGGCGAGTTGCTGCGCTTCACCGCCCGAGAGGAGTCCGGACAGCTGGTTGCGCCGTTCCTTCAGGATGGGGAACAGCTCGAACATGGTCTCGAGGTCCCGCTTGGCCGCCTCTTTGTCCTTGCGCGTGGCGGCCCCCAGACGCAAGTTGTCGGAAACGGTGAGTTCCTTGAAGAGTCGGCGCCCTTCGGGCACCAGGCCCACGCCCAGGCGCACCATGGCCTCCGGCTCCATGCCGGTGACGTCGCGGCCGAGGAAGCGCACTTTGCCGGACGCCGGGCTGCACCAAGCCCATGATGGAAGCCGAGGATCGTCGACTTGCCGGCGCCGTTGGGCCCTAGGATGGCGACGATCTCGCCTTCGCTCACGCTGCAGAGACACGTCGCGGACGGCCTCGATGGGGCCGTAGCGGGTGGTCAGATGATCGACTTCCAGCATGAAGGTCGGGGAAGGTCCGGCAGTCGGCTGCCGGACCTTCCCGCGTCGAGCTCCGACTTCAGGTTGCGTGCTCACAGCATCCTACGGCGTCGGGATGAAGGCCGGAATATGCTGGTCTTTGAGGACGAACTTGCCGTTCTCGACAGCCACGATCGAGACGGTCTTCAGGGGAACGCCGTCGGTGCCTTTGTACGTGATGGTACCGGTCTCCACCTTCAGGTTCTCGATGTTGCTCAGGGCTGCGGCGATCGCTTTGGGATCGATCGAACCCGCTGCTTCCACCGCGGCTTTGATGACGTCGATGCAGTCGCCGCCGAGACCGGCGAAAGCGTTGGCCTCCGGCGGTTTGCCGTTGTTCCAGGCAGTGAATCCGGCTACGTAGGTGGCCAGCTCGCTGCCGGGAGACGCGTAGCCGTGGGTGGTGAACGTGACATTCTCGGCATCTTTGCCGGCGAAGTCGATGAGGGCTTGCTGATCGTCACCGTCCGATCCGAGAACGGGGAGGGTGACGCCGGCCGCGCGCAGTTGCTTCAGGAAGATGCCCACATCGGGCACGAACATGCCGGTGTAGATGCAGTCGGGCTTGGGATTGAGACCGGCGATCTTGGTCACCTGGGCCGAGAAATCCGGTTTGGCCCACGCTGAACGTGTCGCTGCCGATCTCCTTGCCGCCGCCCTTGGCGAAGACCTGATTGAAGAACACCGGCAGCTTCGCCGTGTACGAGAGGTCGGGGGAAACCAGGGTGTAGACGGTCTTGTAGCCTTGTTTCAGCGCATAGTCAGCCATGGCCGCGGCCTGGACGTTGTCGCCGAAGGCCACGAGGTAAGCCTTCGCGCCGCCCACTTTGACGTATTCAGGCTGCGTGGAGACGCCGCCGAGCACCGCGACGTTCTTGGCCGCTGCTGCCTGGATGACGCCCACGGCCATGCCTGGGAAGGCCGGGCCGACCATGATGTCCGCGCCTTGGCCCAGCAGCTCGGCGGCTACCGTGGCTCCGAGGGCGGGATCGCTCTTCATGTCTTTGATGATCAACGTGATGGGATGGCCGGCGATGCCTCCCGACTTGTTGAGCGTGTCTACGGAGTATTTCATCGCCTCGCTCAGCGGGACGTCGCCGGAAGCGGCGTCACCGGTGAGCCCGATGGCTGCCGCGATCACGAGCGGGGTGCCGCTTGCGCCGCCGGCGGCGGTGGTGCCGGTCCCACCCGAACTGCCCCCGCAACCGAATATCCCCAGCGCCAAGACAGCCGCCAGGATGCAGACCAAAATCACTAAGAACCAACTTCTACGAGCCGAAACTCTCACGTGCCCTCCCCAAACGATTCGACAAGACTTAAGCGAGCAGGAAACCGTGCGTCGTCTCATAGGCGCCCCCACAAGCTACTCACGACGTTTCGCCCCTTGGGGACGAAGCAAGAAGCGCTCGCGCAACCAGAGCACGGAGGACGCTGATCTTGTAATCGTTGCAGCCGAGCGGGATGCACTCGGAGACGGCCAGTTCGGCGGCGTTTCGCGCGACTTCTTCGGAGAGCTCGCGTCCCCAAAGATACTCTTCTGCCTTGGTGGCCCGAAGGGGAACAGGAGCCACAGCGCCCAGAGCGATCCGTGCCTCGGTGACCCAGCCGGACTCGACTTTCACCACCGTGGCCACGTTGACAATGGGGAAATCAATCGCTTTGCGCAGACGGAACTTCTGGAAGGCCTGCCTCGTTCCCGCCGACATCGGAGGCACCCTCACCTCTTCGACAAGCTCGCCCGGCTCAAGGATCGTCGACCTGCCGGGACGGGCCTGGAAGAATTCCTCAGCGTCGAGCACGCGCCGAGTGGTTTTGACCCGCGCCCCCAAGGCCACGAAGGCGGGAGCGAGGTCTGACGGGCTGACCGCTACGCATCCGCAGTTGAAGCAGCGGTTGGCTTCGTATTCCACGGCGTCCCAGGCCGGCGTGGCAGATTCTTCGGCGTCGATGCTTGATCCGGCTTCGTGGATCTCTTTTGCAGCGGCCCTCGGGACCCTCTTGAGGAACGAGCTGTTAAAGCTGCTCAAGCTGGCGCTTGGACTGCCCGCCGCGGTCTCCGCAGGCGCCGTTTCCGGCTTGTCTCCCAGTCGATCCATGATCGCGAAGGCCGCTTTGCGTCCCGCGGCTATAGACGCGATCACGGTTATCGCGTTCGTGCGCGTGTCTATGGCCACGATATCGTTCTTTTCAGGATTGTTGTCGTAGAGCATCCCTTTGCCGTCGACCGCCGGGAACTCAACTTTCCCGACCAAATCGATATTTGTAATCACGGTTTTTTTCACTGGATCGATCACTGTCGAGTTGTGGCTATCGCCATTGAAGGTAAAGACGTGCCCGCTCACCGGATCGTAGATGATGGCATCCGTGTCATCCTGACCGGTGCTCACATGGCCGGTGATCTTGAGAGTCTTCAAATCGAAAATGGCCACTTCTTGGACCGTGGCCCCGGGCCGCGAGTCGCCATCCGTAATGAACCCCTCACCCAGTTTGGGCGCGAGGGCAACGCCGTGGCAGCGGTGCAAGCCTTCGATCTTGCCCACCACGGAATAATCATCGGCATTGAGAACCACGACTTCCGCGCCGTGCGATACATACACGCGGCGCGCCGCCGCATCCACCGTGATGTAGTCATAATACTCGGCGCCGCCCGGCGCCGGCGGCAACGCGATCGTCTTGATGAGGTGGTATCCGCCCGCAGGCGGATTTGGGGGGAGCCTCCGCGCCTCGCGCAAAACCCGCGCTCAATAATGCAAGCGACAAACCTAACGCAAATCGACCAAACGCAGAAACTTTCATGAATTCTCTCCTTTTACCGAGTATGCTGCCGAGATCGTAGGCACGAACGAAAAGTCGCCGCGGAAGCCGCCGCGCGGCACGTTCACCGTTCCTCATTTCCCCGACATCGCGTTCCCCGGAAACAACGGATGGGGACACAAGAGAATGGCATATTTTCAGCACGGGATTCTATCACGTTGCCGCTCCGCGCTCCTCGATTCGCATCCAAAATCCTGATTTTTCCCGACCAATTGATTGTCGCGCAGACGGATCGATTTCAGCAGATGGAAGCAAGTATTCCTGCCGGAAAATTTTAATCCTTACTGCCATGCGCTTTGATCGAAACCCGAAAAACCATGGTCCCGCCGCCCGGCTCGTGGAAATCGCAATTTTATGGCACAGTAGAGCGCGATGGACGACTCCGGGAACTCCTCACGCGCCGGGCGCGTGGCCTTTACCTATCCTGATTTTTCTCTCTACCAGCTGGCGCGCTTTTTCATCGTTGCCGGCATCGAGATGCAGTCGGTCGCGGTCGGCTGGCAAATCTATGAGATCACCAAGCGTCCGCTCGATTTGGGGCTGGTAGGGCTGGCGCAGTTTTCCCCCGGGATATTGTTGTTTCTGGTCTCGGGCCATGCGGCGGACCGATTCGATCGGTGCAAGCTCCTGATCGCTTGCTACGCCGGGTTTGCGCTGTGCTCCGGTTTGCTGCTCCTCACCGCACTGCGGGCAATCGCAAGCCGTTCTTCCCATTTATATCGTGGTCATTCTGCTCGGCGTCGTTCGCGCATTCAACAACCCCGTGAGCAGGGCCATGCTGCCGCAGATCGTCCCGGATGAACATTTGCAGAATGCCATCGCCTGGAACCAT
>CAVYVU010000012.1:0-97269 GCA_963772095.1 uncultured Thermoleophilia bacterium
TCAACAACAACTATCTGGCGAGGACCAACGGAGACGAGCGAGAACAGGACTACATCCCCCACGCCGGTTGGTTGAGCAAGGAACTCAAGGGGCTGGAGGAGATGGACCTGACCGCATGGTCGGTCTCGCGGAACCTCTTCATGTGGAACATGCTTCACAACTATCAGGGAGAGGTGGACCTCGACTTCGCCACCATGATGTATCGCTTCCCCAGCACCATCGCCCGCCCGACGCTCGAGGCCGCCGACGAGGCCTACAGGCCGGAGAGGGGCAGGAGCTACCACGCCCACATAGGGAGTCTGGACAACTCCGTCATCGGGATCGCGCTCCCGGATGCCGGCCACAACGGACGGTACTACGTGTGCTCCGGCTCGGCGACCAGAAGTACCGGGCCCGCCATGCCCACCCTTCACAACTACGGCCCGGGCCAGACGTACTCCTTCTACGAACTGCGGCTCGCGGCGAACCCGACCGCGGTCGCCCAGGCGGCGCTCGCGCGCGCGCAGACCGACCTCTACTATGCGAACACCGCAATGGGGAAGCTGAACTACCTGGAGGCCGCGCCGCTGGAAGCTGCGTTCGACAAGGCCAAGACCGAGTACTTCAAGGGGCACTACTACCTGAACGGGGTGCTGTCGGGCCGGGTCACCGGCGACCGGGAATCGCTCTACGATCTGGCGAGAGCGACGAGGGCTTACACTCGCTGCCAGGTCTACGCCAGGCAGGTGTGCGAAGCCATCGACCCGCCACCGAGCAGGCCGGAGCACCTGGGCCTCAGACCCTGGTTGGGCGACTGGGGCGAGTGGGAGACCCTGTTCGAGGAGTAGCAAGGGGCCGCAGAAGGGCTGGTGACATTCTGGTGACGAACTCCCAGACTCCACCGGACTCCCTATCCCAGCCCATCACGAAGAGCGGTATTCCCGCAGGACAGAACGGTATCAATGCACACCCGATAACCGGCACCGGACCTAGGAGAGAGCCCTCGAAAACCGTTGTGCCGTGCAACGGTACCGGGGGTTCGAATCCCCCCTCTCCGCTTTGGAAAGCCAAGAATCGCGTGTTGAAACGCTCGCTATCTCTGCAGCAAGTTGTAGAGGAGAACGCAGACCTCTCCCCGGGTCGCGTTGTTGAGGAAACCAGAAGACGGACCGGGACGGACGAAGACGCCCGCGATAACAGATCCGCAGGGCTCCAGCGTCGGCTCGGCGGCGGCCCTACAGCCTCTTCGGAGCTTGGCCGAACCATTCGATCCGGCTGCATTGAGCGCACATCAGAGTGTGAGCAGACTTGTTCGCCCAGTCCAAGCCAATGAATGTCATCCCTGCGGTGTTCAGCTGCGCAGAACCCTCCGCGAATTCCTCGCCTCCGCAGTGCGGACAGGTGACTTGCTTGCCTTCAACCTCATAGTTTCCGGGACCAAACGCCTCTCTGGCCGCCGCAAACCCCTCCTTCAGACCGTCAAAGAAACTGACCATTTTCGATGCCCCTTTTCGGTCTTCCCCCGATGACGAACACGCAGTCTGCATGTCTCCACGAACCCTGCACCGACTGTCTTGCGCTCAACCCTCAGCACCGATCTGCCGCGCGCCGCTCTGCCACCGGATTCCGAAGCCATTTGCGGGCTCCAGAGCCCAGGAGCAGTGTGCGTGGTGTAACAGGAAGCGGCTGATGATGCCGGCTTCCGCGAAGAGGAAAGCCATCGTGTGTTCTCGTAGGTATTGGCGACGAAACCGTACCTATGAAGGAGGACACCACGATGGCCGATTCCATTGTCACCCCCGAAGGAGCTCCTCAGCAAGCTGGCTGAGGGCCGAGAGTTCGACTTCTTCCGCGAAGCCATGCTCTCGCGTGCTTCGGGAGCTCATGGAGATCGAGGTGCAGGCCAAGACCGGCGCCGCTCTCGGCGAGCGCACCCCCGAGCGTCTCTGCATGCGCAACGGCTATCGGGAGCGGCGCCTGGACACCCGCGTGGGCTCGCTTGCCCTCCCCATCCCCAAGCTCCGGGAAGGCAGCTACTTCCCCAGCTTCCTCGAACCCCGCCGGCGAAGCGAGGAGGCGCTCTCTCGCCGTGATCGCCGAAGCCTACGTGAAAGGCGTCTCCACCCGCAAGGTGGAGGATCTGGTCGCGGCTCTCGGCCTGGACGGCATCTCCAAGAGCGAGGTCTCCCGCATCTGCGCCCGCCTGGACGAGCAGGTGGAGGCCTTCCGGGGCCGGCCGCTTCTCGGCCGCTACCCCTACCTCTTCCTGGACGCCACCTACGAGAAGGTGAGAGACGAGTCCGGCCGGGTGGTCTCCATGGCCCTGGTGGTCGCCTACGGCGTGGCGGAGACCGGGGAGCGGGAGGTGCTGGGCCTCGAGGTGTGCAGAAGCGAGGACTACGCCTTCTGGCGGGGATTCCTCGCCGGGCTTGTGTCCCGGGGCCTCTCCGGGGTGGCTCTGGTCGTCTCCGATGCCCACCAGGGCCTCAGACGGGCCATCGAGGAGGTCTTCCTGGGGGCGAGCTGGCAGCGCTGCCGGGTGCACTTCCTGCGCAACCTGCTCTCGCTCGTGCCCAAGGACGGCCAGGGCATGGTGCTGGCCGCGGTCCGGCTCGTCTTCCAGCAGCCGGACAAGGCCCGGGCCAAGGAGGAACTGCGGGCTCTCGCCGATCGCCTTGAGGAACGGCTGCCCCGGGTCTCCGCGCTGCTTCTTGAGGCCGAAGAGGAGATCCTCGCCCACATGGAGTTCCCCACCGAGCACTGGAAGCAGATCTCCTCCACCAACCCCTTGGAGCGCCTGAACAAGGAGATCAACCGCCGCACCCGGGTGGTCGGCATCTTCCCCGACGAGAAGAGCCTCATCCGCCTGATCGGCGCCGTCCTTGCCGAGCAGAACGACGAGTGGGCCGTGTCTCGCAGATACATGAGCCGGCACTCGCTGGCCCGCATCTACCAAGCAGTCAACCCCCGAGATCGAAGGAGAGGTCACCCACGCCGTTGCCATTCCCGTCCACTAAAGACTAAGCTTGAAGACCTACGAGAACACGATGGCTCTTACACCACGTCGGTGTGAACTCTTATCTGTCACATGCCTGACTGTCCAGCGCACTCCCCGCCCCCTCATGCCGCGACTTTATGCCGTGCAACCGGTACCGGGGGTTCGAATCCCCCCTCTCCGTTATTTGCAGGGATTTCTTGAGTGAAGCCCGGTCGAGAAGGCTGGGTTTTGGCGTCTGTAGGGGCTTCTTGGTGACATCCTGGTGACGAACGCGTCACCAATAGATGGACCGAGACGGACGCAAAGACACCGGATAGGAAACCGGCCTGGCCGCCATGCTCGCGCGACAGCGTGGGAAAGTTGGCGGCGCGAAACGCCAGAGCCTCGACTGCATCATGCGGCGACCCGCACTGACGACCTGGCGTCAGAGCTCCGCGACGTCTCGCGAGACTGGCCTAATGGTTAGGTGCACAACCCTGCCCCCGGCCGGTCCCGCGACCCGGCTGTATCCCTACAGTTACACCAAGAGAACCGTCGTCGGGAGAGCCACGAGGGAGTGTTCCCTGCAGGAGGTCGTCATGAAAGTCCTTGAGCGATCCACCTTGAGTACAAGCAGAACAACCGCAAGAATCGTGGGAGTCCTGTTCATAATTGCCACGGTCGCGGAGCCTCGCGGGAACGTTCGCCGTCCTGAGACCCATTCTTGAACAGTCCGGATTATCTTATCTAAGATGGCTGCAAATGAGCACCAGGTGATACTGGGAGCGCTTCTCTTGGTAGTTGCGGCTTTCGCATCTCCCGCTATCGCCCTTTGGCTCTACCCGGTCCTAAGAGAACGTAGCAAAGGCGGCCTGGCTCTTGGATCGGTAGGTTTCAGGCTGATCGAGGGAGCGTTGTATGCGGTTAGCGTCGTGGTTCTGCTCTCTCTGTTGACCTTGAGCCAGGAGTTTGTGAAGGCTGGTGCTTCAGCTTCGTCTTCGTTTGATACCGCGGGCACGGTGTTGAAGGCCGCTCGCGACTGGGCGAGCCTGGTGGGGATACTTGCCTTTTATCTGGGTGCTTTCATGTACTACTACATATTCTATAAATCACGGCTGGTCCCTCGATGGCTATCGGTCTGGGGGATTGTTGCAGTTGCTATTGGGCGCAGTAGCGGCTCTGCTGGTGATGTTCCATGTCACCGCGTCTATGTCGACAGTCCAGGTTGTCTTCAACCTTCCAATAGGCGTGCAGGAAATGGTTCTGGCGGTGTGGCTGATAGTCAAGGGATTCAGTACTTCGGCGGTGACTTCCGACCGGGCCGCGCACGTCGAGGGCTCTGCGGCATGACCGGCTCCTCCGATCCAACCCGGAGTGGATCGGGGCCGGAGATGCGACTGCTCGATCCGGACAGATGAGGAGTGCTCATGAAAGCGATCGTCTACACACGGTACGGCCCGCCGGAAGTCCTGCGTCTCGCTGAAGTGGAAAGACCGGTTCCCCGGGACGATGAAGTGTTGATACGAGTGCACGCGACCACCGTATCGGCGCCGGACTTCCGGTGCAGGAGCTTCACGGTGCCCCTCTCGTTCTGGATCCCCGCCCGTCTGGCCCTCGGCATCCTGAAACCCAGACGGCCGATTCTCGGCGCCGAGCTCTCCGGGGAGATCGAAGAGACAGGCAAAGACGTGACCAGATTCAAGAAGGGCGACCGGGTCTTCGCCGCGACCCTCATGAGATTCGGCGCCTACGCCGAGTACACGTGCCTCCCCGAAACCGGCGTGATCGCCACAATGCCAACCAACATGACCTACGAAGAAGCCGCTGCCGTCCCGATCGGAGCCCGCGCGGCCCTCCATTTTCTCAAGAAGGCGAATATCAAGAGCGGCCAGAAAGTCCTCGTCTACGGGGCCTCGGGCAGCGTCGGTACCTTCGCCGTTCAGCTCGCCAAGTACTACGGAGCGGAAGTCACCGGCGTATGTAGCGGCTCGAATCTCGAACTGGTGAAGTCCCTTGGTGCCGATGCCGCTATCGACTACACGAAGGAGGACTTCGCCGCCAAGGGCGAGATCTACGACGTCATCTTCGTGGCGGTGGACAAGGGCTCCTTCACCGACTGCATGAAGGCGCTGAAGAACGAACGGCATCTACCTGAACGCCACCACGCCGGTACGCACCCTTCGCATGCGGTGGGCAGCCCTGACCAGCGGCAAGAAGATCGTCACCGGAGAACACCCGAGCGAAAAAGCCGACGACCTCGTCTTTCTCAAGGGCCTGATCGAAGAGGGAGCACTGCGTTCGGCCATAGACCGGCGCTACCCGCTTGAACAAATCGTCGAAGCTCACCGCTACGTCGACCAGGGACACAAGAAGGGAAACGTGGTCATAACGATTGAGTGAAAGATTGGAGAAGCGTGAAGCAGAAGGTGCCACCGAGACCTTGCGTTCGTGAGACATCTCATCGAGGAGGTGCCACACCGGTGATCGATAGGACATATCCTCTGAGCCAAAACGCGGAGGCAATTCGCTATCTGGAGGGGTAGCGCGCTCGTGGCAAGGTAATGGTCACCCTGCAAACGGCCTGAACGGCACGCACGGCATTGTCCAGGCCACGATAACTTGGCTGTTGTCTGTATTGGACTCACTATCCCGCGTCATCACAAGAACGGTATTTCCCTGGGGCATAGCGGTATCAATGCACACCCGATACCCGGCACCGGACCTAGGAGAGAGCCCTCGAAAACCGTTGTACCTCTTTGAGGTACCGGGGGTTCGAATCCCCCCCTCTCCGCCTTAGAAAGCCATGAATCGTCTGTCGAACCCGGTCCAGAGGCCGGGTTTTGGCGTCTTTCGGACGAGTTCGGGGGCAATTCGGGGGCAAACTCGTCACCAGGAAATGGATCGAGACGGACGCGAACGTACTGGACAACACCGCCGTCGCAGCAGCCCGCAGATTACCCGCGTGGACGCCGTTTTCCATGCTTGCCGGTAGGGTAGTTTCCGAAGCTAGCTGTGCTCCTTGACAAACCGCGGGGCTGAAGGAGCGGATTATGGCAATCGATGAGCAAAAAATGGCCGCACGCCAATTCGATTCCCCTGATGAAAGAAGACCATTTGCCCGGGGACATACGGAGGTGGTGACCATCGGGGGCGTCACAGTCGGTCTCGCTACCTTCGACCCGGGTTGGAGGTGGTCGGAGAACGTCAAGCCGGTCGCGGGTACCGAGAGCTGCCAGGTTGCCCACGTCGGGTACATGTTGTCTGGTCGGCTGGGCACTCGAATGAACGACGGGGCGGAGATGGAGTTCCGCCAAGGAGACCTCGTCTTCATTCCGCCAGGTCATGATGGCTGGACCGTGGGAGACGAGCCGGCCGTACTCCTGCAGATTCTCGGGGCCGCCGAATACGCAAAGAAGAAGTAGAGCCACGCGGTGCGGGGGGTCGAATCCCCCGCTCTCCGCTTATTTGCAGGGAACACGTGATCTGAAACCCGGCCTATCTGCATTGACGCCCTTCACTTGGGGCTCTACGTGCTCCGCTGCACGGTGTAGAGAGAAGACCGGAGACAGGAAGAGCTAACCGGATTTTGCATACTGCTTGAGATAGAAAGGGGGTACCGACCAAGACAAGATATCAAGCGTATCCATCTTCCGATTGAGCTCAAATACTGAACAAAGACTAGGTTCTAAAGGAGTAAAAGAAAATGATGCAAGGATTGCCGTTTGCCAACATAAGCCACTTGGGATGGGCGGTAAGGGACATAGATAAGACCATAAAGAATTTTGAGGATTTGGGCTTGGGACCGTGGCGCCGTTATATGCTGGGGGAGACGGGGGCCGGGCATGATTTCGAAAATAGGGACTATGAGGGGGGGATGGAGCAAAGAGCCAAAGTAGCCTTGGGCAGGTGGGGAGCAATTATCATTGAGCTATTTGAACCAATATACATGCCCATCGTAGCGAAGTTCTTGGAAACCAAGGGAGAAGGCATTTGGCACTTTGGCTATGCGGTGAGCCGGGAACAGTTCGACGCAACGCTTGCCGAGGTGAAGAAGAAGGGAATTGAAATCATCGGACAGGCGCAATACAAAAATGGCGTCCGCATGGCTTTCCTTGATCCTAGCAAGACCGGGGGCATCGTGTTCCAGTTACATGACTGCACGCCAGAAATGGAAGATACATTTGACACAATCGGGATGATGGTGGGCTAAAACTGAAATTACCATCGGAATTCCGTCATTTAGTCAAACGGTAAGCTCACCGAACAATACCTTCCAACCAAAGGCGTTCCCGACGTCCTGATGGTGCAGGCTGGTGGTGTTGCGGCGGCCTGGCCGAGAGCTGCATGGCCAAGGTTCCAGATCGCCCAGGTAAGGGCTACGCGAGACGCGGATGGAACCCGAGTGGTGTGGGCGAAGTTCACGGTGGCGAGCGTCGCCGTCGCCAACGAGTCACCAGAGGCACCCGGTAACGCCATCGCGGATGCCGTTGGCACGCTCAATGCTCTGCATGAGGCGAAAATCGGGGTGTTCCGCACCGAGATCGACACGATAGCCGGGGAACCGGTCCTCTGGGCGCAGACCGACCTGGAGTTGGAAAGCGGCATCAGTTGGGCCGCGCCCGGCCTCACGCGCCTGTTCGACCCCCTTGGCACCACCTCCTCGACTCGTTGAGTCATGAAAGGCCCGCTCTCGCCGCTCCCGGACACGCAACGAAGCGCCCGACATCACTCACTTCCCCGGTCCCCGTACCCGGCACGTATCCTCTCCCCTCTGCGCCAGTCGCACGCTCTGAGCCTCCTTGCCCTTGAGCCCCCTTCGCAGTTTGGCGCGCAGCGTCCCCAGCTTCACGTCCTCGATCTCGACCCGCATGGACTCCGTGCCCTGCGCAAGGAATTGCTCTGGAGGGACGATTGCCGCTCAGACTGGCGAGTATCTCCCTAGGCGCCGGCTTCACCCGCAAGGCGCTTTTGACGCCGCGGGGGACCGACGAGTGAGGCACCGACCCCGACGAGGCACAGCACGGTAAAGATCAAGAAACTCACCCGGACGCTGCTCAGTACCTGCGGGTAGTCCACCGGTTGAATGGCCTGCCGTCCCACCTCGACGGCTAGTACGAGAGTGGCAACGCCCATGCTCATGTTTTGTCCGACGATGCGCATCATGGCCAGAGTGGCTGAGGCTATGCCTACCTGCCGTTTCTCCACGCTGCCCATCACGGTATGCGTGATCGGTGACGAGAAAAAGGCGAAGCCCAGGCCAAGCACGCAGAGCATGGTGACGATGTACCAGTACGGAGTCGTGGTGCCCACGAAGCTGAGCGCGAACAGACCGAGCACGCAGAGGGCCATCCCCACCGAGGCCACATATCGAGCCTGGACGCGATCGGCCAACCGGCCGGCGATCGGAGAGAAAGCTGCCTGCACGAAGGTGCCGGTCACAAGCACGAAACCGGTTGTCTGCGGATTAAGCCCCCTGTTGTATTGGAGATAGAGACTCATCAGAAAAACCATCGCGAACGTGGCGCTGTAGTTGACGAAAGCCGCCGCGTTCGAGAAGGCAAACACGCGGTTCTGCCGGAGCAGATCGACGTGGAGAAGAGGGTCGGCCGCGCGGGTCTCCCACCACAGGAATCCCGCCAGTCCGGCGATCCCCACCGCGATGAGAATCGCCCCGATGACGCCTGGCAGCAGTGAGAACCCCAGGAGGAGAGCGGTAAGCGAAACCGCGCAAATGACCGACCCCAGGAAGTCGAACCGAGCGCTTTTTGGCTCCCGCCACTCGATTCCCCGCAGTTTCCATAGCGGCAGCCCCAGATTCACGAGCCCAAGGGCGCCCACCACGATGAAGAGGCTGCGCCAACCGAGATTGTGGATAATCAGGCCGCCGAGCACCGGACCAAGCGTGAGGCCCAGGTAGATGCCGGCAACGTTCAGCCCCAGCGCCTTACCCCGCGATTCCGGCGGATAGGCCAGGATGACCAGGGACGTGGCCGTCACCATACCGAGCGCGAGACTCAGGCCGTGAACGGCCCGCAGGGCAAGGAGGATGCCGGCCGAGGGGGCAAAAGCGCTGGCGAAAGAGAAGACCGTAAAGATGATCATCCCGTACACGAAGAATCGCATCCGGCCGTACAGGTCGGATATCCGGCCCAGCGGCAGCAGGGTCGCTCCGGCCACGAGGATGTAGGAGAGGGAGATCCAGCTGAGCGTCACCGCCGAAACGTGGAATTCCGCCTCGATCAACGGAAGGGCGATATTGATGGCGGACGTCATGAAGGTGACCAGGAACCCGCCCAGTGTAGCGACTGCCAGCACCATGGTGCGGCTCGGGTTAAGATCTTGTGTTTGGTGCGTCTCCGGCCCGTTCATCGCGACCAGCCTAGCAACAAGGCGGCCAGTGCATGCGCCGCGTATCGAGACACACCAGAAGGCACTCGGGCGCGCCAGCCTGGCGACGACGATGATCTAGACGCGCCTGGCCGATGAGGGGTTGGAAAGGGCGTTACGACGCAAGCGGCCCCGGCAGGAGATGACAGGCCAACGAGCATCGTGGCAAGACTCCGACGGCTCCCCCTCCGATAGCTACATACTACGCCCGGAACAAGTAGGAAAGGTTGCTTATGTATCGGCCTGCAGGCGGCTGAGAAGGTCCAGCATCGCCGGCGCAACATCAGTATGGTGATGGACTATCTTCCACTCCGCCGCTTCACGGCGATAAATGTTCGTGACGCGCTGCTCGATGGGGACCTGCTGTCCGGCAAGCTCAACCTGGCCTTGCTCGACACCCAGTTCGTACGCCATATCCCCGGCGACCTGGATGATCTGATCGCCCAATTTGACCTGCCCCCCTGAGGCTAGCCCGGCTGTTTGCTCAAATGATTCTCGAACCGCGTCCCACCCAACCTGCCGGCCACCGATGGGGTGCATGGTCGTTACTGCCGCGCTGTGCGACCAGATGGCTGTCAGCGGAGCGGTATCCCTATCGAGCATGCGGTTCAATGCTGCGTAGAACTGTTCTGACGCCTTGCGGACTTCGTCTTCTGTTGACATGAAACATTCTCCTTCGGTGGGCAGGGCGTGACTGGTGCTGCACCGCCCTACTGTTCGTGAGTCGGGCAACATGAATACGGATCAGGTCCTCTCCTCATTGGCGCCTATCGGCTTTCTTCAACCGTGTTGGGCTCTGGGCAATCGGGCATCTACCCCACCAAGCACGACAGATAACCTTGGCATGAGAGCCTCCAATGCGTACCCATTGCCGCTTCGGTCAGCGGGAGACGGTGATCCGGAGGCTAGAGAATGGCTACTCGACCTGGCGGGACGGGGGTTCGCAGAGGGGCTGACCGCGCGAGAATAGGCGAGCTTTCAGGAAATACCAAGCTCGGCAGCCGCCGCTCCAAGGGCTTCATCTGCGCTGTAGCCAGTCAGTGATCGCGTTCTCCGGTGCGCGGCAGGTTCCTGGAAAACCGTTTGCAGCCACCTCGTGCGCTGCACTAGACTGAAGACGGCGACCACGACACCCGGGCGAGCCCCAGGCGGAGGTTGCGCAGAGTTTTTGGATGCGGCGCAGATGACCATGAACAGGGAGGTAACCGTGAGCCGATGCCGCTTATTCCGGAGAGGCCTTCTTGTCTTGCTGCTGATACTGGTGGGAACGGCAGTGCTGCTGGCCAGCCTGGCCCGTGCCACGCCGAACGAGGCTCAAGCGCTGCCACTTCCGACCATCACCCTGCCTACGCTGCCTATCCTCCAGAACCCCATGGTGGTTTCTACCAGCCCACACGACGGGGCGGCCGACCTCCCCTACGACCCGGTGGTCTCGGCCACGTTCAGCCGGACCATGGATCCGACCACCATGTCCTGGGCCAGCTTCTATCTTAAGAAGTCGGATGGCACCCTTGTCCCGACCACCCTCAAATACAGTACGGATGAACTGGGCTGGTACCTTTATCCGGCGGCCGCCTTGGAGCCGGGGGCTACCTACGTGGCCACTCTGACCACCGCGGCCAAAGGCACAAACGGTTTGGTCCTTCTGGGCGCACCGGTCACCTGGAGCTTCACCACCATCTCCTTCACCGATGTCTCGCTGGACAACCCGTATGCCGTCGCCATCTCCCGCCTTGCTTCTTCCAGAGTCATCAGTGGTTTCGCTGACCACAGCTTCCGTCCTAGCGAGCCGGTCAAGCGCATGCAATTCGCCAAGATGATCGCTCGGATAATTGGGCTCCAGCCCACCGTGAACGACGTGTGTCCCTTCGGGGACGTCCCCAGCAACCTCGATGCCAACGATCCCCTCTACCCCGACCACTACGTGGCGGCTGCCTTCGCATACGGGGTGACTCAGGGGAAGACTGCGACCACCTTCGCTCCCTACGACCCCATCAGTCGCTTCCAGCTCATCAGCATGGTGGTACGGGCCCTCGAGAAAGCAGCGCCTGGGTTGCTGAAGGCTCCCCCCGCCGATTATCACTCCACCTGGGACCCGGCCTTGAGCCCGCAGCACGGCCAGAACGCCCGCCTAGCCGAGTACAACCACCTTTTGAGCGGCATTCCACTGGCCAGCCTCAACCCCTGGGGTCCCATGCCGCGGGGGGAGGTAGCACAAGTGCTGAACAACATTGGTGGGGGGTGATCCAGCCTTACAAACAGAGCAGGACGCAGCTAGCGAACTTGCCCGCATGCGGCCTACCCGGTGCTGCCTTATAGCCAGGTGGACGCACAGCTGCATCGGTCGCTTGAGGCGGTTTTCCACGTTTCCACGACTTCCTGCGCTCGCTTGGTGACATTCTGGTGGCGAACTCGTCGGGTCACACCGGACTGCCAAACCCAGGCCATCACTGAAGCGGTATTCCGGCAGGACAGAACGGTATCAATGCGCACCCGATAACCGGCACCCGACCTAGGAGAGAGCCCTCGAAAACCGTTGTGCCTCTCTGAGGTACCGGGGGTTCGAATCCCCCCTCTCCGCCTATTTGCAGGTTCTTTTCGGAGCATGACTCGGTCGATGAGGCCGGGTATTCGCATCAGCGGGACAATGCGAGGCAATCCAGGCAAACCAGAAGGCGCCGCCGCTAGCCGGTCGCACGGCGACTCCCTTCCTCAGGGCGCGTGGCAAGCCTGCCGATACCGTTTAGGGGTTCAACAATGATCGTCCAGCTCATGATTCTGTCGCAGCCAGTCACGGAGTGCCGATGAAGAGTCACCGCACGGGAACCGCAGACCCAAAGAGCATTGCTCGAACATTGCTCTTTGGAATAGCGGTACTCATCGCGCTGGCAATCACTTCCATAATGGCTTCGGGGTGTGGCGAGACGCCACCCCGGCCGCAGACTCCGCCCTTGGACGCGGCACAGCCCGCCGAGGTAACGGCCGTCGCCCAAGTCACTAGCGGGCAATCCCTGCATGAAAGGGTCATGGCTGAACAGCGCCGTGGGCCAGGCGTAGCAGCCGCAATCAACCCGACGATCACCACCGCGGTGGCAAGCGGGACTCAGTCCATCGCGAGTCCCTCCGCGGATCCTTCGGCCGTACGGGATGGTCCCACCTCAAGCGTCCTGACCGGCGGTCAGACACCTCTCAAAGGGACATGGAGTGGGACGGCGGAGCAGCTGGCCTCGTTCTTGCTCAAGGTATGTCCTTCGCCTCGCTTCACCGTTCCCACCTCGGTTCTCGCGGGTTACTACGTACGCTACTGTGCCGAAGCGGGACTTCGCGCCGATCTGCTGTGGGCCCAGATGATCCACGAGACGGGTTACGGGATCTTCGGGGGAGACGTGACGCCCGAGCAGAATAACTACGCGGGCATCGGTGCGACCGGAAGCGGAGCGCCAGGAGTCGCTTTCACCACTGCCGAGGCAGGGGTCATGGCCCAGGTGGCCCACATGGTGGCCTATGTTTACACCTCGAGCCCGGTATCGTGGGCCAGCGGGACTGTCGATCCGCGGTTCGGCCTCGTCGACCCCCGCGGCGTTGTGTCTGTTCTCTCCGATCTCGATGGACGCTGGGCCGTTCCTGGGACCGGCTACGGCGAGACCATCGAGGCGGTCGCCCGAGCCATCAACTCCGACTGACCGGAGGCCAAGGTCAGTGACCTCTGCAAGGCGCTTGGGCCGCACAAGCAATGCCGGGGATCCGAATCCCCCCCGTCCGCGCATTTACAGGGGTTTGTTTGATTTCTGGGCCGGCTGCCGAGGCCGGGTTTTGGCCTCTTTGGGGGCCTCTTGGTGACATCTTGGTGACAAACTCGTTACCATTCGACGGCGTCATTCGGACGGAGGTGCCTCGACGAGTTCCCACGATCAGCATAAGGCCGGCAGCGAATACTGCCGATATACGCCTGGTGCGGATCCTTTGCCAGAAGACAAGAGTGAGAACACTGACTGTGACTACCACGCGAACGAAAGAAGTCGAATGGGGGTTCACCCTCATCGAACTCCTGTTGGTGATCGTCATCATAGCCATCCTGGCGACGATCGCAATCCCGACGTTCCTCGGCCAACGACAGAAGGCCCAAGACGCTGCGGCCAAGTCACTAGTCCGTCATGCGGCGACCGCGATCGAAACCGGGTATGTCGACGCCGCTAGCTTTGTTACGACTGTCATAGGCATGCGGGCGGCTGACCTGAAGAAACTCGAGCCATCCATGACCTTTGTGGCGCTGGGCGCAGCGGCGACGAACCCCACGGCCAAAGCCTCCGCTCAGACCGTCAACTACACAGGGACGGCTACTACGTACAGCATCGGCGCTGTCTCGGTCTCGGGCAAGAAGTTCGGCATGGTCGTCAACAAAGGCTCCACGGGCACGCTCGGCGTGACCTTCTACGTCGACAAGGTCGTCAAGAACTGGTAGCGTCCGGCGCGAGTTGGCAGCGGTGCCCAGCCTGCCTGAGACAAGGTCGCCCCTTGCCGGACATATGGACAGGATATAGGGCTGAGCCGGGATTCTGATCCCCCCCTCTCCGCCTAGGAAAGCCAAGAATCGCTGGTCGCAACCCGGTCAAGCAGGCCGGGTTTTCGCGTGTTTGGGGCGACTTCGGTGGCAATTCGGGGGCAATTCGGGGGCAAACTCGACAGCCGGACATGTCACCATGAGGCAGCCGCGGGCGGATGCGAAGGCACGGGACAACTGACGGGCCTGAGCCTCGGGGCAGCACAGCCCTTCGGCATTCCTGAAGACTACGCACAATCTCGGCCGTGCCGGAATACGTAGAGGTGACACCTGTGCATTCTTCCTCGTTCCGGCCGCACCCTTACGGCTGGAGCCTCTTCGCCTCGCCGGATCCCGAAATATGGCTGCTGATCCGGGCATTGCCGAGATACGACACTACGCCGCTACCTGAAATGTCAACATTCAGCTCGTCGCTCACGTTCAGTTCGAGCCTCGAGGAGCCGCTCGACTTCGCCGTCGCGAGGCGGCTGACCAGATTACGCGCGAGGACGGTGGCCGAGCCACTCATGTCGTAGCCGGCTGTGTCGGCTTTGCCAACGAGCGCAAGATGCGCCGAACCCGAGTTGTGGTCGGCTAGGGTCAGGACATCAAGCTGGAGCTGGACGTCGCTCGAGCCGCTCGTTGTGATCTCAAAATCCTGTCCACGGATGGGCGTGTCGCTTCGAACCGTCACAGATCCGCTAACGGATACCCCGGTGAGGGCGGGTCCGGACACGCGATAGGTGATCGGCGTCGTCGCCCACAGACCGTCGAAAGGCCACCACGTGTGCCGACCCCGGATGTGAAGGGTGCCGTCGGACGTAACGCTTGTCTCGATCCTGGAGATGATGTTCTTTTGGGCCTCTATTCGGATGGCGGGGCTCGCGGCAGTCGCCAGGATCAAAGTACCGTTCCCGCCCACCTCAACGCGAGTGAACGCGGGAATCTGTCGATCCTCAGTCGTACTCGATCCGATCCCTCGGTTAAGAGCGTAGCTCAAGCCTACCCAGGCACCGGCCACGACGACGACCACAACTGCCATGATTATGAGAAGAATCTTGTTCATCAATCCCCCTACGCTGCCCGTTGTCGAACCGTGGACTATTGGCACCCTATCCGAGAGTGATAGCTCGGCGAATCAGCCAAGTGGGTAGAGAAGTGACTGGCCAGTCGCAGGGTGTTCCTGCACAATCTTGCGCCTGCCGGACACATGGAGAGATGGAGTCGTAGAATCGAGACGGAGCCGACCGACTCGCCGACGCGCCAAGCGTTTGGACTGGCAGGGGCTGATACGAGGAGGGCCTGGTGGGGCGCAGATTCCCCAGGTTGGCAGCAATCATGCTGTGCCTACTTGGGGGGGTGAGCTTCGCCCTCTGGGGCTGCGGCGCACGTCTCCGGCTATTCAACATACGCTCGACGCCTTATACGTTATAGACTTCGTGCCCCAACGTTTTGACGTAGTTTTGCGCCAACACCTTCTGGGCCTCTTCCGTCTTATCCACGCCGAGGATGACGATCGCGTTGTTGCTGATCCTTCCAAGGTGGGGATACAGGTAATGGACGTTGATGCCGGCGGCCTTCAGTGGCTTGAGCACCGCGTTCGTGGCACCGGGATGGTCCGGAATCTCGACGGCGAGCACGTCGGTCTCTTTGGGACTATAGCCGCGTCCGATGAGGATGTTCTTCGCTTTTTCGGGGTCGTCCACGACAAAGCGGACCGTGCTGATGTCGGAGGTATCAGCCACGGAGATGGCCCTGATATTCACGCCTTCTCGCCCCAGGAGCTCGCTGATATTCGAGAAGGTCCCCGGAACGTTGTCGATGCTCACGGATAACTGTCTGATGACCATGGGCCTACTCCTTGATGTAGTTGTAGCCCAAGCTCAGGGCTTCCCTGTTGAGCTTGATGAGTTTCGACTTGCCTTCACCGAGTATCTCGTTGAGGTTCTCCAGCATGGCGTCGTACGAGACCATGTTGCTCGCCCGGACCAGGGCCCCGAGCATGACCATGTTGGCGACCTTGATGGTGCCCAGCTTCCCCGCCAGTTCGCTGGTGGGGATCGCCAGAATCTCTATGTCGCTCCTCGCCGAATCGGTATTCACCAGAGAGGAGTTGGCCAGAGAGTAGACCCCCCGCCTGGAGAATACTCTGGAACCTCGCGAAGGACGGCTGGTTCATCGCCACGACGAACTCCGGATCGGACGCGACCGGAGAGGCGATCTCCTCGTCGGAAACGATCACAGTGCAGTTGGCCGTGCCGCCGCGCACCTCCACGCCGTAGGCCGGCAGGTAGGTGACGTGCTTTCCTTCGAGCATGGCCGCGCTCGCCAGCGTCGACCCCATCGAGAGCACACCCTGCCCTCCGAACCCCGAGAATAAGGTCCCTAGGAGCATGGCACCTCCTTGACGACGCCCAGCGGGAACTACCTTGCTCATGACGTCGTCGACCCACGTGCAGGCCTCGAGAGTGCCCATCTTCCAGGTGGTCGGACAGGGGGAAAGTATCTCGACAAGGGAAAAACCGCACCCGTCAAGCTGCCGCTGGAATGCCTTGGCAATGGCCTTCTTCGTCTTCACGACCGCCGCCGGCTTGTTGACGGCGACGCGCTCCAGATAGGACGTGCCGTCGAGCATGGAGAACACTTCGCAGATCCTTATGGGGTGACCGGCGATAATGGAGTCCCGCCCCAGCGGAGTGGTGGTCGTCACCTGGTCGAGCAGTGTCGTCGGCGCCATCTGGCCGCCCGTCATGCCGTACACGCCGTTGTTCACGAAGATCACGGTGATGTTCTCGCCCCTGTTGGCGGCATGGAACCCTTCGGCGGTGCCGATGGCGGCGAGATCGCCGTCGCCCTGATAGGAAAAGACCAGGTTCTCAGGCCTGAACCGTTTGATGCCCGTGGCCACGGCGGACCCGCGGCCATGTGCCGACTCGAGGACGTCGATCTCGAAGTAGTTGTAGAGAAGCATGCCGCACCCGGCGGGAGCGACGCAGATGGCCTTTTCCTGGAGGTCCATCTCTTCGATCACTTCCATGAGAAGCCGGTTGATGATGCCGTGACCGCACCCGGGACAGTAATGGAAGTGCGCTTCTTTCAGAAGCTTCGGCCTCTTATAGACTGTCTTCATCGTTTCTTCCTCTTGCCGGCGGCTTGCGCCTGATAGTAATGGCGCGAAATGATCCGGTAGAGTTCGACAGGCATCGGGACGACGCCTCCGGGCCTTCCGTAGAAATGGACGTTGCCTTTTCCTTCCAGCGAAAGCCTGACGTCCTCGACCATCTGACCGGAGCTCATCTCAAAGACGAAGAAATCTCTTACTGTCTTCGCCATGTCCTGAAGCGCCTTGGCGGGGAAGGGCCAGAGGGTGATGGGCCTGATCATGCCCACCTTCAGGTTCTCCTGGCGGAGCCTCTTGATAGCGCCCTTGACGATCCGCGCACCGATGCCGTAGGCAACAACGACCATCTCGGCGTCATCGGTCAAATACGTCTCATATCGGACTTCGTTCTGCTCCATGCGCTGGAACTTCCGGAAGAGTTTCCAGTTGTGTTCTTCCTGCAGTTTGGCGTCGAAGATCAGCGAATGGATCTTCCGGGCCGGTCTGTCCTTTGCTCCGGTCAGGATGTAATCCTTCTCATAATCCGGGGGGCGTTTCAGGTTGTCGAAGTCGACGGGCTCCATCATCTGCCCCAGCATGCCGTCGCCGAGGATCATGACGGGATTGCGGTATTTGTCGGCGAGGTCGAAGGCGAGGGGCACGACCTCGGTCAGTTCCTGGACGGATGCGGGAGCGAGGACGATGGTCCTGTAGTCACCGTGACCGCCGCCGCGAGTGGCCTGAAAGTAATCGGACTGTGCCGGCGAAATGTTCCCCATGCCGGGGCCGCCCCTCACCATATTGACGATCACGGCGGGAAGCTCGTCGGCCGCGAGATAGGAGATACCTTCCTGCTTGAGACTGATGCCGGGGCCGCTCGATGACGTCATGGCCCGCGCGCCTGCCACAGAGGCTCCGAGGACCATGTTGATGGCCGCGATCTCGCTCTCGGACTGGATGAAGACTCCGCCCGCGTCGACTATGCGCTTTGCCATGTATTCCGTGAGCTCATTCTGAGGGGTGATGGGATAGCCGAAATAACAGGTACACCCGGAGAGGACCGCTGCCTCGGCCAGCGCGGCATTACCGCTCATCAGCCGCCTCATGTTCTCTCCACCTCGATGGCGACGTCGGGGCACATGAGAGCGCAGTTACCGCAGCCGTTACATCCCTTGTCAGGGTCAAAGGCGGCGACAAAATACCCCTTGAGGTTCAGCTTCTCGGAAAGAGAGATGCTCTTTTTCGGACAGAATTCAATACAGAGTAGGCAGCCTTTGCAGCGCTCCTCGTCTATCTGAACAAGACCTTCCAATGATGATGCCCTCCGCGCACTTCTGTGCAGGCCTCGAGCAGGTACCTCGAGCATGTTGACCACATCGTTAGCGAAGCGGCCGTTCACCTGGCCCTTCGCTCCGTTGCATATGATATCCCGTCAGGCTTGCAGGGGTTTTGTCGGCCCCGTTCGCGCCCCTACCGGACCTGGCTTACGACGCGGCAGAAGACCTGGCCAAGATCCGGATACCTCTCCTGGCCATAACCGGCGCCAAAGACATCCAGGTGGACCCGGGCAACCTCGCGCGGATGGCCGAGTTGGTCACAGCCCCGTTCGAATCTCACGTCGTGACAGACGTCACCCACCTCCTCCGAAGCGAGGCAGGTGCGCCCAGCATTTCGAGCTACCGGAAGCAGGTCCGCGAGCCTCTGGACCCGAGGGTCGTCGACTTGGTGCTGGACTGGCTGGAGCGTCAGATCGCGGGATAGACAGCGGCGCAAAGCAATCTGAGCTTCATCACTTCTGATAATCGCGAGCCGGGACAAACTTGCCGCGGCCCTTTGTCGCGAGGGTCTTGCCGTCGCGCATGACGACCTCTCCACGCGACATGGTCATGACCGGTAGTCCCTTCACTTCCTTGCCCCAGTAGATGGAATAGGTCTTGTTGAGACCCTTGTAGAAGCCCTCGCCGATGGTCGTCGTCTTTTCCGGGTCGACAACCACGATGTCGGCATCCGAGCCCGGCTTGAGCACCCCTTTCTTGGGATACAAGCCGAAGGTCTTGGCGTTGTTTTCGCAGCAGATCTTCACGATCTGTTCGATCGTGAGCTTCCCGCCGTGGTACCCATCGGTGAGCAACACCGGGAGCCAATGCTGCATGCCGCCAGAAATACCGGGGGGGACCTTCCAAATGGAGCCGTGCTTGCCCAGACCGTTCTCTTTGTCTTCTTGCTTGTAAGAGACCTGGTCGGTGCCCATGCAGGTCACCACTCCGGTCCTAAGCCCCTCCCACAGACGTTCGGCGTCTTCCGCTTCTCGGAAAGGCGGATTGATCTTGCCCCATACCCCGACCTCGTCGCCCATGTGTCTGGTGTGAGTGAGGAAGCAAGGAAGGGTCTCGGCAATGATCCGCACGCCGCGATCCTGGTACTTCTTGACGATGTCCACGCCTTCTTTCGTGCTCACATGCACGACGTAGAGCGGAGCTCCACCCGACTTGCCAACTTCCTCGCAGATCATGGCGGCAGCTTCGATCTTCGTCGCCTCGCAGATATTGGGCCTCGAGTCAGACCAGGCCTCGAGACCTTCCCGGCCCATCTCCATGAGTCTGGTCTCGAGCATGTGATAGAGCCAGTAGTCTTCCGCGTGGATCATTAACAACCCGGGATAGCCGATCTTCCCAAGCCTCTCGAACGTCTCCCAGAGTTTGCCCGAATCGGTGCTGGCAAGCCCCATGCGAGCGCCTTCTTCGCCTTGGTATGCGTCGTAGAAGCACTTCCAAGCCGGCATGCCCTTTTCGGCCATCGGCAGCATCTCATCGGCGTGTTCGCTGGATATGTACGCCGGATACAGGTTGAAGTCCACATAGGAGTTCTGCTCGGCCCAGGCGATGTACTGATCGATGACGGGCAGGTACGGTCCCTTGATGGTTATGTTGCTGCGGATGGTCGTGACGCCGCCGTGAACGGCTCCCTCGCTCTCGCTCTGCCATTGCGACTGCCAACTCTCGTCGAACGGGATGGTGTCGGGCCCGACGCCGATGTGGGTGTGCACTTCCACGAACCCTGGAATGATGAATCCGCCCTTCGCGTCGATGACCGTCCCGGCCTCCTGGGGGAGATCACTCTCGGGGCCTACCGCGACGATCACCCCTCCGTCAACAGCCACCCCGCCCGGAAGAACGCCATCGGGAGTCACCACAACGCCATTCGTGATCAGACTGTCAACCACTGTTTCACCCTCTTTTGTTTGCGGTTGCCGCCAGCCTACTCCAGAAAGACCCGCTCGTTGGCCTTCAATACGACTTTGCTCTCTTCCACGGCGATCAGGCCCCCGGACACCGGAGCCACGCTCCTCGTGCCCCGACTGAAAAGGATGCCCATTCCAGCCAGGATCACGATCATCCCCACGATCTCAAGAGCGGTGGGGCGCTCACCGAGCTGCGCCCAGGACAAGAGCAGGCCAACGACCGGGGTGCCCATCGTCCCTAGACCGGCGATCCCCGCCGGCATCTCCTGTAGGACATAAAGCCAGAGGAAAGCCCCGAGGCCCGTGGCGGCGACCAGGGTGTAGGCCAGCGACAAAACGAACGCGCCCGTCCACTGGGGCAGGCCCTCTCCGAGGAAGACGGCGAGCAACACCAGCGGGATCGACCCGAACAAGGTTTGCCAGGCGGTCAGCGACAGCAGGTCGACCTCGTGACGTTGCCGGAGCACCTTGGCCACTATGGAGCTCGCAGCCCAAGAGACCGCGCCGGCCAGAGCCAACATGCTACTGAGTATGCCGTGTAACTTCCAGGGCTCGATTATCAAGATCAAGCCACCCAGCGCCAACAGCACCGAGAGCCACTGCGCCCCGCGCAACCTTTCCCCGAGAATCGGCCATGCCATCAGCAGGATCCAGAACTGCCAGGTGTTCGCGAGGATCGCGATGCGACCGGCCCCGCCGCTGACCAGGGCTGCGATGGTCAGGCCCATGAAACCGCTGGTCTGAAGAACGCCGAGAAGCACGGTGAGTCCTATGGCCTTCGGTCTGAGCGGGCGCCCGAGGGCCGCCACCAGCACCAGCAGAAGGATCCCACCGGGAAACGTGCGCAGAGCAGCGAACATGAAGGGGCTGCTGTAGGCGATGCCCACTTTGAGAGCCACCCAGGTATAGCCCCAGATGAGCGCGAGGAGGGCCAGCGCCGCCAGCGGCAGATAACGAGATGACCTCAACGAGACCCCCCTCATCTATGTCTCCTCGGGAATCCTCTGTCGGCGCTACGACACTTCCACCGGTTTATTTTGCTCTCTCAGAATCCGCTTTGTCTCAGCCACTTCCTGTCTCGGTGACGCTTTGCCGCAGCCGCTCCATCTTCTCCATGACCTCTTGGAAGCGGAGTCCCTCGGCCGCGCTGATCCACTCGAGTTGAAGCCTCTCCGCCCGCAGCCCCATCTTCTCCATCTTCTTCTGCATCCGCTTGATGCGGCGCTCGGTCCAGTGGTTGGCGTTCATGTAGTGGCAATCGCCGATATGGCAGCCGGAAACCAGCACCACCGGAGCTCCCTTTTCGAAGGCCCGCCACACAAATCTTTCCGAGACCCGTCCCGAACACATGGTCCGGATGAGCCGCGAATTCGGCGGATACTGGAAGCGCGAAACCCCGGCGAAATCGGCACCCGCGTAGGAGCACCAGTTGCAGGCGAAGACCAGCACCCGCTCGAGGGGATCTTCCTCGAGGATGGCGTCGATCTGGGCTTCGATCTGGCCGTCGGTGAAGTGGTGCATGACGATGGCGTTCTGCGGGCATTCGGCCGCGCAGGTGCCGCACCCCGAGCAGGCCGCCACGGTGACCGACGCCGGGGTCTTGGCTCTTGTGTCCACGGTGATCGCCCCGTAGGGGCAGACCTTGGCGCAGATCCCGCACGACGTGCAAGCATCGGAACCACTTCTGCCGTGATCGCCTCGACCTGCAATTCGCTCGGGATTCATCAGGCGCATGGCCCGGGCCGCAGCGGCCGAGGCCTGCGTGACCGAATCCTTGATATCCTTGGGTCCTTCGGCGCAGCCCGCAAAGAAGATGCCCCGGGTGGCCGAATCCACGGGCTGGAGCTTCGGATGGGCCTCCAGGTAGAATCCGTCGGAGTTCTTTTGCAGGGCCAGCATCTCCTGAATGACCTTCATGTCCGCGGGCGGCTTCACGCCCACGGCCAGCACGACCATCTCGGCCCGATGCTTCTCGAGCTGGTTGGTGGCGGTGTTCTCGACGGTGAGAATCAGGTCCTTGCTTTTCGGGTCTTCCTGGACCGAGCCGGGCAATCCGCGGATATAGCGGACACCCATGCCCTTGCTCCGGCGGAAGAGATCTTCGAATCCCTTGCCGAAGGCCCGCATGTCGATGTAGAACACCTTGACGTCGAGGTCCGGATAGTGCTCCTTGAGCATCAGGGTGCTCTTCACCGTGTTCATGCAGCAGATGTTCGAGCAGTAGGGCTCGCCCCGCCGTTGGGAACGGGAGCCGACACACTGGATGAAGGCGACGGACTTCGGGGGCTTCCGGTCGGTCAGGCGAAGGACCTGGCCCTGCGTCGGCCCGCCGGCATTGATGAGACGTTCGAACTCCAGGCGACGTGACGCACGTTCTCGTGACGCGTGTAGCCGTACTCGTCCAGTTCGGTGGGGTCATAGACTTCCATGCCCGTGGCGACGATGATGGTGCCGACCTTGAACGTCATCTCCTCGTCGCTCATGTTGAAATCGATGCACTTCTTCTTGCACTTCTCGATGCACTTGCCGCAGACGATCGGGTCGTGGCCCAGGCAGTTGTTGATGTCCACGACATAGGCCGACGGGATCGGCCTGGGGAAAAGGCTGAGTAGATGGCCCGGCGGGAACTCGAGCCCCATGTTGAATTCGTTCGGGAACAACAACCGGGCAGACCTGGACGCAATCGCCGCAGGCCGTGCACTCGCTCCTCTTTCACGTACCGGGCCCTCTTGAGGATCTGGACTTGGAAATTACCCACGATATCCGGTGACGTCTTTGATCTTCACTCAGGGTCAGCAGGGTAATGTTTGGATGCCGACCGGCATCCGTCATCTTAGGACCGAGTATTCATATGGAACAGTCCATGGTGGGATAGGTCTTGTCCAGCCAGGCCATGATGCCTCCGATGCTGGGCTCCTTTTCCACCAGCACCACGTGGTAGCCGGAATCGGCCAGATCGAGAGCGGCCTGGATGCCTGCCACGCCGCCGCCGATGACCAGCGTGGCAGGCTCGAACGGGTACCTCCATCTCCTCGCGGGCGTCCAGCAGTCGGGCCCGGGCCACCGCGGAGCGCACCAGGTCCTTGGACTTCTGGGTCGCTCCTTCCGGATCGTGGCAGTGCACCCAGGAGCATTGCTCGCGAAGGTTGGCCATTTCCAGCAGGTAGGGGTTCAGCCCCGCCTCGCAGACGACACTTCCGGAAAGTCGGTTCGTGCAGCCGGGGCGAGCAGGAGGCGACCACGATCCGGTTCAGGCCGTTGCTCCCGGATGTCCGTCTTGATCTGGTTCTGGCCCGGCTCGGAACAGAGGTAGCCGTCATGGCGGGATACGACCACGTCCGGGCAGCGTCTCGGCCATAGGCGGCCACGGCGGCGCAGTCCACGACGCCGGCGATGTTCGATCCGCAGTGGCAGACGTAAACGCCGATGCGGACTTTCCTCTGTCCTTGTGATTCCTGCATTCGATTCCTCTTCGCTAGCACGTCAACCTTGAATCATGCGATGCCCTGTCACCGCGCCTTCGAACCGATCGCCTCTTCTCCCTTCGACCATTCGATCTGATCGGCCAGCACGCTGACCAGATCCCGGATCTCCATCGACAGCGACCCATGCCGGCAGGGATCGCGCATGGCGCAGGTCAGATGGATCATGCACTTGGGGCAGGCGGTGATCAGGAGATCCGACCGCGTCGCCTTGGCCTCCTGCAGCCGCTCCACCTGGATCCGCTTCGAGTAGGCGTCGCAGTTGATGAACCCGTTGTTGCCGCAGCAGATCGCGCTCCTGCCGGAGTTCTCCATCTCTTGAAGACCAGCTCCGGGATCATCTCGAGCAGGGCCCGGGGGTCGTCGCAGCGATCCTGCCATCCGGCCCAACCGGCAGGGGTCCTGGAACGTGGCCCGGCGTTTCAGGGGCTGGAAGGCGATGCCGCCCTTGCTGATCTCCCGGCGCAAGAGGTCGACAGCAGCGTCACCTTGAGCTTCAAGTCCGGGATCACTTCAGGCATGTATTGGCTCAAGCACCTGATAGCATTCCGGGCAGGAAACGACGACCTCTTCCACCCCGGCTGCCTGAAACTCTTCGTAGTTCAGCCGGCAAAGGGTCTCGAAATTTTCCCGGTCGCCGGTCCAGAGAAGGTCGTGGCCGCAGCAGCGCTCTCTTCCAGGACCACCGGGACGATGTCCAGAAAATTGAGGAGGCGGATGCTGTCCCGCGCAATGGACAAGGTGTCCACCTTGATCCCGGAGAAGAAGACGTCGAAATAGGGCGCGCATCCGGTGAAAAAGGCCACCGGACCCGACTGCGCCACCTTCAGCTCGGCTCCCACCCAGTCCGAGCCGGTTCTGCTCCAGATCGGGGGAGGTCATCAGTCCTCATCCAGGAATGCAGGGCCCCGTCATGGGCTCGGTAGCCCTTCAGGCCCTTGGTCCCGGCCAGAAGGGTCCGCATCTCCAGGATGAAACGGCTGAACTGGACGCCGGAGGGACAGCGTTCCTCGCAAAGTCCGCAGGTCAGGCATTCCCAGACCGCATTTTCGATGAACGATTCGCTATCCGGCTCCGCGATCAGCTTGTGCGCCAGAAGCCGCGGAGAGTACTCCTTGCCGGTCAGCATGCGGGGACACGAGGCCGAGCACTTGCCGCATTCCAGGCACATGAGTAGAGGGAGTTGTCCCGAATGAATCCTTTTGATCCGGGGATCATCGAGCTTCACGCGGACTCCCGTTCCTGGCGCGGCTTGGCGGGGTTCGGCGCCCATGGCCTGGATCCGTTCCGGAAAAATCCCACAAGGCCTTGACCAGTTCGTCCTTTTCGTGCGCCGCAAAGCTCCGCTCCACCAGCCGTTCCTGACCGATGCCCAGAAGGTGAAGAAGCTTGCGCACCCGCTCCACGTTGGAATGGCCCACTTCCGGGCCCGGGCCGTAGCGGCAGTCTTCGTCTTTGCACTCCAGGAGGATCACCCCGTCCGCCCCGTATTCAAAGGCCCGCAGGATCAGGGCCTGATTGATCCGGCCGATGCACATCACCCGGATGAAGCTGAAATTCGGGGGCATCTCCAACTGGGCCATGCCCGCGGCGTTGAAGCAGGCAAACGGACTCCAGTTGCAGCAGATCCCAAGAAGTTGGGTCTGCGCCATGATTCAACGCGCTCCTTCAGAACACCGGACACAATCTCCTCCAGCAGCCGGTTGGAGAAATACGGCATGTCCATGGCCGTGACCGGACAACGGCCCACGCAACCTCCGCATCCGACGCAGTTGTGACGGAGGACCTCGGCCGTATAGGACCCCCGATCGTTCGGCACGAAGATGAATGGCATCAAAAGGACAGATCTCCACGCACCGGCCGCACCCCCGGCACCGCTCTGGATCCACCCGGGGACTGAGTTCGTGATCTTTGAGGAAGACTTCGGCGGATCCCCTGGCCACCTGAGCAGCCAGCGCCGCGCCTGCCTCGAACGCGTTGACCCGGTTCAACGTCCGCGGCAAGACCCGATAAAGCCCGGGCTGCGGAGTGTGGAAGAAGGCGAAATTGTAGCGGTAGAACTTCTTCAGACCGACCAGGTCCTCGGGGATGGACAAGGAAAGGACATTCTCATCGGTCAAACAGATGATGTCCGTCCGCCAAACTAGCCGCTTTCCGTCGACCACCGCTTTGACCTTGAAGTCACCGATGTGGCCGGAGATCTCCTCGATGGTCGCCTCTTCTACATGGAGGATGCCTCGACCCGGCGCCCGCCGGCTCCGATGAAACCGGACTCGTGGGGGAGGAGGCCGGCTCACTCGGAAGGCCGACATCGATGCACCAGGCGTACGCGAAAGCCTTGAAGATCCAGATTCAAAGCCGCGCTGATCCCGATCTCCGAGCCGCCCAGAATGAGGACGTCCTTTCCGATCTCGGTGATCCCCTGCCGGAGCGGACCGAGGAAGCGCGTCCGGATCAGAGCGGCCCGGAAAAGATCCTGCGCGCGGTGGACGAGCTCATCCTCGGAGAGTCGCTCCGCTGAAAGGTGATCGCGCAGGTTGATCATTTCGAAGCTGGACCGGTCCAAGCCGTGCTCGTCAAAGAGATGGATCCGGGTGCGGTTCCTCTGGTCATTGCAGGAGATGCACTGGAATTCCAGGGGACAGCAGGCACAAGAGGCAAGGATCACGCGGTTGAGCCGGTGCTTCTTCACCGCCGCCGCGATCCGGTCGGAACCGCGCGGATGACATGCGGAAAAGACCATTTCCCCATGGGCCACTTCCGGTCCTTTCGTGGCCATTTCCAGTATTCGAGTGAGTACGGATGACGAAGCCATGGTCCCGTTACAGGTGCAGAGGAATATGCCCAACCGGATCCCGCTCGACCGATCTGGCACCCGGGTAGGCTCCGGCACCGCCTTGGTGCGAAGCGGATTTGCCAAGGCGATGGCCCGGCCCGCGGCGGCGCTCCCGGCGACCATCATGTCCACCAGGTCGCCCTTGAACTCGCCCACCCGGACCACACTCCGGAAGTCGCCGTAATCTCCAGGCGGCATCTCTTGGTCGTCGGCTACGATGACGGCCGGACTCACAAGCTCGATCCGCCTTGAACTGCGGAAATGGTCGATGGCTCCGATCTCAGAGCACACGGTCTCGCAGCTCCCACATTCGCAGCAGGCACTGCATTGAAGGCAGCGCCGAGCTTCAGCCACGGCTTGATCCATGGTCAATCCCAGACCGACTTCCTCGAAGTCCCGGCGTCGCACCTTGGGCTGGCGCAGAGCCATCTCCTGACGCGGCTGCTGCGGAAGATCCTCCGAGATCGTCGTATAGTCGCCGACGCCACGGACCCCGAGGGGCAGGTCGGCGAAAGGAGACGGACGGCCCGTCAGGTATTCCATGATCTTCCCTGCCGCGATCCTGCCATGAGCCATGGACGCGACCACGGTGGACGGTCCGGTGACCACGTCTCCCCCGGCCCAGATCTTCGGATGCTGGGTCTTGAGGTGACGATCCACCGGGATCGCCCTTCGGTCCCCTTCCGCTCCGCCGCCCACGGCTTCGCGGTGTCCCTCGAGGAAGTCGAGGTCGGAACCCTGACCGATCGCAAAGATGACCGTGTCCGCAGCCACCTGGAACTCCGATCCGGCGATCGGCTTCGGCGCTTCTCCGACCTGAATCGTCCTCTTCGGCCAGCTCCATACGGATGAGCTCGAGACCCAGAGACCTTTCCGCCCTCTCTCAAGACCCGCGTCGGCCCGACCCGGAATTCGATCCGGACCCCCTCGGCTTCAGCCGCGACGATCTCTGCTTCCACGGCAGGCATATCCTCGCGCTCGCGCCGATAGAAGATGGTCACCTCCGCGCCCAATCGCAGCGCGGTCCCGGCCGCGTCGATCGCTGAATTGCCGCCCCCGATGACCGCCACCTTCGTGCCCGGTTCCACGTCCTGGCCCAGATGATGGGCTCGCAGCAATTCAAACGCGCCGGAACATCCGCGTGCATCCTCCCCGTCGATCCCCAACAAGGTGCTCTCTTGGGCGCCCACCGCAAGGAAGATGGCGTCAAACTCTCTTTCCAGCTCCTCGAGACAGATGTCTTTCCCAACGCGGGTGTTGCACCTCAGTTCCACTCCCAGAGCGAGGATGTCCTGGATTTCTCTGTCGAGGATGTCGCGGGGCAGCCGGTAGGAAGGAATGCCCCAGCGGAGCATCCCCCCCGGCTCTGGCAAGGCCTCAAGAAGAGTGCACTGAAAACCCTCTTTGGCCAGGTAGTGTGCGGCAGTGAGCCCTCCCGGTCCGGAGCCGACGATCGCCACTCGTTCCTTGCGCCGCGGCTTCACGGGGGAAGCCACTGGCCCCTTCTCGGGCGAGGCACCGTCGCCGACCCAGCGATAGTCCGACAGAAAGCGCTTGATGTCGCAGATGGCCACGGGCTCATCCAACTCCCGCCGGCGACACGCCGACTCGCACGGGTGATGGCAGACACGGCCGCAGATACCGGGGAGGGGATTGTCTTCCTTGATCTTGGCTAGGGCCTCTTCGAACCGACCCGCGGCGGTCAGGGCCATGTAGGCCTGAACGTTGACTCCGAGTGGACATTCCAGGCGGCAGGCACTGATCTTTCTCTTATCCAATTCCAGGGCGCGGGAAGGGCAGTAGGCCGGCGTTCGAGAGAAGGGCGAGCGACCCTGCTGCTCCAGGGGACAGACCTCCATGCAGCGGCTGCATCCAGTGCATAGATCGTAATCCACATAGATCGGGTCCTGCTCCACTACGACGCGGCAACCGTCCGGGGTGTTCTCCAGGGACCGGACCCTGGCCTGAGTCAGCGTGGTCACCAGAGGGTGGCGGGTCACTCGAAGGTAAAGCGGACGGAACTGAAAGTCGAGATCCTCGGGCCATTCCGGGACTCGTTCCACTCCCTGCGGCAACTCCAGAAAGTGCTGTGCCCGGGTGACCCACACCACCGGGATCCCAGCCTGGGCCACATCCTCCGCCACCTTCAGCGCCCCGTAGCCGGATCCAAGGAGCAGAACACCCTTCTTGGGCACCTTCGTCTTGGACACGGACACTATTGAGTCTCCGGATGAGTCCCTAGAGGGGTCTCCGGGGTCTGATCCAACTTGGCCCGGCTCTTCTGGATGGCCTCTCCATACTCCCGGCCCCGCTCAAATGCCGTTGCATTCATGTCCTTGGTCTTGGCCGGTACGGAACTGAGAACGGCCTGGCGCAGGGAGTCCGGCTGGACGAGCATCGCTGAGCGCGGAGAGAAACCCGAGCATAACGATATTGGCCATCATCTTGTTGCCGAGCTTCTCTGCGAACCGGGTGGCGGGTATGTGATAAGCAGTCCAATGGGCCTCGACATCCCCGGTTTCGACGAGGTCGGTGTCCCAGATAAGAAGGCCGCCGGATGAAAGCGAGGCGACGTTCTTCTCGAAACCCTCCTGGCTCATGCACATCAAGACCTGGGGTTCTTGCACATACGGGTAGGAGGATCTCTTCCTCGCTGATGATCACCTGCGACGAACAGGAGCCCCCCCGAGCCTCGGGTCCGTAGGCCTGGATCATGGTCGCGTGCTTCAGATCGTGAATGGCGGCGGCCTTGCCCAGGATGCTGCCGATCAACACGATGCCTTGTCCGCCAAACCCCGCTACTAGAATCTCTTTTTCGGTCTTGATCTCCACCGATCACCCCTGCGTCTGTTTCTCCGGCCTCAGCCCCTTGTGTTCGAGCCCGGGCCAATCCCCCAGCTCACGGCGGCGAATCAAGTCGTAGTTGTCCTGGAAAGTGGGCCTTTCGATATCCACGAACTTCCCGACCACTAGATGCTTATTGAAATCCAGGACAGCCTCTCTTGGATCGATCTGGTTCCGGACAACGGAGCGTTCATGGAAGAATTTGGCCAGATCGACCGCTCCCCCTATCCTGTTGCGCCTGCCAAAAGTCGTGGGACAGGGAGCGAGGATCTCCACGAAAGAGAAGCCCTTCTTCTGCATGGCCTCGCAAATAGAGTCGATGATCCACCGGACATGAAGGGAGGTCCAGCGGGCCACATAGACTGCGCCGCACTCCGCCGCCAAGGAGGCGAAGTTGAACGGCTCTTCGAAGTTGCCCATGGGACTCGTTGTGGTCTTGGCGCCGAACGGGGTGGAAGGAGCCACCTGGCCGCCGGTCATGCCGTAGTTGAGGTTGTTGACACAGATGATGGTGAGGTCCATGTTGCGCCGGGCCGCATGGATGAAGTGATTGCCGCCGATGGCAAAGAGATCGCCGTCGCCCGACGCGACCATCACGCAGCTCTGCGGACGGGCCAGCTTCAAACCGGTGGCAAAAGGAATGGCCCGGCCGTGGGTCGTGTGGAAGGAGTCCAGGTTCAGGTAGCCGGCCATTCTGCCGGTACAGCCGATTCCCGAGACCATCGCTATGTCGTCCAGAGGAAGACCGGACTTCTGAATGGCGGTCAGCACACATCCGAAGACCGTGCCGATGCCGCAACCGGAGCACCAGATGTGCGGAATCCGGTCGGTGCGCAGCAGGGCATCTTGGGGATGGGGCAGAGAAGTGTTGCGTCTTTTCGCCATCATGCCGTCTCCTTCACTGCCGCCTCGAGGGCGGTCAAGATCCTCTCCGGCCGGATGATCGCCCCGCCGGCATGGGGCACCAGCCGGACCGGGCAGAGGCCTCCGGCACAGCGCTCCAATTCCAGAACCATCTGTCCGTAGTTGATCTCAGGCATGATGAGGGCCCGGACCCTCCCGGCCAGATCGCGGATCATCTGTTCGGGGAAAGGCCAGATCGTATTCAGTTTGACCAACACCCGCTTTGATGCCTATCTTGCGCGCCTCGGCGACGGCCCGTTTGGCCGATCGGACACTGATGCCATACGCCACGACGACCACGTCCGCGTCCTCCAAAAGGAAGGTCTCGTAACGGATGATCCGATCCACGTTCTTCCGCACTTTTTGAACCAGCCGCTCGACCATCTGCTCCTGGGTGGCTTCGTCCATGCCCGGGTAGCCGCGCTCGTCATGGGTCAATCCGGTGACGTGGATGTGATAGCCATCTCCGGCAGTCGCCATGGGCGCCACGCCATCCGCATCAGGGCGGTAGGGCAGATACTTCTCCGGCGGGACGGAGGGTTTCTTTCGGTTGATCACCTGGATCTTGTCCGCGGGCGGGATCACCACGCGCTCGTTCATGTGGCCCACCACCTCATCCGCCAAAATGATCACCGGCAGCCGGTACTGCTCGGACAGGTTGAAGGCCCAGACCGTGAAATCGAACATCTCCTGCGGAGAAGAAGGCGAGATCGCGATGACTTCGTGGTGGCCGTGGGCACCCCACCGGGCCTGCATCATGTCTCCCTGACCCACCAGTGTCGGCAGGCCGGTGCTCGGACCGGCCCGCTGCACGTTGCAGACGACGCAGGGTGTCTCGGTGCAGAGGCCCAGGCTGATGTTTTCCATCATCAGCGAAAAGCCGGGGCCGGAGGTGCTGGTCATGGCCTTCACGCCGCCCCAACTCGCCCCCAGGATCGCGGCCATGGAGGCCAGTTCGTCCTCCATCTGGATGTAGATCCCACCGATCTCGGGCAAGCGCTCCGACATCCGCTCGGCCACTTCCGTCGCCGGCGTGATCGGATAACCTGCAAAGAATCGGCAGCCCGCGGCGATCGCCCCTTCGCAGCAGGCCTCGTCCCCGTTCATGAAATAGGTTCCGGTTAAGACGGCTTCCCTAGCCAAGAAATCCTCCCTACCACGAGACTCTTCACAGCACGGATCCTTATGGGAAGAAGAATCCGGGGTCACGCCGCCCAGGTCTTGGGCTACGCCTCGAGGGAAAAGATCGCGAAATCCGGACAAAGGACTTCGCAGAAATGGCAGTTGACACAATTCTCTTCTTCTTCGGCCTCCGGGTAATAATAGCCTCTGGGATTGAAGGTCTGAGACATCCGGAGGACGTTGCGCGGGCAGTATTTGACACAGAGTTGGCAGCCCTTGCATCGCTCCTTGATCACAGTCACCCGACCCTTCGCCACTTGAATGGTCTCTAGATCGAGTGGAACACGCCAGTATTTCATCTAAATCCCTTTGCTCGCGCTCCCTCTTCGGCACGCCGACGCCCTTGGAGGCATCCACTGTGACTGTTCCAGCAGATCGAAAGGCGTCTAGGACTGGCCTTCATCCATCCCGCCAACCCACTGTGTCCGTTGGTGACCCTACAGTAGCAGACCGGAGCGCGCCGCGGGTTCGAAACCCGCCCTTCGCCCCGCTCACCCCTGATAGATTAGGGTTTCGCGGCCCTGGGTATGCACGCTCTCAGTTTTGGCTAAGCCAGACGGCCCGTCAACGTCTGTGACTCTGGAGTCGATCGAGACGTGACCCCCGAGCGTGATACCGGCTGGGTGGCAGGCACCCCGCCCAGCCCCTATCCACGGCGCTGGGCTGCTGCCGTAGTGATGATCGTGGCTGCCCTGATGGACCTCATCGACGTCACCATCGTGAACGTGGCGCTACCGACGGTGGCCCGCGACCTCAAGGCCAGTTCGACCCAGCTGGAATGGGTGATCTCGGCCTACGCGCTGGGTTTCGCCGCGGTTCTCATCATTGCCGGACGCCTCGGTGATTTCTGGGGCAGGAAGAAGCTGTTTCTGGTCGGAGTCGGCCTCTTCGGTCTGGCCAGCCTGGGTTGCAGCCTCGCCCGCAATCCGACCGAGTTGATAGCGTCCCGCGCACTCCAGGGCATGTTTGCCGCGACCCTCGTGCCCCAGGTGCTGGCCACCTTCAGGTCGATCTTTCACGGCCGGGAGCGCGGCTCGGTCTTCGGACTCTACGGGGCCATCGCCGGGGTGGCCTCCGCGCTGGGCCTGCTCCTCGGCGGGCTGCTGGTGAATGCGAACCTCTTTGGGCTGAGTTGGCGCACGGTCTTCATGATCAACATACCGATCGTGGCGCTGGTGCTCGTCTTCGGAGCCATTTTGGTGCCGCCCACGCGAGAGCGCGAAGTCGGACGGCCGGACGTGTTGGGTAGCGTCATCCTTGCCGCGGGCATGGTGGCGATCGTCTTCCCCTTGCTCGAGGGCAGGCGCTACGGCTGGCCTATATGGGGATGGTTCTGCCTCGCGGCCGGGGTCGTCACCGTCATGGCTCTGGGTTGGCTCGAAGCCCGCCGCCAGCACAGCTCGATCGCGCCGCTCCTCCCGCTCCGCCTGTTCGCCGTGCCGGCCTTCACCGCGGGACTTCTAGTGCAACTAGTCTTGTCGATGGCCTTACAGGGGTTCTTCCTGGTACTGACCATATGGCTGCAGACCGGTCAGCATTACTCACCGCTGCGGGCCGGCTTCGTGGGAACCGCTTTCAGCGTCGGCGTGTTCTTTACCGCTGGGTTGGCGCCGCGCCTCGCTCCTCGGTTCGGCCGGAACGTCCTCATGAGCGGAGGACTGCTGCTCGCCTTGGGGATGTCCGGCGTCGACCTGGCCGCCTACCATGTCGGCACGCACATGAACCCGTGGCTGCTGGTACCGGGGCTCGTGGTCGCCGGCATGGGTCTAGGGCTCTTGATCGTGCCCCTCGTAAACGTCGTGATCTCGGCCGTCTCTCCCTCCGAGGCGGGGAACGCCTCTGGCATTTTCAACACAGCGCAGCAATTGGGCGGAGCGCTGGGGATCGGCGTGATCGGCACCTTGTTCTTCGGGCGGGCCGATAGACCGGGGCTCACGAGCGCCTTTACTCTCGCGGTCCCCGTGGTAGCGGGGTCATTCGTGTTGTGCGCCCTGCTTTGCCTGGCCCTGCCCAGGACTGCCGTGACCGAGATCCCCGATTGAGGGACCGCCCGCGTGGGCCTCACTCCGCCACGATCTCCATCAGCCACTTGACCCAGGCGAAACCATCCTGGCAAGGGATGAGGGCGCGCAGGGGCAAGCCGTGTCTGGGGTTGCCTTCAAGGCGAAGCCACGCGCGGATCCAGGCTTATCCGGCATCGGAAGGATAAACCACTAAGATCTTGCGTGTTTCTTTTGGCAAGCTTCTGGCCCCCGGGGGGCTTGAAGTCGCTTTCTGGGCCAAGCCGGAAGATGACCTCTTCTGGGCCAAGCCTGAAGAGGACCTCAGTCGATATAGTTCACAGCGCCTTTTCTTGACCGCTCGCCGAGCGTGTACTTGTTCTCGGCCGCGGCGTAACCCAGGATGACTGCGCACTGCAGAGCATAGCCTTCAGGAATGCCTGCCTCTTGCAGCAAGGCGCGGTTCTCGTCTCGACGAAGCGCAAAGGTGGGTGACAGCAGGAAGCAGGAGGCCAGGCCCAGCTCGGTTGCCGCAAGGAGCATATTCTCCGCGGCCACCGCTACATTGAAAGCACTGTAGGGGGCAGCGGTAGGCGCCGAAAGCAGGATGAGCACCGGTGCGCCATAGAGCGGCTGATATCCCGGCAGGGACGCTCTCTGCTGTAGAAACTCGATGTCGGACTTAAGCATGGCATCACTGGTCTGATCGTTGATCTTCTTGCGTAACTCCGCGTTACGGATCACCGAGATCTGAAAGGCTCCGGCGTTCGGTCCCCATTGACCGGCCTCGACTATTCTTGCCAGATCATCGGGGAGAACTTGTTTGTCCAGATATGCCCGCACGCTCTTTCTGCTTGTGATCGCATCTGAAACCTTCATGGTCATCCTTCTGTTCGGTATTAACTGAAGCCAGTTACTTGACTGTGGCTTTGCCCCACAACCAGTATACGGTCTGCACGACCCCGCCAAGGCAGCGACTTCGTTCGAAATGATCTAATCGCAGCCGCGGCATCGAGCCTCGACATCGAGACCCAGCTTCGAGACCTAGCGGCTCACTCTATCATCCCGAATCCAAAGCCCTCGGCGGCTTCCGCGGCGCCGAGCGGCTTTGGCAAGGGCAGGAGCTGCAATTGTTCGGACAATGCCCGCAGCTCGTCCGGGGGCAGTCGTACCAGAGCGAGCAATATCGCCGCAAGATTTTGACCGGCAATCTGGGAGTCCCTCCACAGGCTACGAAACGAGCCCAGAAGGCCAGGCCTCCTCAGTACCGCGCCCATGACCTTCGGCAGGCGGACGGTGCCTGCTCGGTCCACGATGGAGTCCAGCGGCCAATCGATTTCTTGTGTCGATTCGTCGCTGATAGCACGTAGCCCCAGGAACGGGACGTGGCTCGCGCGGGCTGCAGCGGCTATCGGTGTGCTTTCCATCTCGACGACGGTGGGCGCATCCACGAAGTGCTCTGCCAGCTCGGCCTTGGATCGAAGCCGCTCGACCGTGAGAAACCGAGCCCGCCGGACCGAGTGGCTCTGAGAAAAGGCAGTCACGGCGGAGCTTTGAGCGGGGTAGAAACCGGTCATCCACGAGCTTGCGCCATGCTCGTCCCACAAGGCCAGCTCCCGGGACGACACCACCTGGCCCACTCGGAAATCCGGCCAGAGGCTCCCGGCAAAGCCGGTGGACACGAGTAGATCGACCCGGGGGCCGGCCAGCACGCGCTCAGCGCCTCGCCGTGCAGCCTGGTTGCCGATGCCGGTTTCCACGACGAGGACCTCGACCGCCGACGCTCGCGTCAGCCACATGGGCGAAGGAGTGTCGGCGACCTTGGCAGGCCTGCCCAGCAGCTTCAGCAGGGGCCGCGACTCCTGCGGCATCGCCGCCAATATGGCCACGCGCATCATCGTGCAGACCGCGAAGCGGCACCCTGCCGAGACCGGCCATGAGAATGTGGTTCATCAGCGACACGAGAGACTCTCACAAGGACTCCAAACCGCTCTTCCCGATGCTGTCCAGCCTAACATGGAGCGGCTTAGCCTTTCTCTGTCCGAGCAAGGACGTAGCCTATCTTGCATGAAGACGGGAACAGCCACACTTCCCCTCCACGGCGGTAAGGCGCCCGCATGGCTCTTTTCGCGCATGCGACTCCTCGCCCGCGAGGTCACTCTAGCGATCGTGAGCGAATACGGGCCGGATGAGGTGCTGAGGCGCCTCTCCGATCCGGCCTGGTTCCAAGCGTTCGGCGCGGTTCTCGGCTTTGACTGGCATAGTTCGGGGGTGACGACCACCGTCTGCGGAGCGCTCAAGGACGGCCTCCGCGGGCTCGAGCATGAATCCGGCCTGGTCGTGGCCGGCGGAAAGGGAGGCGTGTCGCGGAAGACGCCGGGGGAGATCGAAGCCGCGGCGACTTCGGGAATACTGTCGGTCGAGCCGCAGGGTCTGGTCTACGCGAGCAAGATGGCGGCAAAGGTGGACAGCTCGGGCTTGCAGGATGGCTATCAGATCTACCACCACAGCTTCTTCTTCACTCGCAAGGGTAAATGGGCGGTGGTCCAACAAGGCATGAACGACCAAAATTGCAATGCGCGCCGCTACCATTGGCTGAGCGACACGGTCACGAACTACGTGGTGGAGCCCCATCAGGCAATCGCCTCGCAGGCTCCGGGGACCGTCGTCCTGAACATGGTGGCCAAAGAGAGCCTTCCGGCACAGGAAGTGGTGACTCATCTCTCGCACGAACCGCCGGACCGTATCCTGAGCCGGTTAAACCGGCTGAAGGAACTCTCGATGCCCACGCGGCATGCAATCGAGCTGCGTGACATCCACCCGGACAACTTGGAGAAGATCTTTCTCTCCACGTATGAGCGGCAGGCGGAGAACTTCGAGGTGCTGCTCGGCTTGCAAGGCGTCGGCCCCAAGACCATAAGGGCGCTCACGCTCATCGCCGAATTAGTGTACGACACGCCTGCCAGCCGGAACGATCCCGCGCTCTTCAGTTACGCCCACGGCGGCAAGGACGGCTTCCCCTATCCGGTGGACCGCGAGATGTACGATCGCGACGTGGAGATCCTGCGCACCGCCGTCGCTCAGGCGAAGCTCGGCCGCACCGAACGACTGGAGGCTTTGCGGCGGCTTGCTAAGTGGGCTTCACCGGCGGGCCCTCGGCCGCTCGAGACTTGATCCACCCGCACACAGTGTTCCGCAGCCCTGGGTAGTTCTTCGCGATCGCAATGCTTGGGCGCCTCCCGGGCGCCCCGTCTATCGTCATAAGCATTGGCCGGCGTCTTGCACCTGATCGATCGTGATCGACTGCTCCCAGTCTTCCCGGAGTGGCGCGGGCATCGCGTCTCTCCACGCGTCTCGGCGTTCCTGCGACTTCTCCTTGGCCGTGCCAAGAAAAGCACGCAAAGCGTGCCCCGGGCGGTCACAGTCAGAGAGCTGTGCAGTCGAGCGCAAAACCTCCAAGAACTCGTTTCGGTTCGGAGAGGCGGACACCGGGCCCACCGGCGCGACAGAATAGGACGCTTCCGTCGCCTCCTTGAGCAGACCCCTCACTCCTATCGGGAGTAAATCGCCCAACGGCTCAATAAAAGAGGGATAACAGACCGCGACAGCCTGCAATACTCCTACCAGTACCCTACGGGAATCGCCGTAGGTGCAGTAGTTCCCCAAGCCTTTTGCGTAGTTGACGAACTCTCGTTCGCTGACATCCCGCGCCATAGCAGACTCGCCTACGTGGGAATGTGGGGGCGTTTCCCTTTGAAGCGGTCGAACGCTCTGTCTACATATTCGGTCATCTGGATTGCGCCGCCCACACAAGTACTCGCGCAATTACCGCAACCGGAACAGGCCTCGGGTTCATCCAACCACGGAACGAAAACACCTTCGATATTAGTCTCCGTCATCTTCAATCCCTGGCGTGAGCACTTCTGCACACAGTCACCACAGCCCTCGCACATCACTGGGTTGACCCATGGCATCTTCTTTGGTTTTCGACTGCGGCGCTGTGCCTCTTCCGCCTGCTGCACTGGACTCCTTTCGCGCGTCAGCAAGACCCCCCACCCCGAACGCTGAGCAGAGGGTCTCGCTGACTTAGCCTGCTAACAAATCCCGATTATTGTCGGCAAGATCGCCTACTCCACCCCGGGTGGGTTGATGTCTGTCCAGCGCGAAATATCGAACTCGCACATGTCGTCCCACCCCATGACGTCCATTCGACGTCCGGCCTCACATCCTGGCCTGGTGCAGTATATCTGGTCCACAGTCACCGACAACGTGTTGCCTTCGATTCGCCCATGGCCTTTGAACTGATACGGAGCCCGGACCGCCCCAAGGCCACCGGGAGCTATGGCCACCCAGTCGTTCGCTGCGAGGATACCGGCTATCTGACTCTTCTGACCATCACTCAGACAGATACAAAGTTCATCGCCGGTACAGTCACATGCGTTCGCCACCACTATGGTCGGCGCTTCGCCTTTTCTGGTGACTGCGACATGGGCGCCAAGATGCTTCAACCAGCTTTCCATCCGGGGAGTCAGTTTGATCGCCATCGTCATCTACCTCCACTACGACATTGCTTTGGCCGGTCGGCGCCTACAGAACCCTCTTGCCGGCCGTGTCCGGGTCAAATGAATAGACCTCCTCGACCTTCATCGCGATAAGACCGCGTTGAGCCAGCTTCGGGGGAGCGATGTCCGGGGGCACTTCATCCGGCGGCTCTTTGGTGGCCCACTCGCCCCATTCTTCGAATGCCTCTCCCGCGACGATGTCGTGCCATTTTTGCTTGGCCGGAGTTCCGATCGTAATGATGGTGCAGGGCCCACGGAACACCCAGGTGTGTTCTTTCACCGGATAGGCGACCGAGATGGCCCCAATCTCGTTCTCGTAAAGGTTGGTCTTCGTCTTCTGCGCGAACATATCGGCGATCAAAATATATTCGTCTTTGTAATGGGTAACGAATCGCTCGGCGACGATGTTTGGGACCCCATCGGCACTCGCCGTGGCCAGGTGCACCACCGCGCCACCCTTACCGACAATCTTGAGAACATCCTTCATCTCATCGGTCAGCATGACCATCTGCTCACCCCTTTCCGCCCGCCTTCTTGGGCTCAGACAATAATGAGGTTCTTCCGCCGATTCTTGCAATAATCCGCCGACGGCCAACATTACCTGTGTATCCGCCCTTTGTCCACGAGCGGTGTTATGCCCGGCGGCCCAATGCGTCTGCACAGGTGCATTGGGGCACCAGGTACGTACCCGCCGACCCACGGGGTCAACACCGGCCCGATAACCGCCATGCTATATTGGCCGCTGATTTGAGATGGCGATTTTCGGGCATTGACATTTTGCCTTCGTCATTCGCTCATCCGGCGGGCTCAAGAGTGTTGCGGAAGGTACGCCCAGCCGAAGCGGGACCCCGGCGGTTCGGGGTGGCGTCAGGTCAGGACCGAATAAGGAGGAAGTGCTGTGGATAGAGAAGTGCTCGCGGCGTTCCGTGCAGCAACCGCTCAACCCGATTTCTTGAGCACCGAGAAGTTCGACGCTGTTCTCGGTGGTTTTGGAGCCTTCAACCTTGGGGTTTGGGCGGCGGCCAACGAAGTGGCCAAGCAGATGGATCGCGGCCACAAGATGAAGATCGATGTCTCCAACGAAGAGCACGCGGAGTTCGAGGACGTAGCGGCTAAGGTCGTGAAGGTACTGATGCAGAACGGCGCAGATCCCTCGAATGCTTCTCTTCTAGCGGCAACTCTACTTTATTGGGCCGGCACCAACGTGACTGCCGGCATCCCCGCGCCCAACCGCAAGCTCGGCGGAGTTTGCCGGATCGCCGCAGGCGCCCCCGCGGGGCGGGTATCGACGCTGCCCACTGAGAAACTGAACAACAAGATCACCGGATTTGCGGCCGTCAAGGCGATGTATGACGCTATGGAAAAAGAGGTCCTCGCACCTTGGCCTGGCTCAATAACTCCGCGTGGCGTGGCAGGTAGCCCGGTGACCGGCCACACTCGCGTCGGCGAGGACCTACTCTTCCCGCTGCTCGCCAAGAAGTTGGTCAAGATCGGCGTCGACGGCATGATGCAGGCTTATAACTCGGTGGGTATCAAGCCATGCCGGTGGATGTCATCGCTCTTCGCCTGCGCGGCAGCCCTCGAGATCCTTCACCCCGACGCCTACATGGGCGAAGAATATGGGCCTTTCTTCAAGACCCGCACTCCCTACGTCTGCGGACTTGCCGCCGTCGAAGCCGCGAATATGCCCGAGAAGATTCACATCCGTGGCACGGGAGAGGAACTCGAGACGGCCAAAGTTGTGGGCGATCTCGCTATGATTTTGAAGGACTGTGGCCAGCCCACCGTCGTCGGCATGATCATGTTCAACGAAGTCTGCGCCCTGATCGCTGAGGGGCCGATCCTTGGAGTCGGCCGTAGCGGGGGACCTGCACTCCTGCCCCTCACCCACTGGTGCACTTCCGCGGCGCTCGCGCTCTATCTGAAGGCCAAGGGCATGTCGGAAGACGAAGCAGCCGATGTCATCCGCAAGACCATGGATGGCTTCTTCCAGCCGGAGCACGCGACCGTTGCAACAAGCATTCTTGCCCGTCGTGCTCACTACATCCAGCGGGGGCCCATTACCAGAGTCGTCATGAAGGCCACCGAACCCGGCCTCACCGCTTCGGTATACAAGCGAGCGGTCAAAACACACGAGGGCCTCAAAGCAGGAAAGACGGTCAGCCAGATAGTCGCGGAGTTCGAGCGGCAGCGTGAGAGTGATCTAGGCGACGGCGTGGCCCGTATTTACAGCAAGGTTCTGGGCCGGAACATCGAGTATGTGAAGTACTTCAACGTCTGCCCGGGCAGCGGTCGAAGAACACACCAGTTCGCCCAGAAGTACTTCGCCTTTGACGGCCATGTCGACGTTGAAGTCAAAGTTGACGGGAAGGTATACACGTTCCACAACATCCTGGCTGAGATCATTCCCGACGCCCTCATGGAACAGGACGCGGAGAAACTGGCCATCGTCGAGACGTTCGCAGTGGGTGCCGTCGACTTGTTGAATGCGGGTGCGGTTGCCATGGATGTCGTGGTTCCGGCTTTGGTCGCCGCGGCACATGGGATGGACCCGAAGGAGGCTGTCGAGAGTGCCTCCGCCGGAGCCTGCACCAGCCTGAGCATCCCGGTCCCAAGCATGTATGAATCGGCCGAGCTCGCCGCCCGGATCTCCCGGGAGCTGGCATTGCTGGAGGAGGCGGCTGCTTCCTAAGATGGCGCGAGCTCCCGGAACGGGGAAGACGGACCATTAACCTGGGCAAGCGAAGGGGATTACATGGCAGACCATATCTTGCTTCTCGCCCAGGTTGATGACTGTTCAGGCGAAGTGTTGGGCGAGGCCTTGCAGCAGTTGGTAGCCCTGGGCGTACGCAATGTCCAGCTTCTAAGCTCCGTCACCAAGAAGGGCCGACCGGGCAACGTCCTGCTGCTTGACTTTGACCGTGATCTCGAATCTCAGGTAGCGCTCTTCTTGGCCGCGGAACTCGGTGTGTGGGGCTATCACGTCCTAGAGGCCACTCACCAACACTTCGACGTATCGCTCGAGGAACGGCAGCTTCACGTCATTTCGGGCGACCACAGCCGAACGTTCACAGCGCGTTGCAAGTTCTTTCGCCGTCAGAACGAGCTGTTGAGAGTCAAGCTCGAGCACGCCGACGCGGTCGAGATCGCTGGTTTCGTCAGCGCCTCGGGCCGTCACTGTTCTTTGAGCAATGTGCGTGGTCGCGTCGAGCAGGAAGTGTGGTCTCAGCCCCTTCAGCTTGAGTTCGACCTGCGAATCTAGTGAGGAGAGGTTGTTCGTGATATGCCATACGGGGAGTTGTCCGGATGAATGAGAGCGAGCTTCGCGACCTCCTCACCGGTTTCCGCGAGGGTCGTGTCGACCTTGAACACGCGGTCACTCGGCTCTCCCGGCTGCCTTTCGAGAGCATCGGCCACACACAGATCGATCACCACCGGGCTCTGCGACGCGGCTACCCCGAGGCGATCTTCTGTGCCGGTAAGACGACCGAGCAGGTCGTGGAAATAGCTGAGCGCATGGTCGCCTATGGGCATGTGAATGTTCTTGCCACCCATGCCAGCAAGGAAGTGCTGGAAGCTCTCGAAGCACGCGTGCCGGTGCGCCTGCACCCTGTCGCCGGCCTTGCCGTGCTCAATCCGGTGGAAGTCCAGGGGGTCGGCCTGGTATGCGTTTGCACCGGGGGTACCTCCGACATGCCCATCGCCGAAGAGGCTGCACTCACCGCGGAATACTCTGGCAGCACGGTTGAGCGGTTGTACGACGCCGGCGTCGCGGGGATCCATCGACTGTTCGCCAATGCTGAGGTTCTCGGCCGGGCCAATGTTGTCGTCGTTGTGGCCGGCATGGAGGGCGCTCTGGCTAGCGTCGTGGCCGGACTCGTCCGCTGCCCGGTGATCGCCGTGCCGACCAGCGTCGGCTACGGAGCGAACCTCGGTGGCATTGCCGCTCTGCTATCCATGCTCAATTCCTGCTCGCCTGGCATTTCCGTAGTCAACATCGACAACGGGTTTGGGGCTGGATACCAGGCCAACCTCATCAACCAGACGGCGGTCGGCCCGCGTACCGCTGATGATGACGACGGGGTGGCCAGCGGCGCCTTTTAAGCACCCTGCTTTTTGAAGGGCCGCGCCCCGCTCGCGCTCATCACCCGCGCAACTTCCTGCGGACATCGCGCTACGAGATCTCGCGTTCCGCAACGACCTCCGACTTGATGAGCCGGACAAGCTCCTGCAAGGCGCTCAGCACATTCTCCCGGATGTCGCCCGCCACGAGCGCGTACATGATGTCGTCCCCTACCACAAGCGCGCCCTCGTTGATCCAGACCCGTACCGCGACCACACCGGATCTCGCTTGTATCTGCTCTTTCACACCGCGCAGGCGCTCCCGGTCGTACGAGAGATCCATCCCCGATACCGCCGAGCCATCGCGAGCGCTGCCGCGGACCACGCCGTTGTGGACGAGGTACATGCCTATCCGAGAGCTGTCCGGACTGCTCTTGATCTCGTCCAACCACGCTTCCAGTGAGGGGCGCGATGGGCGCAGGTTAAGCTCCTTGGCTTTGGCCGCGGGGTGGCGAGGTGCCTCCGGGCTCGCGTCTCTCTCCGTCAAGCGCTTGTAGTAGGAATGAGTGGTGTAAAGCGCAGCCACAGGATTATGTCCGAGCACCCGATCCTTCACCACGAGGACGGTGACCGGCGCCTTGGAGTGCGCGAAAAACATGCTGTCGTGGCCGACGCACAAGCCGATGACCACATTGAACTGCGTGCCGGCCTGAGCCAGAACGGCGGCCTGTCCCACCGGGTTGCACATGACCTCGTATTCTCCAGGCCGGACTTTCTCTTCGTCCCTGATCCCGATGTCCTCTTTGTCGATGGAGCCGACCTTGCAGCACACAGTCCACACCTCGAACCCGCCCGCCATGAAGATATCCCTGGCCGCATCGGCCTCCCGCATCAATCCGGCACAGTGGGCGATACCGAGTCGATGCCAACCCATACGTCGCGCGAAGTCCATGATCTCCTCCACGCGCGTAGCCTTGCAGTATCCGGCGGCCTCAGTCCGGGCCGACTCAGTGGCTATTTGGCGAAGGCTCGCATCGGCCATGTAGGCCTCCTCCGCTTCGCCCAACAACTCCGGCTGGCCGAACATGGGACAGAAGCGCGGCAGGGCCTTTGATCCCGGCTCCGCTGTGCATGCGTTCGCTCTGCACAATGCACAAACGGGTCCCTCGTACTCAGACATATTGGCCTTCTCTTTCGGCGGGCGAACCGGGTCTTTGCGCGGCGGCTTGAGGCTGAGCGCAGCGCAATGGAATTGGACGTACCGCCGATAGTAGCGCGAATCCCACGCGTGATCTTCCTGTGGCAAAGACTCTTGGTCTAGCCCTTGACGCCCAGAGCAGCATTCAAACGCCGCTTGTCGAATCCGACGATCACGCGACCATTGATGTCGATCACGGGTACGCCCTTCTGGCCTGTCTTGCGTACCATCTCAGCCGCTGCACCCGCGTCGCGCGATACGTCGATGTCGCGAAACGAGACCTTATGGTCCTTCAGGTAGCGCTTGACGGCCGTGCAGAATCTACACGTGGGCGTCGAGTAAACGATCACTGCCATGCTTCACTCTCCAGCGCGCTAAGCAGAATACCCTGGTAGGTATCTTACACCCCTGCAGGACGACTTGTGACCCGCACACGTGACGTCGTCTCCGAGGGCGAGCGTGCCCTCGTTACGCTCCCATCGGCGGGCGTGGACGGCGGGTGACATCGTCGCCGACGTCATCAAGTCCGCAAGGTCGCCACGAGTCTGCGAGGTTTCAACAAGAGGTCGAGCGCGTCCCGGATGTTCGTGACCACAATGTCCGCGTTGAGGAGAGCTTCGGTCGAGGCCCCCTCGTTCCCTATCACACACACCCCGACAGCGCTTACTTCTAACATGGCTGAATCGTTTGCCCCGTTGCCGATGGCAACCGAGTGCTCCGCTCCCAAGTAACGCACGAGCTCCATCTTCTGTGAACTCTCGTCGCCCTCCTTGAGCACGATCACCTCAAGCCCCAGCCGCTGCTCCAGATTACGGGCCGACCCGTGAGTGTCCGCCGTGATGATCACCAGGTGCACCATGTGACGAAGTACGGAAAGCCTTTCTTCCACTCCTTCCAAAAGCTCTCCGTCCACGGCGATCGTGCCGTTCATGTCCAGCACCAAATGCTCGACCTCGTACGTGCCCCGGCCAGGGACCACCAATCTCACTCAAGAATCTCCCTTTTGGGCAACATCTCGATTCGGCGCCAAGCCGAGTAACAAGCGCCTGTCTCGCTGATCGGACTCTACCATGCGGCAGGTTGATTGAGGTGGGGCGAACGGTAGTAGTAGAGTGCTCACCGTCGATGCGCGTCTATACAAGTCCATGCCGTGCATTTGCCTCACGAACGCGTCATCGGAGTCGAAGGGGGTGGAATGGGTTTTCGTCGTCGAGTCGGCCCCGGTTTTGGGTCGGGGGCCTTCTGTTCTGGTGCCTCATAGACGGTCTGGTGTTTGTCAGTCGCAGCGGCAGCACCATGACCGCGGTCACCCCGTCCACCGCCAGCCGGTACATGAGTACAGTGGTGGAAGCCGTGGTGATCTCACCTGACAGCACATGCCTTTGACGGCACTGACGCGCGACTTTCGCGTGTCGCGCGGCTCGTGGTGGGCGTTCGTGCCCGGGGTGTTCCTCTGCGGGGGCGCGGTCGCCAGGCATCTAGAAGAAGAACGGTTCTTGACGATCAGTCTGACCGGCTACGCTGAGTATCGGGAGAGGGTGCGGCACCGGTTGATCCCGTTCGTGTGGTGACCGTATCTCTCAGCCACGACTATTCCGCTTCTGGGAATCCTTTCCCACCTTATTGATGATCTTCCATTTACCGACTTTCTCAGAACGGAGCCGCACATCCGCCTTCGCGGCCACGACCTGCGCCTCGCGCATGAGTTTGTGATAGCTGGCCAAGCGCTCGGGCGGCAGCGTTCCTGACTCGACGGCAGCCTGGACCGCGCAGCCCGGTTCGTCGTTGTGCGTGCAGTCGCGGAAACGGCACGACCGAGAGGCCTGTTCTATCTCCGGGAAGACCGATGCGATGCCCTCTTCCGACCCGGTCAGACCAAACGCCCGCAGCCCCGGAGTGTCGATGAGCACGCCGCCGCCCGGCATCTGGATCAGCTCGCGCGTCACGGTCGTGTGCATGCCGCGCCCGTCGCTCACCCGCACCTCGCGCGTCGCCTGCCGCTGCTCGCCGAGGAGCGAGTTGATGAGCGTGGACTTCCCGGCGCCCGAAGGGCCGACCAGCACCGCGGTGCGATGATCCGAGATGTATTCAAGGATCGGCTGGATACCGTCACCGGTGAGCGCGTTCGTGACCAGTACGTCCGCGCCGAGCGCCGACCGACTCGACGGCCGCGCGCGCCGCGTCCAGGTCGGCGGAGAGGTCCGCCTTCGTGAGCACCACCACGGGCACGGCTCCCGAGTCCCACGCCACCGAGAGCTCGCGCTCGATGCGGCGAAGGTTGGGCGGCTCGGCGATGCGGGTGAACGACGAAGACGGTGTCGATGTTGGCGGCCAGCACCTGGATGTCGGAGGTCTTGCCCGGGTCGCCGCGCGTGATGGCACTGGTGCGCTCGAGCACGGCTTCGATGAGCGGGGCGTCGAGGTCGTCGGAGACGAGCACGGCCACCCAGTCGCCGACAGCGGGTAGATCCGCCGCACAGCTCGGCGGACTTCAAGAGACGGGCGGAGAGCTTCGCGCGGACGACACCGTCCGGCGTCGCTACCAGCAGACTGCCGCGGTCGCCGCGGATGGCACGGGCGGGCGTCAGACCCCGTGCAACGTAGGGTTCGAAGAGCGCCTGCCAGCGCGCGGAATAGCCGAGCGCTCGAAGCGCAGAAATGTCAGACAACGCGATCCTTCCGTCCCGCACTGATTATGGCCAGCGAGCTTCGTTCGCGCCGACGGCTCAATGAAAACACGTGGCACACGCGCACCGCCAGCGCGCCCTTCACCGTACCAGATTGCGAAAAGACCGAGGCTCCCGCGTGTCTGCTTAGTCAGCCCCCAAGTGGAAGTCGGACGTGGTTTCTAGCAGGCCGTTGTTCGGCGCGAAGGTCACGTAGCCGACAGCCGGCGCCTAAACGCCTTTCGTCATCATCTCGGCCGCCCGTTTACCCGTGGCCAGCGCCTGTCTGACGTCCGCCAGGCCGTAGACCTCGATCTCTGAGAAGGGGCCGAACGGCATATTGGTCATGATGCTATCCAGCTCTTCGAAAGAGTCAACGTTCAGAATGCCGCCCCCGCCGGGGAGCCCAGCAAACCCCCAGACTTGCTCCATCTTTCCGCTTTTCGTGTAGGTGTCGACCCAACTAGCCATCGCATCGAAGAGAGGGGCCGCCATCCCAGGGGGGAAAGGAAACTTGCTTTTCGTGACAATCAGAAACCGCATTTCATCTCCCTTTCGAGTCGTGTCTTCATTCCTTTACCCCGGACCGGGTAGAGCAAATCGTCGCCATCAGGCCCGCGATGCGACGCGGCCTCCTTCGCCATCCGCCGTTGGCGAACGCAGATGCTACATTTGCCACAGGCCGCCGCACGCGACGCCGAGTAAGGAGCGCCTCTCGCGGGAAGCTCAGCAATGAGGGCGCGGACGAGAACGAAGGAGATGAGCATATCCCATGAACAGGAACGATCAACAGCACCGCGCCATCCTGCAGGCGATCGCTCACAGGGTGATGCTCGAGCGGGGACTGCTCCCTGACTTTTCCCCAGAAGCGCTTGCCGAACTGAGTAAGATCCACTCGGCCGCGACCATGAACAGCGGGGCGGCGGGCGGCGACTCGGTGACCGGCGGTTCGGTGAACGGCGACACCGTGAACAACGGCGCGGCGAACAGCGGAGCCGCGAGCGACCTCAGGGACCTTCTGTGGGCCTCCATCGACAACGATGACTCGCGCGACCTGGACCAACTCACCGTTGCCGAGGCCATGCCTGACGGTAAGGTCAAGATCCTGGTTGCTGTCGCCGATGTGGACTCACTCGTGAAGGACGGGTCGGCCCTCGACGAGCACGCCCGCCACAACACGACCTCCGTCTACACAGCCGCCCAGATCTTCCCGATGCTTCCCGAGAACCTTTCCACCAACCTCACGTCTCTGAATCTCAATGAGGAACGCCTATCCGTGGTAGTCGAGATGGTGATGGGCGTGGACGGCTCTCTTCAGGATTCTGAAGTCTATCGGGCGCTTGTCCGCAATCATGCGAAGCTCGCCTACAACGGCGTTGCCGCCTGGCTCGAGGGAAACGGGACGGCACCTGCTGCGATCACCGCCGCAGATGGACTGGCGGAGAATCTGCGCATTCAGGACCGAGTCGCACAGAACATGAAGGATCTCCGGCACGCGCACGGGGCGCTCAGCTTGGAGACCATCGAGGCGCGCCCGATATTCGATGGCGATACGATCCGCGACCTAAAGCCGGAGGAAAAGAACCGGGCCAAGGACATCATCGAGGATTTCATGATCGCGGCAAACGGCGTGACCGCTCGGTTCCTCACCTCGAAAGGATTCCCGTCGATCCGCCGGGTGGTCCGCACCCCAAAACGATGGGAGCGGATCGTCGAGATCGCCGCGGAACACCAGTACGTGCTGCCAGCCGATCCGGATTCGAAAGCACTGGAAGAATTTCTGGCGAAGGAGAAGTCCGCCGACCCGCTTCGATTCCCCGACCTATCTCTGGCCGTGATCAAGCTTCTGGGTCCGGGCGAGTATGTTGCCGAACTTCCCGGCGACAGCGCGCCTGGGCACTTTGGTCTCGCGGTCAAAGACTACACACACTCCACCGCTCCCAATCGCCGCTACACCGATCTGATAACCCAACGGCTACTGAAAGCGGCCCTCGAAGGCCAGCCGGTGCCCTACAGCAAGGACCAGTTGGACGAGCTAGCGACTCATTGCACCCAAGAAGAGGACGCCGCGAACAAAGTCGAGCGGCAGGTCGAGAAATCGGCGGCTGCGCTTCTTCTGGAATCGAGAGTCGGGGAGCAGTTCGACGCCATCACCACCGGCGCCTCCCCCAAAGGCACGTGGGTGCGGCTCCTTACGATACCCGTCGAGGGAAGGCTGGCCCACGGATTCGACGGCGTCGACGTCGGCGACCGACTTCGTGTGCAGCTGATATCGGTGGACGTGGAGCGAGGATTCATCGACTTCAAGAGAGTGCACTGAGCCGGAAGGTGCCGCCGGTTTCGCTACCCGCGCGAACCCCCTTTCGTGCTTATCGGCACTCTCTCGACCGCAGGCACTGCCGCGGTCACCGGCTGAATCGCGTCCGGCTGTCGGCCGGCGCGCAATTCCCGCATGGTCAGGACCGCCAACGCAGCCACGATCAGAGCCATGCCCACCGCTTCCAACACTCCCGGTCTTTCCCCCAGCTGGATCCAGGCGGAGGCCACGCCTACCACCGGGACGGCCAGACTGCTGACGCCCGCCGTGCCGATGGGCAAGGTGTGCAGGATGTAGAGCCACAACACCCATGTGAGCGCGTTGGCCGGCACGATGTTGAAGAACAGGGCGGCGATGAAGCTGGCGCTCCAGGTGGGGCCCGCTTTAGCCGTCAGTAAGGCCACCACGATCAAGGGAACAGAGCCGAACAGACCTTGCCACGCGATGAGCGACAGTAGATCGATCTCGTGCCGTTTGCGCAGGATCTTGACTACTACGGAACTCGTTGCCCAAACGAGGCCTGCGCCCAGTGCGAGGAGACTGCTGAATAGCCCATGGAGATTCCAGGGGCCGAGAACGAACACGAGGCCCGCGAGTGCGAGCGTGACCGAGACCCATTGGAGACCTCGTACCTTCTCGCCGAGCGCCGGCCACGCGATCAGTAAGAGCCAGAAGGGCATGGTGTACGCGAGGACCGAGGTCTTGCCGGCGCCACCGCTGTACACCGCCCACATGGAAAGTCCCACGAAGCCGCCGGTCTGGAGTAAACCGAAGAGTACCGTCAACCAGAAGGCCTTCGGACGGAGCGGCCTCCGGAGCACGGCCAGCAGCGCGAACATGAAGATGGCTCCAACAAAGGTGCGGAGAGCAGCGAACGTAAAGGGGTCGGCGTAGTGGGTGCCGACCTTCATCACCACCCAGTTGTACCCCCAGATGAGCGCCAGGAAAGTCAGCGCGATGAACGGGAGGTACGCGGCCCGGCTGCCGGACCCGGCCGGGCGCGCGGACGACGCTCGGTTGCTGGCTACGCCCGGGCGGGTGGGTGGCTGCGAGCCTGCACTAGTCGCGGGCTCGCGCGGCTGCCCTCTCCGGCGGTTGCCGCCGCTCAACTCAAGGTCTCGTTCGACGCCATGCCGGAACAGTAGACCAATCTGTTCGCCAGGAATAGCACCATTGCAAAGCTTGGGGTGGAGCTCCAACCCGCAGATGTCACGGGGAAAGTGTTTCGGCGAGGGCCCGATTAGCTTCTTGCCGGGTAGGGGAACCTAACACTCACGAAATTGACTCGCGCCTCAAAGGAGGGCAACGATGCGTCCCGCTAAGATAGTGGCGATCGTATTGGGGGCTCTTGCGGTTCTGATCGGGCTGGTGCTCATCGCACCAGGTGCTTTCTTGCTCTGGGCGTATGGCACGCAAAGGGACTCTTCCGGCTTCTTCCAGACGTCGACCCGAGTGGTATCGACGAACGCCTATGCGCTGACTACCCCCGATGTGAGTGTGAACCTAGGGTCGAGGCTGGGAAATTGGGTCCCAACAGGATCGGACGCCGCTGTCCGAATCCGAGCGACCTCCTCGGGAACGACTCCGCTGTTCATCGGTGTCGGTCCAACGGACCGGGTCTCTGCAGTACCTTGCGAACGTAGCTCACGACGAGGTGACCAACTTCGGCCGCTGGTCCGGCGGGGTCGATTACCGGCACGTGGACGGAGGAGCGCCGGCTTCGCCCCCAGGCCAACAGGATTTCTGGGTGGTGAAGCAAGAGGGGTCGGGCACCCAGACTCTCGAATGGCCGGTACAGAGCGGTAATTGGACCGCGGTAATGATGAACGCCGACGCGACGGCTCAGGTCACCGCGAGCGTAGTCTTGGGGCGCGCTTTGGGATCCTTCTCCCCATCGGCATCGGCTTGCCGCCGCGGGCGTGGTGCTACTCGCGATCGGTATCGTCCTTATCATCCTCGGAGCGCGGCCCTCGCGCCCGACGTTCGCGGGGCAGCCACCGTATCCGCCGGCGAGGCTTTCGGGGCCATACCCGCCTCTAGGGCCATATGCGCCGTACCCGCCGCAGGGTCCTTCGGCACCGTATCCGCCGCCAGGACCTACAGCCCCCTACACTCCGCAGGGAACTTCGCCGCCCTATCCGCCGGCCGGACCGACAGCTCCGTATCCGCCGCAGGGGCCCTTCGAGTCCAACCCGCCGGAAGAGCCTCCACCGACGTACCCGCCGGACGGGCCGTCAGTGCCGAGCGCTTGAGGAACGGGCGTCGCCAGGTTCGGGAACGTCTAAGCACGGTGACGCCGAACCCAACAGATGCTCGCTCTTCCGTGCTCTCCCCCGCGGCTGAGGCAGCCAATGGGATGATCGTCGGCCGCGAAGACCGCGGCGATCCCTCATGCACAATCCCGCCTTTGCCGGACACGTAGAGAGATGTCGGCGTAGGATGATCCGGGAACCGACGAGGGGGCCGAGCGTCGGCGAGTCATCGGCCTGAGACCCCGGGTTCGAGGGGGAGGTGGCCATGACGTGTGAATTCCGCCGCCCGCGCACCGGCCTTTGAGCGGTTCCAACCCGTGACCGTCGTCTCCGCGAAATCAGCGCTGCCGGCAGCCCGTCCGGTTCCGACCGCCATGTCTGTCGTTCGCCGGAGAATCTCGATATGCTGATAGCCAGGCGTCCGCGTTCCCGCGTCGAGAGGAGCTGACCCATGTGCCACGTCCTCACGAACCACACCATCACAGACTTCGACAGGTTCAAGACCATCTGGGACGACGATTCAGACCGCCGTCGGCTGGCCGGATCGATGGGGGCGCGGCTCTTTCGAGTGGCCGACAAGCCGAATGAGATCGTGGCCTTATATGAATGGGACGACGTCGAGAAGGCCAAGAAGTGGGCCGCTTCGTACCAGCTTCGGGAAGCGGTGGAGTGGGCGGGCGTCATTGGCGGGCCGAAGATGCTCGTCATCGAAGAGATCGGGCAAGCTAGCGCCTAGCTCTTCGTCTGCGGCCGGACGATACGCCGCAGGCAACGCTGCTTAGGCAGTCCTTCTAAACTCGCGCGGGCCGCCGTGCCAACACCGCGCCTGGGCGATGTGCGTAGCCGACGCCTACGATGCAATGTCTTTCCAGAGACCCAACCGGCGACCTCTCGGTCACGGACAACGGCCAAGGCTGCGGGTCTTCGCTAAAGTCTTGTTTCTACTCTGCCGATAAGTTGTTCGACTATTAGTCTAACAATGGTGGAGGCTACCAGCTAACACAGGCGAGACTTCAAACAACTGCTCCGAAACGGCAAACCCCGGGAAACCGGGAGACGCAAAGCTCCGGGTCTAAGGCAAACGCTAAGACGGCCGAGCTACCGAAGGCAAGTATCAACCGCTTGCCGGCGTCCCCCAAAGATCTCGGCACGGTTTGAGAAAGGAGTGGTTGACGGGTTGGATAGAACGAGGGCAAGACACTGGGGTCGCGGCAAGTTTCTATTACTTGCTGTGGCTCCTTTTGTCATGGTGTCGATGGCGGGGCACGACCCCAGCGAAGGCTTCATTTCAGCCGCCACGCCGCACAAGCCATGCCACCTGCACGGCCGTTCCAGCACCACTCGGCCGACCTATTCGGTCTGCTGGAACTAGGGCCATCCACTAACTGACGCAAGAGGGAGTCCACGAAGATGAAGAAACGCGATAGGTATATAGGAGCGATCATCGTCGGGGCGATCATCGTGGTGTTCGCCACACTCAGCTTCGGCGGCGTGGTCGGTCTGCCCGGCTCCTCGCACGAAGTCGGAGTTCTGTGGCGCTCGAACGCCGTGTCGCCTGTGAATGAGGTCGGCGTGTTGTGGCGCTCGAATGCTGCGGCGCCCATGACCGACGTCGCGGTGCTGTGGCGGTCGAACGTCCGGGCCGCTTCAAACGACGAGGTAGCGGTCCTCTGGCGGTCGAATACCAAGGCTACTTCGTATGACGACGTCGCGGTGCTGTGGCGATCAGCCTACAACGCATAAGAGACGCGTCGACCACGGATCGTCCGACATCAACAAAGATCATCCGGTCTGAACGGCCTGGTTCGCCAGGCCGTTCGACCATGCGTCACCGGGCCCCGCAACCAACGCCGAGCGGAACCGCGGATGGCCCCCGACGCTTCCCAGCCATGAAGCGCTTAAGAATCGGGCTCTGAGGCCGATTACAACCTCTGAATGTGTGATTACAGACGCGGGGTCGACATTGTTCCAGGATAGCTAAGACGTGAAAGAGCTGTCTCTCAAGGCGAAGGCCTATGTTCTCGCGGTCATTGCCGGCGGGACGGTCGCTGTTGCTTGGCAGGTCGTCCACCTCGGACGCTCGATGGACGCCAGAGGCTTCGAGCTGCTGGCAGTAGCCACCGTGCTGGCCGCACTCGCTCATTTCGGGAGCGTGCAGGGGTCCACTCCCCGATCGAGCTACGATCTCGCGCTGGTGATCTACGGGTTCGTCCTCGTCGTGCAAGGTCCTGGAGCGGCCATCATCGCCTCCGTCTTCGCCTGCCTCTTGGATTGGCTGTGGCACAAGCCCCCATGGTTCATACAGTCTTTCAACATCTGCTCCCTTGCCATAGGTCTGACCGCGGCCGGCGCCGTCTACCACTGGGCGGCGGCTGGGGCACGGCCTGTGGGGCCTATGGCAGCCGCGGGGGTAGTCGGCGCGCTGCTCGTGTTCGTTGCCTTGAATCACGCGATGGTGGCCTTGGCGGTCGGGCTTGGGAGCGGCGAAGACCTCGCCGAATCCGGCATCCTGGGCGGACTCACGCTCGCCATCGACATAGCCCTGGCAGCCGCCGGTGCAGCCGCCGCGGTGATCTGGTTCATCAACCCGTACGCTTGTGTGATCGCTCTTACCCCTGTCTACCTGGTCTCCACCACCCTCAGAGTTCCAGCGCTCGAGCGCCAGGCGGTGACGGATCCGAAGACCGGCGTCTTCAATGCTCGCCATTTCCAGGAGTTGCTCGCCACCGAGATGACGCGTGCCAACCGTTTCGATCGGCCCCTCACAGTCGTGATGGGTGATCTCGACTTGTTGCGCAACATCAACAATGTCTACGGCCACCTTGCCGGCGACCAGGTCCTGATCAAGGTCGCCGAGATGCTCAAGAGCTCTGTTCGCGATTACGACGTGGTCGCCCGCTTCGGGGGCGAAGAATTCACCATTCTCATGACGGAGACTTCTATCGATCAGGCCGCGCCGCGGATCGAGGCGCTTCGCGCCGCGATCGCGGCCACCGATATTGACATCTCCACCAACGTCGACCCCATACGGACCACCATGAGCTTCGGGCTGGCGGAGCGGGAGACCGCGGACGAAACTCCCGAGAAGATAATGCATCGCGCAGACCTGGCCGTATACAGGGCCAAGCTCGAGGGGCGCAACCGGGTCCAGGTCTCGAAGCACAACGAGGACGAGCATCTGGAGCAGGAAGCGCCCCTAACGATGCCGAGCGCGGCGAGTACAGCAGTAATCAGCGGGTCGATGCTTCTCATGGCTCCATCGACGGCGGAGAATTCGCAGGTAGAAGCTCCGCCGAGTTCGGCGACGCCTCGCGAAGCCGCCCAAGATGCGCAAGCGGCCCCTGCGACCTTTCCACGTGCGCGCGAAGGCCACGTGCCGCGCCCGCGTCGTCCGTCGCCCTGGCCGCAACGACTTCTGATAGCCGGCTTGGGCGTGGCGGCGGTGGGCGCCCTGAGCGCCACGCTTTCCACTCAGGCGTGGATCCCCATCAACTGGCTCGGGCTCGGTGTGTTTCTTGCCGTCGCCGTGGTGGCCGAGGGTCTTGCCGTGGAAATCTACATGCGGGAAACGTCGGTTTCCACGTCGGCCGCGGCCTTGATCGGCGGGGCGGTCCTTTTCGGGCCCATAGGGGCACTCTTGATCGCCGCGGGAATAGCCACCGCTGCCATGATGAAACACCGCAGCTCATACAGTCGCCTCTCGTTCAATGGCAGCACCCAGCTCCTGGCTGGACTCGGCTCCGTCTGGATAGTGCGCTTGGTCGACAGTCCCTCAGCCGGACAGCCTCCGTGGCTGCTGTTCGCCGCCTGCCTCCTAGCCGCCCTAGCGGTCTATGCGGTCACCACGGGCCTGGTGGCGACGGCCGTCAGTCTTGGCTCCTCCGAGACCCTGAGAAAGACCTGGACGCGCCAGTTCCGTTGGCTGGCTCCCTATTATCTGGGACTAGGTGCGTTGGCCGCCTGCCTGGTTTTCGGCTTTGTCTACGCCGGAGCCGTTGGGGCCGTGAGTCTGATCGTCCCGCTGCTGTTGCTTCGCTTCGCCCAGAAGCAATACATCGATCGTACGGTGACGATGGTGAGTCAGCTTCGAACAGCAAACACCGAACTGAAGAACAGCGCCGAGGAGATCTCCGTTCTCAACGACGAACTGCTGCTGCTTCTGTCCAGTGCGGTGGATCTCCGCGACCCCCATGTCCTGGGACATTCACGGTATGTCGCCCGGTATGCCAACGCTATCGGGAAGGAGATGCAACTTCCCCCAGACCGACTGGAGCTCTTGCGAAAGGCTGCGCTCCTCCATGACATCGGAAAACTCGCGATCCCCGATGCGATCCTGAGCAAAGAGGGCCCTCTCACGGATCTCGAATACAACAAGGTCAAGGAACATCCCGGGGTAGGCGCGCATGTTTTCGACGAGTCCAGATTTCTACAAGGTCTTCTCCCTATCATCCGGCATCATCACGAGCGGTACGACGGGGGTGGTTACCCGAGCGGGCTGACAAGCCGAAGCAATCCCCTTGGAGGCGCGCATACTGAGCGTGGCGGACGCGGTGGAAGCCATAGCCTCGGATCGAGCCTACAGACCTGGCTCCCACGCCGAGATCGTGCTCGACGAGATGCGCGCCAACTCGGGAAGCCAGTTCGACCCGACCGTAATCGACGCTCTGTGCCGCGCGGTCGAGCGGGGAGCCTGTCCTATCGTCAACTCCACCGACGAGATACGTGGACGTCGAGACGACTTCCACGTGGAGGCCGTCGAGAAGCGTCGCCAGGGCGCTCCCGCTATCAGACTGGCGAACTGAATCAGAGTGCCCGGCCTGAATCAGACTGCCCGGCTGAATCAGACTGCCCGGCTAACCGCCAGAGCGTAACTCTAGTCGGCTTTGATTCCGGTTGCGCGCACGCCTTCGGCCTGCGAACACAGTGCTCTCGATCATGTAGAAACCGGCGAGGATGGCATAGAGCACGGCGCTTGCGAGCGGGCTGGCAAATGCGACCAAGGTAGCAGCCAGATAGACCCATGGACCCGGGATGTAGCTCCGCGTGATGCCGCGCACTGTCAACGGATCGGCGTTCTCTTCCAGCGACCTCCGCCCCACGGAAGCGTAGAACCAGAGAACGTTGTACAGTACGGCAATGAGCGTAAGCGTGACGCCGTACGTGAGGGCCGCCGTGCGGGCATCGGGCCTCCGCAGATGCTCGGCCAGAAGCTGAGCGGGGAACGGAACGAAACCGACGAGCATCAGGAACACCGTGTTGATCATCAAGAGTGTCCTGTCGACCCTAGCGATCTGATGCATCAAGACGTGGTGATTGACCCACATCACGCCGATGCTCAGAAAGCTGACGGCATGGCCGGCAAAACTAGGCCAGGCCCGGAGGACCGCTGAGCCCAGCGGAGAGCCGGTCGCGTGGACGCTCAGGATCAGAAGGGTCGCCGCGATCGCGAAAACGCCGTCGCTGAAGGCCTCTAGCCGCCCGGTGGTCATCACAGGCCTGCGGTCGGCCGCCTCGGTCCGACTTTCCGCCCGCACGCCTCCCGCCGGCGCGTCGTCCGCCAGCGGGTCCTGAGGCGCTCAGCCGTCTGCCGCCCGACCTTCGGCGGGCGGAGCCGAGGTGATTGTCTCCTCTGCCGACACTGGCCCAGACGGTGAATCCACTGCGACCTCCGTTACAAGGACCGCCTCGATCTTTCAACCATTGCTTGAGATCGAGCAAGCGACAGGCAGTCCCGCTGCCTTGCGCCAGCAGGACTGCACGCTCACGTCTCACCCGGTTGTCTTTCGGCTCAAGCCTCCCGCAACGGCTGCATCAGGGCAAAGGCCGCTCCCGCGGGATCGGCGAGTACTGCAAACGCCACCATGTCCGGGATCTCCATGGGCTCGGCTAGAACCGTCGCCCCGAGCTCCTTGGCCTTGGCCACGCTTGCGGCGATGTCCGCGCTGCCGAAGTACGGCAGCCAGTACGCCGGAACCTCGGCCGGTACCATCTCCGGCATCGGCATGATGCCGCCCTCGCCCTGGCCGTCCACGTTCACGATCCAGTAAGGCATGGGCCCCGCCGGCGTCATCGGCTGAATGTCCCAGCCCACGAGCTTGGTGTAGAAGTCGACGGCCTTTTGGGGATCGCGCGTGCTCAGATCGCTCCAGGAGAGCGTACCCGGCAGCATGTACTCCGTCGTCTCGTCAGCGCGCGTCGGCTTCCAGAAGAAGATGTACGCGCCGGTGGGATCCTGGACGCCGGCTATCCTGCCGGCTATCCTGCCTGCCTCGCCGGGGACGTCCGCGGGTGGCATGACCACCGTGCCGCCCAATTCGACGACCTTGGCTACCGTCGCGTCGATGTCGTCGACGGCGAGGTAGGTGTTCCACGCGCTCCTCCGACCCTGACTCATCTGCTCCGCCGACAACTGAGCCGCTCCGGCCGCAGTGTGCCCGTCGGCCTTGAACATCCGGTACACCATGCCCGCTCCCATGGGCATGTCCTCGTGCGTCCATCCCAGAAGGGCTTCGTAGAACGCACTTTGTCCCTCAAAGTCCTTCGCCGAAAGATCGACCCAGTTGAAGTCGCCGTTCTTGGCTCGCTCCATTGTTGACCTCCACTCTGCAGATTGCCCGCACTGGTAGTGCGCGTGATGTCCAATACCCGCTCGGCCCGCGGTTTGAACAGCCGCACGGGATCGGCAGCACCCGTAGTGGTGACCGGCAGCACGCAGTCGGGCGACAGCACCGGCACGCGTCCCCACTCACCGGCGCATTTGCAGGTAAACTCAGTCGCGAAACCCTGTCGACGGTAGCGGGGTCTTGGCGTCGTCTGGGGCCGTTTGACGGCTTGGTGACGAACGTGTTTCCGCAACGGACCGGGACGATCATAGGAGCCTGCAGAATGACATGCCTCACCCGAGCAGCCGAAACCTGGGGCCGCTTCATCTCCTTTTACAGCCGCTATGCGGTGCGCTCGTCGCCGATTACATTTGAGGGAGACCTGCCATCTGGCGGCTCTATAGCCGTGACGTGGCATGGTATGAACATGGTCATCCTGGCTGTTCACGCGGAACGCAGACCCAAGGCATATCGCGCGTTTGTGCCGCCCGGTCTGGCCGGCGCCGCGATGCAAGGCTGGTTGAAGGGCAACGGAATGATGCCCGTGCCGCTTCCCCGCGACGGCCAAGGCAACCCTGCAGCCGGACTCAAGGACATGGCGCGGGCCCTCAAGGAAGGCCATACCGTTGGGATCGCTCTCGACGGTCCTCACGGACCCTCTCGTGTTGTTCGCCCCGGCGCCCTGTGGCTGGCCCGACTCTCGGGCAAGCCGCTGGTGGTGATCGGTGCGGCCACCCGGCCGGCGGTCCGCCACCCCCGCTGGGATCGTCATCTTATCCCGCTTCCCGGAGCCCAGGTCGCACTCGTCTACGGCGAACCGATCGTGGTCGACCGCGACACCGAGATCGACGATGCCCTCCGCGCGCGCGTCGCCGACGCGCTTAACGCCGCCGAACGGCGCGCCTTGAGCATTCTCGCGTCGCGCTCCACACTCCCGACCCTAGAGCGAAACTCTAAGCCACCCCCTGGCTTAGAGTCTCGCACCGCGGGGGATACCTCAATCGAAGGCCCTGGTTTGGGTTAGCTTCGGCGGAGTCCTACGGTATCTTGGAGCAAGCCCCCAGGATTGGCATCACGTGATGCAACTTACGTTGCACGTAAGCGATTATGCAATACAGAAAGGGGCGCAGAGGTCATGACCGGTCCACTCGATGCGGTGACAGCTATCCACAACGCGTTCCGGCGGGACATGGCCGGCATCGACGCAGCCGCACTTTTCTGGGCCCGCGGCACCCAAACCGGCGCGGCCAACGGACCGACGCGAGCAGAAGACCACCGAGTTGGGATATCCCTCCGCCGAGGTTGAGCGCTTCCGGTTCTTCAACGAAGTGCTCGTTTGGCACGCTCACGGTGAAGAACTCGCCGTATTCCCGGCCTTGGAGGAAGTCGCGCCATCGGTCGCGGAAGCCTACGTGAAAGACCACCGAGGCCTGGACGCTGCCTTCGACGCCCTCAACAGCGCGGTGGGCGCCGGCGATCCCTTGGAGACCGCCCGGGCCACCGCTGCGTTCAAGTTCCACCTCGACATCCACCTGGCCAAGGAAGACTCGCACTTGTACCGTCTGATCAGGGAACGGGTTTCTGCGCCCGACCAGGGAAAAGTGGTGGGGATTATGTCCAGCACCGTTCCCCAGGAACGCTTCCCGGAGGTGGTCGCCTGGATGTTCCCTTTGCTCGGCGACGACGACCGCGAGAACATGACCCGTGCCTGGCAGATGCTGATGCCCGTTGAGGCGTTCGCGGGAGTCAAGCGACTCGTGCAAAGCGCGGTGGGCGCCGGATGGGCGGAGCTTACCCGGCGCATCCCCGAGTTGTCATCGTGAGCCAACGAAGACTTTGGCCCTAGTCGGCGCTCCGCGGGGTCTGCCACCGGCGTCCGCCGCGCGGCCGCAGGAACCCTCCAGGAGTAACTGACGCGGGTGATCGCCGCGTCATGGCCCTGAAAGCGTCGTCATTCGTCGCCCAAAGACATCGACGGAGCCGAGGGAGCGGCGGTCGCGGCTGAACATTTGTGGCGTTGTGGCTCGGACGAGGTCATCCCGCGCGGCGCAGTCGAACGAAGTCACGCTGGGCGGCCGGTCGTTGACTGCTCTTGGCTACCCCATCGCCGACCCGACGAAGACCGACGCGCGGATCGTGCTCTTTCTCGCGAAGCGCAAGCAGGCCTAGGGCAAGGGCCGCGCGAAGATGCTCGCGGGACAGGCGCCGCGGGGCCCGCCGCGGCCGCTCATCCTACCGGACTCGTTCTGCGGGCCAGCTCTCACCCGCGGCGCCACTCCTAGGACATTCTTGTTCGCCCACACTCTCCCCACGGGTGTGCTTCGCCATTTCGAAACCGTCATCTCTGCCTACGGAACCGTCTCCGAACGCCAAACTCCCGGTATTTTGGCCGCTGCAAACTGGACCTATCGGGTGACCCGATGAGACAGAAAAGCAACGAAAGGAGAACCCAAATGAAGCAGTTCCTCAAGAAGAGATGGGTGGTACCGGTGGCTACGATCATCCTCACCCTCTCGATCGGGACGGCGGCCTTCGCCGCCACCGCGTCGTCCTCCACCGCCACTTCGACCTCCGGCACCTCGACCGCGGTGACTGCCGCGACCGGCACAGCCGCCACCCCGGCGGCCGGTGCTGACGCAACAGCGCCGGCCGGAGCCACCGCCAGCAACCCCTGGGGCAACCAGCGCAGCGACGAGACGCTGCTTACCGGCACAACGGCCGATCAGGTGAAAGCCGTCGCGGTGGCCAAGGTGGGCGCGGACGCGACGGTGGTGCGAGTGGAGACGGATTCGGATGCGAGCCAGACTGGCCACGCAGCCTATGAAGTCCACATGGTGAAGGCCGACGGAACCGCAGTGACAGTGTATGTCGACAAGTCCTTCAACTACGTGAGCACCGAGGCCCAACCCACCGGTGGTCACGGAGGCACCCCGGCGGGCGGCCAGCCTGCGGCTCCCGGGTCCGCATCGAGCACCAGTTCGACCGCCTCCGCAGCAACCAGCAGCAACTAAGCCACTCCTCCCCACTCCTCCCTCGTCCCTCCAGCCGGGCTCCCCACGGAGCCCGGCTGGATTTCACGTTGGCCGCCACCAGAAGCCTTGACCACCGGGGGATCGTCGGCTTGACGAGCCTATGGGGCTGTGAGAGTGTTGATTGGCTCAGATGTATGCGTACAAATACTGCAGCCGGAGACTGGGGCAAAACGGCGAGCGGGTGAGGCGAGGGAGGCACTATGGGTATGGGCCATAGGCGTTTCTGGGCATTTGGACTTGTCGTGATGGTGCTGGCTCTCGGCCTCGTCGGACTAAGCTGTGGCAACAACGGCAGCTCGGGCTCGACCTCCACCACCACGGCCCTTTCCACGGACACTAACGCGACCGTGGCTGGCAGCACAAGCAGTTCTCTGGCCACAGGTACGACGGCAGGCTCTACGACGGTTTCTTCCGCACCAGCAACAAGCGAGACGACGTCTGGCACTGCGCCCTCGACCACCATCGCGGTAGGAGCTACGAGCACCACGGCGAAGGCCTCGACAACAACTCTCAAGACCACCACCACTACGGCCAAAGCACCACTAGGCCAAAGCCACCACCACTACGGCCAAAGCCACCACCACTACGGTTAAGGCGACCACCACCACCGTCAAGGCCGCGGTGGTCCTCCGGGTGACCGGCCCTTCGGGCAGCAAGGAGTTCTCGATGGCCCAGCTCAAGGCGATGTCGGCGGTCTCGGGCTACGGAGGCTGGAAGAACAAACTGGGCAACATTACCGGCCCCTTGGTGTGGAAGGGCGTGTCGCTACGGGCGCTCATGGACTCAGTGGGCGGCGGCAGCTCGGTGACAGTTAAAGCGTCGGATGGTTATGAGTCGTCGTTGTCAGCCGATGAGCTGAGCGGCGGAGTCACCATGTACGACCCGGCCACCGGCGAAGCCATCGACAGCATCAGCGGCAGTCTTCGCGTCATCGTCGCCTATTCGCAGAACGGTGGCGCTATCGCGTCCGGCGAAGGTCCGCTCCGCATCGCATTCGTGAGCTCCGCCAAGGACCAGGTGACTGATGGAAGCAGTTGGGTGAAATTGGTCACCTCGATCACTGTGAAATAGCCAGGGTCAATCCCCCCATCGACGGGAATCTCGACGAAAGGAACCGCCGTGAGAACGAAACGTGTGATCTTGGGGCTCCTGGTGTTCATAGCACTCGTGCTGTTGCTGACAGTGCCCGCATATGCGGCACCTAAGTTCACCGACATCGATGACAGCCCGTATCAGGCGAGCATCAACAGCCTTGCCTCCCGGAGCATGATCGGCGGGTACGCCGACAACACCTTCAAGCCAGACAACCCGCTGCAGCGTGAGCAGTTCGCCAAAATGGCGGTGCTGACCATGGGCTACGCCGTAACGGCGGCGGACGTGTCCACCTTCATGGACACGCCGCCTGCAAACGCCACCGATCCCTTCTACCCCGGCAGCTACGTAGCCGTGGCGGTGAAGAACCACGTCATCGGAGGCTACCCGGATAACACGTTCCGGTTCTACAACAACCTGACCCGGCAGCAAGCAATCACCATGATCGTACGCGCCGCAGGCACGGCCCTGGCCGACCCACCTTCCGGCTACAAAGGTGTCCTCAATTACAGCGATCCCCAGCACGGCGCCAACATCCGGAAGGCAGAATTCAACGGCCTTCTGGCCGGCATTGTGAGTCTTGCGTCATGGGACACCACCAAAAACGCAACTCGGGGTGAAGCGGCTGAACTCCTCTCCGCGCTGTACAACATGACCGGAAAGATCCTGAGTATCACCGGACCTTCGGGCACGGTGGAGCTCTCGATGGGGGAACTCAAGGCCATGCCCGCGACTGAAGGGTACGGAGGGTGGAAGAACAAGGTCGGCAACATCACGGATCCCATGCCTTGGAAAGGCGTCTCGGTGCAAACGCTCATGGATCTGGTCGGGGGAGGGAGCTCGATCACCGTTGTTGCCTCGGATGGTTACCAGGAAACGCTGTCGGCCAGCGAGTTAAGCGGCGGTGTCACGATGTACAACCCGGCCACCAAGGAAGCCATCACCAGCATTAGCGGCACTCTTAGCGTCATCGTCGCCTATTCCCAAAACGGCGCGGCTATCGGATCGAGCGAAGGCCCACTTCGGATAGCCTTCGTGAGCTTAGGACAAGACCAAGTGACCGACGGTAGCAATTGGGAAAAGTTGGTGGTCGGTATCAAGGTGAAGTAAAGCGGCTTCCTTCAGTTCATCAGCGCAAAGCAAACGAAAGGAAACGATCATGAGAACCAAACATGTGCTCGCGACATTGCTGATCGCCATGGTCTTGGTCTTGGCGTTCGCCGTGCCCGTATTCGCCGCCTCCCAGTTCTCGGACACCGGCAACAGCCCATACAAGGACGCCATAGAGAATCTCGCGGCATGGAAGATAATCGGCGGGTACGCTGACGACACCTTCAGGCCGGACAACCCGCTGCAGCGCGAGCAGTTCGCCAAGATGGCCGTGCTGACCGTGGGTTACGCCGTCACCGCCGCCGATGTGTCCACCTTCACGGATACACCCACGGCGAGCGCCACCGATCCCCTGTATCCCGGCAGCTACGTGGCCGTAGCCGTGAAGAACCATCTCGTCGCCGGCTACCCCGACAACAGCTTCCGCTTCTATGACCACCTCACCCGGCAGCAGGCCATCACCATCATCGTGCGCGCGGCCGGCTCTGCACTTGCGGATCCGCCCGCTGGGTACAAGGGCGTGCTCGACTACTCCGATCCCACGCACGGCGCGAATATCAAGAAGGCTGAATTCAACGGGCTCCTCGCCGGCATCGACGATCTAGCCTCAGCAGGCGACCAGAACGCTCCGTGGGACACTACCAAGAATGCCACCCGCGGCGAAGCCGCCGAACTGCTGTCCGCTCTCCTAGCCAAGACGGGAAGTCTCACCACAGGTGCCAGCGGCGCCATCAAAGTGAGCGGACTCGTGGAATATCCTGTGGGCCTGACCGTCGCCCGTCTTCAAAACATGGGCCCCGTTACCCTCACCCTCACCCACCCCAAGAACGGCGCGACGCAATACACCGGGGTCCGCTTCAGCGCGATATTCGCAGCCCTCGAAGTCAAGGCCACGGCTAAGACAATGGTCATCACCGCGAGCGACGCCTTCTCGGCAACTATCAACGTCGCTGATGTCATAGCCTCCCCTGACGCACTCGTGGCAATCGGCTCGAATGGCAAGCTGAACACCGCCATTCCCGGTCAAGCAGGCAAATACTGGGTCAACGACGTAGTCAGCATCGAGTTCAAGTAAGGCCATGGACTCGACGGCTCGCATGACGGAGGTGCTGGCGTGAGACACGGAAAGGTGTTCTTCAGTGTTGTGATCCTAGGCGTTCTCTTCGGCGCCTGGCTGTTCGGCGCCACGATGTTGGCGGGCTGCAACTCGTCCACCGGCGGTGTCAGCAGCTCGTCGACCACCGGCACCAACGTCGGCCCGTCGACCACGGCCAGCACCAGCACCTCGCCGACCGCCGACAGCACAAGCGCAACGACCGCATCGGCCGACCAGGGCAGCTCCGTCATCCAGGTGGTGACCCCCTCGGGGACGAAGTCGTTCACCCTGGCGGATCTCAAAGCCATGCCTGCCGTGGAAGAGTCGGGCGGTATCTTGAACAGCGCCGGCACGATCACGCCTCCCGCCAAGTACAAGGGCGTCGCCGTCATGGACGTCATCAAGGCTGCCGGCGGGCTTCCGGCCGGCACTGGAGTCAGCTTCATTGCCAAGGACGGCTACGAGATGACCATGACGGCCGACCAGGTCGAGAACGGCAAGTTCGTCACCTACGACGTCTCGACAGGCGATGAGATAACCATCCAGGACCCGCTCAAGCTCGTGCTCGCCTATGAAAAGGAGGGCGTGGCTCTCGACCCCGACAGTGAAGGGACGATCCGCCTCGTGATCCTCAGTCCCCAGGCCAACCAGATCACAGACGGCCATTGGTGGGTCAAGTGGGTGACCAAGGTCGACGTGAAGACCATGGCCGCGGCGTGGACGCTGGCATTGAACGGTGCCATCAGCGACAAAGTGGACAGGGGGACGTTCGATTCCTGCTCCGCACCTAGTTGTCATGGGGTCAGCTGGAAAGACGCGGATGGCACCGTGTGGTCCGGCGTACCCCTCTACTACCTCATGGGCCGCGTCGACGACCAGACCAAGCACGGCAACGGAGCCTTCAACAGCGCGCTGGCGGCGAAAGGCTACAGCGTCGAGGTCGTAAGCAGCAACGGCACCACCATCACCCTCGACTCGACCAAGATCGCCCTCAGCAAGGAGTACATCGTCGCCAACAAATCGGCGGACAAAGAGCTTGCTGGGAAGGATGCACCGCTGCGGCTGGTGGGGCCGGCCGTAAAGATGGACCAGTCCGTGGGCGGCATCAAGGAGATCCGCCTGCTCATCAAGTGAGACTCCAACGCACCCTGGAGGCGGTGAGGGCGGTGGCGCCTGGCTCGGCGCCACCGCCCCGCCCAAACCGCGGCCGCCCCGGGCGAACCGAACTGACGGTCCTCTTGCTGCTCGCGGCGGCACTGGTGTTGGTGGTTCTGGGAGCCGCTGGCTGCGGGGGTAGCGGCAACACCGGCGGTAGCTCATCGACCGCTGGCGGCACGAGCGCGGCGGCCAGCACAGCCACCACTTCTAGCACCGACGCCAAGGCGACCATCCGTGTCATTTACGCCGGCAGTCTGATCATCCCCTTCGCGGAGATCCAGAAACGGTTCGAAGCCGAGCACCCCAACATCAAGGTGAACGCGGAGGCCCACGGCAGTATCCAGGTGCTGCGGCAGGTGAGTGATATCCACGATGAGGCCGATGTCCTCATCAGCGCAGACTCGCAACTGATCCCGCTGCTCCTGTACAACAGCAAGGACCCCGAGACAGGCAAGCCGTGCGCGACTTGGCGCATCGACTTCGCCACGAACGAGATGGCCATCGCTTACACCGCCAAGAGCAAGTTCGCCAACGAGATCACCGCGGACAACTGGTACGAGGTCATCAACAGACCCGGCGTCCGCTTCGGCTTTGCCGACCCCCGTTTCGACGCCAACGGGTATCGCGCCCTGATGATGCTCAAGCTCTCTGAGGACTATTACAAGCAGCCCACGCTGCTCTTCGACACCCTAGACGAGCAGTTCACCACTCCGATATCCGTGGCAACCGAGGGTCAGGAGAGCGTCATCCATGTGCCCGAGATTTTGGAGACCAGCGCAGGCGCCCATCTGGTTCTCCGGGGCTATAGCGTCCAACTCTTGCCATTGCTCGAGACCGGCGACATCGACTACTCGGTGGAATACCTCAGTGTGATCAAACAGCATGGCCTGAAATACGTGAAGCTGCCGGCAGAGATAAATCTTGGCGACGAGGCGCTCCAGGACACCTATGGAAAGGTGAGGGTGAACCTCGACTACCAGCGGTTCGCCTCGGTAAAGCCCTCCTTCGCCGGCCAGTCGATCAGCTACAGCCTCACCATCCCCTCGAACGCAGCTCAGCCCGCCGCCGCTCAAGCGTTCGTCGCCTTCCTGCTAGGGCCGGAAGCAAAACAGATATTGGAGAGCTACGATCACCCGGTGATATCGCAGCCTCGCTGCGATAATCTGGACGCGCTACCCCAGGCGCTAAAGAGCCTCTGCGTGCCAATGGCGCCCTAGCATCATACGAAGGAGCGTCCGGTGACTCGGGAACCAACGGGCTATCGCACTGCCGGACGGGTCTCGTGGGTCGTCGGCGCGATACTGCTTCTCTTCCTGCTCTTGCCCCTGGTCGTGACCATCTGGGGCAGCGGCTGGAGCGGGCTGACCAGAGTGGTGCGACAGCTCGACATCATGCGCTCCATCGGGCTGACCTTCCTGGCTGCGTTGATCGCGACGGCGATCGCGTCGGTCCTCGGCACACCACTGGCCTACCAGCTGGCCCGGCGAGAATTCCACGGGAAGAGCCTCGTCGAGGGCCTCATCGACATCCCCCTCGTCATTCCGCACACGGCGGCAGGCATTGCTCTTTTGATGGTGTTCGGGCGCCAAGGGGTAGTCGGCAAGCCCTTCGCCTCGCTCGGCCTGTTCTTCACGGAGAACCTGGCGGGGATCGTGGTCGCTATGCTCTTTGTGAGTGTTCCCCTGTTTGTCAGCTCGGCGCGGGAGTCCTTCGCCCTCGTGGATACGCGGCTGGAGCACGTAGCGCGTACGTTGGGCGCGTCTCCCTGGCGGTCTTTCTCGACGGTGGCTGTGCCCTTGGCTTGGCGGGGGATCCTGGCGGGGGCTGTGTTGATGTGGGCCCGAGGGATAAGTGAGTTCGGGGCCATCGTCATCCTCGCCTACAACCCCAAGACGATCTCGGTGCTCATCTACGAACTCTTCTCGGGACAGGGCCTGTCGGTGGCGCTTCCGGTAACCGCCTTGCTCATCATTCTCGCTCTCGTGATCCTGGTCGTGTTGCGCCGAGTCCTTCCCCGGCGCCGAGACACCGGGCGTTGGCGTAAGGAGCAGTAGCGATGCTGACTCTTTCGGATCTTCGGGTAGATCTTGGCGGTTTCTCGCTTGAGATCGAACGGCTCCACGTTCGAGAGGGCAAGTATCTGGTGATCCTGGGGCCGAACGGGGCCGGGAAGACCGTCCTGCTGGAGACGATCGCCGGCCTGCATGGACTCCGCTCCGGAAAGATAGAGCTCAGACGCGCGGGCACATGGGAGGACATCACCGGGTGGCCCGCCGAGCGCCGCGACATCGGCTTCGTGTACCAGGACTACCTTCTCTTCCCGCATCTCTCCGTGGCTGACAACATCGGTTTCGGACTGCGGCGACGCACCTCGGCGACGGACCGCCGGGCGCGGGTAAAGGAGGCAGCCGAACTGACCGGAGTGGAGCAGCTCCTGGGGCGCCGCCCGAGTGGCCTCTCGGGCGGCGAACAGCAGAAGGTCGCCCTCGCCCGGGCTCTGGTCGTGCGTCCTGCCGTCTTGTTGCTTGACGAACCTCTTGCCGCCCTCGATCGGATGTCGAGGAATCAGATGGCAACTGAGGTGAAGTCTCTCTGCCGCGACCTGGGGGTCACCGCTCTGCATGTCACTCACAGCCTGGAAGAAGCCGTTTCCCTTGGGGATGAGGTGGCGGTGCTTGGTATTGGCCGGTTGCTCCAGGTGGCGGCCCCAGACGAACTCCTGCGAAGGCCTGTCAGCGCGGAGGTGGCCTATCTGGTGGGATGTGAGAACCTCCTTCCGGCGGTGGCGCATGGGCGGAGCCTGCGCCTCCCAGGGGGCCAGGAGCTGCAGACTAGTAGGAACGCCACGGGCGGGGTCACGGCAGCCATCCGGGCGGAAGACCTCGTGCTGGCGAACGCTCCCGGCGAGCTGAGACCGGGTCGATGGAACGTGCTGGCGGCCACGGTAGACTCTGTGGCGCCGGGACCGGTCCACTTCGTTGTGGGGCTGTCGTGTGACTGCGCCGCGGCGACGGACGAGGTCCACTTGAAGGCCTTCGTACTTCCGCCGGATGTGAGCCGCATGGACTTGAAGACGGGAATGCGGGTCTGGGTGTCCGTGGAAGCCGACCGGGTGCACGTCTGCGAGAGCTGAGCGAGGGCGGAAGTGAGTGCGGGCGAGAATTGAGTGACATGCGCTTCGAACTTGTGACTCCCTCCCGCATCATCTTCGGAGCGGGCACGCTCGGCGAGGCCGGCACGCTGGCACGTGGTCTCGGTCGCCGCGCCCTGGTGGTGACCGGCCGTACTCCCAGCCGCGCCCAGCCTCTACTGGCGGTCCTTCGCGAACACGGGGTGAGCGCGGCGACCTTTTCGGTCTCCGGCGAGCCAGATGTCGAGGCTGTTCGAAGCGGCACGGCCCTCGGCAAGAAGGAGCAATGCGATCACGTCATTGGGTTCGGCGGCGGCGGCGCATTGGACACCGCAAAAGCCGTTGCGGCCATGCTCACGAACCCAGGCGACGTGCTGGACTACCTCGAGCTTGTCGGGCGCGGACAAACGTTGACTGCCGCCCCACTCCCATGGCTCGCTATTCCGACCACGGCCGGAACCGGCTCGGAAATGACCTGGAACTCCGTGCTCACAGCGCCGGAACACCGCGTCAAGGTCAGCCTGCGCAGCCGCATGATGCTACCGAAGCTCGCCTTGATCGACCCAGAGCTGACATACGATCTCCCGCCGGCTTTGACCGCAGCCACCGGACTCGATGCACTCACCCAGTTGATCGAGCCGTTCGTATGCAAGCGGGCCAATCCCCTAACGGACGCCATATGTGTCGAAGGCATCGGCCGGGTGGCACGGTCATTGCGCACGGCTTTCGCGGACGGGCGAGATCACGCGGCCCGTGAAGACATGGCCGTCGCGAGCCTATTCGGAGGGATGGCCTTGGCGAATGCGGGGCTGGGAGCCGTACACGGTCTTGCCGGTCCGCTGGGGGGCATGTGCTTCGTGCCGCACGGTGTCATCTGCGCGAACCTGCTGCCGCATGTGGTGGCCGCCAATCTGTCTGCTCTGCGCGGGAGGGAGCCGGGAAACGACGCTGTCCTGCGCTACCAGAGGGTCGCTCGACTGCTCAGCGGGGACCCCGCTGCCACCGCCGACGACGCTGTCGAATGGCTACGCTCGCTGGTCGCCGATCTGGACATCCCACGGCTCGGCGGTTACGGTATCGGGCCAGAGCTCACCGCGGAACTCGTTGAAAAGGCTGCCAGGGCGAGCAGCATGAAGGCCAACCCGATCGAGCTCACGCGTGCCGAACTCGCCGCGATCTTCGAATCGGCGTTGTGAGCCGCACTCCGTCCCAGCAACGGTACTAGAAACAGGAAGGGTCAAGACAGGATGGCTCAGATTCCGGATTCCGTACTCCAAGCATGGGAACAGAGAAATCTTCCCGTGGTCTTGGCGACCGTGAGCGAAGACGGCGTCCCCAACGTCATGTACGCTCAGAAAGGCTCCTCTAGGCCGGCAGGCGATCGGCCGCCTTCAGTGGTTTGGGGCCATTAAGGCCCGTGGGCTTTGCGGGACCTTCGCCGGCAGGACGTCACCGGCGAGACGTCACCGCTGGGGTTTCCTCGTTGCCTTCGCCTCGGCCTCCAGCAGCACGCCGGCCGCCAGCTTCGCCGCGGTACCGGCCACGTTGGGGCATTTGTCCCCGTGACCTCCGGCCGCGAGAAACGCTTCGAAGTCCTTGGGGTCCCAGAGGTCGAAAGACCTGCCCATCTCACGCGTCTGTATGTCGGCGCATATGGGGCTGCCGAATTCTTCAACGAAGGCATCGAACATCTTCTTCGCTAGAGCATAAGACTTCATGTTGGGACCGGCGGCGAAATCCGCGCGGCCCCGCCCATGTGCGGCGCCTATCGCCAGCAATGCGCCGATGAGTGCCCCACACGTCCCCGCCTGGGACAAGGCTCCGCCGCCAGCCAGACCATGCGCAGCTTTGAAAAGGTCGTCACCGCCTATCCCCAGCACGTCCTGGATGGCTGCCAGCACGCATTGGGGGCAGCAGCCGAACGTCTGCTCGTATTCGTAGGCTGATCGGTAGGCCTGGTCCAGCACATGTTGGCCGTCGGAGAGGTCTATTGCTGTCATGACTCATCGTCTTCCTGTAGGGTGATCATGGGATGCCATGGAGCATCTTAGGTTCGGAGAAGGAGGCGCGCAAGTGGAAGGGCTGGAACCAGGATGGCAACTTAGAGGCACCTATCATGAAGCGTGTGCCTCAGAGGGACACTGCCCGTACTACTTCGGCAGGGACAAGGAGGGCGGCTGCCGGTACTTCATGGTCTTTCGGATCGAGGAAGGCAGCGCCAACGGCGTCGATCTGTCCGGGGCGGTTGTCGTCTATGCCGGCGACCTCCCTCATTCCACGTACGAGGAAGTCGTGAAGAAGGGCTCGGAGGGAGGCATATACATCGCCCAAGATCTCAGTCCCCAACAGCGCGAGGTGCTCGATATTCTAGCGGTCGAGAGTATCGGCGGGGTACTCATGAAGAAGAACTTCGGTGTCAAGTATGTGGACATCGAGGTGGAAGAGAGCGGAGACAGGGTTCATGTGAAGATGCCCTTTGGAGAAATGGAGCAGTACCTCACCAGAGGGCCGCACGGCGACCCCGTGCGCCTTGAGAATCAGACCCTGCCGTTTCTCAGCAATGTGAAAGCCTGCCACACTCCCTTCTGGGACTACCAAGATCACGGAAGGCATTTCGAGTACAGGAATCGCTGTGGTACCTGGGCCGATTTCATGATGACGGGATAAGCGGGGCGAGTGCTTCGACACCGGTGGTCTCGCGTTTAGCCGGCCTCGGTACTCGCGCGCAAGACTCAAAGGCACGAACTGGCGGAGGTGAAGATGGTCGACAAGCTTGTCCGCAGCAAAGAAGAATGGCGGCGCATCCTGCCGCCCGAGCGCTATCACGTACTCTTTGAGGACGGCACGGAGCCGGCTTTCGGCAACGAGTACGACGAATTCTGGGGGCGGGGCACGTACCTTTGCTACGCCTGTGACCTCCCCCTGTTCAGCTCGGAGGCGAAGTTCCACTCCGGCTCCGGCTGGCCGAGCTTCTTCCAGCCCATCGCGCCGGATGCGGTAGAGGAGCACGTGGACCGGTCCTTCCTGATGAAACGGACGGCGGTGACATGTGCTCGCTGCGGCGGTCATCTGGGACACGTCTTTAATGACGGCCCGCCGCCCACCGGGCTGCGCTACTGCATGAATTCTGCATCGCTCAAGTTCTTGCCCGCGTAAGAAACGCCTTGCCGGACAACCGGCGGAATCGTAGCTAGACCGAGCCGCGATCCCGCCCAGGATCCCGCGACCGAAGCTCCGGCGCGGGCGGCAATCCGCTTCGCTCCCGCGCCCGGCCTGGGCGCAGCGGCCGTAGCTACGGGCCCGGGCCGCGATGTCGTCCCGAGCGCAGGCACGGCCGAAGCGCCGGCGCGGGCTCCGCCACGATCGTGGCTACGTAAGGATCACCGCCGCCTCGATCTCCAGGAGCCACTCCGGCTCTCACCAGCCGGGAGACCTGCAGAGTCGTGCTCGCCACCGGTTCCGAGAAATACCTGCCCCGGTAGGCAGCAACGGTCGGAAGTTGCGAGTCGAGATCGGTGCAGTACACCGTGAGGTTCACCACGTCGTCGAACGTCGCGCCGACCGAGCGAAGGGCTGTGTCGAGGTTATCGAACACCTGGCGCGTCTGCGCCTCGATGTCTCCCTCCCCCACGGTCTTGCCGTTCCTGTCTACCGAAGTCTGCCCGGCGATGAACACCTGATTGCCCGACCTCACCACTTGGGCAAAAATGGGCCGAGGGTCCCAGAGCCCCTCAGGCTGAATGATCTCGTGCATGTGGATATCCTTTCCGACTCACTTGGTTGGGCTAGGTTAGCGCATGCCGATGTTACGATGGTCTGCATGAACGTCCTCATCCCTAACCTCGGCTCCACGTCGCTCAAGTACCAGATCCTGGACATGCCGTCGGAGTGTGTTCTGGGCAAAGGGCGGCTTGAGCGGGTCCGGGACTACCGCGAAGCGCTCGCGCAGATCAAGCTCGCCGACCACGATGTCGGGCCCGGCACGACGATCGACGCGGTGGCTTTTAAGGCCGTCCACGGCGGACCGCGGTATCGAGGCACGTTCTACGTGGACGACGACGTCATGACGGCTCTCGAGGAATACCTGCCGGCGGCTCCTGCCCACAACGCGATCTACCTCACCGGCATTCGAGCGTTTCGCGAAGCCATGCCTGGTGTGCCCTTGATCGCCGCCTTCGAGACGGAATTCCACGCCACCATGCCTGACTATGCGGCCCGTTACGGAGTCCCTCGAGAGTGGCACGACCGGTACGGGATACGACGCTACGGATTCCACGGCGCCTCTCACCGCTACGTGGCAGAGCGCACGGCTGAGTTTCTGGGGAGGCCGATGGACACACTGCGGCTGGTGAGCTGCCACCTCGGCGGTAGCTCGTCGATCTGCGCCATCGACCGGGGACGGAGCGTCGACACGAGCATGGGCTTCTCGCTGCAGTCCGGTTTGGAGAACGCGAATCGTTCCGGCGACGTGGACGCCTTTGCCGTGCTCTACATGATGGCGCGGCGGGGATGGTCCGTGGCCGAGATCACAGAGGAGTTGACACAAGGCGGAGGTCTCGCCGGATTGTCTGGAGTGCCCGGCGGAGACATCAGGGACCTGGAGCAAGCCGCGGCGGCCGGCAGCGCCGACGCCGAGCTTGCACTGCAGGTGTTCGCCTACGAGGTCCGCAAGACCGTCGGCGCATATGCCGCGGCCATGGGCGGACTTGACTCCATCGCTTTCACAGGTGGCATCGGCGAGAATTCCGCGAACTTGCGACGTGCGTGCTGCGACCGGCTCCAGTTCCTCGGGGTCGAACTTGACCCGGCCCGCAACGAGCAGGCGAGTGGAGATCGGCTGCTCTCTCCGGATGGGGCGCCCGTCGCTGTCATCGCGCTGGCGACGAATGAGGAACTGATCGTAGCCCGGCGGGCCTATCGCCTACTCGTGGCGGGACCGGGCAATCTCGCGCGAAGCTCCTAGGAAACTCGCGCCACGTGGTAGTTGAACACGGGTGTGCCGATGGCCTTCAAGACCCTCACCCAGAGCGCCAGTGACATCTCCATCCCGCGGGCGGCCGTCAGGTCTCCGAGATCGAGGATGTCTTCCTCGGGCCAGCCGAACGAGCGGAGAATGCCAGACACAACCGTCTTCGCTCCTGCATCGTCACCGCACAAGAAGACGGTGTGGCGGCCCGGCAACAGCCCCGGATCGGCCTGCACCGCGTTGTTCATGGTGTTGAGCGCTTTGACTACCTTGGTATCCGGAAAGGCCCTCTGGATCTGCTCGGACAAGCTGTCCGTATTGGCCACCAACAGGGTCGGGGGGAAACCATGCGAGTAGTCGAGAGGATTGGAGACGTCGAGCAAGATCTTGCCGCGCAAGCGATCCTTTCCTGCCTGCTCCAGCGCAGCGAGCGAGCCTGATCCCAAGGTCGCATTGATCAGCAGCTCTCCGAAAGCGGCCACCTCGCCGAACGCGCCGGCATAAGCACGGGGGCCGTGCTCCATGGCCCAGGAGACTGCCGCCGGATTATCCGAGATGCGCGAGCCCATGAAGACCTCGTGGCCTAGGGAGATAAGCTTGCTTCCCAGCGTCTTTCCCACAATGCCCGTGCCCAGAACGCCGATCCTCATGACATCCTCCAGTTCTATCTGGTGGCTTCCCAAGACGAGATTCTCCGTCGCCCCACTGCTGAGCCGCTCGGCTACCCGGCTGTTCTGTCACACAGGTGCTTCTCTGCAAAGATTCCCCGGCTTAGGCGGCGATAGTCCCGGGCCGCGAGAGAAGCACGGCGGCCCAGAGGGCCCGGCGCTATGATTGCGGGAACCGTAGCCAAGGAGGGCCGACATGAGTCCGGGACGTAGGGAAGCGGAGCGCCTCAGGGATAGGGTGGCGTTTGTCACGGGGGCGGGCGGCACCAACAGCATCGGCCGGTCCATAGCCGTCCGTTTCGCCGAGGAGGGGGCCAGGGTAGCCGTCGTAGCCAGGCGAGAGTCGAGCGCTGCGCAGGTGGCGAACGACATCACGGCGGCCGGCGGAACAGCCATCGCCATTGCGTGCGACATAACCGATCTGGCCCAGTGCGAAGCGGCGGCGCGCCAGGTGGCGGACACGTGGGGCGGCAAGATCGACATCCTGGTGAACAACGCAGCCGCGGCCCGGGTGGTCCCTTCGGGAAAGGGCCTGCGACACTTCGACGAGTGGACCGTCGAGGAATGGGACTGCACGTTGGACGTGAATCTGCGGGGCATGTGGTTCTGCAGCCGGGCCGTGGTCCCTTATATGAAACCTCAGGGCTACGGGAAGATAATCAATCTCACGTCTTCCACGTTTTTCGAGGGAGTGCCGGGGTTTATCCCCTATGTCGCCAGCAAGGGAGGCATCATCGGCCTCACCCGAGCGCTGAGCAGGGAGTTGGGCGAATTCGGGATCCGGGTGAACGCCCTGGCGCCCGGCTTCACGATGACGGACTCGAACCTCGGGCAGGGGGGCGACAAATCCGACCTCTGCGCGCACACGCGCTCGCGCCAATGTCTGAGCGACCGCAACGAGCTATCCGACGACCTGGCGGGGCCCGCCTTCTTCCTCGCCTCGCCGGACAGCGATTTCATGACGGGCCAGACTCTCCTGGTCGACGGCGGACTCAGCATGCACTGACGCGAGAGCGGCGCCCGCGTCACCTGCGGCTAGCAGGCTGCTGAAGAATGGCGCCTCGCCGCCAGAGCCCGATGGGTACGCGCGAGAGAAGGACGCAGGAAGCGTGAATAGCAGCGCTATTGACGCGACCGAGGACGTGCTATCGTGCCGCCCAGTGCGCTTCTGACGGCCGGGGCGCTGTTCTTCAGCAGCCTCCTAGCGCTCGACCAGCCTGCCCGCCGCTTGAAGCTTCGCAGCGATGTCGTCCAGGCCCAGGTCGTGGAGTCCGCTGCGGGTCTGCAGGCCGGTGGCGACATCCCAGCCGTTGAGCTCGTAGAACCTGTCGAGCATTCCGTCCCACTTGTCCTTGTCGCACTTGAAGCCCGCATAGGGCCCGCGATCGACTGGTTCCTCCATGTATCTGATAGGGGGATAGTCGTCCCGCCGGCCGAATCCGGCATGGATGGTGTTGAAGGCTCTCTCCAGGTTGTAGGCGGCTTGCCCCAGTCGCATGAACTCTTCTTCCGAGATATCGATCCCCAAGGCGGCCCGGGTGAGATCGGTGTAGTCACCAGGCTCAAGCGCCCGCACCCCGAAATAGGTGCCCATGTAGTTGCACACCCCCACGAGGTCTTCTATCTCCTTGGCCTGCGTCTGCCAGAAGACCGCCTCGGGTTGGTTCTCGTAGCCCGTCGGGTCGCGAGGGATATGCCGTGGGCCACACATAGTCGGCGACCCCACCGAACCCCTCAGATGACGCGGACCACAGGGCGAGGTACTGAGCCCCAAGCCCCAGCCCTTCTGGATGCGGAACGAGTCGACCGTATCCTGTCCCTTCATCTGCGCGATGAAGGCATCCGACCCCCTCCCAAGTATGCGCGCCGCCTCCTTGCCACCCTCCGCCAGCAACTCGCCGATGCCGCGCCGATAGGCAAGCTCCTCGACCGCGCGGTTCATGGCCTCTCCGTCACCCCAGACAAGCTCCAGACCGCCGGTGTCATCCTTGGTGATTAGCCCTTTCTCGTAGCATTCGAAAGCCCAGGAAAGGACGGTGGAACACGCATCGCCGTCGAGGCCGAGCTCGTTGCAGAGGAGATGGAACTTGATGGAGGCGGCCGCATCGTCGACGTCGAACCGGGCGGAATACATCGCGGAACCGATCCAATACCCGATACCGTTGGTCCCGCGATAGGGCCCATCGGTGATCTCCGAATACTGATTGCACCCGGCCGGACAGGCGAAACAGCCGGTTATCTTCTTCTTATACCGGAGGACGCCCCGCTCTTCGCCGGCCAGATTGATCCGTTTTTCGAGGGGCCAGTTCCCCACCTGACCGTTTCGGATGCGGTCGGTGTTCACGTCCCAGAACGGGCTTTCGGGCGGGCAATACGCCTTGATGCACCCTTTTCTCCACTCCGCCGTCCGAGGTGAGGACTCGATCTTGGCACGGCAGGCGTCCACCGCTCTTCAGAAAGCCCGCTTCGTCGGCGACCCGGATCGCACCGTGGCCCCGCACGACCACTGCCTTAAGGTTCTTGCTGCCCATGACGGCGCCGACCCCACACCCACCGGCGGCCTTGAAGAGGCCGCTGATCACGCACGCGGCCTTCACCAGGTTCTCTCCGGCAGGGCCGATGGCGGCCATCTCGATCCGGTCATCGCCAAGCTCGCGTTGCAGTATCTCTTCCGTCTCGTAGGTAGTCTTCCCCCAGATGGCCTCGGCTTCGCGCAGCTCGGCTTCGCCGTCGTGTATCCAGAGATACATCGGCCTAGAAGCCCTTCCGGTGATGATCACGTGATCAAAGCCCGAGTACTTCAGCTCGGGCCCGAAACCGCCGCCGAAATTTGCCGATCCCTTCCCGCCGCTATACGGGTTCTTCGTGTCGATGGATACTCGGTTCGCGGCTGGAGCCATCGTGCCCACCAGGCAGCCGGTGCCGAAGATGATGGGATTCTCCGGATCCGACCAAGTCGTTTCTGGAGAGACCTCGTTGAGAAGGATGAGACTGTTGACGGCTCGGCCACCCAGGAAGCGCGCCGCATACGTCGCGGTGTCTTCCGTCGAGACGCGACCGGTGCTCAAATCTACTCGCAGTATCCTGCCGGCCAGTCCTCCGCGTATCTCGAACGACCTCATCAGCAGGCCTCGATCCGGATCGCTTCGCAGCCACAGTACTTCGCGCACATCTCGCGCTCCTCGCCGGCGCAGAGGTCGCACGTGGGGAGCACCAACCACTGGATCGCGGCAGTCCGATTCGACCGGCGCACCGTTATGCTGGAGAGCTCGGGCGACATCAGCCCCGTGTGATGGAACGAACAGGCCAGCTCACAGGTCCTGCAGCCGTTGCAGAGGTCGGGATCCACTGTGATCGAGGAGCCCCGCCGTTCGGTTGCCGCTTCCGCTTTTTTCTCCATGAGACCGAGGTGCTATTTCAGTTGCAGGGACTCAGCCGTAAGCTGCTGGAACTCTATCGGGTTGCCGTCCGGATCATCGATCCAGAACTGCCAGGAGTGGTCGTCGTCATATTTCTTGGGCAGGGTCCTGGGCGACAATCCCCTCTTGAGCAATTCCTGATGAAGCGCGTGTATGTCGGCGGTCTGGAGGCATGCGTGGAAGTACCCGGAGTTGCCCCCCTCGCTCGCAGACCCACCGGGGAAGAGTTCCAAGAACTGGCCGGGAGAGAGCCTCAGGTACACCAGCATCAGGCTGCCGTCTTCCTTGTAGAGCCTGAACGCTTCCTCGATCGTCGGGATGCTGAGATAGAACTCGAGAGATCGTTCCAAGTCGCTCACCCAAATGCCCACGTGTCCTATTCCCGTAATCATTCTTGGCACCCTCCTTGAGTCTCAGACCAAGTAGTAGTGGAGCGGCATTGCTCGTGGCTCACAGTCCGGGGCGAACGGGCGGCTTTGGGATCCCTTGTCACGGGCACAAAGTCGATCGCCCCAGTCACTCTGACACGCTATCACGTCGAGATTCACAGGCCTCAAGGGTTGGTGCCACTAAGGTCCCCGGCGTTATCATTGGTAGGCCCCTTTCCTACGCCTGACGCGACCGGTTGCGAGCGACGACATCCACGTCTTCCCCCGAAGGAGGAACGAAAGTGAGCGAGGTCACTGGACTGCAGGGACGTTATTACGATCTCTCCAACCCGATCTGGGAAGGGATGCCGTTCTTCCCGGCGAGTTTTCCGGCCGAGATCGAGCAGGTGTCGTCGGTGGACCGACAGGGAGCGAACGTCCACAAGATGACCATAGCCACGCATCACGGCACTCACGTGGATGCACCCCGGCACTATTTCAACGAAGGCACGGCGCTCGGAGAGCTGAGCCTCCACAAGTTCATGGGGGAAGGTGTCGTGCTGGATCTGACGTCCAAGCCGATCGGCTCCGGCATCGGCGCCGCCGACCTCGAGAAGTACGCCGATCTGGTGCACGAAGGGGACATCGTCATCCTCTTCACCGGCTGTTCCGAGCACCTCGGTGAGCCGGGGCTCGACTCCAAGTACACGTACCTGGACGGCACCGGTGCGGAATGGCTCCTGGCCAAGAAGGTCAAGTCGGTGGGCATAGACTTCTTCAGCATCGACCAGTACGGGGACCGCTCCAGCCCTGCGCACAACGTCCTACTGGGCAACGGCATCCCCTTGATCGAGGAGATCAGCGCAGAGGCGAGACAGCTGACCGGCCGCAGGGTCTACGTGATCTGCCTGCCCCTCAAGGTCATGGCCGGCGACGGTGCGCCTGCGCGGGTTATCGCGTACCTGATGGAGTAGGCCCGGCAAGCAGCGCTCCGCGCGCCGTCGACCGCTCGGCGCCGCCGGTCTTCGGGCCGTCCACCGCTCGTTGCAGTGCGTCTTCCAGCGGCGTTCACTCGGAGCGACGTGAGTCGGCGAGGCTAAGAAGGTTCTCTGGCTACGAGACTCTTGTCTTTTGCCGGGTATCTGCCGATTCAAAGGACTGAGTTAACGGGTTTCGTTTTTGGTGCGAGACTCTGACCAGCGGAGGATGTGAATGGCCACCGCCAGAGATGTCGACAAGCTCTCTGCGGAAGTAGAGACCCTGTGCTGTGACTGGCGCCGGATGCGTTCGGTGCTGGAACGCCTGGCCAGGCTGCCATGGTGGGACCTCCGCACACTACGCTGCCTCTACTGCCAGTCGCCTTTCGACGTGGCCACCGGGGAGTGCGCCCATGAGCTGGACTGCGTCTTCGACCGCGCGTGCCAGATCGTTGGAGTCCAGCCCAGAGAGATCCCAGCTGAATCGAATCCGCAGGAAACGGCGCAACTGCCACGCATGTAGGGCCCGTCCCCAGTTGAGCCGGCGCCCACGCGCGCCTGACTCGGTTTTCGGCTACTTGGGCAGCGGCTCACCAGCGGTTTCAGCGCCTAGCACCTCACGCACTTTGCGGCTCAACGAGTCCGGGGTGAAGGGCTTCTGCAGGTAGTTTACTCCCGCATCGAGACCCCGCTCATGTAGCAGGGATTCGCGCGGGTGGCCGGACATGAAAAGAACCGGGAGTCTCGCCCTCAGAGCCACGGCCTTGGTCGCCAGTGCGCCGCCTTGCATCCCCCCAGGCAACACTACGTCAGTCAGAAGCAGGTCGACCGAACGGTCTCCGTCCTCAAGGAGCGCCAAGGCTTGGATGGAGTCACTCGCCGCGAACACGATATAGCCCTCATTGGTGAGCACTCGCGTAACCAGGGCCCGCACCGCGGGCTCATCCTCCACGACCAGGACCACTTCATGGGCAACGTCCAGTGCAGGCGGGGCGACAATGATCGGGAGCTTCTCTGCCGAGCGGTCGAGGCGGGGGAAATAGATCCTAAAGGTGGTCCCCCTACCCAGCTCACTCTGGGTCAAGATGTTCCCTCCACTCTGTCGCACGATGCCGTAGACGGTGGAGAGGCCCAAGCCGGTCCCTTCTCCTGGGCCCTTGGTGGTGAAGAAGGGTTCAAAGATGTGGGATATCGTCTCTTCGTCCATGCCTACGCCCGTTGTCGGAAACGGTCAGCATGACGTGGGGGCCGGGTGCAATCGAAGTTGAGCCGGCAGAAGCCCTCGTCCAGTTCCACGTTGGCCGTCCCCAGGCTGAGCTTGCCCCCGCCCGGCATGGCGTCTCGGGCATTGATGGCCAGGTTCATTACCACCTGCACCAGTTGGTGTGGATCCACTTCGACCACGCCGAGCTCCCGATCCAGCACGAAATCCAGTTCGATTTCCTCGCCCAAGGTCCGGCGAAGCAGGGGTTGGGTCTCTGCCAACACGTCGTTTAAGGAGATGATCTCCGGCTGCAAGGCCTGACGACGCGAGAAGGCAAGGATCTGGCGAGTGAGTCCCGCCGCGCGTTCGGCCGCGCGCCTGATCTCCTCCACGTCGCCGCGCACCGACTCGAACGGGCAATCCTCGTTCGTAAGGAGCAGGTCGCTGTAGCCGATGATGGCGGTGAGTAGGTTGTTGAAGTCGTGGGCGATGCCTCCCGCCAGCTGCCCCACGGCTTCCATCTTCTGGGACTGCCGCAGTTGGTCATCTCGCTCGCTGAGCGCCTGTTCTGCCCGCACCTGCCCGCCGGTGTCCAACGAGACCCCGACCACTTCCTGGACGGTGCCGGCATCGTCGAACACGGGAGTGAGCCGGGAGATGAAGTCCGCCCCGCCGAAATGAGCCTTGAAGACGGTGTGCTGCCCCGCCAAAGCTCCGCGGATGGCCTCCAAGGCCGCGGGGGTCTCACGATAGAGTTCAGAAGCGGAGTCGCCGACCACCTGACCGGCGCGCAATCCCATAGCGGCGAGACCGTTGCCCTCGCTGTATGTGAAGCGACCTTCGAGATCCAACCCGTAGAGGATGACCGGAGCGTTTTCGAGAACCGTGGTCAGTCGAGCGAGTTGGTGATCAAGACCCTCTCCCGGCCGTTTGCTCATCGCAGTGTCCTTGCGGTGTTTGTGCCCCACCGCGGTTCCTATACCCAGATCCAAGTCGCGCCAGTCGGGGAGAGAACACCTCGGATGATGGATGTGCACTTGGATAATGGATGCCGCTACTTCGACAAATGTAGCTACTTCCCTCCCGTGCTCACGGGCGGCCGAGGAGCACCGTGACGCCATAGCCTGTCCTTCGTCTGACGGTTTGCCAAAGGTGTAGCGACCAGATTCGCGAAGCCGTGCGAATATAGACCCCGCACTCAAGCCAGCGATCCGGGCGAGGCCCGGTTGAGAAAGGAACAAGCATGGAAGAGCAAGTCAATCCTCGCGTGATTCTAGGCACGTCCCTGGGGGACATCACCGTGGAGCTCGATACGGTCAAGGCTCCGGTCACGAGCGAGAACTTCCTCGCGTATGTCGCCTCCGGGCACTACGACGGCACCATCTTCCACCGCGTCATCCCGGGTTTCATGATCCAGGGGGGTGGGTTCACCGCGAACATGCAGCAGAAACCCACCTGCGCCGCTATCGCGAACGAAGCCGACAATGGGCTCAAGAATAGTCGCGGAACACTTGCCATGGCCCGCACCTCCGACCCGCACAGCGCCACGAGTCAATTCTTCATCAACCTCAAGAACAACGCCTTTCTCGACCATACGGCCAAGACCGGCTCCGGCTGGGGATACACGGTGTTCGCCAAGGTCGTGGAAGGCATGGACGTGGTGGACGCGATCGCCGAGGTGCCCACGGGCAACTCGGGGCCTCATAGCGACGTGCCCACCGAGCCGGTGGTCATCACCAAGGCGAGCTTGGTAGAGTGAATCGCGCCGGCCGATACTCGGAGGAAGCTACGCTGCCGGCACGCCGGCCACCACGAGCAACTCCGTGGGTATGAGGCCCAGCGGGGACGAGACTTGAGTCAAAGCGGCTGCCCAACTCCGGGCAGCCGCTCGCTCTCGATCCTTACTGGGTGCTGGTGCCCGCTCCGGCGGTCGTGACTGTACTGCCGGTCGTGCTCTGCCCACAACCGGCCGTCCCACTGGTGGTGGTCGTGGTCGGCCTGGGCAGAGTCCCCACCTGGATCCTGGTGGCGGTGATGCTGCCATCCGAGTTGGCGGTGCCGGTGACGGTGACGTCCTGTCCGGCCGTCAGGTCAGACGCGGAACCCGTCTTCGAGACCGAGATCGCGGTGGAAGGGGAATAGAGGACGATCTTGGTGCTGCCGTCGCTCAGCTTGACGGTGACGCTGTTGCTGTCGGAGCTGACGATGCTGCCGCTGGTGAAGCCGCCGGACCCGCTGCCGGTACCGGTTCCCCGGCTCCCGCCGAACGCTCCGCTGAGACCACCGCTCTGCGCGAGCTGCTGTCGCTGCTGCGTCGTGAGGTTACTCAGCACTTTCGCCGCCTCTTGCGGGGACGGCGTCCCCGCACTGGCCCTGCCGCCGAAGACGCCGGCGACACCGACGACCACGGCGACCGCCACGACAATCACGATAACCAACCAACGCTTCATGGTATGGATCCTCCTTGTTCGTGAAGACTATTCGTAGCGAAGAGCTTCGATGGGATTGAGCCCGGCCGCCCGCCGGGCGGGATAGAAGCCGAACACGATGCCGATGAGCGCCGACACCCCGAAGGCCAGCACCACCGCTGTGACCGTCACCTGGGAGGCCAGCCCGGCGAACCTGGTGAGGCCAAGCGACACCAGCCAGCCCAGCACGATGCCGATGATCCCGCCGGCGAAGGTGAGAACCACGGCCTCCACCAGGAACTGCAGGCTGATGTCCCTCTTCTTGGCCCCGATGGCCTTGCGCAGGCCGATCTCCCGCGTCCGTCTCGGTGACGGTGGTCAGCATCATGTTCATGATGCCGATGCCGCCGACGAGCAGGGAGATGCCGGCGACGGCCGCCAGAAGCAGCGTGAGGGTGCGGGCGGTGGAGGAGGCGGTCTGGGCCAGGTCGGCCTGGTTCATGACCGAGAAGTCGGCCTGAGTGGGGTCGCTGATCTTGTGGCTCGCGAGCAGCGTGCTCGTGATGTCGCTCTGGAGCTTGGGTCATGCTTCCCTGGGTCTGCGCTTCGACGCCGATGCTGGACAGGTAGGTGGTCTGCCCGGCGAGGAAGAGCTGAGCCGTGCTCAGGGGCACGTAGATGGCGTCGTCGGGGTTGTTGAAGCCGGTCCCGCCCTTGCTCGCGGCCACCCCGATGACGGTGAACTCGAGGTTCTTGATGCGGATGGTCTGGCCCAGCGGGTCCTGGCCGCCCTGGGTCGGGTCGCCGAAGAGGTCGGTGGCGGCGGTGGCCCCGAGCACGACCACCCGGTCATGGTTCTGCTCGTCCTGGTCGGAGAGGAAGGTCCCCTCGCTCATCTGGATGTTGTGCACCTGGGCGTACGACGGAGACGCTGCCTATGACCTGGTTGTTGGTGTTGGCCTGCGGCGCCACCACCTGGTAGCGGCCGTCCAGCTCCGGAGCCACCGCCGCCACGTTGCTCAGGCTGGCGATCGCCTCGGCGTCGCGCGGGCGTCAGGGTGCGCGCGCTTCCGCGGCCGGCGCTCACCGGACCGGCGTTGCGTTGAAGCCGGGGATCACGGTCAGCAGGTTGGCGCCGGTCGATTCGATCCGCGCGGTGATGGAGTTCGCGCTGCCCTGGCCGACCGCGACCAGGGCGATGACCGAGGCGATGCCGATGACGATGCCGAGGATGGTGAGACCGGAGCGCACCTTGTTGGCCGAGATGGCCCGGCGGGACTCGGATAAGATGTCGCCAAGTCTCATGCCGGCACCATCACCTCGGGGCAGCGCGCGAGCTGTCCTGCCGGCAGGACGCCGGCTCGGCGGCTGCGCCGGCCGAGGCTGTCTTCCGTGGGCTCGTCGCTCACGATGAGGCCGTCCTGAAGACGGATGATCCGGTCGGCATGCTCGGCCACGCTCTGGCTCGTGCGTGATGAGGACGACCGTGTGCCCGTCGTTCGTGAAGACGGGCGAAGGTGTCCAGGATGACCTCACCGGTCTTGGTGTCGAGGTTCCCGGTGGGCTCGTCGGCCAGGATGAGGGCCGGGTCGTTGATCAGGGCGCGGGCTATCGCCACCCGCTGGATCTGCCCGCCGGAGAGCTCGTTGGACAGGTGGTCCCAGTGCGACTCTTCCAGGCCGGCCATCTTCAGGGCTTCCTCGGCCCGCTCCTCGCGCTCCCGCGGAGGGACGCTCGGAATAGACGAGCGGCAGGACCACGTTGCGGAGCACGGTGGCCCGCGGCAAGCAGGTTGAAGGCCTGGAAGACGAAGCCGATGCGGTCGCGCCGGATGTCGGCCAGCTCGTCGTCTGAGAGCTGCGCCGACATCCTGGCCCTCGAAGAAGTACTGCCCGCTGGTCGGGGTGTCGAGAGCCTCCCAGGATGTGCATGAGGGTGGACTTGCCCGAGCCCGAGGGGCCCATGATGGCCAGGTACTCGCCTTCGGACACGCAGAGGTCGATGCCGCGCAGCGCCACGGTCTCGGTCTCGCCGGAAAGGTAGACCTTCGTCAGATCCCGACATTCGATCATGTGCAGCGCTCGGCCTTCGAAGTCACGCGCGTCATCAGATCACCCTCCACCCGTCGTGCGCGCGGAGCCCCCGCCGGTACCGAAGCTCGCGCCGCCGCCGAAGCCCCGGCGCCGCCGCCGAGCCGGGACGAAGATCCGCCCAGGAGGCTGCTCCCGCTCCGGCCGTGGTGGTCTTGGTGGTCGCGTTGCTGATGGTCTGGGTCACGACCTCCTGGCCGGCGCTCAGACCGCTCGATGATCTGGGTGTAGCTGTCGTTCGAGATGCCTACCTGGACGGTCTGATCGACCGGTAGGCCGTTCTGGAGGATCTGCACGTAGCTGCTGCCGCTCTGGCTCTTGACCGCGGAGTTGGGAACGACCAAGCGCGTCGGGCACCACCTGGGTGATGATGGCCGCGCTGACGGTCATGCCGCCCTTGACCGTAGGCGTCTGGTGGTGTCGGGCACGATGGTGACGTTGTACGAGACGACGCCCGAGTTCACCGTGCCGGACGCGTCGACCTCCGTCACCTTGCCCGCGAGCGGTGAGGTCGGGAAGGGCGTCGAAGGTGAGCGTGGCCTTCTGTCCGACCTTGCACGTTGGGCCACGTCGGTCTCGGCCAAGGAGACGACGGCTTCGACCTGCGTGGTGTCGGTGATCACTAGGGCGGCCGCCGCTGCGCGGTCGACGCGCCGCCGCTCAGTTGGTCGCCGTTGGCCACGTTCACCGCCGTGACGGTGCCGTCCATGGGCGCAGTGACCTGCGCGCTCGGCGGCAGCCGTCTTCGCCTGGTCGAGCGCGAGCTGAGCGCTGGAGACCTGGGCTTTGGCCGACGTGACCGCCTCCTCGTCGGCCACCACCTGCTCTCTGGCCACCGCGATCTGAAGCGCGGTGGACGTGCTGGAAGCTCTGAGCGTGTCGAGGCTTTGCTGGTCTGTTTCGACCTTCAACTCCGCCTGCACCACCGCGGTCTTGTCCTGGCTCAGGGTGTCTTGCGCGCTGGTGACGTTCAGATCCAGCTGCGGGTCGACCAGGGTGAACAGCGTCTGGCCCTTCTTCACCTCGTCGCCCACCTGCACCGACAAGACCGCTGACCTCCCCGGAGACGCTGGGAACCACCGACGCTGAATCGGGATAGGCCACGTTGCCCGTTCCGGAGACGGACGTGGTCAGAGTCATGGTCTGCGCAGGCTGGGTGACGTATCTGACCGCGGGGTCGCCTCCGCTCGCGAACGCCCGATCGGCGAAGTAGCCCCGGCCGGCGACGACCACCACGCAGACTCCGACGAATATGCCGGTGCGCCGCTTCCTCGAGCGGCGCACCTTGGTCATTTGGTGCTCACTCGTCTACGGTCGTCGTTTCGCGCGATGTCGTTCATTTCGTGCATCTGCGCTCAGTCACAGCCCGGTGATGCAGCGCAGAACGATTCGATAACGGTGTTCAGCCGTCTGACAGACCTCGACGCGCAGAGCCGAGCGATGACCCGCTGAAGCTCCGGAGACAGGTACGCCCGTCCTCACACGAAGCTGCCGCAACGTGAGGGGGCTACTCTGAGCCCAGAGAGCGGTCAGAACCTGCCCTCGGCCCATTCGGAACGAGCCGGAGCCGAAGGGCTACGTCAGCTGAGCTCTCCGCAGACCGAGCGATCTTGGTCCGTCTGCCGGCCGGCGCCGGGTGTGGAACCAATTGAACGACTCTCATGACAACCTACCTCTTCCATGAACGGGGGGACAGTGCGTCAATACGGCGACAGCGTGACGGAAGGGAACTCACAGGTCTGCCAGTGACCAGTCCTCTTGCTCCAGACTCTCGGCTCGCCTAACGCCGATATAGGTCAGCGCCAGATGACCGAGCGGCCGAATACCTGAGAACACCCTCCCTCACCCAGAAATCACAAGCGCGGTCGGCTGCGTCGTCACGCAATCCCGAGATCAGCCCGCACGTCGTTCCAAGCTGATCCCGTCCCTGACCCTCTTGCCGGCGAGCCGGTACACGGTGCGTAGGACATCTCGCTTGGTATCCAGTTCGTACACGGTGCGCAGCAGCCTGGGGGCGAGCACGTTCGTGTTCAGAGCGACAGCCATGGCTCCTCCTAGTAGGGGTCAGACGGTAGTGAGTCTAGGTTCGGGCAGAACTGCTCGGGCCGAGCGGCTGTTGACCGCGGCCCGAGCATCATCGCCTGGCGTTCCCGCTTCTCGTCGTGCTAGGCGGCCACTCCGTTGCTTAGTTCTTCCTCCAGCAGCCGCCGTGCAGCTTTGTAGGAGAGTCCTCGCGCTGTAAGCACTGGGGTTTGACTGCCCTCAGGGCACACCGTCACGTCCTTCTTTCCGCTTATGACGAACCGGCGGCCGTCGGACGCTTCCAGGAGCCAGGCTTTCCTATTCTGGTTGAGGACCCTGACGAACATGGTGTTGCCTCGCTTTCGAGTCAGTCGTTATTGTAACTCTGGTCTCATTGAAACATCCGTTCTTTGGACCGAGCCGAGAGCTGGCTGTGAAGTGGCTGAGAGTTTCAGGCAGGGTGCCCGCAGCGAGGGCAAAGGCGCGCAGGAGACTAACCGAGCGGAAGAATTGAACCCAGCCTGGGCCGGCCGGGCAGCAGGAACGGCCGTCCGCGGTCGGCTAGGAGATAGCCTGGTCCGGGACTGCGCCGGGAAGCCGCACCCTGAACAAGGCGCCCTTCGCGCCGGCTTCAGCCGCTGACCTCGCCGCCGTGCGCGGCCACGATCGCCGCCACGATGGAGAGGCCGAGCCCGGCGCCACCGGTTGTGCGGTTGCGCGACTGGTCCACCCGATAGAAGCGCTCGAACACGCGCTCCGCCTCCTGCTCGCTCAGGCCGGGACCTTCGTCTTCGACCTCGATGATCACGGCCTCGTCCGTCTCCTGAAGGCGGACGATTCCCGGCGTCCCGGGAGGAGTGTGCGCGCGTATGTTGGCCAGGAGGTTGTCGAAGACCTGGCGCAGCCGCGCTTCGTCCCCGATCACCTCGACGGGATGATCGGCTTCCAGCCGCAGCGGCCAGGCAGGACCCACGCTTCGGCGCAGTCCGCAAGGCCTCGGAGGCCAGGGCCACCAACTCGACCGGCCTGAGCTCGAGCGGGCGGCCCTCGTCCAGCCGGGCAAGCAGCAGGAGGTCCTCCACCAGGTGTCCCATCCGCGCCGTCTCGCCCCGGATCCCGTCCATCACCCGTTGCAGATCGTCTGCGCAGACGCGGCCGCGCCGCGCTCGAACAGTTCGGCGTAGGCCGAAACTGCCGCCACCGGGGTTCTCAGCTCGTGGGAGGCGTCGGCCACAAACCTCTGCAGACGCGCCTCCGAGTCGCGCAGTTCGGCTTCTGTGGCGTCACGCTGCGCGAAAGCGCACTCTGGATCCGACCGAGCATGACGTTCAGGGCTCTTGCCAAGCGGCCCACTTCGGTCTTTTTGTCCTCGCCGGGAACGCGCTGCTCGAATTCTCCCGCCGCGATGGTGTCGGCCGTGCGTTCGATGGCGGTCAGGGGGCGCAGGCCCACACGCGTGAGCCACCACCCAGGAATAGAGCGACCAGAAGAGCGCCGGCAGTGACCGCCGATCTCCCAGCCAGAAGGAGATGGTGCAAAGTAGCCGCTACCCTCCCCAGAGGAGTGCCCAGGATGAGCTGATCCCCGCCGGCCAGCTGCCAGACCCGCACTCTAAAAGTCGGACCTCCGGACTCGTTCGACGACGTGGTGAAAGAGACACTTGCCTCCCCGCCGGCCCTGGGGTCTTGAAGCCGGTGATCGGCTCGGGCAAGCCGTGGGGTGTACTTCTTGCCCTGCTCGTAGGCAGCGACAGGACCGGCGATGACGGTCCCGTCGCTGCGCTTCACCTCGGCGAAGGTGCCCGGGGCGGTGGCCAGCAGGGACTGAGACGTGGGTATCTGGCTCGTCACTGCCCAACACCCGTTCGATGTTCAGGTGGTCGGCCACCAGCGACTGGTCGCTCTGGCGGTAAAGAAAGGAGCGCAGCGACGGAGTAGGTGACCGCGTCGGTGACCACCAGCGCGACGAGGGCGACGACGATGAGCGCGAGCAGCAGGCGGGCTCGAAGCGACACTCAGGACTCCGGCTCGGGCTCCCGAAGCGTGTAGCCGACCATGCGGATGGTGTGGATGAGCGGCGGACCGTAGCGCTCCAACTTCTTTCTTAGATAGCTGACGTAGGTTTCGACCACGTTGGCGTCTCCGCCGAAATCGTAGTGCCATACGTGATCCAGGATCTGGGCTTTGGACAGCACTCGCCTGGGGATTCGAAAGGAAGAAACGCAGGAGATTGAACTCCGTGGCGGTCAGCTCGATGAGGCGGCCGGCTCGGCGAACCTCGTGCGCCCGCTCGTCCATCTCCACGTCCGCGAAACGAAGACGTTCGTCCCCGGCGTCTCCCAGGCTCCGGCGCATGATCGCCTGCACGCGTGCGATGATCTCGGCCAGGGCGAACGGCTTTGTCACGTAGTCGTCGCCGCCGATGGTGAGGCCTGCCACCTTGTCCTCGACGCGAGTCGCGGGCGGTGAGAAAGAGGATCGGCGCACGGATGCCACTCGCCCGCAGTTGCCGCGTCACCTCCAGACCGTTCACGTCGGGCAGCATTATGTCCAAGACGATCAAGTCCGGAGGATCCTTCCGGGCTGAGGCCAGCGCGGCCCGCCCCGTCGCCGCCTCCTCCACCTCGTATCCTTCGTAGCGCAGGGAAGTGGCGACCGAGTCCAGGATCGAAGGCTCGTCGTCGACCACCAGGACGCGCCGCTTTTCGCCGTCGTTGGACATCGGAACACCTCCTTTGAGAAAAGGAGAGTACCACCGCTATCTGTGGACGATATAAACCTGAGCTGTGAATGAGCTGTGTCGCCACTCTCGAAACCCTGAGGGTTTGTGGTTTGTCCGGGCGTCACGCTACAGTGGACCTCGATGGGCGCGCTCGAGACCTACATCACCGATGTCGACGGCGTCACCGCCGGGGATCTGCGCCCGGAACTGAAGGCGATCGGCGCGCCTTCGCGAGTCGGCGGGGTCCCGCTCAATGACGGGGCCGGCGATCTCGCCGTCACGGCCGGTTGGGGTCACGCCGGTCAGGGTGGCGTCACTATGCCGGGCAAAGGAAAAGCGAGCACCAGACCTTACGCATCTGAAGAGCTGGAAGACCCAAAGGTTAGGGCGCTCGGTTCCTGCCTCCGAGCGCCCCACAGAAAAGAGTATTGGCCAGAGACTCAGTGGTTGACTCAGGAGATGAGCCCACAGTCTTCAGGTCCTCATGCAATCCCATCGTACTCGGAACCACGTCAAGTCCTTGTAAGCTTTTTTAGTCTCCTTGTCTGAGCCACTCTTGTCGCGTACGGTGTGGTGAAGCGCCTGTCCCATGCACCGTTCTTCTTGAGTTGCCCGTCCCAGTAGAACTGGGTCAGCGGTATCTTCAGCGCCGCTTTCAACAACACCACCTTGGCTGCAGAGTAACGCTCGGTCCGTGCCACCGCGGACAGCAGCTCCGGGTCGAAGTGCCCGTCGGCGGCCAGCGACCGTCCCAGGCCGCGCAGTCGTTCCCACAGCCGTTTATTCGCCTCCTCGGGCATGGCCTGTAGGGCCTCGCCGCCGCCGCGCACGATGGTGCCCGCGTACACGCATCCAAGCCGCCCGGCGAGTTTCTCCAGGTAGCGCTCGAGCGGCCTTGAGTGGAGCGCTTCCGAGAACCCCGACTGGACGAGAAAACCAAGTCTCGGGTTATCTGCACGACCGACGTACGGCGCAAGGGTCTCGATATACGTCTTCACCAACGCCGGCATCGAATCCGTGTAGAGAGGCATGGCGAGGAGCACCACCTCGGCCTGGCCGAACGCTTCGACTGCGCGGTTAAAGTCAGCGGCGCGCGCGAGATGCAGGACCTGAGGCACGTCGCCGCCGGCGCGCTCCCATCCCTCCCCCACCCGCGCGAGCATCTTCATGGAGTTCGAACGCGGGCCCCTGGGAGAACCGTTAAGCAACAGCAGCGAGTTCACGAGCCACCTCCTCGGGGGTGTCGTTGGCGACCAAAGTAAAGGTCAGACGCGACTTCAAGTTCCGCGCCATCCGGGCCCACATGTGCTCGGTGATCGCCAAGTCCTCGGCGTCGGTGTCTGGGCTGGCGGCCAGAAGCAGAGCCACGAGCGGGTAGTGGTCATAACGAGCCCGATGGTGCATCTCCCCGCCCTCGACCACCGTATAGGGATGGATGAGAGGGATCATCTGGTCTGCTGCCCGCTTGAGCAGCGCCGTCGTGAATCCCATGACTACCGGTGATGCGAGGATCAAGAGGTCGGACTCGATGACGGCGCGGCACACGAGCGCGCTGTCGTCGCGCTTCACGCACTCGCCCGGTGTCTTGACCCAGCATCCCCAGCATCCGGAGCAGCCTCGGAGTTCGAGGTCGCGCAGGTCGAGCAGACGGACCTCGTGGCCCGCCGCCCCGGTGCGCTCGGCCGTCGCCCGCACGTAGAGGTCGAACTCGCTTCCGGCGTCCGGCTCGCCATTGAGAATCGTCATCTTCATCGGATCTCCTATCGTACGGCAAATTCTACATCGTAGAACTGGTGACAAGACGCATTCTACACTGTAGAATCCGATTGTCAAGACCACCGACCGGAATGGAACCGCCCATGAGCACAGAAAAGAAGACCCGCGGTGCCTTGCTCACCCGCGAGCGCATCGTGCGCACCGCGCTCGACATCGTCGACCGCGAGGGACTCTCGGCCCTGTCCATGCGCAAATTGGGCGCCCAGTTGGGCGTGGACCCTATGGCGGCGTACTACCACGTCCCCAACAAGGATGCCCTGCTGGATGCGATCGTGGAGGCGGTGATGGCTGAGATCGATCTCGGCAAGGACGACCCGTCTGCGCCTCCCGAAGAGCGGATCATGTACGCCGCTCGGGCTTATCGCGACGTCATGCTGGCTCACGCCAATGCGCTCCCCATCGTGCTTTCCCGCGGCCCGAGCACCCCGGAGGCCATGCGGCCGGTTGAACTGCTCCTCGGCATCCTGCGCGATGCGGGCCTGGCGCCCGCTCAAGCGATGGCCGGCATGAACGCAATCGCTGCCGGCGTGCGCGGCGTATGTCGGCATGATGGCAAACAGTTCCGCGGAGCCGCCTTCGCCCCAGGAGTGGGCGGCTCTTAGCGAACGGTTCCCGGCCGAGGAGTTCCCCTATTTGCGCGAGGCGGCACTGTGCGCGCCCGATTTCCTCGGGTCCGACTTCGAGTTCGGCATTCGCGCGCTGGCGCGGGGTCTGCTCGCGAGCGCTCGGAACGAAACCTGCTAGACCAGGTCGAACTCCATGTGCTTGAGCTCGGCCGTCGGAAGCCGCTGGCCCACGCGGAGGATCTCAATACCCACTATCTCGCCCCGCTTGTCGAGGTCGAGCACTACTCCCGGACGGACTTCCTCCGACTCGACCACAGGAGATTCGTCGAGCCGCACGTAGAGGGCATCGGCCTGTTCGTCAAAACGGACTCTCACAGTTTCCCCCTCAGGGTGCGATCGAAGAACACGGTCACCACTCGGACAGGGTCCATCTTCTGATTATAAACGACCCGCAGCACTCGGCCATCGCGCTCGGCAATCGGGGCCAGAGCGTGCACGAGGTTGGGATCCGCGGAATCCGCCAGTACAAGACCAGGGTTGTCGACGACGCGCTGCACCCAGTCCTTGTCGATTTCTCGCTCCTGAAGAACATCCAAAGCGTGAAGACTGAAGCATAGGGGTCGGTGGCTCATCTTGTGAGGTTAAGGCGGACCTGAGTCTGGACTACTGCAACCTTGGTTTGGCTTGGGCGGGCTGCCAGCACTCGCTTGGCGCCGGTGACCCGGGCCAGAGACTCAGGTATATTGGCCTGCATGACTGCATATGAAGACATAAAGCTAGAAGGACACATCATCGACTCGCTGCTGCTGCCCCGGGTGCTCGACGAGATCCTCGAGCATGGCGCCGAGTACCGCATCTTGCGGTTCCGAATGGGCCGCAACAAGGACGACCATTCCACCGCCCTCCTGAGGGTCACCGCCCCGGACGAGGAGCAGTTGGATGCGATCTTGCGCGACCTGCAGCAGCACGGAGTGGAGATCGTGGAGCAGGACGACGTGCGCCTCGAACCCGCGCCGGCCGACGCCGTGTTCCCGGACGACTTCTATTCCACCACCAATCTGGAGACGTTCGTGCGGCTGGAAGGCCGCTGGATCCCCGTCAAGTGGCCCGAGATGGACTGCGGCATTGTGGTAGATATCGCGGCCGGCACGGCCCGTACTGTCCCGCTCATCCAGGTGCGAGCCGGCGATCCCATCGTGGTCGGGGTCCACGGCATCCGTGCCGTCCCGCTGGGGCGCGACCGCGCGTCACGGGCGTTCGAGTTCATGGGCTCGGCGGTCTCGTCGGAGAAACCCAAACGCCTGGTGATCGCAAGGGTGGCCCGTCTGATGCGGGAGATCCGTGGGGAAGGCAAGAAGATCGTCGCCGTCCTCGGACCCGCGGTGGTGCATACCGGCGCCGCTCCCGCATTCGCTAAATTGGTGGCCGGGGGCTGGATCGATGTGGTGTTCGGTGGCAACGCCATCGCGGTGCACGACATCGAATCGTCCTTCTATAACACCTCGCTGGGTATCAACTTGTCCGAAGGTGAAGCCGTGGAGGGTGGGCACGAGCACCACCTCCGCGCGATCAACCGCATACGCCGCGCAGGCGGGATCCAGCGGGCCGTGGAACAGGGTGTGCTCACCTCGGGACTCTTCTACGAACTGGTGCGGCGGGATATCCCATACGTGCTGGCCGGCTCCATCCGCGACGATGGCCCTCTGCCCGACGTGATCACCGACACGATGGCGGCCCAGCAGGCCATGCGGGAGCACGTCCGCGATGCCGGGCTCTGCCTCATGCTGTGCAGCATGCTGCACTCCATCGCCACCGGCAATCTGCTGCCGGCGACCGTGAGCACAGTCTGCGTGGACATCAACCCGGCGGTAGCCACCAAGCTCTCCGACCGGGGTAGCTTTCAGACCATCGCAATCATCACCGACGTGGGACTCTTCCTCGATGAGCTCGTGGCTGAGCTTGAAACCAGAACGGCGGGAGAGCGGGCCAAGCCATAAGGCAGGCGGAAGGAGCCAAGCGGCCTTGGGGGCCCGTTGGCCCGGTCGATGGATTGACCTCTCTGCCGCAGGAAACCGGCCGGCAAAGCCAGGTGCACGTCACGGCACGCGAATCACGGCAGACGGGGTTTCTCCATAGCAACCTTGCCCCTGCGCCGATGGGCGCCGCCCGATGTCCCTCCCAAGGTGGCCACCGCGATGGCAAAAATCACAACTTTCAAACACGCTGGTGACTGCTCTCGACTGTTGTCTCCACCCTTGCCCGCATAGTACACGCGGGCGTGACGCCCTCGCAACGGGAAACGGCAGGCATCTCGGGCGTTTTGGGCGCCTTGGGCGCCTCGGGCGTTTTGGGCAATTCCGCCAACTCGGCCGGCCCTGCCAGCCCGAGGTCCTGGCTATCGCAAGCAGGTCGTCTTTGAATGCCCCACTGGTGGGTATAAGCGAGGAACGCGCCTGCGCCGGATTGACGATCACGTTGAAAGGAGCTCACGTGGCACGGGTAACTTGGTTCGAGTATTTCACCGAGGACGCGAAGAGGCAGATAGACTTCTACAAACAGGCCTTCGGGTGGGAGTCGCAGCAGTGGGGCGAAATACCCTACTGGCTCGTGATAACAGGAGACAAGGCCCTGCCGGGCATCGACGGCGCCATCGCCCCGCCTCCTATGGCAGACATGCATCAACGGGTGGTCTGCACGATGTCCGTGGAGGACAACGACGCCGCGACGGCGAAAGCCCTGGCTGCCGGGGCGACCGTGGTGATGCCGAAACGGGCCGTCCCGGGATCCGGCTGGCTCAGCTATCTGGTCGATCCCACCGGTATCGTCTTCGGAATCATGCAGTACGACGAGTCCGCCAAGTAGCACAACCGACGAGCCGAGGCGCCGGACCCCCCCTGGGCGTCCGGCGCGGACCGGTGCAGACCGGCCCACTCCTGGCGACCGCGCCCGTTTCGACCGCGCCCGTCATCCCGATGGCGGGCGCTTTTCCTGCGCACGGCGCGCTGAGACGGGTTACGGAAACGTAACCGAATACTAAGCCCAGCTTATTCTCGCCCGACGATACTCCAGGTATGACAAGAGATCGCAGACAGAAGTCGGGAGGGATCGTGAGAAAGCGACTCGCACCAATAGTGGGCCCGCTGGTCGGGGTTGCGCTTCTCCGCCAGCAACTCGGCGAACAGCGCACTCGGCGGCAAGACCTTCACGCTCGCCGGCGGTGGGGAACTGAAGCCGCTGACGTAGCGGCGCGGCCGGGCGGATCGCCAGGCAGCCGCGACCTGTGAATCGGAGCGGGCGGCCCCAGCAAAGGGCGCCCGCTCCGTCTGCGTTATCCCGAAGGCGCCGCCACCTACCGCAAACCGGCCCGCGCCCACACAAACTGCATAGTCACGGGTCTTATGCAAAACAAGCGCAAGAGTTTACAACCATAGGTAGCCCTCGGTATAGTCGCCTTCCGTCAACATGCGACCTCAGGGGAGACCGGCTGAATATGTCCCGCGCAGAGCAGACCATCCGGGTGGTCGTCAACGACACGGTCGTCGCACTTGAGATCGGCAGAGACTTCCAAGCGACCGACACTCTCGCCGTCGTCCTGCGTGACCGACTGGGCTATACCGGCTTGAAGGTGGCCTGCGACGAGGGGGCCTGCGGGGCGTGCACGGTGCTTCTGGACGGCCGCGCGGTGCTTTCCTGCATGATGCTCGCTCTCGAGGCCGACGGGCACGAGGTCACGACCATCGAAGGGCTTCCCGAGGATGACCCGGTGGTCCAGGCTTTCGCTGAACAATGCGAGCCGGGCTACGGCACCGCGATGCAGTGCGGCTTCTGCACCCCGGGGTTCGTCATGACCGCCAAGGGCTTTCTCTTCGAGAACCCCGACCCCACGCTGGCGGAAGTGAAGGAAGCCCTCTCCGGCAACATCTGCCGCTGCGGCTGTTATCCCGCGATCGCCCAGGCCACGCTCCGCGCCGCCGCCAAGATGAAAGAAAGGGCCTAGGTCGTGGCCGAACCCTTCGCGCAAAGAGTGCCCCGCAGATATGTGGGAACGTACAGGCCGCGCGTAGACGGACTGGCGAAGGCGTCCGGCGAGGCGGAGTATCTGGACGATCTAGCCGCCAAGATGAAAGGCGTCCTGTACGCGAAAGCTCTACGCTGCCCATACCCGCACGCCCGGATCAAGCGCCTCGACACGAGCCGCGCGGAAGCATTCCCGGGAGTCAAGTGCGTCCTCCGGTTCGACGACCCTGAAGTGGCGATCCTTCCGGGGACCTGCTGTGCGTGGACCAGCGCCAACAGCGCCTCTCACGACCAGATGTACTACCCCAACATCAAAGACCACCGGATCTTGGATTCCACAGTCCGCTGGGTGGGAGACGAAGCCGGGGTGGTGCTTGCGGCCGAGAGTGAGGATATCGCGCAGGCGGCCCTGGACTTGGTCGAGGTCGAATGGGAGCAGCTGCCTTTCGTCTTGGATCAGTACGAGGCTCTCGGCCCCGAAGCACCGGTAGTCCATCCCGAGATCAACGCGGAGGGGAACCTACTCCCGAACAGCGAGTTCAGCGGAGGCGACGTCTTCATAGACCGGGGAAACGTGACGGAGGCGATGGACGGCGCCCACGTTGTGGTGGAAGCCACCTCGCAGTATCACCGCGCCGACCACTCGTGCCTGGACACCCGGGGCTGCCTTATCCACTGGGAAAAGGGCACTCTCACTTGCTGGACCAACTATTATCAAGCCGACCAGACTCGCCTGTACATCTCACAGATGTTCGGGTTGCCGCTCAACCGCGTGCGGGTCATGAACCCTTACATCGGGGGCAACTTCGGCCGCTGCAACATGGGGGAGCAGCCCTTCTTCATCTTCACCGCGCTCCTGGCGAAAAGGTCCGGGCGGCCCGTGCGCTTCAAGATGACCCGGCGAGAAGACTTCCACGACACGCGCAATCCCGTCAATTACCTGGTGCGTTTGGGAGCGACCGAGGACGGGGCCATCGTGGCCGCCGACTTCAAATCGTTGGCAGACACGGGAGCCTATCACGGGCACGGGATCGCGGCGGTCAAACTGGTGATCAAGTGGGACATCCTCGAGAACATGGTGGCTCACATCCCCAACCTCCGCTACGAGGGATACGTTGTCTACACGAACAAGATCCCAGGCGGCTGCATGCGTGGCATCGGCAACTCGCAGCACAATTTCGCTTTGGGCCTCGCACTGGACATGCTTGCGGAAAGGCTCGGGTTGGACCCGGTGGACCTCGCCATAAAGAACTTCGGGCATCAGTGGGAGGAGCTACCGAGCCGTAGCGTCTCCTCGGTTCTCCGCGCGGGGGCAGAGCGTATCGGCTGGACAAGCCGCCATAAGCCGGGCGAAGGGCCGCTCCTCGAGGGGAGCAAAAAGCGTGGTGTCGGTTTCTCCACAAACTGCTCGTGGCACGCCGCCTGGCAGGAAGAGATACGCGGCCACGTGCAGGTGCAGGTGAAACTCAACCCGGACATGACAGTCATCCTCCAGGCTCCCATGCCGGAGACCGGGGTCGGCTCCAACTCTTGCGTGACTTTCGCCTGCGCAGACGCCCTTAGCTTCCTATCTGTGGCGCCTGAAGACATCCGTTGGATCTCTCGCGTGGATACAGAGACGGGGCTGAAGGACATGGTCCAGACCGACAGCTCATGCGCTTACCTTCAGGCTGAGCTCATGCCCGCCGCGGCAGCTCTGCTAAAAGACGAGATCCTCGGACTGGCCGGCCCGGTGCTCGACGCCGACCCGGCCGACCTAGACATCGCCGACGGCCGCATCTTCTTTAAGTCTGATCCCGAGAAGGGCAAGACCGTCCGCGATCTTCTGTGGCACGGCGACATGGTGCCGTTGGTGGTCACGGTCAGTCAGATGCCGGCCCTCGAAAAGACCGGTGCACCCTTCGGCGCCTGCTTCGCCGAGGTGGAAGTAGACACCGAGACCGGGAAGGTAGACGTGCTCCGCCTGGTGATCGTGCACGACTGCGGGACGGTGATGTTCGCTTCCGGGGCCGAAGGCCAGCAGATAGGCGGCCAGACCTTCGGGATAGGTGAGAGTCTCATGGAAGAGATCGTCTACGACGAGGCCTCGGGCGTGCCGCTCAACTTCAACTGGGTTGACTACCAACTGCCGACGATGCTCGATTTCCCCGAAGTGGAGCCGGTGCTACTCGAGGTCTGGCGAGGAGCAGGTGAGTTCGGCGCGTGCGGCATGGGCGAGGGCGCACCCAGCTCCACCCCGCGCGCGGTCGCCAATGCTATCTACAATGCGATCGGAGTGCGGATCGACGAGATTCCGATAAAGCCCGAAAAGGTTCTTCA
>CAVYVU010000013.1:0-110637 GCA_963772095.1 uncultured Thermoleophilia bacterium
GTTATTCTCACGGTTTCTGGAAATAGCCATTCTCCGCAGGGGACCCGTAGGCTTCGCGGTCTTTCGTTGCCGACGTCGCTCCTGGCGCCTGCTTAACGCCGTCTTTACACCCCGCATGATTCACTTGATAAGGCGCCGGCTGGACTACGCGATCGTGGGAGAACTCATGCGAAGCCGAAGATCGTTTACGGAAGAGGAAGTGATCATGATCCGGCTGCTCGTCCGGCTCAAAGCGATCGCCGGACCTCAGGCGCAGGAGATCCTCGCGGACAAGCTGCAAGCGATCGGCTTCCATCCGGAAGACTTCCAGCTCGACTACGCGGACCTCAGCGTCGCTCAGTTCGAGGATCTTCTCGGGACTGGATCGATAGCGGTTCGCGGCGGCCCAGGCATGACGCTGCCTGCCGGGGCAAGACAGAACTAGCTCCCGCTTCAAAGATCTCTGAGGTCACCGACGAATCCAGAGGCCCCGCGCTCGAAGGGTTTGCGAAGGTCCCCTTTTGCCACCCGCTGGGAACAACCGTTCATTGCGAGGGCCCACCAACCTCGCCGATCGTCGGGGTTATGACCCGGCTTCCACGATATCTCTTCCTCGCCGGTGTTGGCCCAGACGGTGGCGCCGTTTCTTGGCGCCCCTGTGCAATAAGGATCTCGTTAAGCTTTCGCCCGAAGGCTTGACGATGGACTTGGCAGCGTTGTTTGAAACCGGTTGCGCGGGGGCGCCGCACTATCGGACGAGGCGGGATAGGGTCGGCCATCCCGGGTGGTCGCATTGAATACCGCCGTCCACGACCAGTCCATGCGGTCCCACGGCCGCATTTCGACCTCCACGCTTCCAGTCTCCCTCATCGACGAGTTCGACCAGCCCACTCCTCTCGAACAAGTCCTCGGGCAACCGCCACCCCACTCGCGAGCCAGGATAGATGCCCGAGCGGCTGACGTACGCGAACTCCCCCAACCAGCGGGCTCCCGTCACCACGAGATTAGGCTTCGCCTCGAAATCGAAGCAAAGGAGCACGTCGATCCAACGGACCTTCGCCTCTTCCAATTCGGGTTCAGAACTACAGATCGCGCTCACGCGTCCAGCTCCACCTCAAGATCGGCCGCTTTTCTTCGCACGGCGCCCTCGGTTCGACACAGCTCGAACGCGATGATCCTCGCTTGCGCCTTGCCGGTAGCCAGTTCCTTCAGGGCCGCCACGTCCTGAAGCGACCAAGGCTTTCCGCGATTGCTCGGCTTCTCATTCACGTTCGACCTCCGGAGAAGACCTGACTCACACCTGCGTCTAGACTCCCCACCCAGAAGTACCAGCTAAACCGGCGAACCCTCTAGGGCCTTGTCACAGACCTGGCTCACGTTCAACACCGATACGGCGAGCCCCGCACGCCGGGCTCCGAAATCGAGCTGCAACATGCACGAGGGACATTCGGCGGCGAGGATCGTAGCCCCGGTGTCTTTGACGAAGCCCATCTTGCGGGCGACGATGGCCGCGCCGGTCTCGGGGTGCAAGACTCCGTAGGTGCCGGCCGAGCCGCAGCAGGAATTGGCTTCGGTCAACTCGCGGAATGTGACACCCGGCACAGAGCGAAGGAGCAGCCTCGGCTGATCGACCACGCCCTGGTAGCGGTTTCCCATGTGACACGACTCATGGTAGGTGACGACGCCGTCAAGCCTCCCCTCAGCCATGAGTCCCTCCCCGCCGGCCTCTACCACGAACTCGCTGAAGCTGCGGACCTTCTTGCGCGAGTGATCCGCCTTGGCCACGTACACCGGGTCCTCGGCGAGGAGTTCCGGGTACTCCTTGAGGTGCCCCGAGCAGCTGCCGCATTCCGAGACGATCGCGTCGAACCGGTGAAGGTCCCCCAGCCGGTCGATGTTGGCCCTGGCAAGGCGCCGCGCGCCCTCCCGGTCACCATAGCCGTATACGGCCAGACCGCAGCAGCAGTTGTCCAGGACCTCCACGGTCGCACCCAGCCGCTCGAGCACTCGAACGGTGGCTTCGCCCACCTCTGGCAGAACGTAGTTATAACCGCAGGAGATCCAGTACCCCACCCGCAGCCTCTCACCAGCCAAAGATCCCGTGGCAGGGCGCCGGGCAATTCCCACGCGATCATCCCGCTCCGTGGCCGGTGGGCGGTCCTTCAGGCGTTCGCGCAGGAGCTTGCCGGGCGTGCCCAGCTTGAGCTCCAAGGCTCGATCCAGCTTGGGATTGAGAAGCCGCACCAGGCCCCACCGCCGGAACACGTCGGCCAGACCGAGCCGGCGCAGCGCCCAGGTCGACTTCACCAGTCGCGCCATCAACCGAGGACGAGGCAGGAGACCACGGAACACGGCCCGCTGCACGGTACTACGCCCGAATCGCTGTCCGTAGGCTTCCCGGTAGGCGATCACCATGTGGTCGGTCCTGACCGCCGTGAAGCAGTTCTCTGTGCACGCCCGGCAAAGCAGGCAGTTCGAAAAGGCGTCCTCGAGGTCCGGCGCCATCACAGTCTCGCCCTCGAAGAGGTTCCGGAAAAGAGCGTTCTTGCCGCGCGCGACGTGGTTCTCCCGTCCCGTTGCCCGGTACACAGGGCAGGTGGGCTGGCAAAAGCCGCACTTGCCGCAGGTGACCACCTCGTCGTAGAGGGGTTCAAATTCTTGGATGCCGCCCATCACAAGCCTCCCACGAACCGGCCGGGGTTGAGTATCCCGGCGGGATCGAAGCGCGCCTTCAGCGCCTTCATCACTTGCACTGAGCTGCCGATATCGCCCCAGATGTCCAGATCGGAGCCGAGAGCCGCGCCACCCTGCACCACGACCAGATGGCCTCCGGCAGCCTGCGCGTGCCGGCGCAGCTCGCCTAGGCGCGGAGCAAGCCCGCCGGCCACCTCATCCTGACCAAAGTACAACTGCACACAGCCGTTGCCAGCGCTGATGCGGTAGGCGAAATCCAGACCTTCCGCTGTCGCTGCCTCGGCAAGCGCGGCGAAATCCCAAACCTTGCTCAAGGGCAGGTCGACCTTGGCGACAACAGGCAAAGCTGCCTCGACGGCGCCGTGCCGGAGCCTGCCAAGCGCGCGATAGATCCGCCGCACGGAAACGGCATCGGTGACCGTGTTGTAGCCGCCTGCCCCGTCACCGGCCGCCGGGACCGCCCCTCCCGAAGTCGCTGCGTCGAATAGGGCGGCCATCTCTCGGAGCGAGCGCTCGACCGCCGCTGGGTGTCCTTCAAAGCCGGCGAGCAATGCCGGCCCCACTTTGCCCGGGCGCGAATGAAGGATCTCCGAAGCTTCGCCACCCAGCAGGGGGACGACCCGCGGACGAGAGTACTTCCAGGCAGACCGGCTCGAGGGCCGAAGCCAAGATTTCTTCAACGAGCGTTTGAGCCTCGTGCAATGAACGCACCTGGAGCACTGCGAGCGCGCTCGCAGTCGGACACGGCAACAGACGGAAGGTGACCTCGGTGATCACCCCGAGCGACCCGAAGGAGCCCACGAAAAGCTTGGTCAGATCGTAGCCGGTGACGTTCTTCATCGTCCGGCCCCCGAAAGACACCTGGCTCCCGTCCGCCAGGACGGCTTTCAAACCCAGGACCACGTCGCGGACGCCTCCATACATCATCCTCCGGGCTCCCTGATCGCCGGTCGCGACGACCCCGCCGACGGTCGCTCGCTCGGGCATGTCGGAGTCGAGAGGCACAAGCACTCCCGCCTGACCGGCCGCCGCCGTGATCGTCGATATCGAGGTGCCGGCGCGGGCGCAGAGACTCAGGTTCTCCGGATCGAACTCCGTGATGCCCGTCAAACACCCGAGGCTCACAAGGATGTCGCTCTTACGAGGAGGGTTGCCCCACTCCAGCTTCGTTCCCCCGCCCATGACGAGCACTCCCAGCCGGTTCTCGGAGGCAAAAGCGAGGATCCGGGCAAGTTCTTGCTCGTTTCTTGGGGTGACTTGAACCGCCGGACGCATTCCCGCGATGACCACACCCGGGTCCGCCAGCACCTGCGCAGGCCCCACCATGTGCGCAAGACGGTCGATGACCGCCTCCCTGCCTTCGAGCAGCGGCTCAGACGCAGGCATGGGCATCCAGCTCCACGGTGTCCGGCATAGACGACAGGTGGCCACCCGAGGGGCTCACTCGCTCCGCCACGTCCGGAGGCAGCAACTTGCCGGGATTGCAGAGATGGTCGGGGTCGAAGGCATCCTTGACGAACGATTGCGCCCGAAGATCATCCTCGCTGAAGACAAGTCGCATGGCGTCGAGTTTCTCGAGCCCGATCCCATGCTCGCCGCTCACCGTGCCGCCCAGAGCCGCACAGACCCGCAGGACCTCCATGCCCGCGGCGATGACCTTCTGCTTGTCGGCCTCCACCCGGCTGTCGAAGAGAAGCAACGGATGCAGGTTGCCATCGCCGGCGTGGAAGACGTTGGCGATGCGAATGTCGAACTGCCGGCCGATCTCGGCGACCCGGCTCAGCGCTTCCGGTAACTTGGTGCGAGGCACGGTGCCGTCGGCGACGAGGTAGTTCGGCGCCAGCCGCGAGACGGCCCCGAAGGCGCCTTTGCGCCCTTTCCACAGCGCGGCTCGCTCCGCCTCGTCCGCGGCCACCCGGATCTCGCGCACCCCGTTTTCCCGGCAACAGGCGACTATCTGGTCCGTCATCTCGTCCATGCCGTCGCGCAGGCCGTCGAGCTCGATGAGCAGGACCGCCGCTGCATCGCGGGGATAGCCGCACGCCATCGCGTCTTCGATCGCCTGGATGACAAGGTTGTCCATCATCTCGAGCGTGGCCGGCACCAGGCCCGCCGCCACGATAGCGGAAACCGTGTTGCCTGCGGACTCGATGGAGTCATATACGGCCAGGATGGTCTTGACGGCTTCGGGCTTGCGCATGATGCGCAGGATGGCTGTCGTGACGATGCCCAGGGTGCCCTCGCTCCCCACAAAGAGTCCGGCAAGGTCGAGACCGGGAGCATCCAGACTTTTGCCACCGAACCAGACGATCTCACCATCCGGCAGTACGACCTCCATACCGAGTACGTGGTTGGAGGTTACCCCGTACTTGAAGCAGTGCGGACCGCCGGCGTTCTCGGCGACGTTGCCGCCCAGGCTGCACGCCTTCTGGCTGGCCGGGTCCGGAGCGTAGTAGAAGCCGTACGGCGCGAGCGCCGTGGAGAGGTCGAGATTGAAGATGCCGGGCTGGGCGACCATGCGCTGGTTGGGGACATCGATCTCGAGGATCCGGTTCATGCGGGACATCTCGATGGTCACGCCACCTTCCGGGGCGAGTGAACCTCCACTGCAGGTTGGTGCCTGCCCCGCGCGGAGCGAATGGGATGCCCTCCCGATGAAGCAGCTTGACTACGCCCGCCACCTCTTCGGTGGAGTGGACGAAGACCACCGCCCCGGGCACACTCCGTTCGAGGTAGGCATCGTAGGCGTATGTTTGCAGATCGACGAGCCTGTCGAGGACGTTTGCGCGCCCGACCAGCGACCGCAACTCTTTCAGCACAACGTCCGCGATCAACGAACTGCTCCCTCCCTGCGATGGGGCCGCCACGATCTCCTTGATGTCATCGTCATCTTACACGGGCCGGCGGGAGCGGGCGAGCTATGGGCGCGGACACGGGACCCCGCGTCCAGCGCGGCGGCTTCCGGCTGGCTATCGCCAAACCGCGGCGCCGGCCTTTGGTTGTGCCCTGATAGCTCTGTGCATCCATACGAGATCCGGAGACCGGTCGCCGCCCGTTGCGCCGTTGACCAACGTCTTAAGCGAATTCCTCTAGAGCGAAGTCGCGATCCTCGGGGGGTGCAGCCGGGGTCAGTCCGGCATCTCGGGATGCCGGTAGCCCATGACGGCCTTGACCTCCAGATACTCCTCCAGCCCGAAACGACCCCATTCCCGACCGTTGCCCGATTGTTTGTAGCCGCCGAAGGGAGCTGCCATGTCGGTATTGGCGCCGTTCAAATGCACCATGCCCGTGCGCATGCGCCGGGCTACCCGCCGGGCCCGCTCGAGGTCTGCCGAGTGGACGTATCCAGATAGGCCATACCGCGAGGCGTTGGCTATCGCGATGGCCTCCTCCTCGTCCCGGTAGGGGATCATGCAGAGCACCGGGCCGAAGATCTCTTCGTGGGCGATGCGCATGTCGTTGCGCACGTCGGCGAACACGGTGGGTTTCACGTAGTAGCCACGGTCGAGCCCCGGCGGGCGGTCCAGCCCGCCGGCAGCCAGTCTCGCCCCCTCGGCAATACCGGTCTCGATGTAGGCCCTGACCGTCTCGAATTGCTTCTTGCCGGCGACAGGGCCCATGAAGGTTTCGGCAGACTGGGGATCGCCCACCAGCAGGCCGTCCGCCACCCGCGCCCCGATAGCCACCGCTTCTTCATAGAACGATTCGTGAACGAGCATGCGGGTGGGGGCATTGCAGCTCTGTCCGGAATTGCGCATGCAGGCCTTGAGACCGCCGGTGACGTTCTCTTCGAGGTTGTGGTCATCGAGCAGGATGTTGGCCGATTTGCCGCCGAGTTCCTGGGAGACCCGCTTGATGCCGCCCGCGGCTTCCCGAGCGACAGCCGCGCCGACTTCCGTCGAGGCCGTGACGGAGACCATATCCACCAGTGGATGTCCTGCCAGGGTCCCGCCGAGCGTGGACCCAGCCCCGTTGATGAGGTTGAACACGCCCGCAGGCACGCCGGCCTCGTCGATGACCTCCGCGAATAGCAGCGCGGACAGGGGCGAAAGCTGGCTCGGCTTGAGAACCATGGTGCAGCCTGCGGCGAGCGCGGGTGCCACCTTCACCATGATCTGGTTCATGGGCCAGTTCCAGGGGGCGAGCATAGCGCAGACCCCGATCGGTTCGCGGAGGATGCGTGTCGTGCCCCACTCCTCCTCGAACTGGTAGTCCGTGAGGACCTTGATCGCCGTCTCCAGATGCCACTCCCCTATGCGTGCCTGCACGCGTTCGCTGAACTTCTTGGGGATGCCGACCTCGGTGGTCATCGCCGCCGCGATCTCGATCGAGCGGCGCTTGTACACGGCAAGCACCCGGCCAATTAGATCGAGCCGCTCCTCCCGGGTGGTGCGACAAAAGGATTCAAAAGCCAGATGCGCGGAGGACACCGCAGCGTCGACGTCGCCGGCCGACCCCGCGGCCACACGAGCCACCACTTCCTCGGTGGCCGGGTTCACGACGATGATGTCCGCGCCGGTTCCCACGGGTTCGACCCACCGGCCGCCGATATAGAACTTCTCTTCGTTACCCATAATGCGTTCTCCCAGCTCTCGTTCGCGCGGCTTGCCGTGCCTCAATCGCCGCTCTCTTCGGTACCGGGAATCATATCCGACAGAACCTTGGCCGTCGCCTGGGAGGGCCCCGGCATCGAGGGCGACCAGGCAGCTTCTCGCACACGGGCGGCCCCCACCTCGCGCATCCGTTGCCTCAAAGTTCGCGTCAGGTTGGGCGGGACACGACCCCGATGTGCGTGGTAAGGCGGAATTGGTCGGCGCGGCACAAGAACCGTCCCCAACTGACCAACTGCCCGTCGAAGTCGCTGAAAAGGTGCTCGAGACAGAACGCCGGCGACCCTTCGGCGACCCTCAGCAGGTCTGCGGCCTCGAGGTCGAGACTCACCGCTTGCACACTGAGCTGGCCGCTCGGTATGCCTTTGCCCCGAGCCGAGCGGAGAAGACCGTCGAGCGAGGTGATCTGGAGTTGTGCCTCGACCAGCGGTCGGTGCTCGTCGTACACCACGTGTTCCAGGTGATAGACGAGGGGTGCGCCGTTGCGTTGGATAAGCCGTCGCATGTAGACCGTGGGAGCATTGAGTGGACACTGCAACATAGCGGCTACCTGTTCATCGGCGGCTACGATCCTCGCCTCCAACAGGAGCACCCCCACCGACGCGTCCCCCACCCACAGGTCCGTGATCTCTTGCAGCCGAAAGACGGCTTCTCCCAATTCCAGGCTTCGTACGAAGGTACCTTTGCCCTGGGTAGTGGAGACGAGCCCCCGATCGAGGAGGATATTGACGGCGCGCCTCACGGTCATGGGACTCACGCCGAATTCCGAGCGTAATTGTGGCTCAGTGGGGAGCTGATCGCCGGGGCGGTAGATGCCAGACCCTATGCGATCGGCGATCGCGTTCGCGATGAGGAGGTAAGCGGGCTCGTGGGAGTTGCCGATCGCGATATCCCGAGTACCCTGTTCGCGCCGATACCGGCTTCGGTCTGCTCCCATGGCGGCGATGGCGACCGATCGTTGCTCGTCGAGCCGCCGTTTTGGGAATCTCCGATCCTACCGCCAAGTCTTCTCCGCCTTTGAATGTGCCTCTTGCGGAACTCAAATGCGCCCTTGCAGATTTAGCTATATAACTATAGGATAAGTCTCGGTGTTATGGAAGGGCGCCATCTAGGTACATACTGCCGAACGGGCACCTGACATAAGCGAACCGAACGGAGCCAGCAAGCATGAAGACCGACATAGAGATAGCCCAGGCCTCCACCATGCTCCCCATTGTGGACGTGGCCGCCGGCCTCGGCCTCGACGCCGACGACCTCGACCTTTACGGCAAGTTCAAGGCCAAGATCCACCTGGACGTGCTGGATCGCCTGGGCGCTCGCCCCGATGGAAAACTGGTGCTCTGCACCGCCATCACCCCCACCCCGGCCGGCGAGGGCAAGACCACGACTAACGTCGGACTGGCCATGGGCCTGTGTCGCATCGGCAAGAAAGCCATCTCCACGCTACGCGAACCCTCGCTCGGCCCATGCTTCGGCGTCAAAGGCGGCGCCGCCGGCGGTGGGTACGCCCAGGTGGTCCCCATGGAGGACATCAACCTCCACTTCACCGGCGACATCCACGCCATGACCGCCGCCCATAACCTGTGCGCGGCCATGCTGGACAACCACCTCTTCCAAGGTAACGAACTCGACATCGACCCCAACGACGTCTCCTGGCCGCGGGTGGTGGACTTGAACGACCGGGCGCTGCGCCAGATCACCATCGGCCAGGGCGGGGACGGCGTCGAGCGCCGCACCCGCTACGACATCACCGTCGCCTCGGAGATAATGGCCATCATGTGCCTGGCCACCGATCTCGAAGATCTGAAGGCCCGACTCGACCGCATCGTCGTGGCCGCCACCCCCTCGGGCGGCGAGGTGACCGCGCAAGACTTGAAAGCGTCGGGCGCCATGGCCGTCCTTCTCAAAGACGCGTTTGCCCCGAATCTTGTGCAGACCCTCGAGAACACGCCCGCTATTGTCCACGGCGGCCCCTTTGCCAACATCGCCCACGGCTGCAACTCGGTGCAGGCGACGCGCGTGGCCTTGAAGCTCGCGGATTACTGTGTGACCGAGGCCGGCTTCGGCGCCGATCTGGGCGCGGAGAAGTTCTTCGACATCAAATGCCGCTACGCCGGCCTGGTGCCGGACTGCATCGTCCTCGTCGCCACCATCCGGGCCCTTAAGATGCACGGGGGCATCCCTCTGGCCGAACTCAAGGCTGAGAACCTCTCGGCGCTTTCAGGCGGACTTGCGAACCTGGAGAAGCATCTGCAGAACATGCAGCTCTTTGGGCCTCCGGTGATCGTGGCCATCAACCGTTTCCCAGACGACACCGACGCCGAGGTGACTCTCCTTGAAGAGCGGGTGACAGCCCTTGGCTCCACGGTGATACTTTCCGACGTGTGGGCCAAAGGCGGCGAAGGTGGCGAGGAGCTGGCCCGTGCAGTGGACGCAGCCTGCTCCGGCACTGACAAGCCGCCGTTCAAGTTCCTCTACGACCTCGGCCTCACCATCAAGGAGAAGATCGAGGCCATCGCCACTCAGATCTATGGGGCAGACGGCGTTGACTACGATGACGAGGCGAGTGCCGCTATCGAGCGCTTCACCCGCCTGGGTTATGCTACGCTGCCGGTTTGTATGGCCAAGACTCAAGCCTCGCTCTCCGACGACAAAGAGAAACTGGGACGGCCGACTGGCTGGCGCCTGACCGTGCGGGAGGTCCGGCTCTCCGCCGGGGCCGGCATGATTGTCCCGGTCTGCGGGAAGATTATGACTATGCCGGGGCTACCCAAGCGCCCGGCAGCGGAGAAGATCGACCTCGTCAGACGGCAAGGTGGTCGGGCTCTTCTAGAGCCCGCCCAAGACACAGGCGACATCCACGAGCCAGGGAGCGTCCGGTGACCCGAGAACCATACACGAGCACCACCATCGAAGCCTACCTCGAATTCCTCGCCAGCGCCGAACCCGAGCCGGGCGGTGGCAGCGCGGCCGCCCTCGTCGGAGCGCTGGCTGCCGCTCTGGTCACCATGGTCACCAACCTCACCCTGGGTAAAGAAAAATACGCCGGGGCGCAGGACCAGATGGCCGACCTCAAAGTGAACGCGGAGTTTGCCAGGTCGCGTCTTTCCGAGCTCATAACCTTGGACGCCGAGGCCTATAGTGCCGTCGCCGAGGCCATGAGACTCCCCAAAGACTCCGATGAGGAGAAAGGGGCCCGCTCGGTGGCCCTGCAAAAGGCGCTCCGAGGCGCGGCCGAGGTCCCGCTCACCGTGGCCGAGGCGGCGGCCGAGGTCGCCCGTCTCTCGCTACCCGCAGCTGAGCTCGGCAATGTGAACGCGATCTCCGACGCCGCCGTGGCTGCGGTGCTGGCCGATGCGGCCGCTCACTCCGCCGCCCTCAATGTAAAGATCAATCTCGCGTGGCTAGACGACAAGGACTACGCTCGCGACGCCTGGACTCGCGTCGAGGCCGTGCTATCCGAGACCGCGCACCTTCGCGATGTGGTCCTGGCCATGACCTACGCCAAGCTCTAGCTCAAGCCGACCCGCAAGGAGAGGGGCACCTCATGGGAGCAATAGTAATAGACGGCAAGGCCATCGCCGCCGAACTGCGCGCTGAGCTGACGCTGGAGCTGGAAGAGCTGAAGTCGCAGGGCGCCCGCCCGGGCATCGCCACGCTCCTCGTGGGCGACGACTTCGGCGCAGGCATGTACCGGGGGGCTGTCGAGAAGTTCTGCGCGGAGATGGGCCTTGGCTACCGGAGCGAGACCCTCCCGGCCGACGCGACCGAACGCTCGCGTGGTGGAGGCGGTCGAGAGCCTGAACCGCGACGCCGGCCGTATCCGGCATCCTGCCTTTGCGCCCGTTCCCGGCGCAGGTCTCCGATTCGGTCGTTATCAACTCCATCGACGTGGACAAAGACGTCGACTGCTTCCACCCCTTCAACATGGGTCGGCTGGCCCTCGGAGAGCCCACGTTTCCGCCGGCCACCCCGGCCGCGTGCATGGAGGTACTGGAGCGCTTCCTGCGGGGAGAAGGCAGCGATCCTGCCGAGGCTCTCGAAGGAGCCGAGGTCTGCGTGGTGGGGCATTCGAACACGGTGGGCAAGCCCTTGGCCCTGCTTCTCCTTAACCGGAATGCCACCACGACGGTCGCTCACGTGTACACGTCGCAGAAAGGCAACCTGGACAAGCACACCACTGCGGCCGACTACCTGGTGGTGGCCGCAGGGGTCCCGCATCTCATCGGCGCCGACCAGGTGAAAGAAGGCGCGGTGGTCCTGGACGTGGGCATCAACCGGGTGGTCGTCTGCCCCTCCTGCGGCGCTCTCAACCGGGGCAAGAAGAATCCCTGCCGGCAGTGCGGCGCTGACCTCTCCGAGGCGGAGGCCAAGACCGTCGGCGACGTGGACTTCGGCGGCCGTGCCGAGAAGGTCAGAGCCATCACCCCGGTGCCTGGAGGCGTGGGGGCGGTCACCAACATGATGCTCGCGCGCAACACCTTGCGGGCGGCTCGCCTGCACTGAAGACGTAGAGCCCGGAGAGAGGTGCGGAGGTTGCCAGGTGATCATAGCCAAGAAGAAACCCATCGAGGAGATCCTCGATTCTCTCAAGGGGATGAGACCGTGTTCATCGTCGGCTGCGGCGAATGCGCCACGGTGACGCAGACCGGCGGCGAGAAGGAACTGGCCGCGATGAAGGCCGACCTCGAGGAGGCCGGCAAGCAGGTGGTGGCCATCGACATGGTGGCCGCCGGCTGCCAGGAGCTCGACCTCAAGCGCATCCTGCGGCAGAACAAGGAGGCGGCGGAGGAGGCCGAGGCCTTCCTGGTGCTGTCCTGCGGCGCCGGCACCCAGTCGGTGCGCGAAGGGACCGACCAAGCACGTGGTCCCCGGCACCGACTCGCTCTTCCTGGGCAACGTCAAGCGGCAGCTGGCAGTTCGAGGAGAAGTGCTCGCTCTGCGGCGAGTGCGTGCTCGACGAATACGGCGCCATCTGCCCGGTCACCCGCTGCCCCAAGGGCCTTCTGAACGGCCCCTGCGGCGGCACCAACCACGGCAAGTGCGAGGTGGACCCGGACAAGGACTGCGCCTGGGTGCTCATCTACAACCAGCTCAAGAAGGAAGGGCGGGAAGACAAGCTGAGCGGATCCACGCTCCCAAGGACTGGAACGCGGTGGCGCGCCCGGGCCGGGTAGCCCCGGTGACAGAAGAGCCGGCGAAGTGGAGGCGGAGTGACGAAGCCATGAGCACGTACCGCGACGCCTGCCTGAGCGGGAAGTTCGTCGTCTCCGGCGAGATCGGGCCGCCCAAGGGCACCAACGTCGAGACGATGCTCCACCACATCGAGCTCCTGAAGGACAAGGTGGACGGCCTCAACGTCACCGACAACCAGAGCGCGGTCATGCGCCTGGGCTCGCTGGCCGTCTCCCACGAGATCGTGAGCCGGGGCGGCGACCCCATCTTCCAGATGACCTGCCGCGACCGCAACCGCCTGGCGCTGCAGTCCGACCTGCTCTCGGCGCCGTTCCTGGGCATCACCAACGTGCTCTGCCTCACCGGCGACCACCCGAGCGTGGGCGACCACAAGGAAGCCAAGGGCGTCTTCGACTTCGATTCGGTCCAGCTCATCCAGTGCTGCCACAAGATGAACGAGGGCCAGGACTGGGCCGGCAACGAGCTGGACGGCGCCACCGACTTCTTCATCGGCGCCGTCGTCACCCCGGAGGCCGACCCGCTCGAGCCGCAGATCAACAAGTTCGAGAAGAAGGTGGAGGCCGGCGCCCAGTTCTTCCAGACCCAGGCCGTGTACGACATGGACAACTTCCAGCGCTTCATGGAGTACGCCCGGGCCATGACCGAAGGCACCGAGGTCAAGATCATGGCCGGACTCGTCGTGCTCACCAGCCTGGGCATGGCCAAGTACATGAACAAGTTCGTGCCCGGGATCTTCGTGCCCGATGCTCTCCTCGAGGAGATGGGGAGCGTGCCCAAGGAGGAGGCCATGCACAAGGGCATGGAGATCTGCGCCCGGCACATCCGCTTCTGCAAGGAGAACCAGGTCTGCGACGGCGTGCACATCATGGCCATCGGCAAAGAAGAGATCGTGCCCGAGATCCTTGCCATGGCCGGGCTGGCCACGACGTCCCAGGTCAGCGCCATGAGCGACTCGCCGATGCGGATCGTCATCTTGGGAGCTGGCCCCGGTGGCTATGTGGCCGCCTTGCGAGCCGCCCATCTGGGTGCCTCCGTCACCTTGGTGGAGAAGGACCTCGTGGGCGGTACCTGCCTCAACCGGGGCTGCATCCCCACCAAGGCCTTGCTCGCGAGCGCCGAGGCCCTTGCCCGAGCGCGGGCCGGCGAGGAGTACGGGTTCGAGGTGGTCGGCCGAGTGTGGCCGGATCTCGCGCAGCATGATGGAGCGCAAGGCCCGCATCGTGAAGCAGGTGCGGGGAACGTGGAGACCTTGCTCAAGCGTGCCGAAGTCAACCTCGTCCGCGGGACCGGCCGGCTCGGCGGCGCCGGCTGGTGCTGTGGACACCGGCGCCGAGACGGTCACGGTGCTCGAGGCGGACAAGATCATCATCGCCACCGGGTCCGAGCCGGCGCGACTGCCGGGCTTCGACTTCGACCATCCTCTGTATCTGACCTCTACCTCAGCGTTGGAGCTTGCAGGAGATCCCGGAGTCGCTCCTCATCGTGGGAGCCGGGGTCATCGGCTGCAGAGTTCGCCTCGTTCTTCGCCGAGCTGGGGACGAAGGTCACCATGGTCGAGATGATGCCGCAGATGCTGCCCCAGGAAGACAAGCGCCTGGCCAAGCAGTTCCAGGGCGTCTATCGAAAGCGCGGCATCCAGGTGCTGCTGAAGACCAAGGTGGAGAAGGTCACCGAGTATGCGTCAGCATCACGTGACCGCCCAGCTCTCCGACGGTCAAGAGCTTACCGTCGCCAAGATGCTCGTCTCCGTCGGCCGCCGGCCGAACACCTCCGACATAGGGCTGGAGACGGCCGGGGTCGAGACCGACGATCGCGGGATACGTGGTGGTCAACGACTACCTGGAGACCAGCGTCCCGGACATCTACGCCATCGGGGACGTCAACGGCGGCCTCCTTCTCGCCCACGTCGCCTCCTACGAGGCATGGGTGGCTGTGGACAACTGCCTGGGTGCGCGGCGAGCGCGGGACCTGCGGGTGGTCCCCTCCTGCACGTACTCGTTCCCAGAAGTGGCGAGCGTCGGCTTGAGCGAGGATCGAGCTCGGGAGCAGGCTACGAGCCGGTGACCGGCACCTACCGTTTCGCTGCTCTGGGCAAAGCCCTTGCCATGGGCGAAGATACGGGCTACGTCCAGCTGGTGGCAGACAAGAGATACCGATCTCGTGCTGGGCGCGAGCATGATGGGACCACACGTCACCGACGTGATTCACGAGGTGGCTCTGGCCGTGCAGAACGGGCTAACAGTGGGGCAGTTGGGCAGCACCATTCACGCTCACCCCACAATCGCCGAGGCCCTCATGGAAGCCGCCCACGATGTCCACTCTGAATCGGTGCACGTGGAGAGATGATGGTTCATGTCTTTGCGGGGCAGGCAAGCCTCCGCGCTATGATTCAAGCGGCTCTCGCAACCGGACAACGTGAAGACAAGACTTGAACCTGGGAAAGGGGTTTGCGACGGCAAGAAGGGGGAGCATGGCGGGGAGAGACGGACACGAGGACGGGGAGAGACGGACACGAGGACGTGAAGAGCGCTTGGTCCAAGCGGCCGGCGCCTGAACTGGGCAAACACTTCTAAAGGAGACCACTATGCACGAACTTGTCGAAGCCATGGCCAACATGAAGGAGAAGGACGCTCTCCGCATCGTGGATGAGATGCTGGAGAAAGGCGAGGATCCCAACCATATCCTCGATCTCTCCTCCGAAGCCATGGCCGTGGTGGGGGAACGTTACCAGGAAGGCACCTACTTCCTGCCCGAGCTCATCATGAGCGGCGAGATGCTGAAAAAGATCGGCGAGGTCTTGAAACCACGCCTGGCCGCTAAGACCGACCAGACCAAGAAGCTGGGCATCGTGGTCTTGGGCACCGTGCGCGGCGACATCCACGATATCGGCAAAGACATCGTTGGTTTCCTCCTAGAGGTGAACGGCTTCGAAGTGGTCGATCTCGGTATCGACCAGCCCGAGGAGCATTTCGTGGAAGCGGTCATAGAGCACCATCCCCAAGTTCTGGCTCTCTCTGGTTTCCTTTCCGTGGCTTTCGACTCCATGAAGTCGACCATCGCTCAGGTGGAAGCCGCCGGCCTGCGCAAGGACCTCAAGATCATCATCGGCGGCGGTCAGATGGACGAGACCGTGCGGGCTTACACCGGGGCCGATGCCTACGGCGACGACGCCATGGCGGCAGTGGCATTTGCCAAGAAGACCGTGGGGGTGAACTGAGATGGCCGAGAAGCCCTGGGCAGACCTCACCCCCGATGAGAAGACTCGCCAAGCGCATCGACGGGTGGCGCAACCCGCCGGTCTCCTTCGCCAGCCCAGAGGCTGAGGCCGACTATAAAGCTCGATTGGATCGGATCATCGCGGCCATCAACTTGGAGAAGCCCGACCGCGTGCCTGTGAACCTGAACACGGGCTTCTGGCCGGCCAAGAGCGCGGGCATGACCCCTTACCAGTCGATGGCAGATCCGGCCGCGGCCACCAAGGCCTGGATCGACTTCAACCTGGAGTTCCAACCCGACGCGATGTCCGACCCGGTGCACTACACGATGCCGCACTCGGTGTTCGAGCAGCTGGAATACAATCTCTATTCCTGGCCGGGTCATGGCGTTCCTAAAGAATCGGGCTATCAGTACAACGAGAAAGAGTGGATGCTTCCGGAGGAGTACGGCGACCTTATCTCCGACCCCACCGACTACATGTTGCGGACCTACCTGCCCCGTACGGTGGGCGCCTTCGCCGGCTTCAAGGATCTCTCCTCGCTGTTTGACTTCATCGAGTTACCCTTCGTAGCCGGTCACGTCGGCGGCTGGGGCTCCCCGGAGATGTTGGCCGGCTTGGAGAGGCTCACCGGCGCGGCCCGTGACCTGAACCGCTGGTGGGAAGGCACCGCGCTGCCGATCATGGGCCAACTGATGGCTTCAGGGTTCCCGGCATACTCGCAGCTGCGGATCCAAGGCACCGTTCGACATCCTCGGTGACACCTTGCGCGGCACGAAAGGCGTCATTATCGACATGTTCCGCCAGCCCGACAAGGTCGTCGCGGCCTGCGACGGCTGGTGCAAGTGGCCATCGATTGGACGCTCAAGCGCACCGCGGGGCCGACCACGCCGGTGGTCTTCATGCCTCTGCACAAAGGCGCCGATGGATTCATGAGCGACGAGCAGTTCAAGACCTTCTATTGGCCATCACTGCGCAAGGTGCTTTTGGGCTTCATCGAGGAGGGTATGATCCCCTTCTTGTTCGCGGAAGGCCGGTATGGATCGAGGCTCGAGGCGATCATGGATCTGCCCAAAGGCAAGACGATCTGGCTCTTCGACCAAACCGACATGGCGCGCGCAAAAGCGACCATCGGCAAGGTTGCCTGCCTCGAGGGCAATATGCCTCTCTCGCTCCTCCACGCCGGCACGCCCGAGGAAGTGGCTGCGCACACCCGCAAGCTGATCGATGAGGCGGGCGAAGGCGGCGGATACATCATGGACATCGGCGCCGTTGCCGACGGCGGCAAAGACGAGAACCTGCACGCGATGATCAAGACCACGAAGGAATACGGTATCTACTAGAACAGCCACCGTCGCCTGAGCGGGCGAAGCCGCGTGCAAACGCGGCTTCGCCCCATTCACCGCCCGCTCCCCCGAGCGACCGTGGGAGCGCGCTGTCCGCAAACGACTCTGCGCATTAGTCACCTGAGGGGTGGACCATATTGACAGCCGACAAGCTCCTGGCTGACCTGAGTGCCGACGGAAGGCGCGCCGCGCGCCTCGAGGCCTGGCGAAACCCGGCTGTCGATTTCGCCAGCCTCGAGGCCGAGGCCGCCTACAAGGCACGCGTTGACCGGCTGGTCGCCGCGCTTAACATGGAGATTCCGGACCGGGTACCGGTCAACGTCAGCTCCGGTTTCTGGTTCGCGAGTCGCGCCGGTCTCACTCCCTACGAGGCGATGTCCGACCCGGCGCGAGCGGTCCGAGCCTGGACGGACTTCAATCTGGAGTTCCAGCCCGACACGATGTCCGATCTACTGGCCTATAGCACCCCGGGCTCCGTCTTTGAGAAGCTGGACTATCGACTCTTCTCCTGGCCGGGCCACGGCTGTTCCAAGGAGTCGGGCTACCAATACAACGAGCGGGAATGGATGCCGCCGGAGGATTACGACGCACTCATCGCCGACCCGACGGATTTCTTTCTTCGCACCCACCTGCCCCGCATCGTTGGAGCGTTCGCCGGGTTCGCCGGGCTGTCCTCTCTCTTCGATTTCATCGAATTGCCCTTTGTGTCCGGACACGTCGGCGGCTGGGCTTCGCCAGACATGTTGGCCGGACTGGAGCGAATGACAGCGGCGGCACAGGAGGTCCGGGGCTGGGCGAAAACCGTGTTTCCGGCGATGGAGCGGATGAAATCCCTCGGTTTCCCGCCCTATCGCAGCCGCGTGAGCCTTGCCCCCTTCGACATCATCGGCGACACCATGCGTGGAACAAAAGGCGTGATCCTCGACATGTTCCGCAGGCCGGAGAAGCTGATGGAGGCCTGCGAGCGCCTGGTTCCCGTGGCTATCGACATGGTGCGCAAGCGTCCGGGGTCCGCGGCCACACCCATCGTGTTCATGCCGCTTCACAAAGGTGCCGACGGCTTTATGAGCGACGAACAGTTCAAGACCTTCTATTGGCCGACCCTGCGCCAAGTGATCCTCGGCCTCATCGACGACGGGAGGATCCCGCTGCTGTTCGCGGAAGGCCGTTACAACTCGCGGCTCGAGACCGTCATGGACTTGCCCAGAGGCAAGACCGTATGGCTTTTCGACCAGACCGACATGGCCCGGGCTAAAGAGACCGTCGGTAAGGTGGCATGTATCGAGGGGAACGTGCCTCTTTCACTGCTCCATGCGGGGACGCCGGAGGACGTACGGGCCTACGTGCGCGGGCTTATCGACGTGGCCGGCGTTGGAGGTGGCTTCATTGTCAACATGGGCGCAAGCGGCGATTCCGGAAGGGATCAGAACCTTCACGCGATGATCAGAACAACCAAGGAGCACGGTGTCTACTAGAGGCTTGAAGGGAAGAGACGGGGCCGGCGCCGTGCCGGCCCGGGTGATACTGGCCTGCGAAATGATCGAGGACGAGGTGCGCCTGGCGCTGAGCTCTTTGCCACCCGAGGAACGACCGACGGTGGTGTGGGTGGAAAGCGGGCTGCACGACCGTCCTCAACGCTTGCAGGCCGCGCTCCAGATGCTCATCGACCGGCTGGATGAGAGTGCCTCGATCGGCGCCGCTGTCAGCCTGCCCTCAGTCCGCCCCGGCCGGGGACCCGCGGACGAGCGCCGGGAAGACGTGCTCGTGCAGCCGGCGAGCGAGATAATCCTTGCCCTCGGTTTTTGCGGTCAGGGTCTACAGGGACTGGTGTCTAAACGCTCGAGCCTGGTATTCCCCCGCGTGGACGACTGCATATCCTTGTTCCTCAACCGGGGCTGCACCCGGGAAGCCATCCCCCGTGACCCCCGCAGCTACTACTTGACCCGGGGGTGGTTCCGTCATGACAGCTCGGTGGCGCAGGCCTTTGGCGACTGGACTGAGCGCTACGGCGAAGAACGCGCGACAAAGCTAAGGGAGGCGCTTTTCGCGGGCTACGAGCGTGTGGGCCTCATAGACACGAAGGCATACGACGTAGGCGACTGCATAGATCAGAGCCAAGCCTACGCCGATCAGCTCGCGTTGGAGCATGTCATCGTGCCAGGCTCCGTGCAGCTGCTCGAGCGTCTCTTCAAGGGAGAGAGGGACAGCGAACTCATCGTCGTCCCTCCCGGGGAGCCCATCAGCTTCCTGCACCTTTTCGCCGCCACCGACGACCAAACCACTCAGGACGAGGGCCAAGCCTCACTGAACCGCGCACTATCAGATCAAGACGGAGGGACTGAAGACAGTGGAGACGCGAGTAGCCAGTAAGACACGCGAGGTCATCATCGGGGGCGACCGCCCCACCGTGCTGATCGGAGAACGGATCAACCCCACCGGCAAGAAACGTCTGGCCGAAGCCCTGCGGCGGGCGACCTCGGGGTGGTGCGCGAGGAAGCCCTGGCCCAAGTCGCCGCCGGCGCGGATATCCTCGACGTGAACGTCGGGGCCACCGGCGTGGACGAAGTGGTGATGCTGCCCCTGGCCGTGCAGGCGGTCTCTGAGGTCGTCGACGTACCGCTGTGCCTGGATAGCCGCAATCTCAAAGCTCTGGCCGCTGCTCTCGAGGTATGCCCGGGCCGGCCCATCGTCAACTCGGTCACCGGGGAAGCGGCTTCTCTCGACGAGGTGCTGCCCCTGGTCAAGAAGTACGGCGTGCCCGTGATCGGGCTGACACTAGACGAGAAAGGCATTCCCGCCGAGGCCGAAGCGCGGCTTGCCATAGCCCATCGCATCGTCGAGCGCGCGGAGGCTATCGGTATCCCCCGGGAGGACGTCATCATCGACTGCCTCACCCTGACACTCGGGGCCAATGCCAAGGCCGGACTGGTGACTCTGGACGCCGTCCGCCGGGTCAAGGCGGAACTGGGCGTGAACCAGACTCAGGGATGCAGCAATATCTCCCACGGTCTACCGAACCGCCCCGTCCTCACCGGTGCCTATCTGGCCATGGCCATCGACGCCGGCCTCACCTGCCCCACGGTAGACGTGGCCCAGGTGCGCCTGGCGGTCTTGTCGGCCGACCTGGTACTAGGCCGGGACAATTACGCGATGCGCTTCATCGCGGCCTTCCGGCAGGCGCAGGCGGCTGCGACGTCCTAGCCGCACGGCGCCTCATCGACGATGTCGGCGCTGACGAGGACGTGGGATTCCGGCTCCCCGGGGCATGAATAGCCGGGCGCCAATCGGGGCAAGAGAAACCGGTCCTGCGCACCGGGCGCACGTGCCCAACCTGCGGGATGGACCGATCGCATATGTCAGCCGGCCTCTTCAAACCTACCGACTCTTTGCAGTCCGTCGCGCCAGCATGGGGGCCTGAGCTCGCCACGGATTTCGCCGCCCTGAGGGGAGGCGGCCAAAGTCCTTTTCGTTCGCTCGAATCGTGTAGTATAATGCGATAAAACGGTTTAACGAAAGATGTCTAAGAAGAAGACAAAGACCACATTCGTTGGCGTCAAGCTGACGGCGGAGCAAGCGGAACTTCTGTCTGAGCTGCAGAGCACGTTAAACGTGACGACGAAGACGGAAGTCATCTTGCAGGGACTTGACCTCATGGGCAAGCTGCACACTTCTGGCACTGTGCCCTCGCCAAGCCTCCTGATGAACAAGGATGAAGGGGCTTCGCACGTTGCTACCAACCTGGAGCTTTCCCAGCTGGATGCCGAAGCGCGCCGATATGGTGTCGCGGTGCAGGAGATCAGAAGGAAATCCAAGGAGGTCATGAGAGAGATGGCTCAGGAATTCGCCAATACGGACGCCATAGTGGACAAGTACAACTGTGACAAGTCCAGCCTGATCCAGATACTGCTCGAGATCCAGCGTCAGAACCGCTGGCTATCCGAAGACAATCTCAAATGGGTGAGCCGCAAGCTAGATGTCCCCTTGGCTCAGATCTACCAGGTGGCCACGTTTTACAAAGCCTTCAGTCTCGTGCCCAAGGGACGGCACTCGATATCGGTGTGCCTGGGTACCGCCTGCCACGTGCGAGGCGCCCCGCGCCTCCTGGATAGGGTTGTGGATACGTTCAAGATACGACCGGGCCAGACATCTACGGACATGCGGTTCAGTCTTGACACGGTGAACTGCCTTGGTTGTTGTGCCTTGGGGCCGGTCATGGTGGTGGACGGCGAGTACTACAGCAAGCCCTCAAATGAAGAACTCGCGCAGCTAGCTGCTGCCGACTAGCAAGGCAGCGGGAAGGAGCCTGGCGTGCCCAGACTGAACTCAGTTGCCGACCTCGACAGGTATAGGAGCGAGCTTCTTGACGCTCAGGATGCGAACAAGACTTGTGTGACCATATGCTCCGGCACCGGCTGCCATGCCTTGCGCAGTGACAAGGTAAATCAAGCCTTTGTAGACGAACTCCAACGGAATGGTCTTGACAGCCGGGTGGACATACGCCGGACGGGATGTCATGGCTTTTGCGAAAGGGGCACCATAGTCACCGTCCTGCCGCAAGAGGTGACCTACCTTCAGGTCAAACCTGACGATGTCGCCGAGATCGTCGCCAAGACTGTCTTGCAGGGCGAGGTCATCGGGCGGCTGCTTTACCAAGACGGCGATGGCCAGGGAATCCTCCGTGAGGATGACATTCCGTTCTACAAGTACCAAAGCCCCGTCGTCTTTGGCATGAACCGCTTCATCGACCCCAAGAACATCGATAGCTATATCGTCCGCGGCGGCTACAGCGCTTTGGCCAAAGCGCTTTTCCAGATGTCTCCCGAGCAGGTGTTGGAGGAGGTCAAGGCCGCCAACCTGAGGGGAAGAGGAGGAGGCGGCTTCCCTGCCGGCGCTAAGTGGCAGACGACCAAGGATGCGCCGGGTGACATCAAGTACGTGGTCGTGAACGCCGATGAAGGCGACCCCGGCGCCTACATGGACAGGAGCCTGCTCGAGGGCAATCCGCACCGCGTTCTGGAAGGACTGATCATCGGCGCCTATGCCATCGGTGCCCACGACGGTTTCGTCTATGTTCGCCAGGAGTACCCCATAGCGGTGGATAACCTGTACGTTGCGCTTGAGCAGGCACGCGAGTACGGGCTGCTTGGGCCAAGCGTTTTGGGCTCAGGCTTTGCCTTCGACGTCCAAGTCCACCGTGGCGCCGGCGCTTTCGTGAGCGGCGAATCCAGCGCCTTGATGTGCGCCATCGAAGGGCGGGTGGGCGAGCCGAGGCCTAAGTACGTGCGCACCGCGGTCAGCGGCATCTGGGGAAGGCCCACCAACCTGAACAACGTCGAGACCTGGGCCACGGTGCCGCTCATCATTGACAAGGGCGCCGAGTGGTTCACGAGCATCGGCACGGAGAACAGCAAGGGGACCAAGATCTTCTCCCTGGTCGGCGAAAGTGACCAATACCGGGCTGGTCGAAGTGCCGATGGGGACGACGCTTAGGCGGGTCGTCTACGACATCGGTGGTGGCGTCCCTGACGGAAGGAAGTTCAAGGCTGTTCAGACAGGCGGACCCTCCGGCGGAGTGATCCCGGAGGAGTTGCTCGACCTTCCCATCGACTTTGATGAGCTCGCCAAAGCCGGCTCGATGATGGGGTCGGGAGGCATGATCGTGATGGACGAGGACACCTGCATGGTGGACACGGCCAGGTACTACCTGAACTTCCTGGCCGAGGAATCCTGCGGCAAATGCGTTCCCTGCCGCGAAGGCTTATGCCAGATGCTCAATGTGCTCAACCGGATCTGCGGCGGCGACGGCCGCGAGGGAGACATCGAGTTACTGGAGGAGATTTCGGGCGTGGTGAAGGATTGGTCGCTTTGTGCGCTGGGTGGGACAGCCCCCAACCCGGTGCTCAGCACCCTCGCCCATTTCCGTGACGAATACGAGGCCCACATACGCGAGAAGCGCTGTCCGGCCGGCGTGTGCAAAGCGCTCATCTCCTACTACATCGACCCTGAGAAGTGCGCGGCCTGCATGATCTGCCTCAAGAACTGCGCGGTGGGAGCTATCAGCGGGGGCAGAAATCTGATCCACGTGGTCGACCAAACCAAATGCACCAAGTGTGGGAGTTGCTTGGATGTCTGTCCGTCGCGCTTTGATGCCGTTATGAAGCTATCTGGTGTGCCGGTGCCGGAGCCCGTTCCGCAAGGGACCCAGATAATACGGAAACGAGGCAGGGCGAAATGAGTGACGTAACCTTAGTCATCAACGGCCACAAAGTCACGGCCGAAGAGGGCATGACCATCCTTGGGGCGGCACGGAACGCGGGTATTGACATACCCACTCTCTGCAACCACGAGGACTTGGCTCCTTTCGGTGCCTGCCGGCTGTGCACGGTGGAGATAGCCAAAGGGGGCCGTTCGCGGCTGGTTGCCTCATGCGTCTACCCCGTCGAAGAGGGACTCGATGTGCAAACCGAGTCCGAGCCGGTGGTCAAGGGCCGCAAGCTGATCCTGGAGATGCTGTTGGCTCGAGCGCCCGGCGTGCAAGCTCTCAGAGACTACGGAATACGATACGGCGTGGACGTGGCCAAGTTCAGTGTAGACCCCAGTTTCTGCATTCTTTGCGGTCTGTGCGTCAACTACTGCGCAGAAGTGAAGGGGAAGCACGCCATCGGCTTCACGGGCAGAGGGGTGGACCGGCAGGTCATGTTCCTTCCAGAAGTGGCCTCAGAGGAGTGCGGGAAGTGTTGGGAGTGCTTCTCGCTTTGCCCCACTGGGATATTGCCCTCGAACTATGGTCTTGCACGCGTGCCGCATTTCAACTGGCCGGGCAATCCATTCGAGGAGTAGACCCGGGCCACCAGCGTCCGATCTCTGCGCGGCATATGAGCTAGGGCTTCCAGCCTAGCTGTGAATAGAAAAGGGGGCGTCTTTCGGCGCCCCCAAAACGAACAACACCAGACTTTGCCAAAGCCTTTCCCGGTTTCCCAGGCACTCTCGTTGAGACAGGAACCACCGGATCCGGAACTCGGCCCACCACCCCTGCGCCGCTGCCCGCGACCTCAGGTCCGGAGGTAGGAGTCGGTGTAGATGATCTTGTTCAACAGAACCTGCACGGTCTTCCAGATCTCCACCTGCTCGGGGTCCGACATGTCCACGTCCGAAGGCTCCATTTCCTCCATGGCCGCCGTGCGATCGAAGAGGGTGAGCAGCAGAGAGCCGGCGCCCGTCGAGTCGTCCCGCGCCTCGACGATGCGGATGACCTCCATCAGCTTGTCGTCCAGGGGGTCGGCGATGGCCGAATCCAGGCCGGTAGCCATGAGCATCACCAGGTACACGCGGTTGAGCAGGCTGCGGTTCTCGGCGGCGCAATGATTCGACACGTTGCTCAGCCCACACGTCGTCATTGGCGCCGGATCCAGGCCCTGCTTGACGTAACGGATGGCTTCGACGGCGTGGGGGGCGTATTCCTGGCAGCCGGCCACCGTCATAGCTAGGGGATCCAGGTAGAGGTTCTCCATGGGGATGCCGACTTCCATGGCCCGCGGTACGAGCTGATCGAGAGCGATGGAGACCCGCTCCTCAGCACTCATGGGGATGCCGCTCTTGCCCATCATCAGGGCGATGAGGCGCGCGTTGTATTCGGCAGCTACGGGCGGCACCATCTCGAGTCGCTCCGGATCGCCGGACGTGGAGTTGACCATGCCCTGCCGCTTGGCCAGAGAGAGACCGGTCCTGATGGCCTCGAGGTTGGTGGTATCGAAGGACAGGGGCACGTCTACCGCGTCCTGGACGGCCGGCACCAGCCAGCGCATCACCTCGACCCCCTCTTTCTTCTGCGGACCGATGTTCAGGTCCAGCATCCGGGCGCCGTGCTCCACCTGGGCCTTGGCCAGGCGCTGGATGGCCTCGGTGTCGCGGTTGGCGATCGCCTCCTTCACTTCTGGGGAGATGATGTGGATATTCTCACCGATGATCAACATGGTTCCTCCTTCGCGGTGGCTGCGGTCAGGCTACTGCCAAGCACTCTTGCAGCAGGGCGCTGATCGCCCGGTAGATGGCGGACGACTCATCGAGGTCTATCAGGGGCCGGCCCTCGGCGTCGTACTGACTGATGGCCGGATCGTTGGGGCAGCTCCGCAAGCAGGGGCACCCCCAGCTTGTCGGCTCGCTCGCGAAGCGCCTCCGGCAGCTCGCCCTCCACGCGATTGATCACCAGGCCGGTCCGCCCGATGCGGGTGCCGAGGGAATTGACGAGCTGCACGATGTATTCGGCTGCAGCCAGGCCCCGCTGGGTGGGATCGCTGACGATGAACAGCCAGTCCACGTCGCGGGTGGTCTGCCGGCTGATGTGCTCCATGCCGGCCTCGTTGTCTATCACGACGGTGCGGTAGTTGTCGCCCAGGTTGTCGATAGCTTGGCGCAGCATGTGATTCGCCGCGCAGTAGCAACCCGGCCCCTCGGGGCGGCCCATGGCGAGTAGGTCCAGGTCCTGCCCTTCGACAAGGCACTGCATCACCTGGTACTGGAACCAGTCGGGCTTGGAGATGCCCGTCTGGAAGGTGCCGCCGATGACCTGGTCGCGGGTGTCCTCGCGGATCTGGCCGACCGTCTCGTGCAGTTCCATGCCCAGGGCCATGTTCAGGTTGGAGCTGGGGTCGGCGTCGATGGCGAGGATCGGGGTGAGCCCCACCTCGCGCAGGTACTTGATCGCCAAGGCGGCAAAGGTCGTCTTGCCGGTGCCCCCCTTGCCGACCACCGCCAGGGTCTGGGTCATGATGCACTGTCTCCTTCTGGGCGGACCTGGGCTAGGGCGCGCTGTACCGACGGGAAGAGGGTCTCGTCGGTGTGGGGGATGAACAAGCGCAGAGGTAAAAGCGTCCATGAAGCGATTGTCGGCGCTCAGCTCCAGGTAGGTCATCTTGCTGGCGAGGTCATCCACCTGAGCGCGGTGCTCGCGGCAGGTGAGAGCCAAATAGGCTCCCTGCACCGAAGTGTTGCCCAGGTAGGTGAAGCGCTCCCAGGGCATGTCGGGCAAAAGGCCGATCTGGATCGCCTTCTCGACATCGATGTGACGGCCGAAGGCCCCGCCGATGAGCACGCGCTCCACGTCCGTGATAGTCAGCCCCACGCTCGCGCACAGCACGGTGGCGCCGGCGTAGATGGCCGCCTTGGCCCGCAACAGGTTCTGGATGTCTGTCTCGGTGAGCACGATGTCCCGCAAGCCCGTGTCGGTCTCCGCGGCCCAGGCGACAACGTACTCGGTACCATCCTCGCCACGGCGCACCCTCGGATTGCGCCTCGTGGCCCGCGATGTGCCCGCTCTTGTCGATGACACCGGTGACGATCATCTCGCCGAGGAGCGAGATCATGCCCGAACCGCAGATGCCTATGGGCGGCGCATCGCCCAAGGTCGTCCAGGTGGGCTCCAAGGTCTGCGGGTCGATCCAGACCTCCTCGATGGCCCCGGTGACGGCGCGCATTCCGGAGGTCGCGCCGGCCCCTTCAAACGCGGGACCCGCCGAACAGGCACAGGTGATCAGCCAGTCCGAATTGCCCAGCACCATCTCACCGTTGGTGCCGACGTCGATGAACAAGGTGACGGCCTCTTCCTCGTGCATGCCCGTGCGCAGCACCCCGGCGGTGATGTCACCGCCCACGTAGGCGCCCACAGCAGGGAGGCAATCCACAACGGCCTCCGGATGCATGTGCAGGCCCAGCTGGGCGGCACGCAGCGGGGGAAAGCGGCTGGCGGCCGGGATGTAGGGTTCCAGCCGGATGTACTGGGACTCCAGCCCGAGGAAGAGGTGGATCATGGTGGTGTTGCCGGCCACCGTCGCCACCGTGATCTCCTCAGGCGTCAAGCGTTGGCGCGCCAGCATCTCGTCGATGAGGGCGTTGATGGTCGCGACCACGCGGTCCTGCAATTCCTGGCGGTGCTCGGGTTGCCGGGCGTAGATGATGCGGGAGATGACGTCCTCGCCGCAGGCGATCTGGCTGTTGTAGGCCGAGGCATGGTCCACGAGCTCGCCACTCTGCAGATCACCCAGGTACGTCGCCACGCTGGTGGTGCCGATGTCGACGGCCAAGCCCAGGACCCTTGTCTGCGCTCGTACCGGGTAGCACGTCCAGCAGGCGGTACGGACCCTCCAGGGCGCGTCGTAGTTGCCGCGCTCTACCTCGGCGGTGACGGTCCACTCGCCCTCGCGCAGGACCATTGGGCAGATTCACGAGGGCCGTGAGGGTCGGCTGAGATCCACGTAGACCATACTGACGGGCCAGTTCCCGCTGCAGGCGCTCGAAGTCCGGAGTGTTGTCTTCCATCGACGGGGGCTCGATGATCAGATGATGGCGCGACACCCAGGGGCGACGCGTGGTGCTGGCAGAGGACTACCTCGGGCGCGGCTTTTTCCGCCTGGTCGCCGCCCTCCAAGCGCTCGAGTCGCTCTTCTTGAGGAGGCACCCAGACGGTGACGTCGCCGGTCGACCAGCGTCTGGCAGGCGAGCGCGTAACCGCGGCGGATCTCCTCCTCGCTCAGCCGTAGCGTCGACCGTCGCCGCACCGAGCCTTCACGCACCTCGACCGACGCAGCGGCCGCATCGTCCCCTGCCCGCCGCAGGGCAGAGGCACGCGCAGTCCGGCCTGGGAGATGGCCTCTTCCAGGAGCGTGCCGGCGGGAACACTGCACCGTACGGTCCGGTTGGCTCCAGGCGGACGACGGACATAGGCGCCATCGTCCTCTTCCGCGTGCATCTCGTTCCCTTGCGACTATCAACTGTTCGCCAAATGTCTCAGGTAGGACGGGATACCGATGGCCTCTCGCGGGCCCACCAGCACCTCCCAGCCTGGCAGCTCCTCCTCCAGCTCGCCGGAGATGCTGGCCACGAACCCCGGGGATGATGATCTTGCGGTGGCTGATCTTGTCCGGGACGCCCGTCGCCTTCACCGCTTTGGCGATGCGCTCGGCGTCGAACTTGCCCGCCGCCCAGGCAGTCAGCACCGACATGCCCTCGGAGTCGGCGATGAGCAGCCAGGCCGGCCGCCCGCTGCCCTCCACTTCGCCGGCCACAGAGAAGTAGGTGAGCGAGAAGTTGGTGGTGACCAGCAGTGGCGAGTCAGCGTTCGGATCGCCGATCTCGTAGAGACCCGGACTGACCTGGATCGGCTTCTGCGGATCGGTGTAGATGTTCTGGCGCAGGGTCAGCAGCGAGTAAAGCGCGCGGGCTCGAAGCTATCGAGCACGATGAAGCCCGGCGTACTTGTCGATGAACTGGGTCGCCAGCATAGCCTCCTTCTCGGGGCTGTCTGCGCCCTCGCCGGGGAAGGTGATGACGGGGTAACCCAGCGGCCGGAAGTTCTTCTTGATGGCCGCACGGCGCATGCGTCAGAGCGCTCAGCGAGTCCGCCCAGCCCCGGGTGCCCGGATCGAGCACCAGGTCCTCGACGCCCTGCTTGCCCACCTGGTCGGCCAGAGTCGCCAAGAGCCTCCAGGTCACCGTCTCGCCGCGCGGACGACCAGCGGCTGCTCCGTGCTTCTTGGCCAGGGCCGCCATCGTCTTCCCAGTTGCTCGGCACCTGCGGCATAGACCAGCGGGCCGGCGCCCTTCGCCGCCTCGAGGCCGGCCTCCATCGCCGCCGGGTTCGGAGCTGATGAGGATGATCGCCAGGTCCTTCGCCGCCGCCTGGCGCGACGCGGGCGGCGAAGGTGTCGGCAGAGCCGGACGCGTCCTCGATGGCTACCCCGTCCGGGCGCAGAGTCTGGCCCACTCGCTCGATCTGGTAGTTCGCGACCTGGTCAAGGCGCCGAGCGAACTCCTCCTCGCCCATGTCGTCCCGAAGCCGGAAGAAGAGACCCGGCTGATGGTAGAAGGTCTTCTCGTGGCGGAAGACCACCGTCTCGTTGCCCACTTCCAGCTTGTGTCCATCCTTGCCCAGAGAAATCAGGCGGATGGGCGGCGCCGAGGCGCTGTCGAGCTGAGCTTTGGCCTCGTCGGAAACGTAGGGGCAGGCCGAGAGCTCCACCTGTCGCGCCGCCAGCTTCATGGCAAACGCCAGGCAGGTCGGATAGCCGCACTCCTTGCAGTTCGTCTGCGGCAGCATCTTGTATATCGCGAGGCCACTCAGTGCCATATGGCGCGCTCCTTTCGGTCGAGAGTCCAGCAGTCACCAGTCGAGCCGCCACTCCGCTACGACGCCGCGGCGCGGGCCATCAGTTCGCCGATGGCCTGCTGGACCAACGGGATGGTCTCGGGATGTCGCAAGACGAGGATGTCGGCACCGGTCTCGAGCAGCGTCACGCTGGTGTTGGCCTCCCAGAGAATGCCGCGCTCGGCCCAATCTCCCCACTGCGCCGGCACTCCCTCGTCGGTGCGGGCCTCCTTGGCGCGCCAGGCCTCGTAGCCGACGGTGACGATCAAGGGCTGCTGCAGCGCTGCGTCGCCGGTGAGAGCGGCGAGGCGCACGCGCTCCATGACCGAGTAGGTGTACTCGAGCCCGTAGCCGAGGGCGCCGGTGGTAGGGTCCACCAGGATGCGATCCCGCTCCATGCCCATGTCGCCGATAAGCACGTTCAGTTGCTTGGCCAGGTTGACGTCGATCGGGGCTCTTGGCGATGACCACATGGTGGTTGGCCAGAGCCGCGGCGACGATGGTGCGGTAGTTCTTGTCCTCGCAGTTGCCGAGGGCGACGCGCTCGCCGGCGGCCTCTTCGGCCGCGGCCACCAGCACCTCGTTGTCCTTCTCTCTCTGGCCGGGACCGTAGACGATCAGGGGCAGCGAGGTCGCCTTCGAGCACGCGGCGCACCGTCTCGCGAGCCTCCTTGGCCCCGGTGTTGCCCCGCTCGGGGTGAGCGCTGTCCAGCGACAGGGCGATGAGTTCGGCCCCAACCTCCTCGGCACGGGCCGCCCAGGCGGCAGGGTCTCCCAGCACGTCTCCCCAGGCCTGCAGCAGCAGCTCCGACCAGTCATCGGGAGTGCGATCGCTGACCTCTACGGCAATGACGGGCCTGTGCGGGATCCGTCCCTCGAAGTGCAGGAAGGGCAGAGTGGTCTCCCCGCCGACCGTCACGGTCTTGCCCCGGGTGCCGCCCTGGTCGGGTCCGGCGCCTAGGGTCACCTCGAGGATCTTGCCGGTCCACGTCTCGTTGACGTTGGGCATCGCTACGGACATCCGGATCTCCTTTCATGTGCGAGATCAGATATGCGACGGACCTCAGAAGATCGGGTCCATCGTCAGGGCCGGGTGCTGCCTGCTCCTCCAGGAAGGGCAGCAGCTCCTCGACGGTGGTGGCCGAGCGCTCGTCGGCGATCTTGTCCAGCAGGTCCGGATCGCCCTCGCGCTCGCACACGGCCTTCAGCTCCTCGGCCATGGTCTCCTTGAGGATGCTGGACATCCAGACGATCCGCTTGAAGCCCCCGTCGGCCGAGATGAACTTGCGGCTGAGCAGGTAGTACTTGCCGACGCCCATCACGCCCGGCGTCTGCAGGCCACCGCCGGCCACGCCGGCCAGGGTGGAGAAGGTCATCCCCGCGGGGGTCATGCTGGGATCCTCGCGCGAGACGACCATCACCCCGTTGGCCTCGGGGATGACCATGGCGATGCACTCGAAGCAACCGCAGGCCGTCATCGGGTCCTGCATGATGGAGTACATGGACACCCGCTCCACCGTCTGGTGGGAGTTCTGGTAGGCGAACTCGTTGGACCCCTGCCAAACGCCGTAGTCTCGGGTCCAGGCAGATGCCCTTCGGTATCGGCTGGTTCGGACCGGTGGGGTTGATCTGGTTGGACGCCTTGCAGTCGAGCCAGTTGTAGGCGCCGCAGAGCCCCAGCCGCTCGGGCGAGATCGACGCAGACGTGGTTGGGCGCGAAGCTCTGGCACAGGGTGCAGCTGTAGAACTCGTCCACCGAGGCATCGACCATGTCGGCCAGGCGCACGTTGCGGGCCTGGTAGGCCTCGCGTGCCTTGACCAGCCACTCCTCGAAGTTGGTCGGGTCGGTGTAGATGGTCACCTGGACCTTGTCGACGATGGCGCCGAAGTCGGCGTGGAAGCGGGCGTAGAGGATGTCGCCGATGCTCTCCAGCTTGAAGCCCTTGTCGACCGCGGCCTTGCTGAAGCGGATCCAGGTGATGTCGCGCTGGCCGACGTGCTGGATGCCCGAGGCGCCGTTGACGAAGTAGTGGATCTGGCGCTCGAGCACAGGCTCGAAGTCCTCCTGCATCTTGCGGCCGGCTACCTCCACGACGATGCCCATGTTCATGGCCCCGCCCTCGGGCACCTCGTCGAACGTGGGTCCGACGACCTCGATCCGTGCCGTCCTCGATCTCGTCGAGTCCGACCATGCGCAGATACTCGAAGGCCTGGGCTTTCTGTCCGCCGAACTCCACACGCATGTCGGCCCGGCGCACCCGTTCGCCCTCGAAGGCGCTGCCGTACGGTACCGGGATCGGCACTTCGGTGATCTTGATCTTGACGCCGCGGACCTCGGTGCAGCGTTGCACCAGGCGACGCGCCTTCTCGGCGTCGGTGTCGCCCTCGATGTCGTCGAAGGGCATGCTGATGACGTGCTCGTAGGGGGTGACGCCGGTAGGCAGGATCTGCGGGATCAGGGTATCGGCGATGACCGGGAAGCCATAGTTGATGGCACCGGCCGCCGCCGCGTACTTCAGATCGTCCACCTCACCCAGGGCCAGCACGAAGGCGAATACCCGATACTTGTTGTAGAGCAGGATGTCGCGGGTCTGGCCGCCGGACATGCCGCCGAAGGTGAGGGCCGAGCGGGTGGCGAAGCCCAGGGCATAGATGGCCGAGATGGTGTCGGTGCCGAAGGGAACGATGTAGGTGTCGTAGCCCATCTCGACACCTTCTTCCATCAACTGATGGATGATGCTGCGTCCGTTCACGTTGCCGGAGAGGAACACCAGGATGTTGCGCTTCTGCAGCTCGCGCACGATGGACGACCGCGGCCTCGTTGCTGCGGGCCGCGCCCACGATGGCCGCGAAACCGGGCATGCGGCCGTCCACTAGTTGGATGCCCCAGGCACGCAACTGGATGTCGTCGATGGGGCCATTGGCGTAACCGCCGCCGCCCCCACCGTTGCCATCGGGACTGGTGAAGCTGGTGCCCAGCAACTGCAGGCCCGGGATCTTCTCCGGCTGCTGGCCGCGGACGAAACGTACCGCTTCGATCGCCTCCATGGCCAGCAGGGTGGCCGCTCCGCCATCCAGGGTCTCGCCCAGGTAGGGCAGCCAAAGACTGTCGACGGGGACGGGGTTCAGTAGGCTCTTGGCATGGGCCAACGCCTTCTGCAAATGACCCAGGTTGGCCACCTCCATGCCGGTGAAGCCCAGGATGACTGGAAGGTAGTACGCGGTGTTGGTGAAAGCGCCACGGGCGTGTCCGCCCCCAGATCGGCGATGGCCGACTCGACCATCTGCTCGGCCTCGTTGACGATCAGGTTGGCGCCGCGGATTGCAGCCTTGGCGATGTATCTCGACATCTCCCTACACCTCCGCCCCGACGCCCTCGTGGCGTACGGAATAGAGGTTAAGTTCCTCGCACTCGTCTACATCTTCTGAGCAATTCTTCCATCAGGCGGTCGCCACTCTCGCCGAAGCGCAGAGGGTCGTACTCAGCTCAGGCCCAGCTCTTCGCGCTTGGCATCGATGTGCTTGAGGGTCTTCTTCACCAGCTCATCGACGTTGGGCTCGAACTCGATTCCCCCGCCGAACCGCTTCATCCAGCCGTTCAGCATCAGGTCGACGACCTCGGGGCTGCCGCCGACCGGGGAAGGCAGGCCAAAGAGCACGTAGGCGCCCGATGCCGCGAAGTAGGAGCCGATGGAGAGGGCCTTCTCGGACATGTACTCAGGACAGATGCCCACGGCGGGCAGGTCGGAGATGTCCTCGCCGAGACCGCCTTCCGTGGCGCACTCGGTGAGGATGGTCAGAGATGCGCGAGTTATCCACGCACGAGCCCACGTGCAGCACCGGCGGGATCCCGATGGCCTCGCAGACTTCGCGGAGCCCCGCTCCCGCCTCAGCCATGAACTCCGGACGCAGGTAGCCGTACTTGGCCGCTCCGGTGGCCGCACAGCCCGTCACCACCACGAGCACGTCATTGCGGATGAGTTCGCGAATGATCTGCATGGTCGGGGCGTCCTGGGTGACGCGGGGGTTGTTGCAGCCCACCACGCCGGCCAGCCCGCGGATGCGGCCGGCGGCCACAGCATCGTTAAGGGGACGGAAGGAGCCACGATAGAGCCCGCCCTGCATGTAGCGCACGTACTCGTGGGAGAAGCCGGCGATGAGCGCCTCCTCGATCCGGGGGATCTTCGAGGCGCCGCGGTTGGGGTAGTTGTCGATGGCGACGCGCACGATGTCCTTGGCGCTCTGGTAGGCATGATGCTCGTCGTACTCCATGTGCTGAGCGCCCTCGATCTTGGCCTTTGGCGAGGTGGTGATGAGTTTGGTGTGGTAGTGAGAGGCAACGGTAGCCAGGGACTGCATGATGCACTGCACGTCGACGACCATGGCCTCGACCGCCCCGGTGGCAATGGCCAGTTCCTGGGAAAGAAAATTGCCCGCGGGCGGGATGCCGTGACGCATCAGAATCTCGTTGGCCGTGCAGCAGATGCCGGCCAGGTTGATGCCCTTGGCCCCCTTGCTCGCGGCGTACTCCAGGAGCTCGGGATCCGTGGAGGCAGCGACGATCATCTCCGAGAGCGTCGGCTCGTGCCCGTGGACGACAACGTTCACCTCGTCATCCTTCAGCACGCCGAGGTTCACCTGGCTCCGCAGGGGGGTCGGGGTGCCAAAGAGGATGTCGCTGATGTCCGTGGCAAGCATGGAACCGCCCCAGCCGTCAGACAAGGACGCACGCAGCACCTGGTCGAGGATGTTCTCGGCGTCCTGGTCGACACCCATGTGGGTGCGGTGCATGACTTCCACGACCTCGCGGTCGATGCCCCGGGGGACGATCTTCTCCTCGTCGCCAGAGCTCTTGGCGAGGAGAGGTGGCGCGGCTCACGTACATGAGCTCGCCCGATTGTTTGCCGAACTCGGCCAGGGCGGCCTCGGCGACATCGAGGGCCACGTCGTTGACCGGCCGGCCCTCGCTCTTGATACCCATGTAGCCCGCCACGACGTGCAGCTTAGCCTCGTCGCGTATGCGAAAGCCCTCCGTCTCGCCCTTGGCCACCGCCAGTAGGGCAAAGGCCATGCCGCGGCCGTGGTCCGAGTGTGCCGAAGCGCCCGCGGCGACCGCCCGGGCAAAGTTGCGGGCTGCGACTGTGGCGCGGGTGGCACCACATATACCGGTGGTTACGTTTCCCACCAGCCGGCAGGGCCCCATAGCGCACACGTGGCAGCAGGCACTCTCGGCGCCGATCGGACAGGGCTTGTTGCGTGCAGCCCTGTCAAAGGCGGTATCGACGATCCCTTCGCAGCTGCTGAGTACCTCGCACGCTGCGGTGTCCATGCTCTTTTGTTCGGGCATGTGTTCCTCTCCTTTCAACATAGGAACCCATCACCGTGGGTGCTCCCCGCGGCTAGTAGCGCCTGAAATCTCCCGCCATCTCGCGGTCTTTGAGCTCAGTAGTGGTCTTCCGTTCAAGGACCGTGCACCAGGCCGAGCCATCCTCGTGCCTCTTCGGGAACTCGCTCATGGCCAGCGTCTGCTCCGGCGTGTAGCCGGCCGAAATCAGCGCCTCGCGGACGGCCGCGAGCGAGGTGGCGGTTTCATCGAACCGCACTGCGACACTGCGCCTGGCCGCGCTGGCCTCCACGTCGCTAACGCCCTTGGTGCCCAGCAAGGCCTCGCGAACCCGCAGCACGTGGTGATCGCCGTACATGGCCGGCACGTCGATGACTGCATCCTTCATGTGCCCACACCTTTCTCATTCATGGGGCGCCGGCAGCCGCCGGCGCCCAGTGATCCCGATCGACAAAGCCGCACGCCAGTGCCGGGCTGCTTAGAACAGGCCAACGACCCGGCCATTCTTATCAAGGTCGACGTCTGTGAAGGCCGGCCTTGGTGGAAGCCCCGGCATGGTTCGCATGTCCCCGCAGAGCGGGTACAGAAAACCCGCCCCCACGCTGGCTCGGATGTCCCGGATCGGCAGTCGCCACCCTTTGGGCGCTCCTTTGAGGGCCGGGTCATGGCTCAACGATAGGTGGGTCTTGGCCATGCATATGGGCAAGCTTCCATACTCCAGCTCGGTGTACAGCTTCACCTTGGCCTCCGCTTCCGGTGAGTAGTCCACCCCGTCGGCACCGTACACATCCCTGGCGATGGTGGCGATCTTGTCCTTGATCGGGATGTCCAATGGGTAGAGGAACCGGAAGTCGGAGGGCTTTTCCGCCGCCCGCATCACGGCCTCCGCCAGCTCGCGGGCCCCTGCGCCACCTCGAGCCCAGTGGTCGCTGGGCACTGCCTCCTCGGCGCCCGCATCCTTGGCGATCCTCTGGATAAGGGCAATCTCCCGGTCGGTGTCCGTACTGAAGCTGTTCACGCACACCACCACCGGCACCCCGAAGCGCTTGGCTATGCCGATGTGCGCCCGCAGGTTCTCCGCTCCCCGCTCCAGGTACGCCAGGTTCTCAGTGGTCAACTCTTTAGGCAGTGGCCGTCCCGGCACCACTTGCCCGAGGCCCCCATGCATCTTGAGGGCCCGCACTGTGGCCACCAGCACCACGCAGTCGGGCACCAGCCCGCTTACCCGGCACTTGATATCCATGAACTTTTCCATGCCGATGTCCGACCCGAACCCCGACTCGGTCACCACGTAGTCCGCCAGCTTGATCGCCAACTGGTCGGCTATCACTGAGGAGTTCCCGTGGGCGATGTTTGCAAAAGGTCCGGCGTGCACAAAGGCCGGCGTGTTCTCTAAGGTCTGCATCAAGTTCGGCATGATGGCATCCTTCATCAGCACCGCCATGGCCCCCGCCACTCCCAGGTCCTCGGTCGTGATTGGCCGGGAGTTGCTATCGCTCGCAAGGACGATGCGCCCCAGCCGCTCCCGCAGGTCCCGCAGGCTGGTAGCCAGGGCCAATATCGCCATCACCTCACTGGCTACAGTGATGTCGTAGCCCGTCTGCCGCGGTATGCCGTTGCGCACGCCCCCTAGGCCGATGACAACCTCGCGGAGGGCGGCTTCCTCCACATCAACGACCCGGTTCCAGAGGATGCTGAAGGGGTCGATGTCCAATCGCCGCAGGCCCATCGCCTCCAGCGCGCTATCGGAGAGGCGATGCTGATGGAGCATACGGCTATCGAGCGCAGCGGCGGCAAGGTTGTGGGCCACACCCACGGCGTGGATGTCGCCGGTGAGATGAAGGTTGAAGTCCTCCATCGGGACTATCTGGGAGTAGCCCCCCCCAGCGGCCCCGCCCTTGATCCCAAACGTCGGACCCATAGAAGGCTGGCGGATACAGGTGATGACCCGCTTGCCTAGTTGGGAACCCAGGGCCTGGGAGAGGCCTACCATGGTGGTGGTCTTGCCTTCACCGAGGGGGGTGGGAGTGATGGCGGTGATGTCGATGTACTTGGCGGACGGACGATCCGGAAGGCGGTCCAAAACGTCGAGGTGAACCTTGGCCTTGTACCAGCCATGCGGTTCTAGGTCCCCCCTCTCCAGACCTAACTCCTCCGCGATCTCCAGGATCGGCCGCAACTCTGCTGCCTGGGCGATCTCCAGGTCGCTCTGCATACCTTCGCCTCCCTCGGATTTGATGCCGGTCGCTTTTCTCTACGCAAAGGTTGCTTTGGACTCGCCAGTAGTGACGAGGGCCTTGCGTCGAGCGCCGGCGATGCTTGGCAGGCACAAAAGCCTATGTGAAATTTGGACAAGCTCATTGCGGAGTATACCAGCACTTCCCGGGAACAAACGAGAGTCACGCGAAGCATAATCCCAACCGGAGGAGATCCTATGTGACGCCGGTCTCCTTGGCGATGGCCTCAACTCGGCGGACCAACTCGGGAGCGACGTCGTAGACGGCCAGACCCTGCATGTCCGCCTCCACCACCCGGTCGTCACGAGGGAGCCAGCCAGCCAGGCGCAGGCCATCCAGGTGCCCCCGAACGAAGGCCAGATCGTCCTCACTGCGCACTTTGTTCGCCACCACCCAGATGGCCGGGATACCGAGATCCTTGGCAAGGCGGGCGACGTCGGCGCCCACCGTCATACTTCGCTGACCCGGCTCTACAACGATGAACATGGCGTCCACCGCGGTCGCTGTGCCCCGCCCCAGGTGCTCCACCCCGGCGACCATGTCCAGGAGCACGGTCTCGCGCTCGCGCAGCAACAGATGGGTGACCAAGGCGCGCAGGACGCTGTTCTCCGGGCATACGCACCCGGCGCCGGCGCCCTTGACAGTGCCCATCTCCAATAGACGCACCCCGCGGTGAGACACTGAGAACCTCGCCGGGATGTCATCCACCCGGGGGTTCAGCCGAAAGTAGGCGCCGCTCTCGCCGGGCCGGGAGCCGGTGCGCTCCTCGATGAGGTCTGCCAGCTCGACGATGGGTACTACCTGCGCCAGAAGATCCTCGGGAAACCCCAGGACCTGCCCCAGAGTCGGGTTTGGGTCGGCGTCGATGGCGTACACCGTCTCTCCGGCCGCGGCCAGCACCTGGGCCAGTATGCCGCTGAAGGTCGTCTTGCCGACGCCCCCCTTGCCTGCTACTGCGATCTTGGGCATGGCATGGTCTCCTGATGTCTCGCGGGTGCCGCGGGGAAGAACTCTGAACCATGATGCGACACCGAAGGGCTTAAAATCAACATAGTTCCCCGCAGACCAGTCGAATACACCTGATGACAATAGCGGGGGGATCGTCAAGCCTTCCTCGCCGATGGGTGCCCCACGCGCGCCGGCGTGTCACTTTTGCTCTCCGCCGGAATCCCCCTTGAGCAGTTTCCAGCGTTCCTCGCCCAGACATTCGCGGGCTTTGGCGCACCATTCGATACAGGAAGGGACATTCTCCTTGTAGACGTAGTTGCCGCAGTCACGGCACTTGATCCGGGTCTCGTCGGAGAACATCTCCACTTCATTACCGCAGTTCGGGCACTTGTGTATCGAGACTCTCAAGTTTCTTCCGTCTTGGCCCGGGCAGCCGCTGACCATACGTCTTACCTCCTGGCATCACATACTGTTCAGTCCATTCTAGGACTTAGTCTGTCCTTCTGCCTGAGAAACCCCGCGTCTGGTTGGGTGACAACGTCGAGTGACTTGCCGCCGCAACGAGTTCAGGCACTCGGCATGAAAGGCGAGACATCCAGCCCTGTGCTAGCATTCGCACCCAAGAGGCAGCTCCCGGCGGAAAAGCGCGAGGACAGACTGCCTCACAGCCGAGCGACAGTCTCGAGCGCCTGTCCCGTTTGTTGAACGAACGTCGTGGTGAGCTCCCGCCAGAACTGAGAAGCCATCAGCCAGCAGCAAGAACAACACACTGAGCAATGCAGCGTCTGCGGTCAGCAACTCACGTATCTGGAGGAGGGAGGGCCGTTTACGTGCTCCCTTTGCGGCCGGTCGGAGGTCGGGCACGTCTACTGCCCTGGGGACCACTATCTCTGCGAAAGCTGCCACGGGGCCGGAGTACGGGAGCTTCTGCCTCAGCTACTTCACGCCTCCCGGGCAACGTCGCCCCGAGAACTGGCCGAGGAACTACTCGCCCTGCCTCAGCTCCCCATGCTGGGGTGCGAGCACGCCCTGATCGCCGCCGGTTCCCTTATGACCGCCCTCAAGAATAGAGGCAACCTGGGGGTGACCGAGCAGCACGCGGTTGAGGCTCTACAACGCACAGAGCGCCAGGCCATAAGTGCGTACTGTGGCCTGAGCGGGGTGTGCGGAGTCGTGCCGGCCCTGGGTGCCTGCTACAGCGTCTTGGTCGGCGCCCAGTGCGGCAAGGGTCCCGAGACCCGGGCCACGATGGAGCTGGTGAGCCGCCTGGCCTCTGTGACGGCCGAGGAGGCCGAGCCTGGCTGCTGCAAGGCCTTCGTCCGGAGCTGCCTGGCGGAGACGGAGCGCTTCCTGGAGGAGCGCCTCGGCATACCCGCTTCCGAGGCCACGACGACCGTCTGCCGTGACGTCGGTCGTCACCCTCACGGCTGCCGCGGCCCTGCCTGTGACTATCACGCCGAGCATGACGCTCTTGGGCGACCACCTCAGCGGGCGCCTCTTTCGCAGTCCAGGAAGCCTACCCGCAAAGCAGCCCGGTTAGAACCGACCGCGGATGCCCTGGAGAACCTGGAAAGTGGAACTCATTTCGCGGCGACCACGGTAGTGGAGGCGGCGGGGTGCGGCTGAAGTTCCAAAGACTGTGACGATGTCGGTCTGACATCCCCGGATCGTGAAGCCACTCTCAATGGCTGCAGCCCAAGTTCGCGGTAGCGCCGAGGCACCTCCCCATGGGCACTGGCGGATCCTCGAACGCCGCAGCCCCGGTCCAGCAATGGCCACGGTTGGCTCGCGTCCGGCAACTCGGACAGACGCATGTGTCATTCGCCGGGTTCACGGTGCAACCGATGCAAGCCTTCGATCGGACCTGGCATCGGCGTCACGATAGTACGAATGGGGAACGGGGCGCGAGACAGACGCCTTCTTTACATCCTCACCAGTTCGATCGCCCTCAAAGGGCAAGCGAGGACGCAGTCGCCGCAACCCTTGCAGGGAGCCGAGTCTGCCATCGGCGTCTCGTAGGGCACTTCCTGGCTGAGCAGCTTGCGGGGGCACGCCAAGGCGGCGACACAAACGCCGCAGTCGCACCTTTGGGGATCACACTTGTTGTAGTTGACTAGAGCCATCTTCCCCGGCATGGCTCTCCTTGGCGATGGTTCGCTCGATGTCTTCGAGTTCGCTTTCCAGTTCTTCCAACTCCTGCCACATTTGGGGCGGGACGGAGTGAGCCGGCAATCGCGCTTTCAGTTCAGCGATCTTTGCTTCGATCTCTTTCGCTTTGTCCGTGTTCACTATAGCCTCCATGGGTCCCGTGCCCAGCTCTCGCACGGTTCGGGCGGTCTCGGCAACAGAGGCCGGAACTGGGCGCGGAAAGGGCCCGTAATGCCGAGCGCGATGCTGTGGTCTGGGAAATAATGCCACAGCCAACGCAATCTTCAACACAGGGACGCCCCCCGGGGAGCCTACTGGTGCCGGATAGCTCTCCCGTACTCCAGGGGAGAATCCAAGCCCGGCAGGCACATGAACGGAGGTGGTATGCTGTGCCACCGCGGGAAGCGGTGGCATCCTGCTGATTCAGGAGAGTGAAGCGATGGAAAGTGGAATGCGAGAGCTCGACGCCTTGCTCGACTACTTGGTAGAACACAACACGGAACACGCCGGCGAGATCATCGATCTTGCCAACCGCGCCAAAGCATTGGGCAAGCAGGAAGTATATGACCACCTGATCAAGGGGGTCGACCTGTTGAACAGCTCCAATGAGAGCCTCAAGTCAGCCCTGACGATTCTGAGAGGTTGAGATGTGTCTGGCTAAGGTATACGTCCACACCGATGCTGCCGAAGAATTGGTCATGGAGAACGTCGCCCGTGTCGTCGTCAACGACGGCCAAGTCCTCCTGACGTCCATAATCATGGAGACCGAAGAGTTACAGGGCCGTATCACGAGCGTGGATTTCGCCAAGTCGAAGCTGGTGCTCGAGAGCGTTTAGTCTCGGCCCGCACGCTACGTTGACAGTCACGGGGATCGTAGATCCAAAGCTTTACTTTGGGTATCCGTCGACGGTGAGAAAGGGGCAGAGATGGCCAACCAACCTCCTCACGAAATCACTGCAGAAAGCGGCCCGCCCGTAAGGATCTTCATCGATGGGCACCATCTGCAGGTGGATCCCGACGTGACGATCCTCGAAGCCGCACAGGCAAACGATATTTCGATACCGACGCTCTGCCACGACCCCCGTCTAACCCCGGTCGGCCGTTGTGGGCTGTGCCTCGTGGAGCTCGTGGACGCCGCGTGGTGGGAGGAACACCTGGCCAGAACGCTGGTCGCCGGCGACGGTGTAAACACCGTGTACGCCTGCCAGACCCCGGTGGCCGAGGGCATGGAGGTCATTACCTTAAGTCCGGCGATAGCAGAGGCGCGCCGGCTGCGGCTCAACGAGTTTCTCTCCAACCACAACGCCTATTGTGAGCCACCCTGCCATTACGCCTGCCCGGCAGGCCTCGATATCCCTGGCTACCTGGCGGCGATCGCCCGGGGAGACGACGCCGACGCCGTCAGGATCGTCAAGCAGCGACTGCCGCTACCCCGGATCATCGGCCGGGTCTGCCCACGACCCTGCGAAGGCGCCTGCCGCCGGACCCAAGTGGACGAGCAACCCGTGGCCATCTGCCAATTGAAGCGTTTCGCCGCCGACCGCGCGAGCGCCGGCCATAAGGCGAATATGGAAGAGAGCGCGCCGCCCAGCGGCAAGAAGATCGCGGTCATCGGCAGTGGCCCATCGGGTCTCACCGCCGCCTATTACCTGGCTTTGGCCGGCCACCAAGTCACGATCTTCGAAGCCCTTTCCCAGCCCGGCGGCATGATGCTCAACGGCATCCCCCCGTATCGCCTGCCCCGGGAGACCATCGCGGAGGAAATCGATGACATCCTCCGGCTGGGCATAGAGTTGAGGCTCAACACGCGCGTTGGCGAGGAATTCACCTTTGACCGCCTTGAGGCTGAAGGTTTTGCCGCGACGTATCTGGCCATTGGCGCCCAGTGTGGCTCCACCGGCGGGATTCCCGGAGCCGAGGAGGGCGAGGGAATCTATTCGGCCGTTGATTTTCTTCGCGAGAGCAACGCCGGGTCGTGGGGAAAGCCTCTGGGCAGAACGCTGGTCGTTGGCGGCGGCTTCACCGCCATGGATGCCTCTCGGTCCTCGATGCGTCTTGGCGCAGAAGAAGTGACCGTAGTCTACCGCCGCACCCGCGAGGAGATGCCGGCCACCGCGGACGAAGTAGCCGAGGCGGAGGAGGAAGGGGTCGACCTGCTACTACTCACCGCGCCGGTCTCCGTGGTCCGTGAAGACGGCAAGGTGACCGGCGTAGTCTGTCAAAAGATGGTGCTGGGCGAACCCGACCCGAGCGGTCGGCGGCGCCCGGAACCGGTACCAGGCTCTGAATTCACCATCGCGGCGGATACGGTCATCCTGGCCATCGGTCAAGACGTCGACGGACGCGACGTGGAGGATGTCTGCAACCTGACCCCCTGGGGCACCATCGAAGTCAACAAGCTTACTTTGCTGACGAGCAAGCCAGGGGTCTTTGCCGGAGGAGACTGCGAGACCGGTCCCGGCACCGTGGTCGATGCCATAGCCGCCGGCCGTCGGGCCGCGGTCGCCATCGACGCATATGTCTCCGGGAAAGACCCCGAGGCAGCCTGCGCGGCTCCCGGGGCGCGCCTCGACCGACACCGGCCGAAGCTGTTCGACATCGGCGCCAAGCCGCTGTCCACGACCGCGCGCAGTCATATGCCCTTGCTCCCCGCGCCCGCCCGCCGGAACTTCGATGAGGTCGAGCTGGGCTTCGATGAGGCGGCGGCCAGGCAGGAAGCCGCCCGATGCCTGCAATGCACTTGCCATGAAGCCTCCACCTGCGAGCTGCAAAGCCTTTCTATCCGCTACGGCGCCGGCACGACCGAGTTCAAGGGTGCGTTGGGGCAGTTCGACTTGTTCGACGGGTCGCCGATCCTGCAGCTCGACCGCAAACGCTGCATCCAGTGCCACACGTGCGTCCGTATCTGCGATGAAGTCGAGCAGTACCACGTCTACCAGGTGGACGATGCCGAGTACCCGGCACTCCGGGGGCAGACTTACCGGGATTCAGGTTGCGTGTCCTGCGGCCAGTGCATAGACGCCTGCCCCACAGGTGCTCTGGTGAATGCGCAGCTGAAGAGCGCCCGAGAATGGGAAATCACCAGGGTGCGGACCACGTGTCCGCTGTGCGGCACAGGCTGCAACTTCGATCTGAACGTCAAGGACGGCAGGGTCATCGGCGTCACGAGCGCCGCGGACGCCCCGGTCAACGGCAGCGCCTTGTGCGTGAAGGGCCGTTTCCACACCGATATGATCCATAGCCCCGACCGCCTCACCACTCCCTTGGTGAGAAAGAACGGCGTTTTGGAAGAGGCCAGCTGGGACGAGGCCATGAGCGTCGTAGCCCACCGGCTTGAAGAAATACGGGATCGGGACGGCGCCAACGCTTTCGCCGCCTTGAGCTCTGCTCGCTGCACCAACGAGGACAACTGGCTGATGCAGAAGTTCGTCAGAGTGGTGATGCGCACCAACAACCTCGACCACTGCGCCCGAACCTGACACGCTCCCACCGTGGCCGGTCTGGCCACATCATTTGGTAGCGCCGCCATGACAAACTCCCTCGACGAGGTGGAATTCTACGACGCCCTCTTCATCATCGGCGCTAACCCGACGGAGGCTCATCCCATCATCGGTGGCAAGATGAAGCGTGCTGCAAGGCGCGGCGCCCGGCTCATCGTGGCCGATCCGCGGCACACCGAAATGGTCGACTACTCTCAATTGTGGCTGCAGCTCACCCCCGGCACCGACGCGGCCCTGGTCAACGGCATGATGAACATCATCATCAACGAAGGCTGGGCCGACCGCGAGTTCATCGCCGAGCGCTGCGAGGGATATGACGAGCTGTGGGAAGTGGTGCAGAGATACACCCCCGCTGTCGTCAGCGCGATCACCGGGGTTCCCGAAGACAAGCTGTACGCAGCCGCCGAGATCTACGCGCGCACCCCTCGGACCGGCATCTTCTACACCCTCGGCATCACCGAACACACCACTGGTACGGCCAACGTCATGAACCTGGCCAATCTGGCTATGGTCACCGGCCACGTCGGTAAGGCGCATTCCGGCGTCAACCCGCTCCGCGGTCAGAACAACGTCCAGGGAGCCTGTGATATGGGCGCCTTGCCGAACGTGTTGTCCGACTATCGGTCGGTGTCAGACGCCCAGACCAGGGAGACTTTCGAGCAGAGATGGGGGGTGAAGCTAGACGACAAGCCTGGGCTGCGCATCCCGGAGATGTTCGACGCGATCATCAGCGGCGATCTCAAAGCCATGTACGTCATGGGCGAAGATCCGGTACTCACCGATGCCGATGCCAACCATGTCCGCAAGGCTATCGCGGGCCTCGAATTCCTGGTGGTCCAGGACATCTTCTTAACGGAGACGGCCAAATACGCGGATGTGGTGCTGCCGGCCGCCTGCTACGCGGAAAAAGACGGCACCTTCACCAACACCGAGCGCCGCGTGCAGCGGGTGCGCAAGGCGGTGGAACCTCCTGGCCAGGCGCGTGCCGATTGGGAGATCATTTGCGACCTGTCACGGCGCATGGGGTATGAGATGAACTATGACTCCCCGGCGGAGATCTTCGAGGAGATCAGGAGCCTCACGCCGTCCTATGCCGGGATGACCTACGGCCGGGTGGACGCCTGCGGACTCCAATGGCCGTGTCCCGACATCGATCATCCGGGCACGCCCTATCTGCATGAAGCTACTTTTCCCCGGGGCAGGGGCAGATTGATCGGCATCGAGTCACGAGGCACCCGACGAACTCACAAACGAGGAGTATCCGATTCTTCTCACGACCGGGCGGATGCTCTATCAGTACAACGTCTCCACCAGACGATCCGGGACCCTGGATTCGCTGGCGCCGCATGAACTAGCCGAGATCAATCCGGCGGACGCCGCCGCCATCGGAGTGTCCGAGGGAGAGAAGATGCGGGTCAGCTCGCGGCGCGGCTCGGTCGTGACCCGGGTGACGGTCACCGAACGCGTGCCCCCGGGGATTCTCTTCATGACCTTCCACTTCTTGGAAACAGCGGTGAACGAGCTGACCAATTCCGCCTACGACCCGATTTCCAATACGGCGGAATACAAGGTCTGCGCGGTCAGGATCGAAAAGGTTTAGGACCACAGGGCACGTCACCGAGTACGACTTCCGCCGGCTTGGGTCCACCTTCCCCCATATGGAGAAGGTGGACCGCCGCGGCGGAGGTCAATTCCTCCGGAAAGAAGTGGCCGACGCGCTCGACCACCTTTTGGCCTTCTTGCTTCAACCTCCGAAGCTGCGCCGGCCGTTCGAACGCTGGCCGAGCGAACCCCTTTGATGGCCTCTTCTAAACCGACTTGCTCCTTGAGCCTGGTGTCGCTCAGGTGGGGCTACCTGGGTATAACCGGCAGGATGACGTGCGACGCATGGTCCTTGTCGTGGTAGTAGGTGTCGCGTGCCGACCTTGATGCCGTAGTAGTGACCGCCGAAGTCGAGCGCCGGCGAATCGCCGCAGGCCACGTCGATGCGGATGCGGTGCCCCTTCTTGAACACGTTGCACGTCGGCCAGACCTCGATCTCGTACTTGTAGATCTTGCCCGGCTCGATGGGCTTGGGCTCGTCGTGCAGGTAGTACGGCCGGTACGGGCTTGGAGAGCTCCTCGCTCTTGGTGCAGGCGTGCGAGGCCTTGAGCCAACCCCGGGTGAGGATCAGGCCTTTGGACGGCATGCCCGGCACCTGCTCGGAGTCGGGCGCTTGATCGACCAGGCGGCAGAAGAAGTCGGTGTTCTGTCTGGTCGGAGGAGGCGTAGAGCACCAGCACGATGTTGCCCGAGACCTCCAGATCCTCTTCCAGCGGCGCGCTCGTGAAGGTGGGGATGCGGCGCTGCCCGTAGACGATGCCGTCGTCGATGACGGCCGTGCCGCCGCCGGAGAAGTGGGTCCAGTCCTGGTCGGGATAGGAGTAGGTGAAGGAGCTGTCTGGCCTCCGTCGGGCGCTTCCCAGGAGAGCTTGCCGTCGTTCAGCGACTCCACCGCGCCGCTCGGGCCGGGCCTGCAAGTAGAGCTTGCGGTAGTCGGTGCGGGCAAGCGGCCACTCGTTCTCCGGCCGGTACTCGTCGGCTCCGCGCACGAAGATGGTGACCGGCGGTTCGTCCATGAAGCCGGTGTCGTTGCCCTTGAGCCAGTGGTCGTACCAGCGCAGCATGAGCAGCTGCATCTCGGGCGAGTTGTAGATGGCCATCTCGTCGCCGTCCATGACGCCGTGGATGAGCATCATCTTCTTGGGCGTCTCGATCTCCTCGTAGCCGCGCACCACGCCGCGCAGGTGCAGGCCCACCTTGTGCAGGGCGCCCACCACGAACACCGGGCACCTGGATCTTCTTGAAGTCAGGGTTGCGCATCTTCCAGAAGTCGTCGTAGGTGGGATGGTTGATGCTCGTTCCAGACCATGTCCCACTTGCCCATCTCCGGGTTCGGCGCGGCGGCGTGCCGAAGCGGTCGGGGATGCCCAGGCGGTAGTGGCCGCGGATCTCCCACATGTGCCAGGCGGTCGGGAAGCCCACCGCCATGATGCCGCCGTGGAAGGCGATGTCGCGGTACAGATCGGCGCCGGCGTCCCAGGGCAGGATGCAGGTGAGGTGCGGCGGCTGCTGGACGGCGGTGAACCACTGGCTCCAGGCCAGCAGCGACTCGCCCAGCATGCCCACCTTGCCGTCGCACCAGTCCTGGACGGCGATCCACTCGGTCATGTCGTAGAGGTCGTTCTGCATCTCCTGGCCGAACAGGTCCCACTGGCCGGTGGGCGAATGGCCGGTGCCGCGCGAGTCGGTGTGCACGAAGACGTAGCCGCGGGAGACGAAGTAGTCGATGTCGTTGGTCTCCCGCATGTGGAAGATGGGGAGCAGCGGCAGGTGGTCCAGGTCTTTCTGGTAGGAGTCGGCCGCGTGGATGGCGGGGAACTTGCCCGGAGCATCCGGGCGGTAGATGTTGGCGGCGATCAGCGTGCCGTCGCGCATGGTGATCATGACGTCCCGCTCCACCTTCATCGCGTACTGCGGCTTGCTCAGCTTGTCGGCCGGGAAGTCCTTGGGCAGCATGGTCCGCATGATCTCGGGCTTCAGGGTCTTTGAGTACATATTTCCTTCCCCTACTTCGCTGGAGTTTGTCTGCCGTGTGAGTCGGGCCGGCGCCGGAGGGCCGGCGGCGCCCCACTAGTTGTGGTTGAGCCCGCCGTCCACCAGAAGCGTCTGCCCGGCCATGAAGTCGCTGTCGGACGAGGCTAGGAAGAAGGCCGGACCGGCGAGATCATCGGCTTGCTCGCTCCGTTGGTTCAGACATTGCCCCTTGCGGGTCGCCTCCCAGTGCTCGGGAACGCCGGAAGCCTGTTCCATGTTGGCCGCGGTGAGGGTGAAACCGGGAGCAAGCGCGTTCACGCGGATGCCCTGCGGGCCCAGTTCGCGAGCCAGCGCCCGCGTGAAGCCGATGATGCCGCCCTTGCTGGAGACGTAGTGGATGAAGCCGGCCACGCCTTCCCAGAAGGTCGAAGAGGTCAGGTTGATGATCTTCCCGTATCCGAGGGGCTGCATGTACGGATGGACGGCTCGTGCGCAGAACCACATCCCCCGCAGGTTCACGTCCAGCATGTAGTCCCAGTCTTCGATCTTCCAATCGGTGAACGGCTGCCAGCTCTGCTTGGACATGACGCCGCGAAAGGCGGCTGCGTTGTTCACGAGGATGTCGATCTTGCCCCCGTAGGTGTCGGCCAGCAGTTTGGCCGCCGCCTCGCATTGGTCGATGTGGGTGATGTCGCACGTGATGGGGATGGCCTCTCCCCCGTCAGCCTTGATCTCATCCGCTACCCACATGGCGCTTGGTCCGTCGATGTCCAGCACCCCGACCTTGGCCCCCTCTTTCGCAAAACGAAGGGCTATGGAGCGGCCGATGCTGTTGGTGCCGCCGCCACCCGTGATGAGCGCCACTTTTCCCTGCAGACGCTTCCCTTCGATCTCTTCGCTCATTGCTCTCCCCTTCGACTCGGATATGTGTCTTCGCCGTACGTTCGTCTTCTGGGAGCACCCGACCGTGTGCCGCTCCCCGGTTCGCCGCGAATCGGTATGTCGCGTCCCCTCTTGCCCCGGATGGCTCGCCGCGGATCGGCTAGATCTCCAGTGCGGCCTCGAAACCTTCGTGCACCGCGTTGAACAGGATCCGGGGCGCCTTGCAGTCGCCCACCACGTGCACTTCCGGGGCCGCATCCATGAGCTTCTCCACGACACCGGTCCGGGCCCGCAGATTGGCTGCGACCACCACGGCATCGGCGGACAGCTCCTGGAAGTGGCCATTCGCGTCCCGGACGACGACCTTTCCGGCAAGCACTTCCTCCAAGACGACGCCCTTGCGCACCCTGATGCCGTATTCCTCCAGTTGGTCTTCCAGGACCATCGCGTCCACGAAATTGACCGTCTGATCCTGCGCCGAACCGCCTGGTATCTCGACGATGGCCACCTGCTTGCCCTGGCGGGCAAGGTGGAGCGCGGCCTCCTGTGCCATGCCGCCTGCCCCAACAACCACAACCCGCGTTCCGGGAGCGTCCCGGCCACTCATGACGTCGCCCGCCAACAGGACGTTCGAACCAGTGATCCCAGGCACGTCGGGCAATTCCGGTTCCGCCCCCACAGCCACGATCAGCTCGTCGGCGGCCTCGACCCGTAGGAGTTCGGCGGTCGCCTCGGTGCCCAACCTGACCTCGACATCCCATTTCTTGAGCTCACGGAGCAAGTACTCGAGGAAGCGCTTCCAATCGTCCTTGAAGGCGGGCCCGGAAGAGGCCAGGAGATTGCCGCCCAGCCGGTCTTCTTTTTCGAAAAGCGTGACCTGATGGCCGCGACTACCGGCGATCACAGCAGCCTCCATCCCGGCCGGACCGCCCCCTACCACTACCACCTTCTTCTTGCTGGCAGGCCGAGGCAGGCAACGATAGTAATCCTCCCGCACGCTCCAGGGATTGACGGCACATCTCACGGGCAAGCTGTGGGCCCCGCGGATAAGACAGCTGTTGCACCTGATGCACGGGACAACATCGTCTTTGCGTCCGCGGAAGGTCTTCTTGGGAAGGGCCGTGTCGGCGATAAGCGCACGGCACAACGCGACTATGTCGGCCTTGCCGGTGGCGACCCACTCGCCCGCCTCGTCCAGGTCGAGGATGGCGCCGACCACCGCTACCGGGATGCTCACTGCGTTCTTGATCTGTGCCGCCCGATCGACGTTCTCGCCGTGGGGAAGATAAACGGAGGGGTGCGTGTACGGGTAGGTGCGCGCCTCGCTGATCATGCCCGCCGACACCTGAAAGCAGTCCACTTTGTCCTGCAATAACATGGCATACTCGATGGCGTCGTCGATCTCCATGCCCCCGGGCACCAGGTCGCTGGCGCTGATCCGCCACTCGATGGGGAAGTCTGCTCCACAGCGCTCTTTGATGGCCTGGGCGACCCGGATCCCGAAACGGGCTCGATTCTCCAAGCTGCCGCCATACTCGTCCGAGCGGTGGTTTACGGCGGGGGACGTGAACTGCGAGATGAGCCAGCCGTGCCCGGCGTGGACCATGACCATGTCGAAGCCGGCCGTCTTCGCCCGGAACGCGGCAGCCGCATAGTGGTCGATGACCTCTTCGATCATCTCAAGGCTCATCTCTTCTATGACCTGCTCACCACGACGCCGGTCCTCGGTGAACTTGCCCACCATGGCCGACGGCCCTATCGGGTTCCGGCCTCCGTTGAGTTGGCTCACGGCCTGGCGACCGCCATGGTTGATCTGGATGGAAGCCAGCGCACCATTGTCTTTGATCGCTTCCACCACTGAGGTCAAGGCGGGGATGTAGAAGTCGCTGCCCAGGTTGAGCTGCGTGGGCTGAGTGATGGCCCGGTCGGAATCTATGGCCGTCTCGAGAACGGTGATGATGCCGGCCCCACCCTTGGCCTGGGCCCGGTAGAACTCGACCAGTTCCCGTGAGACCGACTGGTCCGCGTAGGCGAGACAGGTGAGGGTCGGAGCGGCCTCGATGCGATTCTTGGCCGCCAGAACGCCGATTCGCACGGGTTCCAGAAGTGCTTCCCAGGACGCCATCTTCGAGCCCCTTTCCCAGCTTTCCAGCGGCATGATTCTCTCTTCGACTTCACTGACTGAGTACTTGCTCATTGGACCGATTAACCGTACTATCGTCCCTAGACCGTGTCAAGAGCGCTGTCGGCCGGTGAACGGCGACTGCTCCACAGAATCGGTCTCGAGCCAGCGATTTTGGCCAAGAAAGGACCGCGTTGTGGCAACCAAGCTCACCAGGCCCAGGACCCTCCCCCCCGAGAAGCGGCGCAAGCAGATCGTCGACGCCGTCTTGCGGGTGGTTTCGGAGCATGGAGTGCCGGGGGCGACTACTGCGCGGATAGCCAAAGCAGCGGGCGTTGCGGAAGGCACGCTCTACGTGCATTTCGGGAGCCGGATCGAGATGCTCATGGCGGCACTGGACGCCATCCTCGGTCAGATGCTCGAGCTCGTCGCAGCCTCCACCGAGGCCGACCCCGTGGAGCGGCTCAAAGACATCGCGCGACGCCACTCGGAGTTGATGTCCACCCAGCGCGGTGGGTTCGCCTATCCATGGATGGAGTTCATCGCGGCTGGGCCTCAGATAGGGCTGCGCGAAGCCATAGCCGAGACTCAGCGCGGCGCGTTCCAGGTGCTTAGGGATATCGTCGAAGAAGGAAAAGCCAAAGGACGGATCCGCGCAGACGTCGACTCAGACCAGGTCACCTGGTGGTGGCTTTCCTTCGCGTGGGCCGAGAACATAGGATGCCTCATGGGCCTCGACGAATTCCTCGAAGCCAGACCGTCCTACGGGATGCTGGAACTCGCACTGGATGCCGCCGTACAGCCTCTGCACAGCTAAGGTATTCGCTCGAAAACCTGACGCTGTTTACGACCGCAAGCCTGCCCAAGATGGCGAGATCATTCGCGCGGCTCTCGACTTGCACCGTCTGCACCGCTATTGTGCTCCTTCGGGCTACCGTTGCGACTGGCGCACGCCCAAAAGAGGAAGAACGTCGCGGATGAGCTGGGTAGACCAGCCGCACAGAGGCCAGATACCTCAGCGGCGATGAGAGAGAGTGGCCGAGATCGAGCAGCGGCAACAGGCAGACACAAAGTCTCCCACCGAGGGGCAGCGGCCCGAAGCGAGCTGGGGAACCCGTTTCCTGGGATCGAAATGGTTTCCCTGGGCCAGTTGGGGCCTGTCGGCGGTCGCACTTGGCTACGTGGTGTCGCGCCTCCGCCTATCAGAATTGCGGACAGACCTCTCCGGCATCACCTGGTGGCTCGTCATCTTGGCGATTCTTCTTCAGGTTCTTCCCCGGCTGCTCGAGGGGCTACGCTGGGAGTATCTACTCCGGCCCCTTCAGCTGCGCTTTCGCCATCTCCTCCAAGCCATCTACGTCGGCACCCTCTTTAGCGGAATCTTGCCTCTTTCGGGCGGCGACGTCGTTCGCGGGGTGATGATCGCCCGCAGGGCTCGGGTCCATGTGATGAGGGTGCTATCCACCGAGCTCATAGAACGCATATCGGACGCCGTCGCGATCATCTTTGTGGTCTGGTTCACCCTGCGTGGGCTGATGCTGACCTTTGCCTTGCGTCTAGGCCTCGCGGCCCTCGAAGTCGGAGTGGGACTGGCCGTTCTCTTCGGCATCCTGCTCATCGTCCAGAACGTGAGCATACGCAACCGTTTTGACGCCTGGAAGCCCACGTCGAGGGCAGGACGGCTGATCAAACCGGCCGGGATCGAAGTGATCGACACGGCCGCCCGGCTGACACCGCGGCCCCTGGTGGTATCCCTTTCCGCCGCCGTGGCGGCGACTGTGGTCAACGTCGTGTCGTTTTGGTGCCTTCTTCGCGCCTACCACATACACTTCGCGGTGCTCGACGCAGCTGCCATTTTCGCCATCATCATGATCGGCACTTTTCTGCCCAACACGCCCAGCAATCTAGGCTCGTGGCAGTTCTTCTGCGTGGTCGGCTTACAGCTTTTCGGCCTTTCCGCCGCCCGGGCAGCCGGTTTCAGCCTCGTAGCCTTCGTGATCTGGACCGTGCCGCCCATCCTTACGGGCTTCGTCGTGCTGCTTGCCTCGCCATTCTCCTTCTCGGAACTCCGGCGAAACCAGAGAACGTCCGAGGCGCCCCCTCCGGAGTAGCGGCGGCTTCCGTGGGGACTCGTGGCGCGCTGGTTACCCTGAGCCGCGACGACCCTGTGCATGAATGGCTACGTGATCAAGAAGCCTCGACGAGCGCTTCCACGAACTGACTGTTGTACAGGTCGTAGTAGAATCCGCGTCGAGCCAGGAGCTCCTCATGAGTGCCTTGCTCGAGGATGTGGCCCTCGTTCATCACCAGGATCACGTCGGCGTCACGTATGGTCGACAGTCGATGGGCGATGACGAAGCTGGTCCGATTCCGGAGCAACCTAGACATGGCTTTCTGGATGAGCACCTCGGTACGAGTGTCCACCGAGCTGGTCGCTTCGTCCAGGATGAGGATCTGCGGGTCGGCGAGGAAGGCGCGAGCGATGGTGAGAAGCTGGCGCTCCCCTTGGGACACGTTGGCCGAATCGTCGTCCAGGCGGGTGTCGTAGCCCGCGGATAGCGTGCGGACGAAGTGGTCGACGTGGGCCGCCTCGGAAGCCCTCAGTATCTCCTCCCAGGTGGCATCTTCCTTGCCATAGGCGATGTTCTCCCGGATCGTCCCCCCGAATAGCCACGCGTCCTGGAGCACCATACCGAACAGCCGCCGCAGATCGGTACGGGTCATGTTCCGCGTGTCTACGCCATCGATCGCTATGCTGCCCTTGTCGATCTCGTAGAAGCGCATCAGCAGGTTGACGAGAGTCGTCTTGCCGGCGCCTGTCGGACCCACGATCGCCACCGTCTGCCCGGGTAGGACCTCGAGGTCGAGGTCGTCGATGAGGGGCGTATCAGGCAGGTAGCGGAAAGAGACGTCTTTGAGGCTGATCTGGCCCCTCGCATGCTTCAGCACTACCGGCTCTGCCACATCGGACGACTCTTCCTCCTCGTCGAGCAGATCGAAGACGCGTTCGGCCGACGCCACTGCCGACTGAAGCACGTTGGCAACGCTCGCAGTCTGCGTGATGGGCTGCGTGAATTGCCTGGAATACTGGATGAAGGCCTGCACGTCCCCGAGGGAGAGCGTGCCGCTCGCCACGCGCAACCCGCCGAGCACGCAGATGGCCACGTAGTTCAGGTTGCCGATGAACATCATGGCCGGCATGATGATCCCCGAGATGAACTGTGCTTTGAAGCTCGCCTGGTAGAGCGCCTCGTTCTCGTCATCAAACGTGGCGATCGCTTCATTTTGGCGTCCGAAGATCTTAACGATGTTGTGTCCCGAGTACATCTCCTCGACGTGGCCACTCAGGCTGCCCGTCCGCTGCCACTGGAGCGCGAACTGCTTTTGCGAGCGCCTGGCGATTAACATGGCCACCACCACCGACACTGGAACGGTGACGACTGAGATCACCGCGAGCAGCGGGCTGATCCAGAACATCATGGCCAGTACACCGACTAGTGTGAGGATGGATGTGATGATCTGAGTGAGTGTTTGCTGCAGCGTCTGTTGGATGTTGTCGATGTCGTTCGTCACTCGGCTGAGCGTGTCGCCGCGGGCGTGGTCGTCGAAGTACTTGAGCGGAAGACGGGAGAGCTTCACATCCACTTCGCGACGCAGGCGGTAGACCACTCGCTGGACGACGCCCGCCATGAGATAGCCCTGCAGCCACGCAAAGAGTGAGCCCAGGACATAGATGACGGCAACCAGAAGGAGCACGTTGCCTACCGCGCGAAAATCAACGCCGTGGCCCGGATTGAGTTGCATGCCCGAGAGCAGACTCGCGAGCTGATGCTCCCCTTTCGCCAGGAGCCCAGCGAGAACCTGCTGTTTGGTCGCTCCCGCGGGCAGTTGCTTGCTGACGACGCCTTCAAAGATCAGGTTGATGGCGCGGGCCAGTATCTTCGGGGCCGCCACTGTGAGAGAGACACTGACGACAGCTAGGAAGATGACTATGCTGATCTTGCGATACTCGGGTTGCAGCCTTCTGACGCAGACGCTTGAAGGAGGCTTTGAAGTTCTTCGCCTTCTCCCCGGACCCCACCAGACCAGGAGGACCGAATCCCGGACCGCTCCTTCGCTGCCCCGGCCCTTGACCCGCGCCCGGCGGCCCAACGGACTTCGTAGTTGCGGCCCCCACCGCACGATCCGGCGCGGCCGGTGTCTGGGGTGCGTCGCTCCCAGGAATCTTCTCCTGCTCGCTCATGCCACTTCCTCCGCCGTCAGCTGCGAGTACACGATCTCGCGATAGGTCTCGCAGCTCTCCAGGAGTTCCTCGTGAGTGCCGATGCCGACGATGGTGCCGTTGTCGAGCACGATGATCTGGTCCGCATGCATGATGCTGCTGACGCGCTGCGCCACGATGATGACTGTCGAGTTGGTCATGTCGCCGTTTGAGGGCCGCGCGCAGCATCGAGTCTGTCTTGAAATCGACAGCGGAGAAACTGTCGTCGAATACGTAGATGTCCGCCTTCTTGACGAGGGCACGGGCGATGGCCAGCCGTTGTCGCTGACCGCCCGACACGTTGGTGCCCCCCTGGGCGATGGGCTCGTCCAGTCCCTCCGGCATGTCCTCGACGAACTCCTTGCCCTGGGCGACGGAAAGCGCGTGCCAAAGGTCGGCGTCAGTAGCGGCCTCGTCGCCGAAGCGCAGGTTGCTCGCCACCGTGCCCGAGAAGAGGAAGGCCTTCTGGGGCACAAATCCGATGTGCCGCCACAGATCGGCGCGGTTCATCTCTCGGATGTCACGGCCGTCGATCTCGATGGAGCCGGCGGTGACGTCGTAGAGGCGGGGAATGAGGCTGATGAGCGTCGACTTGCCGCTCCCGGTGCTGCCAACGATGGCGGTGGTCTGGCCGGGCGAGGCCGTGAACGAGATGTTGCTGAGCACCGGATCCTGGGCGCCCGGGTAGCGGAACTCCACGTCCTTGAACTCGAGCACGCCCGTCGCCCTCCGTCGCGACGGACACCGGGAGCCGGGATCTCCGGATCGTCGATCGACGGCTCCACGTCGAGCACCTGCTGGATGCGATCGCGCTGATGCCGCCGCCCGCGGGACCATGGCCATCAACATCGTCGCCATCAGGACCGAGATGAGGATCTGCGCGACGTACGTGATAAAGGCGGTGAGGTTGCCGATCGGCATGGCCCCGCTGGCGACGCGATGACCTCCGAACTATATGATGGCCACGGTGGAGAAGTTGAGGATCGCGAAGCAGCGACGGGAACATGAGGGCGAAGAGACGCGTGACGCGCAGACCCGTCGCGGTCAGATCCTGGTTGGCTTCGTCGAAGCGCCGTTCCTCGTAGTCGTTCGCGAGCGAACGCCCGGATGACCCGCACGCCGCTCAGGGTCTCGCGCATGACCTGGTTGATGCGGTCGAGCTTCACCTGCATTGCGCGGAACAGCGGTATGGCGCGGACGACTATGAGACCCAGCACCAGACCCATCACCGGCAGGATGACTGCGAGCGTGGCGGACAGCGGCACGTCCTGCCGCAGGGCCATGATGATGCCGCCGATAGCCATGATCGGTGCTCCGATCATCACGGTGAGAGCCGATGGCCACCATCATCTGCACCTGCTGCACGTCGTTGGTATTACGGGTGATGAGCGACGGCGCGCCGAACTGGTTGATCTCGTTCTGGGAGAAGCTCTCCACCTTGCGGAAGAGAGAGCTACGGACGTCCCGCCCGAAGGCCATGGCCGTCTTCGATCCCCAATACACCCCAAAGATCGAGCTGACGCCTAGAAGCAACGTAACCAAAAGCATGTAGGCCCCGATCCGCATGATGTAGCCGGTGTTGCCCAGAGACACCCCATTGTTGATGATCTGGGCCATCAAGCTGGGCAGGTACAGGTTGGCGAACGACTGGATGAGGACCAGAGAAACGACCAGGGTTAGTTGCTTCCAGTACGGCCGCAGGAAGGCGCTTAGAAGTCGCTTCATCGGCCGGTCTGCTCGTCTACCTGCAGCACGTGTGAGATGCGATCGGAGAGCATGTTGAGTAAGCGCTCCAGCTCGAGCCTATCGGCGTCCGTGAGGGCTCCGATGATCTCATTGAGGTAACTCTCGAAGATGGTGCGCAGCTCCATCTCGCGACGGCGCCCATCAGAGGTGAGAAAGACGCGAGTGAGGCGCTGATCGCTCTCGTCTGCGCGCCTGACTATCGCCCCTTCCTTCTCCAGGGTCTGCAAGATCTTGGTCACGCGGGGACGCGAGAGGTGGACGATGTCGGCTAGGTCGTGCTGGCTGATGCCGTCGTTCTTTGCCAGCAGGCGAAGACAAAAGGCCTCGCCGGGATGAACGCCCTTCCCCGCGAAGACCTTTGGCATGGCCTGGCGCTGGAGGTAGAACGTCTTGCTGAAAGCCTGGAAGACACGAGCCGTCGAGGGATCGAGGTTCTCGAGGTCCGACTTTGGGAGCGAAGAGCCGCCGGTAGTCCGCGTCACAGTCTGTTCACGTTCCTTGCTATTCGAGACGGCGCTAGCGCGCCCTTTCGTTTCGTGCGCAACAGTTTCGCAGCTAATCATTGCAAATGCAAGGATGGCTAGCGACTGTGGCCAGATACGGCCCGGTCAGCACTCCGCTCCTAGCTGGCTCTCGGTACGTAGTGCCGGCTCGCGTAGTAGCCGAAGGTGGCAGCAATCAGGGAGACGATCCCGCCAAGTAAGATCGGCGCCCGTCCGCCCACCATGTCTGCGAGCCAACCCAAGACGGGGCCTCCGATCAGGGCGCCCCGCCCATGAGGACGATTTGGAGGGCCAGGACTCGTCCATGCATCTCGGGTTTGGCTTCCACCTGCACTATCGCGGTTGTCGCGGTCAAGTACAGGACGCTCGCCATGCCGAGGAGAAACACCGCCGGAACAGCGAATACGACCCCGGGGACGAAGGCAAGCAGCAGCATGCGCCGCTTATCCGACCGGTCCGCGATAGCTCCTGCCCACGCCGATAGGAGAAGGATCGGACCCCACTGACAGGCCGCTAGAATGCCGACCGCGATCCCGCTTCCGGTGATCTTGAGCACCAACAAGACGAGGGCGACGTTGGTCAGCCAATTGCCTGTGTTAGAAATCAATTGGCCGGTGAAATACAGCCGGAAATTGCGGTTCCTAAGGGAGAGGAAGGTCTTCTTTAACGCCCGGCTGAGTCGCGGGGCGGTGAGATCGTCGGACAAACCGCAGCTCACTGGGCCGCTCCCGACGCGTGGGGTAAGTCACCAGCCAGACGCAGCCGATTCGCGCGCGAGACTGCTTCTTGCGGCATCGATAGCGTCAAGTGTCGGCGTCGGCTAGTCGCTCCAGCAGCTCGACCGCCTTGTCGAGCGTGGCCCGCTCTTCGGCGTCGATGGTCGAGTCGACAGCCCGAGCCAGCCAAGAGTTGCGGGAGGCGATAATCGACTCGCGCAGCCTGAGACCAGCGTCGGTAATACTGATCAGGGTCTTTCGACCATCCTTCGGGTCGGGTTCTGACTGGACTAAGTCTGCTGACTTCAGGAGCACCACGCTCTGCGCGATCGCCTGCTGACTGACATGTTCTTCCGCCGCCAACGAGGCAGCTGTTGCCGGACCACTGAGACGTAGCCGCTGAAGGATAGATAGCTGTGAGATCGATAACCCGGCGATGCTTCCACTTGATTCCTCGCGCAGTCGTGCGCGCAAGCGCGTAAGCGCTAGAGCCAGTCTGATCGCCAACGCGTCTTTGTCCTGCGTGATTTTGGGCATGACTGTATCTTATTATACACAAGGCACTTGTACAAGTCTCTTGCGGTTTTTCTACCGCACACTCGGCCTCGCCAGGGTATGCCTTTGGTCCGGGGTCTAGCCTATGCTCTGCACCGAAATCCTTGGAGTTCTGGCCATCGGTGACCTTTCGCACAACCTCTGTCGTTGACATGCATTGGAGGCGAGTGCTATAGGTCAGTCAATGCTGGCAGGACCAAGTGGAATGGCAGACACTTCGTCAATTTGAGCCAGATAATTCCCCGGGCTGCCTGAGCACATTCTCGCTTCCGATTTGGAAAGGAGATGGGGAGATGCAAGGTCGACTGAATGGCAAGGTCGCTCTCATCAGTGGTGGCGCGAGGGGGCAGGGAGCGGCAATCGGCCGACTCTTCGCCGAGCATGAAGCGAAAGTCGTGCTCGGAGATGTTCGGGATGAACTCGGGGAAGCACTCGCCGCCGACTTAAAGCGAGGAGGCCTCGAGGTCATCTATTCGCACCTCGACGTGACCATCTCCGAGGATTGGGAGAGAATCGTAGCCCTGACCGAGCGCGAATTCGGATCTCTCAACGTATTGGTCAACAACGCAGGCGTCGTGAGTACGGCTGATGCTGTTCTCGAGACAAGAGAAAACTGGGACCGCGTGATCGCAGTCAACCAGACGGGCGTCTTTCTTGGCATGAAGCATGCGGTTCCGGCCTTGAGGCGGGCAGGCGGGGGATCGATCATCAACACCTCATCCATCTTGGGATTCGTCGCGGTTGACGGATGGATAGCCTATACAGCGACCAAGGGTGCCGTGAAACTCATGAGTAAGAGTGCGGCGCTTTCTTACGCCAAAGACAATATCCGGGTCAACTCCGTAGCCCCTGGGCAGGTTCTGACTCCCATGGTGCTGGAGGAGGGGGACGAGGAGTCCAATGCGGCGTTCGCGGCCTCGACGCCTCTGAAGCGTGGCGCGCAACCGGTGGAGATCGCGTATGGGGTTCTGTTTCTTGCCTCGGACGAGTCATCGTACGTTACCGGCTCGGAGCTGGTTATTGACGGAGGATTCCTCGCTCATTGACCCGAGCTAGACCAAGGAGGCGGAAGATGAAGCTGAAGGTCGAAGCAGCGCAGCGGCTGAGAGGCAAAGTGGCGATTATCACGGGTGGTGGTGGCACTAACAGCATGGGGCGCTCCATAGGGATCCGCTTTGCCGAGGAGGGCGCCAAAGTTGCTGTCACCGACATAGACGGTCCCAGCGCGGTCCTGGTGGCCGACGAGATCAAGGCCGGGGGTGGCACGGCCATGGCGATCACCTGCGACGTCACCGACTTTGCTCAGTGTGAGGCGATGGCGAAGAAGGTCGCGGAAACGTGGGACGGCAAGATCGACATATTGGTGAACAACGCCGGTGCCTTCAAAGGGGTCATTTGCCACTGGAGGCCCTTCACCGAGTGGACCACCGAGGAGTGGGACCACACGCTCGCGGTAAACCTTCGGGGGATGTGGTTCTGCGCCAAAGCGGTGTACCCGTACATGCAGCCTCAAGGCTATGGAAAGATCGTGAACATGTCTTCAGCGAGCTTTTTCGAGGGAGCCCCGGGGTTGGTTCACTATGTTTCGAGCAAGGCCGGGGTCGTCGGGTTCACCAGGGCGCTGGGAAAGGAAGTGGGGCAGTTCGGCATTCGTGTGAACGCGATAGCCCCTGGATACTGTCTGACTGAGGGAGGACTCGAACTGAGCGCTGGAAACCAGGAGTTCCTCGATGCCCGAAGGACGAACCAAGCCTTGAGCCAGCGAAATGGGCTGCCAGAAGATATAGCCGGCCCGGCACTATTCTTGGCCTCGGAGGACAGTGACTTCATGACCTGCGGAACCATTCTGGTGGACGGCGGCGGTGAGATGTGGTGAGCTACTGACAAGTCGGTCAGGTACGTCATCCCCCACCTCAAGCAGGAGGTCGCGGACGGGATGGACGCGACACTGGGGAGCTAGGGCTCCAGACGTATCGACCATCGGTCGGCTCCGTGTGGCGCTCCGGTTCTACCTCTTGGGATAGGCAGCGATATTGCCGCCGAAGTCGATGAGCTCCACCGGTTCTTGCCCCACCACCCAGGCGTCATGGCCAGAGGGCACGATGCCTACTTCCCCAGGACCGAACTCTAGTTCCGCTCCATCATTCATGTGCACCCGCATGTGCCCGGACACCATGTAGAAGGCGTGGCGGACCTGGCAGCCATCAGAGCGTACAAGTGGCCAAATGCTCGCAGACCAGCGCCAGCCAGGTTGGTAGACGTTCCGGCTCACCGTCACCCCGCCCAGACTCACGAGGTCGAGGACCAACTTGTCGTAGGTGCGTTTCTCGTCCGAGGCGTCGAAGCTTCGGCGCAGTACGTGCTCGGAAGTGGTCGTCATAATCGAGGTCTCCCTTCACCTGCTCATAAGAGGTGACACCGTTCTACCCCGGCCGAGGCGACTGCACTCACCCCGGGTGGAAACAATTAGCGCGAACGGAAACGCGGAATGGGGCAACGTGGCGTGACGAAAGGCGTTAAGGCCCTTGACACTCACTGTGGCGCCAGAGGGTGCCCGTGGACCACGGAGTCTGGCAATCGTTCGCCGATCTCTACTTAAGAAAGACCGAGAGCGACACCCGGGTACCGCCTTCGGGCAGGCTGGCGAAGCTCACCTCGTCGGTCGAGGCCACCATCAGGGGTAGACCCATCCCGCGGTGGCGTCTTTCCTGGCCCTTCCGTGCACGAAACTCGCCCGCGTGTGACACGTCGACGGTGAAGTGGTCCAGGTAGCGCCAAGCCCAGAGGGTGATGTCACCTTTCTCTTTGGGGTGGTCCATGGCGTTGGCGCACGCTTCCGTGACCGCCAACTGCATCTGGCTGATCCGTTCCAGCGTGACTCCCGCCTCCTCGGCCCACTTTTTGACGAACGCGCGAATAGGGACGAAGGAACTGGGATGGGAGGGAAAGGTCTCCTTGGCGAGAGTCTGACCGTCCGGGCGACCAGCTCCGTTCAGGATCATCATGAGCTCTGAGGACGCGTCGATGAGGTGCGACAGCGCAAGAGACAAGTGTAGAGCGGCATCGGCCGTTCTCCCCTCGACCGAGGTTTACCCTTCCTTCTATCTTAGGGTGAGGTGTTCCCACTGGTTTTTGCACCTGAAACATGGCCGCGCTCTCGCTTGGCCATTCTTTTTCACTTTTCCACCGACTTGAAGAAGACGAAACCTGTTCGCACCGTACAGTCCCGGGAGAGAACACGGCACACGTGCCGGCCCGCGCCAGACCGTTCGTTCGCGGCATGGACCAAGCCGTTCCGCCAACCCAATCGTTAACTCGGACGGGAACTGGCTATCCCGTGGGTCTCTGCCGATGCCAGCCGTTTCTCCCGCGTTTCTTGCCCGCGTCCTCCACGAGCTTGAGCGCGAGCATGGCCACGTCATCGGAGAGCTCGCCACCGGAGAATGCAAGCACCTCGGCAAGGAGGGCTTGGGGCAATAGTTCCGGGGAGGGATCGTTCCAGCGCTCGAAGGCCTTGACAAGTCCCTCTTGTCCGAAGAACTGGCCGTTGCGGCGCGCTTCTATGGCGCCGTCAGTATAGAGAAGAAGAAGATCGTCCTTCTCCAGCTCAACCTGGTCTTCTTTCCAGGAGTGATGCGGGAAGACCCCGACCGGCGCCGAAGCCGCCTCCAGAAGTTCCACCTCACCGCTCCGACTTCGAAGAAGGGCGTTCGGATGACCGGCTGAGGAATAGCTGAGAACGCCAGTATCCGGGTCGAGAATGCCGAGAAAGACGGTGACAAAGCCTGAAGTACGCTTCTCGATGAGGAGATCATTCGTCTTACTTAAGACCACGTGCGGGTGACTGAACTGATGGGCGAAGGCGTGGACCACGTCTTTGACGAGGGTGGCTACTCTGGCCGCCTCTACCCCGTGGCCGGAGACGTCCCCGATCAAGATGGCCAGGCGGCCGTTCTTGACTTTAAGGACGTCGTAGAAGTCGCCGCCGACTGCGGCCTCCTTGGTGGCCGAGCGATAGAGATGGCCGAAAAGGATGCCACCCGTTTGCTCAGGGATGTCAAGGAGGGCCTGCTGCAGCGTTTCGGCGATGTGACGCTGCATCTCCAGTTCCCGAAGCGCAGTGATATCCCGCGCGGCCGCAAAGACACCAAGCACCCTCCCCTCCTCGTCTTTGTAGAGGGAGGCGTTGTAATGGACGTCGGTGGTCTTGCCATCCCGGCCTCGGATGGTGAGGGGATAGTCGATGACCGAGCCTTCGGCAAAGACCTCGCGATAGCCCGCGCGCGCACTCTCTGGGTCGGTGAAGTAGTCGGAGAAGTCGGTACCGATGAGGTCCTCTCGCTTTCGGCCGGTGATCTTGATCGTGGCTTCGTTCACGTCGGTGATCTTGCCGTCGGGTCCGATAGTGACCAACGGATCAAGTGCCGCTTCAATCAGGCTTCGGTTGTACCTGTTTGACTGGAGCTCGTCGTTCTGGGCTCGCAGTTCCTCCTCACTGGCCGCCAGTTCTTCGGTCTGCGCCATCAGTTCCTCGTTGGCGGCCGCCAATTCTTCAACCAATCCCCGCTCCTGCTGGAGGAGCCTCTCGCGCTCCGCCTCGGCTAGCTTGCGCTCGGTAACGTCAGTGTTGGTGCCGAACCATTGCAGCACTCGCCCGGTCTCGTCTTTCAGCGGCATGACGCGCGTCAGGAAGGGACGGAACAGTCCGTCGGCCCCGCGTAATGGGAACTCCATGTCGAAGGGTTGACCGGTGGCGATCGACCCCTGCCAGCGGGCAAGCACCGCCGGAAGCGCTTCGGGATCGTGCACGCTCTGCCAGCCCCAGCCCTCCATCCCTGCGAGCGTGGTACCGGTGTATTCGTACCAGCGCTGGTTGTACCAGTAGATGTAACCGTCGGCGTTGGCTATCCAGGCGAGCTGCGGCATGGCGTCGGCCATCGTGCGGAACCGCTCTTCGCTCTGCTGCAGCTCTTCCTGCGCCCGTATACGCTCAGTGACGTCTCGATTGGAGCCGCGTCGCCCGAGCAAACGACCATCGCCGTCCCGCACGGCCTGGCATGTGTGCTCTATCCAGCGCTGCTTTCCATCCGCATGAACGATCCGGAACTCCAGGTTGCTAGGCGCGGCATCCAAGTCCTCCAGGTGCAGTTTGACAGCACCCCGGTCTTCGGGACAAACGAGGCCAAGGAAGAGGCCCGGATCCGCCATGAACTCCTCGCATGAGTGTCCGGTCACCCGCTCCACCGACGGAGACATGTAGATGAACCGCCCGTCCGGGCCCAGCCAGTGCTCCCAGTCATAGGTAAAATCGGCCACGATCCGGTAGCGTTCCTCGCTTTCCGCCAGCCGAGCCGCTCTCAGGCGCAGCTGCTCTTCCAGAGTGGCCAGCTCCTCGTTGGCCGCCGCGAGTTCCTCGTTAGCGGCAGCGACTTCCTCGTTTTGGCACTGCAGCTCCTTGTTGGCAACACCGAGCGAGTCTGTCAAGGTCTCGCGCTCGGCTAGCATATGGCCTAGCAGGGCTTCCCGCTGGGCAGCGTTTCTCCGCACCCACTCCCCCGCCAAACCGGCCACGGCTGCGGCCAGGGTCCATAGGAGGATGGATACGACGATGGCCGGCCAGGCGACCGAACGGCCGAAATCGGTGAGGTACACGATGTACGCTGCTCCCCCCGCAAGGGCCACGACTATTCCTGTCAGGGGGCCAGCGATAATGGCGGCGATAACTCCGATGAGAGCGGTCGCCGCTCCGGGGATGCCAAGGTAGCGGCTCGGCGATCCAAGGTGACTTATGCCTAGGAAGAGCGCCACTTGCAGGACGGCCCCGATCAAGAACACCTGCCATGCTCTTTGTCTCTCAAACACGCGCAGGCGCCCAACGGTCGACAGCACGCCGGCGAGGCTCTCCTCGTTCCTTTGCCGCACTTCTTCGGCCTGCTTGCGCCCGGTGATGTCCTGTACGGCGCCGAATCCGCCGGCAAGCTCGCCTCCTCTGTCGAACTCGAGCTCGGCTGTTTCGCGCACCCATTTGACGGCTTCGCCCGAAAGGATGCGGTGCTCGATGTCGTAGGGCGCACCGCCAAGAGCCGCCGTCCACGACCGATCTACGAAATCTCGATCCTCTGGATGAACAGCGGCCAAGAACAGCTCATATGTCAGTGGCGTGCCCTGCGGAATCCCGAAGATCCGGTAGGCCTCGGCGGACCAGACCAGTTCGTTTCGCGCAAGGTCAAGCCGCCAACTACCGGTGTGGGACAGCTTCTGGGCATGGGCGAGGTCCTGTTGGCTCTGACGCAGTGCTTGCTCGGCCTCATTTCGCGGGGAAAGGTCTCTCATGACAACCTGGGTGGCGAGGTGCCCATCGAACTCCACCCGTGAGCCGGTGATCTCGATCTCGATGGGAGTGCCGTCCAAGCGCAGTAGCCGGATCTGCCGAGGAGACATCACCGCTCCCGCCAGGACTTGCCCCATCCGCTCGGCGACGAGCTCGCGGTCGTCGGGATGGACGTATTCGATTGCGTCTCTCCCGACCAGCTCACTCGGCGAGGAGGCACCGAGCATTCGGGCAGCCGCAGGATTGGCGAAGACATGCTTGCCCTCGGCGTCCACCAGAATAGCGTCCGGACTGAGGTCGACGAGGTTCTTGTAGCGATACTCGGTTTCTCTCAGCGCCCTTTGCAGAGGGAGGACCCAGACGCCGCCCTCGCGCTCCACGTTGAAGATGGCCACCAAGAGGAACACGCCGCCCAGCCACCCGCCCGCCCGGGTGAGCCAGGCAAGCGCAGAACCGGGGACGGCTCCTGTGAGGAGCACCCCTCCCAGGGCCACGCCGATCAGGGCCAGGCCGGAAAAACACCAGAGCAAGAATCGCGATGGCTCGCGACGGTGAAGGATGCGAAACGAGACCGAGGCCGTAAGCAGTTCAAGGACGCCCAGGCCAAGAAAGACGTCGCGCAGGGGGGTGTAGCCGTGGCCCTTTGCGAAGAACTCCGGGAGGACGCCGGTGAGCGTGGCCGCTGTTAGGAGTCCTATGAATGCGAGGACACCGACATAGGGGGCGACGACATTCCACACTTGTCGGATAGGCCGCAGATCCGGCCCGTTCCCGGTCAAAGACCAGAACGCACTCAGCAGGAAGCACGCTCCGGCCAGGAAGATCCCCACGTTGCTCACGGTGACCGCTGCGTTCGGACGGGGGATAAGCAGCCCTCCGAGAAGGTAAGAGAGGCCCAGGAAGAGGGCACCCCAGCCCAGGGGCCAGAGAGCGCGTGAGCCCCCGAGTAGGTAGCTCCGGGCGGCAAGAAACGCCATGATGAAAAGAGACGCTGCCAAGCACAGGGTGTTGAGCGTCGCGAGCAGCACCGCGGACTCGTGCGAGGAGTTGACACCCAGAACGCGGAGGATAGCCACCGCCGCGATGAGCAAGGGGATGGCAACCCAGACCCAGCGCCCCACCCCCGGCGACGGGCGCTTCTCATCTGAGGGCGCCAGGCTCGCGGGAGCCGGGGTCAAGGAAAAGCCCGGCGCCGTCGGGGGACTCGCGCTTACCAGAAAGAAGGTGAGGGAGACCTGGGTCTTGCCCCCCGCTAGTCGCGAGACGTGCACCTGGTCGGCAAGCGACACCATGAGGGGAAGGCCCAGACCCCGGCGACGGTGCTGGTCATCCTTGTAGAGGCCGGGCTGGAACGTCCCGTCGTTGGTGATCTCGACGATCAGGCAGTCAGGCAGGACCCAGGCCGCTATCTCCACCGCGCTCGCGGCATGCTCGATGGCGTTGGCCGTGGCTTCGGAAACGGCTACCTGGAGATCAAAGATACGATCCTCGGGAAGCTGGGCGATGCGCCCAACCTCTTCCATCAGCCCTCTGGCCTTGGACAGCTCGGAAAGGTCAGCGGCGATTAGGAGATGGAAGAACCGGTCTTGGTCCTTCGGCCTAGGCGCTTCAGACATAGCGCCTCAACTCTTCACGGCGACTGCCGCCTCCCGAGAGCTGGAGAATACCCGAAAGTCGGGGTCATCCGTCAACCCGGTTATTTCAAAAAGGCGGAGCAGGTTTCCGCTGGGAGCTATGACTCCAAGCCAGCCCTTGCCCCTGACCTCGCGCACAGCATAGAGAAGGACGGAAAGGCCGCCACTATCGAGGTAAGGGCAGCCAGCCAGATCTAGAAGGAGGTGCATGCCGTTCGCCCGGAGGGCCTCTTGGACAGATTGCTCGAAGACTGGGGCGGTTAGATGATCCAGGTCCCCTGTCACCTTAAGTACGGGCAGTCCAGATAGTGAGGACTCGAGAACTTCCATCCCTCTCCCTCGAAGACCAAGTTGGGGGCGCGCGCCAATTCTACAGCAGGCTAACTAGCAGTGTGTGGGCGGGCTACGGCAGTCTTCCCCTTCGACACTTCTCTACATGTCCGGCAGGGGCGAGGTTGTGCCCTGACAGCAAACGCGACCGACTTGCTCGGTGTCATTTCGGCTCACTCATTATCATCGCTTTGCACGCCGGTAGGGTGTGGGTAGCTGCGCAAGACGAGGGTTTTGGAGACTCGGTGGTGCGCTGGCCGTTCCGATGAGCGAGTCAATCGGCGTAAGGTCATGGGCTCGTTTACCCGACGCCACCAAACGGTGCCCTTCCGGCGATGCTCAGGTGCAAACCCAAGGTTGTTCGCCGAATCAAAGAGATCGGCACCCTTTGCTTATCGACCCCCGCCTGTGGGAATGAAGAGAGGGGCGATCGAGAGTTGGTTCCCATCCTGAGGTCACCGCGGTTCGGAGCGGACCCCGAGAGGAGTCAGACAGTGGACAGGTGAAGATAAGACTCTGGCTCACCCCGTGCGCCTGGCGCTCCTTAAACGCTCTTCGCGATGACGAGGGCAGCGTGGGCGGCTTGACGGAGGCCATCGGTTCCACGCAGCCCCTGGTCTCACAACATCTGGCTGAGCTACGCAATCAGGGGCTCCTTCGCAACCGGCGGAACGGGAGTGAGGTCTTTTACAGCATCGCCTGCCCGAAGATGGTCCAGGCCAGCGACCTGTTGCGCGAGGTGCTCTTCGAGCATTTGCGGGCCCAAGAGGAGCTGTCTCGTCGGGTGACCGGCTAATTGAGGTGATGACCACAAGAGACCATGGTTTCGAAAATTCGTTGTAAACCGGAGGGAGAAATGAGAGACCTCTCGGGCATGAGCATTGCCGAAGTAGATGAATACTTGTCAAAGTTGAAGGCAGACCTTGAAGAAGTTGAAGAGGAGAGAATGTTTGTCCTGAGTCAAGCTGGTCTTCACGTGTCTGCCGGGGCAGTTAAGAAATATGAAGCTGAGATCAACGAGCTAAAGGCTAGGATCGAGGAAGTGGAACAAGTCGTTCACGCCAAGAAGAGGGGGCAAACATGAGTAACTGCGGACTCCGGAGAACTGTCCTGCTCTTAGGCCTAGAGATCTGAAAACGTTCGCCGCGGCTGAGAATACGACCCGTAGTCAGCTCGGCCTAGAAGATCCGCCGTCAATCTCGGCGGAGGGAGAGTGGCCTGGATGATAACCGGCAGTTCTCAACAGATCGGAAGAATGAGCAGCAGTCGTTCTTCACCATTCACGAGAAGGGAATCCACAGGAGGAGGGGAGATGGTACCCACAGCCAAGTGTGCCATCGCTCGCGGCTACGCAGTCGATGCTACCCGCTGGGGAATAGTACATTTGTAAACTCACCTGCTCACCCCCGGGGCTGGCGAGTCTCGAGCGGCCGCGGGTCGATTCCTGTAGGCAGCCACGAACATCAAGAACCGCCAGACATCGGAGAACGTGGATGCCAGCCCGAGCGAGACGCGGATAGTGTTGGGCACCTTGCCGGTGGCATCCTCGATTGCTCTCTGGCACTCTCTCAGGCTCATCGCCATCCGAAGGTCGGGGAAGCAGCGCTGCATGTCTTCCTGGGTAATGTTGTGCGCCACCTCGCCGGCGCCAGGGTTGCAGAAACATCCAGTGCGGATGGAGATGCGCTGGCGACCGGCGGCCACCTCAACCTCGGAGACGTCGTGCGGCCGACCGCTGGGGTCGAGAAGATGCAGCGCAATGGTCGCGCCACGACGATCCATGTCAGTCGGCCCAAAGATGCGCACCACTGGCCCGCCCTCGTCATGACGCATGCGCTGCAGCTCGTCGAGGAGCCAGCCGGTCAGCAAGCGCGTGCGCGTGTGTATGGTTTCAATGCCGACGCGCTCCAGGTGACGTAGCCCGATGGTGACGGCCGGCACACCGAGATAGTCCACCGTACCATCCTCGAAGCCGGCTGCGCCGGGGGCGAGATGGTACCAGCTCTCGCGCTGGACCGATGCCACCGTGATAGTTCCGCCGGCGAACCACGGGCGCCGCAGCTTCGCTAGCTTCTCGCGACGCACGATTAACGCCCCGACGCCGGTCGGATATCCGAACATCTTGTAGAAGGAGAGCACGACGTAGTCTGGCTTGACTGCCCCCAGATCGAGGCCGTTGGTCGGCACATAGCCAGCACAGTCCAGCAGAACGTCCCAGCCTAGAGACTGTGCTTCGGCGACCCAGCCCAGCGGATGCTGCACGCCGCTGAAGTTGGACTGGGCCGGATAGGCGAAAAGATGATCCGGTCTCGATCCAGCTTCACGGAGTCCGCTCCTAAGCAGATCCTCGTCCAAGCGCAAGTCTGGCATGCGGACGGGCACGTAGTTGACGGCTGCACCTTTCCGGCGTGCGAACTCACGGATGCCGTTCACGGAATTGTGGTTGTCATAGGTCAAGAGATAGACGGAGCCGGGACGGAACGGGTACGCCTCGCCCACCAGCTTCAGAGCGGCGCTGGCATTGGCGCAGAAGACGACCTCGTACTCCTCGGCCGCAGCGTTGAAGTATCGGAGTACGGCGCGGCGCGCCTCGGCGACAAGCTCAGAGGAAGCGGCCGACGCCGGATTGGCGGAATGCGGATTGCCGAGCACGCGGCCTGCGAGCATGTCGTGATGGCAGCGGAGTTGCGACTCTGCGTACAGCCCGCCGCCCATGTAGTCGAGATACGTGTCGCCGAGCTGATCGAGACGGCCATAGTCGGTCCTGCGCAGATCGTCGAGCGCCGCCGTGGCCCGATAGTCGGGATAGCGCCGAAGGAACTCCTCCTCGGCGCGCTGGAGATCGCCGGTCGCATACGGCTTTCGATCGTCAGACGGCACCCGACTCATCTGCAACACCTCAGTCCCAGCGGCCATGCATCGAGGGACATCTCGTTGTTGTCTTGGGTTTCCGGTTTTGCTGCTTATCAATCCATGGGGATGGCAAACAGTGACGCCACCCCGCCGGAATGGAGGAACACGATGGTTTCATCATCATTGAAGTAACCTTTGGCGCACAGGTCGAGCAGACCGGCAAAGGTCTTGCCCGTGTATACCGGGTCGAGGAAGATGCCTTCGTTTTCAGCCATCAACCTGATCGCCGCGTTGCCCTGTTCGGACGGCTTGGAATAGCCCGGGCCGACATAATCTTCCATGACAACATCGTCACGGGTCAGCCGGAGCTCTGTTTCCAGAATCTCGCAGGCGCCGTTCGCCATATCAAAGACCTGTCCCTGGAAATCTTCTTCCGGCGAGACGATGATGCCGGTGACCTTGGCGCCGTTGCCGAACAGCTTGGCGCCCAGAACAATGCCGGCGTGCGTACCGCCGGAACCGGCGCAGCAGACGATATGGTCGATCTTCACATCCTGTGCCACGGCCTGTTCCATCATCTCTTTGATGCAGTTGACGTAGCCGATGCTGCCCAGCGGTGTGGAGGCGCCCACTGGGATGATGTACGGCTTTTTGCCGGCTACGCGCAGTTCGTCAGAGATGTGTTCAATCTCGGCGTAGACCTCGTCATAATCGTCGCTGTCCACGAACACGACTTTGACTCCCATCAAATCGTCCAGCAGCAGATTGCCTTTCTTTTCCGTGACGCCGCGTTGTTTCAATACCAAAATCACATCTAGGCCAAGGCGCTTGCAGCACGCCGCTGTTATCGTCGCATGGTTGGACTGGGCGGCACCGGTAGTGATGATCGTATCGCAACCTTTTGCCTTCGCGTCAGCCAGAAGGTATTCCAGTTTCCTGACCTTGTTGCCGCCGAGGGCGACGCCGGTCATGTCGTCTCTCTTGATGTAGACCAGTTTGCCGCTGACTTTGCTGATATTGTTCAGCTTATAGAAAGGAGTAGGCAAAATGCCTAACTCTAGCTTGGGGATATCGGCTATATCTTTCAGTTTTATCCTTCCTTTCTGCCCACCCGCTCAGCCTTCTCAATTTCCCGGCGTGTCGGCAACGCGTTCCAGGCATCACCAGTTTCAATCGATTCCGCCCCTGTTAGCAGACAGACCGCAACCGCGGCGAGGCGCCTCAAGTCTCCCGCGTCAGCAATGAGACGGACGGGCGCTCGAACGTGTCTATAGGGGAACCGCCGGGATCGGTATCCCCCGTGCCCTCATGAGACAGCAAGGATTGTGGATTTCCCGTAAGCGCTTGATCTTACCGTCCTCCATTTCAAACGAGATGATGTAGTGGTTCTCGTAGATGCGATTCTGATTCAGGTTCATCTTAAGAATCATCTTGCCCCGACCATCACACTCGACGAAAAACATGTTGGGATTCTGGGTTTGGTAGATCTGCGCGTTGTAGAAGCCCCAATCGGGAAACATCTCGAAGTCGCCCACGGTGTTCCACTCCACCGCAGCTTTCCCAAAGGGCACACAATCCGCCGTAAAAGTCAGCTCGAAGGCGGCGTTATCAGCGAACAGCGGCGCGCGCTTGTTCCTGCGTTCCGGTCCTCTTAGGGTCATGTAGTACTCGACGGTCTTGAGGTTCTTTTGGCGCAGTTGTTCATCTTCCAGGCTCAGCGAGAAGCCAGTTGTTGTTCCAGACATGAGACTCCTCCCTTCGTGGTTGTGCGGGCCCTCGCAAGGGAACTGACCCTCACGGCTTGACTTCTTGGAGGGGCTCGGTGCTCAGGCGTCATAGGACGATGAGTTCCAGTGGGAAATCGCCGAGGATTTGCGGCTCGTCCTCGCGGACGATGACAACTCTGGAGGCGTTTAGTGAAACACCGTTTCTTGTGGCCATGTTGTGCCCGATAGCAAGGGAGTGGCCGACCATCAGATCCATGTCTTCCCAGTCATAGGGGTAGGCGGGTCTGTCGATGGTGTTGATACCGACACCATGGATCTCTGGCAGAAAGACGCCGTGGATGGCGTGGCCTCTGAGCATCGCGTCATCGTAGACAAACGGTTCCAAGCCTTTTGACACCTTGAAAGCGTTGATCTTCTGATGAAGCTCCGCGTACTTGGCACCCGGCCTGAGGAGCGAAATCGTGTAGCACGTCACGTCTTTCGCGTCATCGTATAAGGCTTTGATTTCCTCGCGCGGCTCCTTGAAGAAGAAATAGCGTCTATTGTAGGAGTAGTAGCCGCCGGCACCCGGGGATTCAAGCAGCAGTTGCACGATATCGGTATGCTTGAGCCTGTAATCACGCATCAGTTCGATCGTGCTCTCACCTTTGTGATCGCCTCCGACACCGCCGATGGGTTCTCCATACTCATCCAGGAAACCGATGATGACCTTGCCGAAAAGGGAAGGATCGGCCCCCCATATCGACAACTGGCGCGTGATATCGCAATTGATTTCCCAGATTGTGCGGCCGGGATACATGTAGTTGGCGGCGGAAGCAAAGATCTTGTCGTGCAGATGGGTCGCATCGGCGATGCACACGATTTCCTCTTCGCTTTTGACAGCCTTCATATGCTCGATCTCATTGCTGATGTCGACGATCTCCATGCCTGGGCAAACCGCCGCGAGATAATCGCGAAAGGCGACGGTGAGGAAGAAGGCGGTCCCGTCGTAGGCAATACGCTTGGCTCCCCTCAGATAGACGCTCATGTCGTCTACACCTGAGTAGGGCTCCCGATCCTTGCGACTGTTGCAGGCCTTTACCCCCGGAACTTCAATCAGCTCGCCGTTCGCCGGCAGAATCAATGTCATCGTGTTGCGGAAGCCGTTGAACCCGCTCAGCCAGTACATCGTTGACTGGCTCGCAAAGGTGGCTGTGGGGAACCAGCATTGGGCAATCAACAGGTCACAATCCAGCTCCTTGAGCTTCGCCCGTACGAGATCCTGCCGCCTTCGTATTTCCGCTTCGGAAAAGGGCGCCACATAGGGGACGATGATGCCTCTTTCCATGTTGCCAAAGACGAGCATGTTCGGCCATCTGGCGCCATTGAACGTCTCGAGCATCTTCCCCTCCCTTACCTGCCAAGCTGTGCTTTGCGCCGCTCTCAAGTTTCTTCAACCATGGAAGGAAATCCGTTCACCGACCGACTGAGCGAGGACGCGGTTTGGAGAGTGATCAGTTCGGACTGTCATCGATCAGTTCAGACTGTCCTGAGGTTCCCAGGGTCAGAGGGGAACCGCGCCCGGTGATCAAGCCTCTCAGAAGCCTTCAGGGATTTCCGCGTCACCACCTGGCCGCATGCAATTGTAGGGATTAAAGACTTCCCGCAAACGCTTAATCTTTCCGTCCTTCAAAGTGAAGCTGAGCAGATAGTGATTCTCGTAGTAGTGCGGGTCGTCCCATCTAGGGTCGTACCTCATCCCCCTGCCCCGTAGTTCCGCAAACACGGTCCATGGATCGTCGGTCGGGAAGATAGTGACATCATAAAAGCCCCAGTCAGGAAAGGCAGAATTCTCCCCTCGTGCAACGTCCGCCTCTCTCTCATCATTGACACGGTATGCAAAATTCGGGTTATCGTGCGGACCGCCGCAGAACGTAAGCTCGAATCTGCCGTCGGTGTCATACAGAGCTTTGCGCTTTTCATGACGGTCTGGCCCTTCCAGTTTGACAAAGGCCTCCACAGCCGCCACGTTAGCCAGCCTCTGTTCTTCCAGTTCCTCGCTAAGACAGAAGGGCCCGTACTTGTCAGACATGCCTGCCTCCTCAGCTCTACATGACGCGATCGGGCGCAGGGTTCCAGAAAGCCTGATCGAGCTTCATCGGATTCATGAACTCTTTCATTGACTTGATTCTTCCATCCACTACTACAAACAGAATGAAGAAATGGTTGTCATATTCATGTGGGTCCGTGAACATAGGATTCTTCATCAGACCCTGGCCGTCGCACTCTGCGATGAATCTTTCTGGGCTTGGTGTCCTGTAAATCGTTACATTGGAATAGCCAAAATCAGCCCACTTCTTCTGAAGTCTCAACATCTTTTCGCGTAGAGCCTTTTTGCCCACGGTACGTTCCGGCAAGCAAGATCTCGTGGAGCAAATCTCGCGCATTCCGTCATCGGCAAACAAGCCGAGCCGTTCCTCGATTCGATCGGGACCTTTCAAGGCCATGTATTCTTCCACGGTCTTTCGGTTTCTCTCTTGGAGAGACAAGGCTTCGTCGTTCGGACACGCAGCGAGGTTTACAGACACGTGATTACCTCCTTTTCCTGCAGGCTTCGGCCATTAGACATGGCCGGTAGGTTTTTGGTGACTGCTCGTTCGCGGCTGAACGACGGCGACCAGCCCGGGAAGCCTCTGCCCTGGCGAGCGCTGCAAGGCGAGTATGTAGTCAAACTCGCGATCACACCTCTCGTGCTCCGCTTCGCGCAGTCCGTTCAGAGTGACGCCCGAAATCTTTCCAGCCCGTTCCGCCAGTGTTCTTCGGTCGCCTTACTTGCGGCGTCCGGATTGTGGTTTCTAAGCGCCTCCAGGATCCGCTCGTGCTCTACGATAGATTGAGCAGATGAAGCGCCCCGACCATAGAAGTAGCGGGTGAAACGCGCTCCAAATCGGTCGAGTCGCTTCGCGGCGTCCGCAAGATACTGGTTCCCGGTCGAGTCCACCACAACCTCATGAAACCGCAGGTCCAGCTTGACCAGAAGATCAAGGTCCAGTCTCTCGACGGCGGACTTGGCCTCCGTGATAATCGCTTCAATCTCGCCGACTCCATCATCAGTGATCCTCGCGGCGGCGAGTGTCGCGGCAAAGGGTTCGAGCACTTCCAGACATTCAACAGCCATGCCGTACTCGGAGATATCGAGCCCAGCGACCGTCGTCCCCATCCCGGGTACCCGCTTGACCAGATACTCTTGGGCCAGAAGAAGTAAAGCCTCCCGCAGAGGAGTCCTCCCGACGCCGAGTTGTTCCGCTAATTGACCTTCGCTAACGATGGTTCCTGGTGGAAGCTCACTACTGACGATCATCGACCTGACGGACTCGAGGACGTCTTTTGACCGACGAGCCATCCTTTGACGAGACGGAGCTGAACCCACATGAGACGAAAGCGTTTTGGCCATGGCCATCACCCCAGCTTGATCACACTACTGAACGCTGCGGTCTCCCTGCTCTGCCAGGGCAGGGAGACCGCAGCGATTCATCGGTCCTGAGCTTGACTGCTTTGTAACCGTCGGCTGTTGGGCCGGCCTATGCCTTGATCCAAAGGTTCCTGGTATCCGCGTAGGTAACAATGGGTACGGGTTGGGCGCCCCCGATCTTCTGGCTGTATGCGTCCACTTGATCGGCGTCGACCGGGACGACCACCGAGCCGCGATCGTAGATGATCACCTGCATCTGGTGGAACAGGTCTTTACGCTTGGCCGGGTCGGCTTCCGCGCGGGCTTGACTGAACAGTGAATTGAACTCCGTGTCGTTGAAGTGTGTGGAGTTGTACGGAGAGTCGGGCAGGAAGCTGAGCGCATACTGTACCGAAAGAGTCTGGGCCGGCCAGAAGCTGGTCGACGTTTGCCGATTCTTGTACTCCGGACCAAAGTACACCGAGGGATCGAGCTTGTTGACCGTCATCTTGATGCCGGCCGCCTGAGCCTGTTGAGCATAGGCGGTCGCCAGATCCACGATACTTGGGGCGGTGTTGGCAGTGTTCAGTGCGATCGCAGTCGAGCCTTTGCCTGATTTCTGCATGAGAGACTTCGCTTGGTCAGGGTCGTAGGCACGCTGGGGCAGGTCGGAAGCATAGTTGGGGTCTGCGGGTCCCGGCATAAGATCGTTGGCCACTTGTGCGTGCCCGGCAAATACCTGGTCGACCAACTGCTGACGGTTTGCGGCAAACCTGCACGCCTGGCGGACCTGCGGGTCGGTAAAGGGCTCCTTCTGCACGTTCATGTTGATGGAGTAGACCGTCGGCGTGTGATACGCGACTACCTGCAGGGACTTGTTGGCCTGGACCACAGCGACCTGCGAGAGGTCGAGGTTGGTTAGGACGTCGACCTGCCCGCCGACGAGAGCGTTGATCCGCGCGGTGTCGTCAGCGAAGGAGTAGACCACCATGCCGTCAGCATAAGGCTTGCCTTGATCCCAGAATCCATCGTACCTGGAGAGAGTGGCCTTACTCCCGGGGGCGAAAGTGTCCATTTTGAATGGCCCGGTGCCCACGGGCTTGGCAGGATCGAAGTCCGTCGGGACGATGAACACCTGCCACAGCCCTTCGTTCATCATGCTGTCCGGGCTCTTCAGGCGAAAGCGCACAGTCCGGTCGTCGACCTTGTCGATCGCGTTGGGGTCGACCGCGTTGAGGATGCCCGAGGTGAAGGACCCTTTCGTGAGGGCGCGCTTGAACGAGAAGATGACGTCATCCGCGGTGACTGGCTTACCGTTGTGGAAGGTAACCCCCTGCCGGAGCCGAGCGATCCAACTGGAAGGATTCTCCATCGTGACTTCTTCCGCCAGTGCCAGCTGAAAAGCGAGCGAGCTCTCGACGGGAGGCGGGGCCAGCAGCTGGTCGTACATCGAGAATATGAGAGTATTCGCCGTCATGGTCGACGCGATGTTGTTCGGGTCCGCCGTGTCCGCGCTGTTGCCTATGCACCCGATGAGAAGCTGACCGCCTTTGACAGGGCCGGCGGCCGCGGCCGTCGTGGTTGGACCCGCAGCGGTCGTGGTAGGACCGGCACCAGTCGTCGTGGGGCCGGCGGTGACAGTCGTCGGCGCCCCGGTGGTAGTTGTCGTTCCCGCGTTTCCACAGCCGGCTAGAAAACCCGCGCCGCCAAGCCCGAGAGCCACCGCGCCAGCGCCAGCAAGCCGCAAGAATTCCCGGCGCGAAGTCTGGCGGACTAGAAAGCTCTGGTCTACTGTTTCTTCCTCCTGATCCTGCCTTTTGTCGAGATGTGTGGGGTCTGTACTCATTGTGCCTCCACCTCCGCTGTTTCATGGAGCTTCGAAACAGGTCCCGTTCTTGCGCCCAAGCACCAGCTGAGAGAATGATGGGTCTCATCCGATCACTGATTCAGTGAAGCGAGCACCCATTATTGTGTCTACGCTGCTGCCCCGTGACCCATTGCGCTTGTTGCCCAACGTGGACGGTACATGACCTTCAGTCGCAGGCGCGACGCTCAAGAGGGAACCCCAATAGTTACTCCTTTCCTCTCCCGTCAGCACATGGCCCGGCGTGGATGGTCGACCCTCCTAGGTCCTCTCGGCCGATTCCGCCGCGACTGCTGCAGCTGCCTCTCCAATGGCGATGTCCCAGTTCCGCATGTCGCCGTCAAAAGAAGCCCGCGTGATGTCACCGTTGAAGTACTCGGAAAAACGCGAGATCTTATCTCCCTCGACCTCCATGAAGACCACGTAGTCGTTGGAGTAGACGTTGCCTTTGCTCGGGCCGAGCAACACCTGGTTCCAACTCTTGCTCTTGTAGACAAAGAGCGCTGGGTTCTCAGTGGTGTGCATCTCAAGCCAGAGACAATCGTGATTGCCAAAGACACGCATGACCTTGTAGTACTCTTCCTTGATGGCTTCAGGGCCGATCTTCTGCATGCCGTCGTGTCGGTAGGGTGTCTCGAGGATCCCATCGGGAGTCATCATGTCGGCAAAGCCATCGACGTCAAACCGATGCCAGCGCTCCAGGAATCGGATGCAAACATCAAGATTCTTGCGTCGCTCAGGATCTAGGGGTCCGATTGTGCTCGGGATTGCCTGGAAATCGGTTGACAGTGGTTCTTTGTGGCTGCTCTTCACTTTGGGCTCACCTTTCGCGCGAGAGCGCGGCTAGCTATTCTGTTGCGCCGCAAGGAATGCCGCCGCCTCTTGTTCGGCGATCTTCATGTTATCGAGGTCGTTGTCGAAGGCTTCCATCAGAACCGTGGGGTTGAAGTACTCAGAAAAGCGCGCGATCTTCTCACCCCGTACCTCCATGAACACGACGTAATCGTTCGAGTACACATTGCCCTTGCTTGGCCCGAACATGACTCTGTTCCAGCTCTTACTCTTGTAGATGAATGTGGCGGGATCGTTGGTGGTCCACATCTTCAGCCAGAGACAGTCGTGCTCGCCGAAGAGAGTCATGGTGGTGTAGTAGGCCTTCTTCGCCTCTTCGGGCCCCACGTGCTGCTCTCCGCCCAGGTACGGTGTCTCGAGAATCCCGTCGGCAGTCATCATCCCGGCGAAGCCGTCTACGTCAAAACGGTGCCAGAGCTCTAGGAAGCGAATACAAACGTCGAGATTCTTTCGTCGCCCGGGATCCAAGGGGCCGAGCGCGCTAGGGATAGCACCGAAATCTGTGGAGAGCGGCTCTTTGTAGCTTCCCTTCACTTGACTACACCTCCTCAGGGATTCCGAGATTCCCAACCGCCTTCCCAGCCCACGGAAGGTGGTGCGCGCTCTTCTCCGATCGTGTCGCTGACGTTCATGACTGCTTTATCCGTTCCTAGCCCCCGGCGAGTACCTCTTCCTCTAGGTGTTCGGATGTGTCGAAGCCTGCACGCGTTTCCACAAGTACCTTGGTGTAAGCGTTTTGCGGTCGCTCAAATATCTCGGCAGTGGGTGCGCGTTCAACGATCACGCCGCCGGCAAGGACTGCAACCTCAGTGGCCAGGGAACGCACCAGGGCGAGCTGGTGGGTGATAAAGACCAAGCCGACGCCTTCCTCTTCGAGGAGTCTTCGCAAAAGCTCGATGATCGAGGCCTGTACGGACACGTCCAAGGCGGAAGTGACCTCATCACAGATCAGGTAGCGCGGTCGGCAGATCAACGCTCGAGCCAGTGCGACACGCTGGCGCTCACCACCGCTCAGTTGATGGGGGTAGCGGTCAACGTATGAGACCGACAGGGAAACCTTGGCGAGAGTCTCGCCGACTGCAGCACGCGCGCCGGCGCCGCCGAAGAAGAGCTTGTGCGGTTGCGCGACGATGTCGAAGACCGTCTTCCGCGGGTTGAGGGATGCAAAGGGATTCTGAAATACATATTGGATTGCTTGGCGCGTCGAGGCGGGCCGACGTTGAACCTCCCGCTCTAGAGTCTGGCCTTCGAGCCGGACCTCCCCTCGATAGCGCCCGTGTAGCCCTGCAAGGCATCGGGCCAAGGTCGTCTTCCCGCTCCCCGACTCGCCGACAACTGCAAGACAGTCACCGCGGATGACATCCAGGCTGATTCCACGGAGAATCTGTCGCGCCCCATAGCTCGCGTACAGATCAGCGGCCACAAGACCCTTCAATTCCTCCTGTCTGGTGGACACGGCAAGTACCTGAGGAGGTCGGGACCGCAACTGTTCGACCAATTCCACCCGCAGGCACCTCACCTGGTGAGTGGGCGATATGAATCCCGTTTCAGGCAGGACTTGGAAGCAGGCTTCATCCGCGATCTCACATCGAGGTGCAAAGGCGCAGCCTGGCGCACGTTCAAAGGGTGACGGGGCCTGGCCTGGTATCCCTACCAAGGCGTGACGGCCCGACCCTTCGGGCACTGCGTCAAGCAGCCTTTTCGTATACGGATGTCTCGGGTTGTCAATGACCTCCCTGATCGGCCCTGACTCGACTACTGTTCCCGCGTACATGACGGCCAGCCTATCCGCGACCGACGAGACGACAGCCAAGTCGTGACTCACCCAGACAGCCGCGACCCGGTGACGAGTGCACATGTCGCGCACCAAACGAACGATATGTCCTTGAGTGATCACATCGAGCCCCGTGGTGGGCTCATCTAGAATCACGAGAGATGGTCCGCAGGAGAAGGCAGCAGCAATCAATACCCGTTGCTGTTGGCCACCCGACAACTGGTGCGGGTAGCGCCGAAGGAAGGCGGCGTCGCTTGGCAGCAGCACTTCCTCCATGAGCTGTCTGAGGCGCTGACGTCGGTCGGCTCGGTCGCGCCCGACATGGTGAACACGGAGCATCTCATCGAGTTGTCGGCCGATTCTTCGCCCCGGGTTGAGTGCGGTGCCAGGGTCTTGCGAGACGTAGGAGACGACTCGGCCACGAACCTGCCTCAATTCCCGAGGCGCCAACGTCAGAAGTTCCTTGGGCCCGATGATGACCTCACCGGCCGCGATTCGCAGCCCACGCTGCGCGAAACCAAGCAGCGCGAGCGCCAGAGTCGTTTTGCCGCACCCTGACTCACCGACCAGCCCCAGGATCTCACCCGGAGCGATGACGAAAGAGACTGGGGCAACAATTCCGGTTCCGTCAGTGGTAGTAACACTCAGGACGTTTGCGCAAGCTGCACCCCCATGGCCTTCCTCGGGGATCGGCTCACCGCGACCATCCATGGCACCCGCCGATTTGCCGACGACCCCGGACAAGTCTGTGTCTTTGGTACTCATCATCACTTGATCGAAGCGTCCGCGCGTGACAAGACCCGCGCTAGGCCATCTGAAATGAGGTTCGTGCCCACGGCCAGAGCAGCGATCGCGATGACCGGAGCAACCACGCCCCAGGGCTGAATCGACAGTCCGCCTTTGTTCTCGAATACCATCAGACCCCAGTCCGGATGTGGGGGCTGGGTACCGAAACCCAGGAAGTTGAGGGTCGCCACTATGGCGATCGCCACGGTGAACCGAATCGGCAGTTCGACGAGAAACGTTCCGGTCACGTTGGGGAGCACCTCCGAAAACAGGATCTTGAAGCGTTTCATCCCCATCGCCTCGGCTGCCCTGATGTAGTCCCTTTGGTAGACATCCATGGTCGCCGCTCGCATTACCCGGGCCGTGCCGGGGATCTGTACGAGATCCACAATGATGATGAGCAGCCACCAAGCGGTACCCAGACGCGTAAGCAGGAGCAGCGCGAACACCAGGGGCGGAAAGACCATGATCACGTCGAGACATCGCATTATCAGGTCGCCACGCCAGGTCTTCGAACTTCCCGCAATGAGGCCCAGAAGGAGCCCGATGGCTACGGCAGCAACGCTCGCAAGAAAGGCTACGATCAGAAGCGCCTTGCCGCCCGCCAGAAACCGGCTGAACACGTCGCGACCCTGGTAATCCGTCCCAAGCAATGTGTTGGACGAGGGCGCCGAGTACGACTTCTGAATGAACTGTGTGGGGTCGTGGGGCGCGGCAAACTGCCCAAAAGCGGCGATCAAGATGACGATTCCGGCCAGGGCGATTCCCAACCAGATCTTCTTAGGCCATCGAGTTGCCGTTACTCTGTCGCCAGCCTTACCGCGACGTCGCACGACCGGCCACTTCATCGAAGCCCGGTCCTTACGCGCGGATTCACCAGCACCGCCAAAACGTCGGCGGCCAGAGTTGCCAGCACATAGACGCCTGCGATAGAAACTGTAAGGATCTGTGCAACCGGCAAGTCGCGATACTGAATTGCGCTGAAGAGCGACGAACCGATTCCTGGGTAGGAAAAGACCGTCTCGACCGCCACCGCTCCGCCGGCCAGGTAGCCTATTTGAAGTGCCACCACTTGGGCTGTCGGAGCGACCACGTTGGGAAGTCCGTGCTGCAAGATGACTCTCCACTCGGGTATCCCGTTGAGCCGGGCCTGGGTGACGTACGGGCTATCGAGCGCCTCGATCATCGCGCCTCGGATCATATAGGCGACATACGGGAACACGCCCACGCCCAAGGAAACTGCGGGCAATAGCACCAACGAGAACTGACTCCAGATACTTTTCGCCGGGTCGATGAGCGACACCGGTGGTAGTAGATGGACGACGCTGGTGGCAAAGACGATGATGAGGGTGAGCCCGGTGACGAAAGGCGGAATGGCTGTCATGACGAGCCCTACGCCCGACACGAGCCGATCGAGTATGCCACCTCGTCGGACCGCGCATGCTATCCCAACCAACAGAGCCAGGGGGATCGACAAGAGACAGGCGACCAGCATAAGAGCGAGCGTGTTGCGAACGCGCGGGCCCAGATAGGTGCTCACCGGTTGTCTGTTGGCCAAGGACGTACCGAGGTTGCCCGTCACGACCCCGCCTATCCAAGAGACGTATTGAACGGCAACCGGGCGGTTCAGACCCAACTGCTGACGCAGCAGTTGCACCTGTTCTGGTGTGGCGTTCTGGCCCAAGATCGCCCGTGCCGTGTCACCCGGAAGACCCTGGGTGGCAAAGAAGACGAGCAACGTAACAACCCACAGGATGATCACCGCGTAGAGACACCGAAACAGAATAAGCCGGGCGAACGGCAATCTGCGTCCGCGCTCGGCCGAACGGCCCTCAGATAGCTCCTCTAGAACTGAGGAACCGTCGCCAACCGGTCCGGCTTCGATAGCCATGCCCCTCCCCACGGTTCCGCCTCGATGTGCAAGATTCTCTCTACTCCCACCGAGGCGATAATGCAAATCCCGCGAGCGACTCCAATCGGTCAGTACTCTGGCACGGCTGGATGCTTCTGGCCGTACCCGAAATATCCAACCTAATCAATTGATATCATGACGCTTGATACAAAACAAATCCTGTTTTCATTCGACATGATGCATTTTTGTAGTCGACAACAATAATGGCAATGTGATATATGTGAGAGACACGACCGTGCCGAGAGCCGGGCGAGGCCACGACAATGATCGGGAGGACGGCTTACACGCACCAGACCTCCGGCGCCGTGACTCAACCCCCCGACGAGTGGCTCTCGCGATGATTCCGACGGTTGCGCTAACACACGGCGTCGCAAGCTCTTGTCAGGAGGAGAGTGCGCCCATGGGAACCGAGACCACGCCCTTCAGGAATGAGCCTCCCGTCGACTTCTCGCTTGAGTCGAGTCGCCAAGCGATGGCTGAAGCACTCGACGTCAGACGCAGACACCTTGGGGGCCATCACCCCCTGATCGTGGACGGCAAAGACGTGACCAGCCTTACATCAACCACCTCGGTGAACCCTGCGCATGCCCGTCAGATCATCGGAACGGTATCAGCGGCTGGCCCGAGAGAGGTCGACGCCGCCTTGAACGTTGCGCGACAGGCTTTTTCTGCATGGCGCGATACGCTGCCCAGCGAGCGGGCCACCATCATGTTCAAGGCCGCCGCCATCATGCGAGCGCGACGCTTTCAGCTCTCTGCGCTTCTGGTGCTCGAGGCCGGGAAGCCGTGGATCGAGGCCGACGCGGACACGTGTGAGGCCATTGATTTCCTCGAGTACTACGCTCGCGAGATGCTTCGTCTTGAAAGACCTTCGCGCCTCGGCCGTGACTCTGCTGAGAGGGGTTTCTACTTCTACGAGCCTCGCGGCGTGGCCGTCGTCATCGCTCCGTGGAATTTCCCGCTGGCGATTGCCACCGGAATGACGTCGGCGGCTCTTGTGACCGGCAACACGGTCGTCTTCAAGCCTGCCTCTCCCACTTCCGTCTTGGGCGCCGAGATGGTTCACATATTTCATGAAGCGGGCGTGCCCGTCTCTGCTCTGAGCTTCCTTCCGTGTGTGGGGAAGGACACTGGCGCGATGCTGGTGCGAGATCCCCGGGTCGACCTGATTGCCTTCACCGGGAGCCTAGAGGTGGGTCTGTTCATCCTCCGCGAAGCCGGCTTGGTGCGCCCAGGGCAGCGCAGCATCAAGAAAGTGGTCGCCGAGATGGGCGGCAAGAACGCAATCATCGTAGACTCAGACGCAGACCTCGATTCAGCCGCGGCGGGAGTCGTACGCTCGGCCTTCTTCTACTCGGGGCAAAAGTGCTCAGCCTGTAGTCGCGTAATCGTCCACGAGGCCGTTTACAAACCGTTTCTAGAGCGCCTGCTGGATCAGACCTCCTCCCTCGCAGTGGGCGACCCAGCCGACCAAGGGACGCAAGTAGGCCCCGTAATTTCTGCAGAAGCGCGCAGCAAGATCCTCGCGTACATCGAGAGAGGGAAGGGGGAGGCGCGGCTGGTCCTTCCGTCCAATGGCGAAGAGCCGCAATCGGACGGTTTCTTTGTACGACCCCATGTCTTTGTCGACGTCTCCCGGGGCGCGACGATTGCTCAAGAGGAGATCTTTGGTCCTGTCCTAGCCGTATTCAAGACCGCGGACTTCGATCAGGCGCTCGAGTTGGCGCTGAGCGTGCCCTACGCACTAACAGGGGGAGTCTACTCGCGGGATCCGCACAATCTTCGGAGAGCTTTCCGTGAGTTCCGGGTGGGCAATCTCTATATCAACCGCCATATCACTGGAGCCTTGGTCGGGCTTCACCCCTTCGGTGGCTCGCGAATGAGCGGTGTAGGGTCAAAGGCCGGCGGTCCAGACTACTTGCTCCAGTTCCTTGAACCTCGAGTGGTTACCGAGAGCCTCACGGACATCGACATGGACTTGGTCGGAAGCCTCTATTCTGCCTGAGGCGCGTCTGCCAAGATGGCCACATGTGTACGATGAGATCCCCGCCCGGCCGGATCCTGAAAGATCGGCCAACCACATGAGCCGGACAGCCGAAGCTCGGCCCCGAGCGACCGCCGATCTTGCGCACCACGAAATCGTTCGGACCTGGTGGCCGCTAGCTGGCAGCTGGCTCCTGATGAGCATTGAAGGCCCGGCGATGGCCGCCATCATCGCCCGCCTTGCTCACCCCGAAATAAACCTTGCAGCATACGGCGGTCTGGTCTTTCCCATCGCCGTGTTGATCGAGGCCCCCATAATGATGATCTTGGCTGCCTCCACAGCCCTGAGCCGTGATTGGCTATGCTACGCAAAGCTGCGTAGGTTCACGCATGTACTTGGGGCTGGTCTGACAGCGATTCACGTAATCCTGGTGGCCACGCCTGTGTACTACTTTGTGGCCCGAGGGCTGGTACACGCGCCCGAGGAGATCATCAGACCCGCGCGGCTGGGTCTTCTCATCGTGATCCCCTGGACGTGGTCGATCGCCTACCGCCGCTTCGGCCAGGGAGTCCTCATCCGCCTTCGCCGTTCCATCTGGGTAGGCACAGGAACCGTGATAAGACTGGCAGCTGAAGTCGCGGTTCTAGCCGTAGGGTACGCCATCGGCTCGCTTGCCGGCGTAGCGGTTGCAGCCCTGGCCATGAATGCGGGAGTGATGAGTGAAGCACTCTTTGTCTTCATTGTCCTACGGAAACCGCTGAAGACTGAATTGAAGCCCGCACCTATACTTCAGCGGCCGTTCACCACGCGGGAGCTCATACGCTTCTACGTCCCACTCGCCTTGACATCGACGATAGCGCAGATCTGCGCCCCTATCGGCAGCGCGGCCATAAGCCGCATGCCCAGAGCTCTCGACTCTTTGGCAACGTGGCCGGTGGTGAGCGCGATGAGACTCCTGGCGAGCAGCCCGGGTCTTGCTTACAACGAAACCGTAGTAGCCCTCGTTGAGCGACCGAAATCATCTCAAAGGCTATGGAGATTCAGTCTCACCCTGAGTGCGTTCGCCACGGCCGGTCTCGTATTGCTCATCACTCCACCAGTGGCGAACCTCGTATTCAAGAGCCTCCTTCATCTACCTCCAGCGGTTGCCCTACTTAGCCATCGCAGCCTGTGGTTCCTCTTGCCGATGCCGACGATCGCGGTACTTCAAAGTTGGTATCAGGGCGTAATCCTACACAGCGGAAGGACGCGGAGCATCATCGAATCGGTTCTGCTCTTCACGGTGGTCATCGCCAGTTTCCTGGCTGCTGGGGTGAGTTGGGGGATCTTCACCGGTATATACGTGGCAGCAGGAACGTTCACAGTTGGCGATATCGTGCGGACGGTATGGCTGTGGATCCGCAGCAGAAGTGCCCGCCGATCACTCGCGGCCAGAGATTCGGAAACGATCGAGGCTGTTGATTCGGCCGCCGCGAGCTGATGAACCGGCTTCCATCCCCTCGTATGCCGTCGTGGACCCTCTTCTATGCGCGCAGAGCAGCGACCCGAGAGCGATCTACAATCAACTATCCTGCCCCTTGGAAAACGAGCTCGCCTCCTGTAGGTGTCGACTTCGCTCCATGGCCGCTTCAACCGCGTGTTGAAAGGCGTCCCGAACTTCTCGGTCTATCAATACTTCCATCCCCGCGCTATCTACCTCAGAATGCGAGGTCGTCTGTTCAATGAGTTCAGCCGGAGACTCCGAGTAAGCCGACAGCAGTTGCGCGGTGGTGACCGCTGTCTGTCGCACAAAAGCACGGGCCATGGCTCTCGGCAAACCTACCGCGACAGCTCCGTCTTCAAGGCTCTCGAGGGCGAGCGCGAGAAAACCGGGACCTGTTCCAGACACAGCCGTGACGGCGTCCAGCATCTTCTCCGGTACTACCTCACAAATGCCCAGGGCGTCGAACAGACCAATCACACTCTGCATGTCAACATCCGGCGTGTTGGGTTCAGAAGAGAGGGCCACGACACCGACTCCGAGTTCCACCCCTAGGTTTGGCATGATCCGGTAGAGAGCAGGTCCCGGGCCGATGGTCTTCCGAAGCCATTTCAGGTGGACCCCGGCCATTGACGAGACTATGGTCTGATCCTTTCGCACGAATGGAGCTACAGCAGTCAGAACGCCGAGTGCATCCTTAGGCTTTACGACCACGAACAGAACATCTACATTTCTTACCAGATCTTCGAGGGAGCGAGCCAGCGACACGGGGCCAGGAGTAAGCAGCCGAAAGGCCGACTCTTTGATCTTATCCCAAACGAGTATTTCCAGGCCTGGCTCCGGCGCACGAAGCCAGCCCTTGACCAAGGCGGAGCCCATGTTGCCGGTACCTATGACTCCGAGGGTCATTCCCATAATCATCTGTCCTAAGTGTCGCGATTCTTCCTAATAAGCGCCTGGGACCTGCAAGGATTCGCTCGACGGGCCTCGACATTTGGGTGGCGTCCTTCAGCGTCAGCGCTAGCACACATGTTCGAGACCAAGACCGGCCCTCCCTTCATTCTCAGTTGCCTTTACTCACATTCGCCGATTGCCGGAGAAGCCGTGGCCAGATGATCAAAGACCGGCCCAGAGTCTTCCCAGAGCGTTGTGCCAGTGGTCGAAGGCCACCCTTTCCGCCTCGTCCGGTGAATGGCTTCTGAGGGCTTCTAGGATGCGCTCGTGCTCGCCAATAGAGGGCATCGTCGGAACGCCACGGCCGTAAGCAAAACGCCAAAAGCGAACCGAATAGCGGTTCAAGCGCATTGCCGCATCCCGGAGGTACTTGTTTTGAGTAGCAGCCAGGACTGCCTCGTGAAAGCGTAGATTCAGCAGAGCAGCCTGGTCTACATCCCCCGCTTCGGCAGCGGATCTCTCCGCGTTCAAGATCGACTCGATCTCCCCCAACTCAGCCTCGGTGATCCGTACTGCAGCCAGTCTCGCCGCAAAAGGCTCCAGACCCTCTTGACACTCCGAGATGAGCGCATAATCGGCGATGTCGAGCCCCGCGACAGTGCTTCCCATGCCTGGGATTTGTTTGATCAAATACTCCTGCGCGAGAACGAGCAGGGCTTCCCTTAATGGAGTCCTGCCGACGCCGAGTTGCTTGGCAAGCTGACTCTCACTCACGACGGCACCGGGTGGCAGCTCGAAACTCACGATCATGGACCTAATGGTCTCCACCAAGTCTGTCGACTGGCGAGCCATCCGGCGCCGTGGCATGGGCCGGTTTGTTTGCGACGATCCAGCCTCGGACAATGTCACCACTCCTCATTGGCTCAAGCGCGAACGAGATAAAATGCTTCAGACCAAGCCAACTGTGCTACCCGCACACGCGAACTCACGGCTACACGGGCAAAGGCTAGCCCAAGTGACCCCGAGCCAACGAATGTTCCGGGACCAGAATGATACCCGAAGTATACCGTCATCAATGCGCGAGATATTCTCCAAGTATTTTCGACTTGATTTGGCTCGTTGCTTCCGCTCCAGCGACTGATCGAGTACGTGGGTCGAGAACTGGGCAAGTCCATCTGCGACGAGACCTACTCCGATTGGCCTCTATGAATCAAACCAACCCTCGGCGTTCTACAGAACGATAAGTTCCATCGGGAAGCTGCCGAGAACAAGGGGTTCGTCCTCCTTGATAATGCAAGTCTTCTGGGCATTGGCCGACCTAGCCCCTTGGCGAACCTCGCCACCACCATAAATGACCACAGAATGACCGGGTTCTAACACGATGTCTTCCCAAGAGAACTGCGGCTGCGGCCGGTCGATTGTATTGATGCCAATGCCGGAAATCTCGCCGAGGAAGCAGCCGTGTATCAGGTTTTCCCTGTCTTTTTCGGGAGTTGTGACCAGGGGCTCAAACCCATGGTCAACTTTGTAAAGGTTGACCTTCTTGTGGATGTCGGCCCCCGTGGCACCAGGACGCAGTAGAGACGCCGTATAGTAAAGCATCTCCACCGCTTCATCCCACACTTCCCTGATCTCCGGATGGGGTTCGCTGAAGAAGAAATTACGACCATTGGTGGCGTAGTAGCCACCACTGCCCTGGGCTTCCAACATTAGGCCGACATAGTCGTCCTCTCCGAGACGGTAGTTCGGGTCGTCTGCAAAGCGCGTGCTGACCCCCGCATTCGCGCTGGACGTTTCGTCATCGGCGCTGAACGCCGCGTTGCGGCCGAAGCCGACCAGAACCTTTCCCATCAGCGTGGGGTCGGCGCCCCACAGCACCATCTGTCGGGTGATATCCGCTGTGATTTCCCAGAACGCGCGGCCGGGATGGAGGTAGTTAGCGGCGCTGGCGAATACCCTCTCCTGAATGGCCACAGCATCTGCTATCAGTTCAATCTCCTCATCGCTCTTGACCGCCTTCATGTGCTCGATTTCATTACTGAAATCAATGATCTCCACCCTGGGCGCCGTCTCCTCTAGATACTGTTTGAAAGCAGCCGTCAAATACCCCAAGCCATCATAGGCAATACGTTTGGCGCCTTTGATGTGTGTACGCATGTCCACGACCCCGGTGTAGGGGTCCCGGCTCTTCAGATTGCAGCAGGCCTTGACCCCTGGGATTTCGGCGAGTTCGCCGTCCACGGGGAGGATTAACGTCATGGTATTCCGGTAGCCGTTGTAGCCGCCCAACCAGTACAGAGAAGAATGGCAGCCGAAAGTCGCAGTGGGGAACCAGCCCTGGGCAATCAACAGGTCACAGTCCATTTCCCTGAGTTTGGCGCGAACCAGAGTATGGCGACGTTCAATTTCCTCCTTCGAAAACCGCGAGATGCCGGTGTGTCCGAAGGGCTTATCGTTCGCCAGATGGAAGATCATATTCGGCCATCTTCGGGCATCAAACAATTCGAACATGGTCTCTGGTTCCTCCTTTGCTTTCTGAATTCAGACCAGAAACTCGAGCAGATTATCTGCTCAGCTCATATCCTGCAGCCACAGGAATCTTACCTCGACCTCATTTCCCAAGCGATAGTTCGGTCGGTGTCACAGATTCTTAGCCGCAGCACAAATCCTTGGGAATCTTACTTCGGGACCGGAGCCACCGTCGCCCACCTGCAGGAGCCGCCTTCTGAAAGTGACGCCCAACTACCGGAGCAATAGTGCCCAGTATCTAGCGGGACCACACAGGCGGGACCACGAACATCCGTTGATATTCCCTTGACTTTCCGCGCGATTTCGGCCTTCAAGTGTGCTTGCCCGATCCACACAGAGGAAAGCCCCGCAAACGGGGCTTCCGGAAATGAGGCGTGATGGTCTCGCACTATCGACCATCGGATTAGAAAGCGGGAACTACGGTCCCTCGAGCGTGCGGCCTCATAGCATGAGCTCGGGTCGATGCTCCGCCAAGAGGAGCAAAGACTCGCCACAATCACTGAACTAGTGTTGGCCGACAGATACAATGACAGTCAAAACGACCGCGCTCGTCGCGGTCCTTGTTAGATCGGAACAACAGCCGGTTGCAGGACATTTCCACGACCAAGGTACAGAGCCCGTCGGAGCTACAGCGGCGGCGGTGGCGCGTGCTCGTCATCGCTTCGGTGGGCGTGTTCATGGCCACCCTCGATTCGAGCATCGTGGCCGTGGCCTTGCCGGTCATAGGTCCCCATCTGCGCCTCACCTACAGCGATGCCCTGTGGGTTCAGGCGGCCTACATTCTAGTTGTCACCGTTCTCGTCATCCCCGTGGGGCGCTTGGCCGACATGCGGGGCCCCTTGCGCCTCTACACTCTTGGGGTCCTCCTTTTCGGCCTTTTCTCGGTGGTGGCGGCGCTCTCCTCTGACGGCCTCTTTCTCGTTGTGGCCAGGGTCTTTCAAGGGGTGGGTGGCGCGTTGCTCGCCGCCACGAGTGCGGCCATCGTGACCGCGGCGTTCCCGCCGGAAGAGCGGGGCCGGGCGCTCGGCCTCAACTTCATGGTCGCCTACCTCGGCCTCACTCTGGGCCCACCCTTGGGCGGCCTCATTGTCACCCATCTCGGCTGGCGCTGGATATTCCTTGTTAATGCCCCGATCGCGGTCGCTATCCTCGTTGGGGGCTGGGATCTCCTCGGCGCCGAGCGACGGGACCGAGCGGCCGAGCGCGAGCGAAGAGGCATTCCCGTGGAGCGGTGGCCACATCGACACTCTGGGCGCGGCTCTCTTGGGGATGATGCTGGCGACCTTGTTTGTGCCCTTGATCTTCTCCCCGCTGTGGGGGTGGGCGAACGGGCGCACGATCGGTCTCCTGGCCGCGGCGGTCGTCTTGGCTGGAGTGTTCGTTCTCGTTGAGGGCCGGGTGAGAGACCCCGTCCTTGACCTTAGCCTCTTCCGGCGCAATCGCGTGTTTGCCGGAGCCAACGCCGCTTCCCTTCTCTATTTTGCGGCTACCTATGGGGTAACCATCTTCACGGCGGTGTTCTTGGAAGTAGTCCAAGGGCGCTCAGCCCAGCGGGCTGGACTTATCCTGCTGACTCAGCCGGCTATCATGACGGCCTTTGCTCCGTTCACCGGTCGGCTCTCGGACCGAGTCGGCTCGCACGGTCTAGCCGCCGCGGGGATGATCGTCATGGCGGCAGGAATGGGGCAGTTGGCCCTCGTCTCTTCCTCGACCTCCGTCTGGCGGGTCGCTGGCCGCGCTGGCTACCTTGGGTCTGGGGATGGCCTTCTTCGCCGCTCCCAATGTCTCCGCCGTCATGGGCTCGGTTGACCGGTCTCAGTTGGGCGTGGCTTCGGGGGTTCGCGCCACCATGAACTTCTGTGGGCAAGGGCTATCCATAGCCCTGCTCGGCGCCATTGCCGCCTCCAAGTTGGGCCCGGCGGGCGGACGCGTCATCTTGCTGGGCGAGAGCGCAGGCCTCACCAACGCCCAGGCCTTCGCCGCCGGCTACCGGGAGGCGATGCTGGCGGGGGCCGGGCTGGCCCTCGCCGGTGCCTTGGCTTCACTCGTACGGGAGAAAAGACCGAAAAAAGTGGCGGCACTGGGAGCCTCAGGCCATCCCGCCGCCCTAGACTAAGTAGCATAGCTCTCCATGCGGTGTCATCGGGTAATGGTGATCAGTTCGTTTGGTTTCGTATCCGCCTACGATAGTTGCCGCAAGGTCACGGGTGGCGTACGCTGTCCTGGCAACGCGTTGCCAACGCCTCAAAGAGCGGCACAACGGTTTTCGAGTTCTAGTGTGGGGGTCCAGGGCATTCCGAGGTGGTCCAGAAGACCGGCTAGTAGATCGGGAATCCGACAACGACAATCCGTCTACGTCCGGCAACCGAAGGTCTCTCCTCCCTAGTCCGTTTGCCGAAGGAGGGCACCAACCCTCGTCCACTGGTTCCTCACCCCGGCGTGGATCGTCGGCGTCGCGTGGCTACCCCGCGCGAGGACTCGTCCCTCACGCCAGGCTCCTCGAGAATCGTGCCAGGGGGCTGCCCTGGAGACGAACCTGCGGCTAGGGCGCGACCTTGCCACCGCCAGTTGGGCCTGCGCCGCCGTAGCTGCAGGAATCTCCTGCCACGATGACTGTCCAGGCTCTCTTCACGATTTCTTCTGACTCCGGTCGGTTGCCAACACTCGAGAGCAACTGCCACAAGCTGATATCGACACAAGGCGACTCGACATTCGGACTACCAACCCGCAGGTCGGGTGTTCGCCAGATCTTCCGTGTAACTACGCGTGCAAGCGACACTTGCGGCCAGCGGCCGGGAGCCGGCCGGCCTTAGCTCACCATATCCTGAGCCTTTCCCTCACAGACGTTGCGGTTGACCCATTCCACTTGCCACTGGCTGCGCCGCGCCCCCGGGCCACGATCGCGGCAGATGCCCGCTTCCGCATCAACACAGGTACCGGGGCCAGTCCGGCGAGCGTGGCTTATGGCCGATCCCAACTCGTAGTACCAGCCGATGTTGTCCCGCTCGCCTTCGGCGTCGCCTGGGTCTATCAGCCGCCAGACGACATAGCGCACTTCCCGATGGGGTGATGAACCGTACAACTCTCTCCCTCATTCACCACCAGGAGACGGTCGGCGTCGTGGGCGCGCTCTCAACCGCATCGTTCCAGCGTGTTCTCCTTTAACTCTCGGCTCTTTCCATCCTGGAGGAAGAAGACGAGGTACCTATCCCTAAGGACCTTCGCCACGTATCCAAGTGATCCAGGTGGGCGGCCGCCTCAGCGCCACCCGGCGAAGGCGTTCTTTGCCACCAGTGTGAGGCGCGCTCTGCGCCGCTCCCCGACCGCGCCCAGCGTTATCAGGGCGCCGCCCACGATGGCCACGACCGCGACCACGCTGGGGATGGCCGAGAGATGAGACGAGGTCAGCCAGAAGGCCGCCAGCACGACTCCACCCAGCCCGCAGCCAAAGTAGAGGCGAACGCGGAGTCCGACGCCCGATCCGACGATGGCGGCCGCAAGGCAGATAAGCCATATGGCGTGGCTTGTGCTCGAGACGCTGAGTCCCGAAGCCATCATGAGCAGCGCCGGGCCACCCAACCCGACGATCAGGGCAACGATGTCGATCGCCATCGCGACGTGACGGTATCTCTTCCTGTGCGACAGCCGCCAGGCGACCACAGCGCACCAGACGGCCACCACCGTGAAGTAGGCCTCCGGCACGCCGACATCCGCCGCTCGCAGGAACATGAGCAGACCCGCCAGCAAGACGACGGGACCGGTGGCCAGACCCCACTTGGTGTGCGCCGAGAGCGACCACCCGGCGCAGTACGCCGCCAGGGCGCACAGGAGCACCGCGAGGCTCCAGTCGCCGCCGGAAAGCCAGGCTGGAGGCGCCGATTCGAACCCTGCGACGGCGGTCGCAACCAGCACGCTCGCCAGGGCGAGCGCCCCGGCCAGGGCGAGCGACCACGTGGCGCCCGAGCGTCGGCTGTGGCCGGCCACGGCGGACTACCGCTGGGGCGAGCATGGCGGCCGCGGCGACGATCGCGACGGCCGTGCCCGCCCACGCGCTGGCGCCGGCCCATGACTCCAGGCTGCAGACGGCGGCGAAGGCGACGAAGGCGGAGGGACCGGCGAGCACCGGCAGGCCGAGCAGCGCCGGTCCTGCGAGAGCGGCAGCCAGCGCCGCGAGCGCCAGCGTCGCCGACCAGGGCGCAGAGAACGCGCCGATGACGCCGGCCGCGGCTGCGACGGCGGCCCCCAGCGACCACCACAGGCGCCACTCCACTTTGCGGCGCAGGGCAAGCGGAGCGAGGGCCAGGACGGCGCCGGCGACGGCCGCCGCCAGCGCACCGGCCGCCTGACTCGAAGCGCTCCAGACGAACAGGCCGGCCGCGGCCGCGAGTGCGGCGGAGGCGGCCGGCAGGTAGTGCGGCCGGCCAAAACGAGCGGTCTCCGCGCACCACGCCAGCCCGGCCATCGCCAGCACGGCGCCCGACGCGGGGCCGGGCGCGACGTGGCGCGCTGAGGGCGACGACCAGCACCAGCGCGGCGAGGAAGCCCGACGTGGCGACCCACATGACCTCGACGACCGGTTCGGGACAGCCGAGCAGGCGGCGGACCGGCCGCCGCAGCGTGCGACCAGATGAGACCGGCGACGAAGATCGCGGCCGCGATCCAGGCGAGATGGGTCGTCCGGATGCACCCAGCGCTCGATGACGCTGGCAAGGTGGAGGGAGAGCGCGTAGGCGACGATGGCGGGGACCGATATCGCGTGCCAGCACCGATGCGCCCGGCTCCTGCCGAACGCGGCGGCGGCCTTCCACATGCCAGCGGGCCGCCGCCGCGATCAGCCACACGACCAGCGCCAGGCCGCAAAGGACAGACAGGCTCACCGGACGCTCCAGGTTCCGCCCAGGACAACTCCACGGCAGGCACTGCGCCAGCCGCCGCTCCGGCCATGAGCAGCCAGGCCTCGGCACTGAAGACGCGGCGCAGGTCGTGCGCTCCCCTCCAGCGCGACTCCGGGCCGATGGCCGTCCGCACCCAGAGGCTCACGAACAGGCAGCAAAGGCCAAGGAGCAGATCCGTGCCGAGCACCACGGCAGCCTTGTTCCAGCCGCTCGCTCCGAAGGCGTGCACGATGACCACGGGCAGTTCGACTGCCAGCAGCGCACCGCCGGCCAGCACCCGAGCGTGGCCGCCGCGCCACCAGGCGAAGGCAAGGATGGGAAGGGCAGAGCCAAGCCCCGCGGCGGCCGTCCAATCGGGTGCATCTCGCCCCACGGCGACTAGGGCCCAGACGAGCAGCGGCACAAGGACGAAGGCGGCCGTCTCGAGGGCGAGCCTGCCGCGGATGCGGGCCCACATCTCGAAGACGAACGAACCCACTACGGCCACGGTCCAGGCCAGTCCGAGCTGTATCAGCTCGGTGTGGTGACCGATCGGAAAGCAGGGCGGTGACGACAGCGAGCGCGGCGCAGGCGGCACCGGCGTCGGCCGGCCAGTTCGCCCACTCAGATGGCGAACGGGGTCGCTCGGCGAGGTGGGCGGCGGCGGCCGCGACGGCCAGGACGAGCAGGCCCGCCGTCGCGAGGGCAGGTCTCTGGGCCAGCGTTGCGGCGGCAACCAGACCTGCGAGCCAGAGAGGGAGCCGTCCACCAGGTCCGCGATCGTGCCTCACCACGGCGCAGCGCAGCCGGCAGCGGAAGCAGGACGAGCGCGGCGATGGCGGTCGCAAGACCGGCCGCCGCCCGGCCGCCGATCGCCCACGCCGCCAGGTAGATCGTCACGGAGGAGGCAATGGATGCGGCGGCCACGAAGACGCGCTCACGGAAGCGCCACGCCTCGAGACCCCACAAGGCCGCCGCCAGGGCAGCCAGCAGCACGTATCCCACGCCTGGGGCGGCTGAGCCGACGAGCGCGGGAGCGATGGCGAAGACGACGGAGCCGATGCTGGAGAGACCGAACATCCAGGCAGCCACCCGCGAGGACATGCGCGAGCCGACGCATGGCGAGCGTGCGGGAGTGGGACCACGCAGCCGCGAGGCCAAGCATCACGAACGAGTACCACACGTGGTCCGCGCCCGGCGCGATCCAGTGCACGGCCAGCGCGGCGGCGAACTGCGAGTAGGCGTAGCCGGCCAGACCCGTAGCGGTCAGTAGGACCACGATCGGCTTCGCCGACGGCTACGGCGGCCGACCGCTCGACCCTGCTGCGCACGGCCGTCGAGACCAGCCAGGCCGCCGCGGCCTCGGCCGCCAGCAGTGTGAGGGCCCCGCCGGACGGCAGTTCGCCGGCCATGAGGGGCTCGGCCACGCCCAGGGCCACGACCTGCAGCACCGATGCGCCGAAGAGGACCAGCCAGCCGCCGACGTGCATCACCCGGCATGTATTCCGCATGCCCCTCTCGAAACGGCGCAGGGCCATCCGCGGCAGCAGAGAGCCGGCCACCACAGCGAGCGTTCCTAGCGCCAGCCACGACGCGATGGCGCCGATCCAGGGGCCGGCGCCGCCGTAGCCCAGTAGCCCCGGCATGGCCGGCGCGGCCAGCAGCGTGACCAGCCCGACGACGGCACGAAGAGTGCCCCCGCGCCATGCGCTCAGGAACAGGCAGAGCGGCGCCGGCGACGACCATCAGCACGATGGCCGGCCAGACGGGCCCCGTCGCCGGCAGAGACAGGAAGGCGACCGGCACCGGCAGGAGTGCCACCACCGACGCCTCCCGTACCCAGGCGCCGTCGACGACCTTCTGCAGTTCGAGGGCTGCGGTGGCGGTGACGGCGATCACCAGCGCCGCGATGACGGCGCTCCAGCCCGGGTCCACGAGGCCGCCGACGATGGCCGACCACCGCGGCGCCGGCGGCCAGCCCCGGACCCGCGAGGCCGAGGAGCTGACCGATCGACTCGAGCCGCGCCGCGCCGCACACGAGGCGCGGCCAGCGTCCAAATGAGGCCCACGGTCGTCAGGATGGCGGCCCGGGCACCGAGCGGCCAGGAGAGTGCGGTGCCGAGCAACCACCACCACGCGATCTGGGCGATGGCCCCGCTGACGGCGAAGAGCTTCACGCGCAGCCACGCGCCCATCCCCCAGTGCACGGCCGACCCGACGGCGAACAAGAGCGCCCACCACCACAGGCTGTGCAGACCAGCGGCGGAGAGCAGCAGCCACCCGTCGACCAGGACGAGAGCGGCGCCGACGGCGAGCAGGCTGATGCCGATAACGGCCAAGCGGCGGCGCAGCCACAGGCCGCCGCCGTAGAAGGCCGCCGTCACCGCTACGAGGATGCCCAGCCGGATACCCGCCGCCAGGCTCGGCCAGGCGTAGATGGCAAAGCCGGCGGCGGCCGCGACGACCAGCAAGGCTCCGGCGAGGGCGACCCAGACGGTCCACGGCACGCTCCGCGCCGCCACGGCGATGCGCGACGGCGGACGAGGTGTCTTCGGCGGCGGGGCAGGCTGCGGTGCCGGGCGTCAGGCGTGGGAGGCGGAGGCTCGAACTTCGACCGCGTCATCGTAGGCAGGTGTGGGTCGCGCGGCCGTCTCGTCTGAGGCAGCCGCAGGTGTCGCTTCCGCTTTCTCGGAAGGCTCCAGGCCGAGCTCGCGCGCCCGATCCAGATACCGCTGAGTCAGGAGGAGGTACGCGGAACCCGGTAGCTCTCCCCTCGCCTGCGCCTGCTCCAGCGCTTCGAGGAGGTAGTCGATCTTGGCGAGCTCGTCGGTCTCGACGGCTTCGCCTTCAGAGCGGATCCTGGCGATCAGCTCCGCGCGAGCCTCTTTGCGGTTCAGCCAGCAGGCGGCACCACATTCGGGGCAACGCACGTACCGTCCCTGGACTTCGGCGCCGCACACTGGGCAGTCGATCATGGAACCCCCCACCTGGGTGAATTGGTCGTTCGGGTAGCAGCCGACCAGGGACGCGGCCTCACGGGGTCGATGGTGCCGGGCGCCCTTCCTTCCCCAGGAAGTTCCACAGCGCCTGCGCGGCCTCGGCTCGGGTCGCCGGCCTCCAGGGATCCCACTTACCGCCGAACCCGTAACCGACCAGCCCGTCGACCAGTCCGTTCAACTCAGCCCGGAGCATGAAGGGGGCGTGCGTAGGGTCGAAGGCACCGAGAGCACCCGAGTAGCCTTGGGGATAGCCGGTCATTGGAGGCGTCCCGAGGACCCCGGGCTTCACCTTGTCGATCGCGCGCACAAGCAAGGTCATGAGCTGCGCTCGAGTTAGGGTCGCGTCGGGGGAAAAGGTGCGGGGTCCGGTACCCAGCGCTATCCCGCGCTCCGCCAGCGCAGCGACGTAGGCGCCGGGGAAGAGACCCGGGGTCACATCGTCAAAGGGAGCGACGGCGGAGGGATCCACCGGAATGTCGAGGGCGAGCGCCAGCATCTTGGCGAACTGTGCACGGGTCAGGGTGGCGTCGGGGCGGAAGAGGGCACCGGCAGCGGACGAATACCCGCCCACTATCTCCCGCTCTTTCAAACCCTGGATGGCGGTACGGTAGGGGTGAGTCCCCGGCACGTCCAGGAACGCGGGGGTCTTGGGAGCGGTCGGGCTGGCCAGGATGAGTTGCTGCGGATCGTCCCAGCTATAGGGCCAGGAGTTGCCGGTGGTGAAGGCGACGTAGGTGCCGTCTGTACCGTAGCTGTCGTTGTAGCCGGCCAGTGTGTCCAGCCGGGTGACGATGTCACGGGCGCGATCGTACACGAAGAGGTAGTTCCAGTTGGTGCCGGCGTAGCGCCCGCGGAACTGGCCATGGAAGAGGAGGAGATCACCGCGAAGGACGAGGCCACCCACGTCATACCCGGTGGTGAGAATCCGCTTGGTCTGCCCGGTGGCGAGATCGCTGAGCGCCACGTAGGTCGATCCGTCGGCATAGCCTGCCCAGGCGACGGAGCTCCCATCTGCTACCAGGGACGCCCGGGCGACGACCCCTCGGGCACCGCATCCAGCGGGCGCAACTCTCCCGACTCGAGATCGTAGCTGACGAAGTGCTGCACGCCGCCCTCGCTGCTCCACTGACGCCACGCCAGCAGCATGTCTCCCGCAAGAGCGGCAAGGTTGTAGTTGCGCAGGGAGGGGATTTCCCGGGTCTCGCCGGTGGTGGCGGAATAGAGCCAGACTTCGAGATCCGGCCCCCCGGGCACGTGGGCAGGCTCGTTCGTCCAGACGACCCTTTGGGCATCGGCCACATAGTCGCCGCTGGGACCACCCGTTCCTGGCTCCCCGGCAGCTAGGGTGACCGTCTGGTTCTTGGCGATGTCGTGAAGGAGAAGGGACATGTCGCCGGCCATCGGGCCTTCGATGCCCACCCTGGTCGCGGACAGCCAGGTGACCATGTTGCCTTGCACGCTCAGCCGGTAGTTGAACCTGGTCTCGGCGTCGTTCGTCAGGCGCCTCGTCTCCCCGGTAGAGATGGTGTACAAGAAGACGTCGCCCCCCTCGCGTCCGGAGGAGCTGGGACTGGCGGGGCCGAGGTAGACGACATGGTCGCCGTCGATCTCAGGTGAGCTACCGTCGGGCGCGATCACCTGTCTCTGCCCGGTCGCCACGTCATAGGAGCACTATCGGAGTAGCGGCAGGAGGCCTCCCGTCCACCCACACCACGCTGCCCGTCGTCCATCCGCGCGTGCACACCCTGGCCCACGTCTTCGGAGAGCGACGTCGTCTGCCAGCCATCGACTGGTGGAGCCGCGAGCGCGACGGGGGCGAGGAGAAGAAGCGCGAGGACGGCGGTAAGGAGCGTGAGTAGAACTAGGGAACACAACTTGGACAGGTGGTGCTGCTTTGGTGGGCGGCGGTGCTCTCATCGTCCCTTCCCCCTCTTGGTGAGTAGAAAGCCCACGCTGCGCTGCATCCGTAGCGCCGCTAACTCTACTATGACACTTCATCAACATGTCCGGCAGAGGCGAGATTGTGCCCTCACCTGACAACCAGCCTGGGCTCGTCGAGATCGTGCCCTACTTCTTCCTCTCGTACTTGAGCCAGACCCAGACGGGGCCGTCATTGCTGGCGGCCCTGAACTGGACGGCGATGGCTTTGTTCTGGTCGATGCCCTTGATGGCGTAGATGACGTACTGCGAGTCTGGGATGGGCACACCCGTCGCGTCTGCCGCGTGCCCGGACCCAACAACGGACAAGTCGGCAGGCGTGTTGCTCGCTACCTTGACCACCTGGAAGCCGCCGGTATACATCCGCCCTTTGTAGAGGATGTCGGCGGGGATCATCACCCCGATTCGTGTGTCAAACTGATTTAGCTGGGAGGTTGTGGTGGTCTCGGCACTGGTGGTTGTTGTGCCTAGCAGGCTCGTGACGGGAATGACGAAATAGGCGAAAGCGGTGGACTCATAAGGGGACGTGGTCGCCGTACTGATACCGTACGTCGAGGAGGTGTTGGCGCTCGAAGGTGTTGTGGTTGGTGCTACCGGCACTCCAGCGACCGCGCTTAGACCCAGTTGCTGGGAGTCCAGCTGGCGGCTCCGAGTACTGCCGGTCAGCGGCTGAAAGGCCGAGCCATCCCAGGAGTAGGCCGTACCTTCTGGGGGCAAGGCGCCTTTGTACGCATCCAGGAACATGAGTACCAGCCCATAGATCCCCCCTGCGCCCAGCCCAGGGAGCTTGCCAGTTATGTTCTCTGCGCCCACCGCATCAATAGCCGCCAAGACGGAGTACATCGAGTAATCGGTGATGCTCTTTGGCTCTCCGCTCGTAATCGCGGTGGTGACGAAGGCACGAACTACCTGGCCAGCTTGCCCGCCATAGCCGTCCCAGGAGACTCTTACCTCTCTGCTGTCGGCCGTGACCGCGATGAGGAACAGGTTGACCAGAGACCCGGAAGGCGAGTAGTCCAGTAGGAGGTCCCACGCCCGAGCGCCCTCCGCGTCAAAACTGCAGGCCTTGGCGACCTGAAGCCAAGCTTCATGCAGGTTGATCTGGTCCGCCGGTCCGAGATCAAGGGCGATCTTCGCAGAGTTCTTGATGGAGGAAGCGACAGTGGTTGAGGTCGCTGTAGAGGAGAATGAACTCACCGGCGTGGGAACGGAGGTGATCGAAGCTTCGGTCGAAGCGCTACAGGCTGCTGCGGCCAAAGTCAGCGCGATACAAAGGAAAGCCATGGCCGCAACGAGTAGTTGCCGACCGGCAGGAGACCGTGCTGTTCTCATCTCGCCCCCTGGCTACCAGCCTATACAGTGGGTCCGCCCGTTTGACACGTCGGTCAGTTCGACTACCCAGATCTACAGGAACCTGCTCTCAAGCTCCGCGAAGAATGCGACTGGAAGACGCTCGAAGTCCATCTCTGTAATCCGAATAGGGTCGCCAATGCTGAGCTTGAGGACCGACTGCTCAGCGACGGTGACTTTCGCGCCGGCATCCTCTTCGAGCGAGATGGGCTCGTCTACAATCACACTGGCATTGCGCGCAGGTTGAGGTGATGAGCGCAGATATGTGGCCGCCGCTCACGGAAGGTCCGCCCGGATCTTCCCATCGAGAGACCTACTTCTTCCCTTTTGACTGGTTATAGCTTATGGCAGCACGAACGAGAGTCTTTAGCGAACCTTCGTCTATGTGATCACCTTCAGAGACATCAATAGCCCGCCACTTGTTGCCCGCCAGTCCGGCATTGAAGAGTTTGTCAGGATCACTGAGTGCCGCACCGTCATTGAAGACGAGCTTCACTCGATTCTTGAAGATATTTCCAACACAGATAATCCCGTTGAGTGACCAGACTGGTGACCCCATCCATTTCCACTCCTCAATGATCTCAGGATCAACCTCAAGGATGGTCTTGCGGAGCTTCGCTAGCGTGGTACCTCGCCAATCCTGATTCTGCGCGATCAAATTGTCAATTTCTTCACTAGGATTCATGACCATCCCCCTTTGTTTTCTGCACAATCATCCAGTGGTTGCTGTCTGGATCATCGACACTAAACCATTTGACGCCCGACCCGGGACCGTATAGGTCATCGGCAATCTGGCTAGCTCCGTCGTCCTGCAACTGGTTATGAGCGGTTCAATATCTGGTGTTGAAAGATACAGCTTCAGTGGAAACCTTGCCCTACCTCTTCCGCACTCGCGAATCTGCTTTCAAGTTTAACGCTCACCTTATTCGTGGCCTCGCATACTTGGCTAGGCAAAGCGATCCGATAAGAAAAACAAAGGCGGAAAAAGACGGCTGCCCGATGGGCGACGCGGGTGCGCAGCACCCACGAGCTGGTACTGCAGCGGACGAGATTGCCTTTCGACTGAACCGTAAAGGAGGGACCATGCGGAAGCCTGGTTCGCAGGGGAAGCAGCGGAGACCCGGGTGGTGGAATCGGCAAGAGGCGGTCACCAAACTCGTGATCGCAGGTCTCTCAGCCGTCATCGTTCTTCTCATAGTAGCTGTAGCTCTTGTCGCCACTCTTGGCAACAGCGGAGAGAGCTCGGTCGCGAACGCTTCCTCCACTACGCTCGGGAGCGTGGCTGAGACGAGCACCACTGCAACTACGACAGCGGCCGAGTCTAGTACTACAGCAACCACTACGGCGGCCGGATCGAGCACAACGGGAACCACTACGGCATCCGGGTCCAGCACCACGACCACCACTGGGGCTCCTCAGTCCAGCACCACCACCGCCACTGCGACCTCAGATACTGCCGACCATGCCGCAGACTATCGAGCTCAGCATCCGTCGACGGAGTCCTTCACGAATTCCAACTGGGCGACTCTCGATCAGGCACCTGCGAGCCACCTGGGAGCAGCGGTCGACGTAATCGGACGGCTAACGGGTGGACCCACAATAGACTCGGATACGGGATATCTGACGTGGCACCTGTCGATCCCGGCCGCTGGGGGTACGGAGCTGCAGGCTCTCTGCAGGACTAACGTCAACCTCGACCGGAATCTGCTGTCCGCAGGCGGCTGGGTGGAAGTTCGCGGCGTCGCCGTTGGGGCGCAGGCAGCTGACGCGAGTAACGGCGCCGCTATCTATGTCGAAACCGTCCTGCCGGCCACGCAGCCTGCTGCCACGCCGACAACCTAACCGGGGAAAGCCAATCGGATGCCCATCAACCTCTCTATGAAGGGCGTGCCCGATACGGGCTAACACAACGGCTCCCCATCTCGACTTCTACATGTGTCCGGCTGTCTACTCCCAGCACCCGCTTTACACTCTGGCTCCGGTTCCTTCTTTACGGCTTACCGGACCTCTTGCCCAAGCCGATCACGAAGAGCGGCAGCCCTACCACAACCAGTACGATGCCGATAATCAGGGTTGCCTGCGGTGATAGGTGGCCGTGGCTCGTAAGCGCGTAATGTCCAAGCGCGATGAGTCCGCTAACTATGAAGATGATGCCTAAACGGAGATAGTTCCTCCACGACATTCTTCGCTATGCCTCCAATAAGCTCGCCCAGAGTCGGAACTGCAGCCAGTGTCGCACACGTGCCGGAGCGGCGTCCGAAAGTCTAAAGCACCTACCGGTGGCCAATGTGTCAAGTATGTGCCGGGACTGCAGTTCATTATCAACCTCTACCTGAGGAAGAGGGGGAGCCTTCCCGGTAACGCCCACACACGCCTGACTTCGCAGACCCGTTGTGGTCCTGGGAGAGCGGGGTCCGAGTAGAGCAGTCTCCGCGGCACCAGACTCTCGGTCCAACAAGGCACTAGACACCACCGCACTTTTGTCCGATTGTGGGACCAGTGAAACTCAGTTCTGCGGGAGGTTCTCATGGGAACAATCGCGAGACTGTGGACGAAGGCAAAGGCGATTGGTGGCGCGGTTTCTGCCGAAACGGAGAAGGGAATCGCGGCAGGGTTGACGGGGGCAGAGGCACTTGGTGGCGCGGTCGGTGCCGAGGCGGAGAAGGGAATCTCGACCGGGTGGACGGGGCTAAAGGCGCTTCCCGCCAAGGCGTGGGCGGCTTCCGGGCTTACGAAACTCGCGGTGGGTATCGGGGCTGTGGTCGTCATAGGACTCATCGCGGCTGCTTCAGCCGGGGTTTTTGGGGGTTCTGCACCGAGCGGACAAACAGACAAAGCAGCGCTGTTGCAGTCTCAGACCACGACCATCGCGACCCAGCAGACAAAAACGGCCAGCGCGTCCACGAGCTCGGACACCTGGCTCCTGTGGGACTGGTCGTCCCGGACAGCAAAACCGCCCTACAGCTGGAACCCCACCTGGCACGTCGTACTCAATGGCAGCCTTGAGTCAGGGACCGTCACCATACCGGAGGACAAGACCGTCACTGCCACTTACACGGCCAACGGCGACAAACTCACCATCGACATCACCCGCATACTTGGGCCAGAAAACCCTCAGCCACAGAAGTTCCACTACGAGTTCACGGGATACCCGAGCGACTACTGGACGGGGACCATCCTCGTCGGTCGGATCGGTAATGACACCAGCGTTACCGCATGGTCGGAGCCAAGAGACGCACGAGCGACGCGGGGCTTGAACACGCCACCCACTGGTACTGGTACGCCGCCTTCCTCATAACAAGCGGCTTCGGCTGAGGAGCGCTGCCTTAGTCTCCGGAGCGGATGAGCGCACACCGTCCTATTCCTTCCCGGAAGAGCTTGCAAATAGGCGGGGGAATTAGAACCAGATTCTAACCCCCGCTCGCCGAAGGCGCATGACGACCACGCGTCTGCGCGGCGTGTAGCTACATCTTTGTGAACGCACGCAACGCGATGTAGATGGCGACGACTCCCAGCACGATTATGCTTCCCTTGAAACCCGGGGTGCTGTCGCGCATTCCCAGCCATCGCCACTTCCATATCGCGGCGCTCTGCCTCTGACGGAGTTGCTCCCGATGTTTGTGCACGTGACGACTCCTTCCCAACCGATCCAGCTCACCCGTCGGCATCTGGCGCGAATGACTTTAGGTTCGGGGGCGAGTCGGGCCCCAATTCCTTCTGCGATGCGGCAGCCGGACGCCCAGGAATGCGACATCGCCGCTGAGGTGGTGATGTCGACAGAGTTGCCCACGGGTCTGTCATTCGGTGTCTTCTCGTCCGTCTCGATCCATTGGCTGGTGGCGAGTTTGCCCCCGAATTGCCCCCGAAGTCGCCTGAAAGACGCCAAAACCCGGCCTCCCGGGCCAGGTTTCTCAACACGTTTTCCCTGTAAATAGGCGGAGGGGGGATTCGAACCCCCTGTACCACTTGCGCCGCATAACGGTTTTCGACTTCTGATCTGGGAGTCTGACGCGATCCGAGGATGTCCAGAAGATCGGCTAGGTCCGGCAACGCAAGGTCAGTCCGGCCTAGTCCGTCTGCATATGGACGCGTTGTGCCAAGTCTGGCCGAGAGTCTCGGTCGGCGCGCGCCGCTCGAGGTCGCCTACCCTGCACCGCCTAGACCTAGTACTGGACCGTCTCGGTCTCCTCGGCCCATGTTATAACCGGCTCACTAATGACGCCGCCGCGCGCCATTGCTTCCTTGAGGGACGGGTCGGCGGCGAACGCCTCAGCCTGCTCCTTGGATGGGAAATGATTGACGACCGTGATCTCGTTGGGATCGTCTATGCCTCGATAGATTTCATGGCCTGTGGCACCGTACCTTCTGCGAACGTCGCCGTGCTCGTCGAACACGGGCTTCCACGCGTCGAAGTCACGCACCTTATGCTGCACGATGACAATCATGGTTACCTCCCGAGTGAGGCGCGAATGCCGTCTCAGGGCGAAGTCGCGCTTGACCGTAGGAGTGGCGTATACCGCAAAACGGGCATCGGCAATCCTGGGGAGATTCGAACCCCGGTACCGTTTGCCCGCGTTCGATTAGGAGGCGGGAGTTGGCCCGTCGCCCCGGGTGAAGTCTATGCTCTGGGGGTCGCTCGATGTGTAGGCAAGTCCGCGCAGCGCCGGGTCGAATCGGGAAGGATCGAAGTAGATCGCCAAGGACTACTTCTTCGCGGCAAGGCGAGGAATCTTGCCGACGTCCACGTCTTCGTTGCGGTTCTCGTTCAGATACGGGAAACGAGACACTATCGCCCGGATCTCCTTCTGGCGAGTGCCGGGCTCACCCCACAGCACGATGACTTCAGTTCCGAGTTCGCCATACTCGACGTCGATCGAGCAAAGTGAAAGCATCTGGTGGTAGTTGGAGCTGAGGGTCCGCCCAGAACTGATCCCGATCAGCTTCCCGTCCTTGAGCACCTGGTCGGCGTAGTATGCCCAGCCCGCTCCCTCGACGAACCTTTCATACGGGTTGTCCATGCTAGCGTAGGGTTCGCCGGGCCGGAACCTGGAGGCGTACACGTCGAGTATGTCTTCGGTGTTCCATAGGAGCGTGACCATCTTGCGGCGCGGGTTGGCTACTTCCTTCTCGAGGGCCCCTCGTCCGATGAAGTCGTGGTTGAAGTTGATCATCCTCGCCCAACCGAGCTCGACGGGATTGCGGTAGCGAAGCCGGATGTCGGGCCCCATGCTGCCTTTACAGTCGCTCGTGTACCTCGCTCGTATGCCGATCTTCTCTAGATACTCAAGGAAGCCCTCGTCCTCCAGCCACGGGTGCGGGAAGTGGTTGAAGGCCTGGGGGAACCCACCCTCGGTATGCTGCATGAGGTAGGCGCGGAAGCCCAGACGCCGTATCCCGAACGGTTTCCCGGCTTCTAGGACAGCGTGGTATACGGCAGGGCCGTCCCCAGCCTTACCGTGGACCTCGTAAGCCAGGGTGCCGGGCATTCCCACCCGCAGAACAGTGACCTTCATCCCTTTGATGCTGCTCCCACGGAAATGGGCAAAGCGGATGTCGTGAAGGTCGTCTCCCGTCACGGCCTCGAGGACTTCCAGGGACCGGGGTCCAACGATCTGATAGAGGAAGTTCGTCCCGGTGAGATCCTCGCCTACCGCATCGTACTTTTCCTGCCCAAAGACGTAGGCGATGTAGTTGGCCCCCATCTCGTAGGTGAGGAACTCGTCCTCGCTCAGCCGCATCAGCACGCCGTCTCCCATGTCGAGGCCTTCCTCGCTGCACATGATCGCGTGCTTGGCCCTGCCTATGGGGAAGTCGGTGAAGTCGTTCACGCAGACGTCGGAGAGAAACTTGAGGGCCTCGGCACCGTTGATCCTGAAGGTCGGCTGCGGGTTGAGGGAGGCATGGATGGAGCACGACTCTTTGCCGGCCATGGTCTCATCCCGCCAGTTCGTCCATTCGAAAGGCACGACGACGGAGCCTTGGGCGACGTAGAGCCACACGTTCGGCTCGTACGGTATCAGGGGGTGGTGGACGAAAGTCTTCTCGATCTCCTTATCCACGTGCTGTCCGTTACGTTCAAGACCGATCATCTTCTACTCCTGGCTCGCATCAGGCCGCAGTCATCTCCAACGAAACTTCCCAGACGGGAACGAACACTAGCGCTGATTAGTGTACGACGCAATCGACCACCCGGCGCCCGAATGCTCATCCAGCGTTACTCGAGGGGCCCCTTAGGAAGTCGCGGACGGGTCTCTGCGCTTTCGGGCATGTGGGGCCTCCTGCATTCAGTTCTGGATCGAGATTCAGATCGCGTGTGTAAATCTCAGAGTCAGGGTTCTCGCCCAGAGACTTCTCTCCACCGGCGCTCACCCGAGGGCCGGCTATCGCATTATCATGGAATGTCGAGCAAGCGAATAGGGTCAGGTCAACATGGGCTACGTGGCGATAGACCTCGAAACCTGGGACAGACGAGAATACTTCGATGCGTACCTGGGCACGGATTTTCCCTACATAAACATCGGCGCCCATCTCGACGTTACCAGCCTGTTGAAGTTCTCGGATGAGAGGAATCTATCGTCTTACTTCACGCTGGTCTTTGCCGCCCACCACATCGCCGAACGGATACCGAACTTCAGGTACCGGATCAGAGACGGCCAGCCGATCATGACCGAGTCAATGTGCCCCAGCTTCACGTACTTGCCGGAGGGGCGCGAGTTCTTCATCAGTGTCACCATCGAATTTGTCGATGACGTGCTCGAGTTCCACGAGCGGGCGAAGAACGCGGCCATAAGACAGGGGACTGAGCCTGGACTCAAGGACCACCGCGGGAGATACGACATCATCATGTATTCCGCCGTCCCTTGGATCCAGTACACCCACTTCGTGAGGACCATCGCCAAATGCGGGGTGGACTCAAATCCGAAGATATCCTGGGGCAAGTACTTCAGAGAGAACGACCGGATGCTGGTGCCGTTTTCGGTGCAGGTCCATCACGGCCTGATGGACGGGCTCCACGTGGGCCGGTACTTCGAGGAGCTGCAACGCTACGTCAATGAACTGGCATGAGCGAGTTCGACTTCGACACTGTGATCGATCGAACCTCGACGGCCAGTCACAAGTGGAGCAAATACCGGGACCGGGATGTTATCCCCCTCTGGGTCGCCGATATGGACTTCCGCTCCGCGCCGCCCATCATCGAGGCGCTTCATGAGCGGGTGGCCCACGGAGTCTACGGATACACGCAGGCGCCAGCGGAGCTGGTGACGGCCGTCCGGGCTTCGCTCCTAGCCGAACACCACTGGGAAGTGGATCCGGCGTGGATCGTGTGGCTGCCCGGACTGGTCTCCGGTTTGAACGTGCTCTGCCGCGCGATCGGCAGACCGCAAGAGGAGGTGATCACGTTCACCCCTATCTATCCGCCGTTCCTAGCCGCGCCTAGATTCGCCGGCAAAGCCGAGGTGAAGGTGCCGCTGCGCGTGCGTGAGGGTATCTGGCGAGTGGACCTTGCGGCCCTGGAACGCTCCATCACGCCGCGCACGAAGCTTCTGCTGCTCTGCTCGCCTCATAATCCGGTGGGCCGGGTCTGGAGCGCAGCCGAGCTATCGGCAGTCGCGGAGATCGCTCAGCACTACGACCTGATCATCGGTTCTGATGAAGTCCACGCGGGCTTGGTGCTTGACGAGGACAAGCGGCACACGCCGATTGCCACGCTGTCCGCGGACGTCGCGGCCCGCACAGTCACGCTCATGGCCCCCAGCAAGACCTTCAACCTTCCCGGTCTGGGCTGCTCGTTTGCGGTGATCGGCGACCCCGGGTTGCGTGAGGCATTCTGCGAAGCGACGGCAGGCATCGTCCCCCACGTGAACCTCTTCGGTTACGTGGCGGCACTGGCCGCCTACGAAGAAGGAATGCCCTGGCATCGGGAGTTGCTTGCCTACCTGCGAGGCAACCGCGACCTGCTGGAAAGGGAGATCAAGACCATGCCGGGTCTTCGCATGACCCACGTGGAAGCGACCTATTTGGCCTGGATCGACGCCCGTTCAGCGGGTCTCCGCGACCCGGTGCGATTCTTTGAGGAAGCCGGGGTCGGCCTTTCCGACGGGACTGAGTTCGACGCTGCCGGTTTTGTTCGCCTTAATTTTGGTTGCAGCCGGTCACTACTTGCCGAATCTCTCAAGAGGATGCGGACGGCACTGTGTTCGCGCGAGCGAGAATCAGAGATTCGTTGAGGACCAGAGGGGGGAGGGTCCCTTCGGCCGTTTACGCGCACCTGCACGCCTGACATCGGGAAACTCCAACTCGAGGGCGTCCACTCCGTTTGAAATTGGAACGGGTAGAGTCGCTTAAGTTGGTCCTAGACAGTCTTCAGCGTTGCCAATAGTTCTCGGAGTTGAGCGGTGGAAACCTTGGCAGGAGCCACCAGCAGGTTCATGGCGAAGGCGTGGACGGCGTCATCAAGGGTGCCGTTCGCGAAAAAGCCTTCATCCTTCGATGGCAGGTGATTGCGCAGCTCCGTGATCATGGCATCTGCTATCTTTCCCGACCCCTGAAGGTCAGATAGCCATTGGCCGACAGCTTGAGAGGGGTGGATGTCCGGATATTTCTCACTGGAGGTCACATAGAGGTACTGGGATACTGCTTGACTGGCGGAGAACCGGGGATGGTCCACAATCACAACCTCTCTCTCTTGGCATTATCGGGAGTATACGCACACGCCGCCGAGCCTAGTCTGTCGCGACGTCTAAGTGCCTCCGCCTACGATTCGGGTCAGTGAAGTAAAGAGAACCAACCACCCCCCTACCAGGACGATGGTGTTCAGCGCGAGCCATCCGAGTCCGGACCACTCCGCTGCGAGCAGGCGCAGATGGGGACGACTGAAGAATAGCCATTCCCAAGCATTGATGGCGGGACGCGAGCAGATGTAGAGGGCAAGGACCACCCCTATGCTGCCATCCAGCCAGCGCACACCGGTCACCGAGCGCAGGTAGTGAAGCAACCCGATATAGAGGGTCGCGAGTACGAGCATCCCCCACAGTGTTCCGTAATTGCGTCTGTGCTGATGCCTATCCACGCTGCCTCCATCCGACTATCGTCAAAGCGCGGAGGACCCGCGTGTGGGAACCGCTACCCTAATCCCTTCACTTGGTCGCCTGTGGGGCATAACAAGAGCGATTGCGAGGATGTAAGCGACCGCCGCCAAATAGGGGGCGATCTGGAGTCCAATAGACACGGCAACGTTTCCGCTCCCACGGGTCCAAATGAGTGGCGCAACCCAGGGCAGGATCACCTGATTGGCATGGAAAGACCAGAGATAGGTGAGCGGCGGCTTGTAGATGACAAGGAACGCGGCTAGCGGAGCAAGCACGGCAGCGTACCAACTCCACCGGGAGCGATCTCGGGTGGCCCGATAGAGCACGACCCCGCCCAAGAGACTGGCCAGAGCAAGAAGGGCAGCGGGAAGGTGGAAGATAATGTTTTGTGAAGGTGATAGGTGCTCTAAAGCCGTTCCTCCCCTCAGCGAGTGCCAGTACCGGTGGACCCAAACCACGTTGTATAGGGAGAAGCCGAACTCCATCAGGATTATCGAGAAACCCACCAGAGCCGCACTCCGCCTGAGCCTTACATGAAGCACGAACTGCCTCCCTCATGTGCCGCCGCCTGGTGGCCTACCTAGTATATGTCCGGCAGGGGCGAGAGTGTGCCTCGACCTGCCTTCGTCAGTGCTCCCACCCGTTCGCCGGATAGGCGAGAACTTCCAACTCTTGAGGGATCGATTGCAGTCGGTATACCGTTCCGTCTTGGGCTACGGTGAACTGCGAGAGCGGCACCGAACCATTATCCTGAAGCGTAAGCTGACCCCTCCTAATCCCGTCCGCGCCAAAGGAGACAACGACTGCGGCGTTCGGCTGGCCGCCGGCCTGTGTCGTTCCAAGCCGCAAAAGCAGATAGAACCTGCCGCGAACGTCTTGGCCGAGCAGACGTGTTGAAGCTATCTGGTAGCCGGAGGGGGCGAGAAACTGCGTCTGCCAGTCAGTGCCGGTCCCTGTCGCCGTCAGGACCACGTTGCTGTCCTCCAGCATGTGCCGTTCTCAGACTTTCTCCCGCCGCAAACTCCAGGCCTTGCGATGATTGCCTCTAAAGACCATCGGCTGTTTCACGGTTCGCGATGAGCAGCAGATCTGTGTGTTGTCCGATGTCTCCTGGTCCGTCTGGCACCCATGCGTGCTGTCGAGTTTGCCCCCGAATTGCCCCCGAACTCGCCTCAAAGACGCCAAAACGCGGCCTTGCTAGCCGGGTCCGACACACGATTCTTGGCTTTCCTAGGCGGAGAGGGGGGATTCGAACCCCCGGTACCGCTTGCGCGGCACAACGGGCCGCGGCTTCACAGATGCGAGATGGCCTCCACGACTTCGACGACCAGAGCCCCACGGGCCCAGGGAAAATGCGTTTTCACGCGATCCATCTCCTCACCAGAAGTCAACGATCTTGCCGGTTCCCTTCAAGGTGAAGCCCTGTCCCGGTCCAAGCTTCCCCTCGACCAGGCGCGAGGCCACCAGGAGCTGGATCTCTGGATTACGCTCGAGATTCGCCTCCATCTGGTGATAGTAGCCCGCGGGGATGAGCAGGCGATCGCCTTCGAACCCAAGCTGTGCGGACGTAGTCGCCCCACGTCGCCGTGATGTGAGGCCCTTGAGGGCCGGCGGTGACCATCGCCACAAACTCGGTCTTCTCAAGGACCTCGCGGCAGGCACCATCGAGCAGCGTCATGTCTTCCTCCAGTCTGCGGCGCGTTGTGGGCGATGCTCTACGTTGCCCGTTTCCCCAAAGCCAGAAACAACAAATCGCGAAGCCCTATTCATCACCGGGCACGGCGCTATTCATGCCACGTCCGTCTCGCACCCATGAGTCTTGCGTAGTGACGACGCTGTCTAGTCCCACCACCCGCTGTTACACTCTGGCTCCGGTACCTCTGTTACAGCCTACCGGTCCTCTGGAGCACGCCCACCACCAAGAGCGGCAGCCCCACCACAACCAGAACGATGCCGACGATGAGAGTCGCCCGCGGTGATAGGTGGCCGTAGCTCGTGTGCGCGTGACGTCCAAGCGCGAGGAGTCCAAGCGCGAGGAGTCCGGTAACCGTGAAGATGATGCCCAAACGCAACATTCCCGCCATACCCCAATAAGCTCGCCCCGAGTCGGAACTGCAGCAAGTGTCGCACATCAACCGGAGCCGCGCCCCGAAGTGTCACATGCGCTACCGGAGCCAATGTGTCAAATGAACCGTGACAATACAGTTTCGTCAAATTGGGGCAGCGGCCATGCGCCATCCAGCAAGCTAGACGTCTCTCCCGCCTCCTCGGTTGATAGTCCATTTTGCCC
>CAVYVU010000014.1:0-129569 GCA_963772095.1 uncultured Thermoleophilia bacterium
AGCGTGGCATGCGGAAGGGCTTCCAATCGGTCGGGATCTATTGGGCGTCCGCAGTTCGCGCAGATCCCATAAGTGCCTTGATCAAACCTTGCGAGGCTCGTCTCCGTCATCGCCAACTGCTGGCGGAGGTTCTCCAGGAGTCCGAGATTTTTCTCCATCTCATACGTCTCCGAGCCAGCGTCCGCCATATGGTTTCCGTAGCTCTCTACATCGAGCGTGGGGTCGCCGGATTGAGCTCGGAGATCGGACATGGCTTCGATCTCCTTCTGGAGCTGCTTGCGCTCTTCCTTGAATCGGTGTCGAAGTTCTCTATTCGTCACTGTCTCGGCCATTGTCGGTAAGCACCACCTTTCGGACAAGTCCTTCGCCTTCTGTGCCCGCCTGCGATATCGCTGCCGCTACACACTGGGAGAAGGGCTTATCAAAGAAGCAATTGGTGTGCCCCATACCGGGGATTGTACCGGCCGGTGGGGTTATTAGCAACCCCGGCCTATCCGGTTGGCAATCCGCGTCCTTGCCGTTAACCTGTTCTGCTCCGGGTGGTCTCCAGCCGAGATGTCGATCAAGAAATGGAAGTGTTATTCGCCAATTGATTTCGTGCCCTCCATCGAAAAAACCGATTTCCGTCCGGTCCGGAATTCTCCAGATCCGTGTACAGTCGCTGTACCCTCGCGTACTCAAAGGCGACCCACTCATCGCGACCAACGCTGTCCTGATGCCCGCGTTCTACCATGAACGGTCGTGGTGCGATCAGCCCAGCCATTTCAGCATAGTTGAACGTGTTACCCAGGTCGAACTCGTACATGTCATACTCGGCGAGGAAAATGTAGCTGAAAGGCACGCTGGTACTCGCACACTTGATCAGCCACTCATTGAAATCACCCGAGCAGATCGAAAGGCAATAGCCATCCAGGATGGCCGGCAATCGCATCGCGGCCTTGCCCCCGTACGATAGGCCATAGAAGGCGATCCTTTGCGGATCCACGAAGGGTTGCTGCGAGAGCCATGCCAACATCTGCTGGTGCTGGGCGACGATCAGCGAGAAAAGTGACCACCGCAAAGGATGGGCCTTTCGCTGCAACAGCCGAAAATGCTCTCCGCCGACGTAAGGGTTCTGGGGCGCGTAAACGACGTAACCGTGCCTACCAACCGGGCCGCAAGCCCGTGATAGGCGGACGAATCCCAGTCGACCACGTCGCTCACGCGGTCCTCCAGCCCATGCTGGCAGACCACTACCGGCCGCTGCTCCCCGGGGCCGTATATCCTTCGGAACCAGGATCAACCCGTACGTGAATACCTCCGGCCAGACGTCGAGTACAACTTCGTAGCCTTTCCAGGTGGGCTCGTCGTAGACCTGGCGGGTGCGAGGATTGGCCGGGAGGGCCGGCTTCGGACAGCGTCCGATGGCTTCTTCCCAGAAGTATTTCCGGAAAGACGCACAATACGGCGCCCACTCCTCGATAGGCCGCGACTCGGTCCTCGCCGAGAACTGCTCGCGCGGAGTCGTCGCGTTTTGAAGTAGACGCTGGGTGAACCTACACAGTTGATCGAACTGCCGATGCAGCCGTGGTTGCGGGTGAAACGGGCCGCTATGATTCATTTGTGGCATCGTGGCGAGCGCCGCTGGTGTGATAACTCGTTTGCCAGACAGAAACCGGAATAATCCTGTCAGCCGTCCGTCCGTGCGACGATGCCGCCACGAAACGCCCGTTATCGCCAACCAGATATTGAAGAAATCTTGTCAGCGCCGCCGCGGTCCCTGGTCCTCGTTCGATATCGTTCGGTACGACGAGGTCCAGGTACTGGGTCGCTCCATGGGCTTCGTAGGCACTACGTGCCCGCGCGACCTCGGCCTCGACCTCCCCTAAAGGAAGCGGGGCAAGGGCTCCTGAAGCTGCTGTGAGGTAGTACCCGTCGCGCGGGGGGGAGGACCATCCACCTCGGGCCCCGTGCTGGCCTCGACGAGCAGAGGACGAGGTGCGATCAATGCCGCCACTTCGGCATTGGAGAAGCCTCGGAGAAGTCCCCAGACGTCTCGATAGATCGGCTCGCGCCAAACGTTTCGGCAGTTGTGAAAGTAGCCACTCACTCCAACCGCCGCGATTCGAGTATCTGAGCGCCCCGCTGTGCAAGGCGAGCAAGCCTCCCTCACCGTAGCCGAAGACTCCGACTGGAACCGACGTACCGTCGCGTGGGCTGGTGAGGTAATCTACCAGCGCAAGAATCTTCTGGATCTCATAACCCACAATGTGGCGGCCCAACTCGAAGGCCGATCCGCCAGAGGAATTCGCGGTGCGGCTGGGTGGTCATTCGCAGAGCGGGGTTGCCCGACCAGTCATTGGCGCGATCAATCAGGACTGGAACGAGAACCAAGCAGCCCAGCTCAGCGAAGTGGCGGGCGAATTGGGCAGAAGGGGCGACGCCCGGCGCAAGCCCGACCAGCATCTCAGGGGGCCAGTCGGCATCGGGGATAGCGATCACAGCAGCAATCGGCGGTGTCTTTGGGCACAGGAGCAGGCCTTCGCCCTCGACTCCATCCAGGACCGGCCAGCGGATGCGGTCCACGCTGAACTTCGCGGTTTCGGCTGCTCGCGATGGCGTCGTGGTCGAACTGACGAATTCGAGGGCGCCAATCGGCAGACGTGCGTCAACTATGCCGAGGATCTTCGCCAATCGATCGCGCCTGTCTGTCACTTTGGCTTCCGAGAGCCTGAAATCAACTGCGTTTTCAGCCACCGCGTCGGCTGCCGTGAGCTCGCGGTCGAGAAAGGTATGCAGTCCTTCCACTATCCGCTCGGCAAAATCCCCCTTCTCGGTGAGGAGGGCGGTGCTTGGCAGTTGCGTTAGGGGCATATGGCGTTCACCCTGATCCCCTGGGGCACGAAAGTAGCGGCCGCCGGCCAAGTCACGGAAGCGATTGCCGCCGTGCTCGTCGAATATGGGTCTGAACGGACAGCGACCCTGCCGCATGCTAGGCAGCCTGGAGATGACTGTCAAGCCCTGGCCTGCCTCGTCGTTTTGCCACCACATGGTGGAAATGGTAGACTTGCCGGCATTCTCCCACTGATGCACAAGGGCAACTTGGAATGGATTTGCGTTCTTCCGGCCGTCTGGAAACTTCTCCCTACTCCACCGTCGACCTTTCGGCGTTTTTCTCCGGCGACCGCAACAGTTCTGGCCGTGGCGAGCACGGCAGCGCTGATCACCATCTGTTTTCTGGGTCCCGCGAGCTTGGCGTCCATCAGGGCACCGTGGGCGCTCGCGTTCTCGATCGTGGTTGTCATAGAGTTCGCATGGTGGGTTCTCTATGTGGCTGTCCGAGACAGGCTGTGTACTCGGGGGTGGCGAGAACGACCCCGCCGGATCATCTGGCCGCTGGCTGTGCTCTCGACCTCCGTATTGCCCGATCTGGCAGTCCTGTTCTCCAGCAGACTCCCATACACCCTCCTATTCGACGAGGATGGGTACAGGGAATTTCGCTATCTGGCGGGGGCCATCGTGATCGCGACCGTGCTGGTGCAGGAACTGATCTTCTGGAAGCAGCACAGGGGATGGGAATGGCTGCTCTCGCGGGAGAAACGGGTGTTATGCTTGGCAGGCTGTCGGCCAGGGCCAGGAGGATCCCAGGGCCGCGAGATGTCACCTCTGGAGTTGGTTACCCCTGGCTGTCGTAATGGTGGCGGGCATCGTACTCCGAATTGGCTCTGTTGATACGTATCACGGGGGCGACATGGATGTGATGCTCTCCATCACCTACAACATTCTGCGCTGGCCCCCAGTTACCTACTATCAAAACTACATGGCCCAGACGTGGGTATACAACCATCTTCCTCTCTTCCCCATGATGTTGGCGCCCTTTTACTGGGTCTTTGAGAAATATGTTGCGTGTTCCCACGGTCTGGGCGGTCAAGCTGTTGCTCGCGGTGGCGGATATGGCAATCGCGGTACTGCTCTACAGTCAGGCGCGCGGCAGATGGCGCCGAGTGTGGGGATTAGTACTGGCGGCAATGTGGATGCTGGCACCGTGGGTGGTCACCGGAGACGATCACCCCATCGCGATGGCTACACTTTTCGCGCTGCTGGCTCTGGCGACCGTCGAGCGAGGCTGGCTCTCCGGTTTTCTGCTTGCGCTTGGAGTGGCGACTCGCCTCGAGGTGGTATTCTTTGTTTTACCACTGATACTCCACTTCTGCTTTCGTCGCCGTGAGAATAACCGGGTCACGGCCCAGGCGGTCGGGCTGCCACCGCCCGAAGGCTGATCGAGAGGTGACAGCTTGGGGTTTCGCGCTGCCCGAGACAAGGGAAATAGACCGTAGGAAAGACGCGACGCTGGACGGTCACAAGAAGCGCGCGGTGCGGGCTCTGCGGACATGATCTCTCGACAGCGCTCGGGCTGGCGATGTTCATCAAGAGATTATGGCAAGTGCCTTGGCCGGCCTTCGATGAGGCGAAGTCGGCGTGATGTGAAACCGGGAGGAAGGAGTTCGAAGATGCTTTCAGACTCGACAGTGTATGGGGTGCTACCCGCCACGGATCTTGAGCGAGCGAAGAAGTTCTATGAGGGCACCCTCGGTTTGAAGCGCGCCGAGATCCCCATGGACCCAGGCGGGATCTTGTACGCCACGAAACAGGGTGCTTTTCTGGTCTATGCGACCCAGGCTCCTCACGGTGCCGCCACAGCCCTAGGCTTCGTTGTGGACGACCTGGCCTCGGAAATGGCCGATCTCAGGAAACGCGGTGTGGTTTTCGAAGACTACGATCTTCCTGGGCTCAAGACCGTGAACGGCGTGGTGGAGATGGACACTATGAAGGGCGCCTGGTTCACCGACACGGAGGGAAACATCATCAGTCTGAGCGAGATGAAGTAGCACGCGAGAAGGTCGGTCCCTGCTGCCTCAACAGACGGGCCTCCCACGGTACAGCCTCTTACGGGACGGTCTGTCGCCACCACTGCTTTGACAAGAAGCCCGGTCTACCGGGCTTCTTGTCAGTAGGCTCACTGATGGACGCACCGCGACAGCGATGACGGTAGTGACCCGAACCGAGGACTCCCGAACTTCAGGTACGATCGAACTCGGCCAGACTAGGGTCGAAGCGATCCACCTCGTAGATGGCGACGAAGGGTATCGCGTTGGCTTGGAGGACCCGCTCGACGGCCTCCTTGCTCGGCGCCCCCCACTCGCAGAAGGCCCTGTTGCTGCCCGGCGCACAGTAGGCCTGGTTCCACGTGATGCCCTGGGGGAGTTGGTCTTTCCTGCTCGCTAGTTGCTTGAGCTGCTCTTCCGAGAAAGCAGCCGCATGAACGGCGAGAAAACGCGGCATGTGACACCTCCTTGCCTGGCGTCGCCACGGATGCCGGAAAACGCGGGTGCTCGAGGGCGGCGGCACGAGCACCGGTGAGCACTCTTAGCATAATCCTTCAAAGGCATGGCCTCAAACAGCATACGAACGATCTGCGGATCTCAAATGTGCCGTCTTCCTCGCCGAGACGCGGGCGCTTTCGGCGGTTTCAGTGGACGAGGGAAAGCAGCGCAAGGCAGGCGGCGCTGACCGCCGGGAAGTAGCTGGCCCGATTGAAGTATCTCTGCGCCGCGGTCTCGCCGCCCACGTTCCGAAGGCGGAACGCCGGGTAAGTCATCGTAGCGGCAGCCACGACCGCCAGGGCGATTCGGGTCGAAAGTGGCCCGTACTGAAGCAACCCGAGAAGCGGCATGCAGCAGGCCCCCACCAGTATGGCGGTGGTGGCGGCTTGGGGCCCGCGCACTGTCGCGACGGTCGTGATGCCAAGAGGCTTGTCGTGGGACACATCGGCCAGATCGTTCGACAGGTTACGGCCGAAGATCTCCCAGCTCGTTAGAAGGACGAAGAAGCTCAAAGCTCCCCACGTGGCATGCCCTACCGCGAACCACCCAGCGAGCGCCCCCAGGCCGACCATGACACCCGCCGGGATGATCTTGAGCCAGGTCTTGCGCTTGAGGCTGCAATAAAGGACTTGCAGCAGGGCGCAGGCGAGGAACAGAATCGCGCAGATGGGCCGGAGCAAGTAGGCGGCGACCATGCCGATCACGCCGAGCGTAGCGACCCAGGCGATGCCTGCGGCAAGAGAAAGAGCGCCGGCCGCAACAGGATGACGCAGGGTGGCGATATCCATGTGGCGCACTTCAGGGTTCCATTCGATTTCCCCGTGCGGACCCCTGACTTCCTCTCGGTCGACTCTCAGATCGAGAAGGTCATTGAGGGAGTAGACGCAGAAGTATCCAGCCGCAGCCGCCAGCAGACCGAGAAGGATGACCCTCAGGCTGGGGATGCCGCGGGCGGCCAGCAATGCGCCGACTGCCGCTTCACCGATGGAGAGCACCGCGGACCGGCTGCGTGACATGTCGATGAAGAACAGCGACTTTTGCCGGAGGCTATACGAGGCCGGCTGAGATGCGGCCGCCGAACTGGTTACGCCTAGGCCCGCGGCCGACTCGATGGTTGCCGCCGGCCCATGAGGGGCGTGCTGTACCATCCTCGGGGCACCTGTTTCAGAGGCATGACCGGGAGAACGCCGTCCGTGATGGGCTGCCATCGATCCCCCTTGCGACTCTGGCGATGGGCGTGCCACTCAATGCTTTCAAGTTACCACTGTTCGCCGCGGCGGGGCTATGGTAGTGGGTCAGTTTGAATTTTCAAACTGACCCACTACCGGGGCTATCTGGTGCCTCATATCTCGAAGCTCACCCCCTGAGCAAGCGGAAGGTCGATACCGTGGTTTATGGACACAGTCTGTCGCCGGGCATACGCCTTCCAGGCATCGCTCCCGCTCTCGCGACCCCCGCCGGTCTCCTTCTCCCCGCCAAAGGCCCCACCTATCTCGGCACCTGCTGTACTCGTGTTCACGTTGGCGAGGCCGCAGTCGGAACCACGATGTGACAAGAAATACTCTTCCTCGCGCAGATCGGTGGTGAAGATCGCCGAAGACAGGCCCTGGGGAACGTCGTTGTGCAGCCTGCACGCCTCTTCGATGTCCTGGTAGCGTAGGACGTAGAGAAGTGGCCCGAATGTCTCTTCCCGCACCATGTCCATCTCTGCGTGTGCCTCGATGATGGCGGGTACGACGTAGTGGCCTCCTTCGCAGCCCCGCACTGTCGCTCGACCGCCTCCGAAGACCGGTCGCCCTCCTTGCTCGACGGCGCGTCGTGTCGCCTCCAGGTAGGTCTCCGCTGCACCCTCGTCGATCAGCGGCCCCACGAGCGTCTCCGCCAGCAAAGGATCGCCCACGCGCACGTGCTCATATGCTTGCACGAGCCCGGCAAGGAAGCGGTCGTAGACTTTCTCGTGGAGGAGGAGTCGCCGGGTGGAGGTGCAGCGCTGACCCGCGGTGGCGAGGGCACCGAAGGCCACTCCTTTCAGGGCCACGTCCAGGTCGGCCTTGTCACTCACGACGACCCCGTTGTTCCCGCCCAATTCGAGCAGGGCTCTGCCCACCCGCCGCCCTACGACCTCCGCCACCTTCTTGCCGGTGGCGACTGAGCCCGTGAACGAAACCAACGGCAGGCGCCCATCTTCCAGCAGCACGTTGCCGATCTCCGGTCCCCCGCCCACCAGCAACGAGAAGATGGGAGGCAGGGAGTGGCCTTCCAGGACCCGGGCAGCGAGACGTGTCACTGCGACCGCTACAAGCGGCGTCCGGGAAGACGGCTTCCAGATCACCGCGTCTCCCACCACGGCGGCGATGAACGCATTCCAGGACCACACCGCGCACGGGAAGTTGAACGAAGTGATCACTGCCACTGCTCCCAGGGGATGCCACTGCTCGTACATACGGTGGTGGGGCCGTTCGCTGGCGATGGTGAGGCCGTAGAGCTGTCGGGAGAGCCCGGCGGCGAAACCAGCGAGGTCGATCATCTCTTGGACTTCGCCTTGACCCTCGCTCAGCGTCTTTCCGGCTTCCAGTGATACCAGCAGGCCCAGCTCGCGCTTGTTCGCGGCCAATTCCTTGCCTATCTCCGCGATGACCTCGCCCCGCTTGGGTGCCGGCACTTCCGCCCACGCAGCCGCCGCGGCAAGTGATCTCTCACTCACCCGCGCATAATCCGAGGCACTGGCGCCGCTCACTCGGCCGAGGTGAGCTCCGTTGATCGGCGAGGAGCATTCCAGGATTTGCCCGTTCGAATCCTCGCACCACTCACCGTCATAGACGCCCGGATTCGTCTCTCGGAGCGCGAACGTGGTGGTGACGAGCTCCTTGGCTTCCGCGAACTGCATGCTGTGCTCCTTCCTAGTGCGGCTACCTGGGATGATAGCGCGGCGTTACGACGCTCGCATGGAACCCGGTCAAGCGCGCCGCAAACAAGCCGACCGGCGGTTGCTGGCGGGATGATGTTCTTCTATTATGGGTCGCGGTCAAAACGGGGATGTTCCCGCACCGAGGGCTGCGCAGTCTGCTCGCTGGTGCGTTAGGTAGGGGGTTTCGCTGGATCGTTCATGCGTAGAGAAGAGCGCAGCGTGAGGCTGTGAGCGGCGGCACCGGGCAACTGATCGCCGTAGTGGTGGTCGCCCTCATCTTCGACATGATGAATGGTTTTCACGACGGCTGCAATGCCGTCTCGACCGTTATCTACACGGGCGCTTTGAAGCCCAAGTACGCAATCGGAATCTCCGCCATTTTCAACTTCATCGGTCCCTTGGTGATGGGGGTGGCCGTGGCCACCACCATCGGGGGCATCATCAAGGCCGGCGACGCGACAGCTCATCTCGTGATCGCCGCGTTGCTGGGGGCCATTGTGTGGGAAGTGCTCACCTGGTGGTGGGCTCTGCCCGTCAGTTCGTCGCACGCGTTGGTCGGTGGGCTGATCGGCGCCGGTCTCGCCGCGTTGGGTCCGAGCGGGATCGGCTGGAACAAGGTTCTCCTGGTCTTTGCCGCTCTCTTCCTTTCGCCTTTTCTCGGCATCATCACCGGGTACGGGGTCATGAGGTTGAGTCGCCTATTCTTCTCCAAGATGCGTATGGATATCGCCCGGGCCGACAGGTTCTACAAGAGGATGCAGGTCTTGTCGTCGAGCTGGGTGTCGTTCAGTCACGGGTCCAACGACGCCACGAAAGTCATGGGGATAATCGTGATCTTCATCGCTGCTCAGCACCACTTGGCAGTGAAAGACTACGTGCACCTGCACGGCTTTCCCAAGTGGGTGATCCTGGCCGCGGCCGCGGCCATGGCCATAGGCACGTTCATCTCTGTCCGTTCGTTCCGCTTGATCCGCACACTCGGTGAGAAGATCACTACCCTCCACCCTATCAACGGGTTCAGCGCTGAGGCGGGCGGGGCCATAATCATCCAGATCGCCTCTCTGTTCGGCCTGCCGGTGTCGACTACTCACGTGGTCACCTCCGCGGTCACCGGGACCGGCTTGGCAAGCCATTTGGGCGGGGTAAGCTGGAAAGTCTTCCGTGCTATCATGCTGGCCTGGGTGGTTACCTTGCCTTTCTGCGCGATCATGGCGGCCGTTTTCTACTACATCCTCAAAGCGGTGATGTAGGCGGCGCCAGCGCAATACCGGTCGGTCGAGACGAAAAGAGGCACGCATGGCGAGTTCGCGTTTGAACAGGATACGCCGAACATTGGGAGGGGAGACCACCCTCGTGGGCGCTATCGATGCCATGGGCAAGGAACGCGAGGAACAGATACTTGAGCGCGTGGCCGAGTTCACGGAGCGCGTGGTGGTCATAGTCTCAAAGCTGCAGGACGTGGTCCAGCGCTTCTCGGCCGAGGAGTACTCCGAACTCGCCGCCGCGGCCCAGGAATTGGATAGGCTCGAGAGCGAGGCCGACACAGCTAAGGACCTGATCCTGGACCGGCTGGCCATAGGGGGGATCTTCCCCATGCACAGCTCGGACCTGGCTCGCCTGGTGGGCTCGATGGACAGTATCGCGAACCTCTCCGCCGGGGCTGCCGACCGTATCGTGATGAGGCGCCTGACCCTGCCGACCCGGGTGAAAGAGCTGCTCGTCGAGATGATCAACGTGGACATGATGGCCGTGGAGCGCCTTCGCGACTCGGTGCTCGCCCTGGAACGGGACCTGCGCGAAGCCATCACCATCGCGAACTCCGTCGATAAGATCGAGAGCCGCGCCGACGACGTGTTTGCCGAGATCTACCATCTCATGTTCGACATGGACACCGACTTCAAGACCTTCCACCAGTTGAAGGCCATCATCGAGCGCCTCGAGTCGATCGCCGACCGCTGCAGTCAGAATGCGGAGCTCATCCGGCACATGGCGCTGGAGTATCTCGAGACGGAGTAGGGCACCGAAGCCTTCGGGGCGACGAGGAGGCGGCGTCGTGAAGATCGGTCTGGCGCAGCTCAACTCTCGGGACGACAAGGAGCGCAATCTTGTCGCGGCCGAGGCCGCGATCGACAAACTCGCCGCCCAGGGCGCGGACCTAGTCATGCTTCCCGAGATGGTCAACTTCCTCGGCTCTGATCTTGACAACGCGCGGGCCGCAGAGACCATCCCCGGCCCGAGCACGGACAGGCTTCAGGCAAAGGCGCGGGAGCATGGCGTGTTCCTCCACTGTGGGAGTGTCGTCGAGTCTCGCGGCGGACGACTCTACAACACCAGTGTGGTATTCGATGGCAGCGGCGCCGAAGTGGCCCGCTACAGCAAGATCCATCTGTTCGATGTGGAGTTGCCCGACGGCAAGGTCTACAAGGAGTCCGCTGCCATCACGCCCGGCGGCGAAGTGGCCACTTTCGAGTGCGAGGGCCTTACCGCCGGCCTCGCCATCTGCTACGACCTGCGCTTTCCCGAACTGTTCAGAGCCCTGGCCGATCGAGGGTGCGCACCTATTGCTGGTCACTGCCGCCTTCACCCTCACCACCGGCAAGGACCAATGGGAGCCGCTGCTCCGGGCCCGCGCCATCGAGAACGGCTGCTACGTCGCGGCCTGCGGACAGTGGGGGACGTCCCCGCCTAGTAACCAGTGCTATGGTCACAGCATGGTGGTGGATCCCTGGGGAATGATCGCGGCGCAATGCCACGAGGGCGAGGGCACGCTCGTGGCTGAGCTGGATATGGACTACCTGCGCGCGGTGCGCTTGAGGCTCCCTGTGCTCAAGCACCGGCGCAAGGATCTTTTCGCATAGCGAACAACCGTCCGCCGATATCTTCGGCACGCGCCGTCGTTCCGCGAGAGGCCGGGTTGTGGGCCCGGTTCTCTAGAAATCCATGTCGAAGTGGAACACGCCCTCGCTCAGGTTGCTCCGTACCTTGAGGCCGCTGTGGTTGAACACGGCCTGCATCGCTTTGTTGTCGCGCAGCACCTCGGCCGTGAAGCCGGCGATACCGTTGCGCTTTGCGATGTTCACAAGGTGCTTCAGGATGAACGTCCCGATACCGCGGTTCTGCCAGGCATCGCGCACCACGAACGCCACCTCCGCCCGGTTGGTCTTCGGGTCCAGGTAGTAGCGGCCGACGCAGATGATCTCTTCTCCGTAAGCCTCCGGCAGCGTGCCCACTACCGCCACCTCGTTCCGGTGGTCGATGTAGACGAAGTTCCTTACCTGTTTCCGCGGAATGCGCTTCATGTGCGACATGTACCGGTAGTAGACCGTCTCCTTTGACAGGTCGTAGAACAGGTCGCGCGTTCCGGCCTCGTCCGTGGGATGGATGGGGCGGAAGCTGACCAGTGTTCCGTCGTCCAGGAGCATGGTGGTGCGAAGCTCTTTGGGGCCGATGAAGATCTTGCCCTCGACATCCGCCATCTCGGGACGCAGGTACTTGTACTCTATGGCCTTCGCTAACAGTTCCTCACGAAAATCGGGATGAGAGATGCTGATGAGAGCCATCGCCCGTTCCTGCACGCTCTTCCCGTGCAGGTAGGCCACCCCGTACTCGGTGACGATGTAGTGCGCAGAGCCGCGACTGGTGACGACCCCTGCCCCGGGAGTGAGCGTAGCCACGATCCGCGAGATCGTTCCTCCCTGAGCAGTGGAGGGAAGCGCGATGATGGCGCGCCCGCCCGCCGAGCGGGCGGCGCCGCGGTTGAAGTCCACCTGGCCGCCGATGCCTGAGTAGAACTTGGTGCCCAGAGAGTCGGCGCACACCTGGCCGGTGAGGTCGATCTCGAGGGCGGTGTTGATGGCCACCATCTTGTGCTGCTGGCCGATCACGAAAGGATCGTTCACGTACTCCGTGGGGTTGAACGAGAACATGGGGTTGTTGTCCACGTAGTCGTACAGCCGCTTGGTTCCCATGGCGAAACTCGTGACCACTTTGCCGCGGTCGGTGGTCTTCTGCGCGCCGGTGATGATGCCGGACTCGATCATATCGATCACTGCGTCGGTCACCATTTCTGTGTGGATCCCCAGGTCCTTCTTGCCCCCGAGGAACTCAAGAACCGCGTGCGGGATGCGCCCGATGCCCATCTCGATGGTGGAACCGTCGTCCACCAGCGACGCGATGTTCCCGCCGATGGCACGACTGGTTTCCGTTATCACCGGCGCATTCATCTCAACGAGGGGCTCGTCCACCGGCACGAGGACGTCGAGGTCGAACACGCTGACGAAGCTGTCTCCCAACGTGCGAGGCATCTGCGGATTCACTTGGGCGATGACGAGGCCGGCATTCTCCGCCGCGCTCTTCACGATGTCAACCGAGATCCCGAAGCTGCAGCGTCCCTGCTCGTCGGGCGGCGAGACCTGAATAAGTGCCACGTCCAAGGGCATCTGGCCGCTCTTGAAGAGCCGTGGTACATCGGAGAGGTAGATGGGCGTGTAGTCGCCGTAGCCCTCCTGGATGATGTTCCGCACGTTGTCGGCCACAAAGAAGGTGTTGACCGAAAAATAGTCGGTGAGGTCTTTGAACGCGTAGGGAGCCTCGCCCAGGGTGAGCATATGGATCACCTGGGTGTCGGCCAGCTCACTGTGGCGTGCGACAAGGGCGCGGACTAGAGCAAGAGGTTGGGCGCCGCCCGTGCCGACGAACACCCGCTGGCCGGGTCTGACGATGGCGACGGCCTCCTCAGGCGTGGACACCATGGCCTTGTACTTCTCTTGCCACATCACGTCATAGCTTGGCTCGCGAGTGGCGCTCACAGCGCACCTCCCGCAGCCAACTGGATTCGAGCGTCTGCCGCCACTGATTCCTCCCCGAAGCCTCCGACGATGAAGGGGTTGATGTCTAGCTCGGCGATCTGGGGGAAGTCGGTCACCAGCTGGCTTATCCGCTGAAGTGCCTCGCCGATAGCCGCCAGATTCACTCCCGCCTGTCCCCGCACCCCCTCGAGCAGTTTGTACGATCTCGTGCCCATGAGCATCTGCATGGCCTCGTCCGAGGTGATGGGCGCCAGGTGGAACGTGACGTCCTTCATGACTTCCACGAAGATGCCACCGAGGCCGAACATGAGCATGGGCCCGAATTGCGGGTCGCGCGTCATGCCTAGGATCACTTCCCGACCCTTGGGCACCATGTGCTCCAAATACACGCCTTCCAGAACGGCATCCGGCGCCTTGCGGCTGATGCGGAGCATCATGAGCTCGAACGCGTCGGCGACTTCTTGGGCGCTGCTGAGAAAAAGCTTTACGCCGCCGATGTCGGACTTGTGGATGATGTCTGGAGAGACGATCTTCATGGCCAGCGGGAAACCGATGCGGGGGGCCGCCTCGACCGCTTCATCGACCGTGGACACCAGACGACCATCCGGCACGGAGAAGTCGTATGCCTGGAGGATCTCCTTGGCCTTGACCTCGCCCACATAGAGCCGGCCCGTGCGCAGCTGCCGGGATATTATCCTGTCGACCCGCTTGCGGTTCACAGGGAACCGAGTCACGACGCGGGGTGGGCGTTGCCGCCAGGCCCCGTATTCGACCATGGCCTTGAGCGCCGCGACGGCGCGTTCCGGCGAGGGGTAATCGGGCAAGTTCGACGCCACCAACTCTTCGCGCCCCGGCATGACATCCTCGCCGCCCATGAAGGAGGCGAGCATGGGCTTTTCGCCCCGTGCGCGCTTGGCGATCTCCCTGGCGGTCTCCAGGGGTTGAGTCATGGCTTGGGGCGTCAGGATCACGATGATGGCGTCCACGTCCGGGTCGGCTTGGGCTGCCTCGACGGCCGCGGCATAACGCTCGGGATCGGCGTCCCCAAGGACGTCGATGGGGTTACCCACACTGGCAGCGGCGGGAAGTTTCTGACGGAGCGCCGTGGCTGTGCCTGGATGCAGCGTGGCCACTCTCATGCCTGCGTGCTCGACTGCATCGGCAGCCATGATGCCGGGGCCACCGGCGTTGGTGATGATGGCCACCCGGTCGCTGAGCGGGAGGGGCTGCATGGCCAGCGCGGTGGCATAGTCGAACAGCGCCTCGAAGGTCTCCGCCCGGATCACGCCCGCCCGCTTGAAGGCCGCCCCGTAGGCGATATCGGCTCCGGCCAAAGCCCCAGTATGAGAGGACGCGGCTTTGGACCCCGCGGTAGTGGTGCCGGTCTTGAGGACCACGACGGGCTTGATGGCTGCCACGGATTCCGCGACCCGCACGAACTCGTCACCCGAGGCGATGCTCTCGAGGTAGCCCACCACGACCTTGGTGTCGTCGTCATCGGCAAAGGCGGCCAGGAAGTCGGTCTCGTCGAGGTCCGCTTTGTTGCCAATGGAGAGGAGCGTGGCGAGGCCCATCTTGCGGGAGGCCGCCCAGTCCAATATCGCTGTGCACAACGCGCCAGACTGCGACAGAACGGAGATGCCGCCCGGTTCGGGCATGTAGTTTGCGAACGAAGCGTTCATCTTGTGGTGCGTGTTGATAAGGCCTAGGCAGTTGGGGCCCATCACGCGCGCCCCGTGCGACCGAGCCAGATCGGTGATCTCCCGCTCGAGCGCGGCGCCCTCTTTGCCCGTCTCTTTAAAGCCGGCCGTGATGATGGTGAGTGCCTTGGCGCCCGCCCGGAGGGAACTGATGACGGCAGTCTTCACGGCCGTGACGGGCACAGAGATCACGCTCATCTCGATCGGCTTGCCATACTCTTCCAGGCTGGTGTAGACCTTTTGACCCAGAATGTCCCCACCCGAGGGGTTCACGGGGACGATGTCGCCCTCAAACCCGCCTTTGATGAGGTTGGCCGTGATCTCGTACCCGACTTTGCCAGGATTCCGAGATGCCCCCATCACGGCGACGGTCTTTGGATTGAGGAGAGACTCAAGCATTTAGTTTCCACGTCCTCTCAAGACGACTACGGCTGCAAGATGCATGCTCGCGTTAATCGCGATAACTTTCGAATAGAAAGTGATTATACCCAACGACTTTAGACCCTTTGGTCTGTATGATCGTGCGCCATTTGTCCTTGAACACGAGCGGCTGGTGTCCTGTCGCGCTGGGGCTGGAGAGTCCCCCGGCGAACGCTCACCACGCGCTCCGACATAGGCCTCTCCGTGGAGTACGTCGCATCGCCAGACCAGGTAGGCGGTCTACCCAAGATCTCCCGGGTTGCTTCCGGGCGGTCTCACCATGAAGTCAAGACCGGCGGACGTGCGATCGTTCTACGAAACCTGTTGCCGCGTCTCCTCCCTGCCCATCGTGGTCGTCCCCCCGCGCTTGGGCAAGTGCCTCGAGCACACGCTCTCGGCCACTTGAGGCGTTATTCGATTCAATGTGCTTCGCATTCTATCGCGTGGGCCGGCCCGTTGCCCGTTACGCTCGAGCACTGCAAGGTGCATCAGGTCCTACCCAGCGTGGATAGAATAAGCCAAATCAGTTCGTCCGTCGAGACCGACTCTTCCCCGGCCTCCGCAGGCGCGACCAATCCGGCGTCGCCATCTTCGATAGGCGCGGGCCAGCATCAGGGAGGCTGCCGTAGATGTTGTGGATGGACTCACAAACGGGTCCAAGGAAGACCGTGCGCAGGTGCTCGTGATAGACTCTCTTGCTGCTTTCGCTGAAAGGAGCTGGCATGCAGGAGAATCTTGACGACTGTCTTCCTCTGCGCGCATCGCATAAGATCCCATTGCTGGTAAAGATCGATGACACCACGCTGCGGGACGGCGAGCAGACTGCGGGGGTCGTGTTCGCCAACGAGGAAAAGATACGGATCGCGAAGCTGCTCGATCAGGTGGGAGTCCATCAGATCGAGGCAGGTATCCCCACGATGGGTGGCTCCGAGAAGGAGGCCATCAGGCAGATCGCCGCCGCGGATCTCAACTGCAGCGTGCTGGCGTGGAACCGGGCCGTCGTCTCAGACGTGCAGGACTCTATCGACTGCGGCGTGGACGCGGTAGCGATCTCCATGTCGGCTTCAGACATACACATCGAGCACAAACTCCGCCAGAACCGGGAGTGGGTGCTCGACAAGGTTCGCCAGGCCACGTTGTTCGCCAAGGAGCACAACGTCTACGTCTCGGTCAATGCAGAGGACGCCTCTCGGGCCGACATGGAATTCTTGCTCAAGTTTGCCCGCACGGCCAAGGATGCCGGAGCCGACCGTCTGCGTTTCTGCGACACGTTGGGCATCCTGGACCCGTTCAACACGTACATGAAGATCAAGACGCTCATCGACGTCACCGGCATGGACGTCGAGATGCACACGCACAACGACTTCGGTATGGCCACCGCGAACGCTATCGCCGGAGTCAAGGCCGGCGCCCGCTACGTCAACACCACGGTCAACGGGCTTGGCGAGCGGGCAGGCAATGCTGCGCTGGAAGAGTTTGTGATGGCCATGAAGTATGTGGGCGGCATCGACCTTCATCTGCACACCGACCGCTTCCGGGAGTTGTCCGAGTACGTGGCTCACGCCTCCAACCGGCCCATTCCCACGTGGAAGCCCATCGTCGGCGCCAACCTTTTCGTCTATGAGAGCGAGAACCGCGCCTCCGCCGCATTGAAGGATTCCCTCACCTACGAGGTGTTTCCGCCCGAAGAAGTGGGACTGCAACGCGCATTCATGTTGGGCAAGTACTCAGGGGTGGACACCCTCAAGGTCAAGCTAGCCGAGTACCAGCTTGAGGCCACCGACGCCGAGGCCGCTGCGCTCACCTGCGTATCCGTTCCCGGAGCATCGCCTGAAGCGGGCGCTTTTCGACGAGGAGCTGCTGGACATCTATCGTTCTGAGATCGAGAACGTCCGGGAAGAGTGTCGCGACGCCGCGAGCGATGGCTAGACATGGTCGGGGTGGCCGCCCAAGACGCGACCGCTTCGTTGGCGGAGGTGGCCGATGATCAATCCTAGGCTGGTGAAGGCATGGTCTTCGAATCCCAGTTCGAAGGCGGGGACGAGCCCGTGTTCCTGGTGGACAATACGCTGCGAGACGGCGATCAGACGGCCGGCGTGGTCTTTGCCGGCACAGAGAAGGTAAGGATCGCGAGGCTGCTGAGCGAGATAGGCGTGCAGGAGATCGAGATCGGCAGCCCCTGGTTGTGCCCCGAGGAGCGGGAAGTCATGGCCGAGATCTCCTCGCTCGGCCTCGTCTACCAAGTGCCTGGCCTTCTGCCGCGCAGACCCCGACGACATAGCGCTGGCCAAAGAATGCGGCGTCGACGGCGTAGTCATCTCGTGTCAGTACATCGCGGATACACATCGAGAAGAAATACGGCCAGAGTCGAAAATGGGTGCAGGACCAGGTCCGTGAAACCGCTGAAGCCGCCAAAGACTTGGGCCTTCCCTTCATCGTCGCCGCCGAGGATGCCTCCCGCACCAACCTGGAGTTCTTGCTCCATTTCGCCGTCCATGCCGAAGAGCTGGGAGCCGCGCGGTTCCGCTTCTGCGATTCGCTCGCCGTTCTCGACCCTTTCACAGCGTTCCAGCAGGTGCAGACGATGCTGCAGGCTATCAACCTGGATGTGGAAGTCCATTGCCACAACGACTTCGGCATGGCCACGGCCAACAGTCTCGCCGGATACCGCGCGGGCGCCCGCTACATCACGGTGTCCGTGAACGGCCTTGGCGAGCGGACGGGCAACGCGGCCCTCGAGGAGGTCGTCATGGCTCTCAAGCATCTCGACGGCCTCGATCTGGGTATCGAGACCGCGCGTTTCCGCGAGGTCTCGGAGTATGTGGCCCGGGCCTCCAGCCGCGCCATCCCCGTTTGGAAGGCCATCGTCGGCACGAACGTCTTCGCGCACGAGTCCGGCATCCACGCCGACGGGGTCATCAAGAACCCGCTCACCTACGAGGTGTTCAGCCCCGACGAGGTGGGTCTTACTCGCCAACTGGTGGTGGGCAAGCACTCCGGCAGCCGGACCATCCAGTACAAGTTCCGGGAGTTCGGGATCGATCTCTCCGACGAAGAGGCCAACATCATGCTTGCCGAGGTCCGACGGATGGCCATCGATCTCAAAAGGGCCCTGTTCGACAAAGAGCTTGTGTACATCTACCAAGACCTTATACTGAGTAGCCAGCAGCGGATTTCTGACTGACGCTGACGGCTCAGGCGACGGCGAAGCTGGAACTCGATCCCGACTTCAAGTCGGCCTGCCCGATGGCGGCCGGCCCCGAGTCGCGGGCCGCCGAATCTAGTGTGGGGGGGACTTTGGGACAGGAGGGCGGGACTCGCTACGGGCTGAGTCGGGAGACGGGGTCCGTTAGTATGGACGCCGCGGCAAGCATCCAGAGCTCGCCGATAATCCCGAAGTCGCTCTTCATCACCAACGACTTTCCGCCGCGCATCGGCGGCGCTCAATCGTATTACTGGGGCCTCATCCAGACGCTTGACCCGTCAGAGGTGGTGGTGGTGGCTCCGGACCAACCGGGCGGCCACGACTTCGACGCTACCCATCCATACCAAGTCTTGCGCTATCCCCTTCAACAACTCTTGCCCACGAATGGGCTTCTCCGGATGTCTCTCCAGTTGATCGAGGACTTCGGGATAGAGCTTGTGCAGTTCGGCCACCCGCTGCCTACTGGGCTGCTCGGTCCGGTGATCAGCCGGCGCACCGGGCTTCCATACCTTGTCTTTCTTGGTGGGGCCGAGATCACGTTGCCCGGGGCATTCCCTGTGTCGGCGTCAGTCTTGCGACACGTGCTCGGCAACGCGGCCCTCATGCTAACAGTCAGCGATTACACGGCAGCCGCCGCGTCTCGTCAGGTGCGGGGACGGGTACCCGCGGTGACCATGCGCCCCGCCATCGACGGCGCCTTCAGTCTTCCACTCGGCTTAGTGAATGAGGAGGCGAAGAGACTCCTCGACATCGATGGGGAGATGGTCATATGCGTGGGCCGTCTGGTGCCGCGCAAAGGCCAGGACAAACTCATCGAGGCGCTTGCTCTTCTGAGCAGCACCCATCCTCGGCTTCACCTTGCCGTGGTCGGCGGTGGCAGGCTCGACGGACGCTTGAAGAGCTTGGCCAGAAGTTTGGGAGTCGAAGAACGAGTGCATCTCACTGGCGCTCTTGGGATGGACGAGCTTCAGATCTGGATGGCCGCCGCCGATGTCTTCGCATGCCCTTGCCGGAGTCGCTGGGCCGGTCTGGAGGTTGAAGGCTTCGGGCTCGTCTTCGCGGAGGCGTCGCTCGCGGGCCTACCGGTTCTCGCTGGTCGGTCGGGTGGAGCGCCCGAAAGCGTGAAAAACGGCGAAACGGGAATCGTGGCAGAAGGGTATCGCAAAGAAGAGGTGGCTGAAGCACTTCACCGTTTGCTCTCGCTCAGCCCCGAGGCCCGCTCTGCGATGGGGCAAAGGGCTCGGGAGTTCACGCTTGCGAGGCATGCCTCCCAGGTAGTCTCCGAGCGTTACCGGGAGGTATTGGCCAGGGTGGTCAAGGTTTGAACGACGAACGAGAGGAACCTTCGGCACCCACCGGGCGAGGGGACCCTAACCAAATTGTTGGTGGAAACGGCGGCGCGCCGGTCCACTCCGGCGATGACTACCTCGCCCGCGGCGTGGTCCGATGGAAGGGCCTTGCCATTGGACTGGTAGCCGGCCTAGCGGCTGGGGCGGTCGTGATCGTGATCGCCGGATCGCGGATCGGACCTCAGATCGCGCACACGAACTTGGCAAGCCTGCAGCTCGGCTACCTGGCCATGGCCGCTCTCTGCCTCGCGGTGCTGCTTCTGGCCGACGCGTTCACGCTGGTTGCTCTTGCGCGTGCGCTGTGCCCTTTGGCCTCCCGTCGGGGAGTGTTCGGCGTCGCGTTCGAATCTCACCTCGTGGGCGGAGCCACATCGTTCGGTGGACTCGAGATCCCATACCAGGTGGTCCGCCTGAGGCACTCGGGCCTGAACTCGTCTCAGGCGACGTCGGTCGTGCTCGCCAAGGGAATGATCCACACCTCGCTGCTGGCCATCGTGGCGGCGGCGGCTCTGGTTCCCGCGCTTGGGACACGGTTGACCTTGCTCGAACGCTGGGTATTGGTCGGAGTGATCTTGGGCGTGATCATCGGTTGGGTAGCCGCGGCTCTCTGGACCCGCCGGCCGGTCGGATTGCGGCTGGTCCCGAAGCGCATGAAGAAGTACCTGGCTTCGTTCCGCGAGGCAAACCTAGTGCTCTTACACACCGGCTGGCGGGCGATCGTCCTCCTTGTGGCCTTGCAGGCCGTCTATTGGATGGCGATGTTCGCCATCATCCCGCTCATCCTGCTTGCGCTGGGGTGGCGTAACGGCTCGATAGTCCACATCATCGTGTCGCAAGCCGCGCTGCAGGTGATCATGCCTTTCTCTCCTCTCCCAGGCGGAGCAGGGATCGCGGAACTGGGGTATCTGGGTCTCATCGGGTCCAGCGTCCCCGCCAACATCCGGGTGGTGAGTCTCCTCTTGTGGCGGATAGCGACTTGGGTGATCCCGATGACTCTCGGGGCGCTGGTCATCGGAGTCCGTGCGGCCACAACCAAGGGCAAGAGCAAGGGCCAACGGGTCAGGCGCAGGGAGGTTTCCCGTGCCACGTCCGACTAAGGACGCCGAAGGGCTGGACGAGAGCCATCGAAGGAGTTGGCCGCCCTGGCGCTCCGTGGTCGCCATCGTCGCTGCTTTCGCCTTGGGGTGTGTGCCGACGGCGCGGCTTGCTGTCCGCCTTGCCGGGACCGGCGCGACCGAAAGGCTCGCCGAGGGGAACCCCGGTACCACAAATATCAAGAGGATCCTGGGCAAGAAGGCCGCGATGGCCGTCTTTACCGGGGACGCGCTCAAAGGTCTCTTGCCCGCCGTCATCGGCCGGTCGATTGGCGCAGATCCGTGGGTCGTCGATTGCATGATGCTTGCGCCCGTGGCGGGGCATGTTACAGTCGTAGGTGGCAAAGGGGTGGCGACGCTGGCCGGGGCTATGCCGGCCGCAGACCCGTTGGCATTTGCCATGATCTGTCCTATTTGGGTGGGCGCGACGTTCAAAAGGGACCACGCGCGCGGGGTGCTCGTGGCCTGCAGCCTTTACCCGGTAGCTCGATGGCTGCTGGGGCGAGGGAGGCTGAGTGTCGTGCTCGGTGCCACTGCTCCGCTTTCGCTGGTGTACGCGAGATTGCGCGGGCCGGGGTGGGGGAAAAGAGAGCTTAACTCTCGGGTGTTGTGGCAACGGCTCGTGTGCGATGCCGAGCTGACAAGTGATTCGGGAGGCGGCGGATGCGAATAGGCATAGTGTCACCATACGCGTGGACCGTGCCCGGGGGCGTCAACAACCATGTGATGCACTTGGTTGGTCAGTTGGAGAGCAAGGGACACCAGGTTTGGGTCATCGCGCCCTCAGGAAACCTGGCCCGTTCTATGGTGACCGTGCCCAGCAATTTCATTTCGGCGGGTCGCGCGTTCCCTGTCAGGGCTAACGGTTCGGTGGCCTACGTGAACATGTGGCCGCTCATGCTGCAGAAGATGGATCGCATCCTCACGCGACAAGCGCTCGATCTCGTCCATGTCCACGAGCCGACCATCCCTTCCATCGGAGCGTCCGCGAGCATGTCGGCGAGAGTCCCGGTGGTGGGCACGTTCCACGCCGCCGGGAGACGCGACGAACCACTACGAGCGGTTCATCCCCTTGGCGAAGCGCATCATGGCTTGCATGACCGTCAAGATCGCCGTGTCCGAGTCGGCCCGCATCTGTGTGAACAGTCATTTTCCCGGGGAATACCGGGTGATACCCAACGGCATCGACGTGGACGCGTACGCTCCGGCGCGAAACGGAAAGAAGGTCCCGGGGCGCATTCTGTTCATCGGCCGTCCTGAGCCTCGAAAAGGGCTGACGGTCCTGGCCGAGGCGTTCATGAGGTTGCGGTCCCGGCTGCCCGGCGTGACGCTTGCGCTCGCAGGGCCGACTCCAAGCGAGCTTCGCGGTCTGCTATCTCGCTCTCACGGCACGTGGGCCGAGACGCTGGAAGGGATAACGGCGTTGGGGCGAGTGTCGCACGAGGAGAAGCTCGAACAGATGCGGCAAGCCGAAGTCTTTTGCGCTCCTTCTTTGGGAGGCGAGAGTTTCGGCATCGTACTGGCCGAGGCCATGGCGGCCGGCGTCCCGGTGGTAGCCTCCGACATCCCCGGCTATAGGGCGGTTCTCGACGGAGGCGAGGCGGGGGTGCTGGTGCCCCCAGACAGCCCGATCGCTCTCGAGAGCGCGCTCTTCTCTCTCCTCCAAGACCCGGAATCCAGGAAAGACCTTACGGAACGCGGAGTAGCCCTTGCCGAACATTACTCCTGGGATCGTGTGATCGACGAGGTGCTCGTGGCGTACGAGGATGCACTTCGCTTGGGGCCGAGGGTTGTACGAGATCCTGCAGTGCCCTTGCTCACCCAGATCCGCTATTCGTTCCGCTCGAAGTCATTGAACACGGCCAAGGTGGCGGAGCCTCAGAAAATCGGCGGAGAGGCGGACTGACGTGCGCGCTCTGGTGGTCCATTTTGGGGGAGGGACCGAGGTGACGATAGAGACTGACGCCGATCCAGCGGCGGTCTATCGAGCCCTCGACGAAAAGCGAGACTGGCTCGTGGTGGAAGATGCCGATGGCGAGCGCCATTATCTCGCGGTGCGGCAGATCGCATACCTCACCTTCGGCACCAAGAAGGGGATCGGTTTCGCGTAGCCGTCCCTCGCTGCGATCGGCTTGGCCGGCTTGGCCGGCTTCTGGTAGCATGCCCGGACCATGCTTGAGTTCGAACTCAACGTCCCCGTAGACTCTGCCGTGCTCGAGGCACTCTTTGCACGGGCGGGCTGGCGCGAGAGCGAGCCTGGCGTGAAATTGGGGTGGATCATCGCCGCTTCCGAGGAATGGGTGACGTGCAGAATGGACGGCGAGCTCATAGGCTTCGGGCGCTCCTGCCGCCTCAGTCCCGCGCGGAGGGTCCTTTTCGACGTGATCGTCGATGAGCCGTACCGGGGCCAGGGTGTCGATCGCGAGATCATCAAGATCTTGGTCGCGAACGCCGGGGGCCTCGAAGAGGTGATCGTATTCAGCGAGCGTGAGACATTTCCCCTGTCGTTCAACGTGCCGGAGAGCGCCGAGGAAGGGTTCGGGACTCGTCGCATTCCTCTGGCCCCCGTCGGCGCTTACCTCGGCAGGCAATTCGCCAATCCAGGAGGGTGAACGTGACTGAACATCGCGTGACCTGCATACCGGGCGACGGCATAGGTCCTGAGATCATGGCCGCCGACCAAGGTCGCACTGGCAGCGACAGGGGTGGGCATCGCCTGGATCGACATGGAAGCGGGCGCCGACGTCATGGACAAATATGGGACACCGCTTCCTCAGCACGGTGATCGACTCCATTCGCGATACTCGCGTGGCCATCAAAGGTCCGGTGACGACGCCGGTCGGGTCTGGTTTTCGCAGCGTCAATGTGGCGCTCAGAAAAGAGTTGGACCTGTACGCCAATCTGCGGCCCGCGGTCAGCATTCCCGGGGTGAGATCACGCTACGAAGGCGTGGATCTGGTCGTCGTTCGCGAGAACACCGAGGATCTGTACGCCGGTGTGGAGCACATGGTCGGGCCCGACGCGGCGGAATCCATCAAGATCATCACTCGGCGCGGGTCGGAACGCATAGCCCGTTTCGCGTTTGAATACGCACGTCGCGAAGCGCGGCGCAAGGTCACGGCGGTCCACAAAGCCAACATCATGAAGCTGTCAGACGGCTTGTTTCTCGAGGTCGCTCGGGGAGTAGCCGAGGGCTATCCCGAGATCGAGTTCGAGGACCGGATCGTCGACAACATGTGCATGCAACTCGTGCAGAAACCCGAACTATACGACGTTCTCCTGTGCCCCAACCTATACGGCGACATCTTGAGCGACCTGTGCGCAGGCCTGGTGGGCGGCCTCGGTGTCGCTCCGGGCGCCAACATAGGGGAGAGCATCGCGGTTTTCGAGCCCGTCCACGGTTCAGCTCCAAAATACGCCGGGTTAGACAAGGCGGATCCCACCGCGCTCATCCTGTCCGCGGTGCTGATGCTGGGCCATCTTGGCGAACGTGAGGCGGCTCGCCATCTCTTCGAGGCCGTGAGGCAGGTGATCGGCGAAGGCAAGCGGGTCACCTACGATCTGGGTGGCAGCGCCGGCACCGCTGAGATGGGTGAGGCGATCGCCGAACGGGTCGAGCGGCTTCGAGCGTAAGCGGGCGTTACCGATCTTTGGGCGGACGGGCCTCGATCGCCGAGCCTCCGGTGACACGGCGCCGGTCGGTCAGCTCTCGGGAGGATAGCCATCGGCCGACCAACCGCGCTTTCTCCAGTAGACCTTGACCCTCTTCTCCAACTCGCTGTCGATCCAAGGGGGGATCTGACATCGGTGGATTCTCTGAAGAAGCGCTCGGCGACGGTGTCGTCCGCGGGCGTCACGCCCATGGCGAGATTGAGGCGGCGGATCCGGGTGGTGACTTCCGTGCTGAGGGCCTGTAGGTCTTCCTTGGTGAGTGGCGCGCCGTTCAACTGGCTGACTGCCGAGACGATGTAGTCCCAACTCAGGAAATCCCGGTAGAACCGGCACATGACGAGGGAATCGGCCAAGAGCATGCGGTCTTCCCAGTCGATATAGGTCTCGACGTAGGCGTCGTCGTCCAGCGCCGTCGAGTTGGCCGGCGAGCTCGGCCTTGTAGAAGGTCGCTCTCAGGTGGCATGCTCCCCGGACACTCACCGCGTAGCTGAGGGCCATGCCTTTGAGTCTTCGCGGCTCGTAGCCGGCCGGGTCCAGCCCTTCGGTGGTGATGCTCCAATCGCTCATGCCGAAAGACGCGGCCGCGCTGTCCATGCCTCGGCCAGAGTGTCCCCGAGAGGAGTGGACCGGGTGGCGATATGGCCCAGGAGCTCGCTCATGGCCGTCGTGTCGCCCGGGGCGGGGCCATCGTCCACGAGGCCCAACTGCGTGCCTTTCATGGCGAGGGCGAGCAGATTGCCGGAGCTGATCGTGTCCATGCCCAGGATGTTGCACCTCTCGTTGAGCCGGGTGACATCGCTGGCGTGTTCCACCATGCAAGAACCGCCGAAGGAGTAAAGGGTCTCGTATTCGGGACCGTGCATCTCCCGGCCGGCCTCCGGCCCGTCGAGGATCGTCAGCCTCTTGCGGCAGCGCATCGGGCAGGGCGGGCAGGTGTCGCTCTCGACCTTCGCCCACTGAGGCCAGAACTCGGCCTCCAACGTCGCCCGGTGTGGTGCCACGCTTCTGGTGAAGAAGTCGGTGGGAAAACCCCTTGCCTCGTTCATCACCGCCACGACCATAGGCGTGCCGAAGCGGCGGTAGTTGACGGAGCCGGGAGACTCGGAAGCTAGTTTGGCTATCTCCCGGCGGGTAGCGATGAATTGTTCCTGGGCCTCCAGCTTGAGCGCTCCCGGGGAGGTGACGGTGATCGCCTTGATCTTCTTGCTGCCGAGGACGGCTCCCATGCCTCCACGCCCCAGGGTGTGAGCCTGCTCATGCATGATGGCCGCTACCTTAACGAGATTCTCTCCGGCTACTCCGATCGACAGGACAGCAGAGCGCTTGTCCAGCTGGGCGAGCAACTCCTCTTCCGTTTCGAAGGTGCTCTTGCCCCACAGTCCATCCGCGGGAGCGACCATCGCACCATCAATCGTGATATGCACGCGCACCGGTACGGACGCTGCCCCGGTGATGACGACCGCGTCCCAGCCGGTTTCGCGCAGTGTCCGCGCGAACGTCCCGCCGCAGTACCCTTCAAGCCAGATACCCGTGAGCGGGCTTTTGGAAAAGGCCCCGAAGCGGTCCGAGCCCGACATCGCGTAGCCGGCGATAGGGCTGGGCGTGAGCGCGACTACGTTGCGCGGTCCGAGAGGATCCGCGTCTAAGTCGAGGTACTGCTCCAGGAGGCGCACGCCGAGGGCTTTCCCCCCCAGGCCCAAAGTGCCACCCGCGTCCAGCCGATCGACCCTCGTCTCGCCGGCTGTCAGGTCGACGAAAAGGATCCTTCGAAAGTCCTCCGGGCGTAAACCTTCAGTGCTTCTGGTCACTTGCGTTCAGCTGGCGGTATCGGACGCCAGGACCTCGGCAAACGTGCTATCCATGATATCCAGGCCCCGATCCAGCGTCTCGTCCTCGATCGTGAGCGGGACCAGGATCCTGATCACATTGTGGAAAGTGCCCGCGCCCACGTTGACTACGCCGTTCTCGTACAGCCTCATGCGGTAAGCCTTGGCAAGATCGCCTGCCGGTTCCTTGGTCTTGGGATCCTTCACCAGTTCCATGCCGGTCATCGCCCCGATTCCGCGCACGTCTCCGATGACCGGATACTTCTCCTTCAGGGCTTTGAAGCGCGCGATCATCCGCTTGCCGATGGCCTCTGCGCGGGCGAGCAGTCCTTCTTCTTCGATGATGTCGAAGACTGCCACGCCGGCTGCGCACGCCGTGGGGTTCCCGCCGAAGGTGCTTCCCAGACCGCTCGGATGCGGGGCGTCCATCACTTCCACTCGACCGGTGATCCCCGAAATGGGGTAGCCGGCCCCCAATGCTTTTGCCGTGGTCATGATGTCCGGCTCGACTCCCCAATGCTCCATGGCGAACCACTTGCCCGTGCGCCCCATGCCCGTCTGGATCTCGTCTGCGATGAGGAGGATTCCGTGCTCGTCACAGATCTTCTTGATCTTGCCAACGTACTCGGGCGGTGGAATGATAAAACCCCCTTCGCCCTGGACAGGCTCTATCAATACCGCGGCCACGTCTTCCGCATTCACCGATTTGGCGAACGCATTGTTCAGCAGCTCGGCGCACTCGACCCCGCACCCTGGGTACTCGAGCGCCAGCGGGCAGCGGTAGCAGTAGGCATAGGGAATGCGGTAGACCTCAGGCGCGAAAGGACCGAACCCGACCTTGTACGGCGACACCTGGGAGGTGAGGCTCAGAGTCATGAAGGTGCGCCCGTGAAACGCGTCCTCGAAGGCGATGATGGCCTTGCGTCCTGTCGCGTAGCGCGCGATCTTGACGGCGTTCTCGACAGCTTCAGCGCCTGAGTTCATGAAGAAGCTCCGTTTGGGAGAGCTTCCCGGTGCATGGCGATTGAGTTGCTGGCCGAGTCTCAGGTACGATTCGTATCCGAACAGCCCGAAGCAGGTGTGCGAATACAGTTCAGCCTGTTGCTTGGCGGCTGCCACCACCTTGGGATGACAGTGACCGACGTTCATGACGCCGATCCCGGCCGCGAAGTCTATATACTCTCTGCCTTCGACGTCCGTGATGACGGCATTTCGGGCTTTGGAGATGAAGACGGGCGCCGTGCTGGGCACACCGCGCGGAACGACTTCCGCTCTCAATTTGCTGAGTTCAGCGTTCGTCATGGTTCCTCCACCTCGATTTCACCCGCGACGAAACGGTCCGCGGTGTTTGCCTGAATTTGCGCTCGGCTCCTTCTGAACAAGCCCGGAGAGCCGGCGGCGAATAACGTGAAGAAACGGCGGATATGGCTGCCGGTCAGGTCGGGCCGCCGCCCACCGGCCGAACGAAGGATCCGTCTTGAGGAGCGTACCACGAGCTATGCATATGCGGCAATTTGATGCACGCCTTGTATGAGCCTTTGGGTCGAGTAAACTAGGCACTTGTCGCCAGAAGTCGTAAGGAGCCCGCCTTGGAGAGCAACAGCAAGAGCGTATTCAGCGGACCAGCCCGTGCCCCCCACCGTTCATTGCTGCGCGCCCTCGGCGTCGGCCGCGAAGACGCCGGGCGTCCGATAATCGGCATCGCCAACTCATTCAACGAGTTGATACCCGGGCACATGCACTTGAACACAATTGCCCAACAGGCCAAGTACGGCGTTTGGCAGGCCGGCGGCATCCCGCTCGAGTTCAACGTCATCGGCGTATGCGACGGTATAGCCATGAATCACGAGGGGATGCACTACTCGCTTGTCTCGCGCGAAGTCGTCGCCGACTCGGTGGAGATCATGGCGAAGGCGCACGGCCTCGACGGCTTGGTGCTCATCCCCAACTGCGACAAAGTGGTGCCGGGCATGGTCATGGCCGCCGCTCGCCTGGACATCCCCGTTGTCGTGGTCTCGGGCGGCCCGATGCTTGCCGGGGACTATCGGGGCAGCAAAGTCAGTCTTAGCCAGATCTTCGAAGGCGTGGGCCGCTACTTCAAGGGCGAGTTGTCGGCGGAGGAGCTCTCCGAGCTGGAGGACTGTGGTTGTCCCACCTGCGGCTCATGCGCCGGCCTGTTCACCGCCAACTCCATGAGTTGCGTCACCGAGGCTCTTGGTCTTGCCCTTCCCGGCGACGCGACCATTCCCGCCCCCTTCTCGGCGCGGCTGATCCTGGCTCGCCGGAGTGGCGCGGCCGCGGTCAAGGTGGCACAGGAAGGGTGGGGGGCCAGGCGCTTCCTTACGCTGGCCAGCCTTCGCAATGCACTTGCCGTGGATGCCGCGCTGGGCTGCTCGTCCAACACCGTGCTGCACCTGATGGCCATCGCCAGCGAAGCTCATGTCGATCTCGCCCTGGAGTCCTTCAATGAAGTGGCTGACGCCACGCCCAACCTGGTCAAGCTTTCGCCGTCGGGCACAAATCACATGGAAGACCTGCACCGCGCTGGCGGCATCATGGCCGTCATGAAGCGGCTGGCTGAAGGCAATCTCGTAGACGGGACGGTTCCGACGGTCGCTGGCGTCGATCTGGCCACCCAATACGGAGAGGCGGTCATCCGTGAGGAAGAGGTCATCCGGCCGCTCGATCGGCCCTATCGGCCTACCGGCGGTCTCGCCGTCTTGTTCGGCAATCTGGCCCCCCGCGGGGCTGTGGTGAAGGAATCCGCGGTATTGCCGCAAATGCTTATCCACCAAGGCCCCGCCCGGGTGTTCGACGACGAAGAATCGCTTATGTCGGCCATCGAGGCAGGTAAGATCCAGCCGGGCTGCGTGGTAGTGGTGAGATATGTGGGACCAAAGGGCGGACCGGCATGCCGGAGATGCTCACGCCCACGTCTGCGCTGGCGGGAGCCGGCCTGGACGCCAGCGTCGCTCTCATCACCGATGGCCGGTTCAGCGGGGCAAGTCGCGGGGCCAGCATCGGTCACGTGGCACCGGAGGCTCTCGACGGAGGTCCGATCGCACTCGTCAAGGACGGCGACCTGATCAGTATCGACATCCCGGCGCGCAAGATCTGCTCTGGAGGTCACGGGCGAGGAGATCGCGAGGAGGAGAACGGCGTGGCAGCGCCCGGCTCGAGAGTATTCGGGCGTGCTGCGCCGCTACGTAGCCTTCGTCTCCGGAGCCGAAGTGGGAGCGGTCCTCGGGGGAGGTAGCGGGGTTTCCTGACCCTTCCCCAGGACGGGAGCGGGATGCTCACCGTCCGAGTCACCGCCTCGCGTCCGGCGCCCTTTGACCGGTAGTCGATGAGCGCATCTGAAAGCTAAAGCGGAGCACGCCATGAAAGCTTCTAGAGTCATCCTCGAAGCGCTTAAGCGCGAAGGGGTCGAAGTCATATTCGGTTATCCGGGGGGGTCCGTTCTCCCCCTATACGACGCTCTGTACGATTTTGACATGAAACACATCCTGGCCCGCCACGAGCAGGGAGCCGGGCATGCGGCGGATGGGTACGCACGGGCCTCGGGGAAGGTGGGCGTCTGTTTCGCCACCTCCGGGCCGGGCGCGACCAACATGGTCACGCCCATTGCGAACGCCTACATGGACAGCGTGCCTATGGTAGTGATCACCGGGCAGGTCAAACGAGCGGCGATAGGGTTGGATTGGTTCCAAGAGGCGGACATCACGGGCATCACCTTGCCGATCGTCAAGCACAGTTACCTGGTCACCGCGTCGGCGGATCTTCCTCGCATCATCCACGAGGCTTTTCACATCGCGAGCACCGGCCGCCCCGGTCCCGTGCTCATCGACCTCCCCGTGGATGTCACCACAGAGGACATGGAGTACGATCCCCACGCTGCCGTGAAGCTGGAGCTTCCGGGATACCGGCCTACCATCAAGGGCCATCCGAAGCAGGTGAAAGCGGCGGCGCAGGCTATCGCCGAGGCCGAACGTCCCTTGATCTATGCAGGAGGAGGGGTCATCTCGGCGAACGCCTCCGAAGAACTGCGCGAGCTCGCGATCTACGGGCACCTCCCGGTGGCCACGACGCTGACCGGCAAGGGTTGTTTCCCCGAAGACCACGAGCTAGCCATGGGTATGCTCGGGATGCACGGAACGCAGTACGCCAACTACGCCATGAGCCACGCGGATCTGGTCATCGCCCTTGGTGTGCGCTTCGACGACCGGGTCACCGGTAATCTCGCCGCCTTCGCTCCGCGGGCGAAGTTCGTCCACGTGGATGTCGATCCCGCCGAGATCTCGAAGAACGTGTCGCCCGACGTTCCCATCGTTGGCGACGCCAAACGCGTCCTGGCTGCCCTGGTCCCCGAGCTCAAGAAGCACGAGCTTTCGCCGGAACGGCACCGGCCCTGGATGGAACAGGTGGAAGAGTGGAAACGCAAGCACCCCCTCCGTATCCCCACTTCGGAGGGGGGAGAGATCATGCCGGAGTTTGTGGTGCGCAAGATCTGGGAGGTCACCCGGGGTGAAGCCGTGGTCTCAACGGAGGTCGGCCAGAATCAGATGTGGGCCGCTTTGCACTACTTGGCACGGCATCCACGCCAATTCATCACTTCCAGCGGACTGGGCACCATGGGGTTCGGCTTCCCCGCGGCACTAGGCGCTCAGGTGGCTAGACCGGACGCCACTGTGGTCGACATCGCGGGCGACGGCTCGTTCCAGATGACAATACAGGAGTTGTCGACGGCGGTGCAGTACCGGCTGCCGGTGAAAGTGTGCCTGCTCAACAATCGTTGCCTTGGGATGGTGCGACAGTGGCAGGAGCTGTTCTGGGATGGACGGTACAGCGAGAGTTGCTTCGAGCATCAACCTGATTTCGTCAGAGTGGCCGAGGCGTATGGGGCCCAGGGCTTCCGGGCCACGCGACCGGATGAGGTGGAAGAGGTGCTTCGGGTGGCATTGGCGACGGACCAGCCTGCCGTCATCGACTTCCAGATCAAGCAGGAAGCGAACGTCTATCCCATGATCCCTGCCGGCGGCACCATTGAAGACTTGATGGAGGGGGACCTGTGAAGCACACACTCTCTGTCATCGTGGAAAACAAACCGGGAGTGCTCAGCCGGGTGGCCGGTCTCTTCGCGCGCCGGGGCTTCAACATCGACAGTCTGGTGGTCGCCGAAACGGAGAATCCGGCCGTCTCCCGGATGACCATAACTGTGGATGAGCAGGATCAGCCGGTAGAGCAGGTGACCAAACAACTGCACAAGCTGATAAACGTCATCAAGATCACGGACCTGGATCCGGCCGGGAGCGTCGAGCGAGAAATGCTGCTGATCAAGGTTCTGGCCGACGCGCAGTCGCGTTCCGAGATCATGCAGATAGTGGAGATATTCCGGGCGAAGATCATCGACGTGAGCAGCGATGTACTGCTTGTGGAGATGACCGGCACCAGGGAGAAGGTGGGCGCGTTCATGGAGCTCCTTCATCCATTCGGGGTGGTCGAGCTCATGCGGACCGGCCGGATCGCCATGGGCCGGGGCAAGAAGCCCACGTAGGGCTCGCCTTGTCGAGAAGCTTTAGCCCGACGGGGCGCGTCCGAAGTTCCGGAGACGGGGCCGAGAGCAAGGCTGAGGGCGCTGCCTCGCGTTGTCTAGCGCGTGTCCCAGCGGTCAGGGCCTGGTGTTCAAACGATCTTCGTGCGTGGACCGGCAATGGCAGGTGGAGGTTGTGCTACCCTGCCATGTGGCGAAGTGGAGTCCGGGATCGCGATAGTTCGTACCGTCGTCTGGCGGCGTCCGGAGTGCGATCTCTTGGTATCGGGCTATGCAATCAGGAGGAAGGTGGCACAGATGCTGTACGACAAAGACGCCGATCTTGGTCTCCTCAAGGGGAAGACTGTCGCTGTAATCGGTTTCGGTAGTCAGGGGCATGCGCACTCTCAGAATCTGAGAGATAGCGGGGTCGAGGTCGTGGTGGCGGAAGCGCCGGGGACCCCTGCCTGGGATCGCGCGGCTGCCGCGGGCTTCAAGGTCATGACTGCGGACGCCGCCGCGGCTCTGGCGGAGATCATCATGATGGTCGTGCCTGACCAGACGCAGAAGGTAGTCTACGAGTCCGCCATCCGCGACAACCTCAAAGAGGGCGACATGCTCATGTTCGCCCATGGGTTCAACATCCACTACAACCAGATCGTCCCGCCCGCCAATGTGGACGTCACCATGATCGCCCCCAAGGGACCGGGTCACCTGGTGCGGCGTGTCTACACTGAAGGCGGAGGCGTTCCCTCCTTGTTGGCCGTCTACCAGGACGCCACCGGCAAGGCTAGGGACAAAGCCCTCGCCTACGCTAAAGGCATTGGGGCTACCCGTGCGGGCGTGCTCGAGACCACTTTCAAGGAAGAGACGGAAACCGACCTGTTCGGCGAGCAGGCTGTCCTTTGCGGCGGCGTGAGCGAGCTCGTACGCGCCGGGTTTCGAGACTCTCGTCGATGCCGGCTACCAGCCGGAGATCGCGTACTTCGAGTGTCTGCACGAGTTGAAGCTGATCGTGGACCTCATCCATGAGCACGGCATCAGCGGCATGCGCTACTCCATTTCTGACACGGCCGAATACGGCGACATGACCCGAGGCAAGCGCGTCATCGGCGAAGAAGCCAGGGAAGAGATGGAACTGATTCTCGAGGAGGTCCAGAGCGGCGAGTTCGCGCGCGAATGGATACTCGAGAATCTGGCCGGACGTCCCGTGTACAACGCCATCAAGCGTGAGGAATCCGAGCACGAGATCGAGATCGTCGGCCGGCAACTGCGCGCGATGATGCCCTGGCTGGGCAAGAGCGGCAAGCTGGAGTAACCCCCCGCGCGATCGTGCGATACGGCTTACAGGCCGCGCCCGGCGCTAGCGCCGGGCGCGGCCGTCTTGTCTCGGTCCCGACACGGCATCGAGACGTGCGCGCGTCTACCCGAAGCCGGGAAAAGCGCGTCCAGGCAGAGCGCGCCGTGAAACCTACGCCCCGGGAAAGGCGGGCCGACCGATGCTATCGGGAGTGGCGTGCATGAGAACCGCACGCACGTGGATCATCAAAGCCTGTGCAGCAGCCGGCATCGACCGATCTTTGCCTCGGATCAAGTTGAGGCTTCGAGTAGGATGCTCCTCTAGCGGGATGGCCACCAGGGCCTCTACGCCGCCGGGGCCGGTAACAGCCATCCGGGGCAGCACGGCCACGCCGAGCCCCTGCCGTACGAAGCCCTTCACGGACTCGAGGGACCCGGTCTGATAGGACACTTTGGGTTCGAAGCCGGCTAAATGGCAAGCCTCCACCAGTTGCGAGACCACGTTATACGCGTGAGTGGGGAACACGAATTGTTCGTACGCAAGTTCCCGCAAGGCCACGGTCGGCCTGTCCGCGTAGCGGTGACTCGGGGGGATGACGAGCAGCAGTTCCTCGGGGAAGAGCGGTGTGATGTCGAGGGCGGATGGTGACCCGGGGGCCGTTACGATTGCGAAGTCTATCGTGCCATCCACTACGCTGTGCTCTAGTTGCACGTCTCCGCCTTCGTACAACTGCACCCGGACGCGAGGGAAGTTTCGGCGGAACGAAGCCAGGATCCCCGGTAGAAGATACGTGCTGACCGAGTCGTTGGCACCCAGGCGCACCTCGCCGGCCTCGACGCCTAGATGCTCGCGTAGGACTCGCACGGCCTCATCGGCGCGAAAGAGAACCGCTTGGGCCAGGGGGAGGAACAGCTCACCGTCGGGCGTGCAGGTGACTCTCCGGCTTCCCCGGTCGAAAAGCCGGGTGCCCAACTCGGTCTCCAGGCGTCGTATCTGATAGCTGAGCGCGGGCTGCGAAAGATGCAGAAGCTCGGCTGCTTTCGTGAAGCTCCGAGTGTCCGCGATAGTCACAAAATGCTTCAGTTGGCTAAGTTCCATGCCGCGGGCCCCCGGGTTCGAGTTTAGGCTGGAGGCTACAATCCGACGCCGTCACTATGCAGCCAACAACATCTAATATTTTTATAGCATATATCTAAACAATATATTGGACTTATTGGCAAGCCTGGGGGTAGACTACGTGTCGGCTGAGCACTGAACGCAAACGGTCACGGGAACCCCCCCTCCCAGACCGTTGCAGAGCTGAGCAGCTTTTCCCGCGGTATAGCCGACTCCTCCCCCAACGGAGTCGGCTATGCTCTTTTCGGGGATCGACCGTTTTGGTGCCGGAGATAGGTTGGGCGTCAAACCATATGTCCCCGTTGCTCGGGCGTCATCCTTCTCCTTTGACAGGGTTGCGGCCAGGGTTTAGCATCAGCAGCCGCCCCTTGGACTGCGGTCTCCTTGCCAACGGCCGCTTTTCTCTTTGGGCCTTTCCTACTCACTGAATCGATCTTCTCTGAGGGCTTGATGCGCTCTTTCATCGGCAGATATCTGAAGACCGGCGGATCAGAGGCGGAGGGACCGCCGGGGCGATCTCACGCTGGCGACCCGGACGCGGCTCGCAGAGTGCGACTCCTCGCTGAGACAGGGCTAGCGCTTGCCGGAATGATCTGGGGCGTGAACTTCGTCCTCGTGAAGTTCGCCATGGGGCACATGCCGCCTTTCTACTACCTGGGCCTGCGTTTCGGTGTGGGTGCCGTGCTGCTCGCGCCATTCAGCGTAGGCCGGCTCAGAAGTCTCGACCGTCGCGGTTGGTGGCTGGGTTGCGGCATCGGGCTGCTCCTTTTTGGAGGATTCGCCCTGCAGACGCTCGGGCTGCGGCTCACGACACCGGGCTTGTCGGGCTTCCTGACCAGCCTCTACGTAATCATCGTGCCTTTGATGCTTGGCTTGGCTACGGGGAGATGGCCTTCTCCGGTGGTGGGTATTGGTGTCCTGATCGTCGTCGGTGGATTGGCCGTTCTATCGCTCTACGGACGGTTCGGCTTCGGCTGGGGCGAGATCCTCACACTCCTGGCCACCTTGTTCTGGGCGGTGCACATCATCGGGGTCGGTTATGCATCGGCCCGGATTCAGCGCCGTGGCCCTGGTGCAACTGCAACTGGTGGTCTGCGCCGTACTGGGTCTGGGGACGTCCTTCATCTTCGAGAGTCCACACAGCTTTCCGGGTTGGGGCGCGACCGGGGCCGTCGTTTGGACAGGCGTGATGGGGGGACTCGTCTGCTACCTGCTGATGGCCATAGGGCAGAAGTACACCCCGGCGACGTTGGCCGGGCTTCTCATGAGCCTGGAAGCCGTGTTCTCATTGGTGGCATCGATCGTCGTGGGCTATGACCATCTGACCCTGCGCGCGCTCATAGGGTTTGCGCTGGTCTTTGCGGGGACCACCGTGGCGAGGATGGGTTCCGATCGCACGCCCGAACTGGCGGTCGAGCCCGCGCCACCAGGGCCATGATCCGGCGGGGCGCTTCGGTAGGGGCTCAATGCGCGCCCTCACCTAGGGTCCCCACGAGCCGACGGCTTTGATGAAGGCTGCTATCTCGGCGGCGACGGCGGCGTAAGCGTCCTCGGCTCCTCGACCGGACGACTTTGCCAGTCTGAGGGAGTGGTCTCCACCTTCCACCACATACATGCGCCCAGGGTGCGGAAGTCCGGCGAGCACCGGCCGCAACAGGTCGGGATCGCAGAACGGGTCCCGGCTTCCGATGCAGAACAGGCTCGGTATCCCGATCCGGCGCAGTGGCTCCAGATGTAGTCGGTCCTTTCGCCCCGGAGCATGCAACGGATACCCCAGCACCACGAGTCCTGAAGCTTGCAGCCCCTCACCCTCGTGGTACCTTGAGATCAACTCGGCGGCAATGCGCCCACCGAGCGACTTGCCGCCGAGAAAGACCGGCGCTCGCGGTTTCAAAAGCTCATCCACCAGCAGATCATGGGCCCGTCGATAGGTCGTCTCGAGGACGGCCAGCGGGTCGGGCGAGGTGCCGCCGCGCTCGGCATAGGGGAAGTTGAAGCGAACCACGATCGCCACGTCTTTCCCGGCAAGTATGGTCGCCAACGAGGCGAGCAGCGGATGGTCCAGGTCGTTGTTCGCCCCATGCGCGAGCAATAGACCTGGGAGTCTTGGCCTCCACAAGCCTAGGAGCGTCTACTTTCGCCGTCACGGTGACATTGTCCGAGACGTCGAGGTTGAGGCTCCGTGTTGGATCTTCATCCATCGCCGGTCTCCTTCCCGCAAGACGAAGTGTCTGCCTGTAATATACAATTCGTCGCGGAAGGAGGACGTCTTGGAACGGATCATCAGTAATCTGGACAAGGTCAAACTCAAGCTCGACGAGGCCTTCTTCTACCTGGACGAGATCGAAGAGCTCATCCAGGAAGATGAGTTGAGCCAGGAGGCCGGAGCGCGCGTGACCCAAGCGAGCGAGCGGCTGGCGGGGGAACTCGCGGCCCTCAGCGGGCGCGTCGCCGAACTTCAGGACATCTTGCAGGCACTCGAGCAACAGGAGGGCGGCGGGGCCGGACCCACCGGAGCGGCCGGGGGAGCGTCCGCCGCGGACTCCTCTGGCTAAGAGTTCGCTTCAGGATGTTCGCGAGCCCCTACTCGTGAGCGCTTGTCTTGTGGGACTACGCACACGCCTCGATGGGCGGGCTCGCTCCTTTCCCGGAGTGGCCGCGCTATCCGCTCACTATTGTCTGATCCCCGTCTGTCCCGAGCAGCTAGGGGGTTCGCCGACGCCTCGGGAAGCCGCCGAGGTCGAGCGCGGCCAGGGCCTGGAGGTTTTGCAGGGCGCTGCCAGGGTAATGACACGCGGGGGACGGGACGTGACCGCGGTGCATGTCCGGGGAGCGGAGGAGACTTTGGCTGTGGCGAAGCTGGTGGGGGCCACCAAGGTCGTGCTAAAGGCACGGAGTCCGTCCTGTGGGGTGGGGCACACCTATGACGGCACGTTCAACCACCAAGTAGTCGCGGGCAGCGGAGTCGCGGCCGCTCTTTTGGCGCGGGAAGGATTGCTCCTCATGACTGAAGAGGACTTTCGGGACGTCCTCCAACTGGACTCGGACGGATGTCCGCCTTCGCGCCGAACCGACGCGGGGGGCTCTGAGTGAGCTCCCGGGGCATCAAGATCCTTTGCGGGGCCGTTGTCATCGCCGTCGCCTTGGGAGTGTTGCTCTGGGTGGGCATCAGCCACAGCACGGTCTATTACTACACGGTCAGCGAGCTCCAATCCAAGGGGCCATCCGTGAACGTGCGGGTATCCGGCCAGCTTGTAAGCGGCAGCGTCAAGGGGATGGGGACGACGAACATCAGTTTCTCGATTCACGACCGTGACCATACAGGCGAGGTCATCTCCGTGGCTTACAGCGGCGCTGTGCCCGATAGTTTCAGAGATCAGCCCGACACGGAGGTGGTTGCGCAGGGAGATTATCTGGCCGGTGGGTCTTTTCTAGCGTCCACCCTGGTCGCCAAGTGTCCTAGCAAATACGAGGCAGCCACCTCTTCCACCACGACCACGGCTCGTTGAGCTCTTTCGGCCACATCTGCGTGGTCCTGCTGGTACCTGTGTGCCTGGGTGGGTTCGTGCTTGCGGTCTGGGGCGCTATCTCCCGTCGCCAGGCGTTTGCACGGGCCGCGGTGTGGGCCTGCTACGCCTCGCTTGCTCTCGCGGCGCTTGCCTCGATCGCGCTGCTGGTGGCACTGTTCACGCGCGATTTCAGCAATCGGTATGTGTATGAGCATACCTCAAGGGCTCTCTCCACGGCCTATACGCTGTCGGCCTTCTGGGCCGGGAACGCGGGTTCGCTGCTGCTCTGGTCGCTTCTCCTTGCTGTGTTCACGGTGATCGCCGTGCGGGCCGCCAAGCGGGAGGACCCTCTCTCTCTGCCTCATGTGACAGCGATCCTGCTGGCCATCGCCTCCTTCTTCTCGTTGCTCCTCGTGTTCACGTCGGCCTCGAATCCTTTTGTCACGACTTCGGGAACACCACCCGTCGACGGTTTCGGCCTGAACCCGATGCTCCAAAACCCAGGCATGGTGATCCACCCGGTTGCGCTGTACGTGGGTTACGTGGGGCTGGCGATACCGTTCGCGCTTGTCATGGGCGGATTGCTGGCCGGGCGAGGGAGCTTGGCATGGGGACGGTCCGCTCGCCGCTGGACCTTGGTGGCGTGGATCTTCCTGACCATCGGCAACATCGTCGGAGCCTGGTGGGCTTACGTGACCCTTGGTTGGGGCGGCTACTGGGCCTGGGATCCAGTGGAGAACGCCTCGCTCATGCCCTGGCTCACGAGCACCGCTTTGGTGCACTCGCTCGTGATGATCCGCAAGCGGGATATGCTCAAGATCTGGACCGTTCTTCTGGTGGCCTTCAGCTTCATCCTGACCATCTTCGGAACCTTCCTCACCCGTTCCGGGATAGCGACGTCGGTCCACGCCTTCGGGGACAACGCGTTCATCCCGTGGTTCACGGTGTTTCTGGTCCTGGTGGTGCTGTTCTCGGTGTACGTTATCTCGGCCAGGCTGTCTCTGTTGCGATCGAACAAGCGCCTGGACCACCTGCTCTCGCGAGAGTCCAGCTTCGTCTACAACAACATCTTGCTTATGGCAATAACCGTTGCTGTGCTGTGGGGGGTGCTCTTCCCGACCATCGCCAGCTGCCATCCGGGGACAGAAAGTAGAATTGGGCACCGGCTACTACCCTGGTGTGACTGTGCCTCTAGGGCTCATCCTGATATTTCTCACCGGGCTGTGCTCGCTTCTCTTATGGCGCGGGTTCTCCTGGTCACGACTGGCCAGGGCACTGGCCAGTACCTTCGGGTTCGCGATCATCGTGCTCATTGTGCTCCTTGCGCTGGGCGTCAGGCGACCGTATCCCCTGATCAGTTTCACCCTCTCGGCTTTCACGGTCGCCGTGGTCGTTCTTCAGTACTGGCGCGGTTGGCGGGAGAGACGCGCGGCTCGCCACAAAGATCCGTTCACCACCTTTGGTCAGATGGTCTGGGCCAACCGGCCACGTTATGGAGGCTTTCTGGTCCATCTAGGGATCATGCTCCTGCTGGTGGGAGTCACCGGCTCGTATGCCTTCAAGCAGTCCACCGAGGGACTCGTTTCCAAAGGAGGCAGTCTCACCATCGGACGCTATGAACTCGTATACGACGGTCTCACCACCCAGCAAACCGCGGATAAGCAACTGGCCCGAGCAACGTTCACCCTCAAAGAGGGCGCAAAGGTGATCGGCATCATCCAGCCGGTGAAAGAGTATTACCCTGCCAGCGACCAGACCTGGACGCACGTCGCCTTGCACAGCACGTTGGCGGGCGACGTCTACGTGACGCTGCTCGAGTACCTGGATGACGGCTCCAGCGTCACGATCCAGGCCCAGGTCAACCCGCTGGTAAACTGGCTGTGGATCGGCGGTGCCGTCATGGTGCTGGGGGGTCTGATCGCTTTGTGGCCGAGTCGGTCTCGCCACGGCGACCCGAAGCCGCCGGTCGCCATTGCGAAGAGTGGTGCGCCCAAGTCGCCCGGCGCTCGTCCTCAGCCACCGAGGAGACCTTCCCCGAAAAACAGGGCGAAGGGCGGCAGGAATGCCCGTTGAGAGGCCTCTCCTTTCGCCCGCGGTCGAGGTCAAGAATCTTTGGAAGGCCTATGGCCACGTAGAGGCCCTCAGGGGCGTCCACCTGAACGTCGCCGAAGGAAGCTTTCTAACCATCTTCGGCCCTAATGGGGCCGGCAAGACTACGCTCATGAAGGTTCTTGCCACCCTTGCCCGACCCAGCGAGGGCTCGGTGTTCGTGGGCGGGTACGATGTCACGAAAGACGCCGGGCGTGTACGGCGGCTGGTGGGCGTCATCTCCCACAACACCTATCTGTATCCGCAGCTCACCGCCATGGAGAATCTTGCTTTCTACGGGCGCATGTACGGCTTGAAGCGGGTGCAAGACCGGTCGGGAGAGCTCCTGCAACAGATGGGCCTGAGCGGCCGCAGGCACGACAGAGTGGGCACCTTTTCCCGCGGCATGCAGCAACGGCTGTCGGTGGCCCGCGCTTTGCTGCACGAGCCGACTCTACTCCTTCTCGATGAGCCGTATACGGGCTTGGACCAGCACGCGAGCCGCGTTCTCGGGCGGGTTTTGGAAGGTCTTCGCGATGGCCATCGCACCGTGGTCATGACAACGCACAACCTTCAAGAAGGACTTGAGAGTTGCGACCGGGTCGCAATCCTGGTGAACGGTCGGCTTGTCTTCGAGGAAGCGGCCCAGGAAGTCGATCGCACCGGTTTCCAGGCCACGTATTTCGCATGCGTCGAGAAGGCCAGAAAACGATGAACGCGCTGGGACAGGCCTGGGCGATCACCAAGAAGGATCTCGTCGCCGAACTGCGGGGTGCCAGCACGATCGTTTCCATGGTGCTGCTCGGCTTACTGGTGGTGCTGGTCTTCAACTTCGGCACCGACCCCGGTGCCAAAGACGTGACGCTCATGCGCTCGGGTGTGCTGTGGGCTGCGTTTCTCTTCGCCGGCGTCATCGCTGTGGGCCGCTCTTTTGCCACCGAGAAAGAGGCTGGGTGCCTCGACGGTCTCTTGCTCTGTCCCGTGGACCGGGCTGTCATCTATCTGGGCAAGCTGATCGGCAACCTCATCCTGCTCTTTGTGACGGGGCTGGTGATCCTTGGCTTCTTCACCGTGCTGTACAACGTGAGTCTCGGCGCCGGCTGGGCCGGCCTCGTCCTGGTGATCGCTCTGGCGAGCATAGGCTTCAGCGCGGTGGGGACCTTGTTCGCCGCGGTGGGGGCCGGGGTCCGCGCGAGGGACGCGTTGCTGGCCGTGTTCATCTTTCCGCTCCTCGTACCTTTGATAATTGCAGCGGCTTACGTGTCGACGATCCTCCTGGGCGGCGAGGGGCTGGGCAGCGCCGGGCTGTGGCCCTGGTTCCTCGTCGTGTACGATGTGATATTCCTTGCAATCGCGTTCATGACGTTTGATTTCGTGATGGAGGAATAGCCGATGGATCCCGCAGCCGCACGGCGCGACCTCATGGTCTCGGTCCTCGGGGCGGTGACCTTCCTGTTCCTGCTGCTGGCTCTCTTAGGAGCACTCGTGTGGGCGCCGCGCGAGGCGACGATGGGTGACGTGCAACGCATCTTCTACTTTCACATGCCCAGCGCCTGGATAGCGCTGGGGCCTGGCTTTACGGTGGTGTTCGCGCTCAGCATTGCCTACCTGGCCACAGGGCGGCTCAAGTACGACCGGGTGGCGGCGGCATCGGCCGAGATAGGGGTGATGTTCACCACGATCACTCTCGTCACCGGCCCCATATGGGCCAAATCCGCCTGGGGAGTCTACTGGACGTGGGAGCCGCGCTTGACCACCACACTCGTTCTCTGGTTCATCTACGTCGGGTATCTCTTGTTGCGCTCGGTCGCGGGAGACGGGCACCGGCGTGCGCGTCTGGCCGCCGTGTACGGCATCGTGGGATGGGTGGACGTACCGATCGTGTTTCTTTCCATCTGGTGGTGGAGGACCGTTCATCCGCGCATTCTGACGAGTCATGGCTTTGCGCTTGACCCGCGGATGACCGAGGTGCTTATCGTCTCGCTGATTGCTTTCACTTTGCTTTATGTGTTCTTGCTTGTTCTGCGCGTGCGTATCGAGAGTATGGGCGCGGAAGCGCAGGCACTGCGCTTCCGCGCCCGCGACCGTCGAGGAGGCGGAGCATGAGCGCCACTGGCTATCTCGCGGTGGGGTATGGCCTTATCTGGGTGATCATTGCGGCATACGTCGCCTACCTGGGTACAAGGCAAGCTGGGCTTCGTAGGCAATTGGAGAGCTTGCGTGGCGAACTGTCTGAATGCGAAGACTCGGGCGAAGAGTCGGCCCTGTAACTCATAGGCCGACGCAGCGCCAGGAGAGCGCATGGACTCGTCGATCACATACTTTGCCCAGTGCGGCAAGAGTAATACGTCGAAGGTGCTTGAGCTGGTCGCGGAACGAGCCGCCACCCTCGGCATCGCGGACGTGGTCATCCCCTCGGTGACGGGCGCCAGTGGGCTGCTGGCATGCGACCGACTGAAAGGATTACGAGTCGTGGTGGTGACACAGTCGTCCGGTTTCTCGCGGCCGGGTCATCAGGAGATGCCTCCGGAGGTGCTCGAGGAGCTCAAGACCCGTGGTGCCTCGGTCTACAGAGGCACTCATACTTTTGGGGGAGTGGGGCGCGCGGTACGGCGGAAGTTCGCCACCTATCAAGTGGAGGAGATCATCGCGCAGACCCTCAAGCGCCTTGGAGAGGGCACCAAGGTTGCGGTGGAGATCTCTCTGGCCGCGTCCGACGCAGGGCTGATATCTCCTCACAACGAGGTGATCACGTGCGGTGGTTCCGGCCGAGGCCTGGACACGGCCCTTGTGTTGCGCCCTACTCACGCGCAGGATTTCTTCGATCTGGAGATATTAGAGATCATCTGTAAGCCGAGGAGCGCCAAATAGCCGGTGCAAACGGGGCACCACCGATCTGAAGGAGCTGAGGATGGACGTGACGAAGGGTGTGGCGACGTTCAACCTGGTCGTGCAGGCGATCCTCATCGTGGCGGCGCTCACCGGAGCTACCCTCGCATGGCGGCACAAGTTCAGTCGCCACTGCCTCGTGATGAGGACGGCCATAGCGGCCCAGATCCTCGTCATCGGCATCATAATGGCCCCGCAACTCGCCCGATACCTGAGCCACTGGAACGGCTTTTCCACCTTCATCGTGGAGATACTCGTCCATCACGTGTTCGGGCTCATCGTCCTTGGCCTGTGGATCTACATCAACCTGGCCTTCACCGGGGTTGTCAAAGCGCCGCGCCGCTACACCTGGTTCATGCGTAGCGCGCTTGCTTCGTGGTTGATAACACTAGGCCTGGGGATCTACCTCTATTGGTACATCTGGCGCTGACTCAGGACCGGCGCCCAGACTGGTGGACCCCACTGCCTTTTGGCTCACGCGTCGGGGCGCGGCAAGGACTAGCGGTGCTCGTGCTGCTCTGGGATGTACTCTTCGAGCACCGGGAAGTCGCGCAGTTCCTTGTCGATTGCCGCGCGCATGAACGAGTCCACCCACCAGAACACATCCTGGGATTGGATGTTCCTGCGTAGCCGTCGCATCCGGTACTTGCGCTCGCCCGCGTCCATCCTGTATGCGTTATAGATTGCGTCGGCCGTCTGCTCCACGTCGTAGGGATTCACCACCATCGACGCTCGCCCGAGTTGCGCCGCCGCTCCGGCGAACTGGCTTAGGATGAGCACCGAGTCCTCTTCGAGACTGCAGGCGCAGAACTCTTTACAGACCAGGTTCATTCCATCCTTGAGTGGTGTCACCAGCGCTATCTGTGCCGCTCGGTAGTAGGCCAACAGCTCTCGGGGCTCCAGGCTACGGAATATGTAGTGCACGGGCACCCAGCCCATCTGCGTGAAGCGACCGTTTATCTGCCCCACCAGTTGATCGATCTCTTGCTTGAGGGCGTCATATCGAGGGATGCCTTCCCGGCTCGGCACTACTACCTGGATGAGATTGATGCGTCCGCGCACTTCCGGAAAGCGCTCGAGCAGGTTGCCGAACGCTCGTAGCCGGTGCGGGATGCCTTTCGTGTAGTCCAAGCGGTCGATGCCAAGCACTAGCTGCCTCTCCCCAAAGTGCGAGAGGATGCGCCGGTATTCGATCTCCACCTGCGGGGAGGCCGCTCGCTCCGCGAAGTCGCGGGCATCGATTCCTATCGGGAAGGTGCCCACGTGTGTTTCATGGCCACCACTCTGGATCAAGTGGAGGTTCCCTTCCGTTTTCACGCGCACTCCCCTTAGAAGGGTGCGTACGCATTGGATGAAGTTCCTGCGATCCCGGAGGGTCTGAAATCCCACGAGGTCGTAAGCCAGGAGCGAATCGAGCACAGCCTGTCGCTCGGGCAATTTGAGGAAGATATCTGGCGGTGGAAACGGGATGTGCAGAAAGAAAGCCAGATCCGGGCAGTTCTTGTTCTCGCGCAGGTGGTGAGCCACGTCGAGGAGTTGGTAGTCGTGGATCCATACGAAGTCGGAGGGTCGGGCTTCCTGGGCGACGGCCTCCGCAAACCGGCGATTCACCTTCACGTAGGCGTGCCAGTACTCAGGGTCGAAGTTGCACTGCGATTCCATATCGTGGAAAAGCGGCCATATGGTCTCGTTGGAATAGCCGTTGTAGTAGCGGTCATAATCGTCCGAGCTGAGGAGCACGGGTTTGAGCGAATACCCGGCATCGGCCGCCGCCTCCTGGAGGATCAGATTGAGCTGAGGGACGGGCTCTGTGACGCCGGGCCAACCGATCCATAGTCCGCCGCGATCGCGGAGCACGGGGAGCAGAGCCGTGACCAGACCCCCCGATCCCGCGGTCAGGCCCCAACCGTCGGCCTTGCGCTTGAGGACGTAGGGGAGCCGGTTTGAAACGACGATCAATCGCTCCATGCCGGCTGCTAGCCCAGCTCTATGCGGTCCTCGTTCCCGTGGATGAGTGCCACCATCACGGTAAGGTACTCGCGGAGGTGCCGCGTGATCAGGAAGTTCTGGCGGGCCATCTCTCGTGCGTTCTCTCCGATCTGTTTGATCCGCTGCCGGTTGAAAAGCAGGTAGCGGATTCGCAGAGCGGCTCCTTCAGGTGTGTCCACCAAGAAGCCCGTTTGATGGTTGACCAACTGTAGTCGGATACCCCCGGTGTTGCCGCCGATCACCGGCTTACCTTTCCACATCGCTTCGGTGACGGTCAGTCCGAAGCCTTCTCGCAGTGATTTCTGAAGCACGATATCGGCCCCGGTCTGCAAGGCATTGATCGTGCGGTCGGTGTAGTGGCCAGACGCTAGCACATGGATGTCCGGGTCGCCAGCCGCGGCCTCTCGCACTTCGTTAAGGACGACCTCCCCTTCCGGGTCGTCGACGGCGCCGCCGCCCGCGAGCACCAGTTGTAGGCTGGGCACGAACCTCTTTGCCAGTTCGGTAGGCCTCGATGACGCCGAGTGGGTCTTTGAAGCGGTCGAAGCGCGAGACCTGCAGGATCATCGGACGCTCGGGGTCGATGCCGAACTCGGTCTTCACTTCCAGGACCTTTCGCGCCGACACGGGCAGGTTCTTCTCGCTCAATGGGTCGATGCTCGGCGGGATGAGATACACGGTGTGCGGCATGGGCTGGGCAAACGCGTCGAGAGAGAAGATGCTGGCGTCGTAGGGGTTGATGAACTGACGTAGGTACTTCCAGATGGGTCTCCACGGGTGGCTCACGTCGATATGGCAACGCCAGATCCACTTGGCGTTGCAGTGACCGCAGTACTTGAGTAGCGGCGCGGGCTGCGGATCGTGGATGAAGACGACGTTCGCGTTCTCGAGTATCGGCCGGAGGCGCTCGGAGTTCGCCTGGTTGACCTCTTCATACACGCGCAGGAGCCGATCGGGGATGTGGACCGTCTTGCCCTGGAGCCCGTTGTGAAACCCCTTCGTGCACGCGAAGAAGTCCTCGTTGCCCTCGATGACCTCCCAGCTCGCGTCGATACCCAGTTCCTGCATCAGGGGCACCAGCTTCTCCAGGATCTCTGCTACTCCACCTCCTTGGCGGGTGGAATTTACGTGCACGACCTTGAGGTCCTTCAGTAGCTCTGCAAGTTGGCGAAGCTGCTCTACCGCGTCGAGTCCGGCGTGCCGGGCGTATCTGTCGAGAAGGCTTGGGGAAGACTGGACGGCCATTGTCAGGCTCCGGTCGCTGTCGCCGCTAGCGGACCAGCGGGTGTATCGTCGCTGACTGCGGCTACATTTGGAGAGCCCTCGTCCCTCGTTTGCGCTTCCTGGGATTCGACAGGGGGCAGAAAGTAGCTCCCAAAGAGCCCGCCCAAACGTGACTTCAGGCTGTAAAGCGAGTCGAAATAGGGGTCGGTCTCGGCAAGCGCGTCCGAGAGGGCGGAGTAGTCCGTCTCGAGGCCGCTCAGCCAAGCTCGAAAATCGTCCACGCCCCCTTCCGTGCGGCGGCGGGCGTCGATGAAGTGATAGAAGATGCTCCCCACCGACATCGCCGGCAGCGCTGCCACCAACTCTTCGGGCCTGCCGAGCCGCCGATGAGTATCGAACACGACGATGGCCGAGCGCACGAAGTGGAACTGCTGGTCCGCCCGAGTGAACAGTACCACCTCCGTCTCATCCAGCCGTTCGTCGATGACCTCGATGACCTCCTGGCGCAGACCCTCCAGATCCGCGAAATCCATGGGGTCGATCACCGCGAGCCGTTCGGCCATCCGGTTATCGTGAAGACTCTGAAACGACCAGGAGGCAAAGTCGTTGTTGAACTCGCGGTCCGAGGACTGGGGGCGCAGGAGAGTGCCCCAGAAGTGGTGGTAAACGGAGCCGGGGTGGATGTCCCGCAGGATATTGCGCATCTCGCGCAGCGTCTGCGCCCGTCGCCCTGTCGCGATGTTGGCCAGCGCGCAGTCCTTGATTGCAAAATCCATCCGGTTACTCCCGTGTCGTCTGGGTATCTGCTGATACCCGGGGAGGCTCGCCTTTAACCGCTAGGCGGCCTTACCCGGGGACCCGCCCGGCGAAAAGCCGGAGGAACCGGACGACTTCAGCCGGGTCGCGCAGCCAGTAGCGCGCCTCGGTCACACGATGCAGTTCGCCCACCGCGACAGACGCCCCCCAACCCTTGACCGCGACGAAGGCGTCCTCGTCGGTAAGGTCATCGCCCATGCAGATGGGGAAGACACGGTCTCGCGAAAGTCCCAGTGTGCCGAGCAGCCAAACGAGCGCCTTGCCTTTGTCCCAATCGAGGCCAGGTGTGAATTCGTACACGCGTTTGCCCGAACTGAGCCGCAGTTCTGGGTGATAGCTCGCCATCCGCGTCACTTCCTCCTCCACTGCGCTAAGCTCCGAGGGTGGCACAAGCCTGTAATGGACCGCTACCGAAAGCCCTTTCGGCTCCACGACGAGCCCGTCCACCCACGCCAGCTGTTCCTGAAGTGAGCGCGCGATCGCGGACAAAGAAGTACTGAACTCACGCCCGCGCTGCAAGTGGACCCCGGAGTCGGGCGGACCCTCCACCTCGTGGCCGTGGCTGGCGGCATAATACACGTGGTCCAAACCCACGCTGGCACGGAGGTCTTCCAGACCTCGTCCGGACAGGATGCAAACGAGATAGCCTTCGGAAAGCGTAGCCAGCAAGGCGCGAGTGGCTTCAGACATCACGGCGAACTCGGGTCGCGCCGTCAACCCGACCAGCGTCCCGTCGTAGTCGAGGAAGAATGCCATGGCCCGGCCCGATCCCAGCCGCACGAAATCCTCGAAATGTTCGAGCGCAGACGGGAGCGCCGCGTTACTCATCGGCCTCGAGCTGGCTCTCCCCGGCGGTGCTCCACGCAAGTTTCACCGAGCACTCTGCCGACCGCCACGCCGAGACTCCTCCCAATATGACGGCGAGGTCCAGTCTTCCGGTCCGTTCAAGGACGCTGGCTGCCACCGTGGAGCGATAGCCACTTCGACACAGGACATGGATGCGCCTTCCGAGCGGGATCTCCGCGATCCGCGGCAGCAATCTCAATAGGTCGACGTGGCGCGCCACGGGCACGCGCCCCTGCTCATCCAGCTCGGATTGAGCTCGCACGTCGAGAATATATGGATCATGGCCGGATTCGAGGTCCCGACACATGCTGTGGATGGAGATCCCCGCGGTTTGGGCCACTGGGAGCCCACGCATCAGCCACGCGTCCATGCCTCCGGCCAGACATCCGGTGATGCTCTCGAATCCCATGCGTGCCAACTGCACCCTACCCACCGATGCCGACTTGTCTTCTTCGGTCACAAGCAGGATCGGGGGTGCCGCGTCGAGGAACCATCCAGCATATCGGGAGATGCCGCCTGGACCGAGGAAGAGCGACCCTTGGATGTGCGCCGGAAGGTAAGCGAGCTCCGGCCTGAGGTCAATAACCTGCGCAGAATCCGCGATGTCCGCGAAGGCGCGAGGGGCGATGAAGGTGGGGCTGACCTCCGGCAAGGCCGGCGCGCCTTGCACATTGAGCTTCTCGGTCGTGGAGAAATAGGGCGGCAGATCCGATTGCGGCCCCGCGGCGCCGAGAAAGGCACCTAGATCGGTAAGGCTCAAGCTCGGATTGAGCCTGCGCTCCAGGCCGATCGTGGTCCAGGGACGGTCTGCCACGGCCCGGCCGCAGACGGAGCCCGCGCCATGCGCGGGCCAGAGCAGAACGTCGTCACCCAGCACGAGCAGGCGGCGGAAGAGAGTCTCGTGAAGAAGGCCCCTCATCTGGACGAGGCGGTCAGGTCCAAGGAGATCCGTGCGCCCGGTGTCGCCGGCTAGGAGCGTGTCCCCTGAGAACAGCATCCACGGGAATCCCGCCTGGTCGCGCAGCAGGTAGCTGATGCCGCCTTCCGTGTGCCCCGGAGAGGCGATCGTCTCCAAGTTCAGTCCACCCACCTGAAAATCCTGGCCTTCGCGGAGCGGCTGGCCGTACTCGTACGGCAACTGAGCGTCCGCGTGCCACACCTCCGCGCCGGCACGGCTCGCCAGTTCCACCGATCCGAGTACAAGATCCTCGTGCCGGTGCGTCTCCAGGACATAGATGATCTGCAGTCCGGCTCGCCGGGCCTCGTCGAGGTAGACGTCGCAATCGCGTCTGGGATCGATGACCACGGCCTTACCGGCGTCCCCCATCAGATACGAATAGTGCGCCAGGCCTTCGGTGATGATCCTTTGAAGATGCACGTTGTCCTCTCCGCGGGCACTCGTGTCGCGCTTCACCCTTCTCCGGCAGTGTACCCCTCGATGCTGGGAATAATGTCAAGGGGAAAGCTCTTGCCGCTTGCGGACGACCAAAGCCAGGAATCAGCCTTTTGGCAAGCGCATACAACAAACGGGAATCGGGTATGATGAGCGCGCATCGATAGGACAGCTCTCAAGGCGACGTGCAGAGTGCTTGATCATGTCCGTTCGTCCGCAAGTGCATCCGAACGCATGCGGTCCTGTCCCTTAGTCGTTGGAGGATTTGATGAGCACGGCAAGATTGTACGTGGGAAATCTGTCCTACGGCACCACCAAAGAGACGCTTGAGAAGGCTTTCTCGGCGCACGGCGAAGTGGTGTCCGTCAACCTCATCACCGACCGTCAGACCGGCCGGCCCAAGGGTTTCGCGTTCGTTGAGATGTCGACCCCCGAAGAGGGCGAGGCTGCCAAAGCTGCGCTCAACGGGACCGACCTGGACGGGCGCACCATCAACGTCGACAGTGCTCGGGAGCAGGAACAGCGCAAGCCGGGCGGCTTCGGCGGCAGTCGTGGCGGCGGCTACGGTGGCGGCGGCGGTGGCTACGGCGGCGGTGGGGGCGGCTACGGTGGCGGCAGTCGCGGTGGGGGCCGGGAGGGTGGCTCCCGCTGGTAGATCGGAGCTACTTCGCTGGCTGAGCTGCGAGCCTGCCAGATGATCGAGGACCCAAAGAGGCGTCGGCCTGTTCGGCGCCTTTTGTTTGAGCGTCATCCGCGGCGGGTAGCCCGGCAGTATCAGAATCGTCAGATGCGGGCCAAGCGGGCCGTTCGGTGAGGGGAGGCTTCTAGCAGTGGCAGAGATCAAGCTCGACATGAGAGGCGAGACCTGCCCGGTGCCCCTGGTGGAGGTGCGCAAAGCCCTCCGACAGGCGATGCCGGGAGACGTGGTCGAGGTGGTGGGTACGCATCCATCGTCCAAGAAAGAGATCCCGCTGGCGGTCAAGGCTCTGAAGCTTGAGTTGCTCAGCGTCGAGGAAGAAGGCGACACGTGGAAGATCAGGATACGACGATGAATGAGCCGGCCGGCGTCGAGAAGGCCACGTTGGTCGTCCACAGCGGGGATTTCGACAAGATCTACAGCGCATTCATCATCGGCAACGGCGCCCTCGCCATGGGCATGGAAGTGTCCATGTATTTCACGTTCTGGGGGCTGCTGCGACTCAAGAAGGGTCAACTCGACAAAGGTCAGCTGTCCAGGATGCATATGCTTGGCTTGGGCAAGTGGATGGTGAAGCGGAGAATGAAGAAGAGCCGCGTGGTCTCGCTGGAGCGGCTGGCCCAGGACTTCAAGGCACTTGGCGGCAAGATCTTCGCATGCGACATGACCATGGACATCATGGGAGTCGGACCGGAGGACCTTCGCCAGGATCTCATTGCTGAGTACTGCGCGGTGGGCACCTACGTCGAAGAGGCTCGCCACTCTACCATCACGCTCTTCATTTAGGAGGCCGCATGTTCGGGGAGACGGTATATCTCGACAACGCTGCGGCCACTAGGCTGGACGAGCGCGTGCTCGAGGCGATGAAGCCGTATCTGTTCGACGTATATGCTGTGGCCACATCGGAGTTCGGCTACTCGATGGGGATCGAGGCACGGGAAGCGCTTGATCGGGCCGGGCCTCGCTGGCCCGCAGGTTGGGTGGCGGCGCAGAGGAGTTCATCTTCACTTCGGGGAGCACCGAGTCGAGCAACATGGCGCTCAAGGGCGTGGCGTTGGCCTTGGGCGAGAAGAAGGGCAGGCACCTCATCACGTCGCGCATCGAGGACTTCCCGGTGCTCAATACCGCGGCGGCACTCGGCAAACAGGGTTTCCGCGTCTCCGTGCTGGACGTGGACGGCGAAGGGTTCGTGGATCCCGCAGCGGTTGAGAAGGCCATCTCTTCAGACACGATCCTCGTCTCCATCCAGCAGGCGAGTCAAGAGATCGGCACGGTGCAAGACATAGAGAGCATCGCCCAGATCTGCCAGGCAAAAGGAGTCTTGTTTCACACGGATGCCACCCATAGCTTCGGCAGGCTCCCTCTCGACGTAGGCCGGATTCCGGTGGATCTGGTGACTGTGGCGGCTCATACCATCCACGGACCGAAGAGCATGGGAGGGCTGTATCTCCGTTCAGGTACTCCACTCGGCAAATGGATGGACGGCGGGTTCCAGGAGTTCAACAGAAGGGCCGGGGTGGAGGACATAGCCGGGGCGGTAGGATTCGCCACTGCTCTCGAACTCGTGACAGACGAGGAGAACGAACGCCTTCAGGGTCTCCGCGACCGGCTCCTCGGTCGAGCCTTGAGCGAGATTCCGTACACCACTCTCAATGGGCATCGCACCCGCCGCCTGCCACAGAACGCCAATATCACGTTCCACTACGTGGAGGGCGAGTCCATAACCCTACAGCTCGACATGCGCGGATTCGCCGTAAGCACGGGATCTGCCTGCTTCAGCAAATCGCTCGAAGCGAGCCACGTGATCCTTGGTATCGGGGGCGATCACGAGAGGGCACACGGTTCGGTACGGTTTTCCTTGGGTCGCTACAACACCCAGGAAGATGTAGACGGAGTGGTGGACGCGATCGCCGAAGTGGTGACTGAACTGCGTGTCATCAGCCCGCTCACCCCAAACGACTAAGGAGGCGAGGGAGAGATGGCCTTCCCATACAACGAAAAGGTGCTGGAGCATTTCCGTCACCCGCAGAACGTCGGAAAGATAGAGAACCCAGACGGCAAGTCCACCGAAGGCAGCCCGGCCTGCGGGGATATGGTGGCGGTCTATATCAAGGTGGACCCGAAGACGAAAGTGCTGGACGATGTCAAGTTCGAGTCGTACGGGTGCGCTTCCAACATCGCCACCGGGTCGATAATCACAGAACTGGCAAAGGGCAAGACTATCGCGGACGCAAAGAAGATCACCTGGAAACAGGCCTCCGACGAGCTGGGCGGCCTCCCGGCGATCAAAGCCCACTGCTCCGTTCTGGCGGTGGAAGGGCTGCGGGCAGCGATCCGGGACTACGAGGAAAAGAGCGGTCTTGTCGAGGAACGCGAGCCGACGACCGAAGCGGTCGTCAAGCGTCGGCTGCGCCATGTCATGAACCCGCTTCGCGGCCTGGATGTCGTCCGCACCAACTTGATCAAAGAGATCGAGGTCAAGGACGGCACGGTGCGGATAGTGGCCGATCTAGCGGCGGATCATCAGTTCGCTCCGGTGATCAAGGCGGACATCGCTGAAAAGATCGAGACCCTCTGGGACGTGAAGCAGGTGGTCATCGAGTTCGTGGGATAGGCTCTAGAGCCACTGCGTGCGCGTCGCGCCGCGCAGCGACAGGCCACGCCACGAGACACCATATTGCGAGACGCCACGCTGCGATCGCCGCGTCTGGCGCCGCGTCCTACGGGTGCCTTCGTCACGGGCCAGACTGATTCGCGGGGCAGCACGAGAGGCCGACCAGTCGCACCACCTGGGCTGCATCGGCCGGAGCTATGAGATGCTGGTCCGCGGTGAACGGGGTGGATCCCCCGGCTTCCAGGTCGTTGAGATAGCTTGCCTGGAACCCCAGCAGCCGGCCGTCTGCGCCATACAGGGCCACTCCGACGTCGACAAGGCTCGCGTCCTTGTCCGTGTCGTTGACGACCTCGCCCGTGGCGATGTACCCGGCCTCTGGGTCGACGTGGCCTTCCAACCGGCTCACCAGCAGTCGCGGGGAGGATGTGCCTACAGGCAGCCCTGTCAGCGCGAGATGGACGCTTTTCGCGATGGGGACGCCGGGCATCACCGTGTTCTCGAACCCGATGAATGCCGCCTCTCCGGGGGCGAGAACGCGGGGGATGAACTCCAAAAGGTCCCTCTGCCAAAGGGTCCCTCCCTGAGCCGCCACGCCGGAAGCCGAACCGTCAAGCTCTACTATAGCGTTGCCTCGGTTCTCGATGCGGGCGGCATAGTGCTGACTGGTCATTCCGGCTGCCGCTCCGCCTGCCTGCCAGGTCGCGAGGTGCTCGTCGGTCACCACTAGGAGCTGCAGTGAAGCGGACGCGTATCTGAGGGATATGAGATTGCTCAGGAGTGCGGCCACTTCGCCGCGGGTTATGGGGTCGGTCGGCCGGTCCTTGGTGGCGGACCACTGGAGCCCGTCAAGAAGTCCGGCGTACTGTGGCCCTGTCGGCCCACGGCGTGTGGATGGTGTCGAAGGCTCCGAACACCGAGGTCACCCCAGGAGGTGCTTTCTGGGTCAACGTAGCCGCGGAGCGGGACACCATGGTTATCGCTTGGGCGATGTTTATGTTCCGCAATGGTGCGAATGTCGCAGCGTCGATCCCCGTGGTGATCCCATTGTCGGCTGCCGCGGCCACGTAGTGATACGGATAGAGTTCGCCGATCTCGTTAGCCACATCCTGGAAGGGGCATATGCTGGTGTCGCTCACCGGCAGCGCCAGTGCCAGTACGATCATCTTCGCGAACTGCTGTCTGGTTATGTTCTGGTTGGGTCCGAAGCTCCCATCCTCGAAACCCTCGACGATGTGCGCAGCGGCAAGCGCTTCGATCTGAGGTTGGTAGGCATAGTCGTCGCCAACATCGGAGAAGCGGCTGGCCAGGGCCGGAGGCGCGGCGACGCAGAACAATAGCTCCGTCGCCGCGACGAGAAGGCCCAGGCCTGCGATTATCCGTCGTCCATCCACCGGAGGGACTGTAGCATGGGGCCCACCGTGGTGCGCGCGGTCAGGTCCGGCCGGTGGCCGCGACGGCCAGGCGTTTGCCTTAGGATCGAGATGGACGCGCGTCGAGCGCCGCGCGCAGCTCCCCGGGGTCCGTTATTGGGGCGGTGCAGGCGGCGTCCGCGCATAGCCACGCAACCGCGCCACTCATGCCAATACCTGGATCAGGTTCTCTCTCCGAGAGGAGGGGGATGGAAGACGGACGGCCGGGAGCCTTGCCGGCGACCACCACGTCCGGCCTGAACTCATCGAACACCACGTCGAGCAAGTCCCGAGTGGGTGCAGCCTGCGGCTCGCCGACCACAGCCACTTCGCGCAGGTTCCCCGGTCGCCAGGAGTTCTGCGAGCAGCCATTGTCCCGACCCCATGGGAGCTCGCTCGAACAGGGCGCGCGCCGATGCGATAGTTTCCAGCGCTATGTCCCAGTAACGGCCTTCCCCTGTCAGGCCGGCCAGCCGGAGCAAGACGGTCGCGGCCATGGAGTTGCCGCTCGGGATGATGTTGTCCTGCAACGAACGAGGCCGTGTGATGAGTGCTTCATGGTCCTCGCTCGTGTCGAAGAAACCCCCGGAAGGGTCGCGGAAATGGACGATCATGGCCTCGGCGAGATCGCGGGCGGCGACGAACCACCGTTCCTCGAAGGTACCCTGATACAGAGTCAGAAGACCGTGGCACACGTCGGCGTGGTCCTCCAGGAAGCCGTTTCCGCCCTTCGTTGCGGATGTCCACGAGCGAAGCAGCCGCGGACCGGGCAGACTCATCTCCCGCAGCAGAAACTCGCCACTCTTCTGCGCTGCCTCGAGGTAGCGCGACGAGCCAAGGGCCCGGGCCGCCTCGGCAAGAGTCGCCAGCATCAGCCCGTTCCACGCCGCCAGGACTTTGCCGTCGCGCGCGGGATGGACACGTCGCTCTCGAATCGCGAAAAGGCGCGCGCGAGCACGCTCGAGGGCCGCCACGTCGCGGGGGGTCTCCGGTGGGTTCACCAGGCTAAGCACCGAGCGGCCGTCGAAATTGCCGCTCGCCCTCACTCCGTATGCCTCTCGAAACAGCCCGGCATCGGCCCCGAGCGCCTCGTCTATCTCGGCGGAGGACCAGACGAAGAACTTACCCTCCTCTCCTTCGGAGTCCGCGTCCTGCGCGCTGTAAAAGCCGCCCTCAGGACTCGTCATCTCCCGGAGCACGTAGTCCAATGTTTCTTCGACAACCTCGCGATAGCGCGGTTTCTTCGTCAACTGCCAGCCATGCAGGTAGCAGCCGGCAAGCAGGGCGTTGTCGTAAAGCATCTTCTCGAAATGCGGCACGAGCCATATCTCGTCCGTGGAATAGCGGTGGAAGCCTCCTCCCAGATGGTCGTAGATGCCGCCGGCGGCCATGGCGTCCAGGGCCACCTCGAATTGCCGGCGCAACTCGGGCTGGGGAGCGAGCGCGTGACTTGCGAGAAGGAAGTCGAGCAGGAGGGGCTGGGGGAACTTGGGTGCCCCGCCCCAGCCGCCGTGGCTCCAGTCGAACGACTTCCGCAGATCTTGGATGGTCCTTTCCCTCCACGTCGGACGGGCACGATGCGGACCTTCACCAGGCTTGGCCGGCGCCCGGATCTTTGCCGAAGAGGCCGTGTCTAGAGCCATATCTGGACCGGCAAGCTGCCCTACCAGAGCGAGCGCCATTTCCTCAAGATCTTCCCGCCTGTCGTTCCAGGCTTGCGCGACAGCCTGCAGGACCTGTCGGAAGGAGGGCATCCCGAATCGGGGCCGATCCGGGAAATAGGTACCGCCATGGAAGGGTGCGCCCGAAGGGATCAGCCACACGCTGAGCGGCCAGCCACCTCTCCCCGTCAGGGCCGTGACCGCGTCCATGTAGATTGCATCGAGGTCCGGTCGCTCCTCGCGGTCGACCTTTATGCTGACGAAGCTTGAATTCAGAAGATCCGCTATGCCGAGGTCGGTGAAGGATTCACGCTCCATGACGTGGCACCAATGGCAGGCTGAGTACCCGATGCTGAGGAAGATGGGCTTGTTCTCGCGTGCGGCCTTGTCCAAGGCTTCTTTCCCCCATGGATACCAGTCCACCGGGTTGTCGGCATGCTGAAGCAGGTAGGGGCTCGTTTCGTGGGCCAGCCTATTCGACAAGGTCTCTCCTTCGCACGTGGGTGCTGCGGGCGGTGCACCGGATGCGCAGTTCTATCTTTCATCTCTTCCCCTTGGGTTTCTTTTGTACTCAACCCGCTCTGCGTGTCCAGGTGTAATAATGGGAATCATTGGATGAAAATGATTGTCGACGAGATGCGGCGCGGTGCTTCAGGAGGCTTGCATGCCCAGGTTCGTAGGTAGGAGAACGCACGGTATCTGGTGGGACGTGGGCGCCGTGATCGTCCTTGCCATCATCATCTTTGTTGTCCTCGAGGTCACCGGCACGGTGCACGCTTTCGGTGCCCTGCCCGGTGCAGCTCTGGGCTGAGTCCGCTTCGACATGGCCGCACCGAGGGAACGTCGCCCTCCAAGGAGGTCACATGAAGGCTAGTGAAGTGGTGGGCCGCACCGCCGTCGCGCGGGAAGGTGGCCAAGAACTCGGCAAGATCAAGGACCTTATTGTCGATCCGCCCGGCAAGCAGGTGTTGGGGCTCGTTGTATCCGAGGGTCTGCTCAAGGCAGCCCGTGTCGCTCAATGGTCGTCGATTCAGGCGATCGGTCCGGATTCTGTGATCCTCTCCACCCCCGAGAGCGTCGTCAAGGCCTCTGAGATCCCCGACATCCAGACCGTGATGGATGACAAGAAATCGATCCGAGGCCTGCGTCTTCAGACCACCGAGGGCAAAGACCTGGGCAAGGTGGAGGATTTCGAGTTCGACGAAAAGACAGGGCTCGTGGAGGGCTACGTCCTCTCCGGCGGGCTCTTCGCCGACACGGTCTCCGGACACTCGTTCCTGCCCACGCCGTTCTCGATCGAACTGGGGAACGATGTGGCCTTCGTCTCGCCCGACGTGGAGTCCACGGTGAAGCAACTGAGTGGCGGCATCAAGGGAGCATTCAAGCGCGATTGATAAGCTTGACGAGACTCCCGGCGTTAGACCGCGTGTCCGGCTTGGTCGTTGTCGAAGTAACAGAATACTTCCTTGCCGTCGGCCGCCCAGCCCATTAGGCGCTCGGCCCATGCGCGGAGCGCCTTGTCGTCATACGAGCCTTCGTACGCATCGCCGGGGCCGTGCAACCGCACGTAGGCAGTGTCCGCGATCACCCGCACCGGGGAAAGCGTGCCCGCCAACTCGTAGATGCAGAAGCTCGCCCCATGCCGGGCCAGGGTCTCGTAAACCGCGTCATCGAACCAGGTCGGGTCACGGAACTCGAACACGTACGCCGGGCCCGAAGGCAGCGCCCCCAGAAAGTCCTCCAGCCGCGGGACATTGGCGCGGAAGTGGGGTGGGAGTTGGAAAAGGATCGGCCCAAGGTTGTCTCCCAGCGAAGCGACCGCGGCGAGGAACCGAGGCGTCGTGACTCGCCGGGTCGCGGAGTTTCTTGCGGTGGGTGATGTAGCTGCTGGCCTTTACGGAGAATCTAAAATCTGGCGCTACGGCTCTTGTCCAGCTTTCGAGGGTCTCAGGGGTGGGAAGCCGATAGAAGGAGCTGTTGACTTCCACCGTTTCAAAATGCTGGGCATAGAAGGCAAGATAGTCGCTCGAGGCCATGTCCGCGGGATAGAAGGGCCCGCGCCAATGGTCGTAGTGCCATCCGGAGGTGCCCGACGTGGATGTGCTGTCTGGGAGCCGCCGGATCGGCACCGGGCATGGTTCTTCTCCGGTCCTGGGCGTCGCTAGAGCTTTAGGAGACTCACGGAGATGACGTCGGGGGAGTCGAACGTGATCGAGTCGAGCACTTTCTTGGGCGGAGCCTTGCTCAACTGGATCCGGGCACTGGCGGTCACGGCGCCCTGGAACACCATGTTCTCCATTTCTTCGACGTTGATGCCGGCCCCCCGAAGCTTATCCAGCACGCCGGCGAGGGCTCCTACCCGGTCGCGGTGTGTCACCACCAGCAGGTGCGTGGCGGGTGTCTTCCCCGCCAGATTGACTGTGTTGGGCGCACGACGATTGGACATGTACTCGCGAAGGATCCTTACCGTTTCGTCGGCGATGGCTTGCTGCGCCTGCTCGGTGGAGGCTCCTATGTGATGGGTGCCGATGACTCCGTCGAGGGTGAAGAGCATGCTTTCCACGCGCCCGCCGCCACCCTCGGGCTCACCCACGAAGACATCGACCCCCGCGCGGACGCCCCGTTCCTTCACCGCGTGAGCCAGAGCCTCTTCGTCGACGACTTCCGCCCTGGAGGTGTTGACGAAGATCGCGCGCGGCGGCAATGCCGCGAAGAAGTCCTGCCCGATGATGCCCCGAGTCTCGTCGTTGAGCGCCAAATGGATGCTCACGATGTCGGCTGCCGAGGCGACGTCGATCGCTGAGTGCTTCGCCTGGACCCCAAGTTGCGCAGCTCTATCCTCGGTGAGCGAGCGGCTCCAAGCCACCACGGGCATGCCGAAAGCGTGGGCACGGATCGCCGCCTCTTGCCCAACACGACCCAAACCCACAATGCCGAGGGTGCGGCCGAAGAGGCCTCGGGCTTTGCTGTACTCCTTCTTGTTCCAGACGTGATTCTTCAGATCGGCCGCGTTTTCGGGGATGCGGCGGTCTAGCGCCAGGATGAGACCAAAGGTGAGCTCGGCCACAGCGATAGAGTTCTTACCGGGGCAGTTTGCCACCAGGATGCCTCGTTCCGAGGCCGCCTCGACGTCGATCGTGTTGAAGCCGGCCCCAGCGCGCACCACCAGGCCCAGACGGCTCTTGTCCAGCATTGGCCGGGTGACCAAGGTGGAGCGGACCACCAGGACCTCTGGGTTCTGGACGCACAGAGCGTCGACCAGCGCTTCGTCCGCCAGCTCCGGCGCGTAAAGGATGTCCGCCCCGTCATGCCGCAACTGCTCCAATCCGGCTTCTGGGAACGTGTCTGCCACCAGCACCCGCATGTCTCACCTCCGACCTGGCCGGCCTTGCAGGAGGTTGTTGCCGAGCCGGACGCGAGCGAAACCAAGCCCGGCGAGGAACGCCATCGACCCGATGCTTCCGAACATACGCGCGCGCCACGCCGCGCGCGAAGATCGCCTCGCCTCCCAGCAGCGAGCGTGAGCGGTCAGTCCGGCCCGACTCGCGCCTCCAACGTGCGATAGATCTCGAGCATGCCCCAGGTATCTCGTGCGCAATAGTCGAGCATCCCGGCGCGCACGTGTTCTTTCTCGGGGCCCGATGGCAGGGTCCGCAAGGTCTCGAAAGCCAGCGCCGCGGCGTTGCCGTTGCTCACGGCCAGGTCCTTGTAGCCGGCGCCCGGCACCAGCGCCGGCAGTATCGCCTTGAGCGAGAAGCTTCCGTGGAAATCGGGGTGGTAGACGTAGTCGGATATCAGGGCCTCGAGGTCCACCAGCCGTGCTGCGATGTCCAGCAGAGCGATCTCCAGTCGCGGCGATCGCGCAGCCAGGCTGTCCAGACATGCCCTCTCGAAGGTCGCGTGGTGGGCGAAAATCGGCCCATCATCCTGGGCAAACCGGGAAACCAGGGTCTCTGCCACTTCTGAGCGAGGGTCTTGGGGACCGTCGGTGAGGTGGTAGGCGTGGCCGCTGGTGCCATTTTCGTATACGCAGTGGTCGGACCATTGGAACGGCATCTGCTGATACGGCCGGGTGCCAGGGAAGACCGGCAGTGCCGGGTTCCAGGACTCAAAGTCCAGGAAGTGTAGCGGGCGGGCCAGGCGGCGCAAGATCTTACCGAGTTCGGGCTCCACTCGTAGCTCACCCGAAAGGATAGCGTCGACCATCCGCATGATCCGCGGGCCGTACGCGCTATTTCGGACGCAGCCGACGAGCCGGGCATATTCCAGCGTGTCTTTACGCAGTTGTAGGGTGTCGGTTATGCCCATCTCCTCGAGCAATGGGACGGTCTGGCGCGCCCATCCGAACTCGGAGACGGGGAACTCGCAGCAGCGGGGGCGACAGTAACCCTCGTAGTACTCGCAATCGTGGCACGAGTTCTTGACGGTAGATTCTGGGGGATCGTCCCGCTTCAACCAGAGTGCGATGTTTCGCAACGAACCTGGTAGCGCTGCCGCGATGTACGCGCGCGCCTGCTCCGTCACATCTTCAGGTACGAAAAGGTCGCCAAGCCGGTAGGTGGCGCCGCCCGTATGGATGTAATCGGGATTCACGTGCATGAGACTGGCTTTCGACACGCGCAGCCCCGACGACTCGAGGACGAAGAGTTGGATCGCCACATCCGGCACGTGCTTGGCCTCGTCCACCCTGGTACCCGACTTGACCTCAGTGAGCTCGTAGGTGCCGTCGCCAAGGCGGCGGAGGATGTCGACGCGCACGAGGATCCCCTGGTGCTCCACTGCGGCCTCATAGAGGACTTCACGTCGCAGCGCGAGAGCCTCCCTCGTCTGCCGAATGGCCTCGGGGATCCGGGTGTAGTCGGCTTCGATGAGTAGGCCGCCCGGCCAGTAGTCGCGGGCAAGCTGCCCGATGCGGGTGCCGGAAGCGAAGAGGGCCTCTCGTTCTGGAGAGAAGGCGCAGTAGCTCCCAAAACGGGAGGGGTAGGCTCTCAAATAGCCCAACCGCGGACAGGCGACGAAGCTCGTGTACCTGGATTTGGACAACCTGGGAGGTCGTTTTCGAAAAGTGCTATCGCTCATGACAAGAGAATACCTCGGGGCTCGGACAAGATTTGTGGGTGCGCTCTGGAGGGCCGTTTTCCAAAGTCTGGTCTGTTCTTTCTCCTACAGTCCCGCCACCGTTTCGGGCCGTAGCTCCTCCAGGGACGAGAGCACCAAGTCCGCCGTGGCAAGCGCCTTGCCGGCCAGAGGAAACCAGGCGCGGGGGATCGCGATCACACGAAGGCCGGCTGCTTTTGCCGAGGCGACACCCATGGGTGAGTCCTCTACCGCGACTGCCGTGTCCGGCGCCGTCCCCAAGAGCGTGCATACGTGGAGATACACATCCGGGGCAGGTTTTCCGCGGCTGACGTCATCCGAGGACACCCAAGCGGTGAAGTATCGCTCCAGTCCACTCGCATGAAGGACGTAGGCGATGATCTCCCGAGGTGACGAGCTGGCGAGTCCGAGTTGGTAGCGTGCGCTCAATCTGGCGACTGCCGCTTCGGCTCCCGGCAGAAGCGGCAAGCTGACGCGGAACCGCTCGAGGAGTCTGTCCGTGACCCAGCGGACGATCTCGTCGTCCGACCAGGGCAGTGCGTGCATGCGGCGGAGATATGAGGCCCACTGTCGCGAGTTGTCTCCGCCCGCGAAGGCCTCCTGGTCGAGCGCGCCCCAGGGGCGGTCGCACGTTCGAAAAAGCTCCTGCAACACCTCGTTCCACGCATGACCGGAGTCGAGGAGCACGCCGTCCATGTCGAAAACGACGGTCGTGGGAGGCATGGAGGGAATGCTGCTCAATGGCGGGGTCTTTCCATAAGGTAGTCCATGACTCCCTCCTCGGGTACTCACCGGCCGCACGATCGCCGCGCTCCCGGGCGGTGCGGCGAAGCGGCGGCGCGAGTTACGGTGCGATCACATCTCATTCTATACGGCCACAGCGTACAATGCTTTCGACCCGGAGCAGGCGAAAAGATACGACCCCGGGAAGGCCGATTGTACGAGCACTCTCATACGCGCGCTAGGGCCTGGCGACCGTGGATGGGCCCTGGAGATCGTTCGGGGTTGGGGCACCGACTTCGTGGTGTCGCGCGGTCGCAAGATCTTCGCGGCGGAGCTTCCGGGCTTCTACGCTGTTTCTCCGAGCGGTGGGCGGGTGGGACTCGCTACGTATGAAGTGGTGGAGGACGAATGCCAACTGGTCACTTTGCACGCGTTCATCCCCTTCGTGGGCGTCGGCACCAGGCTCGTCGAGGCAGTGCGGAGGGCGGCCGTCGATAGCGGTTGTCGCCGGCTCTGGCTGATCACGACCAATGACAACATGGATGCGCTTCGTTTCTATCAGCGCCGCGGTTTTTCGCTCGTCGCCGTCCACCGCGGCTTGCGAGACGTAGCCCGCCGACTGAAACCGGAGATCCCTATCGTCGGGGCATACGGCATCCCGATACGGGACGAGGTCGAACTCGAGATGCCGCTTCGGCCCTGATCTGAGCGGGAGCGGAGCGATCGAGAGGGGTGGTGCGGCGTGGAGTCAGGGCTCGAGCGGCCCAGGCTTGATCAGCCGACTGCCTTGAGGACTCGTCTCTTGGTCGAGGCCACTATCTTGTACCTGTGAATCGAAAACTCAATTGTTACCTTGAGGGCGATGTATTCGTTTCCATAGTCAAGCACATATTGATGGTGTCGGTCCAGAGGCCAAGAGCTTGATTTTTGCTCGCGAATTGTCAAGTCTCTTCATTTGGCAGGAGGTTTCCCGTAAACTAGGAACTCTCTAGTGCCTGTCACGGCCAGCAGTACAGGGGAGGGCGCATGAGCGACATGACTGGGCGGGGCTTCACCAGCCCCTCCTTCGAGAGCTCACCACGATGCAAGAATGGCAGCAGCGCCGGGCGAAGGGTCGTCTGTCGCATCGTTGGCGGCAGTCCCCGATCCTCGGGGACGCGGCGCTACCGGCGCACGCTCCTCATGCTCCCGCTGTTGGCGCTGGTCGTACTGGTCGTCGTCTTCGGTGCGGCGCCAGCGCTGGCAAGCCAGGGCTACTGGCAGGTCCTGAGTTCTGGGACCGCGCAGGATCTCCACTCGGTGTTCTTCGCCGATCAGAGTGTTGGCTGGGCCGTGGGGAACGGTGGGACGATTCTCGCCACCAGCACGGGCGGTCTCTCCTGGCAGGCCCAGACCTCCGGCACGACCGCCGATCTGTTGTCCGTCGGCTTTCGCTGATGCGAACAATGGGTGGGCGGTAGGCACCACTTCCGGCTCCGGCCCGGTGATCCTTCGCACTACCGACGGCGGCATCGACCTGGGTCGCTCAGAAATCCCCCGGCACGACCGGGCTCAGCTCGCTAACCGTGGTAGACAAGGATACGGCGTGGGCGTGTGGTGGGTCCGCCGGCATCATCCACACCAGCGACGGGGGCACTACCTGGACAAAACAGGATTCGGGCCTTGCTGCTCCGGGCTCCATCACGTTGAACTCGATAAAGTTCGTGGACAAGACCTACGGGTTCACGGGTGGTACCTATCACGTGCGAGTGACCACCGACGGTGGCCAGACATGGCTTGAAGGCGCCAGCATAACACGCTCGGAGAGTCATGGGGCCTCTACGGGGTGGACAGCCTATCGTTCACCGACAAAGACAACGGCTGGCTGATCGGGAACCACTCCGTCCAAGGCACGAGCCCCCTCCAGTACGTCCACTTCCTGCTCCATACGACCAATGGTGCCCGCAGCTGGCAACAAGGTGACGGTGGGAAGTACCGGGACTCCCGAGGCCGTGTACTTCGTCAGCCAGGACGAAGGATGGATAATCGGGGACGCCGGTCTCATCCTCCACACGAGCGACGGCGGTGTCACCTGGGTCGCCCAGGTCTCCGGTACCACCAATGGTCTGAGTGCGATCTCTCTGCCGGACTCGACTCATGGTTTCGCGGTAGGCCGAGCCGGGACTATCGTGAAGTACCGGGTGGGCACCGGGCCGCCCCCCGTTCCCGGCGGCAGCCCGATCTTCGTCGACGTGCCGGCGACCGCTCCCTACTTCACCGCCGTCCAGGGTCTCGGTCAAGCCGGAGTCATCGGCGGTTACCAAGTAGGCTCGACCAAGGAATTCCGGCCGAACATCAATCTCACCCGCGCCCAGTTCGCCAAGATGATCCTCGGTGTGCTGCAATTGCCGGTGACCGAGGATGATTGGGTAGATTCGAGCAAGCCTTTCACCGATCTTGGGCCCGACATCTCCACCAATCTATTCCCTCATGATTACGTGGCGGTGGCTTTTCACATAGGCATCGTGCAAGGGCAAGACGGCCACGACGTTCGAGCCTAATACGAACATCAAGCGTATCCAGCTGATCAGCGTCGTGGTAAGGGCGGGGAGACTGTTCAACGCCGATGCCCTGCCTGATCCGCCGGCCGACTGGTCCGGACAGCTCACGGCTTTCTATTCCGATCCCACCCACGGCGCGAACGTCAGGATCGCCGAGTACAACCATCTTCTGGATGGCCTGTCTGGATTCGGCGCTACCTGGAACGCCAATGACCCCGCCACTCGTGGAGAGGCCGCGCAGATCCTCTGGAACCTGTTCAACGCTATCGGCACGCAGCCGCCGGCACCTGGGAAGCGGATCCTGTTCGCGGACGACTTTTCCAGCAAGACCAGCAGCTGGCCGACATTCGGCGACCAGACTTCCGCCGTGGGCTATGACACTACCCAGCAGAACTATGTGATCAGTCTCAACCAGGCGCCCCTGGGGGCCTGGGCCGCGCGAAGCGCCACCTACACGGACTTCACCGCCGAAGTGGATGGCAAGGTCGGCAATGCGCTGGGAGGCCTGTATGGTCTCGTTTTCCGCCTCGCCGACAACAACAACTACTACGAGTTCGCCTTGTCGAACGACGGACTGTGCCAGTTGTGGAAGCGGGTCGCAGGCACTCGGCAGGACGTGACCGGCACCATTGACGCGTCGGCCGCTCTAAATCCCACGGGTTATAACCGCCTCCGGGTCACCTGCCAGGGCAGCACCATAACCTTGTTCGTGAACGGTCTGCAGATCGGGAATCCGCTGACGGACACCACTTTCAGGTCCGGAAAGATCGGACTGATCGGCGAAGCGATCACTTCCGGCGGAGTGCAGTTCCGGTTCGACAACTTCAAGCTCTGGTCCGCTCCGTAGAAGTTTCTTCGCGATGATACAGACGCGCGTCTGACGGGAATATCCGACTTCAGACCTACGTTGGCGCCCGCATGGTGCGCGGTGAAGCCGGAAGGAGCCTCTCATGCCCGAGACGAGGCGGATCGTCAGCATCCTAAGAGCCCGCCCCACGATCGAAGGGGCCGGTGTCCATTTGAAGAGGGCGTTCGGCTACCGTGAGGTACCGCAGTTCGACCCGTTCTTGCTCCTGGACGATTTCCACTCCGACGATCCCGCGGATTACCTGGCCGGATTCCCCTGGCATCCCCATCGCGGCATCGAGACCATCACCTACGTGCTGCACGGTGACATTGAGCACGGCGACAGCATGGGGAACAGCGGGGTGATCGGGGCGGGGGACGTGCAGTGGATGACGGCGGGTAGCGGGATCATCCATCAGGAGATGCCCAAAGGCGAGAGCACCCGGTCGCCGAGCGGCGGCCGACCGATGTGGGGATTCCAACTGTGGGCGAATCTGCCTGCTTCGCACAAGATGATGGAGCCGCGCTACCGGGATGTCCGGGCCGCGGACATCCCCCGCGTGCAACTTGAGAACGGAGGCACGGTGGGGGTCATCTGCGGTGAGGTGAGCGGCGTGCGGGGCCCGGTGCGCGACATAGTCACGGACCCTGAGTATCTGGACGTGGCGCTGGCGGCCGGCCAGGAGTTCGTGCACCGGGTCGAGCGGGGCCATAGCGCGTTCGCCTACGTGATCGACGGCACTGGCTATTTCTCTCCGGAGCGGGATCCTTTCGCCTTTCCCGTGGACGGGGCCAACTACTTCGAATTGATCGACGCGAAGGGGTCGGCATTGGTGGGGGCGGAAAACGTGGTGACTTTCGGTGAGGGAGATCAAGTCGTGGTGACCGCCGGAGACAAGCCGGCACGATTCCTACTCGTTTCCGGCAGACCACTTGGAGAGCCGGTGGCTTGGGGAGGGCCCATCGTCATGAACACCCAGGACGAGCTGCGTGTGGCCTTTGAAGAGTACAACCGGGGCACCTTCATCAAGCGCGAGCGAAGCCAGTAGGCCAATCCCGTTGACAAGCACCGGCGATTCTGGTCAAGATGGCTGGGCTGGTTGGTGCCGGTCGGCCAACTTGACGCCTGTCGGCGGACGGTGTTTACACAAGCGGAGGCCCCCCATGGCCGACGGGGCTCGTTGCTCCAACCGATCAAGACCGGCATGCTAACGGCGAGGAACCGGCGGATGCGGCGCCAACAGTTCAGCGGGGTTCCACGCGACAACAGAGATGTAGTCGAAGCCAGAGATGGTAGCGACTACCGACAGCGCAGATCTGCGGGCTGAGGGTGTGATGACGGAAATCGTGCGTAGGGGCGATGTGGCAGCGGATCCATTCCGGCCGCCGAGGCGCGAGGACGTCCTGAAGCCCGTTTCGACGCGGACTGGGTCCCCTGGATATCACGGCCGGCGGTCACAGGACCCGGCATACCTCCACATCGCCAACGTAATGACCGACCGCATCGGGTCGGGCTTGTATCGAGCTGGCGACCAGTTGCCCACCGAGGCACAGCTCCGGGCGGAGTTCGGGGTGAGCCCCATGACGGTCCGGCGCGCCATCAGCATCCTCCTCGACCGGGGACTGGTAACGACCACACAGGGCAAAGGCACCTTCGTGCGGAGCCTGGACCTGGGCGAAGCGGTGTTCCGGCTGCAGGAGCTTACGGACCTTTGGGCCGGCGACGCGTCCGTGGGGGTGCTGCTCTTGGAGGCGCGGATCGTCCCGGCCGCCGAAAAGGTGGCAGCTATGCTCGAATGCCCGCTCGGTGCGCCGACGGTCTACATGCGGCGGCTCATCCAGCGCCATGGAGCGCCCCTCATCTATCAACTCGAGCACGTTGTCTACGACGAACATCGTCCGCTCGTTGAATCTCAGCTCCAGATTACCTCGCTCGACGGCCTGCTCCGTTCGGCCGGGGGAGAAGGCATTCCCAGCGGTCAACTAACGGTCCAGGCGGTCAGTCTGGACGCAGAGGCGGCCCGTTTCCTGGGGGTGGCCGAGGGATCACCGGCTTTCTGCCTCGAGCATCTATTCCGAGATTTCGACGGGCGTTCGGTGAGCTGCGGTTGGTTCCTGTGCCGGGCTGATCAGTTCCGGCTCAGTACTTCCATCGGGGTGACGCCCGGCTCTTTCAACCGCGGATCGTGACGCGGGGGCATTCCAGGCTTGACAGGGGTCGTCTAATTATCTATATATATGAGGCGAGAGAGAGACTGATACTCAGAAGCGCCAAGATCGAGTAACACCCGGGGGGTAAGGTGCAGGCCATTACCGCTGCAGTAGCGGCCTTGGATGAGAGATCGGCGATCCGTTTGGTTGACGAAGCTCTCAAAGCGGGGGAGAGTTCACTCGGGATCGTGCGCGCCGCGGAAGAAGGTATGCGTGCCGTCGGCGAGCGATACGAGCGACAAGAGATCTTCCTCTCCGGCCTCATCATGGCGGGGGAGATATTCCGCGGCATCATGCAACTGGCGCAGCCTGGCTTGGAGAACGAGCTAGTGGGCAATGCCTCAGGTCGAGTGCTGCTCGGCACCGTGTCCGGGGACATCCACGATATCGGCAAGAACATGGCTGCCCTGGCCTTTCGGACCTTTGGCTTCACGGTCGAGGATCTGGGCGTGAATGTGCCGGCCGAGCGGTTCCTCGAAGCGGCCAAGAGTTTTCGCCCCGACATAGTTGGGCTCTCGGGCCTACTATTCGTGGCTTTCACCGCGATGCGGGATGTCGTCAACCTCTTCAAGGACCAAGCTGGAGAGCTCGACAAGGCCCCAATAATCATGATCGGGGGAGGCACAATCGACCAGAATATCGCTGGCTACGTGGGCGCGGATTACTGGACGACCGATGCTATGGAAGGCGTGCGTATCTGCCAGCGCATCATGGAAAAAGGACAGCCGATTTCGGTCGGCCCGCGGTGCTAAAGTTGGACTCAGTCATTGTCGGCGACATCTTCGACACGTCGAGGCTCAGGGGCGGAACGACGGACGCCTGCTACCTCCGCCGAGGCAGGTGATGTCGCGAGTCTTTCGCCTGTGACGAAAACGCGAAAATAATCGACGTTTCTTGAGAGTGCGAAGGTCGCGAGAGGCGACTCATTGGATCGGGGAAATCTGGAGCGAAGGGGGCCGTGATGAGGTCCCAAGTAAGGGGGAAGGCGATGGCAGACAAACCTGAAGACAGCCGGGCAATGGACGAGGCTCCATCAGTCGGCAAGAGCGTCACCCGGCGCGAGTTTCTGAAATACGCCGGCATCGCCGGCGCAACAGTCGGGCTTGGTGGTGGGCTCGGGGGCGTGTTGGCCGCGTGTGGCGGCTCGAGCACCACTACCACGGCTGCCACTACACCGGCGACCACCGGCACTACGGCGGCCACCGGCACGACGGCCGCGAATGGCTCCACGACCACTGTCTCGTCCACAGCGCAGGCGGGTCGTGAGGTCAAGATCGGCTGGGTCACCATGACCACCGGCGCGTTCGCGAGCCTGAGCGAACCCGACCCGTTCCTCCTGAAGCAGGCGAAGGACGCCATCGGTGACGGGCTGGTCTGCGCGGACAACCTGAAACACCCCATCACGTGGATCGTGAAAGACAGCCAATCCGACCCCAACCGTGCGGGCCAGGTGGCAGGCGACCTCATCACTGGGGACAAGGTCGATATCGTCTTCGCGGGGATGACCCCGGGGATCACCAACCCGGTAAGCGACCAGTGTGAGGCCAACGGCATGCCTGAGGTTTCTTACGGGTCACCGTGGCAGGCTTGGTACTTCCGGGATGCCACTAGGGCAAAGGACCCGACGCTGGGCTACAAGTCGGTCTATCACCTGTTCTGGGGTATCGAAGATCTAGAGGCTGTGTACTTCGCTCTGTGGGACAAGATCCCGACCAACAAGAAAGTAGCCTGCCTCTGGGCGAACGACCCGGACGGCGTGGCGACCTCCGACAAGGCCACCGGCTTCCCGCCGGAGATGGCGAAGCGTGGCTACCAGGTCGTCAACCCGGGCCTTTTCACCAACGGCACGGAGGACTTCTCGAGCCTGATCAACCAGTTCAAGGCTCAAGGGTGCGAGGTGCTTACCGTTCTTGCCACTCCGCCCGACTTCGCGAACTTCTGGAAGCAGGCCAAGCAGCAGGCCTGGAACGTGAAGATCGCGACCATCGCTCGCGCCATCCTGGTGCGGCCCGATATGGACGCCATCGGCAATATCGGCCAGGGTCTCAGCAACGAGGTGTGGTGGGCTTCTTCCCACCCGTTCAAATCCTCGCTCACAGGATTGACCTGCCAGCAGCAGGCCGACGCTTGGGAGAAAGAAAACAACAAGGGTTACAACGCCTCCTTGGGTCTGACCGGCGGCGCCTTCGAAGTCACCATCGACGTGGTGAAGCGCACTACCAACTTCGACGACCCGGCGACTATTATTTCAGCGATCAAGGCAACCGATCTACAAACGATCCTCGGCCCGATCAAGTTCACCGGCCAGCCGGTGCCCAACGTCTGCAAGACTCCCCTGGTGGGTGGTCAGTGGGTCAAGGGTCAGAAATACTCATGGGATCGTCTCGTCACGGACAACTCGAACTATCCGTCGATCCCGACCACCGGCACCGAGAAGCCGCTGTCCGATTTCAATGTCTGATGCATCGGGCGGGCCCAGCTTTGTCGGATAGTCTGCCGGAGCACAGTGGTCTGCGGTCACCGGAGCATCTGCTCCGGTGACAATCATCCTCGAAGCAGAGCACCTCGCCAAGTCCTACGGGGCCGTGAGGGTGGTCGACGACCTCAGCGTCTCCCTCCATCAGGGGGAGGCGCTAGGGGTCGTCGGCCCCAATGGTGCCGGCAAAACGACCATGCTCAACCTTCTCACCGGGAGCACCCATGCCGATGAGGGGCGCATCGTCTTTGCCGGGGTGGACATCACGCGCCGGCATCCTTTTGAGCGCACTCACGCTGGCCTGGGCCGCACGTACCAGATTCCCAAGCCTTTCGAGGGGATGACCGTATTCGAGAACGTGCTGGTGGGTGCGACTTACGGGAGGGGCCAGACAGAGAAAGCATCGTATGAGATCTGCGCTGCCGCTCTGAACCGCACCGGGCTACTATCCCGAGCGAACGTGCTGGCGGGATCTCTGACCCTTCTCGAGCGCAAACGCCTCGAGCTCTCCCGAGCTCTCGCAATCGAGCCCAAGGTCCTGCTCCTGGACGAGATCGCCGGCGGTCTCACTGAGCAGGAAGTCCGCTCGCTGATCGTGACTATCAAGAAGCTTCGCGGGGAAGGCATCAGCATCATCTGGATCGAACACATCGTCCACGCGCTCCTGGCCGTGGTCGACCGACTCATGGCCATCGACTTCGGGCGGCTGATCGCGGAGGGTGACCCCAAGACGGTGATCAACAGCCCGCAGGTAAGGGACGTTTACATGGGTAGCATGCCGGCATGAGCCTCCTGGAATTGAACGATCTCTCGGCGGGATACGGTAGCTTCCAGGCTCTGTTCAACATTACCCTGTCTGTCGAAGAGGGCGAGACTCACGCGGTGATCGGCGCCAATGGGGCCGGTAAGTCCACTCTTCTGCGCACCATCTGCGGACTCCTGCGCACGCCTGAGGAGAAGGTGCGCTTCAATGGTCAGTCGATAGGTCAGCTACCTCCACACAAGCGCGTTGGGCTCGGCATAAGCTACGTGCCCGAGGGCCGATGGGTGTTCCCCAGTCTCACTGTGCAGGAAAACCTGCAGGTGGGGGCGCATTCCCGGCGCACCGGCATATGGACGATGGACAAGGTCTACGACCTATTCCCACTGCTTTCGCGGCTGCGCCAGAGACAGGCTTCCAGCCTCTCGGGCGGAGAGCAGCAGGCGCTCGCTATTGGGCGGGGACTGATGGCAAATCCTCGGCTCCTGCTCCTCGACGAGGTTTCGCTAGGCCTTGCCCCCGTGGTCGTGGAGAAGATCTATCAGGCGGTCCCGGCTATCGTGGCCGCCGGAACGACTCTGATCCTAGTGGAGCAGGACGTGGGCCAGGCCATGACCTTCGCCGATCGCATCACATGTATGCTTGAGGGCCGTCAGGTCCTGGAGGGTCGTCCCAGCGAGATCACTCACGAAGAGATCTTCGCCGCCTATTTTGGAGTCTGATCATTGATCTGGGCCAACGACATAATTCAGGGGATACTGCTGGGCGGTCTTTACGCGCTCTTCGCTGCAGGGCTTTCCCTTATTTTTGGCGTCATGCGACTGGTGAACCTTGCTCACGGCGACCTGAGCATCCTTGCCGCATACTTCGCTCTCATCATCGTCGGGCCCACGCATCTGAATCCGTTCCTGGCCATCCCCATCGTGATGATCATCATGGCCATCCTCGGATACTTCATGCAGAGGGGGCTGCTCAACACTGCTATGGACGCGGGGCCTATGCCGGCTATTCTGGCGACGTTCGGCATAGCCATCATCATCCAGAACCTGCTGCTCGAAGGGTTCAGCGCCAACAGCAAGGGTCTTGACGCCGGATACATCGAGAACTCGGCCATCAGGGTGACAAATCAGATCACCATCGGCTGGTTCCCGCTCATCACCTTGATAACGTCGGTGATCGTGCTTCTGGCTCTTCAGTATTTCCTGGGTCGCACCCGGACGGGTCGGGCCTTCCGGGCTACGGCCGACCACCAGCGGGCTGCCCAACTGATGGGCATCGACAACCGGCACCTGTATGGCATGGCCATGGCCTTCGCCCTTGCGATCGTAGCCATCGGCGGGGTCTTCCTGGGTATCCGTACCACGTTCAGCCCGAGTGCCGGTCCGCTCCGGCTTATCTTCGCGTATGAGGCGGTCATTATCGGCGGTCTGGGCTCACTGTGGGGAACCCTTCTGGGCGGTGTGGTGCTTGGCATCGCGCAGATCCTGGGTGATCACCTTCACCAGGGCTGGGGCATGCTGGCCGGACATCTCGTCTTCCTGGCTATCCTGGCCTTCCGTCCTCAGGGGCTCTTCGCAAAGCAGGTGCAATGATGGCCGACGCCTCTGCGAGTCGAGCGATACACCAGAGCGAGCCGCATAGCACTGCCGCTGGCTGGAGTCGTCATCGTCGCTGCCGCTACTGTGCCGGTGTGGGGTGGTTCCAACCTCATGAAGACAGGGGTGACACTGCTCACCCTCATAGCCCTCGCCCAGATGTGGAACCTGCTCGCCGGGTACGCCGGGTTGGTCTCCGTCGGCCAGCAGGCCTTTGTGGGCGCCGGCGCGTATGCGCTCTGGGTCTTCGCCGATAAGCTCCACATCCAGCCCTTTGTCTGTGTGCTTATAGCCGGGATCGTCACGGCCATCATCGCCGTGCCCACCGCTGCTCTGGCATTTCGGCTGCGCGGAGGGTACTTCGCCGTGGGTACCTGGGTGATCGCAGAAGTGTTCCGCCTCCTGGTGACACAGATCGGGTTCCTTGGCGGGGGCTCGGGCGTGACCATAACCAGCGTCACGCACATGAACCGCTCCACTCGCGAGGCGGCGGTCTACTGGCTGGCGCTGGGCGTGGCGGTAGCCGCGATCGCGCTGGTGTACTGGCTCCTTCGGTCGCGGCGGGGTCTTGCCCTGACCGCCATCCGTGACGACGAGACCGGGGCAGAGGGCCTTGGCGTGAACGTCTGGCGTTCGAAGCTCTGGGTCTTCATCATCGCCGCCTTTGGCACCGGGATCACCGGCGCTGTCATCTACTTGAACCTGCTGCGCGTACAGCCCGAGGCGGGTTTCAGCTTGAACTACAGTGCCCTCATGATCTTCGCTGTGGTCATCGGTGGGCTAGGCACCATCGAAGGACCTATTCTCGGGGCGGTGATCTTCTTCGTACTCCAGCAGTTCCTTTCCAACTACGGCTCCTGGTACCTCATCCTAATCGGGGCGATCGCCGCTCTGGTCGTGATCTGGGCCCCGCGGGGTCTTTGGGGCGTGATCATTAAGCGTTGGCCCATGGACCTCTCCCCGGTCCGGAGGCGGCTATGTCTCGAGACGGTGTGCTTCCCCGAGGAGCAGGCCCCTCCGCCCCCGACCGAACGTTTCGCCGGGCCTGATGGTACGCCCCCCGGAGGCGAAGAGCCCCCGGACGAGCGCGGGGCTGCCAACCCGGGAGAGCCACCCGCGAACGGTGGAGATTCGGCGCCGGTCTGACGAGGACGACCTGGCTCAGGGGCGTGAGTCCCGGCGCCCGCTGAGACACATTCACACCGGGGATTGCCGCAAGATTCTGAGTCCTTCTCCGCGCGTCGATTCGGAATAGATCCGCTGCGCGCGCAGTGGACTACCTTCCCGGGTCCGCATGCGAGTGAGAGGGTCCCGGTTTTCGGGGCCCCCTTATTATCCAGCCCAGCCAAGCGCGCGCTCCGCGGCGCGCCTCCACTCACCATAGAGCCGCTCGCGCTCTGTGTCACTCAAACGGGGGGTGAAGGTTCGGTCGGTCCCGGCAAGTAACGCGACCTCTTGTCGTGACCAGAAGCCCACGGCGAGACCCGCGAGTGCCGCGGCGCCCAGTGCCGTCGTCTCCCTGACCCGTGCCCGTTCGACTGTGATTCCCAGGAGATCGGCTTGGAGTTGCAGCAAAAAATCGTCCCCGGTCGCGCCGCCGTCGACCCTCAAATGCGACAGGCCCGCTCCGGCATCCTCCTTCATCGCGTCGAGGACCGCCCGCGTCTGATAGCAGATCGCCTCCTCTGTGGCCCGGGCGACATGCGCCCGAGTGGTGCCACGCGTGATGCCCACGAGAAGGCCACGCGCGTAGGGATCCCAGTACGGTGCGCCGAGACCGGTCAGCGCCGGGACGAAGTAGAGTCCGGCGTTGTCTGCCGCCTGAGCGGCAAGAGGCCCTATATCCGCCGCCTTATCGATCACGCCTAATCCGTCCCGCAGCCACTGCACAGCCGCCCCGGCCACGAACACCGAACCTTCCAAAGCGTATGTGACCGCTTCGCCCTGGATGAGGCCGCCGCGCGCGGCAGGGTCTCGCGGGAGCGTGGGCCGGCCGTCGACGGCGGCCTGGCGGTCCGCGGGGTAGGACAGTCCCCAGGCGATGGTGGATAGCAACCCGTTCTTCGAAGCGACGGGCAGTGTGCCGACATTCCTGAGCAAGAAGCAGCCCGTTCCGTAAGTGTTCTTAGTGTCACCGGGCTCGAGACATCCCTGCCCGAACAAAGTCGCCTGTTGGTCTCCGACCAAGCCTGTGATCGGAACGGCAGCGCCGAACCAGCTCGGGTCTGTCACTCCAAGCATGGCAGACGAAAGACATGGAGTGGGGAGGATCTCCCGTGGCACTCCGAAGACCCCAAGCAACTCCTCGTCCCAGTCCAGAGACCGTAGGCCGAACAGCATCGTACGCGAGGCGTTGCTGTAGTCGGTCACGAAACTGCGGCGGCCGGTCAATCGCCAGACAAGGAAGCTGTCCACCGTACCCGCTCTGAGACGCCCTCGGGCCAACAGGGTCCGGGCTTCAGGGTGAGCGGAAAGGAGCCACTCCAACTTGGTGGCACTGAAGTACGGGTCGAGGCGGAGCCCCGTCTTCTCCCGTATGCGCTCGTCCCAACCGGACTTGCGAAGCTGGTCGCAACGCTCGGCCGTTCTCCGGCACTGCCACACGATGGCGTTTCCTAGAGGAGCGCCGGAGTCCGAGTCCCAGAGTAGAGTGGTCTCCCGCTGGTTGGCGATGCCGACGGCTGCCAACTGCCCGGCCTCCAGTCCGGCCCGCGCGATGGCCTCACGCCCGGCCTTGAGCTGGGTCTGCCAGATCTCGTCGGGGTCGTGCTCCACCCATCCCGGCTGTGGATAGTGCTGCTGGAATTCATGCTGCGCCATGCCCAGCATGGTCCCGTCACGGCCGAACACGACCGCCCGGGAGCTGGTGGTGCCTTGATCCAGCGCCAGAATGGCCATGGATGACTTCATCGTGTCCACCTCCCGACGCGAGCATAGGTGTCCGGTGCGCGCACCGCTAAGAGCCCGTTTCTCGTCCGCTCGTGCGGTTACAATAGCAGCCGATGGAATGGAATGAACCGCTATACAAACAGGGCTTGGGAGACCACTCGCGCGTAGGGGTGTTGGTCCTCCACGGTTTCGGCGGGTCGCCCTACTCGATGCAGGAATATGCCTCTCGGTTGGTGGACGCCCGCTACACTGTGGCTTTGCCCTTGCTCACCGGTCACGCCACCACTCCGGAGGACATGGAGAAGGCCCGTTGGCTGGACTGGACTCGTGACGCGGAGACCGCCTACTCCTGGCTGGCAGAACGAACCGACAAGATCTTCGTCACCGGTCTCTCCATGGGTGGCACTCTGGCCGTCTGGATAGCCGAGCACCATCCGGAAGTGGCCGGACTCATCACGGTGAACGCGGCCCTTCGTTTCCGCGTGGAACCTATGATGCACGTGCTCGGCACCGTGGGCCGCCCAAGGTGGCTCAAGGCCATCGGTAATGACATCCGCAAGCCGGGTCAGGACGAGCGCGCTTATGCGAAGATCCCGGTCCGAGCAATGCGCCAGTTGGCCCTCCTGTTGAGCGAGGCGCGCCGGGGGCTGGCCGCAATCGAATGTCCGGCTCTCGTCTTCTCGTCGCCGACCGATCACGTGGTTCCGCCCGCCAATCAACGCGAGTTGTTCACCCGCCTCCGTACTAGGGACAAGGAGTTTGTCCAGCTCACGCAGTCACACCACTGCGCAACACTCGACAACGACCGGGAACAGATCTTCCTGGGAGCCCTGCAGTTTATCGCGGCGCACTCGTGAGCCCATGCGGATCCCAAAGAAACGGGGAAACTCTGATCCTATCTGCAGTTAAGGCTTGGCCTGAGCTTGAGATAGGCGCGACGGCTTCCTCATTGGGGAGAGTCTGGCGCAGGGGTGGTACGAGGTTCATCTAGGGACGCTCGAGGCAAGGAGGTCACGATGGATTGGGAGAAGGCATCGCCGGTGCTTGGTCAACTGCTGACCGAAGCAGCGTCGCCGTTCGCGCTCGTTGAGACCCGGAAGATGTTCGGTGGGGTATCGCTCTTTATCAACGGGAACATGATCGGGGGGGTCCACGGCAAGAAGATCGTCCTGCGTCTCTCCGAAGAAGACCGGGCCGCCGCGGAACGCGACGCAGACATGACCCCTTTCGAGCCCATGCCAGGAAGGCTTATGAAGGAGTACGTCGTGGTGCCCGAGGCCGTCTATCGGGATCCGGCCGGGTTCGAGGAATGGCTACGGCGATCGGTGGAGTTCGTCGGTTCCCTGCCGCCGAAAGAGACAAAACCCCATAAGCGGAAGGACGCCGGAGCAAAATAGCGGAGAGACTTCGCGTCACTCCATTGGTCGCGTGGCTCGTTGGTCACGCAGCCCTTCTGCCGTGCGTGCAGGCGGACGCGCGGCACCGACGGCCGGTTGGGGCAGGCGCCGACTCTCGGCCGGCCCCGGCCTCGCTGAGCAACCCAGGGTCAACTAACCGAGCTTCTCTATCCTCCCGGAACCGCTCACGCGTTGCGTGAGAGTCTGCGGCTCCCCGAAGTAGGAGACCCGACCCGAGCCGCTGATCTTCACTGCCAACTCGGTCTTAGCCTTGACCTTCGTGCTCCCCGAGCCGCTGATCGTGATCTGAGTGCTGCCAGACTCAAGGTCTCCAGCCTCGACCTTGCCGGAGCCACTTATGCCGATGTCTTGCCGCTCCACTTCCCCCGCCAGAGTCAGATCGCCGGAGCCCGACACCCGCAACGTGAGCTGTCCGGCCTTCAGCTGTCCCACCTGGATCTTGCCGGAGCCGGTGATCCTGAGCGCCACGTGGTCTGCCGTCAGCGAGTCCGCGGTCACCGTGCCGGACCCCGCAAGCCTCACCTCACTGATGCCGGCGGCTTTGAGCGTGTATTTCACCTTCTTCTCGGAAAGCGCCATCCACTTGAACCACCAGGTGCCCCATTCCCACCACGTAAGGCCAAAGGTAAGGATAAGGCGGTCGTCTTTGACCTCGCTGCGGAGCTTGGGAAGGATCGCCTCAGCTGTTTCCACGGTGAGCGTCGGCGGCGTCTCCGGGTCTGTGGATTCTATGACCAGATCGCCCACCGCGCGCATATCCACTATCGAGAACGGGCTCAGTTCAGTTGTTTGAGTGACGGTCGCCATCGTTACCTCCTGCGGAGATTTTGGTACGTATCCGTTCGCGCGCCTCGCCATGATGCCCCAATGCCGCGGTCTCGAAATCAGCCATGTCGACTCCGGCGGCGCGGATGAGGGCATGCAGAAGACCGGCGGCGACCACGGGGTGCTCAGGGACGGTCAATGTGACATTGCCGGGGCCATCTTCCTGAGAGATCTTGACCATGATCGCGTGGCTCCCGTGCCACCGCACCACCTTCCAGCCCAGGTGTTCGAAGGTCCTCACGACTTCGTGACCACTCATCACAGGTTGGTGTGGCATGGTGTTCGGCCTCAGCCGGGGATCGGCCCCGACGCGTCGATTTCCAGAAAGTGGACCTCTTGCCCGGGAAGAGCAGGTACGTTCGGCTCCACTGGCGCCGGCATGTCACATTCTGCGCGCACCGTGACACATCCGCCGAGGACGATCTTGAGGTTAGCCACCGCCCCCTCTTCCGACAGCCCCTGGCTCATGCACCCAGGAAGACAAGGACATTCGGCTATCCACCAGCCGTCCTCGGCCGGGTAAGCGATCACCCGAAATGTGGTCATGGTTCATTCACCCCGCGGCGGGCAGGAGTGAGAACTACAACGGCCCCCAGGGTGACCGCGAGAGTGATGAGCCAAGCGATTCCCGCGTGCACGCCGATTAGGTCGGTTCTCTTCTCCGACTCGCGTAGCGACCGGGCCGCCAGCACGAAACCGGGCTGAGCTCCGTGATAGGCCACAAGGACGGCAGCTTGGCGCACATCATGTCTCGGTTGCCAGGTGAAACGGTCCTCGCCTGCTTTCGCGGTGTACGTGAAGACGCCAGTTGGAAGCGACGGCGCCTGCCCATCGAGCAGCCCGGTGGACGCCACCGAGCGGCCCGAGGAATCATAAACGACGACGAACGGGCTTACGCTTGACGCGATGTCAACGGTCTGGGCGCTCAGCAGGGACTGCTCACTCGAGCCGTGGGAGAGGGCAGCCGCGAGGTCCTCAGCCATACCGATCTGCGGGTCATTCGCGGAAAGCCTCACCTCCTGCTGGAGTGACACATAGACCAGCCCACACAACAACGTGATAGCGATGGCTAGAGGAAGCCAGTGCTTGAGCACCTTACGGATGTCTACGTGGAGCCGTGTCATGCCGGCCATGATCACCGCCTGATCGGTGGTCGAGCTGATAGCGCGAGGCTTTGAGTCTATCACTGTGGCTTTCCGTTCAAGAGGGTACCCAAAGGCGGTCCACGATAACATAGCCTCACATACACGATCGCGTGTGGAGGAGCGGCCCGATGCCGGAGATCCCTGATCTCGAGGTGTATATCAACGCCCTCTGTCCGCGCATCCTCGGGCAGGAGCTCAATGGAGTGAGGCTGGGCAACCCGTTCCTGCTTCGGACGGTGGACCCGCCTCTCGGTGCGGTGGCGGGTCACCGAGTCATCGCGATCGAGCGAATGGGGAAGCGCCTAGTCCTAGCCTTGGACGGCGGCCTCTTTCTGGTAGTGCATCTGATGATCCTCGGTCGCCTCCACTGGAAACCGCCGGGTGCGTCCATTCCACGCGGGTCGGGGCTCGCCGTCTTCGACTTCCCCACGGGCAGCCTTGTATTGACTGAGTCCGGCAAGAAACGGCGCGCCTCCCTCCATCTGGTGCGCGGCAGGGAAGCTCTTGCTGCGTTGGATCCCGGGGGGTTAGAGGTGACGGCCGCCAGCCTCGAGGCGTTCCGCGCCGCACTCACCGCGGATAACCGGACGCTCAAACGCGCCCTGACGGATCCGCATGTCATCGCCGGTATCGGCAATGCCTACTCCGACGAGATCCTCCACCGCGCCCGGCAGTCGCCTTTCAAGCTGACCGGCGCGCTCACAGAGGAAGAATGGGACCGACTGTACGACGCAAGCCGGACGGTGCTCTCGGAGTGGACGGCCAAGCTTCGCGCCGAGGTAGGTTCGAGCTTCCCCGAAAAGGTGACTGCTTTTCGCCCTGAGATGGCCGTCCACGGTCGCTTCGACCAACCTTGTCCGGTCTGCGGGGCCCCGATCCAACGCATCGTGTACGCGGAAAACGAATGCAATTACTGCCCGGGTTGCCAGACCGAGGGACGGATTCTGGCCGATCGCGCGCTGTCACGACTGCTCAAGGACGACTGGCCAAGAACGTTGCAGGAATTGGAGGGAGGGGAGTAAAATCCTTATCAAGCGTTTGAAAGGAGGTGGTCCAGATAGACAGTCTGCCCAGTATGCGCAGCGGCCATAGGACCGGAGGTGGCGCTCGCCTTTAGTCGTTGGATTCCCGACGCACGCCTTCCGACGGCGCCTTCGGGGTCGCAGCGCTAACTTAGAGCTTTTGGAGGCCGTCTGGAAACAGGCGGCCTCCGGCGTTTCTGAGGGACTCTGGTCGCGGCGAGCAGGCGCATGTCACCGTCCACCGTGCCGCGGGCCAGATAGGCGCCGTACAAGGTGGGGAAGCTCGTCCGCTGCCGGTCAACCGGAAGAGAGACCGCGACTAGATCGTGCCGTCCGGCCGGACAGCCATGAACCCGGCGATCGCCTTGGCCATGTCCGCTGCCTCGAAGGCATACAGTTCGCCGTTCTCAGCGGTCGCTACTGAGGGGTCGCCGATATAACCGAGGGGGGAGAGGTCCCGCCAGCCATGGTTCGCGGCAGCTCGCTCGAATTCTTCGGGCGAGGGCAGCATTGGCTCGAGCGCATCGATGCGGACGCTCTCATCGAGAGTCTCCGGGAACCAGCGCATGATGAGACTCGTCTCGCGCTCCTCCGCGTGGACGCCAAAGCGCGATCGCATCAGGCGCACCCGGGCGGCCTTTGTTTCTGCGGACTCCGGTGCGCGGATCACTGCGTCTTCGCCGAGAGGGATCGGTCCGCCATACACTCCCTTGTACGATCCCTCGATGAAGTGCTGGATGAAGCCCCCCATTACCATGACCCCGTCCACCCCTTGAGCACGGATAGTGCGGATCACGTCGACGACCGCTTGATTATGCTCGGGGGCGCCATGATGGCTCAGAATGAACTGGCGGTTGAAACCCCACCGGGCGTACTGGAGGCAGAGCTCTGTGAGGATGCGGACCATCGTTTCCGGTTCTATCGTCAGCGTCCCCGGGAACATTCCTGTCGTAGGATTAAGACCGAAGTAGTAAGGCGGCGCGACCACACTCTCGATCCCCATCTCCGCCAATTCTTCCCGGATATGCGTGCAGAGGAAGTGCGCCCCGTAGATGTCCGTCGCCAGAGGCAGATGGGGACCGTGTTGCTCGACCACCGCGACCGGCATGAAGATGGGTACTCCTCGCTGCCCGGCAGCCTCCACCGCCGGCCACGACATGTCCGCGATGGTGCCCGTGAAGATGGAGTAACCCTCCTTGTGGCAGTCGCTACTCGATCGGTCCTCCATGTTCGGCCTCCTGAATCGTCGGTCAGTGGTTGGTGGACTCGCCAAGCACGGGCGCCAGCTGATCGCACACCCAGGACACAAAGAGTGGGCATCGTTCCAAGGCTCCAGCTTCCTTCGCACGATCATGACCGCCGGGGACGCTCATGTCGTGACCGGTCAGCTCGATGCACGCGAAAGCCCCGAACTCCGCCTTGAACCTGCGCATCAGTTCCTGCAGTCGCTCCATCGTGGCAGCGATAGCGTCCGCGTTGTGGCCTGGTTGCAGATAGTCACGCAAGCCGAGCGACATAGCCGCACCCGTCAGCACTCCGCATATCTGCCCGGTCCGAGCGACGCCTCCTCCGAAGTAGCGGGCGGCGAGGAAGAGGTCGGGGTCGCCTTCAAGGACGGCCAGGCAGAAAGTCACAACAGTCTCCGCACAGTTCAGATGGCCAGGCCCTGACATCCGAAACTTGTCGAGTGCAGCGTCTTTTGCCTGGATCAGCTCGTCATCTGTCATCGATCCTCCCGGGTAGTAGTGAAGCGTGGAGCGAAGAGTTCACCTTGCAAGACGGTGACGGCTTGGCCACCAAGAAACACTCTGTCGCCCGCCAATCGCACGCGGACCACCCCCCCGCGAGCGGAGGCTTGATAGCCGACCATCTTTGTACTGTTAAGTTTCGCCGCCCAATATGGGGCCAGGGTGCAATGAGCCGAGCCGGTCACCGGGTCTTCGTCGATGCCCGCGCCCGGGGCGAAGAACCGCGAGACAAAATCGAAGGCCTGTCCGTCGGCGGAAGAAACAGCGTCAGCTTTCGCCGTCACGATCACTCCGCGCACTCCTAGACGCCGCAGCGCCCCGAAGTCCGGCGCCAGTCCTCGTACCAAAGCCTCCGACCGCACCTCCACCAGGAGGTCTGTCCGTGAGGCGCCGACAAAGGTGGCGTCTGCGCCGAGCGCCGCTTCCAGGCCCGGCGGTGCCGGTACAGGAGCCGCGACCTGAGCGGGAAAATCCATCTCTATCCACCCGATTTCGGGCGCACCTTGTACGGCCGTCAACCAGCCGCTGCGCGTTGCGAAACGAGCGGGAACGTCCAGAGGGAGAGCGCCGATTTCCCAGAGGATGTGGGCGCTGGCGAGGGTTGCGTGACCGCACAGGTCGACTTCTACCGCAGGCGTGAACCAGCGCAGATCGTACGAACGGGAGATCGGCAGGGCCGAAACAGGCTCGTTGTGAGGGACCGCACGCGGTACGAGGAAGGCCGTCTCGGATAGGTTCATCTCTTGGGCGACGGCCTGCATCCAGGCCGCCTCAGCGGCCTGTTCGAGGAGGCAGACCGCGGCCGGGTTGCCGGTGAACGGTCTCTGCGCGAACGCGTCGACCTGATGGATGACCTGACGGTTCAAACTACTGCCGACCGCCTAGTCGTCCTGGGGAGGCCGCAGGCAGAGGCTTAGGAGCCCAGCGATCCGCGTCACGCAGGACTTCACCGTCGCTCGGGGGGGCGTCCCCGTATCCTTCAAGGATATCTCCGTCCACCCGAGTCCCAACACCTGGTACCAGACCACCCAGTCGAAGCGCCACGCATCCCTGTCCTCGAGAGCGGCGCGCCACCCCTGGGCCACTGCATAGTCCTTCACTCGAACGATGTGCTGCTCGATGCGATCGCGGAAAGCCTGCTCGGACTCGAGAGACGGGTCCCAACCGTCCAGACCTCGATCTTCTGCCGGCACCGGTTTGAGCTTGGCCATTGTGGCGGGACTCCACTCGAGAGGCCCCGTCCGCAAGGTCTCAGGATGTTTGAGCCAGAAGATACACGCTTCCCAGCCGGCCTCGATGGCCCAAGGGGCGAAGAGGTTCCAGCGGACCGCCCACGCACTCAGGGCGTCATTAGCGCTCGGAGAACTGCGCTGGCGATCCAGTTCGCCTACTTCCCAAAGGGAGCGCACGCTACCCCGGGTGACAGGGGGCTGCAGGCGGTTCGGACCCGCTGGAGCAAGTGGTCTGTTCCATGAACCAAGAACGGACTCCCGCAGATCCTTGAGGACGATCGCTGCCTCTTTCTGGATCGAACGGAGGAATAATAGGCGCGCAACGTCCACCCCAAGTTCGGACGATGATCCTTCTTGCTTTCCCATCAGACTCCGCTCCTACCGTGCAACAGCGCCGTTGATCGGGGGCGTGTGGGCATCGAGCTCAGCGCCCACTCGGATGATTCTAATGGGTTTCCGGCGCCTTGTCGCGTCGCCGGTCGCAGCGGTGGTCGAATGTCTTCCCAGAAAAGCCCCGGCCGGACCCTTTCGGGGCCCGGCCGGCACACGGAAGTGGGGTGCGGTCGAGAGCGTGGAGGGACGCTCTGTCTGCTGATATCAGGTGGAGGTGGAACTCCCGGTCGTCGTGGAGGTGCCGCCTCCGGTGCTCGGAGTGGTTGTGCTCGAGCCAGGGGTAGTAGTGGATGAGCCAGATCCGGACGTGGTGGTCCCCAGGTACTTGTCTATGAGGGAACGGAGCTGATCCGATGTCGTCTTCAGGTTTTGTTCGGCTTGCTGCAATGCCGTGCGCTGCTGCGTGGCAGTGGCTTGCAATTGATCAAACGTGGCTTGGTCCGTGGCGCTCATCTTGTCGCGGAGAGCTTTCAGTTCGGCGTCACGCGTGGCTTGTCGATTCTGTTGTTCTTGCTGGAGCGCTTGCTTTTGTGCGTCGGTGAGGGGCGCCCTGTTGCCAAGCCTGCCGCCGCGGTCGCCGCACTGTCCACGCAGCCCATCAAGCCCGGAAGGCGGGGTCGTGGTGGGTGCGCTGGTCGAGGGTGTACTGGTGGACGGAGCAGTCGTGGAGTCGGTGGAGCCGGAACCCGTCGCCGCCCAGGCCGCTGCGCCGATCGTCAGAGTCAAGATCAGCGTCGCCACTGGGATCAGCCATTTCCGTCTCAGCAGATCTCTCATGCGTGCTTTTACCTCCAGGTCGTTTTGCTGCCGCGGATATCCGTGTGCCCAGTTTGCCCGAGGAAGCATAAAGTGCGCGTAAGCGGACTGTTACGGGATAGAAACGAACGAGTGAAGAACGCATGCAACCGAGCACGAATCTCAGCGGCTGGGGCCTGCCTCTCTGGAGGGGAGGCGCTGACGGTGGCGGAGAGAGCAGGGTCTGCCACCGTTGGGGCTCTTCCTTGGCCCTACTAGCACCCTTCTTCCATGTCGTCGAGAAGGTTGAGTAGGAAGGCGGCACCCGCACCCACTGCGACTACTATGCCCGTGATCACGATGCCAAGCCCGAAGCTGAACCGCTGTCCCACATAGCCGAGGCCCGTCGGAAGGAGCCCGCCGCCGAAAAGGAAGGCGATTGGGGGAGCCAGGGCCGCCGCCGTACTGCGCATGTTGGGCTGGACGATCCTCGACAGTGCGGAAAACGCGGGAGGGAAGAAGCACACGGCTAGCGCCGGCAGGAGAAACACCATCACTCTGAGCCAGGTCCCGCTAAAGCTCCCGAGCATGATCGTTACGGCGCCCGTTAGCAGCAGAAAAACGAAGATGGCCCGTTTCTCCCCGATGCGGTCGGTGACCCAACCCGAGAAGAAGGCCATGGCCAATGGCGAGATGTTCGACAGGCCCAGGAGGGTATTGGCGGTAGTGGAACTGAGCCCCCGTTGGACCGTGAGATAGAGGGGAAGCATCGTGAAGATCCCCACCTGCGCGCCCATGCCGAGCGCGAACAGGAACACCATGACCCAGAGCGAGCGCAACTGTACCACCGGCCGTATGAGGGACACGGACGGCGGCTCACTGGGAAAAGCAGCAAATCGCCCAAAGATCAAAAAGGCGACCCCCACCACGGCGGCAAACACGCCCAACCACACCAACGTCCACCGCCAGGAAAAGACTGTCAACAGGCCCACCGCCAGCAACGGCCCTGCCACGAGGCTGAGCGGTGGCGCCACCTGTTGCACGGAAAGAGCTTTGCCCCAATCAGCGGGGTGGACCATGGCGGTGATCGTTGCCACCACAGATGGCTGGTTCAGGCCGGCACAGAACCCGAGCCCGATCATAACCCCGCGGATGGCCCAGATGGAGTTCACGAAGTACGAAGCGAGGAGCACCGCCGCGACCACGAACGTGCCCGTGAGGAGTGTTCCCCTGTGATCGATGCGCGAGGAGACGAAGCCTGAAGAGAATGAGCCAAGCAGCGCTCCGATTGAGCCGAGGAAGAACGCGAAGCCCAGCTGACCGGAGCTCAGGGCGATGTCTTTGCCGATGCTGGGAGCAAGTGGGGAGAATATGAAGCGGGCGACGAAGGTAAGGAAGAAGAGCAGGGTTACGAAGGCCACGCTGCCCATGACGGCCCGAAAGGGCTGAGGGGTGGGACAGGCCTTTGCGACCTTGCTGGAGACCGATCCATTGCTCATGTCAACAATCTAGCACGCTCTTTCAAGCCGGCCCATCCGCGTGCTGGGGAGCCGTCTTGGCTGGAGGCGCGATCGCCCCGCTCCCAAGACCGGCGGGGATCTAGCTGCCTAAGGCCGAGGTGTCGGGCCGGCCCCTTTCCCTCGGGAGCCGGACCCGACAGGCCTGCCGTCCTGCGGCCCGGTCTCGGGAGCCGGACCGCTGTCAGCCGACCTCGAGTGCAGCCATGGTCTCCGCCAGCGGGACTCCGGACTCGGGATCCCAGCCCATGGAGGTGAAGTACCTTTCCTTCAGTGTGGTGAAGGGAACCTGTTGTCCGGCAGTCGGCCCGATTCCCAGGGGGGTCTTGAATCTCTCGGGGAGCTGGAAGTCGTCAGGGAGGACTCCCTCGCGGGCATTGAAGGCTTGTCGCAGCGTCAGGATGCGCTTACCGATCTCGAGACCTTCCTTCCAATCGAGGTCCCAGCCGGTAACGGGACGAAGGAGCTCAACCACCGGCGGGGTGTAAAACTGGCAATAGAGGGCACACAGTCCCGCGGAGCTGAGTAGCTGGTAATAGGCCGAGCCCTTCGCGTAGATGTTCCCTTTCCGATCGTAGTCCCCGAAGGGATCGAGGGCTTCCGGCTGGAGAAGTGGGTCCGGGCCGAGAGGCTCGCCCATGTCAAGGATGCTCATGCCCTGTGGACCCATGTGGTTGGCCGGCTGGGCATCTGCGACATATGCGGCACCGATGCTGGGCGTGGCCCGGGGATCGTGGAAGGGGAGGGCGCGTCCGCCCACATCCATGGCGTATTGCCCGGCTCCTTTGCCGATACGCTCCGCCGCTTTGGTGGCTCCGTCGGCAAGGAGAGCGCCGAAGCCTTCCCGGCGCCCGATCTTCTCTGTGAGCTTGACGATGGCATCCTCGTTGCCCCAGGTGAGCTCGAGGCCGTCCGTTTCGTCCTTGCCGATCACGCCGTTCTCGTAGCACTCGATAGCGAAGGCCACGGTGGCGCCCACGCCGATGGTGTCGATGCCGTAGCGGTTGCAGATCTCGTTCGCCTTGATGATGACCTCGACGTTGTCGTTGAGGCACAGGGGTCCGAAGGCGGCCAGAGTCTCGTACTCGGGCCGGTGACCTCTCCTCTTGCAAAGGATACGGCCCGTCTTCGACGTTGATAATGGCGCCGCAGCGCACCGGACAGGTGTGGCAACCGTAGGCGCGGAGCTTGTACTTATCCATCTTGGCTCCGTCCAGGTTGTCGCACGTGGGCAGCGACTCTGTGCCGGTGGTGTTCCAGTTCTTAGAGGGGCAGTCGCCGATGGAGAGGAGGAAGCTGTGCCTCCGCCGGTGCCGGCGATGCCCAGTCCTTTGTGGAAGGGGCTCTCCTTCAGATCCTTGCCGTATTTTTGCTGGACCGTCTTGAGGCCCTCCTTGTCCGCCACCGCGATCCTCGCCTTGCCGGCGCCTCGCACCGCGATCGCCTTGAGCTTCTTCGAGCCCATGACCGCACCCACGCCCGAGCGGGCTGCGATGCGCCCTTTTTCGTTGACGATCCCGGCCAAGCGTGAGCACTCTTCTCCCTGCGGGACCGATGCAGGCAATCTTCCAGCCCGGCTCTCCCAACTCATTCTTGAGGAGGTCCTCCGCCTGAGATGTGTCCTTGCCCCAGAGGTGGGAGGCCTCTTTCAATTCGGCGCGCCCGGCCTCGATGACAAGGTACACGGGGCTGGGCGAGATTCCCGAGAAGAAGATCCCGTCAAACCCCGCGAATTTCAATTCTGGTCCCCACGTGCCGCCGGAGTTCGAGTCAGCCCAGGCTCCAGTGAGCGGGGACTTGGCCACCACGGTGAAGCGTCCACCGCCGTAGACACCGGTCCCGGTAAGGGGGCCCGTCGTGAATCCCAGCATGCTGTCGGGCCCGAGGGGATCCACACCGGACTTCATCCGCTCGAAAAGGATGCCGACTCCCAGGCCGGTTCCGCCGATGTATTTGCGGTATAGCTCTTCGTCCGGCGTCTCGACCGTCGTCGTACCGGCCGTGAGATCGACAAACAACAGCTTCCCAACATACCCGTTTAGCATGATCGGACCTCCTTGCTGACTTGGGCCCGCTAAAGGGCGCTCATGTAGATCGCGGCCGCGTCTTCGGCGCTCACATCCCGTGGATTCATGAATGCGATCGGGAAGCTCTGATATGTCATCAACTCGTCGACCAATTCGGGGATATCGGCCTCCGTCACCCCGACCTCGGTCAGTGTCTGCGGCATTTCGAGATCGGTGAGGAGACGGCGGACGGCCACTGCCGACTCCTGCGCGGCGTCCATGACGGAGAGGCCGTAGGTCTCCTCTCCGAGGAGCCTGGCTACCTCGGCGAACTTGGCGGGGTTGGACACGAGGTTGAACTCCATGACGTAGGGCAGCATGAGGGCAACCGTCGAGCCGTGGGAGATATGGGCTTTCCTAGCTAGGCCATGGTTCATGAAGTGGGCGATGCCCACGCCCGCGACAGAGCCGGCCGCCATGGCAGCCGAGGCGGCCATGGCGAGCTTGTACCGGTGCTCCATATCGCAGCTCCCCTTGGCGAACGCCGGCCGCAGGCTCTCCGCGATCAGCTTCATGGCGGCAACAGCGAACATGTCGCTCACGACGCTTGCCCGGCAGCAGGTGTAAGCCTCGATGGCATGGGTGAGAGCGTCCATGCCGGTGTGGGCCGTCGCCTTGGCGGGCAGATTCCGGGTTAGTTCCGGGTCGATGATGACCGCGTCCGGATAGTTCTTGGGCGTGAAGTAGGGGTAGGTGCGGCCGTCCACGGCGTCCAAGGTGACGACCGCGGCTGAGCTCCACTCGGAGCCGGTGCCGGAGGTGGTGGGAATCAATATCTTCTTCACGCTTGCGGCGGCGGGCTTGAACTCGAGCAGGTCCTGTATGGTGAGCCCGCTGTTTGCCGCGAGCACTCCGGCCGCCTTGGTCGTGTCCATCACGCTGCCTCCGCCGACGCCGATGAGGAGGTCGTACTCCCCGGCGACGATCTCTTTCCGGAGTTCCTCGATGATGGACGCTGGGGCCTCAACGCCGCATTTGGCAAAGACATCCGGTTTGAACCCTGCCGCAAGGAGGGGTGCTTTCACGGTCTCGATGAGGCCCGCGCGCTCCACGCCGGAGTCGGTGACGATGAGGATTTTGGTCGGCGAAAAATCACGGGCGAGCTCGCCCAGTTTGGCTGTAGCGCCCGCCCCGAAAAGAGTCTGTGGTATGACCACGCTTAGTATCTCTGAAGTCACCATTTCAAGTTCCCCTTCTTTCTGGCCTCGATCCGCTCGTGATAATACCGCGTTCGTAGTCAGCGCAGATAGTGAGGAAGCTGTGCCATGGAACTTGACTATCACCCCAACGGGCGACGCCAAAGCGGCGAACCGGGTCGACGAGGTCCAAGCGGTAAGGTCTCACTGGCGACGCCAACTGGCGACGCCCGAGCGGCGAGGCCAAGCCGCGAGGTACACCCGGCGAGGCGAACCAACGAGGCGAACCAACGAGGCGATTTATGAAAGAATGCGCCCGACTCACCGCGCCGGGAACCCAGTGATCGTGATGGTAACCTGAAGTCCGAACCGCCCGGGGATCGCACAAGGAGACCAGCATGAGTCACGAGACCGCGTTCACCATCGACTCGTCCAGCATCAAGTACGGCCCCGGTGCGACGCGCGAGGCCGGATACGACCTGAAGGCGCTCGGCGCCCGACGGGTAATGGTGGTAGTGGACCCGAACCTTGTGGACAGTGACGCCGTCGGGGTCGCTTTGGATTCCCTGCGCCGGGAGAGCGTCGACTTCGTGGTCTATGACGGGGTGCGCGTGGAGCCCAGCGACGTCTCCCTGCAGGCTGCGGCTGAGTTCGCTGTGGCCGGGGATTTCGACGGGTATCTGGCCATTGGCGGCGGCTCCACGATCGACACCGCCAAGGCCGCGAACCTTTATGCCGCCTATCCCGCCGACTTCTACGATTACGTCAATGCACCCATCGGGAGGGGCCTCCCGGTTCCGGGCCCTCTCAAGCCGCTGGTTGCGGTGCCCACGACCGCCGGCTCGGGCAGTGAAGTCTCGGGCATGGCCATCTTCGGGGTTTCAGGGATGCAGGTGAAGACGGCTATCGGTCATCGTGCGCTCCGGCCGAATATGGGCATCATCGATCCTGACAACACTCGGACCGTCCCGCGGCTGGTGGCCGCTTGCGTGGCCCTCGACGTGCTGTGTCCGGCGATCGAGGGGCTGAGCGCCTTGCCGTACACCAGCCGCCCCGCCCCGGAGACCCCGGGATCACGGCCCACCTACCAGGGGGCAAATCCCATCAGCGACATCTGGTCGGCGCGCGCCGCTCAGATGTGTGTGCAGTACCTGCCTCGTGTCCTCGCGGACCCGAGCGATGACGAGGCGAGGGCTCAGATGATCCTGGCCTCCACGTACGGTTCCATCGGCTTCGGCAATTCCGGGACTACCTTGGCTCACGGCATGTCCTACCCTGTCTGTGGCATGGCCCGCGACTACTATCCCGAAGGCTATCCCAACGACCATCCGATGATCCCCCATGGGATGGGGGTCGCCCTGATGTCTCCGGCTGCGTTTCGGTTCATGGGCCCGGCCAGTCCCCAGAGATTCCTCATGGCCGCGGAACTGATGGGCGTTGATACCACGGATGTAGGCCCGGAGGAGGCAGGCCATGTGGCGGCCTCCGCTGTCGTCGACTTCATGCGGAAGTGCGGGATGCCCAATGGCCTGCGGGCGGTTGGCTACACAGAAGATGACATCGACAAGCTGGTGGAGGGGACGTTGCCCCAACATCGGGTCATCAAGCTGTCACCCCGGTCTGCGTCGCCCGACGATTTTCGGAGGATGTTCCTCGAGTCGATGACACTCTGGTAGAACCCCGGCCTCGTGGGCACGCCTACGAAGCTGCGGCGACGCCTGTCGGCACGGCTCCCTCTGGCGTTCCTTCGGGCCGGGCCCGCGCGCGAACGGCTGCTTCAGCTTGTTTGATCGGGCAGGAGCGGCCTTAGGAACAAGTGGAAGTACTTCCCGGCGCTCTTCCAGAGCGTGATCGAGGTCGCCTGGCGCAGCAAGGGTCTCAAGGTAGTCAAGTCGGTGCCGGAGACGAGTGCTCTGCGCAGACCGCCCTGGACCTCCGCGCCCAGCGCGGCAAGATCGGCAAGAGGCCAGTCGATACGGTTCGGCTGAACATCGGTGGGATTGGTGGAACCGGGCTGGACACTCGAGGAATAGACCGCGATCCCCGAGAAGTCGTATGGTTCCCACGTAGGCGGCTTGGCCGTGAAGCCGGTAAGATCCGCCAACCGGCGGCTCAGATCGCTCAGTGCAGCTCTGGCCTGCTGCTGTTCTGGGGTGAGACCTCCAGCACCCGACTCGTATCCGAGCGCGTACACGTGGGTCTGGAAACTCTGGCCCTCGGCGTTGACCACGAATGCGGTGGTCCCGACATCGGTGATTTCCGGGCGGCCGTAGTCGAACGTCGGGTCGAAGAGACCGGCTTTCTTGGCAGCCTCGAGGATGCGTTGGATTACGTCCTCCGACACGACGGTGGTCTGCAGGTTAGGCAAGGCAGCAGGCGGATAAATCTCGATGGTGGGCCCGGGAACGATCACGCGTCCGTCACCGTAAAGGGAGAATTGTGGGATCGAGTAGAGCGATATCTCTGGCGTCGCGAAACCTCCCCCGACCGTGATCTGCATCAGAAGGCCGGTCTTTCCGGTGGGGTGGGCGATGCCGGCGACCGTGGTGGTCGAGCTGCCACCCGGAACGGTGCTTCCCGGACTTGTCACGGATGGACCTGTGCTCTCCGAGCCGTTGCCACCGCCGCCGGCAGTGCCGCAGCCGCCCAGTGGCAGGGCCAACGCCGCCGCGCAGACCAGGGCAAGCGCCATGATGCGTGCGGGAAGAGATCTGAGAGACGGGGTACGAGCTTGGGTGCTGCGACTGCGCTCGGTCATGACCGGCCTCCAGTCGGGGACTGCGACGCAGCTAGGACGGCGACCTTTCGGGAGCGGTTCCGGGTTGGCGGCACGCTACGGCTCGTTGGGCTTGGCCGCGGCGCGGCGCGCGGCAGCGCCCGAGTTGCGGTAGAGGAAGGGTGCCGTCACGAGGAAGGCGCTCCCTATCAGCCACGCGACCGGTATCGAGATCCGGCCCGACAGCCAGCCCAACACTGGTTGGCCCGCCGCGGCGCCGGTGTCGCCAAAAAAGGCGTCCAGCGACAACACTGTGGCCCTTTGCGCCGAAGGGATGTAGTCATTGATATAGGAAGACCGGACGGGTCCGGCGACACCGGATATGAGTCCCAGGCCCAGCCAGAGAACTATCGCTATGATCGCCGGCACAAAGCCCGACCTCACAAAGATGATGCCTACCAGACCGATACAGATCGCCACGACCGCCTCAAGCCCAGCCGCCGTCGCCAGGACTCGCGGCGCCTCACGTCTCCTCAATCCTTGCCGCATGACTCGTTTCACCAGGAAGTTGCCGATGATCCCGGTGAGCGAGAACGCAGCCGTGACCACTCCAAGCAGCCACACATAGTTTTTGCCCAGCAGGTCGAGGACATAAGGTTGCCAAGCGTAGAAGCCAAAAAAGAGGAAGATCCCGGTGAATCCCGAGACCCAGAGCATGGGGCGGATCACGGGGCTGCGCCAGCCGAAGCGGGTCCCGGCCTGCATGATCTTTCGTGCCTCCGCTCCGAAGGTTGATATTCGCAGCGGCCGCGGGGTGAACCCTGACGTCGCGCACCACGATCGCGACTATCACAAAAGCGATGGCAAGCAGGCCGGCTCTTGCGAGGTAGGGGAGGGACAAATTGATCTGCCCGAGCAGCCCGCCCAGGAGCGAACCGGTCAGCATGCCGCCACCGGAGGCCATCTGTCCCCAGGCGAACACCCGGTCCTTGGGTTTGTCCCAGCCGGTGGCGTCGAGGGCATCCACCATCCATGCGTCCACCGATCCGGTTTGGAATGTGAAGCCCAGCCCGAGGATGATGCTCGCCCCGATGAAGCCCCAGATGCCTAGGCCATAGCGGGGAGTCGCCACATACAGGAGGGTGGAGATCATCAGCGTGAACAATGCCAGCAAGACCGAGGCTCGGCGCCCGATCGTGTCCGCTACCACTCCGGTAGGTACCTCGAAGACCATCTGTCCCACAGTGAAGACTGCGTTCACGATCATCACTTGAAAGATGCCCAGGTGGCCGTCGCGGATCAAGAAGATGGTGTTGATAGCCCAGATGAGGGAAGCGGCCAAAGTGAAGAGGACGTTGATGGTCACGTAGCCGAAGACTACGTTTCGAGAAGAGTACGAACGGGCTGACGATGCCGACATGCCCCTCCGGTACCCATCCCCGCGCCGGTTCATGCGTGGCGGCTTGTCCCGCGCGCCGGTTCATGCGTGGCGGCTTATTCCGGCGCAAGTTCATGCCTGGCGGCTTGTCCCGTGCGCTAGTTCACGCTTGGCTCTGCTCACCTAATAGCATGGACTCACATGGACGGCGAAGCCTGATTCTCGAGATAAGGGTCAAGCCCAGCCTCCGCCTCTTGGAGGCGCTGGTCGGCGACCCATTGTGCGTCCACGAGGGCCTGGAAGGTAGCCACATCCCCGGCCTGCGCCGCGTCGATCAGGTACCCCAGGATCTTGACCTCGTCCCCGAAGGCTTCCACCAACTGTACGTGCTTCTGCGCGATGGTCGCCGGTGGCCTGAACTGCTTCAATGCCATCCAGGCGGTGCGCACCTGGGTCTCGTACGCGCGAGCCAATGCGATGTAGTTCTGAGGCGTCTTCGCCTGGTCCCGATGAACATAGAGAGCCCCGATATCTATCGGGTCGAAGTACGTGGTCACCCAGCGCTCGAGCGTAGCTTTGTAGCTGCTGTTTTCTTGTGCGGCCTGAGCCGCCGCCTCTCCGGCTAGATTGGCCGTGGTGAGGGTCGTGACAGGCTGGACCGAACCGCAGCCTGCGAGGCTTAGCACCGCGACGAGAATCACGACCACCGCGGCGACGGACGCCACGCAGAACCACCTTTTCATCGCCGGCTCCCTTCTTGAACGTGTTCGCGACTACCGCGGAGCTATCCCTTCACTTCTTTTCGGGAAGCGAGGCGGTTAGCTTTAGCATGTTCGCCTGCCCGGGGAAGTGTCCGGCACGGCTGCTATAGTGCGCTAGGACTCCGGGCGCAATGCCCCGAGCACCGAGCGGAGGCTGAGTAACAGATTGATCCGGTTGGCACTTATCATCATCGAGCTCGTGGTGGGAGTATTGGCGCTTGGAGGCGGGGTCTATGCCTTGGCTGGGGCCAGGTCCGTTCCCCGGGAGTGGCTCAAGGGCTCGCCATTCAAGAGCTACCTCGTTCCGGGAATCGTGCTTTTCGTGGTCGTGGGCGGCAGCATGCTGGTAGCGGCAGGTCTGTTATTGGGAGGTCAATCGGCGGCAAGGCTGGTATCGCTCGAGGCTGGGGTGGTCCTCTTGGGCTGGATCGCGGCTCAGGTGACGGTCATGGGCTACCGTAGCTGGACGCAGCCGGTATTGTTCGCGGTGGGACTCGCGGTGGTCGTACTATCGGTGGCGATGCACGGGCCCGGCTGAGGACTCCTATAACCTGGCAGTCTGCTAGGACGAGGGACATTCCGAAGGCAGAGACCAGGGTTTGCCCCGATCTGGGTTTCCCCCGTTCCCTAAGTCTTTCTGTACTGCCTCACTGCCAAGGGGACGAAGATGATGACAATCGCCGCCACCCACGCGATCACCTGCCACACGTAGTGCCACGAGGGCTGCGCGCTGAACAGGGCGCGGGCCGCACTCACCGTCACCGAGACCGGTTGGACTTTCGCGAAGGCCTGCAGCCATCCCGGCATGGTGCTGATGGGCACGAACGCCGAGCTGGCGAACACCAACGGGAAGATGGGGATGAACCCCGCCACCTGCGCGGTCTCTGGGTCTTTGACGGCCAGCCCGATGGTGGCATAGACCCAGGAGAATGCGTATCCGAAAGCCAGCACGATCAGGATGCCGAGAAAGTCGGCGCTTGGGGTGCCATGGAATCGAAAGCCCACCAGTGTGCCCACGATGAGCATCAGGGCTACGACCATGACGTTCCGCAGCAAGTCCGCGTTGGTGCGACCGGCGAGGACTGCGGAGCGGGCCATGGGTAGCGTGCGCATGCGGTCTATGATGCCGCCCTTGAGATCGTAGGCCAGGCCGATGGACGTAGACGCGCCCCCGAATAGCGCGGTCTGTACGAAGATCCCGGGCATCAGGTAGTTTACGTACTGTCCGCCCGGGACCTGGATGGCGCCGCCGAACACATAACGGAACAGCAGCACGAACATGATCGGTTGGATCGTGGAAAACACCAGCAGCTGGGGCACTCGGTAGAGGTGCATCACGTTGCGCCTGGTGACGGCGAGGATGTCGCTAAGGGCCACCAGGGGGGAGAACGGCCGAGCGCCCTGGATCCGGGGCCGCGATGAAGTCTGCACTGTCACCGGGTCGGTCATGCCGCCCTCCTTCTTCCGCGACGGCGCCGACCGGCCGACTGCCCCGCTTGCGCGCCGGTCTCCTCCGTGGCGGCGTGACCGGTGACGGCCAGGAACACGTCATCGAGTGACGGACGGTGTAGCGAGATATCTTCAAGGGTGATGCCGGCCTCGTCCAAGCGGCGGGCTGCCACCATCAGCGTGAGGGCACCTTCACGGGTGGGCACCGAGATGCGCCGCTGAGCGGCATCGACCTGGGGGGCTACCCCTGGGTCGAGGTTCGACATGATCTCCACCGCCTCCTCGAAGCGGGAGGCTTTTCCTACCTCGACCTCGAGCCGGTCACCGCCCAAGCGGTCCTTGAGTTCACTGGAGGTACCTTCCGCGATCACCTTGCCGACGTCCATCACCACGATCTTGTGGGCGAGGCGGTCGGCTTCGTCGAGGTACTGGGTGGTGAGAAGCACGGTGGTTCCGTCGGTGACCAGGCCTTCAATGAACTGCCATAGGTCGATACGGGAGCGCGGGTCAAGCCCCGTGGTCGGCTCGTCCAGGATAAGGACGGGGGGCCGGGCCACAAGACTCGCACCAACGTCGAGGCGGCGGCGCATGCCGCCGGAGTAGGTCTTCACGAGGCGGTTGCCGGCCTCCGCAAGGTCGAACAGCTCGAGGACCTCCTGGGCCCTGGCACGGCGGACCGGCTTGGTGAGATGGTACAGGTGGCCGACCAACTCCAGATTCTCACGGCCTGTCAGATTCTCGTCCACTGCCGCGAACTGGCCCGCTAATCCGATCACCGATCGCAGAGCGTTCGCTTCCTTCACAACGTCGTAGCCCGCGATGCGCGCCCAACCCGCGTCGGGTTTGAGCAGGGTGGCGAGCACACGCACGAGTGTCGTCTTTCCCGCCCCGTTGGGGCCAAGTAGCGCCAACACCTTGCCGGTCTCCGCGATCAGATCCACCCCAGCCAGCGCTAAGGTCTGGCCGAAGGTCTTCCTCACTCCCTGGGCTTCGATCATCACATCCACAGGCGATGGCACCTCCAGTTACGAAACAGAACGGTATCGTTCCGAAATGCGTATAATAACAAACAATCTCGTGTCCGCTCAATCTCTTACCCGCTCAAGGCTTCGGTGTAAGCGTCCGAGTGAAGAAAAGCTAAGGATATGGGCGAATCTGGCAGAAAGCCGCATGAGGCGCTGGGGTCGCATGACGGCAAGGGCGACTCCGTTCCCTCGAGAGGCCGGCCGCTGGATAGATCGCGTGACGCGGCGATCTATCAAGTCACACTGGGATTGCTCGCCGAGTGCGGCTACGACCGGCTCACCATGGAATTGGTGGCTTCGCGCGCGCGGGCCGGCAAGGGCGCGCTCTACCGAAGATGGTCCTCGAAGGGAGAGTTGGTCGCCGGCGCGATCGCCTCGCTGCACCGCGATGTTTCGTGCCCGGACACAGGATCCCTCCGCGGGGACCTCGAGCAGCTTCTGGCCTCAGTCGAATCGTTCGGCGATGATGCGTTCATCACGACGGTGATCGCTGGGTTGGCGACCGCGGCCTGTCGCGATCACGAGCTTGCCGTGGCCTTCCACGAGCAGTTTGTACGCCCGCGCCAGGGGATACTGCTGCAGGTGCTCGAGCGCGCGGCGACGCGAGGCGAGATCCCGCCGGAGCGCGATGTTGCTCTCCTCGCCGAGATCATGCCCGGCCTCGTGCTTTCACGGGCGCTTGCCACCGGTAATCCTCCAGGCCATGATTTTGCCAGGCGGGTCATCGCAGAGGTTCTGTATCCGCTGGCGATCGCTCGCATCCCGGTGCCTGGGATCGGCTGAGGTTGCGTCGAAGGGCAGGCGTGTCTCCGAACCGCATGCGCGGCCTCGACCGGCGTGCGCGGCGGACCGGGCCGGTGGGAGGCACGTTGCACGTCCACGCATTCTGGTTGGTACACTCGACTCATGGACCCGATCGCCCCGACGACCGAGCGGCACTACGACATGGACTGGCTGCGCAGCCTGGTCATCCTGCTTCTCATCCCCTTCCACACCGCCCGGATCTTCGACCCCTTCGAGGCGAACTACGTCAGCAACAGCCATACGAGCCGGGTGATGTTCGAGATCTTCATCGGCCTCACGGCGCCCTGGATGATGCCGTTGCTGTTCTTCCTCGCCGGATCCGCGGCCTGGCTCGCTCTGCAGCGCCGCACTCCCAGCCAGTATCTGGGAGAGCGGGTCAGACGTCTGTTCGTGCCACTGGTGTTCGGCGTGCTTGTGATCGTGCCCCCTCAGACCTATCTAGGCTGGATAACACACGGCGGAGCGCCGATCTCCTATCTCAGCTACCTGGGCAATTACTTCGGGCATCCGCAGGGCGACCTGTCCGGGTACACGGGCTATTTCACCCCCGCCCACCTCTGGTTCATCCTCTACCTGCTCGCGATCTCGGTGGTCTTACTGCCGCTGCTACTCTTCATGCGCCGCAGGCAGGAGGGGAGGGCGGCGTCCGGCTTTGCCCGTCTGCTGGCCCGCCCCGGCGCGCTCCTCTTGCTTCCCATCCCCATTACCTTGACGCTGGCGGCTCCTTCTCCCGGCGGCAAGAACATGCTCTACTTTGCCGTTCTCTTCTTTCTGGGCTACCTCTTCGTCGCCGACGCAAGACTGCAGAAGGTGCTCGATCGCAACCGCTATTGGGCTCTGGGGTTGGGCGTTATAGCGATGGTCGGCTGCCGTTTCGTCTTCTCCCTGCATGCAGACTGGTCGACCTTCTCGCTGCCGTCGATCCTGTACGGCCTGCTGCAGTCGTTCAATACATGGTTCTGGCTAGTCGCCTTCGTTGCCTTGGGGCGCCGCCTGTTCGATTTCTCGAACCGGTTCCTGCGCTACTTCAGCCAGGCGTCGTACCCCTTCTACATCATTCACCAGACGGTGATCATCGCCATCGGGTACTACGTGGTCCGTTTGCACATCGGGGCCTGGCCCAAATTCTTGATTATTGTTGTATGTGCCTTTTCCGTCACCCTGGCCTTGTACCATCTGCTGATCAAGCAAACGTCTGTGACCCGGCTACTCTTTGGATTGCGGTTGCATAGAGCGGGTACGGCGAGGAAAGTGGTAGCGCGGGCTTGATCCCGAGCGTCCGCGCGTAACCTGCGAGCCTCCGACAGAAGAAGGAGTGTCATGCTGTACCGTCCATTTGGCCGTACCGGCGAAGACGTGTCCATCCTGGGCTTTGGCTGCATGCGCCTGCCGATCCTAGACGGCATGCGTGACCACATCGATGTGCCCTTCGCTACACGGATGCTGCACTACGCCATCGACAACGGGGTCAATTACGTCGACACCGCCTTCCCTTACCACGGCAACTCGTTCCAGGCTCCGGGCACGAGCGAGACCTTCGTGGGGGAGGCGCTCGCCGACGGTTACCGCGACCGGGTGCTGCTGGCCACGAAGTTGCCGCCCTGGGTGGTACAGACCCGGGCCGATATGGATTCGGTTCTGGCCGGTCAACTGGAGAGACTGCGCACCGACCACGTGGATTGCTATCTGCTCCACGGCCTCCACGAAGCGACCTGGCAGAAGATGCTCGACCTGGGCGCGCTCGAGTTCCTCGACTCCGCGCTCGCCGACGGCAGGATCCGCTACGCCGGGTTCTCCTTCCACGACAAGGTGCCGCTGTTCAAGAAGATCGTGGACGCCTTACGATTGGGCGTTCTGCCAGTTCCAGTACAACTACATGGACGAGCACTACCAGGCCGGCCTCGAAGGTCTGCGCTATGCGACGGACCGGGGGATGGGAGTAGTGGTGATGGAGCCGCTCAAAGGCGGTCGCCTCGCCGGGCGCGCTCCCGCCGAGGTCCAGGCTTTGTGGGACGGCGCCGCCGTGAAGCGCTCGCCGTCGGATTGGGCTCTTCGTTATGTGTGGAACGACCCCGGGGTTTCGACGGTGCTGAGCGGCATGGGCGCCATGGAGCAGGTGGTCGCGAACGTGGCCGCCGCCGAAGGAGCGCTGCCGGGATCGCTTGGCGCCGACGAGCTACAGCTCATCGGGAAGGTGCGAGAGGCCTACCGGGCGAGGACCGTGGTGGACTGCACCGCCTGTGGATACTGTCTGCCCTGCCCGTCGGGCATCAACATCCCGGTGGTGCTCGGGGAGCTCAACGATGCCTCCTTGTTCGACGATCCCACGGCGGAGAAGGCCTCTTATCAGATCGGACTGGAGCTCAAGACGAGCACCAAGGCGTCCGATTGCACGCGGTGTGGGCAGTGCGAAGAGGCGTGTCCGCAGAACGTGCCGGTCGCCGACAAGCTCGAGGAGGCCGCTCGACTCTTCGAGTAGGATCTCGCGCACGGGCGTCTGGCGTACGCACGCATTACATTTCGTCGGCCACTCGGCCGGGGCGCATCTCATGCGATAGCATGGAACCGTGGAGCATCAGCGAGGACGAGCCATGATGCCGCAAAACCGGGTCGTTCGGGGGGCCGGCCCTCAAGTCTAGACAAGGATGGTGACCGTGGACCAGTACGTAGGGGCGCCGCAACGCTTGAAAGACAAGGTGGCGATCGTCACCGGGGGCGGGGGCACTAACAGCATCGGCCGGGCTATCTGTCTGCGCTACGGCGCCGAGGGTGCCAAAGTGGCAGTGCTGGACGTCAACGCGCCGGGCGCGGCCCGGGTGGCCGACGAGGTCAAAGCTGCCGGCGGCGACGCGATCGCGATCACCTGTGACATCACCGACTTGGCGCAGTGCGAGGCTGCTGCCAACCAAGTGGCTGCCACTTGGAACGGACGGATCGACATCCTGGTGAACAACGCGGCCTTCTTCGGGACGATGGGCGCTTGGAAGCCCTTCAACGAATGGACTGTCGAGGAGTGGGACAACATGCAGTCCGTGAACGTGCGGGGCATGTGGTTCATGGTGAGGGCCGTCTTCCCCTACATGAAGGACCAGAAGTACGGCAAGGTCATCAACTTAAGCTCGTCGACCTTCTTCGAGGGCGTGCCGGGGTTCATACACTATACCTCGAGTAAAGGTGGAGTGATTGGTTTCACCCGCTCGATCGGTAAAGAACTGGGCGAATTCGGCATTCGAGTCAACGCTCTCGCACCTGGGTTTACTCTGTCGGACGCTCAGCTGGAGCTGACCAAAGATGCTCGGGCCTGGTACGACGTCAACCGAGACAAGCAGGCCATCAAGGAACGCAACGAGGTGCCAGGAGATCTTGCCGGTCCGGCCTTCTTCCTGGCCTCTGAGGACAGCGATTTTATGAGCTGCCAGACCGTCCTGGTCGACGGCGGCTTGAACATGCATTAGAGCAGCGGCTACCGCGGGTCTGTCCGCGAGGCGGACAGACCCGCCGGGGGTCCAGGGTGCAGTCGTTCATCAGGAAAGCAGCGGCGCAAGACGACGCGCGAGAGTTGGTCCGCCTGGCCTGGGCATGTGGGGGCACGGGCACGGAAGTCGAGATCGCGAAAGAGCTCGAAGGCCTCGCGTCCCGGCTTCGAACAGGGCGCAAGTGGCATGATCTTGCCTACATGCTCAATCTTCCCGCGAACCGCGGAATAGCCACGGCGGTCTCCACTGTGGTCGATGAATTGGTCGCGGGTGGGGTCGACGTCACGCTGCCCGTGCTTTCGGTGGCTCGCCGGGGCAGCAGAGAGGCCAAGCTGAGGGCGATGCGCGTGCTCGACGCCATCGGCGAGCCGCATCTTGCGGCGGAGTTGGGCGTTCAGGTGGCCGACGGGCTGGCGGCGGCCGCCTCCGTAACCCAGCCTTGGCCGCAGTTTCCGCTTCCAGGACATGCCGGCTCCGCGCAGCCGGGCCACTCCGGCGCCTACCTTGGGGCGCCCCCCGGTTCCCCAGCGGCTACTCAGTGCATGGCCGCATACTTGCCCAACGCGTATCCGGCCCAGGGCGCCATGCCGTACCCGGTCAATCTGGCGGCGGGCTACTACACTATGCCCCCGCAGGTGCAATACCCCGGTGGCGTGGCGGGGGCGCGCCCCAGCGCCGGCAAAGGCCCCGTAGCCGCGTTCATCGTCTCGCTGGTCAGCCTCGTCGTGCTGCCGCTCATCGCCAGCTTCTCCTGGAGGCCATGGTTCGCCTCGGGCGGGGCTGCCGTCGGCCTCCGATATCCGCACGGGGTGATCGTGGGCGTTGTCTGTCTGCTTCTGGCGATTCCGGGCCCTGTTCTTTATTGGCGAATCTTTCGAAGGACGCGTGGATCGCCGGGCCACGGGCTTGCCACGGCGGCGTTGATCGTGGGCATCCTTTGCTTTCTGAGGCTGGCGTTCAATCTCGGCATGGCATGGGCGATCGTGCCGGCGGTGCTCACACCGGGCCTTACGCCCATCGGTCCATTCTGACCCGGTCCTCGCCGGCGTGCTCCAACGTGGAGCGGCGGTCTCGCGCCGCTAGGTCGGCGTCGCTACCGGGAGATCTCGAGCAGATCGAAGCCGGTTGCCGGGTCGGTCTTTCGAACCGCCTGCGTGCCAAGGATCTCGACCAGGACCACCTCGCCCACAAGCCAGGTCTTCATCCCGACCCGGGTGCAGCCCACCGTGGCCCCGCCTTCCCGGCCGGAGGCGGCGTGCATGTGCAGCATGGGTCGTCCCGTCTCGTCTGGGAAGATGGTGCCCACCGCGAACGCTTCCTGGATTCCCCCGAGCGTGTGGATCAAGGGAATAACGGCGTCCTCGCGCTCGGCGTCGGGGCCGACCACCACGCGACTGTCGCCTGTCACTCCGCCGACATAGGAGGCAAGAGCCCGGCTGAGTCCGTGCTCTCGGGCGAACTCTTCCAGTATGTCGTTGAGTATTTCGCCATCTTCCAGTCGCAGCACGAACACGCGGCCGAGACGACCTTCGCTGTATTTCAAAACGCCTCCACGATTTTAAGAAGAACGACAAGGTTTAGAGATGAAAGAGCACGTGTACATAGTACCCACGAGTCCCGAGAGACGTAGCGCGTCTTCCGGAGAGTCCAGAAGGGCTGGTGTGGAGGAAACCCGGGAGCAAAACACCGGGAAAGTACCGTGAAACACCATGCAGATGGGCCTCGATGGCGGAGGTATGCGGGTCACCTGGGGCTCGTACTTTTGTTTCAGGGCTGATCTGGGTACAGGGCCATCACCCGTTTGTGCGAATCGTGACGACTCGAGGAGGTCTTCTGATGGGCAAATATGAGTGCGGTTCGTGCGGTTGCGTTTACGACGAGGACGCGGGCGACACAAGCCAAGATGTCTCCCCGGGGACGCCTTTTGACGACCTGCCGAACGAGTGGCTGTGCCCGGAGTGTGGCTCTACGCAGGACGTGTTCGAAGAGCAGGAAGATTAAGCAAGTCTGGCGGTTCCCCCGGAACATGTGGGCGGATCTGCCAAGCGACAGTCTTCAAGTTTGGGGCGGCAGCCGCTGAGGCGGGGCCGCCCCTGATTCATGGTGGAGTTCAAGCGACGCGGTCCGGGACGCTCGTGCCCGCATAGGTTCGTGTGTGACCTGGAAGCGTGTTCACCTGCCCGCCGCAGCCTGATATCGTAGGGCGCGAAATGCTCTGTGCGATAGCCCAAACGATCCCGGACAGCAGGGGGCGCCGTGAACGAGACCATCGACTATGGTGCTGGCTGCATCATCAGCAGGCGCGGCGCGGACAAGCTGGCGTTGGCGCTCATGTTGCTCTTTACCACGAACGCCATCACCATGTCGCTCATACCGGTGGTGACCAAGGAGCTCGAGGATAAGTTTTCGTTTTCCGCTGCCCAGATCGGGCTTCTCACCTCTGTCTATATGGTCACCTGGGCAGTGGGGGCCATCCCCATGGGGCTGGCGGCAGCACGCTGGGGAGGTCGGGTGCTCCTCTGGGGAGCCGGGCTCTTGGCAGTGGGGTCCATTCTCTTCGCCTTGAGCGCGTCGTATCCATGGTTCATGATCGCCCGTTTCTTGGAGGGCGTCGGCGGTGCCACGATCGTGCCGGTGAGCAATCCTCTGATGGCGCAATCCATCTCGCCTCGCTTCCACGCACGTTGCATGGGCGTGTTCGGATCCGGCCATGGGCTGGGAGTGGTGGCGGCGCTGCTAATCATGCCTAGCATCGACAAAGCGGGGGGCTACCGCGCCGTGTTTCTGGCGGGTGCAGCTATCGCGGTGGTCATCGCGCTGGTTTCGCTTACTCAGAAGCCCATCCGCTCCCGGTTGGAGCATCCGGAGGGAGTGCCCGCGTTCCGGGTACTGATGCGGGGGGTCGCGGCTGTCGCCACCAACCGGAGAGTGCTCTTGTTGTCGGTGATGAATATCGGCGTCATGGCCATAGTCGTGGGCCTGCTCGCATGGACGCCGTCGTTCCTTCACGATCAGCGGGGGGCAAGCCTGGCAGTGGCCGCGTACCTTACGGCGGGGATCGGGTTGGCTCAGTTGATCGGCAATCCGGTTGGGGCAGCCTCGATGGCGAGATGGGGGAAGGCTATCGTCCTTCTGCTCTCGTTAGCCGTGATGACCGTGGCGACCGCCTTGGTGCCGGTTGCGCCCGGCTTCGTGCTCCCCTTCGCGTGTGTCACCATCGCCGGTTTTCTGACCATGGTCTTGTTCCCCGCGATCTTTGGGTCTATCCCCGACATCGTCGAGCGGCCGGAGCAAGTGGGGGTGGCGACCGGCTTCGTGAATCTCACCAATCTCGTGGGGACTCTGTTTGCTCCGTGGCTTTTTGGGGTGCTGCTCGACTCTTACGGGAGCGGCTCGGGGACACACGGATATCTCTGGGGTTATCTCTTATTGGCCCTGTTCCCACTTCTGGGGACTGTCGCCGGCGTGATCTATATCGTCACCCAGAAGAAACCGACACCCGAGGTGGCCTGACGGGGCGGATACGCGAAAGCGCACCGTCCAGCCAACCCTGTGTGGGCCGGCGCTCACGGGCAGAGGGGCCGGCGCGCGGCGGCCGCCTGTGAGCGCCTCGACGGGGCGGGGGCCGAGAATCAGCAGCTCGGGGTCGGTGTCCCGGCGTATTCCGATCGTGATGGTCGTGTGCCTCGCGGCTCTGGCTTGGGCTGTGATGGGCTGCGCGGCATCTTCGGCCGGTTTAGGTGGGCGCACTCGACCATCGGTCCGACTGCTTCGAGCACCGAAGTAACGGGCAGCTAGCCGGGGGGCACCAGTAGTGACGGGCAACGGGTCGAGTAGTGCGCCGGCTGTCATTACCACCGCGGACTACCTCACGCGGCTCGATCTGGACAAGCTGATGAACGACGGCTCAGATTTTGCCGTGCTCGCTCGTCCAGAGCAGGGGGATCCTCAGGCGACGGTGGAGCAACTGTTGGACAAGTACAAAAGTGTCGATCGGACGCAGGTCCTCAAAGAGGTCTTCGCGCGTCTCACGGCTGACGCCAAGAGCGGGACCGACAAAGAAAAGGCGGTCTTGTATTTCGTGCAGAGACTCTCTGTCCACAACTTCGATAGTCCTCTGATGGGCCTTCCGATCTTTGATCCCCTGCTGCTCTTCGACGTCCATGCGATGGACTGCAACAAGTGCTCCAGGCTCATAGCCGATCTCTATTCGGCCGCCGGATATGACAGCAGGTTGGTGGACATGTACGGTCACGTCGTGGCAGAGGTGAGATACGAGGAAGGCTGGCACTACGCGGATGCCGATTTTTTCGGTGGCGGACAGATAGTGACCATGCCGGACGGGCATATCCCCTCGATGGCCGAACTGTCCGCGAGCTATAAGCTGCTCGACAAGCTACAACCCTATCTCGAGATGAACGTGCTTTTCAGCTGCGGAGCGAGAGGCAAAGGGCCTACGCGCTGGACGTATCCGTCCTACAGCTACTTCAGTGCTCGCTACTTCGCGCAGAATCCGGGATACCCGTATTACATCTACAAGAACTCCGGCCAGACGTCGCCGACCGTAAGACGCCCCAGCAGGCCATGATGTGGGGGTGGGACGACGCGCGTAGAGAGTCTGCCGCCGACATAAAGCTGAGTGACATCCCAGAGATCGCAACGCCCGACGTGCCGGAGATCTCCAGCGTGGCTGTGTCGGGATCGACCGTGACCTTGACGCTCGCCGATGACGGTTCCGGGAGCGCCATCGACGGCTGCACGGTCTTCGTCTCCACGACCTCGCGGGGCTGGGACTACGGCTCCTTCAATGGGCTCGCCGGATGCCAAGAAGTACTGGGCAGGGACGACTGGTTGGCAGAGCGGCATGTACGACAGGCTGTTTCGGCTCCCTCCGCACGAAGTCGGGGAATTGCAGTGCAAGACCGACGCGATTATCGTGAGCGGGCTTGCGAAGGGCAGCTATTACCTTTCCGTGATGGCCGTCGATCAATACGGGGAGTCGGTAGGTAAGCAGCTCTATCCGCTTTCGAACGAGGTCAAGGTCGAGATCAGCTAAGCGAGCCCGACCACCAGCGAGACCACCACAGTCCCGAGGACGACCCACATGATGTCCACCTTGAGTCGCAGTGCGACGAACGCGGCGACCGCCAGCGAGATCGTCCATATCTCCCAACTCACGCTCAGCCCCAGGCGTACGGTCACCGCGAGCAGCAGCCCGACAAACGAAAGCAGGATGCCGGCGATGGCTCTGTTGAAATAGGGGTTGCGCTTGAGGCGGTCGAAGTAGGGAGCGACGAAGACAAGCACTGCGAACGAGGGCAGGAAGATGCAGATGGTGGCTACGAGCGCACCGACCACTCCAAGGTACACGTAGCCGACAAACGTTGCCGTGGTCACAATGGGGCCGGGCGTGATCTGACCGATTGCTATGCCGTCGATGAACACCTTCGTCGAGACCCAATGATGGACGTCTACGAACTCGTGCTGCATGAGAGGGATGGAGGCGAAGCCACCGCCGAAAGCGAACAGGTCGATGCGGAGCATCGTCAGCCCCAGCTGCAGGAGAGGCCAATCGACCACGGCGAGCACCGCGAGCACCGCGGCGACAACGCCGGCCAACACGAGGAGATGCCGCACATAGGAGCGGCGCTGGCCGGCCGACGGCGGCATCGCCGAAGTGGGTCTTCCGAGGGGAAGCACGAGCGCGAGAGCGGCCGCAGCCAATATCACGAAGATCGGGCTGACCCTGAAATAGAGGGCGGCCGCCGCTCCGGCGATCACCGCAAGGTTCCACCATCTCTTGATGGTCGTCTGGGCAAAACCGATGGCGGCGTTCGCGATCAGAGCGACGACAACGGCGCGGAGGCCATCGAGGAGCGAGAGGACGAGCGGAGCGCCGTGGCCGATCTGGTACAGGATGGCCAGTACAAAGACGAACAGAAACGCGGGCAAGCCGAAACCCATGTATGCGGCGGCGGCCCCGAAAAAGCCCCTGGTTTGAAGGCCGACGTATGCAGCGCTCTGCATGGCTGTGGCCCCCGGGATAGCCTGGCACAAGGCCACTCCGTCGTTGAAGGAATCGCCGCTGATCCAGCGCTTCTTCTTGACGGCCATGTTGCGGATATAGGCGACCATCGCCGGCCCCCCGAACGATGTAACGCCCAGCCGCAGGAAGGCGAGGAAGATCGCAAGAGGGCTGGGAGAGGGAGCCAAAGAAACCGTGTCTGAGGGTGTGAGGGTACGCAGTGCGCCGGCCCTCTGGGCGGCGGCCGGTGTCACGTCGCCCGGCGTCACGTCGATGGGCGTCTCAGGGCCCGTGAGACGGTCGCCCGGTCTTGGGCCGTCCGGTGAACCGCCCGGATCAGAAGGCGGGGGGTCCACTGGGGTCGCAGCCGCAGCCTGCGGGAAGATCGGGATGTCTCCTCCCGGTTCGCCGCGGTTGGTCTGGCTGGGCTCGGTCACGCTCGCTCCTGACTGTGAGGGTCGTCAAGATGCTATCAACCGCAGGCCGACAAAGAGAGTCCCCACGAGCGCGTCCACCAGTTTGTACTCAGTCGCGCCACCCGCCAGCTCCGAAAGCACTCGGCTGGCGAAGGCACCCGAAGGCGCCTTCGCCGAACAGGAACGAGCTGTCCGTCAGATCGAGTGCTGGTAGACGCGGAAAGCCCGAATGGCAAGCCACGCACACACCAACATGAACGAAGTTCGAGGCAGCGATCATCGTCTCCTCGTGCCGCAACAGCACTGCGATAGCGTTCGACAGCCCGCCGATGCCCGTGTCGCGGGGCAAGGCCCGCGCGGGGTCAGGCAACGGCCAGACCGCTGTCAGGGTATATCCGAAACGAGCCAAGACCGTCTAGGTCCAGCCTTCCTCGGAACGCACCCTCGCGCAGGCGCTCCCATGCCTCGCGTCCGCCGGCAACGGGCGCTTCGAACTCGATGTAGGTGGTCCCCAAGCGGTCAGGCTGATGGCTGTCGGAGCCGACGATGAACCGCGCATGGGGAAAGAGGCCGTCACGCAGCTCCAGGAGCTGCTCGTTGTCGTCCAGAAGTCCTGGATCCACGTTCCCAGCGCGGCCCAACCCGCCGCCTTTTCGCAAGGAGAATGATGAAGGCAGGAGCCGGATGGCGTTGTATTCGAGGAAGTCCACCGGGACCTGCCGAAGCCAGTCCCTCCAGGACGAACCGCGGCGGGCCGACCAGAGCGGGGGATGGGCGAAGGTGACGAGCACTCGAGGGTCGGCGAACAGTTGCAAATGGCCGTCGAGACTTCCGAACCCGGCGGCCGCCGGTGACGCCGTGCCCTTGCCGGCCGCCGGGCAGCCCGACTCGGCGAACGCTGCCAGATCGTGAGTCAAGAGCACGAAGTCGTACACGCCGCCGAGGGTGATCTCCGTGCCGAACAGGATATCGCCGGCACGAGCGCGCGTGCGGGCCCAGTCCGTCTTATAGAACTCCCACGTCATATGGTCGGAGACGCACGGCAAGAACTCCGGGTGGGCGTCGAACCAGGCGAATAGCTTCTTGTCGCTCAGTATGGAGCAGGACGAAGCGCTCGCGTGGACGTGAGGGTCGAGGAATCGCTTGATCACGTCGGCTTTCGTGGCAGATCGGTCCTCATGTTTGGTTCCGCAGCGCCCCAGAAGGATAGTCCCGCGGAAGCCTGGGGAACAGCCCGCACGGTCCATTTGCGGTTGCAGGTCCGGATAGGACCAAGCCCTCGGGTGCCCGCCACCGCTCCTTTCCGTGCGCCCGGTGACTAACTCAAGGAGGTTGCGCCGCGCCGCGCCCGGCCTCGGCGTCGGGTCGCCTGTCTGCTACTCTGGGTGCCATCGCCCGGCGCCGTTGCCATCGCGCGCCGGGCCACAGTCTTGTACTGGGAAGGGTGGCAGGCGAAGTGGCGGACATCACCGAGAGTTGCAGCTGGGTGCCCTTTGTTCTCTTGGAGGCGTTCATGGTGGACGTCTTCCAAGGACTGGGCGTCCCCGAATCAGACGCACGGGTCTGTGCCGACGTCTTGATCGGGGCGGATAGGCGCGGCATCGATTCGCACGGGGTCGGTCGGCTCAAGCCCATCTATTACGATCGCATCCGGACGGGCGGCGTGCAGAGTCCGGTGACCGAGTTCGAGGTGGTGCGCGACTGCAAAGCCACCGCGGTAGTCGACGGTCATCACGGGATGGGCATGGTCATCGGGCGGCGGTGTATGCAGATGGCCATCGACAAGGCCCGCGAGCACGGTCTCGGCATGGTGGTGGCCCGCAACTCGACCCACTACGGCTTCGCCGCGTACTACTCGCTGATGGCGGTGGACATCGGTATGATCGGCCTCACCGGCACCAACGCGCGCCCCTCGATCGCGCCCACGCACGGAGTGGAGAACATGCTGGGTACCAACCCGTTGGTCTTTGCCATGCCCACCGACGAGGGATTCCCCTTCACCAACGACTACGCCACCTCCATCATCCAGCGTGGCAAGATCGAGCAATACGCCCGCGAAGGGAGGAGCTGCCCGGAGGGCCTTGTCATCGACCGCGAGGGCAGGTCGGCCACCGATCCCGAGCAGATACTCGCGGATCTGATACGCGGGACGAGCGCGCTTGCTCCCATCGGCGGGCTGAGCGAGGGCACCGGCGGCCACAAAGGCTACGGTTTTGCTACGGTCGTGGAGATCTTGTCGGCTTCCCTCCAGCAGGGTTCCTACCTGAAACAACTCACTGGTGTGGACGACCAGGGCGGGGCGGTTCCGTATGGGTTGGGGCACTTCTTCTTAGCCATCGACATCGAGTGCTTCACGGATCTCGCGTCCTTCAAGAAGACCACCGGCGACATCTTGCGCGCCTTGCGTGCGTCGGAGAAGGCACCCGGAGAAGACAAGATCTACACGTGCGGGGAAAAAGAGCACCTGGCCTGGCGAGAGCGCAAGGACAAGGGTGTGCCTGTGGACGCGGCGGTCCAGAAGCAGCTGAAGACCATGCGCGACGAGCTCAAACTGCCGTACGTGTTTCCGTTCGAGTCTGCGAGCTGAGGCGCCGCTCGCACCACTGCTCGAGGTGCGAGCGGCTCTCGCTGGGTCGCGTCAATGGCTTACTGAGTCGAGGTCCCCGTCGAGAACAGGCCTTGGAAAAGGCTTAAATCCGCCGCGATGGCTTTTTGGAAGTCCGCCCACGACTTGCTCGACGCTGGGGCTTGTACATCTAACGGCGTGTTGACGTCGCTGACCTGCATGCTGGCCGTGAGATTGATGGCGTTCATGCCCGCTGAGTCCTGTCCTGCCGGGGCTCCGAGCGTAGCGCTGACGACCGCCTTGACGATCGTGAAGCCGTCCTTGGCCACCCACATCTCCACCTTGGAATCGCGGATCATCGACTGAAGCTGGCCTTGGATCTGCTGCATCATGTCGGCGCTTGTTCCCGGGGCCGGCAGAGTGCTCGCCGAGGTAGCGCCACCCATCATCTTCTGAAAGTCGGTGCTTTGCACAAGTGCAAACACATCGGTCAACATCTTGGCCACATCAGGACGCGCGGTGAGGTGGTAGGTGGCCACGCCGTTGACAGGCTCTTCACCGACCAGAGTGAGTTGCGCCAGCCAGTTCTTGGGATCGATCCCCGCTTTGCTCAAGATCTGGTTGATGTCGGGCTGACTGCCCTTCTTGCCCGTGTAGTCGGAAAGCGACTGCTGCAGCTCCGGCGGCGTCTGGTACCACTGATCCATGAATTTGATCCAGGCCGTGCTATCGAGCACTTGAAGACCGAGATCGAGGTTCTGTCCGGCCAGCGACGCTGTGAAGGCAGCCTCGACTTGGACCGGGTCGTCAGAGGCGGCGATGGACCCCGAGAGCTTGATCGGTTGCGAGGTGAAGGCCTTGGCCTCGGCAGGTAGCTTCGCAGGATCGGTATCGAAAGCGATGTTCGCCTCGAACGAGACCTTCCCGCTCTTCATACTCGAGCTGGCTGCCACAGCCTTGGTCAGGATGTCGGATGCAGAGAGACTCCCAGCCGCGGCAGCGGAGCCGTTTCCCTGCCCTGGCCCCTGCGAGGCAGCTCCACAACCCAGCGTCAGGGCCACCAGCAACAGAGCGACGATTATCGATATGACGGTCAAACGCTTATGCACGGTGACTCCTTTGGTCGCCGGGTCGACGCAGATCGATGCGTCAGATATTGCCCACAATATCGGCTGTTTCGCGTGGTTCCTAGAGTACTACGTGAAAGCGTGCGATGAGTCCACCGACCGACCTCTCCTGACGGGGCCCACAGATGATATGTTCGCTCGTGGCTGACCACACCGACGGGGAGGGACAAGCATGAGCAGCGGAAGTAGTTCTCGCATCGAAGTGATCCACACCGGCCAGAACGACCCCAGCTACAACCTGCCGTACGCGCCCGCCATCAAGGTGCACGGGGGCAAGTTGCTCTTCACTGCTGCGATGGCCGCTCCGACTTATCACCACCATCCGCATCGGCCGGAAGAGTTCGACCATCTGCCGGAGGACCCGGAGGCACAGGCCCGGATGACTTTGGACCAACTCACGGAGATCCTGGCCGCGGCCGGCGGTACCCTCCAAGACGTCGTTTTCGTCCAGCGGTTCATCAAAGATATCGCGGAAAACCAGGACGCTATCAACCGGGTATTCGGCGAGTACTTCGGCGATCACCGGCCGTCGAGCTGCACCGTCGAGGTGGTCAGGCTTGCGACTGATCCAAGGCTCAAGTTCGAGATGAGTGTTGTGGCCGTGGTCCCCGAATAGGCGGCAGTCGGTACGACTGCCCTCGGGCAGCCGAGGCAGTCGCCGCCGCCGGTGGAGGCCACGGGTGACGAGAACCAGCGGCTGGTGATACCAAAAAGCAAAGGGCTGTCCGGCGAACCAAGGAAGGCTCTTGCCAGACCTTGATTTTGCCGGACAGCCCGCGGAAAGCCAGCTTAACCGTCCCGGGTGCAGTCCCAGGTGCCTTTCCCAGTCTTGAAGCGCGTCGGCCCTCCTACAGCCCCGTCTCAAAACGGAAAGTCTGGTCAGGGTCGATCACGGCAAGAACACGGACGATGCAGCCGTCGCCGCCCGGCCACCGCCACGGGAAGGCCATGAAGGTGCAGCGTTTGCCGGTGATCGCGTCCAGTTCCCCCCCCACGTTTTCGATGCCGGGGATGCCGCCCTTGACCATGAGGGTCTTGTGCGCCGGTTCCCAATCGCCGAAGTCTTCCTTAGGATCGCGGCCTGTCAACTTCTTGTATTCTTCGATCAGATGCGGCTGGGAGGGACCGTTGCCGTGGTCGACCAGTTTGGTGGCCAGCGGGTGGTCGTTGGCTTGGCAGCCGTAGCCGACCATCTTCACCTTCTTGTTGACCAACCATTCGGCGCCCTCTTTGTAGATGCCGGGGCCATAGGCGAAGTACTCGTCGGTGTCCGCCCATTTGTGATGCATGCCCATGTTGATCATGACGATGTCGCCCTCTTCGATCTTCGGGCGGGCATTCTCGAGATCCTCCGGGGTGATGACTCCCCATTTGCCTTTGGGAATCGAGACGCACACCCCGGTGCCGAACAGCCGCCACAAGGGGTAGTCCCCGATGGTGGGCGTGCACTCGGTCACGTGGATGGGTGCGTCCATGTGGGTGCAGCGATGCATGATGCCGCTCCACTCCACCTGAAAGACTCCGTCTTTGGCATGGAACTTCTTCACGTCGACGTCGACGCCCGGGGAGGACGGCCATTCCGGCATGAACTGACCGAACGTGTGGGTGAGATCGTATATCTGAAGACTCATGTCTGAGGTTCCTTTCGTTCTCGCTCGGGCGTCTAGTTGCCGGAGTCTATACGGCAGGTGCCGCTGGGGTCGGTGAGAGCCACCATCCGGACCGGGCAGGCGTCTCCATGCTCGAACTTCCACGGGGTCGCCACCAGGGTCGCCCGCTTGCCCCTGAGCACGTCCACATCTCCGCCCACCTGCTCGACCGTGGGGATGCCCGCGGCCAGAAGTATCTTGTGGGCGACGTTCCATTCCGGGTGCTCGACTGCCGGATCCAGGCCGGTGCCTTTCTTATAGTCGGCGACCAGTCTGTTCATCAGAGGGCCGCCGCGATGGGCGCCGAACGAGGTGGCCAGGGGGTGGTCGATCTGCGGGGTGTCGACGGCCACCAGCTTGACGTTCTTATTCACCAACCACTCGGCAGCGTCTTTGGAGAGACCCGGCGATTCCCCGAAATACTCGAGGCCGTCGGAGTATTTGCGGTGCCAGCCGGTGACGATCACGACTATGTCGCCGGATTGGATGGCCGGTGTCGCTTTTTCCAGATCGGCCGCGGTGACCAGCTCCCAGCGCTCTTTGGGTACATCCACGATGGCGCCGTTGCCGAACAGGCGATCGGCGGGGATGCTGGCCAGGTCTCCACCCTTCTGGATGAGATGGAGTGGAGCGTTCATGTGAGTGCCCGTATGCATGACCGTGGTCACGTGGTGGGCCATTACGCCCTGCTGGCCGTGCTTCACGCCGCGGGTCATCCTGACGTCGGGATCTCCCGGATACGAGGGAACGCCGTGGCCCCACACATGACTGAGTTCCACCAGTCGCAACCCCGAAGAAGGGTCCTCAGTAAAGCTTGTCATATCAGTCTCTCCTATGAACGAAGGGCGACGGTATCAGAATACGGTATCAGGATACCACGATAGTTTGGTCCCAGGCGGTCGCTGGTCAAGCCTGATTAGGGCGAGTACACTTTTTGTAGGCTTATTAGTCTGTCAGACAGACGTCTGAAAACGTCCGGCCAGCAGCTGGGCGAACCAGGTGCAGGCAGACGAGGAATCCGCGCGTGAGCCCGTTGTCTTCAGCTCGCGTCCTGGTCGTTGCGAGGAAAGACCCCCAGGAGCCCATCGGGGGGGCCCTCAAGGGTGCCGGCTACTCCGTGGTGTGGGCCGACGGTGGCTCAGTTGCGGCCCGATCCCTGGAACACGCGCGGCCCGATATCGTCGTGCTCGACGGTCACTCGTCAGTCAAAGAAACGACCAAGAACTTGATTGCGCTAGCAGCGAAACATGGTCTCCCGCTGCTGATCGTGCATAGTCAACAAGAACCCACTCATGCGGAGCTCGGCTCTTCCGCGGGTCTCCCGGTTCACTTCTGCGACCTTCCGTCTCTCATCCAGCAGGTCGAAGCGCTCACCGGACAGCGGCTGGCAAAAGGTGGTGAGGTGACAGAACTCGCTGCGGGAGAACTAGTGGTCGAGCTCACGAGTCACACCGCCCACATCTGCGACAAGCCACTGGACCTCACTCCCAGAGAGTTTGACTTGTTGTGCCATTTCATGCGGCGCCCCGGCTGGATCTGGAGCCGTCAACAGCTTCTGGAACTGATCTGGGGCTACGACTTCGTCGACGCGCGGGTCGTCACGGTGCACATTGGCAATCTGCGTAGGAAACTGGAGGCAGCATCCCCCGGTGCCAGGTTCATCGACACGGTGAGAAACGTCGGCTATCGTTTCGTGGAGAATCGACCTCAGGAGAGTCGGCGGGCAAGGGTATCGGGGTCTCGGCCCGGAGGCTGGCGACCCTCGGACAGAACGCCCTTCGTAGGGCGGGACCTGGAGCTGGCGGCGCTTCAACGGGCGTTCGCGAATGCGGTGGAGGGCCAGGTCCGGATAGCCGCTCTCTTTGGCGACCTTGGTATCGGGAAGACTCGGCTTGCGGAAGAATTCGCGGCTCGCGCTCGAGAAGTAGGAGCGGGGATCTACTGGGGACGATGCCGGCAGAGTCCGCGGCAACCGGCCTACGAACCGTGGGTGGAGATCCTCTCCGAGTGGGAGCGCGAGGATTCCCGTGGACATTTTGCCTCGGTCTTCACCCTCGAGACGCCGCAGCTATCCTTCTGGTCGGCCGACGGTGAAAGCGCCCGTTCACAGTTGTTTGAGAGATTGACGGATGCAATCCGCGATCGTGCACGAGGCGCTGCACTCGGCCTGATCCTGGAAGACCTTCACTGGGCCCACACATCTACGCTCCTGGCTCTGCAGCATGTCGTCCGCCATCTGCGCGAGGTCCCGGTGATGCTTCTCCTCACCTATCGACCCACCGGCGCCCCGAACGCTTCCGTCATGGCCGACGTGGTGGCAGACGTGGTACGCAGCGACTCAGGCCTGATTCTTCCTCTCGGCCCGCTTTCAAAGAACGAGGTTCAGCGACTGATCCGCCTTACCCGGCACGCGAAAGCGAGCGACGAACTCGTTGCCGACGTTCATCGAGAGACCGAGGGTAACCCGTTGTTTCTCAGTCAGCTCGTGCGTCTGCTGTCGCTCACGGACAGATATCCGGAGACGCCTCCAGCAGATCTTCACCTGGCGCGTGAAGAGGGGGTGCGAAGGGTCATCCTCCAGAATCTATCCGGCCTTTCCCAGGCCTGCCGCCGGTGCTTGGACGCAGCCAGTGTTGTCGGAAGGGACTTCAGGGTAGCGGTGGTCGCTGAAGCGGTCGGGCTCTCCGTAAAGACGGCCACTGGGCTCTTTGCGGAAGCCGCCGCGTCGCGAACGATCATCGCCTTGGAAGGAGAGCCCGACCGCTACCGCTTCGCCCATCATCTCTTCCAGGAGATCCTATATTGCGAGATCTCGCCCCAGACGCGTGCAAGGCTACACGCTAGGATCGCCACTGTTCTTGAACGTTGCCGTGCAGACGAACTCGATCTGTATTCAGCGGAGTTGGCACATCACTACTCGGCCGGCGTGCCAGCGGCCTGTGCAGAGAAGGCGGTGGATTTCTGCCTGCGCGCGGGGCGGGTGGCCGCTTCCCAGTGCGCCTGGGAAGAGGCATCCTCGCAATGGCGACGCGGATTGGAGATGCACGAACTTCTCCCGGCCGACTGTCTGCGCAGGGACCGATCATCCCTGGCCCGAGTCCACGAGGACCTGGCCGAAGCGTACAGCTTTGCCGGTGACACTGAGCGTGCTGTCGAGGCGTACCAGCAGGCCGCACTTCGAACGCCTCCCGAGGACGCGGTATGGCGCGCCCGGCTGCGACGAAAGCAGAGTTCCGTGCTCGCAATGAGCGGATTGCCCGCTCATGCCGCAGCGGTGCTTGCGGAGGCGGCGATGCTCCTGGGGCCGCCCCGCGAAAACGCAGAGCTCGACTGGTGGCAGGAGTGGCTGGAAGTTAAGCTGGAGCAAGCCTGGCTTGACTTCTACGCCGCGGAAGTTGAGGAGATGGAGGCGCTTATCCGCTCGATCACAGAACCTGTCCAGGCCAGGGCCATCCCCGAGGAGAAAGCAAAGTTCGATGACCTGGTGTTAGTAGCCGACTACAGGCGCCGGCGGTTTGTGGCCACGTCTGAGACTCTGGAGCTCGCGCTCAAGTGCGCCGAAAGTCACCGGGCCATCGGGTCTCCCAAAGATCTCTTGCTCGCCCAGGCCTTGCTTGCCATCACGTATCTGCTATCGCCCACAGAAAGAGAAAATTCTCACATCTATCTGATCCGCTACAGAGAAATTGCGAGGCAGTACCGGGACATCACCCACCAGTTGGCGGCGCTGTGGGGTCTGGCCTTCTATTGCCGATCGCACGGCGAAGTAGACGGGGTTCGCGGCTATTCCATGGAAACACTGGCGCTGACCAGAGGCAGACGCATCATCTGGTACGGAGCGCAAGCGCAGGGTGGCCTTTCCTGGGCGGCTGCACGAAATGGAGATATGCACGCGGCCCGGACGCTTGCCAATGCTGGTTTGCACGAATTGGAGGCGTCGTACCCTCGCTGTCCGTTCGAGTGGCACGTGCGCTGGCCGCTTCTCGGTCTCGCCGCGGCTGACGGAGATTGGGAAGCAGCCGCTCGCCAGGCCGTCGCGATGGTCCACGCTTCGCAGCAGAGAATGCCCGACCAACTGGACGAGATGCTATGTCGCCTCGGCGAAGATCAGCCACCTGGGCCGCCGTCCGGAGCGGAGAAGCTCGCGGAATTGTGTGCTTTCGCGAGAAGCCACGGGTACCTTTAGATTCGCTTTTTCAATTCTTTATCTCTTCCCTCTCTTTCCTTGTCATTCGTGCTCGAGCATGGAGACAGCACAAGTTCCCGGCGGGGTTTTCGTGATGACCTTGCTCGATGCGCGGGAGTGAAGGGAGAGCGCGGTGAAGAGCGTGAAGAAAGCACTCGGCATCATGGCCGTGCTTGGGGTGCTCGCGATGGCAGTCGCCTGCGGTTCCGGGCCCACGGCAGTTAAGGACGTGCACTACACCCCGGTGACTTACATGCAGACCTATTCGCATCAGTTGTTGAAGTAACGACCCAGCCGCTGGTTGCCGACAGGCGGGCTGCTTCTCCCGCCGGGCCGGTTCGCGCATCGAGGCCCGTCCCCCACGAAGGGGCGGGCCTCGATGCGCATCCGCTTTCTGGTGCTTCGGGGACTCCCTGAGTTCGCGAGTTCAGCCTTCCCCGAGCCAGACTCTGTTTGTGGTTGCGGTCTCTGGAGTCTTGCGTGGTCTTCCCGCGAAACGGGAACATACCTTAACATCTTCATCTGAAAATCTGGTGGCCGCTTGGCCCGTCAGGCGGCCTGGGAACCGGTTTGAGCCGCCCCTGGGGCCCAAGAAAGGAATATCTATGGATAATGACACCGCAGCCGCCCTCGCGATCAAAGTCGAGGGGATGAGCTGCCAGCACTGCGTGGCCGCGGTGACCCGCGCGGTCAAGGCGATTCCTGGGGTGGACGATGTGGCCGTCGATCTAGGCAGCGGCTTGGTCACGGTCCGGGGAGGGGCCGGGGCCGTCTCCCGTCGGCAAGTGGTCGACGCGATCGAAGCTGCTGGCTATTCTGTGCCGGAATGACCCGAGGCGGCAACGCCCGCGGACCGTTCCTTGCACACAGCTAGCGAAGGCCATAGAGCACGCGATGGCCGACAACATGCCGCCGGAGTTTCTGGACGCATACCAGAAGGTGGCGCCGCGCCCCCAAGATTGGCGCACGGTGGTGGCCAAGTGCTGCGTCTGGCCGAGAAGTTCAAGGGCTGGCAGCCCGCCGACCTCAGGGCGATCTATCGCCACCTTTGATCCTGATCGGCGATCAGGATATTGTCCGGCCCAAGCACGCGTTGGAGATGTTCCGAATGCTCCCGCATGCTCAGCTCGCGGTGCTCCCGGGGACGTCCCACAACCCGGGCGTTCTGGAGCGCTCCGACCGGGTGTTTTCGAGAGTCTCGGCGTTTCTCGACGAGCCGCTGGGCAAGGGGCGCTGAGTTGACGCAGCGGGGAAAGACTCCGCAGGGCACTTGGGGACGACCCCAGCACATCAGCCGGAACCCCGATGTGGTCGACGTACTTCGCGGCTCCAAGAACCAGCGCATTCTCGACCTGCGGCACGACCACCTTTCCACCTACGGCGTCGGCGACCACCTGAGCGCCGACGCGTGGCGGAGCCTGCTGCGACAGCTCGTCCACCTGGGTTACCTGCGGCAAGAGATGGGGGAGTACCCGCTGCTGAAGCTCACCCCCGCCGCGCTGCCGCTGCTCAAGGGCGAGACCTCGCTGATGCTGGCGCGGCCGCGGGTCAAAGTGATTCGGACGAAAGAGCCTCGGGCCAAACGGAGCCGGACGGCTGCGACGGGGACCCTGGTGGAGGTGGAAGCTTTCTCGCCCGATGCGAGCGACGAGGCTCTGTTCGAGGAGTTGAGGGCGCTCCGAAAACGGCTGGCCGAGGCAGACCGGCTTCCCGCCTACATGGTCTTCAGCGACGCCACCCTGCGCGCCATGGCCGCCCGGCGACCGACCACCCCTGACGAGCTTCTGGACGTGAGCGGCGTTGGGCAGGTGAAGCTGGCCAAGTATGGGGAGGAGTTCCTGGGGGTGCTCAATGGCTGGGACGTGGCGGGGGAGACAAAGTAGGGGGCGAAACGCTGGGGGCGCCGAGGCCGGCGATTTCTTGGCGATTCAAGACCTCGCAAGCGGGGGATTTACTCACGAGAGTGGGTTGCAGGACGAAGTGACCTCCGGCCCGATTGATCCAGCCGCCACAACCCGAGGTGATACATGTGTAGAAACATTAAGATTCTATTCAACTACGAACCCCCCGCAACCGACGCCGAGATCGGGGTCGCGGCAGAGCAATATGTGAGAAAGATAAGCGGGTTCGCCAAGCCATCCGGCGCCAACAAGGAAGCGTTCGAGCGGGCGGTGGACCGGGTGGCAGAGGCGTCCAGTAACTTGCTCGGCTCGCTCGTGACCAGCGCTCCTCCCCGAGACCGGGAGGCCGAAGCCGCCAGGGCCCACGCTCGCGCGCTGCAAAGGTTCAGCTCCGACCGGGTGTAAAACGCGGACAAGGCATCTTGTTCCCGTTCTATGCCGGTGTCCCTCTGCCTTCGCGCTTACCGCCCTCACGCTTGTCGCTTCCCCGTCTGTGCCGCGCCCGGCCTATCGCTTCCGGGTCTTTGCGCCGCCCGTCTCTGTCCCAGTTTGCTGCCCGGTCGCTACCGCGATTGTCAAGACTCACTGACAGTGCCATCAAGCGGGGGAGGGCCAGCGTACGAACAATCGAGTGGTGAATGGGTCATGTTGCTATGGTTCGGATGTCCCGCGGGCTTGACTCGCTGCTGGGGTAGGACGAGCGCCGGCCGACCTTACTTGCCCGCGGCGGTCCAGCTCTCTTCCGGGACGGGCGGCTGGCTGCCGGGTCGCTGCCCTGCCTTCAGTTTCTCCAACAGCTCAGCCAGGCGGTCATATGAATCGCGAACGCCTCTTTCCATCCCGCTTCGGAGCTGACCGTCACGATCCGCCACCGACTGGTAGACAACCTGGGCGGCCACCTTCGTCCGGCCGTCGGGCAATGCCTCGAATCTCGCCGTCTCGAGAACGACGTGACCCTTTTCGGGAAGCCCTTCGAACTCGAACGTATCGGTGATGCGCTCGGGATATTCGACCTCGTGGAACACGCCGTGAAACGCATATTCGTTCCCAGACTTGTCTTTATGGACATATCGCCACGAGCCACCAGCCCTCGGCTCGAATCTGTCGATGGTCATCGTGAGCTCGCGCGGCCCCAGCCATTGCTTGTAGAGCTCGGGATCCGTGTACGCCTCAAAGACCAGTTCTCGAGGAGCGTCAAGAATCTTGGTAATGAAAAGCTCTTGTCTTCCCGGTTCCACGGTGATCTCGGTGGGGGTGGTTCCTGTCGTGGCCATTTCGTACCGCCTTCATCTGAGTCCCAGTTCTGGAGCGTTCCCTTCGGTTCTCCCCTCACAGCCACGGGAACAATCCACCGGATCTGCGCTCAACCACTGGCGTTTGGATCTGTGGGATACGGTGCTCGAAACCGAGGGGGACTGGTGAGGCGACAAAATCTGGTGCTGTTTCTCTTGGCGGGGTTAATAGTCACTGTGTCCCTCTTGGCGGCCTGTGGGTCCGGGGGCCCGGTGCCGATCTCGGCGCCAGGTTCCACGTCCAGCTCCCAGGCGGGCGACTGGGCGCCTCGGTCTCCGCGACCATCCAAGCCCCTTCGTCCACCTTGCCCACTTCGCCCACCTCGGCCACCTCACCCACGACGATCACTCAGCAGGTCTCTGCCGACGTCGCCCCGCTCAGGCGACCGAACGGCTGCAGGCGTCATCGGGCTGCCGTAGGAGCTGTGACCAAGACTCCGAAGCCCCCACTCTGACGGGATCCGGCGCGGTGCTCCAGTGGAAGGGGGGAACCGCGGAGCTCGCCGTCGACAACGGCCTCATCCGAGTGATCCTCAGGACTCGCGCTCTACGAAAGCCTGCGCCGCGACCCGCTGATGCTGGCCGCGGCCGCGACTCGGATCGCGACACTTCTCGGCTGGGACGACGCGTCCCTTGCCGCCGCTCATTTCACGCCGGGCGAGTCCAAGCTCCTCCCGCGTAGCGAGACCTTGACCGAATACTCCAAGACGTGGGTCGGCCACGACGACCAGGGGCTCCCGAACACGGGCGATCGACGGGGTCGGACGCGGGGACCAAGCAGCTCCTGTCGTTCGCGTACTTCCCTGGCCCAACCGGCTCCGCGACGAACGCGCCGGGCACCCTCACCCAGGTAGACGCAGTCAGGATCGCCAAGGGGGTCATCGGCAGCAATTCCCAGCGGCCGACGACCACGGCGCCGCCGGGCCAATCCACGATGAGCACCGTGCCACTGGGAGTCGTCGTCGAGGGCGTGCTAACGCACACCAGCACCGGGAATCACCGGGGCAAGACTGCCCGGGGGAAGCACTTCCACTGGCCTGATAAGTGCGACCGTCTATGTGGACGCCAAGACCGGCGCCGTGCTCACGTGGTCCTCCGCGGCATAGGAGAGACCACCATGCAGACGGCGGAACAACGCACTCGGCGCTTGAGGAATCCTCGTGCCTCCGCCCGCCCCTAACCGATATTGTCGCCTGCGGTCCGCGTCAGGCCGATAGCTGCTCCTTCACCAGACGCTTGCCCAAGCTGATGAGGGTCAACACCGGCGGCAGGCCGTCGGGCTCGGGCAGGACGCTGGTATCGCAGACATAGAGACCGGCGATCTCGGCCTGCAGGTCCGCGTTCACCAGATCGCCGATGCGCACCGTTCCGCTCGGGTTCGCGCCCATCGGGGGCGTGCTGAAGATCGAGGAGGCGTCGCAGCCCGCTCGAACGAGAATCTTGGTCGCGACCTCCGCTCCGTGGGCGAACAGACGCCGTTCCTGATCGCCGATAGGCTTCGAGACCGTCCCGTTGACCGCGACATATCCGTTCAATCCGTCCTTGATCTTGGTCAGGATTCCGAGTGTGTGCGGATAGCGCCTCATCCGGCCCAGATTCGTGGGGAGGTGCTTGGTGCCGGCCCCAAGCATCCCCGAGAACAAGAACGGCCACGGATCCCAGGCGTCGGCCATGAGTAGGCCCTCTTCGAGCAGGTCGAACGTGCCGCAGCTCATGGGGATGTCGTGTGTGGAACCTGGCCCCGGGTAGGTGCCGTAGGTGGTGATGAGGGGGTCGACGAATACGCCTCGACCCGCGGTGGGAAAGCCGGAGGCCTGCATGATGATAGCCGAACCCATGCCGTTTCCAGCCAGCACCACAGTTTCAGCCTCGACCTCGAAGGGTCCGGACCGGCCCAAACCACGCACACCGGTCACGCGTCCGCCGTCCGAAAGCACCTGATCGACGCGCATGCCGGTCCGCAAGCGGCCGCCAGTGGCGACCGTCTCGGCGATGTAGTCGCGCGCCGTCCATTTCGCCCCCTTGGAGCAACCCGAATAGCACTTGGCGCTGAGGTCGCACTTCTCGGCGTTAATGAACTTGAGCAGCGGGCGCCAGTCAAGGCCTTCGTCCTGCGCCGCCTGCCGGATCAGTTTCGCTCCTGCGCCGATGAGGCGCTCGGGCAGCGGAGCCAGGTTGAGCTCGTTCGTCACTTCCTCGACGTAAGGCGCAAGGTCGATGCCATGGCGATCCTTGAGCATGGCCGCCGGAGGCACCGCCGTCCCACAGAAGGCGACTGAACAGCCGCCCACCGTGAGCAGACGGCCGAAAGCCGTCCCCTCCACTGAAATAAGGTTCGGGGTGAGGGGACCTTGACGGTCGACCATCCGGGAAAGGGTGACATAGTTCCCCAGCGGTCGATGGTTGGCTCCCATCTCGAGTACGAGGACATCTTCACCCTTGCGGGCAAGTTCACGCGCCACTGTGGCACCGCCCGGCCCGCTACCGACTACGACCGTCTTAGCAGTGAGACGCTCGACTCCGGCCGTCATTGTTCCTCCTCGTTTGTCGGACGATGCCTTGGAAGTGACTGTGAGCCTCAGTGGGCCAGCGGGCGCCCAGGGTTATTTCTTCGGCCAGATCTCGTTCCCGAAAAGGATGTGCCAGCCCGGCTCCACCATGTTTCTCCACTCGGCGAGGAAGCTCTTGAAGGCTTCGGAGGCTGCATCTCTCTCGTAGAAATTCTTCAGGCTGTTCAGATGCATGATCCCCACGTACTTGTAAGGGACTCCGTTGGGGGAGACAGCCCCATCGACCTTGACCAACTCGAATTTGTCGCACGACTCCAGGCCATCCATCAAGGGGCCCTTCAAACGTTCCAGATAGTCTGCGTACTGCTCGTCGCTCACGTGCGGGGCGAGATTGTAGAGGATTATCTCTTTGGGCACGGGTGTCACCTCCATGTGAATTGCTTTACGGGATAAACATAGTACATTGCTCGGTCGGCCTGTCAATTAGAATCCATATTCCGTTCCTGTCCCGCGATCGAAGTCCCACGTCTTCGCGACAGCCTACGGCTTCACTCCGGGTGCAGCACGAGCTTGCCCAGCACCTCACCGGATTCGATCATCTGGTGAGCTCTCGTGGCCTCGGACAAAGGCATCACCTTGTAGATTGGAGGATTCAGCTTGCCCTCGGCCATGAGCGCAAAGACTTGGCTCTTGACCTTTCTGAAGCCCGCGGGATCGGTGTCGTGGACGTGGATGGAGAAGTACCTGATCCCGTAGCAGTACTCACACCGGCTCTGCAGGATGTGGATGATGTCCCGATCCTCGGGATAGCCGCCCAAGTAGTTGTAGAGGATGATCTGGCCGTAGGTGGCCAGCATGTCGAACTGGCGGCAGAATTCGGGGCCCGCCACCTGGTCGTAGACGTAGTCGACGCCCCGGCCGGCGCTGAACTCCTTGACCATCTCCACGTCGCGTTGCTTCTTATAGTTGAAGACGTCCGTGACGCCCAGCCTCCTCAAGTAGGCGCACTTTTCGTCGGTGCTGGCGCTCGCTATGACGTTCATCTTCTTCAACTGGGCCAACTGGATGACGGCCGTGCCCACGCCGCCGGCGGCCCCGCCGATGTAAAGAGTCTGGCCGGCTTTGGCTTCGACGATCTGGTTCAAGAGGCCCCAGGCCACGAAGTAGTTATAGGCGGCGGCCGCCGCGTCGAAATCCGTTCCCTCTGGGAGAGGCGCCACGTCATCCGCGGTGACCGCCATGTATTCGGTATAGGTGCCGTAGCAGGCCATGTGCAACACGTGGACCGGCTGGCCTTTCGTGAAGCCGGTGACGCCGGGGCCGAGGGCTTCGATGCGGCCGGCCATCTCGTAGCCCAGGGTGACCGGGAAGGGGGCGGTGAGCCACTGACAGCGACCGGTGCGTACTCGCCAGTCCGCCTTGCACACGCCTGCGGAGACCATCTTCACCAGCACCTGTCCCTCGCCGGGGGTCGGCATGGGCAGATCTACATACCGCAATACCTCTGGGCCACCGAACTCATCGAACACGACCGCTTTCAAGGTCCCTCTCCTCTCGTCGCTGTGGATGCCGCGCGGGACAGTGCCTATCGACCCAGTCTAGCAAGCAGGGATCAGCCGGGCACGCCGGCAGATTCGCAAACCTGCTGAGTCGAGGCGCACACCGCTTCAGATTGGGTCAAATTCTGGCGCTGTTTGGACAGGCCCGGGAAAATACCACCGGGGGAGAGTCCGAGCCGGGATGGTGCGGGCCACCGGCGATTCTTCGGTCACTCGCCCTCAACCCTGCAACAGCTCGCCGCCGTGCCGCCGGAGGGCGTCCATCAATTGGTCGAGGTGGGCGGAGGTGGTGAGCGGGTTGATGATCGTGACCCGAAGGGCGCCGACACCGTCACGCTTGAAAGGCACGATGTAGAACTCGCCCGACTCGATGAGGCGGCGGCGCAGTTCGAGCTGGAAATCACCGACGCGTTCGGCCGGGGCATCGCGCAGCGCGGCGGGGACGTGGCGGAAGGCCACGATGTTGCATTGCGGGTCGTGCAGAGGGACGAAGTCCTCCGCCGCCAGCAGCTTTTCGTAGAACGTGTGGCCGAGAGCGAAGGTCACGTCGACCATGTCGGCAAACAGTTGCCGGCCGAACAGCGACCATACGCCCCACAGTCCGAACGCCGCCGCCCGCTTGGTGCATTCCACGGTCTTCATGCCGCTGTCGTATTCGGCCAGGCCGGGTGCGGCCGGATCGAACAGATAGGGTGCGTCTTGGCGGAAGGCCTCGAAACGGCGGCTCTTGTCGCGGTAGAAGACGAAGGCGCAGAGGCCCGGCACGAAGAGCATCTTGTGAGCGTCCCAGACGACGCTGTCGGCCCGTTCCAAGCCGGCCACCAGGTGCCGGTGCCGGTCGCTCAGCAGCGCGGCACCGCCGTGGGCGGCGTCGACGTGCAGCCAGACTTCGTGGCGGCGGCAGACGTCGGCGATTTCCTCAAGCGGGTCGAAGGCCCCGGTGGGGGTAGCGCATGCACACGCGACGACCGCGACGATCGGCTGATGTCGAGCGCGCAGTCGAGTCAGTTCCGTCGTCCAACTGTCGCGGATCCATGCGCCCCCGCTCGTCCAGCCCGACGCGTACGATCTGCCGGCTGCCGAGGCCGAGGATGCCCGCTGCTCGGGCCACGCTGTAGTGGGCGTCGGCGTGAGCCAACAGGACGGGCTGCGGCCCGTCATGCGCCATGCCTCGTTCCCATACGTCGCCCAGAGCCACGTTCCGGGCCGTCAGCAGGGCGGTGAGGTTGGCGAGAGATCCGCCGTGGGTGACGGTCCCGGCAAAGGTGTCCGGCGCCCAGCCGATTGCGGCGCCGAGCTCCTCGGATCATGGCCTGCTCGACGGCCGTCGACCACGGACCCATTTCGTAGATGGCCATCACCTGGTTGGTGACCGAACCGACGGCGTCGAACAACCCGGCGAGCGGCACGGGCGCGGGTACCTGGTGACCGATGTAGCGGGGGTCGTGCAGGTTCAGCCCCCGTTCGAGCATGATCTTCACGAGGCGGGCGAAGTGATCGGACACGTCCGCCAGCGCTGGGCGCGTATCGGCGGAGCGCTCGTCTCACCGAGCGAAACCGGGGGAGAAGCCACGTGCAGGAGCGCCGCCGCCTCACGGATGCCCTGCGGATGGCTCCACCCACGGCAGCACCGGACCCTCCGACCGTTCGGCCCGGGCCAACTGCGCGGCCAGCAACCCGGCCAGCCGATGGCCGGCATCTTCCAGCAAACGGGGATCATAGGCCGCGGCGATTCGCTGGCGGGCTGCGCTCAGTTCATCTGAAGTGGTCGTTGTCATCGCACGGTACCTTCTTGGCGGGTGGTTGGGGCACCGCCATTTTCCGCTGCTCCCCAGCCGGACGCAATGCCTATCGCGTCTATGATGGTGTTATCATACACATCGATAGTGATTACACATTAAGCATGTTGATAGGAGCACAGGATGATCCGCACGCAGATACAGCTGACCGAGGACCAGGCAGTGCGTCTTCGCGGAGAGGCGCGGCGTTCGGGTCAGTCTGTCGCCGAGTTGATCCGTCAGAGCATAGACCGCTACCTGGAGCAGGGGGCCGGCTCCCCGGCCGGCGCCGTCTCCCGGCTTTCCGCCCTCGAGGTGACAGGCCGCTTTCGGTCGGGGCAGAGCGACATCGCCATCAAGCATGACGACTACCTCGACGAGAGCTACCTCGGATGACCGAACCCATCTTTCTCGACACTTCAGGACTCTACGCCGTGTTCGACGCCGGCGATTCCAGCCACGCGGCCGTGGCCGAAGTGTGGCGAACGCTCGTGGATTCGAGCGCGCCGCTTCATACCAGCAGCTACGTTCTCGTAGAGTTGACGGCGTTGCTGCAGCGGCGCCTGGGGCTGGGTGCCGTCGATGCGCTGACGAGCTTCGTGATGCCTTGGGTGAATGTCTCCTGGGTCGACGATCGGACTCACGACCAGGCCCTGGCCGCGTTGCTGGCGGCCGGGAAGCGGGACCTCAGCCTCGTGGACTGTGTGAGCTTCGTGCTCATGCGCCGGCTGGGCGTGCGCTCGGTCCTGACGGTCGACAGGCACTTTGCCGGGCAAGGCTTCGCGGTGGTGCCGAAGCTCTCCTAGGGCCGGAAGACAAGAGCGCCGCCTGCACCGACGGAACAGTTCGTCCCTGCCGGTACCCGCGCCTACTCCGCTTTGCGTGAGAAGCCGGCCGCCGCCTATCCAGCGCACTCCAGTTGTGTCATCCTCTCATCCACAGAGCAGTCTGTGCTCACGCACGAGACGCGGCGAAAGTAGCATCTAGAGGGAGGCTTTTGGCGTGAACTTGACATCAAAGACAGTTCCAGCAATCGATGTTCATTCCCATTACATACCACCCGCATACCGCCAGTGGCTTACGGACGCGGGTTTGCTTCTTACCGATATCTTCAAGCTGCCACCCTGGGACATGGAGCAACAGATCGAGGATATGGACCAGATGAATATAGGCGCCGCAGTCTTGAGCGTCTCTTCACCGGACATCCACTGGGGCGATAGCGCGAAGGCCCGTTCGCTGGCGCGAGATGCCAACGAAGTGGCGGCTGAAGCCGTGCAGGCTTACCCAGATCGGTTCGGGTTTTATGCCACCCTGCCCATGCCGGACGTGGACGCTTCGCTGGCGGAGATCGAATACGCGTTTGACATATTGCATGCGGACGGCGTCAAGTTCTTCAGCAACAGCAACGGGGTCTACCTTGGCGACCCAAAGCTCGAGCCGGTGTTCGAGGAGCTTGGCCGTCGGAACGCGGTAGTCACGGTACATCCCGTCAAGCCTAAATCTGTTCCCGACAACGTCTTGGTCGGCGTGCCGTACCCCTTATTCGAGTTTCAGTTCGATACCACTCGAGCCGTGGCAAATATGATCTTTAACGGAACCCTGAACGTAACCCAGGGATCACGTTCGTCTGCCCTCACATGGGAGCGCTGTTCCCGCTCCTGGGGGGCCGGATGGAGGGAATCGCGAAGCTGATGGTCCACTTCAACATGGCACCGGAGGGTTTCGTGCCCCCGGATGTCAAGGGCGAGTTGGGCAATCTCTATTACGACGGGGCCGGCGGGTTCAACTTGCCTGTCCAGATCCCGGCTCTGAAAGGGATCGGCCGGCCTCGAAAGAATGCTGTGCGGAAGTGATTATCCGTTCACTCCTGCACTCGATAGGCAAGCAAATGATCGATGACCTTCGCGATACGGATCTGTTGACGGAGGAAGCAGAAGTTGGGTGTGCTTCGCAATAACGCCCTCGATCTGTTCCCGCGATTCAGCTAGGGGTGGACCTCAGATAGGGGGAGCGATGCTGGCTTTCACGAATGCGAACGTGATCGACGGAACCGGCCGCGCGCCTGTCGCCGGCGCGACCGTCCTCGTGGACGGAAAGAAGATCGCGGCGGTCGGCAAGGACGTCTCCGTGCCCGACAACGCAACGGTGATCGACTTGAAGGGTAAGACCCTGATGCCCGGACTCATCGAGAGTCACGCGCACCTGGGCGGAAGGGATTATCCCCCCGGCCTCGACAGCGCCAAGCAATCCTTCGACTACGCGCCGATGCGCGATTACACGCTGGCGGCCGGTGTCACCACCATCAGAAGCTGCGGCGACTGGATGCAGGATTCACTCGGCACCCGCGACAAGATCGATCAGGGCCTGCTTCGCGGGCCCAGGTTGATCTGCTCTGGAAAACAGTTTCAGAGACGGGACGCCCATCCCAGCAGGACCATATGGGGGAACGACCCGGAGACCTGCGCCAACGCGGGCGCTTTCCCGGACACCCCGGAGGAGGCGCGGGCGCTCGTCCGCGAACTGGTGGCGGCGGGCGTCGACTACATCAAGATCATCGTCGCCCATTCGTTCATCTTCATCTACCCGGAGAAGTTCGCGCCGCTGGCCGACGACGTCCTGGAGGCCATCGTCGACGAGGCCCACAAGCACGGCCTATGGGTGATGGCCCACATAGACAGTGCGCCCGACGCCATCAAGATGGTCGGCTACGGAGCCGACGAGATCAATCATCTGATCGCCATGGGCCTGGCCGAACTCCCGGATGAAGCGGCCTACGACGAGCTCTTCCGGCTGATGGTGGAGAAGGGGACCTGGTTCGTGCCCACCATCACCATCGTGCGCACGTACAACCACCTCATCGCCGAGACGGGGCGCCCCCGCCACCATCGACGAGTACTTCATCCCCCATTTCAAAAAGGCCTACGAGGCGGGCGTGAAGATGGGGTGCGGCTGCGATTCGGGCGCTCCGGCGGTCTTCTGGGGACCGTCGCTGCACGCGGAACTCAAGGAGTACGTCTACAACCTGGGCATGCCGCCGCTCGAGGCCATCAAGTGCGCCACCCAGAACAACGCCATCATCCTCGGCATCGACGACAAGGTGGGCACCATCAAAGAGGGGATGCTCGCCGACATCCTGATCGTGGACGGAGACCCGTCGGAGAAGATCGACAACCTGGACGCCGTCTCCATGGTCCTCAAAGAGGGTTCGATCGTCGTGGACAACATGCTGTCGTAAGCTTCAGCACCCATCGCTCCGGATGGGGTCAAGCTCTTGTGCTCTTTGGACCGGCGGGAGAGACGCCGCCGGGGGTGAGTTTGAAACCGGCGATGCGGGGGATCGCCCGCCACTCGCCATCGCGCGCATCGCGCGCCCGCGGCGCGACCGGGGGCGCGCGGCCTATCTCACGTCGGTGGGGTCCCAGTCGATGTGGAGGCCGCGGTCCAGGGAGTCCAGTTCCTCCATCTCTGCGTCGCTGAGGGAGAAGTCGAAGACGGCGAGGTTCTCCTCGATGTGGTCCCGGCTTACCGACCGGGGGATCGGGATGAAGTCGTGCTGCAGGTGCCAGCGTAGGACTACCTGAGCGGGCGTGCGTCCGTGCCTTTGCGCCACCCGCACGATGACCGGGTCGAAGAGGTGACGAGATTTCGTAAGCGGGCTGTAGGATTCGATCTGGATGCCGCGTGCGCCGCAGAATTCCACCAGCTCCCGTGGATGCAGGAACGGGTGCAGCTCCACCTGGTTGACCGCGGGGACTACCCGGCCGTGCTCGAGCACTTCCTCGAGGTGACGGATCATGTAGTTGCTGACGCCGATCGCCCGGCACGCACCCTGCGTCAGTACCTCTTCCATGGCCTTCCACGTCTCAGTCCGCTGGCGATCGCCCGGCCAGTGGATGAGGTAGAGGTCGACGTAGCCGATGTCGAGGTTGGCCAGACTGCGGCGAAAGCCGTGAAGAGCCTTGCCTGGGCCGAAGTCCTCGCTCTCCAGCTTCGTGGTGACGAACACTTCGTCCCGGTCGAGTCCGGAATCGCGGACGGCTTGCCCGACTTCGCGCTCGTTGCCGTAGTCGAGAGAGGTATCGATCAGCCGGTAGCCGGCCTGGAGAGCCCAGAGCACTGCCTCCCGAGCCTTCCGAGCCGGGACCTGCCAGGTGCCGAAGCCGATGTTCGGCATCTGCACCCCGCTGTTGAGTGTGACCATGTCCGGCAGCATGGATTCATTGTTGCCGCACCGGAGCGGCCGCAAACACAGGGGGAGGCGTTCTCCCGCGGTCAGACGACACTGCCGGACGACGCGGCCATCCCCTCAAGGCCACGACGTGGCGGGGCTCGACGCCCTCCGTCAATGCTCACAAGACGCCACAGGTAGACGCCGCCTCTGCTACGCCTATTGACTATTATTAAGTAAGTAGTATTATGAAGTCATTATAGGAATCAAGATGTGATTAGGGCGCGGTCCAGGGACCCGGGAGGCGAAGTTGGAATGACCTTCTTAGCATCGACACCAGGCGAAAACGAGGATCTGCCGCAGATCGTGGCCGCCAGCGTTCGCAAGTTCCAGAAGGAGTTGAGCTCTGGCATCGTTTCGCTGGCCCTCTTGGGGCTTCTCGCCAACGCGGACAAGCCGCTCTACGGTTATCAGATCGCTAAGGACCTCGACGACTTCGGCGAGGGATTGCCGGTGAAACAGGGGACTCTGTACCCGGTGTTGCGATCGCTCGAGGCCGGAGGGTTGCTGGCGAGCGAAGTGGAGCCATCGGTGACGGGCCCGCCCCGTCGCTATTACTCGATCACAGAGGAGGGCCGGCTGGCCATACCGCTGTGGCATGAGAGCTGGACCCGGACACGTGAATTCGTCGATGCCGTTCTGGAGGGACACCGTGGCTAAAGATATCGATACCTACCTGAGGGAGCTCCAAGCGGCTCTCACCGGCGCGGATCCGGCGCTGGTCCAGGACGCTCTCTTCGATGCCGAGGAGCATTTGCGGGCCGAGTTGGCCGCGGTCGAGGCGAACCGGGGCACGTCGGCGGAGGAGGCTGACGCCAGGTTCGCGAGTGTGGTGGAGGGTTACGGTACGCCGGAAGAAGTGGCCGCGGCATACCTCGCGACTCCATCGGGAGCCGGGGCTCCTGCCGCCGGCGCCACAGTCG
>CAVYVU010000015.1:0-178032 GCA_963772095.1 uncultured Thermoleophilia bacterium
TTCCCTTCCTCTTGGAATTTCCGCGATCGTAACTTTCATCTATTTCAAAGCCGACACCATCCTCCTTTCAGCAATGCGCTCCCAACAAGATGTCGGAATCTATGGCGCCGCCTACAAGGTGATTGAAAATGTCACTTTTTTCCCGGGTATGATTGTGGGACTGACCATGCCGATGTTTGCCTACACGGTTTTCCATGACCGCAAAAAATTCATCCTCATGGTGGAAAAGAACTTCAAGGTGTTTGTCTTGCTGGTGATTCCCTTGGTAATTGGAACATTATTTTTGTCTGACGGCATCATCCGAGTGATTGCCGGAAAAGAATTTGCGGGCATCTGCCGGAGTGCTTCGCATCATTATTTTCGCTTTGGCTTTCATTTTCTTCGGCCAATTGTTCAACAACATTCTCATTGTCGCGAAACTGCAAAAACAACTTCTCTATGCCCTTTCCTTTGCGCGCTGTTTAATCTGACCCTAAATCTCATTTTCATCCCTCGCTATTCCTATTATGCCACTTCCCTTTCTTCCGTGGCAACAGAATTCCTGGTAGCCGTGATCACCGCCGCGATCGTCTACAAACATCTAAACTTCTTCCCCAAAGTGGACAAAATATTTTCCATCCTTCTTTCCAGTGCCTTGATGGCTCTCTATCTTTGGTTTTTCGCTGGCCGAAACTTCTTCTTGCTTCTTGTCACTAGCCCTATTGTTTACTTCGGAAGCCTCGTCCTCTTAGGCGCCATTTCCAAAGACGAAATTTTGCTTCTCCTGAAAAAAGAAAAATCGATCGAAGAAACTGTGCCGATTCAATAGTCCACATCAATGACATCTTCTATCTCAGTAGTGATCGTAACCTATAACAGCAAAGCGCAAATCATTCCTTGCCTTGATTCAGTATTGAAGAATCAAGGCGATTTTAAATTATCCATTGTTATTGTCGATAACAATTCTTTCGATGAAACATTGGCCACGCTGAGAGCGCGCCATTCTTCCCTTCCCAATCTTGCTATTCTTGAGAATACTGAGAACAAGGGTTTTGCCGCGGGAGAAACCAAGGTATTGATTATGCCAAAAATAATTTTAATCCTGGTTTTTATTTTCTTCTCAACCCCGACGCGACCATAGCCGAAGATTGCCTTCAAAAACTTATCACAGAAATGAATAGCAATTCCAAAATTGGATTAGCTTCGCCGTTGATAATAAATCCCTTGGACAATTCCGTCTGGTTCTCCGGCGGAAAAATCAACTGGCTAAAATTCCAGACTGAACATGTTTTCTTGTCTCCCCCTAAAATCCTCCCTAACCCTCCTTTACAAAGGAGGGAACCTGGTCTCCTCACTACCACCTACTCCCTACTCCCTACTACCTACATCTCCGGCTGTGCTCTCTTAATTAAAAAAGAAGTCATCGAAAAGGTCGGTACTCCGAGACACTCGCTTCTTTCTTTACTATGAAGACGCCGACTTCTCCGTTCGCGTAAAAAAGGCTAGCTATAATCTAACCGTTATTTCCCACTGCTCTTTGCTATCACAGCTGAATCCCAATCTTCCACCTCAGATATCAAAAACTACCACTTGGTCAAAAGCGGCCTTTTGTTTTTCCACAAACACTCTCCTTGGTATTTCAAGTGGTATTTTTGGATGGTATTTTACCTAAGATATTTTTGTCACAAACATATCTCACAAAAAAGTCGTTTGCAGCGCAATAAACGACTTTAAGAGGACAACTAATAAAAAATAACTTTACTCCTGACACTTCTCGCAGAAAAACGAGCTTCTCTGGTTGGATTTTTCTCTTTTCACCACCCCCGTGCAGCCTTTTCTTTTGCACGGCTGGCCTTCTTTTCGATAGACTTTCAAGAGTTTGTGAAATCCGCCGGGTGCGCCATCCGTATCCCGATAATCGCTGTCGGAAGTTCCTCGAAGTTCAATGGCTTTGTTCAGAATTTTGACTATCGTGCCATGAAGTTTTTTCACTTCTTCTTTTGAAATATCTTTGGCTTTTCTGGTGGGCCGAATTCCTGCGTCAAAAAGGATCTCTGAAACATAGATGTTCCCAATCCCGACGATGATCGCTTGATCCATCAGAATGTTCCGGATTGGGCTGGTCTTTTTCTTTTCCAAAATTTCCTCCAACTTCTTGGCCGTGAATTCCTTTGACAAAGGCTCAATGCCCAATTTCTTCATTTCTTTATCCTCCCCAATCTTATCCGTCTCAAACAACTTTATCTTCGCAAACTTCCTCAAATCCGAAAACTCCAGAGTCAGGGAACAAGGAACATCAAACAAAGAACATTTTTTACCATCCTTATGTTCATTGCCCTCTGCATTTTGACCTTTGACCTTTGTTCTTTGTTCTTTATTCTTTGATAAACACCAAACGTGATGAATATACTGATTCACTTTATCATCAAATCGGGTCGCGGCGCGCCGGGTGGAAGCAACTCTGGGAGATCCCGGCCGAGGTGGTAGACCAGATCGTCGACCGCCTCCAGTCGCAAGCAGCCGTCGAACGGCTTCCCGAGGTGCTCACGGAAACGGTGACCGTGCGCGGAGAGCTGGGCGAGCCTGCCCTGGTACCTCCGCTTGCACAGATCGTAGCCACTCAGGCGGCGCTGAACATCCTGTACGGGAGACGTTGGCACATAGTCTCCGACGAGATGAAGGCGTATCTGCGTGGTGCTTACGGTCGGCCCGTCATGCCGATGTCCGAAGAAGTGCGCCGTTTCGCGCTTGCGGGCGACCTCGGACCTGATCTCACAGACCTCCCACAATCCCTGGCCGATCTGCGCGACAACCAGGGACACCTGGCTGAGCTCGACGAAGACCTCTTCCTGCACGCCTTCGCTCCCGAATCCGCTGCTGCCTTTATTGCGAGACGGAGCGCGGCTCGCAGAACTGACCTGACGGCGAGCGTCGGCGAGAAGACGGCGCCATCCGACGAGGATGAGGAATGGGGGGATCTGGGGCCTGAGCGCATCCGCGATCTCATGTCTCTGCTGGAAGGCTCCAACGTAGAAGAGATCTCGGTCGAGAACGAGGGAACCAAGGTGACCCTGCGCAAATCCACCAGCGGCCAAAGCGAGGGCTCCGCCGGCGGTCAAGCGACGGCGCCGCCTTCCGGCGAGACCGCCGGGCAAGCCGGGGTGGCTGACCTCCAGCGGCTAACCCCCGTCGTCGCCTCGATGGTCGGCACCTTCTATGCGTCTCGCCACGAAGCTCAGAACGGGCCGACCTCCGGCACGGTAGCCGCGATCGGTGGAGATGGGGCCGCGGTCGAGTACGGACAGCCGCTTTTCCTCATCGACGCATCCGGAGAGTAGGTACTTCCCGTGTTCCGCCGCGTCCTTGTTGCCAACCGGGGCGAGATAGCTCTTCGGGTGATCCGGGCCTGCGAGGAGCTGGGTGTCGAGACGGTGGCCGTGTACTCCACCGCGGACGCGGATTCTCTTCATGTGAAACGAGCGAGCGCCACGGTCTGCATAGGCCCTCCCGACGCGCGGCGCAGCTACCTGGCCATCCCCAGCATCATCGCCGCCGCCAAGAACACCGGGTGTGACGCGATCCACCCTGGATACGGGTTCTTGGCTGAGAATGCTACGTTCGCAGATACTTGCGCTGAAAACGGGCTGGTCTTCATCGGTCCCACCAGCGACTCCATCCGCAAACTGGGAGACAAGGCCCTCGCCAAACAGATGTTGGCGGCCGCCGGCCTGCCGACTATCCCAGGAAGCGAAAGCTGCGTCACTGATCTGGCCGAGGCCCGCGAATGCGCCGACCGCCTCGGGTACCCAGTCATGCTCAAAGCGTCGGCCGGCGGCGGAGGCCGCGGCATGCGACTCGTGGAGGAGTCGGGCGATCTAGACCGCCATTTCGCGGCAGCAGGGGCCGAATCCAAGGCATGCTTCGGTTGCGGGGACCTGTATATGGAGAAGGTGATCCAGGACCCACACCACGTGGAAGTGCAGGTGCTGGGTGATGGGCGCGGTGAGGTAGCGACGTTCGCTGAGCGAGACTGTTCTATACAGCGACGCCATCAGAAAGTGCTGGAGGAGACCCCCTCGCCGCTGCTGGGGGCATCGACACGGGAGACGATTCAGCATCTCACCCAACAAGCGTGCGCGACCATCCAGTATGCGAGTGCGGGCACCATCGAGTTTCTGGTGGACGCCGACCAACGCTTCTACTTCATGGAGATGAACACCAGGATACAGGTCGAGCACCCGGTGACCGAGGTGGTCACAGGGGTCGACATCGTTCGCGAACAGGTCCGCGTGGCGGCGGGGGAGCCGATGGGATTCACCGGGCTCCAGGTCAGCCGGGGCCACGCCATCGAATTCCGCATCAATGCCGAGGACCCTCGCAACAACTTCGTGCCGCGCGCGGGGACCGTGTCACGACTCTCTCTGCCGGGGGGACCGGGGGTGCGAGTGGACACGCATCTGTACGAGGGCTATGCGGTCCCGCCGTTCTACGACTCCCTTTTGGCCAAGATCATCGTCTGGGATAGCGACCGTCGGTCGTGCATCGCGCGAAGTATCCGCTGTCTCGAGGAATTCACGCTGGAGGGGCTGCCGACGACCCGAGACCTACACCTTGATATACTTCGGTCTCCGAGTTTCGTGGAAGGGCGCTATTCGACGGGTTTTCTCGACAAGTCGATGAACGACCTCCCGGCTCTTGCCCAGTAGGGTACGCGAGGAAAGCTATGACCGAGTACTGCATCGCTACAAACGTGTTGGAGGCCATCGTGCGGGGTTCCCTCGAGGGGGACGAGCGCCTCCATTTCCATGCAGCCCCTGCCCCTCATGCGCTCTCGGCCCATCGAGATCGCCGTCGAGGGGGATACTTGCCGCGCCACCCTCCATCTCGATGCACGTTTTGGCGAATACCTGCCCGCCTTGGCGACGGTGGCCAGAGAGAAAGCCGCGGACGCGCTCGGTGGCATGACCGGCCTCACCGTCAGCGCGGTCGACGTCATCTTTGCGGGTGTGTTTCCGGTCAAAGCTAGACCGTGAACCGTGACCATAGGTCGTAGAAGCGCGAGGCGCCACGCCGTCTTCGTCCTTTACCAGCAGGATCTGCTCGGCCTCACTCCCGAGGCGGCTCTGGCGCGAGTCTCAGACGCCGGGGAACTTGACCCATACACGCAAAGTCTTGTCTCCGGAGTCGCAAAGCATCTATCCGATATCGACGGGCTCCTGTCGGACAACCTTTCCGGCTGGACCCTTGAGCGACTGGGTATCTTGGAGCGAAGTATCCTCCGATTGGCGGTGTTCGAGATGCTCTGGGAAGTCGAACTACCTCGCGCGGTAGCCATCGACGAGGCCGTCGAGTTGGCCAAGCGTTTTTGCTCCGATGAGGCCGGCGCTCTCGTGAACGGTGTTCTGGGTTCACTGTCCGATGATCACCGAGCGGTCGACGCAGGCACTGGGCACTGACGATATGAATCCGGCCGGAGCCAGATTGATCGAGCGCCTCGATTTGCCGGCGGACCTACGCACCCTTGAGCCTGCGGCGCTTCGGCAGCTCGCCGAGGAAGTGCGCGAGGAGATCATCGAAACGATCGCTTCCAACGGGGGACACCTTGGCGCGAGTCTCGGTGTGGTTGAACTGACGATCGCGCTCCACGCGGAGCTGGACACGCCTGAAGACGTGATCATCTGGGATGTAGGGCACCAATCCTACGCGCACAAGCTGCTTACCGGGCGGTTGGCGGAGTTCCATTCCATTCGGACCTATGGCGGCATCTCCGGTTTTCCTGCTCGCACGGAGAGTCCTTACGACGCCTACGGCACCGGCCACAGCAGCACGTCGATCAGCGCCGCGGTGGGTATGGTGGAGGCCGAAAGGCAGGCAGACCGGCCACACGCGGACTGCGCTGGAGACGGCGCCTCAGCGGAACCTCGGCGACGGCGGCGCGTCGCGGCCGTCATCGGGGACGGCGCGCTCACCGGGGGCATGGCCTACGAAGCCCTAAACCACGCGGGGCACCTCCGGACTCCGGTCCTCGTGATACTCAACGACAACACCATGTCCATCGAGCGCAACGTCGGTGCCATGAGCGCCTACCTTTCTCGCTTGCGAATCGACCCGAAACTCTACCGGTTCCGTCGCGATCTGGAGAAGAGACTGCAGCGTCTCCCCGGCGTAGGCGACAGGGTCGCGGCCATGGGCTCCCAGCTGAAGGACAGCATCAAGGCAGCCATAGTGCCGGGGATGCTGTTCGAGGAGCTCGGCTTCACTTACGTGGGAGTCATCGACGGGCACGATATCGAGGCTTTACGTACGAGCATACGAAGGGCGCTTACGGTGGAAGGTCCCGTTCTCTTGCATTGCCGCACGGTGAAGGGCAAGGGCTACCTTCCTGCCGAGCGCCAGCCAGGACGCTATCACGGCCTGGGGCCGTTCTCCGTCAGTACGGGCGAGTGCCTCGACCAGGAAAAGCCCACCACCTACACACGTGCCTTCGGTGAAGCCATGCTCGAACTGGCCAGAGCAGACGAGCGCATAGTGGGCATCACCGCCGCCATGGAGTCGGGGACAGGCCTCAATCTCCTGAAAGAGGTGCTTCCCGGTCGTGTGTTCGACGTCGGCATCGCGGAAGCTCATGCAGTGGGCTTTGCCGCGGGATTGGCGGCGGCAGGGCGCCGACCGGTGGTAGCGATCTACTCTACGTTCATCCAGCGCGCGTACGACCAGATCATCCACGAGGTAGCCCTCCAGAATCTTCCAGTGGTCTTTGCCATCGACCGGGCAGGCTTGGTGGGAGAAGATGGCCCTACCCATCACGGTGCCTTCGACCTCTCGTTCTTGCGGATCATCCCGGGACTCACCGTCTTCTCGCCCAAGGACGAGGCCGAGCTCCAGCGCCTGCTCGCGACGGCCCTCACCCTGGATGGGCCCTCTGCCATCCGCTATCCGCGCTCGCCGGGCCTCGGCGTAGAGCTGCCTCGTCCGATCTGTCCGATAGACGGACCGTGGTGCGAGATCCTGAGCGAAGGCTCCGACGTCGCGATCCTGGCGACGGGCGCTGCTGTCCAGATAGCTCGTGATGCCGTGCCCGGGTTGTCGGCCGCGGGTGTGTCGGCCACGGTGGTTAATGTGCGGCGCGTACACCCACTCGATACTGAAGCCCTCTTTGAGATCCTCGAGCGCCATCGTGCCGCGGTCACCGTGGAGGAGAATGCCTTGGCCGGGGGATTCGGGTCGGCGGTGCTCGAGTTGCTCGTGGATCAGCATTTGTCTCGGCCGGTGGCGCGAGTAGGGCTTCCGGACCGATTCGTCGACCAGGGACCGCTCGAAGTGCTGCGCCAGATCGTAGGGTTGACGCCTGACAATGTCACTGTCGTCTGCCGGGCGTTGCTGAACGGGAAGTCCGCGGCCGGGAGGTAGGAGCCGATGGCGGGGATTCCTCGCATGCGACTCGACGAGCTGGTCGTGGATCGCGGCTTGACGGACAGTCGCTCCCTTGCGCGCAGCCTTATCATGGCCGGGCTCGTCTCGGTGGACGGCGTGATGCGGGACAAGCCCGGAACTCCGGTGCCCGTGACTGCCAAATTGGGCCTGAAGAAGCGACCGCGCTTTGTCTCGAGAGCTGGGGAGAAACTGGCCCACGCGCTCGACACGTTCGGCATCGACGCTACCGGGGCGAGCGCCCTGGACGTGGGGGCGTCCACCGGAGGCTTCGTGGATTGTCTTCTGCAACGTGGGGCGGCTTCAGTCATCGCCGTCGACGTCGGCCGCGGCCAGCTCGATGAGCGGCTCCGGCAGGATGCCCGGGTCCACGTGCTGGACCGGGTCAACGCCCGATACCTGACTTCCGAGCGGCTGCCGTTCGTCCCCGATGCCCTGACCATGGACGTGTCCTTTATCTCAGTGGAAAAAGTCTTGCCGGCTGTCGTTTCCTGCATGAGCCAGGCGTTCTGGGGTCTGATTCTCGTGAAGCCCCAGTTCGAGGCAGGACCCGAGAGAGTCGGCCGGGGGGGTATCGTCCGCGACCAGGATGTCCATCGTGACGTGCTCATCAGTGTGGGTAGCTTCGCCAAGAAGCAGCTTGGCTTGGACATGCTCGGCGTCTGCGACTCCGGCTTACCCGGGGCGGACGGGAACCGCGAGTTCTTCCTCTATCTTTCGCGAGGTGGAGAAAAAGGTCTTGGACTTGATACGCTGAGCACTGTCGTGGGGGAAACCCTAAGAGCCCTCCAGGATCCAACAGGTGGCGACAAGACGTGAGAGACCCGATTGAGCAAGTCCTCATTCTCACCCACACTCGGGCGGACGTGTCGTCCCCCGTTCTCAATCAGGTCTTGAGTCGCCTTGCCGCGCGCGCCATCGCGGTGTTGGTTCCGCCGTCGGAGTGGGGAAAACACTCCGTACTTCTCGGCACGTATTCGAACGTAAAGCTCAGCACCGAGCCCCAGGAGCTGCGCGGCGTGGGTCTATGCCTGGTGCTCGGGGGCGACGGCACCATGCTCAGGGCGTTCCACATCACGCGTGACCTCGGCATCCCAGTGGCCGGGATCAACTTGGGCCGCGTGGGCTTTCTCACGACACTCAAGAGAGAGGACTTGGCCGGTGGCCTGGATCGCCTGCTCGACGGAGATTTCGTGCCGCACACTCTCCAAGGCCTGGAAGCCGTCGCGCCGACCGGTACCTTCAGCGCCGCCAACGACATCGTCGTCAGCAAAGGCGACCGGTCACACCTATGCTCGCTCTCGCTCGCCATCAATGGTGTGACCCTCTTCGAGATGCTGTGCGACGGGGTGGTGGCCGCGAGCGCAGCGGGCTCCTCCGCCTATAGCCTGGCGGCAGGAGGGCCTCTGCTCGGCATCGACGTGCAGGCGTACGTCATCAGCTTGATCGCGCCGCACTCGATAGGCGTAAGGCCGATCGTCGCAGCCCCCGGCGACGTGTTCGAAGTTACCAACGCTGCCACCGACCAAGAGGTCTTCATAGACGTCGACGGTCAACGACTCGCGATTCTTGCTCCGCAGGCCACCCTCAAGATCCGCATGGGTGGCCCAAGCGCCCTGCTGGCCCTGCTCGAGGGGGACAGCCTTTACCTGCACTTCCGCGACCGGCTCCTCTAGCCCAAGGGCGGCGCGCTCCGGTGCTGGTGTCACTCACCATCCGCAATTTCGTCTTGATCGAAGATGCGGTGCTCGAGTTTGCTCCCGGACTCACCATCCTCACGGGAGAGACGGGCGCCGGCAAGACACTGCTGACCAACGCCCTTGGCCTTCTGGTAGGAGAGAGGTCACAGGAGGGGCTGGTGGGGCTGACCGGAGACGAGGCCCTGATCCAAGCGGTCTTCGACCTTTCAGAACCGGAATTGGCCGATGTCCCGGCCTCGGTCGGCGAGTTGGTTCCCCTGAACCCCGGGGAGCTCATCGTCACTCGGAGGCTATCGAAGCAGGGCCGCAACCGCTGCTTCGTCAACGATACGGCCGTGACCCTGACCACCCTCGGCGACCTGGTGGGGGCGCTTCTGTCCTTTGCCGGGCAGCACGAGTATCGGCGTCTTCTCGAACCGTCGTACCAGCTTCAGGTCCTGGACGAGTGGGGAGGCGGACTCCCTGCTGGACGTTCGCAGCAGATACCGTTCGGCCTACACTTCCGCCCGGGAGATCGCGCGACTTCTGGCCGAGGCCGAACAATCCGCCGGTTCCCGGGCTCGTGAAGTCGAACTCCTTCGCTTTCAGACCGCGGAGTTGGCGCAGGCGAAGCTCTCCGTTGAAGAAGAGAACGAGTTCCAGGCGGAGCAGAGAGTGCTCGCCAGAGCGGAGGATATCCTCAAGGGGGTGGCGGAAGCCGCCACTCTCTTGAGTGACGACGGCGAATCCCCTGACTCCGTCTCGCTTCTGGCCCAGGCTTCCGCCCGGCTCAGTGGACTGGCCGGACTGGACGCGGCACTGGACGGTCTGGCCGCGACCCTCACCGAGACCCAGTACCAGGTGACAGAACTCTCCCGTGAACTTCATGGCTACCTGGACAGGGTGGCCGCGGATCCCGTCCGCCTACAGACGGTGGACGACCGCCTACGCGTGTACACCGACATGAGCCGTAAGTACGGCGGCTCTACCGCTGCAGTCCTCGAGTTCTTCCAGCGCGCGTCCGAGCGGCTGGCGCACCTCGAGGCTGTGGAGGAGAATCTGGCCGACGCTCCGGGAAGAACGGAGCGAACAGATCGCCCTTTGTGTGGCACTCGCGGGCGAACTGACCGAGGCGCGCACCCGAGTCTCGCCCCGCTTGGAAGCCGCGATGCAGGAACAGATATCGGATCTGGGGATGGCTGAAGCGCGGATCCTGGTCGCGATCGAATCGCGGCCCGCCTGGGAGGACCTGCTCTGGGACGGAGCGGATGCCGTGGAGTTCTTGTGGGCGGCAAACCCAGGCCAGCCCGCGCGAAGTCTCGCTAGAACGGCCTCCGGAGGCGAGCTTTCGCGGATGCTTCTCGCCGTCAAATGCGCGTTGGCCGGCGCCGGTGGCCATGAGACGTTGATCTTCGACGAGGTAGACGCCGGCATCGGAGGCCGCACGGCGGTAGCCATCGGGCGCAAGCTGCGCGAGCTGGCGGGAACGACTCAATTGGTGGTGATCACCCATCTCGCCCGTGTAGCCGCCTTGGCGGACATCCACTACCTCATCGACAAGGCGGTCGAGGCGGACGTGAGCGTCACCAGACTCAGTCTTCTCGAGGGAGAGGGCATAGTGCGGGAACTCTCTCGGATGATGGGTGGCAAGCCCGAAGACGCAGAGGCAATGGCCCACGCCCGATTGCTGCGAGACAGAGCAGCAGGCGGCCTGCTAGACTAGATAGGGCGCGGGGCTGAACGGCCGAGCGCCGCCCGGTTCGACCACCAGCGCAGTTGAGGTGAGCATGGCTAAGCACGTATTCATCACGGGTGGCGTAGTTTCTTCGCTCGGCAAGGGGATCACCGGCGCCTCTCTAGGCCGGCTCCTCAAGAGCCGGGGCCTCCGAGTCGCAGATCCAGAAGTTCGACCCCTATCTCAACGTGGATCCCGGCACCATGAGCCCCTTCCAGCACGGAGAAGTCTTCGTCACCGACGACGGCGCCGAGACCGACCTCGACCTGGGCCACTACGAGCGTTTCGTGGACGAGAGCCTTAGCCGCGACTCCAACATCACGTCGGGCTCCGTCTACTACAACGTCATCCGCAAGGAGCGTAAAGGTGACTATCTGGGCGGCACGGTCCAGGTGATCCCTCACATCACCAACGAGATCAAGGAACGGGTGGCCCGCGTCGCCCGGAATCCCGATGTAGATGTGGTCATCACCGAGATCGGCGGCACGGTCGGCGACATCGAGAGCCTGCCTTTCCTCGAGGCCATCCGCCAGTTCCGCAACGATATCGGCCGCCAGCAACGTCATCTACATCCACGTCACGCTCATCCCGTTCATCAACGCGAGCGGCGAGCTCAAGACCAAGCCCACCCAGCACAGCGTCAACGAGCTGCGGAGCATCGGTATCCAGCCAGACATCATCGTGTGCCGTTCCGATCGGCGCCATCAGCCAGGAGCTCAAGGACAAGATCGCGCTCTTCACCGACGTGGAGCCGAAGGCGGTCATCAGCTGCGTCGACGCCGCCGAACATCTACTTCGTGCCTCTCAACCTGCGGGACGAGGGCCTCGACCGCCTGGTCGTCGAGAAGCTGGGACTTGACGGCGGGGCCGCTCGACCTGACCGAATGGACCGACCTCGTGGACCGGGTCAAGAGCGTCAGCGGCACTGTGCGGATCGCGCTCGTCGGCAAGTACGTCCAGCTGCAGGACGCGTATCTGAGCGTGGTGGAGGCCTTGCGGCACGCGCGCGATCCACCACGGGCGCAAGCTCGAGGTGATATGGGTGGATGCCGAGACCCTGCGCAAGGAAGAGATCACGTTCGAAGCTGCAGAGCGCGGACGGCATCCTCGTCCCCGGCGGCTTCGGCGTCCGCGGCATCGAGGGCAAGATCCTGTCGGCCTGCTATGCCCGCGAGAACAAGGTCCCGTATCTCGGGCTCTGCCTGGGCCTGCAGGTGGCGGTAGCGGAGTTCGCCCGCCACGTGGCGCGACATGGTGGGAGCGAACTCGTCGGAGTTCGACCCGTCCACCAACTACCCGGTGATCGATCTTCTGCCGGAGCAGAAGGACATCGAGGACAAGGGCGGCACCATGCGGCTGGGCGCGTCGCCCACCAAGCTGCATCCCGGGCACCAAGGCCTTCGCGGCCTACGGCGAGGAAGTCATCTACGAGCGGCATCGCCATCGCTACGAGGTGAACAACATCTTCCGCAGCCAGCTGGTGGACGCGGGCCTCGTCATCAGCGGCATGACCCCGGACGAGCGGCTGGTGGAGGTCATCGAGCTCGCCGACCACCCGTGGTTCGTCGCCTGCCAGTACCACCCGGAGTTCAAGAGCCGGCCCACCCGTCCGCATCCGCTGTTCCGGGATTTCGTGGGCGCGGCGATCGCATGCAACTGTGGAACCGCGACGGAGAGATCGAAGGGTCGACTGCTGACGGTCGCGGAAAGCGAAGCGTGATCCGAGCGTTCCGCACGCCTTCTCAGCGAGCGTCTGACGGAGCTCTTTCTCGAGCTGACCCGTCTCGCGAGCCCCTCGCGGCACGAGCGTCTGGTAGCCGACGCCATCACGTCGCATCTCGCGGCCGTGGGCGTCGAGCGTCCACGAGGACGCAGACCGGGCCGCCGCATCGACGGAGACGCGGGCAACCTCTGGTGCGTGGTCCGGGGCGAGGGCAGACGTCCCCGCGTCGCGCTCGGGCGCGCACATGGACACGGTGGAGCCCTCGGATGCGCTGGAGCCTGTGCTTGGTAGACGGCGTCTTCCGCAACAGCCGCCGCACCATCCTCGGGGCGGACGACAAGGCCGCCGTCGCGGCGCTGCTGCATGCCACCGAGCTACTGCGTGCAGTCGGGCGCAGCCTTTCCCGACCTATGAGCTGTTCTTCACCGTCTCGGAGGAGACCGGACTTGTCGGCGCCAAGCACCTGGGTGCGCAACGTCCTCAGCAGCCCGTTCGCGGCCGTCTTCGATTCCTCCGGGCCCGGTGGGGGGCATAACGGTCAAGGCTCCCAGCCAGCAGGGCTTGATGCCGTCTTCCAGGGGACGGGCCGCTCACGCCGGGGTCGAGCCGGAGCGCGGCCGCAGCGCGATCCTCGGCGGCCGCCAAGGCCATCGCGGCGCATGGAGCTCGGACGCCTCGACGAAGAGACCAGCGCCAACATCGGGGTCATCCACGGCGGCGTCGCCTCCAACATCATCCCCGACTACTGCGAGATCAAGGGGGAGTGCCGCAGCCACGACGAGGAGAAACTTGCCCACATGGCGGCGGCCATGGTCGACGCGCTCCAGGAGGGCGCGGCGCAGGCCGGCGTGGACGTCGACGTCACGCTGGTCCACGAATACCGCGCCTTCGCGCTGACCGGACGGCACGCCGGTGGTCAGACTGGCAAGGCGGCCGTGACGGCCCTCGGCCTCGAACCTCGGCTGCTGACAGGGGGCGGAGGTTCCGACGCCAACATCCTCAACGCTCGCGGCCTCCCGACGGTGAACCTGGACGCCGGCATGATGCAGGTGCACAGTCCCGACGAGTACCTCACCCTGGACGATCTCGATCGGCTCTGCCGGCTGACTGCTCGAGATGATCCGGCTCGCGCCCGAGTTCGGCCCCCGTACGAGCTGACCGCTATGTTGCTGATTTCGGGAGTCTCACGGTGAATGACCCGTCCAACGAGACAAGCCGCTCCCGCGCGTCGTCGGCACGCGCACGCTCTACGAGGGCAAGGTCGTCAACCTGCGGGTCGACGAGATCGCGCTGCCGGACGGCCGCATCGTCGCCCGTGAGGTGGTGGAGCACCCCGGCGCGGTCGTCGTGGCCGCCATCGACGCAGGCCGGCGACGTCGTCCTGGTCAGCCAGTATCGCCATCCCTTGCGCGACTATCTGCTGGAGTTGCCCGCTGGTGGTCTCGAGCCGGGAGAAGACCCCGCTGCACGCCGCGAAGCGGGAATTGAGGGAGGAGGTCGGCCTTGAGGCCGAGACCTGGGTCCACCTCGGCTCACTTCTACTCTTCGCCGGGGTTTGCCAACGAACGGCTGGAAGCCTTCCTCGCCAGCGATCTTAGCGAGGTAGACGCGGACCCCGACTACGACGAAGACCTCGAAGTGGTGCGGCTACCTCTGGCGGATCTCCTCGATCACCCGGAACGCATCTTCGACGCCAAGACGCTTGCCACATTGCTCCTGGTGCAGAAGCACCTGGTTCGGAGTTGACCCAGCCGCAAAGGAGATGACGCCATGCGCATCGGGGTCCCGAAGGAGATACGAGAGGAAGAATACCGGGTGGCTCTCACGCCCGCGGGCACGCGCGAGCTCGCCATCCGCGACCACCAGGTGTACGTCGAGCAAGGCGCCGGCGACGGGTCGCTCTTCTCGGACGATGCCTACGTCGCCGCCGGCGCAATAGTCGTTCCCGATGCCGCGGCCGTCTTCGAGGAGGCCGACCTCATCCTCAAGGTGAAGGAGCCCCTTCAGCAGGAGTACCTGCGCCTGGAGCCCAGGCATGTCCTGTTCACCTACCTCCATCTTGCCCGAGACCGCGAGCTGACGAGAGGCCTGCTGGACAGCGGGGCCACGTGCCTGGCCTACGAGACAGTGCAGACGCCTGATGGAAGACTGCCGCTGCTGGCCCCCATGAGCGAGATCGCGGGCCGTCTGGCCCCGCAGATCGGCGCGTACTTTCTCGAGCGGATGAGCGGGGGTAAGGGGAAGCTGCTCGGTGGGGCGACCGGTGTGAAGGCGGCCAATGTCGTCATCCTGGGCGCGGGGATGGCCGGCTCAAACGCCGCGCGCATCGCGGCGGGCATGGGAGCGCATACGAAGGTCCTCGATATCGACCTGCAGGCCCTCGCCGAGCTCGAGCGTCGGGTGCCGACCGTGCAGACTCTATGCAGCGACCAACTGACCATCGAGGAAGAGGTACACACGGCCGATCTGGTGATCGGAGCTGTACTGGTGTCGGGCGCCCGGACTCCGCGTGTTGGTCTCTGAAGAGGTTGTGAGAAGCATGCAGCTCGGGTCGGTCATAGTCGATCTCAGCATCGACCAGGGCGGGTGCGTCGCCACTTCGCGGATGACTACACATCGCAAGCCGACGTTCACGGCCCACGGCGTGATCCACTATTGCGTGGACAACATGGCAGGAGTGGTTCCCATCACCTCGACTCTGGCCCTCACGAACGCGACTCTTCCGTTCATTCTCACCCTAGCCGACAAGGGCGTAGTCGACGCAGCGGGCTCCGACTCGGCCATCGCCCAGGGCATAAACGTCATGGAAGGCAAGGTGACGATCGCCGAAGTCGCCAAGGCCACCGGCAATCCATATTTCCCGCTGGAGTACGTCCTGCCGATCGAATACACCTGATTTCCGCCCCAACACCGATGATGAGCGGCACACCTTCCGTCATCGAACCGGCGCTCGCCGGTTATCTACGCTCCCTGAGGTTGGAACAGGGGCTGAGCGAACGGACCATCGACTCGTATCGCCGCGACCTCTTGCAGCTCGAACTCTTCCTGCAGGAGCGCGGAGTCGACCTCGAGAGTGCCAAAGCCGACGATCTGAGGACGTTTCTGGCGTCCCACGAGTGGCGTCCCGCCACCAGGGCGAGAAAGACGGCCGCTATCCGCTCTTTCTATCGCTCGCGGATCTTGTCGGGGGACACGGTCAAGGATCCGACCCAGGCACTTGCCACTCCTCGTTTGGACAGCAATCTCCCTCGCACGCTTTCGGTGGAGGAGGTAGCCAGGCTTCTGGAGAAGCCGAAGGCGACGCCCGCCGGTCTGCGCGACCGGGCTTTGCTCGAAGTTCTGTATGGCGCTGGTCTTCGGGCCTCCGAGGTGCTGCGCCTCCGTCTTCAGGACATCGATCTGGACGTGGGCTTCGTCCGCGCCATTGGCAAGGGGGACAAGGAACGTGTGGTTCCGCTGGGCAGGAAAGCCCTGGAGGCCCTCCGCCTTTACAACGAGCGTGGCCGTCCCTTTCTGGGCGGCCCCGGGACGCTGAAAGCCGCCGAGCTGTTCCTCAACGCCCGCGGGCGCAGGCTGTCGCGCCAAGGCTTGCACCAGCTCATCAAGCATTACGTGCATGAGGCGGGCCTTCCCGACGACGTCTCTGCACATACCCTGCGGCATTCTTTCGCCACGCACCTGCTGGAGGGGGGAGCGGATCTACGGGCCGTGCAGGAGATGTTGGGCCACGCCGACCTTTCCACGACTCAGATCTACACCCACGTCACCACCAGCCATCTGCAGAAAGTCTACCGGGAAGCCCATCCTCGAGCGCGCTCAAGGACGGACTAGCGTGAGTCGGTGCGTCTTCATGATGTTGGACGGCGTGGGCGTCGGCGCCCTGCCGGACGCAGCGGACTATGGCGACACCGGTTCGAACACCTTGGGCAACCTCGCGCGCGTGGTCGATCTGCGGTCTGCCGTTCTTCGAGAAGATGGGTCTGGGCAACATCCTGCCCTTGCCGGGCGTGCCTCCTGCGCTCGAGACCGCTCGCCATGGTGGGCAGGTTGGCCCCGCATTCCGCCGGCAAGGACACCACCGTGGGCCACTGGGAGCATATGGGGCTTGTGACCCCTCGTCCCTTCCCCACGTATCCCAGACGGCTTTCCGCAGGAAGTGCTGCGACCCTTCCGGGAGCAGATCGGGCGCGGCGTCCTTGGCAACCGTGCGGCTTCCGGCACCCAGATCATCGACGAGCTCGGCGAGGAGCACCTGGCCACCGGCTTCCCGATCGTCTACACGTCGGCCGACAGCGTGTTCCAGATCGCGGCGCATGTCGAGCTGGTACCGCTCCCGCTGCTATATGAGTGGTGCGAGATAGCGCGACAGATCTTGACCGGGCCTCATGCCGTGGCCCGGGTGATTGCGAGGCCCTTCACCGGCACGTCGGGCGCGTTCACCCGAACGAAGGATCGCCGGGACTTCTCGCTGTCTCCACCGGGGCAGCTCTATCTGGATCTGCTCCAGGAGGCCGGCGTCCCGGTGCATGCGCTGGGCAAGATCAAGGAGATCTACACCGGCCGTGGTATCAGCTCCTCCTGCAAGGTGGCCTCGAACGACGACAACATGGAGCAGCTGCTCACGGCTCTTCACGACGTCGAGCAGGGACTGATCTTCACCAACCTGGTCGATTTCGACATGACTTGGGGGCACCGCAACGACGTCGAGGGGTTTGCGCGTGGCTTGGCGGCCGTGGATCGCGCCTTACCTGAACTCCTCGGCGGTCTGCTGCCTGATGACTTGCTGTTCCTGTCCGCCGATCACGGAGTGGACCCGACGACGATCTCGACCGACCACAGCCGCGAATACGTCCCGCTCTTGCTCTATCCGCGTCCCCGCGGCACGCCGCAGGCGTGCTTCGAGGGGGACTTCGCCGACACGGGCGCCACCATCTACGCACATCTAACCGGCAGGATACCGCCATTGACGGGCCGGTCACTGCTTGAGCAATGCCCAAGCCGGGGTTGGCGGCACTACCCTGCCACGCTGGCGGACCCTCGGGCCCCCGAGAGCCCTTTCCGGAGGGTTGCCGGCAAGGTGGGACCTCAAGAAGCCGGCGAAGCGGCCGCATGGCTCGAGGAGCGTTTCGGGCCGGCGCCTGAAGTCGCCGTCGTGCTGGGCTCCGGGCTGCAGCGGCTCTTCGGCGAGGACAACTGTGATGTTCACCGCGACGACAGGGGCTATCGTGAGGAGGGCCACGACCGCACGCGGCTCGCCAGCGCGCACTATGCCGACGTGCCTCACTGGGCTACTGGGACCGTACCGGGCCACCCGAGCGCGCTGTCCGTACTCCAAACAGACGGTCTGCGGCTGATAGTCCTCAGGGGTCGCATTCACGGCTATGAGGGTTTCGACCTCAGCGAGCAGCAGCTTCAGGTGCGCACCCTGGCTCGCTGGGGGGTGGGCAAGGTGATACTCACCAACGCCTGTGGAGCGGTCGACAAGGAGCTTTTGGCCGGCGATGTAGTCCTTGTCACCAAGATCCTCGACTTCCAAGCCGCCGCGTCGGGTTCCTATCCACTCATGATACGAGCCACCGACGTCGATGTGGTGGCAGCCTTGTGCCCGCCGGCGACAGAGCAACCCTGCGCGCCGCGCAGTTGCGCGGCGATGACAGCGGGCACCTACGTCGCCGTGCCCGGCCCGCAATACGAGACCGCGGCTGAGATCGATGTGCTGCGCGCCCTGGGGGCCGCGGTGGTCGGTATGTCGACGGCGGCAGAGGCGCGGGCTGCCGCTGATACGGGGATGCGGTTAGCCGTGCTGGCCGTCGTGACCAACCCGGGTACGACTTCGGGCGCGCCTCCCATTGCGACGGACGGCGTGCTCGCTCCGCACCCGGCCGTCTTGGCTTCCGCGGATCTTGCCTCAGGACATGTGCTTGAGGTGATCGACACCGTGTTGGAGGTGTGGGGCAGCGGGTGACCGGCGCCCATCCTTTTCCTCGGTATACTCTCGTCTTATGACAGCGCCGCCCTCATTGATGCAGGTCCCGGTCGTCATAACGACCCATCAGAACGCAGACTTCGATGCGCTGGCGGCGACCGTGGGCGCCTCGCTCCTCTATCCCGAGGCCAAGATCGTCTTTGGCGGCTCTCTAAACCCGAACGTGCGAGAGTTCGTCTCGTTGCATGGGGAGACCCTGCCTATAGTCGCGCAGCGTGGTCTCGACCACAGAAGCATCGAGCGGTTGATAGTGGTAGACACCGCGGACCCGGACAGGATCGGCGACCTGGGAGAGCTCTTCGGGAGCCCGGGGGTGGAGGTGGTCGTCTTCGACCATCACGAAGCCGAGAACCTGGTGAGGCCTCAATTCGTGAGCGGCGACAACTGGGTGCTCTCCTCCGATGGAGCGCAGGCATCGTCCATGGTCCACATATTGCTCGAACGCGGGGTGGAGATAGGCAAGCTCGAGGCCACAATCTTCGCTCTCGGCATCCACGAGGACACCGGCTCCCTCACCTACCCGCGTACCACGATCCGAGACGCAGAGATGCTGGCAGCATGCATGAGGCTCGGCGCCTCCCAGCCCCTGATCGAGCGTTATCTCCACAGCGCGCTCACCCGCGAGCAGCGCGACATCCTGATGCGGCTGGTCGATTCCGTGCGCCTCGAGCGGGTCCGCGGCTTGGATGTGCACGTCGTAGCTCTGGACGTAAGAGGATACGTCGACGGCCTGAGCGTCCTCGCGCACAAGCTTATGGAACTGATCAACGCGGAGGTACTGATCCAGGCCGTATCCATGGAGGATAGGGTCTTCGTGACTGCCCGGTCCCGGGCCGGCTCAGTGGACGTGGGTGCGTTGTTGCACACCATCGGCGGCGGCGGACATGCCCAGGCCGCTTCAGCGGTGCTCCGCGACGGCTCAGCCGCTGAGGTGCTGGACAGCCTGCTGGAGGCTCTGACCCAGACCAATCTAGTCGTGCCCACTGCAGGGGACATCATGAGCCGCCCCGTGCGGTTCATCGACGCAAGCACTCCGGTCACGGAAGCTCTTGCCACTGCTCAGCGCTATGGGCACTCGGGGATCTGTGTGAAGGATCAGGGGCGGGTCGTCGGTATCGTAGCCCGGCGCGATCTCGACAAGGCCATCCGCCACGGGCTCGGCCACGCTCCGGTCAAGGGCGTGACCACGCGCAATATCACGTTCGCGCGAGCGTCCACCACCGTCGACGAGCTCAGACGCATCATGGTCGAGGGGAACGTCGGTCGCGTACCCGTGGTGAGCGACGAAGCATACGAAGAGACGGTGGCCGCCGGGACCGCTCGCGTGGGGGATGTGATCGGTATCGCCACTCGTGCGGACGTCCTTGCCGCGTACCCGGGGCATTGGGAGCATGAGGAAGTCAAACTGGCTGAACCTCAGGTGTATACGCTGCAGGCGTTGGCCGACCATCCGTTCTTTGGAAGGCTGTTCCGGGCATGCTCGGCGCTATCGGAAGACTTCGCCGGCGTGTACCTGGTGGGAGGCTTCGTGCGCGATCTCCTCCTCGACCAACCGAACGCCGATCTCGACATCGCCGTGGAGGGCAACGGCATCGACTTCGCGGGGCGCCTCGCTTCGGAGCTGGGGGGCCGAGTGCGGATGCACCGCAAGTTCAAGACCGCGGTTGTGCTGTTGCCGCCGGCCACCCTGGGGGAAGCTCCTGAATGGCTCAGGGCGACCAATGAGCCGTTTCACGTGGATGTCGCCACGACGCGCACCGAGTTCTACGACTACCCGGCGGCCCTGCCGAGGGTAGAGCACGCCTCGATCAGGCAAGATCTTTTCCGTCGCGATTTCACCATCAATGCTATGGCTATCTCGCTGCGTGGCGACGACTTCGGCGCGGTGCTGGATTTCTTCGGCGGAATGCGCGACCTCCGCGAGGGCACGATCCGCGTTCTCCACAATTTGAGTTTCATCGAGGATCCCACGCGCATATTCAGAGCCGTGCGATACGAGAACCGGTACGGGTTCCGCATGGACGAGCAGACCAAGGCTCTGGCGAAGGGCTGCGTCGACATGCATCTGGTGGGTGACCTGTCCAGCGTGCGCCTCCGCGAGGAGCTGATCCCTCTGTTCAGCGAGCCCAACGTACAATGGACGCTCAAGCGCCTCTTCGAGCTGGGTGTGGCCCGGGAGGTCCATCCCAAGCTGGCGACGGGGGAGAAGACAGTCGCGCTGGTCGCGAAGCTCGACTCCTTGGCGAAGGAGCTGGGGCTGCAGGGCGAAGTGGTGAGCTGGCGCCTCAGGCTGGCAGCGGTGACGCGTAATATGGACCACGATGAGCTCTACATGTGGCTGGAGAAGCTGAAGCTCAGACGCACCGACGCCGACGTTATCCGCGCCGGCGTGGTCATGGGTCCGCTCCTGGCCCCGCGTTTGTGCAATGAGACCATGAGCGATTGGGAGGTCTACAAAGTATTGCGCAGGGTCCCGGTGGAAGCGGTGGTCTTGACTCTGGCCCGCACCGACCCAGGCCCGGCCGAGGAAAGGCTGCGCCGTTACCTGAGCGAGATAAGGCACCGAAGACTTAATGTGTCCGGAGACGATATCCTGGCTCTTGGATTGAAGAAAGGCCCGGCCGTCGGGCGAACGCTTGAGAAGCTCAAGGAGATGCGTGTGGAAGGAAAGATCCAGGGACGCGATGCAGAGTTGGCCGCGGCCCACCGACTGCTGGAGACGGATACGATGAGCAGCCGTTGGGGCTATCTCATCCCGCTCGTTGCCATTCTCGTTCTTTCCATGGTGCTGCATGAGCTGGCGCATGGCTATGTCGCGTACAAGCTGGGAGATCCGACGGCCAAGCAGCGGGGGAGACTCAGTCTGAATCCGATCCGGCACATGGATCCGCTGGGGACCGCGATGTTCGTCATCACGTATCTAGCCGGCGGCTTTATCTTCGGTTGGGCCAAACCGGTGCCCGTCTCTCCCTACTACTTCCGAAATCGCCAGCGAGGGATGATGCTGGTGGGGGCGGCCGGACCGCTCACCAATTTCGTGCTCGCCGTGATCTTCTGGGCGATCCTCACGCTGCTCGCGCCGGTGCTGCTGATAGGACCGGGAAAGGGGGCCACCAGTACCCTGACGAACGCGGTCGCCACTATCCTTTTCCTTGCGTTCGAGGTCAATGTCGTGCTGGGCATCTTCAACCTCATTCCGATACCACCGCTGGATGGCTCACGGATCCTGGGTGGAGTGTTGCCGCGCGACGCCTACGAGGCTTGGGTGCGAATCGACCGCTACGGGATGTACATTCTGATCGTGCTGTTGATCGTCATCGCTTACTCGTCGGTCGGCACCCAGCTTACGGCCGCCTACAACGCGTTCTTCAGCGCTGTCCTGCCCGCCTACTTCTAGTGCGGAGCGTAGGCTGACCGCTGGTGGTGCGCGCCCCCGCCGCGGACGCCTGACAAACGTCTACAACGCCTTGCAGTCGGCGCCCGCCGAGACGTCCGTGCTATCTTTTCCGGGAGGTCGGAGCTCGCCGCCAGCGTGCGCTTGACTGGGCCGTGAGTGATCGCCATTCTTGAGGAAAGAACGGGAGATAGTGAGAGTACTAGAGCTTGACCTCGACGTTTATCAAGGGCCGTTCGACCTGCTCTTGTCCTTGATCCTCAAGGAAGAGGTCGACCTACTGGAAGTGCCCCTTCTTGAGGTGATCCTGACCTATCTCGAGCAGCGCGAAGCGGACCGCGAGCCCGATTGGGACGAGACCACCGAGTTCCTGCTGCTGATGAGCCTCCTTCTGGAGGTAAAATCTCGCCTCCTTTTGCCCGGACGGTACCCAGACCTCGAGCAGGAGCTGAGCCCGGAGGAGGCACGTGATCAGCTACTTTTCCGGCTTTTCGAATATGGCCGGTTCAAGGCGGCCGCACAGCGCCTCCGCGAGGTAGGCGAGGCGAACCGTGGCTGCCTCATGCGTCCGCCCGCGAGCCGGCAGCGCAAGGTACTACCGCCAGTGGAGGAGATCGCGCACATCGCGGAGGCGAAGGGGCTGGGTCTCGCGTTGCAGCGGCTGCTGGACAATCGGCGTGAACCGGACACCGGCCACATTGCCCAGGTGAGGGTGGAACTGAAGCGCCAGATCCACGCGATCCGGCGTCTGCTGGCGGAGCGGGGGAGATTCTCCTTCGACCGGACCTTCGGAGGAGAGGAACAGCTGGTTCAGGCCCTCTCGTTATTTGCCCTGCTCGAACTGATGATGTCCGGAGAGCTCAAAGCGTCCCAGTCCCACTTGTTCGGGGATATCGTGGTGCGGACGCGGGAGATAAGAAAATCCGCATGAATACGCTGAAACGAGATGTGGAAGCCCTTCTCTTCGCAGCCGGCGAACCACTGCCCATGGATGTGCTGAGACAAGCGCTTGCCCAGCCTGAACCGCCGGACGCTTCCGAGATCGAGGCCGTCCTTGCTGAGTTGCAGGTAGAATACCCTCGCAGCGGCGAGCGAGGCTTCGAGTTGCTGCGCCTGGCGGGCGGCTGGGCCTTCCGCACCAACCCGAACTGCCGGGAAGTAGTCTCCGCGCTGTTCGATGTGCCCGACGATTCTGTCCGCCTTTCGCCTGCTGCGATGGAGGCCTTGGCAGTGGTCGCGTACCTGCAGCCGGTTTCGCGTCCGCAGATCGCTGAGGTCCGCGGTGTGAGCTCCGACTCCTGCGTGCAGACGCTGGTGGAGCGCGACCTGATCGCCGAGGTAGGCCGCAGCCAATCTGCCGGCGGAGCGATCCTGTACGGCACCACCTCCCGCTTCGAAGCCATGTTCGGGCTGGCCGGCCTTGAAGACTTGCCAGACTTGAAAGAATTCGAACTCAGCGACGACCAGAAGCTCGAACTGCGCCGGCGTCTCGGGTTGCTCGCAGTACCAGAGTGAAGGTCCGTCTGCAGAAGTTCCTGGCAGAGGCGGGACTCGGCTCCCGTCGTCACTGCGAGGAGCTCATCACCGCCGGCCGGGTGACGATCGATGGGCAGGTGGCCAAGCTAGGCGACTCCGTGGACCCGGACGAACAAAGCGTGGAGTTCGACGGCGACCCCGTCCAGCGCGAGCGCAAGGAATACTGGCTGCTCAACAAACCCGCCGGCGTGGTCAGCACGGCGAGCGACCCTCAGGGACGGCCCACCGTGCTCGACTCCATCCCCACCACATCCCGAGTATTTCCCGTTGGCCGCCTGGACCTCGCCAGCACCGGACTACTTGTGATCACTAACGACGGGGAATTGGCCGCACACCTGCTTCACCCGCGGTATCACGTGGAGAAAGAGTACCGAGTTCTGGTTGAAGGAGCGGTTTCCGGCCCTACACTGCGCCGACTTCGCAGCGGGGTGGATCTCGAAGACGGGCCTACGTTGCCCGCTCAGGTCGAGCTGATCTCCCAGGCGAATCCGGCAATAGGGCGACCCACCTCGGAGCTCAAGATGGTGATCAGGGAAGGGCGGAAGCGCCAGATACGGCGCATGCTCGAGAGTGTCGGTCACCCCGTGCTCGCGCTTCATCGCAGCCGTTTCGGTGGGCTCGAGGACGCAGGCCTGGCCGTGGGGCGAGTCCGGCCGTTGACGCCGGCCGAGGTTGAATCCTTGAGAAGAGCCGGTGGGGTGAGGTGAACCAGAGACCCGTGCGCCCTCAGGCTGCACTATACTGTTGTGTTCGCGTCCGCACGCGGTCTCGACTCGTCCGCGAGACTTCATCTGATAACTAGGACTACGGAGCCGTCATGAAGTTGAATCCGGTGCTTGAGCGACTCACCCCTTATCGTGCAGGGCCGCCGCTTGCGGCGGTTCAAGAACGATACAACCTGGCCCAGATCGCCAGGCTTTCCGCTAACGAAAGCCCGGAAGGACCCTTCCCTGAAGTCATCGAGGCGCTCAAACAAGCAGTCGGCGGTCTGAATCGCTATCCGGACGGGTGGTGCGCCGACCTTCGGGAGACACTCGCCGCGCAGCTAAACATCCCGGAGAGCTGTCTTGTCTTCGGCAACGGCTCGTGCGAGCTGTTGACCCTGCTTGCCGATGCCTTCCTGGGCCCGGACCGTCACGCCGTGTTCCCCATGCCTTCGTTTGTGATGTACAAGTTGATCGCGCTCGCCAATAGCACACCTTTCACGGCCGTCGCCCAACCTGATTTGCGCTACCACGTAGATGCGCTCGTCGAGGCTGTTAGGGACGACACCACACTGCTCATCGTCTGCAACCCGAACAACCCCACCGGAGACTACCTGGAGCCGCGACAACTGCGGGCCCTGATCGAGCGGGTTCCGGACCACACGGTGGTGGTTTTGGACGAGGCCTACGGCGAGTTTGTGACAGCGGCCGCCGACCAGGATACGGCGCCGTGGATCGCCGATTACCCCAATCTCGTCATCCTTCGCAGCTTCTCCAAGATCTACGGTCTTGCCGGACTGCGCGTCGGGTACGGCATCGCCCGACCGGAAGTGATCGACGCCCTCGACAAGCTTCGCCAGCCTTTCAATGTGGGGACGCTGTCACAGGTAGCGGCCCTAGAGTCGCTTCGCCACCCGCTGCGGATGGAGGAAAGACGTGCACACGTGGATAGCGAGCGCCGGCGGATCATCGCAGCGTTGGACGAGATCGCGGTGAACGTGCTCCCGTCGCAGGCGAACTTCCTCCTCGTGGACGTACGCGAACTGGCTGTGCCCGGGGAGGAGGCCATCCAGGCTCTTCTCGAGCGCGGGGTGATGGTACGGTCTGGGTACGCGATGGGATGCCCCGGCTGGATCAGGGTAACCGTTGGTAAAGTAGAGGAGAACGATCACTTCTTGACCGCTTTGAAAGACTTGCGGGGTTTGGAGAACTGACATGGACGGCGGAAGCACAGAGATGATGATCGTGATGCGCGAGGACTCCACCGCGGAAGAGGTGGAGAGGATCCTGGAACGCCTTGACAAGGCTGGGGCCAGGGGACATGTGTCTACCGGGGATATGGTGACGGTCATCGGTGTCGTCGGCGAGCGGGACGTGATCGCCGGGCTGCCTCTGGAAGCCTATCCTGGTGTAGACAAGGTGCTGCCTATCTTGCGACCATACAAGCTCGTGAGCCGCGAATTCCGGCGAACCCCTACCGTCATCACTGTTGGCGGCACCAGTGTCGGCGGAGGTCATATCGCCCTGATCGCCGGCCCGTGTTCTGTAGAGAGCCGGGAGCAGTTGCTGGTAGCGGCCCATGCCGCCAAGAAAGCAGGAGCGACCATGCTGCGTGGCGGCGCTTTCAAGCCACGCACCTCGCCGTACGCCTTCCAGGGCTTAGGCGTAGAGGGGCTGGAGATCCTGGCCGAGGCGCGGGAAGCCACCGGGCTGCCGGTCGTGACCGAACTGATGGATCCTCGCCACCTGGAGGACGTGGCCAAGTACTCCGACGTCATCCAGATCGGCGCTCGCAACATGCAGAACTTCCAACTGCTTTCGGCTGTGGGCGAGGTGGACAGGCCGGTAGTGCTCAAGCGGGGTCTTGCGGCTACCATCGACGAGTTGCTCATGGCCGCTGAGTACATCCTCAAGGAAGGCAACGACAAGGTGATCCTCTGCGAACGGGGCATCCGCACATTCGAGACGGCCACTCGCAACACGTTGGACATCTCGGCCATCCCGATCATCAAACAGAGAAGCCACTTGCCCGTGATCGTCGACCCAAGCCACGCGGCGGGCAAAGCAGACCTCGTGGAACCGCTTTCTCTTGCCGCGCTCGCGGCTGGGGCGGACGGGCTCATGATCGAGATGCACCCGACCCCGGAGACAGCTCTTTCCGACGGCGGTCAGTCCCTCGACCCCGTTCAGTTCTCCCGCGTGGCAACCCGGCTCCAAGCGATGATCGCCTGGATGGACGAGACCCTCGGCTAAGCTCGATGACAGACCGGGATCCGCATAGCGGCGTACAGCGCTTGGCCGTCATCGGGGTAGGCCTCATGGGGGGCAGTCTAGCCCTCGCTGCCCAGCGCGGGGCCGGAGTGACCCAGATAGTGGGATACGACTCGGATCCAGTGGCCCTTAGCGATTCGCTCCGCATGGGTGTGATAACAGAGATCGCGGCCAGCCCGGGCGAGGCGGCCGCCGGCGCCGATCTCGCCGTGGTCTGCACACCGGTGCGCAGCATCCCCGGACTGGTGGAGCAATGCGTGAACGCTGCGCCGCGGCCGCGTCTCGTGACAGACATCGGCAGCACGAAATCCGCCGTCATCGGCAATCTATCGCCGCTGGCTCGTTCCCTGTTCGTGGGCGGGCACCCCATTTGCGGCGCGGCCACCGCAGGCGTGCGCTACTCGCGTCCCGACCTGTTCGACGGAGCCACCTACTTTCTCTGCACCACAGGTGCGGCGCTGCCGGAGTTGTACGCGCTACTGCAGGAGTTCGTTTCACGTCTCGGCGCGAGGCCGGTGCACATCGGAGCAGTCCCGCACGACCGCATCATGGCTGTGATCAGCCATCTTCCCCACGTGTTGGCCAATGTTCTGATGCAGCAGGTGGGCGAGTACCGGGTGTCCGGCAAGAGGGCCCTCCATTGGGTCGGGCCGAGCTTCAAAGACCTCACGCGCGTCGCCGGCGCAAATCCACCTATGTGGCGCGACATCTTCATGGAAAACCGCGAGGCGCTGGCGGACTCGCTGAGAGCGGTCGCCGCCGAACTGCAGGACCTCTCGGATTCTCTTGACCGGGGGGACGAAGCACGGGTGGCGGAGTCCATCGACGTGGCCGCGGCATTCCACGAGGAGTTGCTCGAATATGAGGACCTCGTTCCCGATACCCTCTACAAGGTGGTCGTCCGCATCCCCGACCAACCTGGCGTGCTCTCCAAGGTAATGACGACTTTGGGCGAAGCCAACATCAACATCGAAGACCTCACGCTGCACCACGTCAGTCGGAGCGTCGGCGGCGATCTGGTGCTCTTCGTCTCCGGGGAGGACGTGGCTGAGACCACGAGCGCCCTGCTCGAAAGCCTCGGGTACCCCACGGTCGTGAGCCTCACGGGAGACGGCAGTGAGTGACCCACAGGGGGCAACCTTCCTTTCGGCGACGCAGGGTCTGCATGGCGCGCTGAGCGTCCCCGGGGACAAGTCCATCTCTCATCGGGCGGTGCTTCTGGGCGCGGTCAACTCGCGCCCCCTCACGATCACGGGATTTCTCCGCTCCGCGGACACGATGGCGACCGTCGCCGCGGTGCAGTCCCTGGGCGTCAGTGTCGAGGACCAGGGGGAAGGTCTTGTGGTTGGAGGCAGGGGCTGGGCAGGACTCTCCGAGCCCGGGAACATCCTCGACGTCGCAAACGCGGGCACTCTCATACGCCTCCTGCCGGGCATACTCGCATCTTTGCCTTTCCTGACGGTGCTGACGGGAGACGCCAGCATCCGCCGGCGGCCCATGGCCCGCATCGTCGAGCCGCTCAAAGCAATGGGCGCCACTGTGATGGCCCGCAAAGGAAACACGCTCCCCCCGCTGGCCATCTTCGGCGGACCTCTGCGGGGGATCACGCACCACATGCCTGTGGCGTCCGCCCAGGTCAAATCGTGCGTGTTGCTCGCCGGCCTGCGGGCTTCCGGAGTGACTTCTGTCGTCGAGCCTGGTGTCTCGCGCGACCACACCGAGCGATTGCTGCGGTTCGGCGGAGCCCGGGTGGAGCGGGAAGACGCGGCTGATGGCTCGGGGACGGTACGGGTGTGGCCGGTCGACCGACTCACCCTCAGCGATATTGCGGTACCGGGGGATTTCAGTTCGGCCGCCTTCTTCATCTTCGCCGCCCTGCTTGTGGACGGATCGGAGATAACCATCGACAACGTCGGCCTGAATCCGACACGGACGGCCTTGCTTGAGGTTCTTGAGGGAATGGGTGCGCACATCCAGGTCCAGCCTTCCGCCGCCATAGGTCCAGAGCCGGTCGGCCGGATCACTGTGAGGTCGACGGAATTGCAAGCCGTAGAGGTCGGCCCGCGGCTGGTTCCTAACCTCATCGACGAGCTGCCTCTATTCCTTCTGGCTGCCGCCAAGGCGCGAGGAGTCTCACGGTTGCGGGGCGCTGCCGAATTGCGAGCCAAGGAGAGCGACCGTCTATCTGCCATGGCCGACGTGCTTCGCGCCCTGGGAGTGAGTGTGGTTGAGCATCCCGACGGCATGGATATCGAGGGACGGCCACAGGGTTGGCGCGGGGGCGCGATCTCTGCACGTGGCGACCACCGGATCAGCATGGTGGGTGCGATCGCAGGCTTGGCATCTGACGACGGCGTCCATGTCGACGATATCGACTGTGCGGCGGTGTCCTATCCGGGCTTTGTGGATGCAGTGGGCCGCTTGGGCGGCTCGGTGCGGCACGATGAGGTCTCGCGATGATCATCACCATCGACGGCCCGGCTGGTTCGGGAAAGAGCACGATCTCGCGTGAAGTGGCAAAGCGCCTGGGTATGCGTTACCTCGACAGCGGGGCGATGTATCGTGCGATCACGCTGCTCGCCCTTGAGGCCGGGCTCGTTCCCGACCGTTTGGCGGAGGCAGGCAAACTGGCCGAAAACGTGTTGCTCCGGCTGGAGGAACGTCCCGACGATCTCACCCGGGTCTTTCTGGACGGTCGGGAAGTCACAGACGAGATCCGGGGCACCCTCGTCTCGAAGAACGTGTCTGCCGTGTCCGCGGAACCCGAGGTACGCCGGGTTCTCACCGCGCGCCAGCGCGCTGAGGCGGCCAAGGACAACGTGGTGCTCGAGGGCAGGGACATGGGCACCGTGGTCTGTCCCGACGCGGATCTCAAGATATACCTGACAGCCTCCCTCGAAGAGCGGGCCCGCCGGCGACAACTGCAACTGGAGCAACAGGGCGTCACCGTGTCGGTCGGACAACTGGCAGAGGACATAGCGGCGCGGGACTCGTACGACTCCGGCCGGGAACTGGCCCCGCTCCGTAAGGCCGCGGGAGCGGTCGAAGTCGACACGAGCCGTCTCACCATCGAAGAGGTCATCCAAAAGGTGTGTGCGTTGGCCCACCCGCCGCGCGGGGCGGGAGGCATGGTCCTCAGTCCCCTGGACACTCGTCCCTACCGGTTCGCGTACGCCTTCCTCCCGGCGATCTTCAAGCTCATCTTTCGGATGGATATCTCCGGAGCAGACCGCTTCCCGAAGTGCGGAGGAGTGGTGCTGGCCTCCAACCACCTGTCCAATCTGGACCCTTTTTTTCTCGGATGCAGTTGCCCGAGACAGATCCATTTCATGGCCAAGGCCGAGCTCTGGAAGTCGAAAGCCCTGGGGCGGTTGATCACTGCCTACGGGGCGTTTTCTATCAATCGCGGGCAGGCGGATCGCCACGCGGTCAGATCGGCCTTGAATATCCTGGAGAAAGGCGCCGTCGTCGGCATCTTCCCAGAGGGACACCGCCAGCGTGACGGCCAGCTTGGCGAGATCAATCCGGGAGTCACTCTCTTCTCCCTCCGTGAAGGAGTGACCACCATACCAGTAGTGCTCTCCGGCACCGAGCGCGTAGTGCGCAAGGGGCTTCTCCGCTTCCCACGAGTCCGGGTCTTCTACGGCGACCCCCTGCCCATTCCAGGGCCCGAGATCCCGCATTCGGAAAGGGCCCAGGTGACCGCGGACAGGCTTCGGCAGGCGTACGACGACCTCGTCGTACAGATGCGCCGGACCGACCGACCATCTAAGGCCGAGCATGGGTAAGCTCGAGATCCGGATCTCCGATTCCGCCGGTTTCTGCTGGGGGGTGGAGAAGGCCCTGGAGGTGGCGCGCGAGGCTGCCAAAGAGGCTCACGGGCCCATCAATACTCTGGGGCCGCTCATCCACAATCCCGGGGTGATCGCCGAACTCGAGCAGCAGGGAATCGGCGTCCTGCGCGACCCTTCCGAGGCGCACGAGGGGACCATTATCCTGAGATCGCACGGCGTCCCCAGCGAGGTCCGCCAAGAACTGCGGGGTAGACCCGTCCACGTGCTCGACGCTACCTGCCGGTTTGTGAAATCTGCACAAGACAAGGCTGCGAGATTGCACGCCATGGGCTATCTTGTGGTGATCCTGGGGGAGAGAGAGCATCCGGAAGTACTGGGACTCCGCTCGTATGCCGGCCCGGATTCCCTGGTGGTCGAGAAGCCGGGAGATCTGCCGGCCGAGCTGCCCAGTCCGCGTGTGGGTGTCGTCGTCCAGACGACTCAATCGCAGGAGCGCCTGGCCGACCTTGCCGCGCACCTAGCGCCCCGAACGAAAGAGCTTCTCGTGTACAACACGATCTGCAGCGCCACAGAGCAACGCCAGCGAGGCGCGATCGCCATGGCAAGCGATGTGGATGTTGTGATCGTGGTGGGGGGGAGGAACTCCGGCAACACCCGGAGACTCGCAGAGCTCTGCGCCGACGTCCAGCTCCGCACCCACCATGTTGAGTCGGCGGCCGAGATCGACCCTGAGTGGTTTTCCGGTACTAAAGTCGTAGGCATCACGGCAGGAGCTTCCACCCCGCCGGATCAGATCGATGCGGTGGTCCGCCGCCTAAAGGAGATCGAGACGTGAACGCTCGCACACTTCCCCGGGTTGCGATCATCGGATATCCCAACGTCGGGAAATCCACCCTTTTCAACCGGATAACGGGCACCCGCGAAGCCGTGGTCGCGCCGGAGTCCGGTGTCACCAGGGACCGCAAGGAAGGACAGGCCGACTGGGTCGGGTACCGGTTCGTGGTGGTCGACACCGGGGGCATCGATCTGCAGAGCGACGAGCCCCTGGGAGAACTGGTGCGCCGCCAGGCCCAAGTGGCACTGAGCGAGGCCGCCGTGGCCATCTTCCTGGTGGACGGCAAAGCCGGACCAGCGCCCCAGGACCAGGAGATCGCCGCCCTCCTGCGCCGTAGCGGCGTTCCGATAGTCCTGGCGGTCAACAAGATCGACTCTCGTGCCGCGGAGGAGAACCTGAACGAGTACTGGCAACTTGGGCTCGGCGAGCCGATGGGCATCTCGGCCGAGCACGGGCTGGGAGTGGGGGACCTGCTTGACGAAGTAGTGAAGCCCCTCTCCGAGACTGGGGAAGAAATCGAGGAACCCGCTCCGGTGAAGATCGCCATCGTGGGTAGGCCCAACGTGGGCAAGAGCTCGCTCATCAACCGCCTCCTGGGCGACGAGCGCGCCATCGTGTCCTCGATTCCCGGCACCACTCGCGACGCCATAGACACCGACCTGATCTTCGAGGGCACGCGCGTAACGCTGGTGGACACGGCTGGGCTGCGCCGTCCGGGCAAGCGCACCACCACCGACGTCGAGTATTACAGCTCGCTTCGGGCCATCCGCGCGATGGAGCGAAGCGACATCGCGCTGGTGGTCGTAGACGCGAACGAAGGCCTCGTCGATTTGGACCTTCAGGTGGCCTACGAAGCGCAGCGTGCCAAATGCGCCACGGCGATCCTGTTCAACAAATGGGACATCGCGGATATGGACCTCGAAATGGTCACGGCCCGGGTCAAAGACAAGGTCCAGATGAAGCCGCGTTGGTTGACCACATCGGCCATCACGGGTCGCGGGATAGACCGCATCCTCCCGCTCGCCCTGGAGTTGTACTCGCTGTACAGCACCCGCATCCCCACCGCTGAGCTCAATCGGTGGCTGGAGGATGTCCGGGCCCGGCGTACCCCCTCGTCAAAAGGCGGCAAGACCTTAAAAACGTTTTATGCTGTGGAATATGACATTGCTCCCCCTCGATTCAAATTCATGGTTAACTCTCGCGCGCTTATTTCCAAATCTTTTGCGTACTATCTCGAGAATCAGCTTCGCGAGACTTTCGGGATGTGGGGAATCCCGCTGGTGATCGACTTCGAAGGCAAGGAGGAGCGGTACTCTTGAGCGTAACCTCTGCTCTTGCGGCGTTTGGCCTGGTGGTCCTGGGCTATCTGTTCGGCTCCCTCTCGCCGAGCGTGTTCTTGGGGAAGGTGTTCAAGGGCGTGGACGTGAGGCGGCGCGGCAGCGGCAACGCGGGCACCACCAATGCCTTCCGGGTGCTCGGCGCGCGCCTGGGGGTCGCCGTGCTCCTAGGGGACGCACTAAAAGGAGCGCTCCCGGTGCTTTTCGCCAGCTACGTCGCCTCACCGCTGGTGACCGTGTTCGTAGCCTTTGCCACCGTGGCCGGGCACAACTACTCGATCTTCCTGCGCGGCAAGGGGGGCAAGGGCGTGGCCACGGGAGCCGGAGCCGCGACCGGGATGATGCCGCTGCCCATGGCCATCCTCTGGGTCCTTTTCGGTGTGATCCTGTTCAGCACGTCTGTGGGATCGATCGCCTCGATCACGTGCACCATCTTGCTTCCGGTGGTCGCCATCGTCTTTCATCAACCTTTGCCCTACATCGTGGTCACGTTCCTCATAGCGGCTGTGGTGCTGTGGGCCCACCGGGGCAACTTCGTCCGCCTGTGGCGCCGGCAGGAGCAAAGGACCCAGTTCCCTTGGACAAGGAAGCCCGTTATCGTCCGTTGTCCGCCCGATGGCACGCCGGTCGAGGCAGCGTCAGTCGAGGCGCTGTCGGTTGAAGCGGCCGCACCCCGGAGCGACGGAGCAGCCTCTCAAGAGGGTGACGGCCGGACCGGCTGACTACTGTGAACGGCCTCGAACACCCCGCCGCGCCGCGCTGGCTTCGCCAGGCCGGTGCCCCGTACCGGGCGGCGGTGATCGGCGGCGGGAGCTGGGGAACCGCTTTCGCGCGCCATCTGGTCAGCAGGGACGTTGAGACCAGCCTGCTTGCCCGGCGGGCGGAGCAAGCCCAGGCGATGCAAAGTTCCCGGCATAACCCGGACTATCTGACCCATCTGGAGCTGCCCGCCGAGCTCTCCTACGGCACCTATGGCTCGGCCGACCTATCCGAGATCGCTCTGCTCGTGATGGCGGTGCCCAGCAAGGCCTACGGCGACGTGGTGCGCTCGCTGTCGTCGCGATTACCAGTGGGTATCGGCGTCCTCAGCCTGACAAAAGGCGTGGAGCCCATCGGCCTTCGCCGTTTGAGTGAGGTGCTGGAGACCGAGTTGGCCGCTCTTTCTCCGAGGGTGGCGGTCCTTTCCGGTCCCAATCACGCGGAGGAGGTTGCGGAAGACCAGCCGACCGCGTCGGTCATCGCGTCGAGCGATGAAGTGTTCGCCGCCTCTCTGCAGGATATGGTGACCGGCGAGACACTGAGAGCCTACGTGAACGGTGACTTGATCGGAGTTGAGTTCGCCGGTGCGGTGAAGAACATCATCGCCGTTGCCACCGGCATGTCGGACGGCCTTGGCTTCGGGGACAACGCCCGCGCGGCGCTTATCACCCGGGGACTGGCGGAGATGACCCGCCTCGGCCTGGCCTTCGGAGCAAAGAGCGAGACGTTCTCCGGGCTTGCCGGTCTGGGCGACCTTGTGGGCACTTGCACGTCTCGCCACAGCCGCAACCGTCTTGCCGGGGAGATGATCGCTCGAGGGCATCCGCCGGATACCGTGGAGAGCGAGATGGGCATGATCGCTGAAGGCTTGACGGCTGCCCCGGCGATCCTGGCGATAGCGCGCCGGGCGGGTGTGGAGACTCCCGATAACCGAGAATGTGGTAGCAATTCTGTCCAAGGGCAAGGACGTAAGGACCAGCGTCCGCGACCTCATGACCCGCCAGCCTCGCTCCGAGTCGGCCTAGACGAACGGTCCTCCGGATCCGCGCCCCGAGGGACGCCCGTCGGCTAGCGCGCCATAGCTGGGTTCTGCCCGGGGATGCCGCTGCTGCGCGGCCGTCGCCTGAACCCGCGGAACCCCATGCTATACTGGTCGCGCTGCGGGACGTGGCGTAGCTTGGTAGCGCATCCGGCTGGGGGCCGGAAGGTCGCCGGTTCAAATCCGGCCGTCCCGACCATACCGATGAGGGCCTGTTCGCCAGGCCCTTTTTGCGTTCGTCCGTTCTAGCCTCCGCGGAAGCTCGAGGTGTATCCTCACCGTATGATTGTTCCGAGTGACTCCGCATCAGCCGCCCCACGCGCTCACGGTTTCTCTCGCCGCTTAGAGAAGCGACGTCTCCGTGCCGAGCGCCCAGAATGGCACTGGCTTCTCGCATTTGCTCTCGTGGTCGTCATCCCAGTCGCTTTCGTCGCGTACGGCCAGGGCTTTAGAGGCACGCTGAATCCCTTCGCGCCCGCCAAGCACGTCTCGTTCGACGGCAGGACCTACAAGCTGGGAAATGAGATTCCAGCCTCCGAAGTCGCCATGATGGTCCGGATCGGAACCGCCCCGCCCACGGAGGGTGGCGTGTTCGCCCTCTCGGCCAGCAAGGGGGTGGGGTCCGCCCATACCGTCATCGTAGTGCAGGGGCCGGACCACAAGCTCCGCGTCTACTCTCTCGAGGGTGGCCCGTAGCTTCGGCGGTCAGGACCTTTGCAGGCGCAACTAACCCTCACCGTGTGAGCCTCGCCCGCGTGCCTCGCCCCACGGCACCAGTCGCCCTAAGCTGTTGTTTCTTCCCCGAGCCGGGTACTAAGGGTATGCTGCACGTCAAGCACCCTCGTTCATCCAAAGCGGAGGCTCCCAGGTGAAGGCAGTAGTCATGGCCGGCGGACAGGGAACACGGTTGCGCCCGTTGACCTCCAACCAGCCGAAGCCGATGGTCCCGGTGGTCAACAAACCCACAATCCAGCATATCCTCGAGCTACTCCAGCGCCACAACATCACCGACGTGGTGATGACGTTGGCCTTCCTGCCCCGGCTCATCCGCAACTACTTCGGAGATGGCTCTGCGCTGGGCATGCATATCGACTACACCGTCGAAGAGAAGCCGCTGGGGACCGCGGGCTCGGTCAAGTTGGCCCAAGACCTCCTGGACGAGACCTTCCTGGTCATCAGCGGAGATGCGCTCACCGATTTCGATCTCACCCGGATTGTCGACTTCCACCACGAGCGGGAGGCGATGATCACCATAGCTCTCAAGAGTGTAGAGAATCCGCTCGAGTTTGGTGTAGTGATCGTTGACGAGGAGGGGCGCATCGAGCGTTTCCTCGAAAAACCGGGCTGGGGTCAGGTCTTTTCCGACACCGTGAATACAGGTATCTATGTGATCGAGCCGCAGGTGCTGGATCATGTCCCGTCCGGCGTCGCCTACGACTTCAGCCATGAGCTCTTCCCGAAGCTATTCGAACTCAAGAAGCCGCTGTACGGCACGGTGTGCGAAGGCTACTGGCAAGACATCGGCAGCCTCGAGCAGTACATGCAGGCCAACCGCGATGCGCTGGACGGTAAGGTACACGTCAACATGCCGGGAGTGCGGCTGCGCGGCAATGTCTGGGTAGGCCAGGGCGCCACTCTCGAAAGCCTCGATACCGTGGAAGGCCCAGCGGTCATCGGGCGCAATGTACGGCTCGACCCTGGGGCGCGAGTCGAATCCCACACCGTCCTGGGCGATAACGTGGTGGTCCGAGCCGGGGCTCAAGTCGGCAATTCGGTCATCGGGGAGAACTCGTATCTGGCCGCCGGCTGCGTGGTCTCCGGGGCCGTCATAGGCAACGCGGTGGAGATCCATGAGAACGCGCACATCGCCGAGGGGGCGATCGTGGGCGACCGCTCCGTGGTGGGTCGGAACGCCGTGGTGGCGAACAATGTCAAGATCTACCCGTTCAAGAACATCGAGCCGGGCTCCGCGGTGCGCTCGTCCATCGTGTGGGAGACCCGGGGGATGAGCACGCTTTTCGGCCGCAACGGCGTGCGCGGCCTCGCCAACGTGGACGTTACCCCGGAGATGGCGATGCGCCTGGCCATGTCCTACGGCACGCTGATAGCCAAGGATTCGTATGTCACCACCAGTCGCGACACGCACCATGCCTGCCGGGTCTTCAAACGCGCGCTCATAAGCGGGCTCAACTCCACCGGCGTCAACGTGCGGGATCTCACGGTGGCGCCCGTTGCCGTGAACCGTTTCGACATAAAGAGTGGGCTGGCCGTCGGGGGCATCCACGTCCAGATGAGTCGCGACAACCCTGAGATGATCGAGATCATCTTCTCCGAGACCCCTGGTATCCCGATCGAAGGCAAAAGGGAGCGGGCGATCGAGAACCATTATTTCCGCGAAGACTTCAGGCGTGCCTCTATCGAAGAGATGGGGGAAGTTCTTTACCCGCCGAGAGCGATCGAGACTTACACGAACTCCCTCCTGCAAAACTGGAACACGGTAGCGATCAGAGGGAGGCAACCGCGGATAGTCCTGGACTACTCGCACTCGGCACCTGCCTTCTTCTTCTCCGCCACGCTGGACAAACTTGGAGTGGAGACCGTCACGATGAATACGGCCCGGGAGCGGCCGTTGCTGAAACCATGGGACTCTCCGGCGGAGTCCGCCGTCAAGGTCGGACAGCTTGTGCGGGCAATGGAGGCGGACCTGGGAGCCATTTTGGACCCGGGCGCCGAGTACCTCTACCTGGTGGACGACAAGGGTGATCTCGTGCCCGACTCTACGCTCCTCCTACTCCTCCTCCAGCAGGCATGTCGCGACGCAGCAGGATCCGGCACCGCGGCCCTGCCCCTCCATGCAACCCGCCACGCGGAAGCGGTGGCGGCTTCCACCGGTGTGACCGTACGACGCACCCGCTACGCGAAAGCCGCGCTCACGGCCGAGGCTGCCCGCCCCAACTCCGTCTTTGCGGCCAGCGTAGACGGCGGCTACATCTATCCGGCCGTGCTACCCTCCATGGATGGGCTCTTTGCACTCGGCAAGGTGCTTGAACTTGTTTCCGCGTCCGATCTTCCCTTGTCGCAGATGCGAGCCCGGGTACCAGCCGCGCACGTGGGCCACGACCAGGTCGCGTGCCGGTGGGACCTCAAGGGAACGGTGATGCGGCGCTTGACCGAGAAGTTGCGCTCCGGTCGCATCTCTCTGGTGGACGGCATCAAGGTCTTCTTGGACAACTCGGAGTGGACGCTCGTGCTGCCCGATGGCGAGGAACCCTTCTTCCACATCTATGCCGAGGCAGACGACGACCAGCGTGCGGCCGAACTTGTGGCCGGCTATCGCGACACCGTCGAGACGGTGATAGCGGAGAGTCAGTCCTCGGAGTGAACGAGCAGCGGATGGTCCGGCACGCCCGGGTAGGGCCTCTCAAGGTGGATGCGTGAGGACAAAGAAGAAGCGGGTCCTTCTCGCCGTGATCATCGTCCTGGGCGCCATGGTGTTGCTGGGCGGCACCGCGCTTGGCGTCGACTTCGTCGTCTATTCCGGGAGGATCCATCACGGGGTCGTCATGGCAGGACGGAACCTGAGCGGTTTGACTCGGTCAAGCGCGCAGACAGCGACCAAGCAGGCCTCAGCAGGGCTCCTCGAAAGGCACATACTGGTGACCGACGGAGTGGACTCCGTCACCATCATCCCGGTTGAGGCCGGTGCTACCGTCAACGCGAGCGCGACCGTGGATTCGTGCTTTGCGCTAGGCCGCTCCGGGAGCTTCCTCCGAGAGTGCATCACCAGGCTGAAGCTGTGGTTCCGTTCAGTCAAGGTCAGTCCCGTGCTAGGCGTTTCCGGGCCGAGTTGGCAGCAGGTGACGGATCACGTGTCGCTGGTGTTCGAGAAGCCCGCACAGGATGCTCATTTGACCATCAACGGCGATCAGATCTCGTCGACGCAGGCAGAGCCCGGTGCGCTCGTCGACGACCAGCGACTTGCGAGTATTGTGCTGGGCGCCCTTGCAAACGGCGACGACCACGTTGCTCCACCGTTGCTCGGAATCGCTCCGGCTGTAACGACCGAGCAGGCGGCCGCCGCGAAGACGGCCGCTCGGGATGCCCTAACGGCTCCGGTCGTCCTGGAATACCAGGGGCGAAGCTATCTCCTGACGACGGACGGGTTAGCTGAGGGCGTCAGCGTGGACAGAGACGGGTTGGCCGGAGGAGGGTTGCCTCTCACGCTCGATAACGAGACCGGAAGAGCCTTTCTCGCGAAGCTGCTCGCGCCGCTCGAACGCCGCCCTGTCGAAGCCAAGGTTCTTCCGGTTACGGACGGCAAGGGGTATAGAGTCACCCCGTCGCAGGACGGAGTCGCAATCGATTGGGACGCGCTCCTTCCCGCCATAGCTCAAGCTCTGCTGCAACCTGCCCCGCGGCGTGTGGCGGTGCCCACGTCTGTCGCGCACCCTAAGCTCAGCACGGAAGACGCCGACCAACTTGCCACCCGCAGAGACATCGCGACGTTTACAACATACTTTCCTGCAAGTAACCAGGCTCGGCTACACAACATCCAGCAAGTGGCCGCCCTGCTCGACGGCACGGTCGTGCCGCCTGGAGCGGTGTTCTCGTTCAACCGCACTGTGGGTCCAAGGACCGCGGCGGCAGGCTTCGATGAAGCGCCGATGATCCGCGGAGGGGTTGTGGTGCCGGGAGTGGGAGGGGGGACGTGTCAAGTTTCCACGACACTCTTCAACGCAGTCTTCCTGGCCGGACTGCCCATTGTCGAAAGGCATCCGCACTCACTTTTCATCGACCATTACCCGGTCGGCCGCGACGCCACGGTCACCTATGGAGCACAGGACTTCAGGTTCCGCAATGACTCCAGTCAGTACATCTTGATAAGCGCCGCCTCGACTGACCGGTCACTGACCGTCTCGCTTGCGGCGCCCGCCTGGGGCCGGTCGGTCTCGTACTCGACTTCGCCTTTCCGCGACATCGTCCATCCGACCAGTTCGGCGGCCTACCCTCGGTATCTGCGCGATCCCTCACTCGCGGCAGGCACATCTTTGCCCATGGAGCCCGGCATCGATGGACTCACGGTGCAGGTATTCCGGGTAGTGAAGAACGCCGCCGGACAGGTGTTGTTCAAGGACGACTTCACCAGCGTGTACTCGCCCAAGGATTTCATAGTGAGGGTCGGCCCAAAATAGGGGGAAACCCGGGCCGAGCCGTGCGCGCTTGCTGCGGCCGCCTTACGCGGCCGGCCCGCGGATCAGGCCTGAGAGCTGCGGGACACTACCTGCTTGCAGATGGCCTTCAGGGTCTCGAAAACACCGACACCCGTGAGCGCACAGGCTTCGATCACGGGCGCGCTCGTGTGGTTGAGAAGCTCGGTAAGGTCACCCACCGAGAACACAGGCGCCAGATCCCGCTTGTTAAGTTGGAGCACCACAGCGAGCTTGCTGAGGTCTTCGCCATGTGACATCAGGTTCTCCCAGAGGTTCAAATAGCTGTCCACGTTCTCGTCCAGACGAGAGACCTGGCTGTCGGCGACGAACACCAGGCCGTCGACCCCCTGCAAGACCAGTCTTCGCGAAGCGTTATAAAAGGATTGTCCGGGGACGGTGTACAAGTGGAAACGGGTGCGTAGACCCTTGACAGTCCCCAGAGAGAGAGGGAGGAAGTCGAAGTACAGCGTACGTTCTTCCTCGGTGGCGATGCTCACCAACCGTCCTCGCACCGCGGGATTCACACGCCGGTGAACGTATTGGATGTTGGTGGTCTTGCCGCAAAGACCGCAGCCGTAGTACACGATCTTATAGTTGATCTCGCGAGCTGCTAAGTTGATCAGAGCCACTGGTCGCTCCCTGCCGCGTCTTACTCCTCAACGCGGAAGAGGCCGTCGATGGCCTCGCCCGCCTGGGTGGAGTAGTCCCGGTCCATAAGTGCTGTCTCCCCAGCCTTATCTTCGGCAGGTTCGAAAACCGGCTTGAGCACTTCCAACGCTCTGCTCGTATATAAGCGGACTCTTCCGACCTGGGTCTCCCGCCCAAACGCGATAAGCAACAGGATCTGCTCGGTCACCTGCACCACATGCAGATTGGATTCCTTGCCTTCGTGGAACAAGAGGGTGAATTCGCGCTCGTTGAGGACCTCGGCCAGTTGGCGTGTGGCGGCGAAGGAACTGGCGGCGAGCGCCGCAAGGGAAAGGGTATCCGACTCGACGTTCGTAGGGGAGGTGGTGATGGGTTGGCCGCTCGTGGATACGAGGGCTACGAACTTTGCACCGGAGACCTGCCTCAGCTTGGCGAGGACTTCGTCGACCAGATGCATCTGCTCATCATTGATGACAAGACCCCTGCGACGAGCCACTTTTGCCCCCTTGTCCTGGAGTTGAATCATCCAGCTTGGCCAGAGTATAACAAGGTCGGAGGCCGCGGACGGAGGCGCCGGCCGCAAAGGCCCAAAAAGGGCTGTGCTATCATGACCGCCAGCCCGGCTGCCGAGAAAGGAGCGATTGTGAATCCGAGGAACCTCAAGTATCACAAGGAGCACGACTGGGCGCGTGTGGAGGGCGACACCGCTGTGTTCGGTGTCACCGACTACGCCCAGGAGTCACTCGGCGACATAGTTTTCCTGGAGCTCCCGGAGATCGGGACGGAAGTGACGGCGGGGACATCTTACGCGGAGATCGAGTCGGTCAAAGCCGTGTCAGACATCCTTGCTCCTTTGAGCGGCTCGGTCATCGAAGTCAACGAAGACGCCGTGGATGCGCCCGAGGTTATCAACGAAAGCCCGTACGGAGAGGGCTGGCTCGTGAAGGTGCAGCTCAGCTGATCCAAGCGAAGTGGACGACCTCATGACCGCCGAGGAATACGAAGAGTTTCTGGCCGAAGAGGAGGAGTGAGCACCCCTTAGGTTGAAGATAAGAATGAGGCTGCGTCGAGGGCCGCAGCGAAAGCTAAGCGATAAGACTCGGCCGGACCTCGACCTTAGGTTGAAGGTTTTGGTGCCAGCGGCTATAGTGGGGATATGAGCACTACAGACGAGACCTCTTTCGAACTGCTTCTCAACATCCAGTCCTACGGCGACGAACAACTGAAGTCGCTCAAGGACAACCTCGAAGAGGAGGAGCGGGAGGTATCCAAGCGCAGGCGGCTCCTTCACGGAGAACTCGACATCATCCGCGCCGAGATAGTGCGCCGTAAGCGCGACCAGGGTCGTGCCGGGAAGAGTGTGTTCAGCGATGGAGACATCGATAAGCTGAGCGCCATCTTGAGCAACCGCGGACTTTCAAATGAGCGGGAAAAGCCAGCCGGGGAAGCGGAGACGGGACAGTAAGAAGCGTCTTCCTGTCTCTGAAGCACCGTCGAGGGATGCCAATCATGCCAGCTGATGTAGAGCCAGTCGTTCGTGGGATCGAGAAACGTTTTCGTGATCTGTCGGTCGACGTTCGCGAGGAACGGATCATCCGCTACATCGTCAAGCAACTGACTCAGGGCCGCGCGTTCGATGCCATCATGGCCGATTCGTACATCGTAAGCCACACCACCGATGCTACCCGTGCCCTTCTCATCCAACGTCCGGCCGTGCTCAAGGGCATCGAAGCGGAGATCCGCGCCCAATTTGCTGACTACCGTTCGGTGAGTGGTCACGGCGCCGGGTCGCCGGAAGCGGACTGAAGTTGCCGACCTGCCCCAAATGCGGCCTCGAGGGCCGGGACGACTCAAACTTCTGCAGTCGCTGCGGCGGCCGGCTAACCACTCCTGACCCCTCGGAGACGACGATCACGTATGCTCCCGCGGATCGTGAAGAGCTCGGCGCCGACTCGGTCCGTCGCGAGGCCCTGCGCGAGAGCATCGTGCTGGTGATCAGGGCAGGTGGAGGCAGAGAGGGGGAGGCCATCGCCTTGGACTCGGACGTGGCCACCATCGGCCGCAGTCCGCATAGCGACCTTTTTCTGGACGATGTGACTGTCTCGCGTCACCATGCCCGAGTCATCAAAGATGAGTCGGGATATCTGGTCGAGGATCTCAATAGCCTCAACGGCACGTACGTCAACCGCCGGCGTATCGAACGCCATCGGTTATCTGACGGCGATGAGCTTCAGATCGGCAAGTTCAAACTGGCATTCCTAGAACCGAGTGACGACCTATGAGCGATCAGTTGAGCGAGGAAAGTTACTCCCGGGCCGCTTCGGTGACTGCCGACCCTGTCGCACCGCGCTCCGAGCGCTTGCTTACCATAGGGCAGGTGGTGGACCAGCTAAAGCCTGAATTCAACGACCTGAGCATCACGAAGGTGCGCTACTTGGAGGACCGCGGTCTACTGACTCCCCAACGCACGCCGGGCCGCTATCGTAAATACAATTCGTCCGACGTTCGCAGATTGCGTACTATCCTGACCCTCCAACGGGACGAATACCTTCCTCTCGATGTGATCCGCCAGAGAGTCGAAAGGGGAACGGCCTCCGTACTTGGACAACCCCTCACGCCCACAGCACCACTGTCAGCGGCTGCACATGCGCTCAAACGCGAGGAGCCGTCATACACGTGGGAGGAGGCACGCGAGGCCGCGGGGGTGGACGAAGAGTTTCTGCGAATGCTTACCGATTATCGCCTTGTCGATCGACCCACACACTCCGGCGCTGTTCAGTTCAGCGAGAGCGAAGTGGAAATCGCTAGGATCTGCGCACTTTTGGCCCGCTTTGGTGTGGAGCCGCGCAATTTGCGCCTCCTGTATTCCTCCGTCGAGAGAGAGGCCGCCCTACTCGAACAGGTGGCTACCCCGAATCTGCGCTCAACCCACCCCGACAAACGAGAGTACGGGGAGAAGATGCTCGAGGACCTCGGGGCCTTGCTCTCTCAACTCCTTCACCTTCTTTTGTACAAAGAATTGCGCCGCCTCCTCACCTGAGTTCTTCGCCTGACCTCCTCACCCTGAGCGCCTCTTCTTCGGTGTACGTAGCTTGGTTGTCCTACGCGCTCGTGATGAGACGTCGTGGCTGCCCCTGCAAACATTTGAACGCCCTTGGAACACCTCTGGCAATGCGTGGATTCCCCGCGGGCCGCCTTTCGGCGTAAAATGGACCGGGCTTGTGGGCACGCTAGTGAGCCGGAGATCCGGCTCTGGGGCCCTACCATCGGCAGATAGCGAAAACACTAGGAGTACGATGGACCTCGACAGCTACATGCGGCACATACCGGATTTCCCAAAGCCGGGCATCCTGTTCCACGACATCATGCCGATGCTCCAAGATGCAAAGGCCCTTCATTATGCGGTTGACCGGATTGCTGAATTCGGGGCAGGCAAAGAGGTGGATCTTATCCTCGGCGCAGAGGCGAGGGGATTCATCCTAGGTGCGGCATTGGCTTACGCAATGGGTGTAGGATTTATCGCTGCGCGAAAACCAGGAAAACTGCCTTGGAAAGTCAATCGCTGCGAATACGACCTGGAATACGGCAAAGACGCCCTCGAGATCCACGCTGACGCGATCAAACCAGGCCAAAGGGTCTTGATCCACGACGACTTGCTCGCGACCGGAGGTACTGCCAAAGCCAAGGTTGAGTTGGTCGAAGGCGCCGGCGGGATTGTCGTGGGGTTGGCATTCATCATCGAGTTGACGGACTTGAATGGCCGCGCCAAGCTAGACGGCTACGACGTCTTCAGCCTTCTAACCTATCCGTTCTAGGTTCTCACGGGCGCGGGGCGTAAGACACCTGGGACAAGGTCTCCGTGCTAGTTTACATAATGTACATTATCGTGCATTGGCGGGCGCGAGGGGAGCCTCAGCGATCCTGGATTGCCAGAGTCTCCACAACAAGAAGCCGGTCCCCCGCAAGGGAGCCGGCTTCAGTTTCGCTGATCGCGGCTTCGTCGAGTGGCCCACTGAGTGGAGTGGGTTTCTGTGTCTCACAGTCGCGGAGCATTCCTCACTTCACGAGGTTCATCATATTGAACATGGGCAGGTACATCGAGATGACGATCAAACCCACGAGACCTCCCACGAACATCATCATGATCGGCTCGATGATGGACGTTAGGGCCTTCACGGAAGCATCCACCTCATCTTCATAGAAGTCGGCCACTTTGTTGAGCATAGAATCCAGGGAGCCCGTTTCCTCACCAATGGCGATCATATGAGTCACCATGGGCGGGAACACCGAGACCCTTGACAGCGGCCGCGCGATGGACTCACCACTCCGCACGCTCTCCTTGACATCGACCATCGAGTCTTCGATCACTGAGTTGCCCGAGGTCTTCCCAGTGATCTCGATCGCTTGAAGAATGGGAACGCCCGAGCTGACAAGGGTGGCCAGCGTACGGCTGAACCGTGCGACAGCCAACTTCTGGATAACGTCACCAAGCTTGAGCGGAAGACGCAGTTTCAGCCTGTCCCAACCACGCCGGCCCTGCTCGGTCTTCTTCAGTTTCATCACACCCCAGACGATGAGGAAGATGAGTGGGAAGATGATGAACCAGTATCCCTTGAGGGCGTTGCTGACCATCATCATGAACCGGGTGAGGGTCGGCAGTTGCCCGCCTAGGTCTTTATACATGTTCGAGAAGATGGGGATGATGAACAACAACATCCCGATCATCACCATGATAGCGAAGCACGCGATCAAGATCGGATAGGCCATAGCCGAGCGGATGGATCGCTTTAGGCTGTCGTCCTTCTCGAGTTGGGTCGCCAATCGGTTAAGCGTCGCATCCAGTGCGCCGCCTGCCTCGCCGGCACGAACCATCGACACGTACAGGCGGTCAAAAGCGGCGGGGTGTTTCGCCATCGAATCAGACAGCGGCATCCCGGCTTCCACATCCTCGCGAACAAAGCGCACTATGTCGCGAAGCCGCGAGTTCTGGGTCTGCTCCTCCAGGACCATGAGCGCCCGAAGGACCGCCAGACCCGAACTGATCATCGTGGCGAACTGGCGCGCGAAGATCGCTTTGTCTCGGGTCTTGATGCGCTTGGTGCCCTCGAGAAGCTTGGCGAAATCGAATGCAGTCTTCTTTTCTTCCAGGCGCAATACGGTGAAACCCTTGCGCCGAAGTTCCGAGACCACGGCCGCCTTAGAGTCGGCCACCAACTCACCGTTGAACGGGCTGCTGCGATCTCGCTTGGCCGTATAGACGTAAGTTCCCACTTCGCTGGTGCTCCTTCGTTCTATGCCTGCTTATTAAGCTTTATCGGCTCAAACTCGCGGCCACTCAAGCGATCCACGAGATTCCTTCAAATATCCCTCGAAATCCGCGACGTTGGAGCCCACACTTCGCTGCCTCCCCCACTCCCGGCCGCGAGCCAGGCGCTTGTAGAAGGCGAGTCGAGGTTGAGACCTACGCAGCTCCTTTGAGGAGCAGCCGATCGAGGTCGTCGGGCGTCGAGGAACGACGCAGTGCCATGTCTTTTGTGATCTTCCCGTACCGCACGAGGTCCGCCAGCGAGGCGTTCATCGTCTGCATCCCGTGCTGTCCACCTGTCTGCATGACGGTATACAGCTGGTGTGTCTTGCCTTCGCGGATGAGGTTCCGCACTGCCGGAGTCGGTATCAGCACCTCACAGGCGGCTACTCGGCCTTTCCCGCCCACACAAGGCACAAGCTGCTGGGTGACGATGCCTTCCAGCGTGGCCGCGATCTGCACGCGGATCTGTTCCTGCTGGTGGGGCGGGAACACGTCGATCATCCGGTCGACAGTTTGGGGACAGTCCTGCGTGTGCAGGGTGGCAAAGACCAGGTGTCCTGTCTCAGCCGCGGTCAGCGCAATCTGTATGGTCTCCAGGTCTCGAAGCTCCCCGATGAGGATGATATCCGGGTCTTGGCGCAACGCAGACCGCAGAGCTGGACCGAAAGCCTTCGTGTCGCTGCCGACTTCTCGCTGGTTCACGACGCACTTCTTGTGCTGGTGCAGGAACTCGATCGGGTCTTCGATAGTGACTATGTGCTCCGCCCGCGTCTCGTTTATCTCGTCGATCATTGCGGCGAGCGACGTGGATTTCCCGGAACCGGTCGGACCGGTGACGAGGACGAAGCCACGCGGCTTCTGAGCACATGGAGTGCAGGACCCGGGGCAACCCCAATTCCTCGATGCTCCTGATCTTGACTGGGACCAGTCTGAATGCCGCGCCCAGGCTCCCGCGATTGAAGTAAGCGTTCACCCGGAAACGCGCTTGCCCGTACAACGAGTATGAGAGGTCGACCTCCCACTCAGTCTCCAGTTTCTGACGCTGGTCTTGCGAAAGGATGCTATAGATCGAGCTCCCGAGATTCAGCCGGGGTCAGCATCGGATAGTCGAGGTTCTCAAGGTGGCCGTCTATCCGCACGACGGGAGGCACGCCCACGGCCAAGATGCAGATCGGACGCATTTCTCGCTATCACTTCTCTAAGGATCTCAGCAATGTCCACAGACGTTCCCTTCTGTTGAAGCAGCGACTCTGGATCAGACGATGACGCGCGAGATCTCTTCTATGCTGGTCATCCCTTGCAGCACCCTGTCCAGACCGTCCTCGCGCAAAGACGTCATCCCTTCCGCCTTGGCTACGCGCCATATCTCATCGGCACTCTTGCGCTCGACGATTAGCCTCTCTACCGCTTCGGTCACAGGCATGACCTCGTAGATGCCCATCCGGCCCCTGTACCCCGTGCCGCTACACCGGCTGCAGCCCGTGGCCCGGAACAATCGGATCTCCCGCCAGTGGTCCACTGCTTCCTCGGGGAATTCCAGCCGGCGCATCATTTCATCCGTCGGCTGATACGCCTCTTTGCAATGGTCACAAAGCTTGCGGACAAGGCGCTGAGCTAGGACACAGTCGACCGCACTGGCCGTGAGAAAAGGCTCGACACCCATCTCAGTCAGTCGGCTCAGCGCGCCGGGAGCATCATTCGTGTGCAATGTCGAAAGCACGAGGTGACCGGTGAGAGCGGATTCGACCGCGATCTGAGCGGTCTCCTTGTCCCTGATCTCGCCGATCATGATGATGTCCGGGTCGCAACGAAGGATCGACCGCAGACCGGAGGCGAACGTGAGACCTGCCTTCGGGTTGATCTGGACCTGGTTGATCCCGGCCAACCTGTATTCGACCGGGTCCTCGACTGTGATTATGTTCTTCTCGGCCGTGTTCAGGATGTTCAACGTGGCATACAGGGTGGTCGATTTGCCGGATCCCGTCGGGCCCGTCACCAACATGGCGCCATACGGCTTAAGGAAGGAGCGTCGGAAGCGGCTCAAAGCTGCATCGGAGAAGCCGAGGTCCTCGAGCCGCAACATGACATTCGAGCGATCCAGCAAACGGATGACGATCTTCTCGCCGTACACGGTGGGTAGCGCCGCCACCCGCATGTCGATCGGCCTACCACCTACGGTAAGACCGATGCGGCCGTCCTGCGGGATCCGCCGCTCCGCGATATCCAGGTCGGCCATGATCTTCAGCCGGGAGACCACTCCGGCCTGCAGGCGCTTGGGGATGGTCATGGTCTCGTGCAGCACACCGTCGTGCCGGAAGCGCACGAGCATCTGCTTGGCCTGCGGTTCGAAGTGGATGTCCGAGGCCCCCTCGTCTGCGGCCCGCGCCAGCACTCCGTTCACCAGCTTCACGACCGGAGCAGCGTCCACCTGCTCCCGGATGTCCCGGACATCCTCGACGCTTACGTCATCTTCGGACGAGCTCCGTTCCTCCAAATGGTCGGCGACCTGCTCGTCGAGGCGGTTCATCTTTGTTATCGATTCGAGGATGTCCTCGCCTGCTGCGATGGCGGGCTCGATATCGTAGCCCGTGAGGATGCGCAAGTCGTCGATGGCCACGATGTTTGCCGGGTCCGCCATCGCCACAAGGACGGTGTGGTCGTCCACAAAGGCGACCGGCACGGCGGAGTAGCGACGGGCATCTTTCTGCGAGATGAGATCGGCTGCGACGCCGTCGATGCGGATGTTGCTGAGGTCGAGATACTTGACCCCCAGACGGCGGCCGAGCGCCTCCATGAGGTCGTCTTTGGTAAGCCAGCCCTTGGCCAAGGCGATATCGCCGAGGCGAAGGTGTGAGATGCGCTGCTCGGCAATGACCTCGTCAAGCTGCTCCTGGGTGAGCACCCCCATTTCGATGAGGACCTCACCCGTGCGCTTGGCAACGAGCTTGCGCTGCGTAGTCTCCCCTTCAGGCATTTGCGTCGAGCTCGTTTTAGCTGCCCACTGATTCGATGGCAACGCGCATCACTTCCACCGGCGCTTCGCGCCCAGTCCATAGTCGATATGAAGACGCCGCCTGCCTCAACAGCATCTCTCTCCCATCAATTGCGACGGCTCCCTTGGCACGTGCCTGCGCGACCAGCGCAGTCTGCCTCGGCCCGTACACCAGGTCGATGACCACATGGCGGCCAGACACAATATCGACAGGAAAGGGCAGCAGCTTGACTGTGTCGCCAAGACCGAGAGAACTAGCGTTCACGAGGACGTCGACTCGATCGGCCAACTCAGGTAGCGCCCCCAGCTGTGCAACGCCGCACCGTGTGGATCCCCACTCCCGCGCAGCCTCACAGAGGGATTCGGCGCGCTCCTCGGTACGATTGAAAACCCACACTTCGGACGCCCCTTCCCGGCAGAGGCCCGCCACTACCGCACGAGCAGCCCCACCTGCTCCCGCTATCAAGAAACGGCCCCCCGAAACCTTGCCGGGTGCAACCATATCCAACGCTTCCAGAAAGCCGCTTACATCCGTGTTGTGACCGACGAGCTTGCCGCCGCGGTTGACCACGGTATTGACCGCCCCCACCCGGGTCGCCAAAGCGTCCAGATCGTCCAGTAGCCCCATGATGGCTTCCTTGTGGGGCACAGTCACGTTGATGCCCCTCATTCCGAGAGCCCGGACCCCTTTGACAGCCGCCTCGCAGCTGACGGGGCTCCACTGTGAACGCCAGGTAGACGACGTCGAGACCATCGGCCCTGAGAGCAGCGTTGTGGATGAGCGGCGACAGAGAATGCTCCACCGGACAGCCGATCACCCCTAGCAGGCCTGTTTCCGCGGTGAGCTGCCAGGCGCTCGTTGCCACAATAACCTCCATTCCTCGCGCTGAAAACCGGCCTTACAATGCCAGGATAGTGCCACACATGCTTTGGCCATGTATGACTTAAGTACGAGGTTGGAGGCCGCGAGCCTCCAGAGGAACCGCTACCGGCCTCGCTGCAGATGATCTGCGGATGCGCAGCGAACGATAGCGCTACTTGCCGGCGGCCTGATTCTTGACGTTCAGGAACTCGTCGTAAGAAGCAGTAAAGACGAGGTTGCCCTTGCTGTCCGCGACGAAGTACAGGTAATCGGCATTCGCGGGCTGCAAGGCAGCCGTCAGGGCGGCAACGCCTGGGTTGCATATGGGCCCAGGCGGCAAGCCCTTGTGGGTCCTCGTGTTGTAGGGAGAGTCAATCTGAAGGTCTTTGCTTGTGAGTGGCGCGCTCCATTTGCCTGTGGCGAAGCGAACGGTCGAATCCAAACCCAGGTTCATGTTCTTGGCAAGCCGGTTGTATACCACTGCGGCGACTTTAGCCCGATCTGCCGGGACCTGGGCCTCTTTCTCGATGATAGAGGCAACGATCACCACCTGATAGGGCGTCACCTTGAGAGCAGTCGCCTTGCTCCAGGGGAGCGAGGCGGTCTTGGACGCGAAGGCCGTCAATTGGGCCGCGATCAGCTGGCTGGGTCCGTCGCTAGGCTGCAGGAAGTACGTGGCCGGAAAGAGCAGCCCTTCGAGCGAGGTGACGCTCGGCGTGGCCCCCCCCACCTTGGGGATGGTGAACTTCGAAGGTTGTGCAGCCAACTGGACGTAGGAGGCGCTGTCAGCCATGCCCAGCTTAGCAAGCAACGGAACTACCTGGCTGGCCGCAAATCCTTCGGGTATGACGGCCTTGAGATTCGGCTGACCCAGCCCCTTCTCAAGCTTGTTGACCACACTGTCGAGACTCTCGCCAGGCGAGAACTTGTACGTTCCCGGTTGCAGTTTGTTGACCATGCCATCTGCTTCCACGCGGCGTAAAAACTCAGTAGATGACTTGATGACGCCTTTGTCCTGCAGGAGCGCCGCGACCCGCGAGGCGTTCATCCCCGTGGAAACCACGACTTCGAGACTGTTTCCCGAGGCTTGCTGAGTCGTGACGGTGGCCGCTTCGCCCTTGTTATGAGACAGAAGCATCACGGTCCCCACCGCGATGACCGCCAGGACGGCGATTACAAACATCGCGACGATGATTATGCGGTTCCGATGGTGGTTGTCCTTCGGCTCCGGCCGTCCCCAGGGCTCATCGTCCTCAGGCCCAGGCCAAGGCTGTAGGAATGGATCCAGTGGTGGAGTCTTCTTTTCCGGAGGAACGCTCACATGTTGCTCCGTGCGGTGGAGATAGAATCTAGGTACCCTTGCAGCATATAGCATGCAGCCACCGAATCCTGCGCGGTATTGCGCGAGCGGCCCCGTTCGGCGAGTTTGGTCGTGAACCGCTCATCCCAACCGGAGACCCGGAAGCCGCCCAGGGCTCGAAGACTGTCGGCAAAACGCTCCGTCGATTCAAGCTGCCGATTGCTTCCCCCTCCCAGCGGCCGAGGCAGCCCCACCACTATCTCGTCCACTTCGTTCTCCCTTGCTACTTCAACCACTCTTGCCAATATTTTGGCTTCGTCGCGCTCGACGATCACCGGCAGAGGCGAGCACGTGACCCCCATTCGATCAGAAAGCGCAAGACCGGTGCGCGTCGCACCCAAATCGATACCCAACATCCTCATCCGCGTCAGCCTTAGTCTTCTAGGCCCGCGATAATCGCCGCTCTAGCCGCCGCGATGGCTTCAGGAAGCCGAGTCGGGTCTCCTCCGCCGCCTCTCCCCAGCATAGCCGTCCCGCCCCCTCCTCCACCGAACTCGCGCGCCGCGTTCTTGACAATCTGGCCGGCGTTCAACTTCTCCAAACCTGCACTCACCGCCACCACCAGAGCGGCCTTTCCGTCAAATTCGGCTCCAAGCGCTACGGCCGCAGGATGCAACCGGTCTCTCACCCGATCCAGGAGCGAGAGCAGGTGCTCCATGTCCCTGGCCTCGACCGCAGACGTAAGCACAGCCACTTCACGGTGCGACTCGGCGCCGTTTACCAGCGAATCGACAACGTCACCGGCCTGGGAGGCCACGTACTGCTTCACTTCGTCTTCGAGACTGCCCACCGTGGCCTGAAGCTTCATTATGTTGGAAAGGAGCTGATCCTGGGTGGTTCCGAAAGCCGCCATGGCCTCCCCAGCCAGCCGGTCCCTCTCCCGATAGTACGCAACCGCCGCCCGGCCGGAAACCGCTTCTATCCGGCGGACATTTGCCCCAACACTCCCCTCGGACAAGATCTTGAAAATGCCAAGCTCGCTGGTAGCCCCCACATGCGTGCCGCCGCACAATTCGCGGCTGAAGTCATCTATCTCGACCACCCGGACGAAGTCGCCGTACTTTTCACCAAATAGCGCCATCGCCCCCAGGTCGCGGGCGTGTTCGAGGCTGGTTGTGAAAGTACGCACAGGTTGATTCTCTACGATGCGCCTGTTGACCAACTCTTCTATCTCGGCGAGTCGTGCGGGGCCCAGCGACTCGTGATATGCGAAGTCGAAGCGCAGCTTGTCAGACCGCACCGCCGACCCAGCCTGAGTGACGTCCTTGCCCAGCCGGGAACGTAGCGCGTAGTGGAGCAGGTGTGTAGCCGTGTGGTTGGCGGCTATATCGTGGCGATAAGACGAGTGCAAGGCCGCCTTGACTCTCGTACCGGCGCGGAGCTCGCCTTCCACTACTCGGGCTGCGATCACTTGCACCGCGCCGTGCTGCTGCACGTCGATGACCTCAGCCTTGCCCGTATCGGACTCGATCCAACCCGTGTCAGAGACCTGGCCCCCCATTTCGGCGTAGAACGGGCTTTCGCGAAGGGACAGGAGTACCCGATGCTCATCCAGGGCGTCCACGTTCTCGACAACCGTGAACAGGTCTTCGCGCTCATAGCCCTTGAACTCCGTGGCATGTACGGTCTCACGGGCGAAGCGCGCTACCGCGTCCTGATAAGCGTCTTCCCCTTTCTGGGCCGAGCGTGCCCGCTTGCGTTGGGTCTCCATCGCCACCTCGAACCCGCCCAGGTCTAGCTCCAAGCCGCGCTCTTCCACGATCTCCCGGGTCACCTCCACCGGGAACCCGTACGTGTCGTGCAGTTGGAAGGCCATGGAGCCGGGAAAGATCTTCGAGCCTCCGTCGATAGCGCGGGCGATCTCTTCCTCGACCAGCACCAGTCCCTGGTCGAGCGTGCGATTGAACCTTTCCTCCTCGGAATGCACCACACGCAAGATCGTGTCTCGCCGCTCGACAAGTTCGGGATAGGTGTGGCCCATCAGCTCGATGGTCCGCTCGGCGAACCGACGCAGGAACGGTGGCTCCATCCCCGCCGCACGGCTGAACCGCGCCGCCCGCCGCACGATGCGTCTGAGCACGTACCCGCGACCTTCGTTGCTGGGAAGGACGCCGTCGCCGACCAGGAAGGTCATCGCTCGCGAATGATCCGCCAATACGCGCAGCGCCACGTCGACTTCGGCGTTTTCACCAAAGCGCTTGCCCGACAGTTCCTCCCCCAGGTCGACCAGAGGCCGGAAGGCATCGGTAAGGAACACCGAATCGACCCCTTGCTTCAAAGCGGCCACTCTCTCCAGTCCCATGCCTGTGTCGATGTTTTGTGCCGGCAATGGGCTGAGTTGCTGCTTCTCGTCCATGTTGTAGCCCGTGAAGACCAGATTCCAGTACTCGACGTAACGGTCGCAGTCACAACCGGGCTTGCACTCCGGATCCGAGCACCCGAACTCCGGCCCACGGTCGTAGTACAGTTCGCTGCACGGTCCACACGGTCCCGTAGCTCCCACCGGACCCCAAAAATTGGCGCTGCGCGGCAATCCGACCATCCGTGAACGGGGCACGCCCTCGGCTAACCAATGAGCAACTGCCTCCTCGTCCGGTCCGATCATGTCGTCCCCCTCGAAGAAGGAGACCCAGATCCTTTCCGGCTCCAGATCCAGCAGCTTCACGGAATACTCCCATGCGAACCGTATCGCGCCTTCCTTGAAGTAGTCGCCTACCGAGAAGTTCCCCAGCATCTCGAAGAACGTGCAGTGCCGGGCAGTCAGCCCCACCCGGTCGATGTCCGAGGTGCGAAAGCACTTCTGTACGCTCGTGAGCCGTGGGCTGGGCGCCTCTGCAACCCCCATGAAATATGGCTTGAACTGCTGCATCCCCGCCGTCGTCAGCAATACGGACGGATCCTTGTACGGCACCAGCGACGAACTCGGCACCAAGAGATGGCCGTTCTCCACGAAATAGTCCAGGTACATCTTCCGCAGTTCAGACGTCTTCAAGAAACGGACCTCACGTTCATCGAGGCTGCGCGAGCCCGAGGGCCCACCTACCGGGTTCTGTCGTCATTCGTCCTCACCGGCGTCTGGACCGATCGCCGAAATGGGATCGTCCGGCTCTTGCATCTGCTGCCGGAGGGTCTCGATAGATTTCCTAATCAGCCTGGAAACGTGCATCTGGGAGATGCCGATACGAGTGGCCACCTGAGTCTGGGTCATGCCTTCGAAGAAACGCAGGTGGAGGATGAGGCGCTCTCTGGGGTCCAGTCGTTCCATCGCGGGAGCCAGCATCCGGCGCTGTTCGAAAATCTCGTAGGCTCCTTCCTCCATACCGAGACAATCGAGCAATTCCATGGACTCATCTTCATCGTTGGTGCCCCCCGAGTAGATGGACACCGAGCTATAGGCCCGCCCGCTTTCAATCGCTTCGACGACCTCTTCCTCATTCGCGCCGGTCGCCGTGGCGAGTTCCGCGATGGTGGGAGACCGGTTGAGTTCCACCGTGAGCTGCTCAATGACCCGGTTCAGGCGTACGTTGAGGTCTTGAAGAGCGCGGGGCACTTTGACCGCCCAGCCCTTGTCCCGGAAGTAGCGCTTGATCTCGCCCAATATCGTGGGAGTGGCGTACGTGGACAACTCGACGCCGCGCTCCAAGTCGAAGCGGTCGATGGCTTTGATGAGACCGATCGAACCGACCTGAATGAGATCTTCGACTGCCTGCCCACGAGACGCGAAACGCCGGGCAAGGCTCTTCACCAAAGGCAGATATCGGGTGATCAGCTCTTCACGGGACGCCTGGTCTTTGTAGTTGCGGACTCGAACCAGAAGCTCTTTCTCCGAAAGTTCGGTCAGTCGCTCGCCGTACGGCGCCTGGAACGGCTTCTCATCCTCCCGGGACCCCGGCTCCACCATCGACACCTAGAAGGCCCGCTTCTTCATCTGGACGGCATAACAACCATCGGAGCGCTCAAGCACCTGGTATTCGTCCACCAGGGAACCAAGGACCACTTTCATGTCGAGCACACAGTGCTTCGAGGACCGGAAAGGACCCTCCGCCTGCAGCGCCTCCTTGAGACCCGGGTTGGAAAGGCCGTCCAACAAAACGGACACGGAACCGCGCCACTGCCGCGACCTCGAGAACGAGGCGGCCACCTTCCGCGGTCTCGTCGGCCAGGATGGCCTCTACAGCCAGCTTCAGGTCGTCAAGCGCGTCGATGGAAAGATCGCGGCGCAACGCGACGCCGTCCAAGATCACACGTATTACAGGCAGGGACGCAAGATCTCGGGAAATATGCAGCGTTACTATGTCGGGAGCAGATGCCACCAGTGCTTAGATAGCTTCCGCTACTCGGCCTGCGTGCTGCCGTGCATAAGATCTTCCATCTCAGACTGCTTCTCACGGTAAGCTTGTCGTCCTGTCTTCACCGCTTCCGTGGTCCGCGCGCGGAGGTCGTCGTAGACTCGCATGGCCTCACTCGGAACGTCCATTAGCGAGTCGGGGAAAGACTTCCCTGTCTCCTGTGATACCCGGTATGCCATCAGCAGAGCCCCACCTACCGCTATCCCCAACAAAAGTGACATAGTCGAACGAATGAAGCCCATCACTCCTCCTTGCTCCCTTCAACGGAAAAGAACGACGAAACGGCCTCACTCACCCCGGCGGCAAAGCCGGCGACCTTCTTGATGGGACTCGAAAACGCCCGGTGAACGGCGGTAGTGGTATGCTCGACCGTCTCGATCATAGTGGCTACAGATCCCGTGATCTGGTCGACTTTGCCGATCTCGGAATTGACCTCGTCCAGAGTGGTCTCCAGGCGCGTCAGGATCGGCCCTACTTCTTTGTTCGCATCCGTCAAGATACTAGTCATGCGGCGGAAGACCGCCGCCAAGCGGAAAAGCGCATACCCTAGACCAGCTCCGAAGGCCAGGAAGAAGATACCAATGGCTATCCTCATGAACGCGCCGGCATCCCAAACCATATCCAGCCCCCTTTGCTGTATCTCTCGCACTCCGAACCGGGCTACGGACCAGCACCCGGCGGCTCCGTGACGGGCCGCTACAGGCGCTGAAACTATACCATAGCTCCCTGTGCCGCCTTCTCTTCCGGACTCGCATCAGAGGTCCGACCGGGCGGCTCCGTGGCAATAATAGTACCGGCGCAAGCGACCCGATCCCCATGGTAGAACACGGCCGTTTGCCCTGGTGCGACGCCAAACACAGGCTCCTCCAGAACGACTCTTACCCGCTCCAGACCGGAGGCCGCTACGCCATCGGCGTACTTCAGCGCGTCAGCAGAATCATCGCCGGGGTCCGCGATGTGCGCGGGCACCACGCCACCCGAGGATCGGAGCTGTACAAAGCCCGCACTCGGGCCGGGCTGGGAGTGCCAGGTGAGTCCGCCCACTACGACCCTCCCGACCGCGAGATCGGCGGCCGGCCCCACGATTATCTCCGCCCGTTCGATATCCAGACCCGTCACGAAGAGAGGTTCCGCGGCCGCGATACCGAGACCTTTCCGCTGACCGATGGTGAAGTTGTAGGCTCCACGGTGACGGCCTAGTTTCTTTCCCGTACTGTCCACGATGTCACCAGGCCATTCTCCCAGGTGTGACCGCAAGAAACGTCGGTAGTCATCATCCGGTACGAAGCAGATGTCCTGGCTCTCCGGCTGCTCGCTGCCCTCGATACCCTCGCGCGCCGCGAGCGCTCTGACGTCCGGCTTGCACATGTCCCCTAGCGGAAACATGCACTGGTCCAGCAGCTCCGAAGGGACTTCGGCCAGCACATAGGACTGGTCCTTCGCCCGATCTCTACCGCGTGACAGCCCCGGTGGCTCCCCCGAAAGACGAGCGTAATGACCCGTGGCGACGTAGCGCAGACCCAATCTCCGGCTGACGTCAACCAGCAGCAGGAACCGCAGCCTGGAATTGCATTTAGAGCATGGGTTGGGCGTACGGCCGGCGGAATACTCAGCCAAGAAATACTCCACCACCTCGTCCCGAAATGCGTCCACGGCATCGATCGTCAGATGTGGGATGCCGAGACTATGAGCCACACGTCGGGCACGCCGTACGCTCCCCGGTGAGCAGCAGCTTGCCTCTGTATCGCAGGCCGGATCGGTCCACAAGCGCAACGTAGCACCGACGACCCGGAAACCCTGGCGTTTGAGAAGGAGAGCAGCCACCGCGCTATCCACGCCCCCGCTCATACCCACCAAGACCCCGCGCTCGTCGCCCGCAGGGTCCGGAGAAAGCATCTCAACATGCGTTATTGCGTCGGTAAGGGCAGCGTGAAGGGCTTCAACAGCTAGTTCGGCACTGCTCCGCTTGTCCGAACCCAGATCCAGCGACGACGCTATCTGATCCACTCGGATGGACGCGGCCTCCAACAAGGTCGAACCCTTTGCAAAGCGCACGGCTTCAGAGGCACAAACGATCGTCGCCGGACACCCGTATGCCTGGAAGCGGGCATCTTCGATGGTCCCTTCTCGTACCTCAAGCTCCACCCGCACGAGCCCTCCGCAAGCTGTAGCCCCCGCCTCACCCACGGCGGCGGGTCGGTCCAGCCGCCCCGCACCGAAGGGATTGCGCAGCCGCTCGGAGACTCGGCCTCCATACACACTGAGGCCCGAACGTCCCTTTGTTTCGTCTTGGTCTTTGCTTCCTTCGTCCATCTGTCTCGTAAACAACAAGGGCCGGATATCCCGGCCCTTAGTCGATCGCTAGAAAAAAGCGAGCCGTCAGGCCTTGCCCAGGTTGACGAGGCTCTGGTTGATAGTGCCTTCGTCAACGAAGCCGTTCCAGATCTGCTTGATGGTACCCGTAGCGTCGATAAGGATAAGCTCAGGTGGATAGTTTACCTGCAGGAGCAGGGAGAGGTCGCCGTAGGCATCCGGGGTCTTGTAGTCGTAAACACCGAAGACGTATGTGCTAAAAGATGGCTGCAGCTTCTGCAGACTGGCCAGGACCTGTGCATCGTCGGTGCCGCCTGCCACGTAGAACAACAGCACAACGGGTTTCGCCTGTTGGATTGCATCGGCCACATCCGTCGGGGATTGCTTGGTGGGCTTGAACTTCGTGCCTATCAATTGAGTCTGCGGAGTGGCCAGCGAAGACACGGCCGCACTTGGGCTGGTGCCCAATGAAACAACCGTCGTAGTCGCGCTGCCTGAGCCGCCCCCGCCAAACCCACAACCCACGGCCAGGAGAGCCACCAAGACGAGGAGGATTGCTGCCGCCACTTGTCTGTTTCGTCTGGACATCTCTTCCCTTCCTAAAGGAATGCTCCACCTTGCCGTGTCTGACAGGCGCTTGAACCTGCTGACGCAGGTGGGTGACTGTCCCTGAATGGTAATACGCCATCCAGGCGAACTTGCCTCCCAAGCAAAGTGTGTTGGCTCAAGTTAGAACCAGATCACGCACAAGGTCGAGCAGCACGAGGTTAGCACAAGCCCCAGAGCGCCGCAACGAACGGGGCGACCAGCCGCCGCGTCGTCCTTCATGACCTATTTTCGGCTGGAAGCCCTGACCATGAATGCTGCCTCGGGCGCCCACCTTCAACCGAGGAACCTAGCTGCTCCGTAGACGAAGCTCCTTCAGTTGGTCGGCAGCGACCGGCGAGGGCGCGCCGGTCAGGGGGCAGGAGCCGCTCTGGGTCTTCGGAAACGCGATGACGTCGCGGATGGACGACTCCCCGGCCATGAGCATGACCGATGCGGTCCAGGCCCAAGGCCATGCCTCCGTGCGGCGGTATGCCGTAGTCCATCGCTTCCACCAGGAAGCCGAACTTGGCCTTCGATCTGCTCCTCGCTCGAGCCCAAGGGCAGCGAAGACGGCCTCCTGCAGCGCGGGATCGGCGATCCGGATGGACCCGCTGCCGAGTTCCACACCGTTCAGCACGAGGTCGTACGCATAGGTGCCCAGCTCGAGCGGCTTCTCCGCAGGTCCTCCACGCGTGTCCAGCCTGGGCATCGGTGAACGGGTGGTGCTGGGCCTTGAGCCGCCCTTCCCTCTCGTCGTATTCGAACATCGGGAAGTCGACGATCCAGAGGAAGGACCATCCGTCCCGCTCCACGCCCAGCCGCTCGGCCAGCGGCAAGACGAAGGGCGCCGAGACTCGGCTCCACCACCTGGACTCGGTCGGCCAGGAACAGAAGGAGATCGCCGGGTCCGCCCCCAGCCGAGCCACGATGGACTGCCATGATCTCGGGCGCGACGAACTTGGCGATGGGCGACCGCACGCCGTCCTCCTCGACCCAGACGGGCAAGACCCCTGCGCTCCGAAGAGCGCCACCTCGGCCGCCAGGTCGTCGACGTCCTTGCGCGAGAAGCCCCGCTCCGCCCTCCGCCCTCAGCCCGCGGACCACGCCACCCTCTGCGACGGCGTCGGTGAAGACCTGGAACTCCGCCTTCGCCGGCGAGGTCCGAGACATCCACGATCTCCATGCCGAAGCGCACGTCCGGCTTGTCGCTGCCGAAGCGCGCCATGGCCTCGGCGTACGTGAGCCGCGGGAAGGGCAGTCTGCAGAGTCGACGCCCAGTGCTTCGGCGAAGGCGCGGCGACACATCGCCCTCGACCACGTCCTGGATGTCCGCCTCCTCGATGAAGCTCATCTCGAGATCGATCTGCGTGTGCTCGGGCTGCCGGTCGGCGCGCAGATCCTCGTCGCGGAAGGCCCGCGCGATCTGGTAGTAGCGCTCGAAGCCGGCGATCATGAGCAGCTGCTTGAACAGTTGAGGCGATTGCGGCAGAGCGTAGAACTGGCCCGGCTGCAGGCGGCTGGGGACGAGGAAGTCGCGCGCGCCTTCGGGCGTGCTCTTCGTGAGGATGGGAGTCTCGACTTCGATGAATCCCTCGCTCCGCAGGTAGCGACGCACCGCCTGGACCACGCGGTTGCGCAGGCGCAGGTTGCGCTACATGCGCGGGCGACGCAGGTCGATGTAGCGGTACTTGAGGCGAGCGTCTCGTCGACGTCGAGCTCGTCCTCGGGGAAGAAGGGAGGGGTCTTGCTGGCGGCCAGCATCTCAAGCTCGTCGACGACTATCTCGACACGCGCCGGTCGGTCAGGTTCGGGTTCACCCGCTCCGCAGATCGAGCAGACCACCGTTCCCGCGGCCGAGAGCACGAACTCGCTCCGCACCTCCTGCACCTGCTCGTGGACTGCGGCATTGCTCTCGCCTCGAACACCAGCTGAACGAGACCGGTGCGGTCCCGCAGGTCGACGAAGACCAGGCCGCCGTGGTCGCGCCGCCGCTGCACCCAGCCGGCCACCTTGACCCGACTGCCGGCCAACTCCTCGCCGATCTCTCCGCACCATTCGGTCTCTGTATCTCACGGTCGTTCCTCTTCCTCGCTTGCGCCGCTCGGCCGCAGCCGCTCAGTCCGCTTTCGCCAGAATATCCAGCGCTTCTGTCTCGTGGTACCTGCTCCTCTTCGCCACGCGCGAGGTCGCGGACCGTGACGGTGCCGCCGCCCAACTCCTCTTCGCCTAGGATCAACGCGTAGCGGGCACCGCTCTTGCCGGCCTGCTTCATCTGACCCTTGGCGCTTCGCTCCATGTAGTCGAGCTCGACGGCCAGACCCCGACTTCGAGCCTCGTGGGCCAGCGGAAAGCCGGCTTCTCGAGCGGCGCTGTCCAGCGCCACCAGGTACGCGGCCGGCAGGCCTGGCGACCGGCAGCTCCACCGCCGGAACGCGACAAGAGCCAGAAGGATGCGCTCGACGCCGGTGCCGAAGCCCACGCCCGGAGATAGGCGGCCCTCCGATGGATTCCACAAGATCGTCGTAGCGGCCGCCACCGCCGACTCCGGACTGGGCGCCGAGCAGCGAACTCTGGAACTCGAAGGTGGTGCGAGTGTAGTAGTCCATCCCCCGAACGAGCCGGTGGTCCTCGGCACGAAATCGACACCCTGTACCGCGAGAAAGTGCTCGCACTCGGCCGTGATGCTCCGCGCAGCCGGGCAGAGATGGTCGGAGAGTCTCGGGGCCTCGTCGAGCACACGCCTGCATTCCGGCACCTTGCAATCGAACGTGCGGAGGGGGTTGAGCCGTGCGCGTTCCCGGCACTCACCGCAGAGTTGCTCGGAGTGGGCGTCCAGGAACTCCCGCAGCGCGCCGAGTAGCCGCGGCCGGCAGGCCTTGCAGCCCATCGAGTTGAGCCGCAGTTCGAGCCCGTCCAGACCGAGCTCCCGATACACCGCCGCCAACACTCCGATGACCTCCGCGTCGATCCCCGGCGACTCGCGAGCCGAAGGCCTCTACCCCCAGTTGGTAGTGCTGCCGATACCGGCCCGACTGCGGGCTCTCGTAGCGGAACATGGGGCTGTGGTAGTAAAGCTTCACCGGCTGAGGGAGCGTATGCATGCCGTGCTCGACGTAGGCACGGGCGACGGGGGCGGTGCCCTCGGGGCGCAAGCGTCATGCTTCGGCCGCCGAGATCTTCAAAGGTGTACATCTCCTTGCGGACGATGTCGGTGGACTCTCCCACTCCGCGGGTGAACAGGCGCGTCTCCTCGAACGTCGGCGTGTCGATGCGCTGATATCCGTATCGGTGGAAGACCTCCTCGGCCCGCGCGATGACCCAGCGCCGTACCGGCTGATCCGCCGGGAGGATGTCGTACGTGCCCTTGGGCGCAGAGATCGGTTCAGACATTCGTGTCAAGATTCGTCAGGAAAGGATTGAACGCCAGTTCTTCCCCCAGGGTGGTGGACTCCATGTGGCCCGGGTGCACGGCCGTAGTCGCGGGATATCGCGCAGCCAATTTGGCCACCGACGCGAGCAGAGCATGAAAATCGCCGCCCGGAAAATCGGTGCGCCCGACCGAGCCGTGGAAGAGCAGGTCGCCGCAGAACAGATTCCCGTCGATGTCGAAGGTCACGTCTCCAGGCGCATGCCCGGGCGTCCCGATCACCTTGACCTGTAATTGCCCGACCGCCAGCACCGACACCGTCCGCGACCACATGAACAGGCTCGCCTTCGACGCAGGCAATGGGCATGCCCGTGGCGCCGCAATCCTCAGCGCCCTGCAGCACCGGCGGCAACCTGATCCGAGCAGTACACTGGAGCGCCGGTGGCCGCGGCCAGGCCGGCGGCACCTCCGACATGGTCGAAGTGGCCGTGCGTGACCAGGATTGCCTCAAGCGTCAACTTCTCGCGCTCGATGAGGCGCGCCAACCGTTCCGGTTCGCCCCCGGGGTCGATCGCGCAGGCACGCCGCTCGGCGTCCCACACGAGATAGCAGTTCGCCTGCAGTGGGCCCACAGGCACGCAAAGCATGTTGGTCATTCTGTCGACCCTACCTCTCTTGTGGACGACGGGAGGTGTGTCACGCACAAGGTCCACACCGGCCTGCAATTCTACCAGAGCCCCAGCCGAGGCCTGGCAGCTGCGCTCCTATCGCGGCGTGACCCGATACGCGTCGTAGACGGTGTCGATGCGCCGGACCCGTTGCAGGACGGTCTCCAGAAACTCGACATCGGGGACATCGAAGACGAAGCGGTCCTTGACCATGTTGTTGCGCGCGGTATGGATCTGGGCCGCCATGATGCTCACACCGCTCTCACTGAGGGTGCGGGAGATGTCTTCGAGAAGCCGGTTGCGGTCGTAGGCCTCCACCTGTATCTCCACCCGGAGCGGGCCCTTCGCGTGGGTGTCCCAGTCGACCGTGGTGAACCGCTCCGGGTTCTTTTCCAGCGCCTTCACGTTCGGGCAGTCGCGGCGATGCACGGTGATGCCGCGACCCAGGGAGATGTACCCCACCACGTCGTCTCCGGGGACCGGACGGCAGCACTGCGGGATCCGTATGGCGACGTCTTCCACCCCATCGACGTGGATGCCGAGCTGGTTCGACGACGGCGCGCTCCTGGTCTCCTTGGGCGGCGCCGAGGTCGGCACTGCGAGCGCGGCGCCGGCTGCCTTCTCCGCCTCTTGTTGAGACTCTGGATCACGCGAGTGCACCACATGCTGCGGGCTGATCTTGCCGGAACCGACGGCGACGAAGAAGTCCTCGCGCTTCTGGTGGCCAGACTCCTTCATGATCTCGGCCAGCAAGTCCGACCCGATCAGCTTCTGAGCCGGCAAACCCTGCTTTCTGAAGGCTTCGAGCAGGGCTTCGCGGCCGAGATGCTCGGCGTCTTCGCGCCGCTCGCGCTTGAACCACTGCCGGATCTTGTTGCGAGCGCCGAGCTCTCGACGAACTGCAGCCAGTCGCGGGACGGCCCCTGCGCGGTCTTCGAGGTGAGGATCTCCACGATGTCCCCGGACTGCAGGTGATACGTGAGCGGGACGATGCGGCCGTCCACTTTCGCCCCGACGCAGCGGTGTCCAACGTCGGTGTGGATGGCGTAGGCAAAATCGACGGGCGTGGATCCGGCCGGCAGGCTCTTCACCTCGCCCTTGGGAGTGAACACGTAGACTTCCTCGTGGAAGAGGTCGACCCGCAGCGACTCCATGAACTCGCCGGCGTCTTTGGTCTCCGATTGCCAGTCCATGATCTGTCGCAGCCACTGGAGCTTCTCGGTCTGCGCCTCTGCCCGCTGCCCACCCCGTCCTTTCTCCTTGTACATCCAGTGGGCGGCGATGCCGTATTGGGCGGTCTCGTGCATCTCGTAGCGTGCGGATCTGGATCTCCAGAGGCTTACCCTGAGGCCCGATGACGGTGGTGTGCAGCGACTGATACATGTTGAACTTGGGCATGGCGATGTAGTCTTTGAACCGGCCAGGGAGAGGCTTCCAGAGGGAATGGATGATCCCCAGGGCCGCGTAGCAGTCCTTCACCGAAGACACGAGCACCCGCAGGGCGGTGAGATCGTAGATCTCGTTGAACTCCTTGCCCTTGCGACTCATCTTGTCGTAGATCGAGTAGAAGTGCTTGGCCCGGCCGGAGATCTCCGCCTCGATGCTGACTGCGGCAAGTTCCCGGCCGAGGATGGCACGCGCCTCCTCCATGTCGCGCTCCCGGTCGGCGCGCCTCTGGGACACCATGCGTTGTACCTCGGCGTACTTCCGAGGGTGAAGGGTGGCGAACGCAAGATCTTCCAGCTCCCACCTGACCGATTCGATGCCCAGCCTGTGGGCCAACGGGGCGTAGACCTCTAGGGTCTCCCTCGCCTTGACGATCTGCTTGTCCTTGCCCGAGGTAGCCAAGAGTCCGCATATTATGCAGACGGTCCGCCAGCTTGATGAGGATCACGCGGATGTCCTTGGCCATCGCGATGATCATCTTGCGGATGTTCTCCGCCTGTTCCTCTTCTGTGGTACGGAAAGCCAATCTGGGACAGCTTCGTGACGCCGTCCACCAAGAGGGCCACTTCGTCCCCGAACTCGGCACGCACCGCCTCTATGGACATCCCCGTGTCCTCTACCACGTCGTGGAGAAGAGCCGCAGCTATCGTTGCCGAGTCGAGCCGCAGATCGGCACAGATGCTGGCCGTTCCCACGGGATGATTTATGTACGCTTCGCCGCTGGCCCTACGCTGCTCTCGATGCTGGGCCACAGCCAGGTCGAAGGCCCTGGTGACCAGCTCTCGATCAAAGGCGGCGTTGTATTTCGCGATCTTCCTGGCGAGCTCGTCCAACAAATCGTGGTGGTCGTCCAGACTCGAATTCCGCGGCGTTCGGAACACCACGAGGCTTCGGATCCTGCGGTGGATCTGGTGTCTTCACAGTATCTGGCAAAGCCTGACGCTTTCCTCGAAATCAGCCTCGGCAGCAGCGTAGGCGGGCACGTCTTTCGCCTCTATTTTAGCCTGCTTAGACCCTGGTCGTCCGCCCACGCCGATCCGCGTCAAAACATGTTCCGCCCGGGCCAGATCCTCTGGACTAAGGGCCGCTCCACTCTCCGCCATGGCGAGCCGAGCAGCCTCCACCGTGCGCTCCCGCCCGAAAAGACCCGCTTCGGCGGCCCGATACATGCACACCATAGCGAACCGAGGGTGCGCAACGTAGCGCAGGAGGGCGGCAGTGGAGCGCCGCTCCTCGTCCCCGTACGCCATGTGAAACGTGGCGCCCCGTTTTCGAAGCGCTTCCAGCATCTCCACGTGGCGCCGGCGATAGGGCGGATCGCCAAGGACAATATGCCTCGGACCGCCAGACGGGTACAGCAACGGTGAAAGCGCATCCCACTCGGCGACGAGTACGTTCTCTTCGTCCAGAGCTCTCACTCGTTCCGGGCTACATCCGCGCCCCACGCAGGCGAGAGGGACGTGAGCGAGCCCCTCCATCGGCAGGCCGGCCTGCAACCGCTCCAGGAGATGAGGAACCGAGCACGTGACGATAGTAACAGGCTCGCCGGTGGAAAGAACTTGAGCGATCAACGACAGCGTGCCTTTGTGTCCTCCCCCGTCAAGCGGCGGCGACCCCAAGTCGAGCGCTCTCGCCGGCGTGTGCTCCGACCCTCCCGACAAGTCCTCCGGCCATTCCGTAGTATCCGTAAAGGCCGGCGCTTCTGACGGGCCATGCAGCGCCCACCAGGGACAGTCCGGCCCGCAGCGCCATTCGCAGCAACCTCCCGCCAGAGGCTTGCCTATCTTCTCCAGCTGCAATTGAGGCCGGATCGTGCCTTGCCACTGGTCGACCTGCAGCTGGACGCCGAGAATCAGTCCATCGCCATCACCCTGGAGGGCTGCAGCTTGGTCGGCCATGCCGAAACCGATCGCACGCGCCTTCACTCCATCGACTTCAACGTCGCACCGCAGATGCGCACCCGTTCGCGTGCTCTCGGGATTCCGGATGCTGCCCCCCACCACGAGAAGTCGGGGTCGCGGGTTCCCACTGCCGAAAGGCCCTAGGGCCGCCAAGGCCAGAGCGGTGTCGGCGTTCATATCCTCGCCGGGCATCACGGCATCTGCCCTGTAGGTAGGGGCAAGACCGGTGATTCCCAGACTCTCCCCAGCGTGAGCGATGAGTGCCGATGAAAAGGCGAGTACCTCCGTCTCGGGCAACGTGAGCCCCACTGCCTGTTCATGCCCGCCGTAAATGGTCAGGTGCTGGGCGCAAGCGTTCAGACCTGCCATCAGGTCGTAGCCGGGCACGCTCCTGCCAGAACCTTTGGCGACTCCCTCACGGACTCCGAGCAGTACCGTGGGCCTGTTATAGCGCTCGACCAGGCGCGAGGCGACGATCCCCACTACACCTTCGTGCCACCCCTCGCCGGCCAGAACCAGGGCGAGTGGCAATTCGGACATAGCCTCGACCTTCTCGACAGCCTCCTCGACCATCTGCCGTTCCACATCTTGGCGCTCTCCATTCAGCTTGTGCAGTTCAGCGGCGATAACCGCAGCCTCACGCTCATCGGCTGTAAGAAGAAGCCGCAGCGGCGGCGATGGATCTTTCAATCGGCCCGCGGCGTTCAGGCGAGGGGCGAGGCGGAAGGCCACAGCGGAGGAGTCCGTACGTCCGGTACAGTCGGAGATCTGGGCCAAGGCCCTCAACCCCGTCCGGGCTCCGATCGAAACCAGTTTCAGCCCCTCTTTCACGTAATAGCGGTTCTCTCCACGGAGGGGTGCCAGATCGGCGATCGTTCCCACCGCCACCAGATCGAGGAAGCGCCGCAGTCTTTCCGGAACCTCCGTCTCGCTTCCACCACTTCTGTGAACGTGCAGAGCGTGGAGTACTTTCAATGCGAGACCGACACCGCAGAGATCTTCGTTAGGATAATCGCCCACTGCGGGGTGGATGACCACGCACGACGGGAGTTCCGGGCCGGGACGGTGGTGGTCTATCACCACCACGTCGAGCCCTTTCTCCTGGGCAAGGGCTACTTCGAGCGGGTAGTTGACGCCGCAGTCTACGGTGACGAGAAGACCGGGACCACCCCTGGAGATGGTCTCCACTGCCTCCCTAGACAGACCGTAACCTTCTTTGAACCGGCTGGGCAAGTACCATTCCGCAGTCAGCCCGCATTCCGCAAGACCCTCGACCATCAAAGCGGTGGCCGTAATGCCGTCCGCATCGTAGTCTCCATGTACGATGACCCTGTGTCCGCCCACGATCGCCGCCTCAATCCGCGCCACGGCTTGCCGCATATCACCAAACAGAAATGGGCTAGGGACGTGCTCATCCACTTCGAGAAAGGCCTTCGCGGCCTCCACGTCGTCGAATCCTCGACCAGCAAGGACCGTCGCCGCCACAAAAGGGATCCCCAAAGTGCTCGACAGCCTTTTGGCAGCGTCCCAAGAGAAGGGTCGGACCCTCCATGAGATATCATCCATACCAGACAGTTACTCTCACCTCGCGCGCGTTCGCCGACAGCGTCGCCGGGGACGCCGTTCAACCGAAAGTGTCACAGACACTATAGCGGCCCTGGCGGACACGATACTGGCCCGTCGATGTGCCTCTGGGCCGAGCGCGTCGCGAAATTTAAGAATAAAGCCTCAGAGACGGCCTGAACGGATGATGGCGTAAATAAGCCACGCCCCGAAGAAGAGCGCGCCCACGAAACCAGGGAGGCCCCACACGGAAAGTCCTGCAATATGCGGCCCTCCCTTGATCAAGATCGCCACGGCCGTGCTGGTGACTCCCAGTGCGATACTCACCAGAGCCACCACCAACCGGTTGGTGATGACGTCGAGGCGGTGGATCACATTCTCCAGGCCGGTGTGCCTGTACCTGATCTCGAGTTCCCCGGCCCTCATCTCTTCGAGCAGGTGATGGATCTGCCGCGGAAACTCGTGGAGAATCTCTGCGACTTCTGCGGCACCCCGCCGCGCTCGATCCTGTATCACGCGCGGATCGTAACGGCGACGCTGGACCGCGCCCGTGTACCCCCGGGCTACCTCGAACATATTGAGATCCGGGTACAGCTGGGTCACGACGCCTTCCAGCGTCAGCAAGGTCTTGTCGAGCAAGAGGAACCGGCTGGGCAGGCGAAGGCGAAGCGAATAGATGAGGTCGAATACCTGGTGGAGAACGGTCGAAAAATCGACCCGCGCGAGAGACATACCGAAATAACGGCTAAAGCCTTCCTCGATGGATTGCGTCACGGCCTCGTCTGCCGACGGTGGCCAGTGGACACCTAGCCTCTTCAGGGAGCGTTTGATACCCGCTACGTCTGAGTGCATCACATACAGGAAAAGCCGGGCACCTTCCTCCAGGTCGTCTGCCCTCAGGAAGCCCGCCATCCCGAAATCAAGAAGTCCGATCTTCCCGTCCCCGAGATACACGACGTTCGCCGGGTGAGGGTCGGCGTGGAAGAAGCCGTCTTCCATAATCTGCTTGAACCAGCAGGATGCTATGGTCTCCGCCAGCCGCCGGCGTTCCTGTAGCGGAAACTCCGATTCTCCGATCGTGTTGAGCGTCGGCCCCTCAAGGCGCTCCAGCGTAAGGACGCGGGTGCTCGTGTATCGCCAATAAACTTGCGGGATCTGCACATTCTCCAGGGTGCTGAAGTTGGCGAAAAAGCGCTCGGCGTTACGAGCCTCAAGGATGTAGTCGAGCTCTCGGTTGATCGAGCGGGCGAACTCGCGCACGACGCTCAATGGCGAGAAGCCGAACTCGATGCGTCCCTCCACAAGCTCGGCGACTTGGAGCAACAGGTCCAGGTCTTTGCGTATCTGCCTTGACGCACCGGGGCGCTGGACCTTCACCACGATCTTGCCGCCCCCCGGCAGGACAGCCGCGTGCACCTGACCGATCGACGCCGCCGCGAGCGGCTCAGTCTCGAAACTTTCGAAAGCCCTCTCGAGAGTAAGACCGAGGTCCTCCTGGATAACCTGTTTCACGACGTCGAACGGAAACGGCGACACTCGATCCTGCAGCTTGACCAATTCCTGGACGATATCGGGAGGGATGATGTCCGGCCTCGTGCTCAGCAGTTGGCCGAACTTGACGAAGGTGGGGCCAAGCTCGTCGAGCATCTCTCGGAGGTGGCGGCCAAGCTGAGCTGGGGGCGTCTGCGCTCGGCGTCGCCGGACGCGCATGAGCCCAAAAAGCCGGTGGCGCTCAAAGAAGTATCCGAAGCCATGCCTGATGGCCACTTCGGATATCTCGCGTATCCGTTCAAGGTTCCGGATGCGCGTGATCACGCTGGGATGTCGAATCGGAGAAACGGCCAAACAGACCCCCAAATCCAGCGCGTCGGGAGCGACCTCTACCGGCGCGTCTCGCTGGCGCCAGCTCCGGTCCACTGTCACCGCGAGACAGTGTGTTACGCGCCCGCAGTAGGTCTAGACTGTCGTCTGCTGCTTGTCTGCAGCGGCCTCGAGCAATTGGACGCGGTGCTCCAGTTGTCGAAGGCGGAATTCGACGTCTTCCGCCTCGCGCTTCGTGACAAGCCCAAGATTTCGGTACGTTCCCTGCATGGACGAATCGGCCTTCTGCAGCGCGCTGCGAGCCTCTTCACGACTGCGCGCCACCAGTTTCTCGACCATGTCCTTGCCTTCTTCACCGGAAAGCTGGCCGCGATGCACAAGCTCATCGGCTATCGACTGGACACGATCTTTTGTGAGGGCCGCCGCCCCCATGCCGACAAGGAACGCCCGCTCGATCAAGTCGCGAACGCCCTGGCTGCTGCTTGGTGCGGAATCAGTAGTGTTTTGCTCGGTTGACTCTTCCGTCACAGCGCCCTCCTCTCAACGAGATGTCCGCTTGGGGCCTTTCCCCGCTGGTCGTTTGGAGGACTTACCTTTCTTGGGCACGGCTGAAACCCTAGGTTGCGGGCCCTTCGCCGGAACCTGCTTCTGGCTTCTGTCCCGCGCGCGCGAATCGACTCCACGCGAGGTCTCCACGTCTGACGCACCCGCCATGGCGCTGGCGGTCAACAGGACCGCGCCTCCACCGGCGGCGGCAAGCAGACGCTTACGGTAGCGCGGCTCCCTCTCCTTCCAAATCGTGAGCAGGGGCGACGCCACGAAGAACGACGAGTAGGCTCCGGAGGCCGTCCCGATGGTAAGCGCGAACGCGAAGTCTTTGAGGGTCGGCCCGCCGAATATCAAGATCGCGACCAGAGGAAGTAACAGGGCGATCGCGGTGTTGATGGACCGGACCATCGTTTGGCGGATCGAAAGATCCACCATGTCCCCGTACGTTTCTTTCTTCATGGTGTTCGTGTTCTCGCGAATCCGGTCGAACACGATGATGGTGTCGTGCACCGAGAAGCCTAAGATCGTAAGGATCGCAGCGACGGTCGCGGTGGTCACCAACTTCCCGGTCGCGGCATACAAGCCTAGAGTAAGCCCCACGTCATGGATAAGAGCCACGATCGCCGGTATGGCGAACTTGAACTCGAACCGGAACGACAGGTAGCCGATGATGGCCACAAGAGCTATCGCGATGGCGATGAACGCCCGGTTGGTAGTGGCATGGCCGAAGCTCGGTCCTACCACGTCTAGGCCTTGAGCGCCTTCCTTGGCCCCGTATTTCGCATCGAGTTGCGAAACCACCGTCGTAGCCTGAGCCTGGGTCATCTCCTGGGCAGTGATCAGATAGGAGGTAGTTCCGCTGGGCCCGTTGACCGATTGGACGACCGGGTCCTTGATGCCGACTGCCGGAGACGATAGACCGGACGTCGTTCACGCTGGCGGCCTTGGTCAGCGCGACCTCGACACGGGTGCCGCCTTTGAACTCGATGCCGAACTGAAGCCCGACGACGAAGACCGCGATGATCGCGAAGATGGTCACTGCGCTCAGCGATCCCAAGAACCACCATTTGTAGCGCATAAGATGGAAGATCCTCATACCTGTGCCTCCTTATCCACCCGGAGAGCATGCGGCACGTGAAGTCCCAGGAACCGAGGATTGCGGAACACCTTCCAGTGGCTGAGCAGCACCAGCATGGAGCGGCTCACCAACACGGCAGTGAACATGGACAGCGCGACGCCGACCCCCAGGGTGAGCGCGAACCCGCGCACCGTCCCCGAGGCCGCCCAGAACAGGATGACGGCCACGATGATGGTGGTCATGTTGCAGTCGAAGATCGCGCGGAACGCTTTCCGGAAACCCGCCTCTGTTGCCGGGCCCAGGGTCTTGCCGTTGCCCACCTCGTCACGCATCCGCGAGAAGATAAGGATGTTCGCGTCCACAGCCATCCCCACCGTCAGTATCATGCCGGCGATTCCGGGCAACGTCATCGTGACCCCGATGCCGTTGAGGATGCCTATGAACAGCACTCCGTACACGACGAGAGCGATGTCGGCGACGAGCCCCAGCGCGCGGTAGTACCCGATCATGAACAGCAATACCAGGAGGATCCCCACGGCGCCGGCCAGCAGAGCTTGGTTTAAAGCCGCCTTGCCTAAGGTCGCTCCGATCTCGCTCTGGTTGACCGGCGCTAGGTTCACGGGCAGAGCACCCGGTTCAGCACCAGCGCAAGGTTCTTGGCCTCGTCCACAGTGAACTTGCCCGGTGATCTCCGCATTCCCCCCGGATATCTGCTCCTGCACTCGCGGAGCCGACTCCACCGTACCATCCAGGACGATGGCGAGAAGCTGGTCTTTGCCGGTTATCTGCGCCGTCTCAGCCATCTTCTTGGTGACGTCCGAGAACTCTTGCGCCCCGGTGGTGTTGAACTGCATGTCCACCTTGGCGTTGTTGAACGAGTCGAAGCTCTGTTGCGCGCCTGTGAGATTCGACCCTTTGACCACCGGGTCCGTGGTGACGAGATACCAGCTATCGGTTGTGGTTCCCCCCGCCGCGACCGGCCAGTGGATCACTTCTTTGCCCGAGGGCAGCTGGTTGGAAGATGTAACCCCCGCGGCCTTCAGCGCCTCCGCCTCCGACGCGTACGCCGTTCCGAACTGCGTGTTGACATCGAAGAACTCGAGAACAGCTGTCTTGCCGATGACAGCCAACGCTGTCGCCGGGTCCTTGACCCCAGGTAACTGGACGCTGATCTGATCGGTGCCCTGGCGCTGCACCTCGGCCTCGGCCACCCCGAGCTTGTTCACCCGGTTCTGGATGATCTTGACCGCTTGGTCCATGGCCGCGCTCGTCACGGGCTGCTTGGCCGACTGCCTGCGCCTGAAGCACTACCGAGAGACCACCCTGGAGGTCCAACCCCAGCTTGGTCTTGGCGATCGGGAAAGCAAGATAGGCGGCGATGCCCAGCAGAATCACCACAAGGACCAGTATCCCAGCGTCACGCCTTATTCTGGACAACAGCGCCCCTCTCTAAGAACCGATACACCTGCCCACCTTGCCGCCTCGGAGCGGGCATCGCCCCAGGCACAAGGCACGAGGATATGCCACGAGTTCGTTGCTGTCAACGAATCCTGCGCGCCCGCGCGCTCAGCACAGCGCAGACAGGCTAGACTCCCGGATCGCGTATCCCCCCGAACAAACCGTCAGACTATTGAGGCTTCCGGGTGCGTCCTCTAAGCCTCGGAAACACGGAATCAGCCTGAGGCGCGTCACTCGTCGAACCGTGATGCTATCGGAATCGGACGGACCTTCGCCGGAGGAATCCTCGTCGGCGGACTCGTCCTCCATGTCAACCGTGTCTTCTCTACCGCGTCGTCCCGTGCCTTCCGGCGCGACCGCACCGAGCCATCTGCTTGTCTCGGATTACTTCTGCGATCGCACGTCGGGCGACTTTGATGTTGACGCCCTTGGCTATCTCGATGACGACGATGCCTTCGTCGATGCGCTTCACCGTGCCGTACATGCCCGCCGGCGGTGATGACTTGATCACCCTTCTTGAGTTGCGAGATGAGGTCGGCATGAGCCCTGCGTTGCCTCTGCTGCGGGCGGATCGCCATGAAATAGAAGATGGCGATGAAAGCCACAACGTAGACGATCAATAGCGTGGAGCTACCCAACGAACCCTCCTTTTTTCTTCAGAAACCGTCCCCCGGACCCTGCCCGAAGACGGCCTGGACTGTCTGGCCGCTAATGTTAGCACGAGGCGCTCCAACTACACTTGAAGGAAGCAAAGTCACCCGCCTGTATCGCCTTCCTTGCTCCGGCGACCAAGCGGAACAGGAAGGTGAGGTTGTGCTCGGTGAGAAGTTGCAGGCCGAGGATCTCCTTCTGCATGACGAAATGGCGGATGGCCCCCCGGCTGAAACCGGTGCAGGCCGCGCATGGGCAATCTTCCTCCAGAGGCTCTCTGGACCGGCTATGCTCGGCATTGCGAAGGTTCAGCCGCCCTCCGCGGACGAACGCCGTGCCCATTCGCGCGGTCCGGGTGGGAAGCACGCAGTCGAACAGATCCACGCCACGGTCGATCACCTCGAGCAGCCCTTCCGGGTCGCCTATCCCCATGAAATAGCGCACACGATCCGCCGGCAACAGTCTCGCCGTGGTCGCAGTGGTCTCCAGCATCGCCTGCCGGTCCTCGCCTACTGTCAGCCCGCCGATGGCGTAGCCGGGGAACCCGATCTCCAGAAGCGCTTCTACGCTCAGCTTCCGCAAGTCCGGGTCGACGCCCCCTTGCGCGATCCCCAGCAACATCTGTGGGCCGTCGCTTCCCTGGCCCCCGCAGAGCTGATGCGCCTGCTTACAACGCGCCGCCCATCGCGACGTACGCTCGACGGCATTCCTTGACCTGGGCCTTGCTCGCGGTCCCCGGCGGGCACTCGTCGAAGCACATCACCACGTCCGACCCCAGCCGCTGTTGCTCCGCCATGGCTCGCTCAGGCGTGAACATGTGCTTGGAACCATCGTAGACGGAGCGGAAGGCGACCCCCTCGTCCTCGATGCGGGCCGTGTCCAGCAGGCTGAAGACCTGATATCCCCCGCTGTCGGTGAGAATGGGGCCGTCCCAATTCATGAAGCGGTGAAGTCCGCCCAACTCCTGCACGATCGTCGCTCCCCGGCCGCAACGACAGGTGGTACGTGTTCGCAAGAATCATGCGGGCACCCAGCTGTTCGAGCCGCTCGGGGAGCATCGCCTTGACCGTGCCCTTCGTGCCGACAGGCATAAAGCAAGGCGTCTCCACATCACCTCTCGGCGTCTGAAGACGGCCGGCCCGGGCCTCACCGTCCGTTGCTTCCAGGACGAACGGGAAATCAGGCAGCCCGTCCACGGTCCTCACGGACTCGTCCTTGGGGCGCCAGCCGGCCGGGCCGGGCATCGATGAGCATCGCGTCACCGAAACTGAAGAATCGGTAGCGCCGGACCACCGCCTCGGCGTACGCACTCCGGATCGCGTCCGCACCCGCGAACGCCATGGCGAGCGCAAGCACGCTGCTACGAGGAAGGTGGAAGTTGGTGAGCAGCAGCATCGACAATCTTGAATCGGTAGCCGGGAGTGATGAAGATGTTGGTGAAGCCCGAAACGCCCGCCGGAGAGTCCGCGGCCGGTCCGCGCACACGTGCGCCGCCGCCGAGCGCGCCATCGGACGCGAGCGTCTCCAGCACCCTCGTAGCCGTGGTTCCCACCGCCACTATGCGCCGCCCAGTCTGATGCGCCGTCCGTGATGGCGCTCGAGAGCCCCGCGGGAGACGCTGTAGGCCTCTGTGTGGATCTGGTGGTCTTCGACGTGCGCCTCACGTATCGGTTGGAACGTGTCGAGCCCCACGTGCAGCGTCACGAACGCCGACGAGACACCACTGCCGGCCAAGCGCCTCGAGAAGTTCGGGCGTGAAATGCAGTCCCGCGGTGGGGGCGGCGGCGGAGCCGGATTGCGCCGCGTAGACCGTTTGATAGGACGACGGATCTTGCGGATAGGTCTTGATGTAGGGCGGGAGCGGCATGGTCCCGTGCGTCTCCATCAACGAAAGCATGGATTTCCCGGGCCGGCCCTGCAGCAGCCACCTTCCTTCCCCGAGCGATTCCCGCAGCTCCACCTCATCCCCGCCGACGAGGAGCAGGTTGCCGGCGCGCAGCCGGTGAGAGGGGCGCGCGAGCACCTCCCAGACTTCCCCGACCGACGCCTTCCGCGGGCGCCGGTGCGTGACCCATGGGCTCCGCCTAGCTCGGCGCGCCTCACGAACAAGAGCTCGACCTCGCCCCCCGTGACCTTGCGGGCTTTCACGCGCGCCGCAAAGCACTCGAGAATCGTTGAAGACCATCAGGTCTCCGGGCTGAAGGAGTGCGGGCAGCTCTCTGAAACGGTGATGTCCCGGCCTGCCATCGGACGCAGGTGCATGAGACGGCATGAGTCCCGCTCTTTCGTCAGGTTCCTGAGCGATGAGCTCCTCCGGGATATCTAGATCCAGCTCTTCTAGGAGCATGCCCGCCCTCTCGCCTTCGGACGATGGTTTCGCTCCCACTCTGAGACGAAACAGCCACAGTACTTCTGTCTGTAGAGGCCCCACTCTCGGCTCAAGCGGCGCGACTCCGGGAACAACGGCCTTAGATCTTGATAGAGAAACTGCACGCCGAACTCAGCCCCGGCGCGCGCTCCCTCGGACTTGATGGCGTCGTGATCCTGCCAGGGACTTATGGCGAGGGTAGTCGAGAAAGCGTCGCAATCCTGGGAAACGGCCTCGGCAGCAGCCCTCACGAGCCGGATGCGGATGCAGTGGGCGCATCGTGAGCCACCGGGGCCAGAGGTACCTTGGACCACGCTTCCAGACCGTGGTCCAGGTCTTCGAGCACGTTCAGCCCGGTGACGTTCGGCCAGATCACGTACGCCCGTCAGTCGGCGACGGTATTCCTGGTCGCGGCTGGATGTTCGGGTTGTAGAAGAAACCCACGAGCTCAGCACCTTGGGCCTGCCAGAAAGGGACGGTCGCAGTCGCACACGGGCCGCAACAGATGTGGAGAAGAAGCTTCATGGGCGTCGCCAGATCCGCAGACTACGAAAAGAGCGTGTCGCCCGTGGCGTTCGACGCCGCCGGAGGCGTGACTCCGCAATGCTCGTAGCCCAAGCGGGTGAGGACGCGGCCCCGTGGTGTCCGCTTGATGAATCCTCGCTGAAGGAGGAACGGCTCGTAGACGTCTTCGATGGTGTCGGCTTCCTCGCCGATGGCGACCGCCAACGTGGAGAGGCCGACCGGACCACCGTCGAACTTGTGCAGGATGAGGTTGAGGATCTCCCTATCCACCCGATCGAGGCCCTCGTCGTCCACCTGGAAGAGCCGGAGCGCCTCCAGAGGCTATCGTGCCGGTGATACTGCCTTCATGCCTGACCTGCGCAAAGTCGCGCACCCTGCGCAGCAACCGGTTGGCGATCCGCGGCGTACCCCGCGATCGCGACGCCAGCTCGACTGGCGCCCTCGTCGTCGATACCCACGTCCAGGATCCCGGCAGAGCGCTTGACGATGAGGGCGAGATCCTCCGCCGAGTAGTACTCCAGACGATGCGAGAACCCGAAACGATCTCGGAGCGGAGTGGTGATGAGCCCGGAGCGCGTCGTGGCGCCGATGAGCGTGAAACGCGGCAACTCCAAGCCGGATCGTGCGCGCAGTGGGGCCCTGGCCGATGACGATGTCGATCTCGAAGTCCTCCATGGCCGGATAGAGGATCTCCTCGATCGACCGGTTGAGCCGGTGGATCTCGTCGATGAACAGCACGTCGCCGTCTTCGAGGTGCGTGAGGATGGCGGCCATGTCTGCCTTGCGCTCCAGCGCCGGCCCCGACGTGGTGACGATGTTCACACCCATCTCGAAGGCGATGATGTTGGCAAGAGTCGTCTTGCCCAGTCCAGGCGGGCCTGCCAGAAGCACGTGGTCGAGCGGCTCGTTGCGCGATTTCGCGGCAGCTATGAAGATATCCAACTGCTCGCGAAGCACCGGCTGGCCCACGAACGCCACCAGCGAACGCGGCCGCAGCGAACCCTCCATCTCCTGGTCCTGTTGGATCACCACTGGGTCTGCAAGCCGATCGGACAATCTACCCCTACCTTCGGGAAAGCGCCTTACGCACCATGTCTTCCACTGATAGCCCCGGTTCCATCCCCACAAGCAGAGCGTCGGCTTCCTGAAGCGTGAATCCCAACTCCATCAGGGCTGCCCGGGCCAGCGGAAGTTCTCCTCCAGCACCCTCATCACTCGCGACGCCGGTTGCCGCGCCCGGCCAACCCGGTATCGCTCCTACCTTCTCGCGCAACTCCAGTATGAGCCTCTCCGCAGTCTTCTTCCCGATGCCCGGTACCGATGCGAACAGGGCCACGTCCCCGAGTGCCAGAGCCCTCTTGAGATCCGGCGCCCGCCTGCACGAAAGGGCGGCGAGCGCCAGCTTCGGCCCGATCTTGCTCACGCCGATAAAGAGGCGGAACAGCTCACGCTCCTCCTCGCTCGAAAAGCCGAATAGCTGAAGAGCGTCTTCGCGCACGTTAAGGTGCGCGAACACCGTCACCTCGGTGCCCACGGCGGGCACATCACGCAGCGTGACGGCCGAGGTTTCGAGCCGGAACCCTACGCCACCAACGTCGATGACGACCCCATCGGCCGCTTTCGCCACCACCACTCCTCGCAGCCGCTCGATCATCGGGTGGCAGACCTTCGCGCGCCGCGCGCGAGACTCCGGTCCACGCTATCCCTCAAAGCAGCAGTGTTGGCGTGACAGATGGCCACCCCGAGAGCGTCGGCAGCATGGTCCGGGTACGGGCATTCCGCCATGCCAAGCAGGACCTTGACCATTTCCATGACTTGCTCCTTCGTGGCTTTGCCGTAGCCCACAACGGCCCGCTTGATCTGTTGCGGAGTGTACTCGAACACTTCACAGCCTATCTGGGCGCACGCAAGAATGGCGACCCCGCGCGCGTGACCCACCGCAAGCGCCGTCCGCACGTTCACGTTGAAGAAGAGTGACTCGACGGCGGTGGCGTCGGGCTTGTGGCGCGCCAGGATCTCTCCCATGCCCACAAAGATGGTCTCAAGCCGTTGCTCCAACCGCTCATCTGATGGCGTCTCTATCACTCCGAACTCAACGGCCCGGAGCCGGTTCCCAGCTTGCGACACCACACCGAAACCCGTTGAGGCAGTGCCGGGATCGAGTCCCAATATCACCCGCGTCCGCGCTTCAATCATCTGCGCGACACCAACTCACCCCGCCAGTGACTCCATCACCTGATCGGAGATATCAAAGTTGGCATACACCTCTTGGATGTCGTCATTCTCCTCGAGCGCGTCCAGAAGCCGTAGAGTCTTCCGCGCGTCGCTCTCACCCAGCTCCACGGTAGTCTTGGGAAGCATGGTTATCTCGGCCGAAGAGTATTTGATACCGGCGGCTTCCAGCCCTTCCCGCACCGCCATGAAGGCTACGGGATCGCACTGGATCTCGTAGGAGTCGCCCTCGACGCTGACGTCATCCGCACCGGCATCTATAGCCGCCATCATCACCGAGTCTTCGTCGTAGGAAGAAGTATCGACGAAGATGACGCCCTTTCGCTCGAACATCCAACTCACGGAGCCATCGGTGCCCAGCTTGCCGCCCCCTCGATCGAAGACGTAACGGATGTCGGCCGCCGTGCGGTTCTTGTTGTCCGTGAGCGCTGTGACATATATCGCCACGCCGTTAGGCCCATAGCCTTCGTACGTCAGGTGCTGATACGCCTCGGCGTCGGATGCGGCGCCGGTGCCTTTCTTGACCGCCCGATCGATGTTGTCATGGGGCATATTGGCGTCTTTGGCCTTTAGGATGGCCTGCGCCAGTGTCGCGTTGTGCTCGGGATCGCCGCCACCCTCCCGGGCTGCGACCGTGATGGCCCGAGCCAGTTTGCCGAAGAGGGCGCCGCGCTTGGCGTCGACGAGCGCCTTCTTGTGCTTGATCCCTGCCCACTTCGAATGCCCCGACATATTGGAACCCTCCGCTAGAGAGCGCAGTCCTCTCGCTTGCTATGACTGAAGCAGAGTTTAGCCGAGCCCCCGGACGGCTTCAACGCAGCGTCTCGCGCGGGGCCCCGCGGACTCCTAGCGTAACCATCCGGACTCGGCAGCTTTGTCCCGTACCGCCCGGACACGAGCGTCATAGAGGTCGCGATCTCGCGCATACACTGCCGCGGCAAGAGCGCTCACCAGACTGATAGGACCGACGAGAGAGTGCGCGAAGAAAGTCGAATCGATATCAGCATAGAGGGTGATGTCTCCCTTGTCTGCCAACTCCGAGAGTGAGTTGTCCGTCAGAACGATGACCGTGGCTCCCTGTGCGATAGCCTTTTCGGCAAAGAGGATGGTGATCGAATGTGCCTTGCGGAAGCCGATAGCGAACAGGACATCCCCGGGTCCGAGCCGGGTGAGCCGGGCCACGTTGGATTCCGTGCTGCCCGTGGCCGCAAGACAGGGTATCCCCAGTAACTCGAACACATACGAGGCATGTTCCGCGACGACCGCGGCCTCGTGGAGACCCACCACGAGAATCTGCTTGGCTGAGGCCACTGCCTCTGTCGCCCGGTTGAAGCGTTCTAGCGTGTTTTTGCTGATGGTCTCTTCCAGACTCAGGACGTCCGTCTTCAAAGAACGAGTCAGGAAGTCCTCCTCTATAACGAAGCCCAACTGGTCGTCGTGAACGACGGGTCGCGTGGTCGGACCCAAGCGGTATTCGTCTCGAGCCGTCTTCTGAAGCTCAGGATATCCCGAGAATCCCAGCGACTGAGCGAACCTGACCACAGTAGAGCTCGAGGTGTTGCCCTTTTGGCCCAGTTCCTCGGCACTGAGATACCCGACCTCTTCAAGATGGTCAATGATGTAACGGGCTATCGCTTTCTGCGATCTCGAGAAGCTATCGAAGCCTTCACGGAGCAGATCACTCACCCGCCGCGGTCTATCTTCCTCCAACTCCCCTCCACTACGGCAAGAGTTGCATGTACTGAATTATACAACGGAAATTGCAAACGTCCTGCCAAACGCCTATCGGCAGGAGCAAGTCGAAGCCTAAGCCCCGATTTGGCTCTGGCCGCAGCCGGCCAGGCAGGGCGAATCACAAAGGAGGCGCGGACTAAGGAAAGATGGCCACGCTCTATCGTGGGAGACCTCATCAGAGCGCCCGGCACCTAGGAGCCCCGGCGACAAACAGGGGCGCCCGCGCATTGCGCGGGCGCCCCGAAACACCAGCCGGTGCTTGTGACATCAGCACCAGCGCATCCGACATAGCATCGCGTACTACTCGGCAGCCTTTCTGGCTTTGGCCTCCTCGACGATCTTTTCGGCCAGGTGCGCCGGCACCTCTTCATAATGGTCGAATTCCAAGGTGAACGAACCACGGCCCGCGGTCATCGACCGCAGCTGCGGGGCGTACGTCAACATCTCCGCCAGCGGCACCTGGGCGCGGATGACATGCATCTCCCCCACCGTCTCGCTCCCCTGCGGGCGACCACGCCGGCTCGAGAGATCGCCCATGATATCGCCCATGTTCTCCTCGGGCGCCACCACGTCTACGTTCATCACCGGCTCGAGAAGCACCGGCTGAGAGTCCGCCATGGCTTTATTCCAGGCCAGCGTCCCGGCAAGCTTGAAGGCCAGCTCCGAAGAATCGACCGTGTGGTACGAACCGTCGTACAGCTTCACTTTCACGTCTACCACCGGAAAGCCGGCCACGACCCCATGCTCCATGGCCTCGACGATGCCCTTCTCCACCGCTGGAATGAAGTTGCGCGGGATTGACCCGCCGAAGATGGCGTCCTCGAACTTGTAGCCCTCACCACGCGGCAGCGGTTCCACTTCGATCCAGCAATCGCCGAACTGTCCGCGACCCCCGGTCTGCTTCTTGTGCCGCCCTTCCGCGTTCGCTTTCTTGCGGATGGTCTCACGGTAGGGCACCTGCGGCGGATGCAGGTCCACTTCAACTCCAAAACGCCGCTTGAGCTTGTCGAGGATCACCTCGACGTGCACCTGGCTGGTGCCCGAGATGAGCATCTCTTTCGTCTGCGGGTCGAAGCGCAGTGCCATGGCGGGGTCTTCCTCGCCAAGTCGTCTGAGTCCGTTGGACACCTTCTCCTCGTCGCCTCTGGTCTTCGGGGTGATCGCGAAAGAGATGGCCGGCGGCGGGAACTCGTAGCGAGGGAAAGCCACGGCATTGGCAGGGTCGGAAAGCGTATCCCCGGTCCCGGTGTCCTTGAGCTTGGCCAACGCCACGATGTCGCCGGCTCCGGCTTCTTCAACGCTCTTGGTCTCTTTGCCTTGCATGAGAAGGATGTTTCCCGTCCTCTCCTTCTCGGCGGTCCGGCTGTTCACCAACTGCGTGTCGGTGGAGATCTTGCCGGAGAAGAGCCGCACCAGATTTACCCGACCCGAGAACTGATCGTAGATGGTCTTGAAAACGAAGAGCGCCGCAGGCGACGACGCGCCCATGGACACCTCCACAGCTGCGTGATCGCCCGAGGTCTTGGTGGCGGCTTTCGGCTTGCGCGCCTTCGGGGAGGGGACTACTTCCAATAGGTTGAGAAGACGGTCGACGCCGAAATTCTTGGTCGCCGACACAGGTACGGCCGGAGAGACCGTGCCTGCCGCCACAGCCGCCCGCAGCGCGGCCAAGATCTCTTCCTTTGAAAGCTCGGAGCCCTCGAGGTACTTCTCCAGCAAGGCGTCGTCGGCCTCTGCGACCCGGTCCACGAGCCGCTCCCGGGCTTCGGCTGCCGCCGCCTGCATATCGGCGGGGATCGCCTCTTCCTTGCCCTTGCCGGAGTTCCCGGAGTACGTGTAGGCCTTCATCTCCACCAGGTCGACGACTCCCTTGAACCCTGCCTCTTCTCCGATGGGGAGTGCCAGCGCCACCACTTCGTCACCAAAACGCGCTCGCAAAGCGGCCAGGGCATCCGAGAAGACCGCGCGTTCACGGTCCATCATCGTGACTACCACCACGCGGGATACCCCGAGCTCCACGGCGCGTTTCCAGACGCGCTCGGTCTGCACCTCCACCTTGGTTACCGCATTGACCGCGACGATCACGCCCTCCACCACGCTGAGGGTACCCAAAGCCTCATTGATGAACGAAGCCTCGCCCGGCGTGTCGATGATGTTGTACTTAAGCCCGGCCCACTCGATGTGGGAAAGTCCGGCCGAGATCGTCATCTGACGTTTGATCTCGTCCTCGTCATGGTCCATGGTGGTGGTCCCGTCCGCCACTGAGCCCAAGCGGTTCTTCGCGCCAGCCGTGAACAGCATCGCCTCGACGAGCGAGGTCTTCCCCGCCCCGCGGTGCCCAACCACCGCCAGGTTCCTTAACTTGGCAGGGTCTACCAAAGCCATGAGTCCTCCTCGCCTATGCCTTCCAATATCTCAAGACGGTTCGGGGCGAAGGATCGCCCCAGAGAACAAAAAGACGCTGCCCTCGGGCAACGTCCTTCAACGCGGAACAGGTTTTCGCGGTATGCAATGCCGGTGATCGAGTGACCTTTGCGAATGCGCATCGATGGACAGACCTCAGGTGATGCCTTAGTCGCTTGGCTTCAGCTGGTACCGACGGTCTTTCCTCACCCAGGCGATCGCCCCGATCGCGCCAGGCAGCAACTCCAGATCGCCGTCGCGCGCCTCCACCCTCACGATCTCGAAATCGCGATAGAAGACCTTGACCGTCCCTGTCACGGTCTGCAAGCTATTGGTGCGCAGACTACCATCCGGCGCCTGGACCGACGCCAGCAGACTGACGGAGGCTTCCCCTTCCTGGACGATGATCGGCATCAGACCCCCGTTCGCCGGACAGGCACTTCCTCTACCTCTCCGTTACTCTTCTACTTGCACCACTTGCCGGCCGCGGTACATGCCACAGTTTGGGCATACCCGGTGGGGCAGTTGCGGTTGGTGGCAATGCGGGCACTCGATAAAACCGGGAGCGACACCTTTGTGCGTCGCGCGCCGCGAATCCCTGCGAGCCTTAGATGTCTTCCTCTTGGGTACGGCCATACCGCGCCCCTTTCATAGCTGATGGTCAAACCATGGATATGTACCCCATCGGAGCCGAATGTTCAAGGGGAAGGGGTGGTCTCTCCCGTGAAATCCTTCAACTTCGCCCATCGATCATCGACTTCTACCGGCGGGCACCCGCACGGCCCTTCGTTGAGATCGTGCCCGCATTGCTGGCAAAGCCCACGGCACTCCTCGCGGCATACGATGCGGGCCGGCGTGGCGAGAACAATAGCCTCCCGGGCCAATCCCGACAAGTCGACGACCATGTCTTCGACGAAATCGCTCAGGTCTGCCTCGTCCCACCCCTCCTTGGAAGTAGGGACGAACTCTTGCTCCTCAGCCCTCAAGTTGAGCACCACTTCCCGCAGGCACCGGGCACAAGGGCCGTACGTGGTCACAACCGCGATGATCTTTATCAGAAAGCCCCCGGCCACCCGGTCGACGACCAGGTCTACCCCATTCGGGGCGAGGACGTCGTATCGCTCCCCGCCCAGCGTGATAGGCGCGATCCTAAGCGCGAACGTGCGCTCGAAGCGCTCGCCGCCTCGAAGCGAGAGATCCTTCAGATCGACGTAGACATTAGAGGAGGTCACGGCATACCGCTGGCGATCAGGATTGCTGAACAACTCACGACTCTAGACGTGATCCGCCGAGAAACGGGCCCGCTACTCCGAGACTACCTCGCCACCCCGGGTCTGCAGACGCTCTCGCCCCCGTTGCACGGCCGCGAGGAACTTGTCGAGGTTGGTCTCGAGGGTCTTCAGGATCTCGTCCGCGTAGTCCTCGGCACCAAGCCGGATCTCCCGCTCTCTCGCTTCTGCCTCGCGGATGATGTCTTCTGCCTGCCTCTGGGCCCGCTTGACCACTTCTTGCTCGCTGGCCAGCCTTTGCGCCTCTTCGCGCGCCTCGGCGAGGATCCGCTCAGACTCTTCCTTGGCCTCCTGCAGCATCTCCTGGCGCTCCTTGACGATCCACCGGGCCTGCTTGATCTCCTCGGGGATCGTGGCCCGCATCTGGTCGAGCAGATCGTAGATCGAGTCCCTGTCGATCATGACCTTATCGGTCATGGGGAACGTGCTCGCGCCGTGGACCAAGTCGTCCAGCTTGTCGATTAGAACGAGAACGTCCATTCTCTACCCCTTCACGGAAGGATACATTTCGGCGAAGCGACGCGCGACGACTTCCGGCACCAGATCGCCCACACTACCGCCAAACCTTACTATCTCTTTCACACCGCTCGAACTTAAGAAAGCGTACTCCGACGACGCCATCAGGTACATAGTCTCGAGGTCCGGATCGAGCTTCCTGTTCAATTGTGCCATCTGGAACTCGTATTCGAAATCGGTGACGGCCCGAAGCCCCTTTACCAGGACGTGAGCACCCACTTCTCGAGCGAGATCGACGACAAGACCTTTGATGGTAGCGACCCTAACATTCGGCAGGTCCCGCGTCGACTCCTCCAGGAAGTGCACCCGATCCGCCACACCAAAAAGTACCTGCTTCCGGTATGCATCGTCCACCACACCAACAACCACCGTGTCGAACATGGACGCGCACCGCGCGATGATGTCAAGGTGTCCCACGGTGACAGGGTCGTACGTGCCCGGACAAAGCACGGTGTTCACTGACTTCCCCTCTCCAGCTTGACCATGAGGATCCTGGTGTCGCCGTAGAGACGGTCGAACACCACCATGTGACCGAAGGACGCATGTGAAGCCCGGTGGCCCTCGACGATCACCAGCCCGTCGTCCGCGACCAGAGCCGGAAGCAACGGCCCAAGAGCCACTTCCACATCCGGAAGCATTCTATAGGGAGGGTCCACAAAGAGCAAATCAAAGCCAGAGGCCGGGCCGCCCAGCTGCCCGGCGGCGCGCAGGTAATCGGTGACCATCACTCGCGCGACATGCTGATAGCCAAGGGCGCAGATATTCTCCTGCAAAACGGCTGCGGTGCCCGGATCTGCTTCCACGAAGACGCACGACTCCGCTCCTCGGGAAAGCGCCTCCAGGCCGAGTGCACCGGTGCCGGCGAAGAGGTCGAGCACCCTCAGCCCGGAAACCGGACCGAGGACGGAGAAGACGGCCTCGCGAACCTTCTCGCCGGTGGGTCGGAGAATGGCGCCGTTCGACACTTTCAGCCGGTGACCACGCTTTGCCCCTGCCACGATGCGGACTGTTCCCATGCGCCGGTCCTATCCCTCCGCCTAGACTCTCTCGACCCACGTCACGCGGCTGCCGAAACGCCGCTCGGCTTCCTCCAGCAACAAGCTGCGAGCCGTTTCGGGGAGCCCGCTTCCACGTCCCGAGAGAACCTCATGCGCCAACGCTCGGGCTTCCTCAAGGATACGGCGATCACGCAGAAGTGAGGCTACCTCCAAGTCTCCGTATCCGGACTGCCTCTCCCCGAAGAGCTGGCCCTCGCCCCGCGCCAGCATGTCGGCCTCGGCCAGGGCGAAGCCGTCGTTGGTGCGAGCGAACAAGGCGAGGCGGTTCAATACTGCCTCCTCTTCCCCCTCGGCCATGAGAAAGCAGTAGGACTCGCCCCCGCCTCGACCCACGCGCCCGCGCAATTGGTGAAGCTGGGACAAGCCGAAGCGCCGTGCCCCCTCGATCACCATGACCGTGGCGTTGGCGACGTCCACGCCTACCTCTATGACGGAGGTACTCACCAGAGCGTCCACCTCTCCACCGGCGAACATGGACATGACGTCGGCCTTCTCCGAGGTGGGGAGCTGCCCGTGAAGAAGGCGGACCCGAAAGCCGGCCAGCTCGTCGCCGGCAAGTTGCTCGAAGGTCTGCCGGGCCGAGGCGGCCTCGAGGGAGTCGCTCTCCTCGATCAGCGGGCACACCACGTAGACCTGTCTCCCCTGAGTCAGCTGTTCCCGGACGAACTCCCACATCCGGGCCTCCGAATCTGCGAAGACCAGGCGCGTGCGGACCGGCCGCCTGCCGGCCGGCATCTGGTCGAGCACGCTGACGTCCAGATCGCCGTAGAGGGTCAGGCTCAGCGTCCGCGGGATGGGAGTCGCCGACATGTGCAAGGTGTGCGGCCATGATCCGTCCTTGCCGGCCGCCATCATAGCCTCGCGCTGCCGTACGCCAAAGCGATGCTGCTCGTCGACGACGGTCACCCGCAGGTCGCGAAAATGCACGCCTTCCTGTATGAGCGCGTGAGTGCCGATCACCACGTCGATCTCGCCTCCCGCGATGGCTTCTTTCACCTTGCGCCGCTCACCGGCGGTCTGACTGCCTTTGAGGAGGCCCACTCTGACCCCCAGGGCCCCGAACTCCGCTGCCCAATCTCGCCGCGTGTTGATCGGCCAGGACCTCGGTAGGAGACATCAGAGCAGCCTGCCCTCCTTCTTCCACGGCGCGCAGCATGCAGTAGGCCGCGACCATGGTCTTCCCCGACCCCACATCGCCGTGGAGCAGGCGTTGCATAGGCACCGGTCGCAGGAGGTCGCACTCGATCTCCGAGATGACGCGGCGCTGCGCAGACGTGGGCTCGTACGGCAGACTGTCGACGTAGCCTCGGCTCAGCTTTCCGGGCTGCCCCAAGCCTCGCGCCGTCCGTGTGGCGTCCTGCTTCAAGCGCCGGCCGAGAACGGCCAGCTGCAGCAGCAACAATTCCTCGTAGGCCAGGCGCTCGCGCGCCCTGTGCGCCTCCTCGATCGAGGCCGGGAAGTGGTTAGACAGCACCGCCTCCGCCTTGCCCGGGTACCTCTTCCGCGCCAGAGTCTTCGCCGGCAACGGGTCCACGAGGTTCCTCGCCTCGGGAGCCGCATTGTGCAACAGGGAGCGGATCGTTCTTACGCTGAGTTCGCCGCACGTGGGATAGACCGGCACCAGACCCAGGATGTGAAGGCTCTCCCCGGCCTCGCCCAAGATCTCATGACGTTTGACCTGGAAACTCGCAATGCCGTGCCGCCGGATCATCGTCCCTCTCACAAGGATCTCCGGCCGCGCGTTGAAGGGCGCCTGAAGATAAGGCTGGTTGTACCAGGTCGCCACCATGCTGCCGGTGTCGTCGCACACCAAAGCCTCCAACACCGTCACCCGCCGGCGTCTGGTCTCCCGGAGAGAGCAGGACGTGACCCGCACTTGGAGCGTGACCTCATCACCGATGGATAGCGCACCCACCGACGTGATCCGGGACGGCGGTTCGTGCCGGAAGGGCATATGCAGAAGAAGATCACGGACGGTCTCCAAGCCCAAGTCATGCAGGCGCCTCGCAGTGACCCTGCCGACCCCCTTCAATTGCGCGACAGGCCTCTCCAGCCGGGCGGGATCGACAGTCTTCTTGGAGGTGACCGGCAGCGATAGAGCCGACGGTCGGGTGGCTACAGGCGAACCCAGGGGGAAGTAGATGCCGCCCCCGGTGCTGGCGCTCATTCCTGGATGAAGCAGAGGGCGACGGCGCCCGGGCCGACGTAGGTGCCGATCACCGGCCCGACGACGCTTGTGACCTGGATGTGGATGTTGCGGTCGGGCACGCCCAGCACGAGCTCCTTCAGCTGGCCCAGAACCGGCAGGTTAAGGCCGTGGGACAGCCCCACATAGGTTTCCAATCCCGGCCGAGTGTGCTCGATCATGCCGTCTCTCATCACTTCCAACGCCTGTTGGACGCCGCGCACCTTCTTGTACACGTCGATGATGCCCGAGTCGATGATAAGCACCGGCCTGATGTTAAGGATCGTTCCCACCAGGTGGGAGGCCCGCCCGATCCTGCCGCCCTTGTAGAGGTTATCGAGCGTAGTAGGCAGAAAGTAGAAGATCTTGTTCGCGACAAAATGGGCGATGTAAGCGTCGAAGTCCTTTTCGGAAGTTCCCCGGTCCAACCTCTCTACGAGTCTCTGGACGAAAAGGGCGATACCTCCGGTGGCCAACTCCGAGTCGACGACCTTCACTCCGTCGATCTGACTCTGCGCCACGGACGCACTCGCGAAGGTGCCGCTGAGCTTGCCGCTCAAATGGACGGAATAGACGCGCTCATATCTCCCGCGGAGCCGGCGGTACGCCTCGAGGAAAGCGCCGGCCGAGGGCTGTGACGTGCGCGGTAGCATCGGCGAGTTACGCATCTTCTCGTAGAAGACATCCGGCTTGAGCTCCACCCAGTCCAGGTACGCCTCCTCGCCGAAGTAAACGGTGAGAGGGACTACGGTAATGTTGGGGTGAGCGGCGAGGTCGTCGGGCAAGTCTGCCGTAGAGTCCACCACAATCGCCGTCGTATTCCTGTCGATGATCACGGCGCTACCACTCCCCCTGGGCGCAGGCTCCTATTCGGCAGACAAGAGCATTGGATAAAAAGGTTGTCCCCCGTTATACACGTCGATCTCAGCGGTGGGGTGGATCTCCTTGAGGTGCTCCGCGGCCCTGGTGGCCTCAGCCGGATCGTCTCCTCCCAGGAGCACCGTGAGCATCTCGCGGCCCTCATTCAGCAGCGTCCTTGCGACCTCGTCCACCACCGAGTCCAGATCGCGAGAAGCCACGATGACCTTCTCGTTCACCAGTCCGATGAAATCGCCCGCCTTGATCTGTACGCCGTCCATCAGGGAATCTCGGACCGCCCGTGTGATCTCGCCGGTCGCCACTCTCTTGATGGCCGAGCGCATGTCCTCCAGGTTCTCGAGTCCACCGGTACGCCTGTCGTAGGCCACTGCCGCCGAGAGACCGGCCTGCATGGAGCGACTGGGCAAGACCAACACCTGCTTGTCGGCCAGCTTAGCCGTCTGTTCCGCGGTCATGATGACGTTGCTGTTGTTGGGCAGGATTATCACGGAGGGGGCGACTGCCTTCTGCACGGCCCGCATCAGGTCTTCCGCCGACGGGTTCATCGACTGCCCGCCATCCACCAAGAAATCGACGCCCAGATCGCGGAACAGCCGCTTGTTGCCCTCTCCGGCGACTACGGCCACGAGTTGCGTGAGCCCAGGCTCTTGCGCGGGTGTTTCCCGCGCCTCAGCCAGGCGTAGACTGCGCTGGGCCGTCTGGATCTTCATGTTGTCGATCTCGATCTCGCTCAGCACGCCCATAGAGGTTCCTAGACGCAAGACCTGGCCGGGGTCGTCCGTGTGCACGTGGATCTTGAGTTGGCTCTCGTCGCCCACCACCAATAGGCTGTCGCCGATCTGCGCCAGATGTTCTTCCAGACCCGACTTATCCAACCCGGAGCCGGAGAGCAGGAAGCTCGTACAGTACGTGTAGACGCTCTCCTCTTCCTCATCCCCATAGACGTCGCCCTCCAGAGGGCCCAGGTGTTCCATGTGCGTGGCGATCGGAATCTGCCAAGCAGTCCCGCCGCTGGCCGCCCCTTCCACCAGCACCACGAGTCCGTACCCTCCCGCGTCTACCACTCCCGCGTCGGCTAACACCTTGAGTAGCGTAGGAGTCTTTTCCACGCTCTTCCAACCGGCTTGAACGGCCCGCTCGACGAGACCATGGATGTCGTTGAAGTCCGGATCGGCCTCAGCGGCCTCCGCCATCTCCCGCAGCACTGTGAGCATCGTCCCTTCCACGGGCTTCCGCACCGCCCGATACGCGGTCTCGGTGGCGTGACGAAGGGCGGCAGACAGCGTTTCCCCCCGGACCACCTCCTCCCGCCCGATGATCTCCATGGCACCACGGATGATCTGAGAGAGGATCACGCCGCTGTTTCCCCGTGCTCCCATGAGAGCTGCCTGCGAGATAGCATCGCACAGGGCTCGCCCGGTAAGGTCATCGGGCAGCCGCCCCACGGCGTCCAGGATGCCCTTGAGCGTGAGGGCAAGATTTGTGCCCGTGTCGCCATCGGGAACAGGGTAGACGTTGAGGTCGTTTATCTCTTGTTTCCGGTCTTCCAAAGCCTGGAAGCCGGCGCCAAGAAATGCACGGGCCTGCGTTACAGTGAGCGCCGCTCCCCCGCTACTCGCCAACCCTGACCCCTTGAACGTATATCTGGAGCGCAGTGAGGGGGCGACCCGTCATCTTCTCCACGTTGTAGGCGATCTGGGAGCGGACGTTTCCAGCGACCTCCGCCACGTTGAGCCCGTACTCGACGATGATGTACAGCTTGATCCTGAGCTGGTCGCCCGCCTGCTCGACCTTGATGCCCTGGTGCAGACGGTCGAGGTTGAGCAGAGAGGCAACGCCCTGCCGTAGATTCGGCGCAGCCATGCCCACCACCCCGTAGCATTCGAGCACGGTCCAGCCGACGATGTCCTCGATCGCGTGGTCGGTGACGACCAAGCGACCCTCGATCTTTGGTCCGATCTCCACCTGAGTCATGTTGTCAGCGGACACGGGCGGACCTTTCTTGTCAGCCCTCGGGCTCTGCCAGAGGAGACAGCTTGTTCAGGTCGTCAAGAATGGCTTTCGGGTCGATGCTGTGCATCTTCGCGCCGTTCTCGATGGACTCCATGCTCACGCCCATGCACCCCGTGCAGGCCAGGCCATGCTTCGCAAAGACGTCTCGCGCCCGCGGATCCGCCTGGAGCGCCTCGAGAATCGACATATCCTTGGTAAAAATGGCCGTCTCCTTCCCACCGGAACGTGGTTTTCGAGATTGACCATTTTACACTACCGCATTTTCGCGACCATCGCGGGTGCGTTAGCGTCGCCGGTCACCATCCGCCCGCTCCGGGGCTTGTCAGCATGGGCGCGCCTGGTGCATACTATAGCGCTCTCCCTAGCGGGCAAATCTAGCAAGGAAGAACCGACGATGTCCAAAATCTGCTCCATCTGCGGCAAGAAGCCGAGTTTCGGCAACAACAGAAGCCACTCCATGCGGGCCACCCCCCGTCGCTGGGACCCGAACGTTCAGAAGATACGTATCGTCGTGGACGGAACCCCGATCCGCGCATACGTGTGCGCAAAATGCTTGAAGGCCCATAAGGTGCAGAAAGCCGTCTAGGTTCTCGCAGCCCGGCGTTCGCAAGTCTGCTCGGCCCTAGCTGCCGCCCGCGCCCTCTAGAGTCCGACCGCCCGCCGGATTCTAGACCATCTCGCGACCGGGCGCCCTACCCGGCCATGCCTTTCAGCAGGTTCGCCATCTCAAGACCGGATACAGCTGCGTCCCAACCCTTGTTGCCCGCCTTGGTGCCCGCGCGCTCCACCGCCTGCTCGATCGTGTCGGTGGTCAGTACTCCGAATATCACCGGCACCCCGGAGTCGAGCTGCACGTGAGCTACACCTTTGGCGACTTCAGCGGCGACATAGTCGAAATGCGGCGTAGACCCGCGGATCACCGCCCCCAGACACAGCACCGCGTCATATTTGGCGCTGCCGGCCATATGCTTCGCGATCACGGGAATCTCCAGGGCGCCGGGAACCCACGCCACCTCTACCTGCCCCGGGTCGACACCATGCCGCGTCAGACAGTCCAGGGCGCCAGATAGAAGCTTGCCGCTGATGAACTCGTTGAATCGGCTGACGACGATCCCGAAGCGCAGTCCCTCGCCGTTCAGCATCCCTTCGTAGACTCTTGCTGTCTCAGTCATCTTGGTCGTCCTCTCCGTCTTCGCTCACGAAACGAAGGCCTTGGTGATGGAGGATGTGTCCCATCTTGTCCTTTTTTACCTGGAGATAGCGCACATTCTCGTCGCGTGGCGGTATCTCGAGCGGCACCCGCTCGGTGATGGTGAGGCCATAGCCCTCCAGACCCACCAGCTTGCGCGGGTTGTTGGTCATAATGCGGATAGACGTGAGCCCCAGATCGGAAAGGATCTGGGCGCCGATGCCGTAGTCACGCAGATCCGCGGCGAAACCCAGCTCCACGTTGGCTTCCACGGTGTCCAACCCCCGCTCCTGGAGCTCGTATGCTCGCATCTTGTTGAGGAGCCCGATGCCGCGCCCCTCCTGCGCCATATACAGGAGCACGCCGGTCCCCTCCCTCTCGATCTTGTCAAGCGCGGCCATGAGCTGCTCGCCACAATCACAGCGCAGGGAGTGAAAGACATCGCCGGTAAGGCATTCGGAATGGACCCGCACCAGAATGTCGTCCTTGCCCCTGACGTCCCCCTTGACAAGAGCGAGATGCTGCTCACCATCCAGGAGGCTTTCGTACCCATACGCGGTAAAATCCCCCCGTTGCGTGGGCATCTGGACCACCGCCACCTGACGAACGAGCTTCTCGGTGCGCCGCCGGTAGCGGATCAGTTCCGCCACGGTGACCATCTTCAGATCGTGGCGGGCGCAGTACACCGCCAGGTCCGGCACGCGTGCCATCGTGCCGTCGTCGTTCATGACCTCGCAGATGACCCCGGCCGGGTTCAGTCCGGCCAGCCGAGCGAGATCCACCGCCGCCTCGGTCTGCCCGGCGCGGGCCAAGACGCCGCCCGGCCGCGCGATCAGAGGAAACACATGCCCCGGCTGCACGAGATCATCGGGCCGGCTGCGGGGATCGATGGCCACCTGGATGGTGCGGGCTCTGTCGGCCGCGGATATGCCCGTGGTGACTCCCTCCCGGGCTTCGACCGACACGGTGAAGGCCGTGCCAAATCTCGACTCGTTGTTGCGAGTCATCGGTTGCAAGTGAAGTTGCTCTGCCCTCTCCGGGGTGATCGAGAGGCAGATCAGCCCGCGCCCATGCAAGGCCATGAAGTTGACCGCTTCGGATGTGACGAACTGAGCAGCCATAGTGAGGTCGCCCTCGTTCTCGCGATCCTCATCATCGACCACCACCACCATCCGCCCGGCCTTGATCTCCTCAAGGGCCTCTTCGATGGACGCAAAGCTTGTCGTGGGATCTTTCACTACAATCCTCCCCGGTGGAGACCGGTTTTCGGCTCGCCTATCGACGGACTCTGTCCGTACAGGCAAGCCATGTTGAGATCAAAGCTGTCCTCTACGAAAACCCATGTTGACGAAGTACGTCCTCCGAGAGACCACCCCCAGCCGGCGTCTGGTCTCTCGTCCGGCCGGGGCCCCAGACGGACTGGTCCACGGCGATTCCTGCCCCCTGGCCTAGGGTGCGCAAGGTCTGGACTACGTACCGTGCCAGGACATCCACTTCCAGGTTGACGAACAGCCCGGGCTTGACTGCTCGTAGCGTGGTCTCCCTCATCGTGTGCGGAATGATCCCGACCCCGAAGCCCGCGCTGTCGGAGTCTGTCACCGTCAACGAGATGCCATCCACCGCTATCGAACCCTTCGGGGCCACATAACCCAGCAGACCGGGAGGAAGGCCGAGCCGCACGCTCAACATGTCTCCCCGCTGGTCCACGGTCAAGACTTCCGCGACTCCGTCCACATGGCCGAGGACCAGGTGTCCACCTACCCGGTCGCCAAGAGACAAGGAACGCTCCAGGTTGACGACATCTCCGCTCCTGGCGTTGTTGAGTGTGGTGCGACTAAGCGTCTCGGGCATGATGTCGACCACGAATCGGTCTCCGCCCAACTCCACTACGGTGAGACATGCCCCACTCACAGCGATGGAGTCGCCTAGTCGGGTACCCTCTAGGACCTTTCTCCCCCGCACCGCAAGCCGCGCTCCGGCTCCACGCCTCTCCAGGCGCAGGACTGTCCCTACTTCCTCTACTAGGCCGGTAAACATCAGAATGGCTCTCCCAAGTAGCCCGTGATGAGTACGTCACGGCCGCTGGCCTCAGTCGTGCATTCCCGCAACTGAGCCGCCTCCGCCATGTAGAGGCTCCCCTCTCCTATGAGCGGCGACCGACACGTTATTCCCGAGACCAGTTGTGGCGAGATGAAGGCCAGCACTTTGTCCACGAGGCCGGCCCGCCACCAAGCGCCGGCGAACGTGGGCCCTCCCTCGAGCATCACGCTCTGCACACCCAATTCGGCCAGATGTCGCGCGACGTCGATGGGGTCGGGATGGCCCCCTTCGCCGGCGGTGATCGCGGTCACCTCGGCTCCCCACGAGCGCACTTCAGCCTGCCGGGCTTGGCTGGTACCTGCTGCGCAGACCACCAGTACTGGTCCCTCCCCACACGTCGCTATGAGCGCCGCCTCGGCCGTCAGAGAAAGACCGGAGTCGACCACGACCCGGAGTGGCTGGCGCGCGCAACGGACTTCACGAGCTGTCAACCGAGGATCGTCCCGCCTCAGCGTGCCCACGCCGATGACGACAGCATCAGATTCTGCCCGCAGCCGATGGACCAGCAGCCTGCTCTCCCGGCTTGATATCCATCGGGAGTCACCGGATTCGGCGGCTACCCGGCCGTCGAGCGTCATCGCGTACTTGTAGGTGGTGAACGGCAGTCCGGTAGTCACCTTCTTCCGGAAGGCATCGTTCTGCCGCTTCAGTCGGTGGAGAAGCTCTCCCTCCGCCAGATCCACACGAATACCGGCCTCCCTCAGCTCGTCGAGCCCCCGGCCGTTCATCGCGGGCGACGGATCGATGGCCCCGGCCACCACGCGCTCCACTCCCGCGGCCATCAAAGCGGCAATGCAAGGGGGGGTCCGGCCGTAGTGACAGCATGGCTCGAGAGTCACATACACGGTGGCTCCCGAGAGTCGCCCGGCAAAATCGCTGCCGACGGCATTCTTGATGGCCGCCAACTCAGCGTGGTCTTTACCAGGACCTGCGTGAAAGCCCTCGCCGAGGATATCGTCGCCACGAACCACCACGGCACCCACCAAGGGATTGGGGCTCGTGCAACCACGCCCGCGCTCCGCGAGGGACATCGCCCGTTCGAGGTGACTTCTATCTCTCTCACTCAGCGCCAAAGAAAAACCCCTTAAGCCAGGTGGCCCAGGGGTCGGCAGAGCGTGACTACGCTCCGGTCTTCTCCCTTCCAGACTGTACTGTCGGCCCAGGATTCACACCTGGTCGGCCTTTTTCAGGCTCGCGGGCTATAACCGCCGGTAGGGAATCACACCCAACCCCGAAGACCACGCATGACGTAGGTCTACGTCAATTGCTAACTAGAATCTAGCACAGGCCCTTCACTCCGACAACGGCGATCGCCACATGAGCCGCGCTCAGGCGGAGTCACGCTCCGAGTTGAGTCCTCAGATGGCGGACCTCCGCGGCCACATCCGGCGCGTGATACACCGCGGACCCGGCCACGAGCCAGTTGCCGCCAGCCTCGACCACCGAGCTGATGTTGTCCCGGTTGATCCCCCCATCGACCTCGATGCCGACCCTAGCTGGCAGCTCCCGGCGAAGCCGCCTGACCTTGTCGAGGGCCTCCACGATGAACTTCTGGCCACCGAAACCCGGGTTCACGGTCATGACGAGGGCGAAATCGAGGAAATGAACGGCTTCGCCCAGCCAGCACAGATCGGTACCCGGATTGATCGCCACGCCGGCGCCCGTCCCAAGCTCTTTGATGGCACTGATCGTGCGGTGGAGGTGAACGCATGCCTCCACGTGCACGCTGAGCGCATCCGCGCCGGCGCGAACGAATCCTTCCAGGAATCGGTCGGGCTCCTCGATCATCAAGTGCACGGACAAGTAGCCTCCCCGAGCGTGCACAAGAGGAGCGATCTTCTCGACGACGACCGGCCCCACTGTGAGATTCGGGACAAAATGGCCATCCATGACGTCCACGTGGATGATCTGCACACCTGCGTCCATCACAAGCTCTATCTGCTGACCCAAGCACGCGAAGTCAGCGGAAAGGATGGACGGCAGCAGGTGAGTCCCTTGATACATCTCCGCCGGAACGGGCATCCCTATGCCTCCTCAGTGGTCGCGTTCAGTACGTCGTATCTTGAACACTCGTGGGCTCAAGGTCGAGCACTTCACCGAGCCTGGATCCATAGCCGCGCAAGAACTCCGCCGCGGACATCCTGGCCTTCCCCTCGGCCTGCACTTCCAAGAGCTCGAGAACCCCCTCGCCGCATCCTACGAACAGACGGTCGCGGGCCCTAACCAGCGCACCTGGGCGACCGGATGCTGACGCCGCCGCGGCGGGAGGCTCCTGAAGGCCGACGTCGCCGTAGGGCCACGTGCGCCAGATCTTGAACTGCAGGGTGCCAGTTGCGGTCCTTACTCCGAGTCCCGGCGACACCGACCGCACCTTGTTGTGTACCTCGCTCGCACGCGGGAGAGCGCTCAGGGTGCAATCCGAGGGTGAGATCTTTGCCGCATAAGAAGCGTCGCCTTGCTGATCGTTCCAGCAGACGGTGCCATCTGCGAGCCCCGTCATCACCTGGTCCAGCGAGATCGCGCCCAGAAGCGCCAGAGCCCTCCCTATCGAGCCGGCATCGTCCCGCGGGCCCACTGAAAGCACGGTCTGGGCGGCCCATGGTCCTTCGTCCAGCGCTTTCGTTATCTTCATGACGGTGACGCCGGTCTCTGAGTCTCCCGCGGCGATGGCCCGCGCGATTGGAGCAGCCCCTCTGAAGCGCGGGAGAAGCGAAGCGTGAACGTTCAGGCAGTCGAAAGCCTCGAGGATGTCCGCTTTCAGGATCTGGCCAAAAGCAGCTACGACCAGCATCGTCGCTCCCGTCGAGCGAATGCTTTCGAGCAGACCAGGGTCGTTGATGGTCTCAACCTGCAAGGAGCGGATTCCCAATTGCTCGCTCTTGGCCACGACCGGCGGTGAGCTGGAGCGCAATCCGCGCCCTTGAGGTCGATCAGGCTGAGAGATGATGAGAGAGGGTACGCGACCAAGATCCGCCAGGTCGCTCAGCAGCTGAGCCGCGAAGACAGGCGTGCCCGCGAAGGCGAACTTCACGGCTCACGTTCTAGGGCGCGCTCGCGGAACTCCTTGAGGACCCTTCGCCGCTCCTCCGCGGTGGTCCGATCAAGGATGAGCCAACCTTCCAAATGGTCGACCTCATGCTGCACGATCCGAGCCATCAGCCCCGACAGCTCCATGCGCAGGCCTTCGCCGGCAAGGTCTTCAGCCTCCACAACGATCTCTTCGGCCCGCTCAACAGGCACGGTGCACCCGGGGACCGACAGGCAGCCCTCGGAATCCACCCTCACGGCATCGGAGCGCTCCAAGATCCTCGGATTCACGAAAACATAGCGCTCGGTTATCCGCTCAGGATGCCGCCAGACCATTATCCGCGACCGTACGCCTACTTGTGGCGCGGCCAGACCCACTCCCTCTTCCCTGTCCATCACCTCGAACATCAGCCCAGCGAGCTTCTCCAGCCGGCCGTCGAACTCGGTGACCGGCAGGGTGGGTTGCTTCAAGCACAGGGTCCCCGAAGATCCGCAGGCGCTCCATCGGTACCGGCATTGTGTGGGAATCGACTCTTGCTCTCTCATTTTTCGCCATGTGGTCTCAGTTCCCCGAATCGTCTATCCGAACGCCTCTGGGTCGACGTCTATCAACAGCCTCACTCCTCTCCGGCGATAGGGCTCGGCGAGTTGCTCCAAGGCCTGCCTCAAGACTGCACGAGCTCGATCTCCGTCTCTCGCCGCCACGAGGAGGTGCCACCGGGCTTGCCCTCTCAGTGATGGTAAGCGCACGGGGCCTCGCAGCTCCTGTGACGAAAAATGGGGAGCAAGCAAGCGGGAAAGATGCCGAGCCGCCGCCGTAGCACGCCCTTCCTCGGGCGATGCTACCAGCAGCCGGGTCAACTCCGCAAAAGGCGGGTAACCGAGGCAATCCCGGATCCTAAGCTCCTCCCGGTAAAAACCCAGCTCGTTGCGATCCAAGGCCATTCTAATACAGGGCACTTCTGGATTCCAGGTTTGCACCAGGACCCGGCCCGGCTGCTCCCCCCGGCCAGCTCTGCCTGCCACTTGGGTAAGAAGTTGGAACGTCCGCTCGGCCGCCCGGAAGTCGGGAATATACAGCCCGGTGTCGGCGTCGGCGACCACCACCAGGGTCACGTTCGGAAAGTCATGCCCCTTGGCTACCATCTGGGTCCCCACGAGCACGCCGGGCCGGGAAACGGCAAAAGCGTCGAGCAGGGCCCGCACCCGGCTGCCACTCGTGAGCACGTCTGAGTCCAAACGGAAGACCCGCCCCTCGGGAACGAGATCGCGCAGATCTTGATCCAGGCGCTCGGTGCCCGGCACCGCCCGAGTGAGAGGTCCTTGCCCGCAGGAGGGGCAACGAGCAGGCTGGGGGTAGGAGCGGCCGCAATGGTGACAAAGGAGCCGCCTCTCCTTGCTGTGGTACGTGAGAGAAAGCTCACAATCCGTGCATTGCATCACGTGCCCGCAGAGCTCGCAGTGCACGTGGCCGGCATAGCCCCGCCGGTTGAGGAGGACGATCGCCTGCTCTCCCCGTCGTAACACTCCGGCCAGGGCCTCGCGAGAGATGGGAGCCAATAGTTGGCCGCCGCCTTGGCGGCGCATGTCCACCGCCTCAGCGTGAGGCAACTGCCCGGCTATACGCGTGCTCAGACGGATGCGTTCCGAGCCGACGCGCAAGCTTTCAACGGAAGGGGTCGCACTTCCCTCGAGCAGAAGACCCCGTGCCCCTTCGAGCCTCATCGTGGCCACCGTCCGAACGCGATACCTCGGCTCCTCTTCCTGCTTATACGAGGAATCGTGCGCCTCGTCGATGATGATCAACTTCAGCCGAGCCAGCGGAGCGAAGACTGCGGAACGCGCCCCCACCACTACCCTGGCATGCCCCTCCGTCACGCGCCGGTACTCCCTTGCCCTCTCCCCCCGAGAGAGGCCGCTGTGGAGGATGCCGACTTCCGACCCGAAACGGCTCTTGACTCGAGCGATCATCTGCGGGGTGAGTGCTATTTCGGGCACCAGGAGGATGGCGGCATCTCCCTTGCCGAGAACGAAAGCGATCAGCCGCAGATACACTTCGGTCTTGCCGCTGCCAGTGACTCCCCATAGCAGGCGGTGCTCGTCCGTGTCGCTTTCGAGAGCGGCCGCCAACTCGATCACGGCGGCTTCCTGCTCGGACGACAGCGTGTGCTCGCCGGGAGGCATGCCGACGGCGGAGTCACCCCCTGCGGCGGCTGTGGCCATGGGTGCGGCCGTGGGGTCGCAGTACGCAAGCACGCCTTTGCGCAGGAGTGCTCGGAGCACGCCCTTCCCCACCCCGGCTCGCTCGCACACTTCCGCTGGACTACCGCCACCCCGCGGGATCGCGGCCAACAGGAGCCGCTGCTTGGTTGTTAGAGGGACCGGCTCCGGCTGACGGCTCTCCTGGCCGTCCGCCTGCCGCGGTGGCTGGTTCCCGGCCGATCCGGCCGCTTGGCGCACCCACCGGCCGCGCGCAGGGCGGTCCGCTCCCGATCCGAAGGTCAAAACAGGCGGCAAGACCAATCGGAGACAAGTCTCAAGAGGAGACAGATAGTGCTCCTTCAGGGACAGTGCCAGGGCCACTAGATCAGGCGGTATTCGCTCGTTGGCCACCTGCTCGATAGGTCTCAGACGGTCGACATCGGCGTCTGACGATGTATCCGCGGCGACCACCACCGCCCGCACCGAGCGGCTGCCGAAGGGCGCTGTCACGATCGTACCCACGGGAAGCTCTCTCTCCAGCGCAGAGGGAACGAGGTAGTCAAAATGACGATCGCCCAGGTGCCTGAGCCGAAGAAGGGGAACGAGCTGCACTACCCGCCCCGGTTCCTCCATCTTCGCCTCACACCGCCTTCCCGAATGGCTGCCCGAACAGATCAGGCCGCCTTCGAGCGACGCCTCTAGCTAGAGGCCCGCATCGCTGCGCAGGGCCTCAGCCTTGTCCGTGCGCTCCCAGGTGAAGTCCGCGTCTTCGCGACCGAAGTGCCCGTACGCCGCCGTCTTCAGGTAGATCGGCCGGAGCAGGTTCAGGTCCCTGATGATAGCGGCCGGGCGCAGGTCGAAATGGCTGCGGACGAGATCACTGATTATCTTGGGGCTGACTCTCTCGGTGCCGAAGCACTCCACCATGACGCTCACTGGGTGCGCCACGCCTATTGCGTACGCGATCTCGACCTCGCAGCGATCCGCCAATCCCGCGGCGACGATGTTTTTCGCCACATGCCTGGCAGCGTACGTAGCGGAGCGGTCCACTTTGGAGGGGTCCTTGCCCGAGAAGGCGCCCCCGCCGTGGCGGCCGAAGCCACCATACGTGTCCACGATGATCTTGCGGCCGGTGAGGCCGGTGTCGCCCATGGGCCCGCCGACGACAAATTTACCCGTAGGGTTGACGTAGAGCTTCGTCTTCTTGAACTCGGGATCGTATAGACCTTCGGGAAGCACTGGATGGAGAACGTGCTCTATTAGATCGGGCCTCATAAGCGTGTCGATGTCGATGCCGTCCCTGTGCTGGGTAGAGATCACGACCGCGGTTATGAACTCCGGCTTCCCGTCGACGTATCTGACGGTGACCTGACTTTTGCCGTCTGGACGCAGATAAGGCAGTATCCCGCCCTTGCGAGCCTCGCTCATGCGATGGACTAGGCGGTGCGCGACCAGGATCGGCATTGGCATGAGTTCTTCGGTATCCTGGCACGCGTACCCGAACATCATCCCCTGGTCGCCGGCACCCTGACGATCCAGATCGTCCTGGTCCATCGGGTCGACCCTTGACTCGTACGCCGATTCCACGCCCTGGGCAATATCCGGAGACTGGTCGTGAATGGTGGTGATGACGCCGCACGTCTCGGCATCGAAGCCATACTTCGCCCGGGTGTAGCCGATGTGCGCGATGGTCTTGCGCACTATGGAAGGCACGTCGACGTACGTGGTGGTGGTGATCTCGCCAGACACCACGACCAGCCCGGTGGTCACCAGCGTCTCGCACGCCACGCGTCCATGCGGATCGTCCGTCAGTACAGCATCCAGCACCGCGTCCGAGATCTGGTCGGCGATCTTGTCCGGATGGCCTTCGCTGACCGACTCAGACGTGAAAAGGAACTCATGATTTTCCACAGCCGCCTCCCGCGCTATCGACCCAAAACCGGGCTTTGCCCGGCCTGTCATTACCGTCCCGGCAGTGTATCAGATGCCCCCGACGCCCGCATCTGGGCCTCAGTCCATCTCGCCTCGGTCCGCTCCGCGAATCCCTGGCGCCTTACGATGACGCGCTGGTGCGTCCCCCTGCCGATGACGCCGGCCTCGTCTTCCGCCGAGACTGCAAAGACCAGCAATCGGCCCTCCACTTCCAGAAGGGTGGCCCGAGCCTCTACCCTCATTCCCACCGGTGTGGGTGCCACATGGGTGATATCGAGCCTAGTGCCCACCGTGGTGAGATCCGACGCGATCTCTGAGGCCACTGCCTTGACGGCGGCGCTCTCCATCAATCGCACCATCACCGGGGTGGCAAGGCCGTTCACTCCCTGGGCACCCTGGCTCTCGGCCGTCATGGTCTGCTCGACTATCGCACTCACTCTTGCATTCAACCCTGGTTCCAGAGCCACGCTTCAACTCTCCCCGATCGTTCCCACGACGAAAGCCGCGCCGCCGGCAAGCACCACCCTCTTGACGAGGCCCGCCTGCCGGCGAGGCCGCCTCTCCCGGCCCCGCGCCGACCGGCAGAGTCAATCCTCCACAGAAGGCTTTAGGACGCGCTTGTCTATGACCCTCTGCGCCTTTCCAGTATGTCGAGGCAGAGTCTTCGGCTCGACCAAGCGGACGCGCACCTTCACTCCCAGTTCTTGGCGCAGCTGCTCCTCCACGTGGTGCTGGAATTCCAGCAACTTGGCCATGGCGTCAGGGAAGAAGGACGGCTCCACCTCGATCTGCACTTCCATCTGATCCAGCACATCTTCGCGGGACACGATGATCTGAAAATGAGGCTCCACCCGCTCGATGTCCATGAGGACGGCCTCCACCTGCGACGGGAACACGTTGATCCCGCGGATGACCAGCATGTCGTCGGTCCTCGCGTAGACCTTGGTCATACGTGCGAACGTCCGTCCACACGCGCAAGGCCGATAGCTCACACTCGAAAGGTCACCTGTGCGATAGCGGATCGCCGGCACCGCCTCCTTGGTGAGCGACGTGAACACCAGCTCTCCTTCTTTGCCCTCCGGCACCGGCTCACCGGTCTCCGGGTCGACGACCTCCACCAAGAAAGTGGTCCTCGTTGATGTGCAGCCCGTCCTTCAGCTGGCACTCGTACGAGATGCCCGGCCCCATAAGTTCCGAGAGCCCGTAGTTGTCGGTGGCCGACATGCCGGTGCGCCGTTCCAGCTCGTCCCGAAGTTGGTTCGTCCACGGCTCGGAGCCGAACAGTCCCACTCGCAGCCCGATCTCTTTGGGGTCGTAGCCAAGATCGGCGGCCGTCTCGACGATGTACATAGCGTACGAAGGGGTGCAGACCAGCACCGTGGTGCTGAAGTTCTTCATTATCTGGAGTTGCCGCTTCGTGTTGCCGGTGGACGCAGGGATCACCGTGGCCCCGATGCGCTCCAAGCCGGCGTGCATCCCGAAGGCGCCGGTAGTGAGACCGTAACCGAAGGCTATCTGCGCCACGTCGTGGGAGCGAGCGCCCCCTCCCACCGCCACCCGAGCGCACAGCTCAGCCCACGTGTTGAGATCGCCGCGCGTGTAGCCGACGACGACGGGAGTGGACTTGGTGCCGGAGGAGGAATGGATGCGCACCACCTTCTCGAGCGGCACCGCGAAGAGACCGTATGGATAGGCCGCTGTGTGGTCGGCCTTTCCGGTGAACGGGACCTTCTCAAGATCGTCGAGGGAGTGGATATCGGCGGGCTTGAGCTTCATGGCCGTCCACCGCTCATGGTGGAAGGGAACGTTGTCGTAGGCCCAGCGCAACGTCATCTGCAGGCGCTTGAACTGCAGCTCGCGCCGCTCCTCTTTGCCCATCGTCTCGTATTCGGGGTTCCAGATCTGATTCATCGCCTCTCCGTCCGCCCTCCCCGGCCGCCGGTATTCTTCCCGAAGTAGATGGCCTGCACCTCCGGGTTGTCGAGAAGGGCCTCCGCTTTGTCCTCCAGCACGATCTTGCCTCGCTCCATGACCAAACCGCGGTCGGCTAGACTGAGCGCGATGCGCGCGTCCTGCTCCACAAGAAGCATCGTCAGGCCTTCCTGGTTAAGCACCTTGAGCCGCGAGAAGATCTCCTTCACCAGGATCGGGGCCAAGCCCATCGAAGGCTCGTCGAGGAGTAAGAGTCTCGGCTCGGCCATCAGAGCGCGCGATATGGCGAGCATCTGCTGCTCGCCGCCGGAGAGGGTGCCCGCCTGTTGCCTGCGCCGTTCTTCCAGCCGAGGGAAGAGATCGAAGACACGTTTCATGTTCGCTGGGCCCGTCCGAGCACGCCGGCGGGCAAACCCTCCCAGCTGGAGATTCTCCTCCACCGTCAGCGGCCCGAACAATTGGCGTCCCTCGGGGATCTGCACCACTCCCCGGCGGACGATCCCCTCCACGCTCATCCCATCGATCCTCGTACCGCTGAACTCGATTGAGCCCCTCGACACGTTTACCATCCCCGAGATGGCTTTGAGCAGCGTGCTTTTTCCGGAGCCATTAGCTCCGATCACGGTAACGATCTCGCCCTCGCCCACGGTCAGGTCCAAGCCGTGCAGGACCTCGATCCTACCGTAGCCCACTCGGACGCCGCTCAAAGCCAGCATCGGTTCTCCTGCCTTACTGAGCCAAGACCCACTTGCCTCCCTGGATCTTGACCATGATCATGTCGCCTTTCACAAGTCCGTCGTGGTCGGTCTTGGAGTAGTTGTAGATGCCGTCGGGTCCGGCAAAGCCCTGGGTGGAGTTCAACGCGGTCTGAATGGCCGTGGGATCGGTGCTGCCGGCGGTCTTGATCGCGTTGGTCAGCAGGCTGATCGCATCGTAAGCGTGCCCGGCGAACGTGTTCGGGGATTGGCCGAAATTGGCGTTGTACTCTTTGATGAAGTTGTCCACCACTTCCTTCTGCTTCGGATCGGTGATGGAGCTGGGCACGAGCAGTTTGCCTGCGGGAAGTACCACGCCTTCTGCCGCCGCTCCGGCCAGCTGGATGAAGGTGCCGTTGGCTATACCGTGGCTGCCCACATACGGGATGGTCATGCCCAGTTGCTTCATGTTCTTCGCCGCAAGCGCGGGACCGGGGTTGGTTCCCCAAACGATGATCGCCTCGGGATTATCCCCGCGGATCTTGGTGAGCTGGGCCGTGAGGTCCGTGTCGGCGGTCTTGTAGGACTCGTTGCCCACAACCTGGAGACCGTATGTCGCCGCTGTCTTCACGATCTCGGCTGCGCCCGACGATCCAAAGGCGTTCTCGTCGTGAAGGATGGCGATCTTCTTGATCTTCATGTTCTGGGAAACATAGGTGAGTGCGCACGCTACCGCCACCGCGTCCTTTGCCGGAGCGCGCCATATCCACTCGTTCGGCGCCTGGTCGGTGATGGCGTTCGCCGCCGCTATCGCCATCTGCGGCAGTCCCTTCTTCGCGGTGATCGCCTTCACAGCGAGAGTCGCGGGAGAGGATGTGGCCGCAATGAGAGCCACAGCTTTCTCCTGGTCGATGAGCTGGTTCGCGTCGGTCACGGCTTCGTTCGGGTCGCTCTTGTCGTCCAGGATCACGACCTTCAGCGGCCGCCCGAGCACCCCGCCGGAGCCGTTGATGACGTCCTGCATCATCTTCAGCGTGTTGCGTTCCTGCTCTCCCAGCGCAGCCGCCGGGCCCGTCGTGGACACGATGGCGCCGATGACCACCGGATCACCCGTCGGAGTGGCACCCGTGGTGCTCGAGCCACCGGCGGTGGTGCCCGGCGCGGCGGTGGTGGTAGTCGAACCGCCGCATCCGGCAGCGATCAGCGCCACTGATGCCAATGCCACGACCACAAGACCGACCAGACATACCAACCCCAACTTCTTCAACTTGCTGCTTTCCATCTTGTGTTCCCCCCTGCCCGCTTTGTAGGTTCCTCTGCGATCCTCGTTCCAGTTCAAGGCCGGCCCGATGCGGCCGTCAAACCAACTCTTCGCCCAGATACGCCTTGATGACCTCCTCGTTGTCCTGGATGAGGAGCGGCGGCCCCTCGGCTATTTTCCTACCGTAGTCAAGAACTACCACCTCGTCCGATATCTCCATCACGAAGGTCATGTTGTGTTCCACCAGGAGAACGGTCACCCCCTCCGAACGGATGCTCCGCACAGTATCCCCCAATCGCGCGGTCTCCTCGTCGTTCAGTCCCGCGGCCGGCTCATCGAGAAGCATGAGCCGCGGCTCCGACGCCAATGCCCGGGCCATCTCTAGCAAATGCCGCTCACCCATGGGCAGATTCCCGGCCACTTCCCCAGCTTTGTGATCCAACCCCACTCGCCGCAAGGCCTCAAGGGCCGCCCGTTCCGTAGCCTTCTCCTCCCGCCGATGCCGGGGCAGCGTCAGGACCGCGGATAATACCCCAGCGCCCGTCCGAGAGTAGCGGCCCACTTCGACGTTTTCGAGCAGGCTCATGTCGTCGAACATGAGGCTTTGCTGGAAGGTGCGCCCCACGCCCATGCGGCAGATCTGGTGGGGAGATCGACCGGTCACATTCACATCGTCCAGGTAAACGCGTCCTTCTGTAGGTCTGGAGGCTCCCGAAACAAGATTGAAAAGGGTCGTCTTCCCAGCCCCGTTCGGCCCGATCAAGGCCTTGATCTGGCGGTCGTGCACCGCGAAGGTCACGTCTTTGAGAGCGTCGAGCCCGCCAAAGCGTTTTGAGACCTTGTCGAGTTTCAGAATAGGCATCCTCGGCCCTAGTCCTCTCCGCCGGTCTCGGGTGGCGCCGCCTTCTCAGCTTTGCGGAACAACTGTCGCCTCGACCACGACCACAGGTTGCCGGTCCTCCCTTGCCAGAAGACCATGATCGCGACGAGCAGGATCCCGAATATGAGATTGGTGACATCGCCGTTCACGCGCTTGAGTATCTCGGGCAGTATGACGATGACGGCGGTTCCCCAGAGAGCGCCCCAGATCGTGCCGAGGCCACCGATCACCACGCCCGTGATGAGGATGATCGAAAACGTGATCGTATAGCTGTCCGGGCTGATGTAGTGGACGTAAAAGGCATCGAAGCTCCCGGCGATGCTGGCGAACATAGCTGCCAGCATGAACACCTGCACTTTGCGGTAGGAAGTGTCTACCCCAAGCGATTCGGCCGCCGGCTCCGACCGCCTCAGCGCGCGCAACGACCTTCCCACACGCGACCGCGACAGATTCAGCGCGAAACGCAGCATCAGCAGCGCGACACCCCACACCAGAAGATGGTAGGCCCTAGGGGTAGTCAGGTCTAAACCACCCACGCTCAACGAGGGGATCCCGGTGATCCCGTCCGTGCCATTGGTGAGCCCCTTGAGTTGCACCAAGAGGATGTAGATGATCTCGTTGACTCCTAAAGTGGCCATGGCGAGGTAATAGCCCTTGAGCTTGAGCGCCGGCATGCCCACCAACCCGGCGATGGCCACCGCCAGAAGGGCTGCCAAAGCCATGGCCAGCCACGGGTTGAAGCCGAGACGAGTGGTCAAGATCGCCGCGCCGTACGCTCCGACGCCCACGAAGGCCGCTTGCCCAAGAGATATCTGTCCCGCCTGCCCCAACAGCAGACTCAGGCCAAGGGCCATCATGAACCTGCTCCCCATGAACGCGAGTACCGACAGATAGTAGGTGTCGCTGAGGTAGAGCGGGATGGTCATCACCAACACCGCGAAGATGAGGTACCAGGCGTGACGCCGGACAAAGGCGAGGGCCGGGTTCATTGCCTATCAACCACCCGCGCGCCCAGAAGCCCGACCGGCCGGATGAAGAGCACCAGTAATAACACGACGAAGGCTATGGCATCCTTGTAGCCGGCGGAGACCACTCCCACCCCCAAGGCTTCCAGGAGCCCGAGCAGGAACCCGCCAAGGACCGCCCCGAGGGGATTACCGAGACCGCCTAGGGTCGCTGCCGCGAAGCCTTTCAGTCCGAGCAGTGCTCCGGAGGAGTAGCTCATGAAGCTGATCGGCGTGATCATGACCCCCGCCGCGGCCGAGATGGCACCGCTCAGCGCGAAACTGAACAGCACGACCCGGCGATACGAGATCCCATGAAGCCGAGCCGCCGTCGGGTTCACCGCGCAGGCCCTGACGGCCTTGCCGAACAGGCTTCGCCGGTAGAAGAACTGCAGGGCTATCACGATGACCACGGTGACGCCCACCACCCACAGGGTCTGTGGCACGATCGTCGCACCGCCGACCTTTAGCGGTGTGTCGCCCGTGAAAGGCGGCAAGGACTTCGCGTCTCGCCCCCAGATGAGCATGGCCGCGGCCTCGAGGACGAACGATACCCCCACTGTGGCGATGATCTGGGCGATCACGCCCTTGCCCATGAGCGGTCTGATCGAGGACTGCTCGAAGGCGATGCTCACTATCACCACGGTGCCTACCGCCCCGATAAAGCAAACCGCAAGCGGCAGGCCCAGGTCGTGCAACCCCACGGCCATCAAGCCCCCCAGCATCACCAGTTGTCCCTGGGCGAAGTTGATGATGTCGGTGGCGTTGTAGACGAGGGTGAAGCCCAGCGCCGTGAGCGCGTACACGCTCCCGCTGGTGATGCCGCTGAAGACGTACTGGAGGAACTGCGCAGAACTCACGGTGGTGTCGAGACTCCGCACCGGTCAGCCCCGGTGGCGAAACTCGGGAAGCTGCCCGAGCGCGAGAAGCCTTGAGTAACGTGCCCATCCCGCCGGCACCGAGGTCGTCTGGCCGTCATCCGGGTCACGAGCTAGCTGAGGTCCTGCTCACTCAGCAGACCGAAGCCATTCTCCTGCAGCAGACGCTCCAGAGACTCGATCTCATCGGCCTTGAGGATCAGCGAATACCCAGCCCCCAGATACATGTACTCGATATTAAGGCGCGAGTTCGAGACCAGGCGTGCCACAGACGCCAGGGACCCGGGCGTGTGCGGTATCTGCGCGCACGCCACCGGATGGACGGCCACCGCGAATCTCTGCGCCTCCAGCATCTGGCGTAGCCTTGTCCACCCCATCCACGATCAGCCGCAAGATGCCGTAGTCCGTGGTGTCGGCAAGCGCGAACGCGATGATATTCACCCCAGCGTCCGCGAGTGTACCGACCACATCGGCGATCCGGCCGGATTTGTTTTCCACGAACACGGAGAGCTGGCGTATGCTCACGGGGTCCCCCAACGACGCGTACAACGACCGGTTCCCGGCCCCACCAGGGCGGATGGAGGCTATTCTATCGTCAGGGCGGGCGAGGACACAAACCGCTTGTAAGGTGCGCGGCGTCTCGCGCGGCGCGAAACCAGTGGCCGCTTCGGACGATGTTCCCTCTACGAGCCGAGTGGGAAGGACCTGCCAATGGACGCGGGGCAGACAACACGATATGAATGTCGAAGGGTTGCCCTGGGCCAGCAACTCCCGAGTCTGCTGCTCAAGGGCGGCAGGGTCTTCTCCCCGTTCACGGGCGAGTTCTATCCGGCGGACGTGGCCATCTGCGGGCGCTTGATCGCGGGGGTGGGCGATTACCCTGCCGCGGGGAGTATCGTGATCGACGCCTCGAAGTCGTTCGTCATCCCCGGCCTCTTCGATGCTCACGTCCATCCGGAGACATCCCTTCTGTCTCCTCCCCGCTTCGCAGAGGCATTGCTCAACCACGGCGTCACGACCGTGATCGCGGAGCCCCATGAGATAACCAATGTCATGGGAGCAGCCGGGATAGAGTTCTACCTGGCCGCACGTCCGGAGCTCCCCCTCGACCTAAGGGTGATGGTGCCTTCCTGTGTGCCCGCCTCTCCCTTCGAAAAGGCGGTGGGAAGGCTCCGGCGCAGAGAAGTGGCCGCTTTCCTAAGGCGCCGCGGGGTACAAGGGCTCGGCGAGGCGATGGACTACCTCGGGCTCGTCCACGGCGCCGCCACGGGACTCACGGTAGAGACTGCCCTCGGCCGGGTGATCGACGGACACGCACCCGACCTCAGCGGGCGTGAGCTTGCCGCCTACATGCTCGCCGGCCCGCTCACCGATCACGAGACCTCCGACCCGGCTCTTCTCCTCGAGCGCAGGCGGCTGGGGATGTGGCTGCTGGCGAGAGAGGGCTCCGCCGCCCGCGATCTCGACCGGGCCATGCCTTTCCTGGCGCAATACGGCACGGAGCGTACCGCGCTCTGCACCGACGACCGTCACGCGGCCACTCTCGCGGAAGAACACCACATCGACGGAATGGTCGCGCGCCTGGTCGCCGGCGGCGTGCCCGTTCCCATGGCGCTTCGCGCCGCCACCATCAACCCCGCGACCCTATATCGCCTCTTCGGCCGCGGCGCGGTGTCTCCCGGACTGCGGGCCGACCTGCTGCTTGTCCAAGACCCAACTTTCCCCCACCCGGACACCGTGATCTTCGCCGGAAAGGTGGTTTTGCGGGACGGCACCCTCGCCGACTCGCTTCCGCCTTCTCCGCCGTTGGAGTCGCCACCCTTCTATCTAGCCGCCACCCGGCCCGAGGATCTGGCCCCGCCCGCCGGACAAGGGCCGCATCGAGCACGGGCCATCCATCTCGTGCCGGGCTCGATCGTCACGGAAGAACGGATGGTAGAGATCCGAGCAACCGGTGGTTACCTTCAGGCCGATCCCGAGAAGGACGTCTGCCTGGTCGCCTTGATGGAGAGGCACGCAAGGACCGGGGAGATCGGGACCGGACTGATCAGCGGGCTGGGGCTCCGCCGCGGGGCGATCGCCACCACAGTCGCTCACGACGCTCACCATCTCCTGGTGGCAGGAGCGGACCCGGCGGACATGCTGGCGGCTGCCAAGGCCCTAGCGGCTGCCGGGGGCGGACTGGCCGTCGCCTGCGGCTCGTCGCTGCAACTGCTGCCCCTGCCGCTCGTGGGACTCATGACCGACCGCCCGGCGGCAGCGGTGGGGGCGGAACTGAGGTCGCTGCAGAAGGCCGCGGCGCAGTTAGGGGTGGACCTGGACGAGCCCTTTATGGCCATGAGCTTCGCGACTCTCAGCGTGATCCCTCACCTCAGGATCACCCTTGGCGGAGTCCTCGATGTGCTGGAGCAAAGATTGGTACCGACAGTGGTCAGCTAAAACGGGCTGTGCCCGAGCTTACTGTGGGCTGAGGGCGTCCTTGGTGTACTTGACGCCGGCGTTCCAGAGGATCCATTCGTTGATGCCCAGATCCTCGACGGCCTTTATCTGCGCCTTGACCTGATCCACGCCGTAGGCCGGCTTGCCCAGAGTGAAATCCTGCAACCAGGGCCGTACCATCGCCCCCGTGCCCGGCAGACGCTTCGCGCGTCCTTCATCGCGTCGCTCACGATGTTGTACGGCTCGAGTTCGGCTTCGCGATGCCATACGAGCCCGTTGTAGTAGTGCGACGGGTAGACCATCGGGCACACGATGTCCACGTTCGCCGCGACCTTCTCGATCTTCTGGCCGATCCCCATGTCGTCGTTCACATGCACCGTGAGCCCGAACACGTCCGCCGACACCCACACGCCGAGCTTCTCGAGCCGCGCACGTGCATAGGCGAGGAAGCCGGCGATGGCGTCCTCCTTGCTCGAGTCCGCCCCCGGATACACGGCGTCGGAGATCTTGCCGTCACTGGGGAAACGGACGTAGTCGAACTGGATCTCCTCGAACCCATGACGAGCCGCGTCCTCACCAAGCTCGGTCAAATACTCCCAAACCTGGCGGTTGTACGGGTTCGTGTACATGGACTTCTTGTTGTCTTGCCAGTTGCCGCCGGTCGACTTGCTCTTGACGGCGAGCGCGGGCATCTTCTTTGCCAAGACCGGGTCGTTGAAGCATACGATCCGCGCGATGGGCTTGATGTTGTGTTGCCGAAGGGTGGCGATCAGCGCATCGATGTCCGGGATCCGCTTGTCGATCAATCCAAGCTGCTTGGCGAGCGGAACGTCGGCATCGTAGGAGACGTATCCGGTGGCGTCCTTCACGTCGATGACGAAGCTGTTGATCTCGGTCTGGTCGGCGAGGGCGAGCATGCTGGTCATATACTTGCTGGAACCGGCGGCGTAGCTGGTGATGTAGACGCCCTTGACCGGCACGTAGGAGGCGTCCCGAAACGCCAGCATGTCGATGGACGGGGTGAAGTTGTAATCGCTTTGGCTGGGAAGGGAGGCCGCCAGAGCCTGGCCACCGGAGTTGTCGCTTCCGGGCAGACCGCCGCCCACGATCCAGCTACCGAGAGACCACAGCAAGAAAGAAGCCGGCGGCGAAAACCACCAGGCCGACGACCCCGATGAGCAACACACCCCTGCCTTGCGCCTTGCGCTTGCGGCGGGACGGAGAATGCCGAGAGCCCCCCGTGGAATCAACTTGCGCCATGGTGCGCGTATTCTAGCAGAGCCCGAGTCTAACGCGTCGAGCCAGGGCTTCGCTAGCAGAGCGAGGAGTCCGTTGCTGCACCCATCTGGTAAACTCTCGCATCATGCGGGGACACCGGGTGATTCGTTTTCTCATCATCGCGTTCGCGGCCGGCGCGTTCATCGGGTTGGTCACTGGACTCGCCTTCGGGGGAGGAAATGACTCCGCCTCCACCCCCCGCACCACCCAGCCCCACAGTTCCAGTTCGGGCTCGGGTTCATCGTCCAGCACCACGGCCGCGGCGGCCTCATCCGGGCCCATGACCGTGGACCGCGCCCGAGCCATCGGCAGCAACGAGATGGGCGAGGTCACTGGTGCTCATGTACCACCTGCTCGGCCCCACGGCGGCTACCTATACCAGGACGCCTCAAGACTTCCGCTCCGATATCGCCCTGCTCAAGTCGGAAGGCTACTATCCGATCACGGTGCGCGACCTTGCTGCAGGAAATATCGACATTCCGGCCGGCAAGTCTCCGGTGGTGCTGACTTTCGACGATTCGAGCATGGGGCAGTATCACATCCTCGACGACGGCTCTCTCGACCCGGACTCGGCAGTCGGGATCATGCGCCAGGCCGTCAAGGCAGGCGGTTGGGCAGACCGGGCCACGTTCTTTCCGTTGCTCGACGTGGACGTCCCGGACCGCGTGCTCTGGGGCCAACCTGACCAACAAAAAGAGAAACTCAAGAATTTGATCCAATGGGGATACGAGGTAGGCAGCCATACCGTCACGCACCTCGATCTCAAGAAAGCGACCCCGCAAGAGGCCGCGAAACAATTGCAGCAGTCGGAAGCGACCCTCGACGCCGATGATCGGCGGTGGCTACAAGGTCACCAGCCTGTCCGTGCCTTTTGGCGACTATCCCGCGAACGACAGCCTCATCGCGAGCGGTCAATACCAGGGCAAGACCTATTCGTATTCCGCGGCAGTGGCGGTCGCAGGGGGCCCGAGTGTGTCCCCCTTCTCGACCAAGTTCAGCCCTCTGCACATAACCCGGATCACCGTGACCGGCCAGGCGCTCAAGAACGCGATCGACAACTTCAAGAAGCATCCGCTGCTGCGGTACATCTCTGACGGCGACCCGACCACGGTCTCCGCGCCCAAGGACCTACCGACGGAGCTGGGGACCCTCAGTTCGAGCCTCGGACGTCCGGTGGTCCGCTACTGATCTGTGCCAGCGCGACCCGCGCCGACTACTAAGCTGCGCAGACTACTGACCTGAGGGAGTGGCTTCCGCCGGCCGCAGGGCGATGCTGCCGTCGTCTCTGGTCAACTGCGAGACCCCTCCGCACAAGCCGCATTCAACATATTCGCCCGGGGTGGCCTGCAGCCCCACATGAACCGTCACATGGCAATAGGGGCACTTCGCGTCCACATCCGGCTCCATCCCCTGGAGGGCGACCTTCTCGTCGACAAGCTCCCAGAGGGGGTCGTACTTCTTCTTGGGCACCGGTCCTCCTGATCAGCCTGCGGGGTCTCTGGACCTGAGGTCCGCTGACCTCCGCTCGTCCTGGTATCTTTGTCCATCGGCAGCACTGAGTCTCTCACACCGTCGCCTAACCGCTCAAGGGCCTGGAAGCGCATGACTGGATCTCAGACCGTTAGACACAGCAGTCCGCCGGAGATCTCTTCTACCCGTGCTCGACCTGGGGCTGGCTCCTTATGAGCCTCTGCAAGCTTTGCAGGGCCGTCTTCGCCAGGCTGTGGCCGACGGGTCACTGCCGGGGGTGTTGCTACTGCTTGAACATGAGCCTGTCATCACCTTGGGCAGTCGGGGGACCGACGGGGATTTGCGACTCGACGCACGGATTGGCTCCGGCCCAGACTCGGGCTGCCACCCGGAGCGCGTCGCAGACCGCGAGCTAGGCACAGGTCTTTGGTCCGCCGCGGAGCCCGACTCAGGCCCTGAGGTCTCGAGCCTCGTGGCCTCCATCCCGGTGCTCCGCTCGGAGCGCGGCGGCCAGGCCACCCTTCACGCCCCCGGCCAGCTCGTGAGCTACCCGGTGGTCCCTGTGCCGGGACGCGACTTGGCCAGATATGTCAGCGACCTCGAAGGATGCCTGATCGCCCTGCTTGCCGGCTACGCCATCAACGCGGAACGCCGGGCCCACCACCCCGGGCTGTACGTCTCCGGAGAGAAGATCGCGTCGGTCGGATTGCGCTGCCAGCGCTGGGTGGCCAGCCACGGCACGTCGCTTAACGTGAACATCGACCTAACGCTGTTCGAAAGCATTGTGTCGTGTGGCGAAGCGGAATTGCGCCAGACCAGCATGCGATCACTGCTGGGCGCGCCGCTCGCGATGCGCGAGATCAAGGAAGCTTATTGTCGAGCGGCCGGCGAGGTTCTCGGGTGGCGGTTAGCGCCCATGCGACAGCTGGCGTTTTCTCAGGTGGAGCGGGAGCTTGGCCTCTGACCGGTGGCGACCGAAACGGGCGAACCTGGCCTCAGGGAAGAACAGAGAAGACCATAGCGAAGGAGTGACCATGGAGAAGACTGAGGATCGGCCCGATGTGCTGGCCGCCGTTTGTGGTCTCTATTGTGGGGCCTGCAGTGTGTTCATAGGGACGACAGAAGACCCGGCAAGGCTCAAGCGGTTCGCGGCGCGAGTGCACCTTTCCGAAGAAGCAGTGAAGTGTCACGGATGTCGATCAGGCAAGAGATGGCCCTACTGCGACGCATGCAAGATGTTCGCCTGCGCGGCCGAACGAGGCATCGACTTCTGCAGCGAATGCGACGAATACCCTTGCGAAGAGCTGAAACGGTTTCAAGCGGAAATGCCTCATCGGCTCGAACTCTGGGTGGATCTGGAACGGATCAGGTCTGTTGGCCATGGACCATGGCTTGAGGAGGTCAGGGAGAACTATGCGTGCCCGCGGTGCCAGGTCATTAATTCAGCCTACGATCTGAGATGCAGAAGCTGCGGCGAAGAGCCCGCCTCTGAGTTCGCTGTCAAGCACAAGCAAGCGATCGAGCAGTACCTTGCGGACGCAAGCGATGGTTGAGGACGACTGGCGCCGTGACGGCGCCCGCTAAACAGTGCCCACGGCAGGATTCGAACCTGCGACACCTGGCTCCGGAGGCCAGTGCTCTATCCCCTGAGCTACGTGGGCAAGAATGACCCGTCCGGCATTCCTTCGTTATCGCCGCCCGGACCGGCGACCGGTCATTATACCGGGTTTCCCCTGAAGATAAGAGGCTACGAAGGGAGAACGAGACGTGCCTTGCCCTTTTCCGGGTAGGGCACGACCATCTCGTCGAAGTCACGTGGCACGACAGCGTCGGCAAAGACCGCCCGGGCCTCGTCGCGCAGCTCGCGCCAGCTGTGACGCGAGCTCGTATGGATGAGCACCAGCGTTCCCACTCCGGCGCTGGACGCCACCTCGGCGGCCTCGCGGGCGGTGGAATGCCCGGTCTCTATGGCCCTCTCCCGCTCCGACCACGCGAACGTGGAGTCGTGCACGAGCACGGTGGCGCCGGCTGCGAAGGCCACAATCCGGGCCGTCGGACGGGTATCCCCGGTGATGACGATCTTGCGCCCCTCTCGGGCGACATCCATCACCTGTTCCGGCCGCACCTCGATGCCGGCGCTCGAGACCACCACCTCACCGCGCTGCAGACGTCCGAAATCGGGACCCGGGGAAACCCCCAACGCCAGCGCTGTCTCCGGGTGGAACAGACCGGGGCGCGAATGCTCTTCCAGACCCCAGGCAAGACTTGGAAGCCCGTGTTCCGTGCGCTCCGCGGTCACGCAGTAGTCTTCCGCCTCGAACACAACACCGGGGCCTTGCTCCTCCACGAGCAATGGAAATCTGGGCCGTCCGACCAGACGTTCAGCATCCCTCAGCAACTCGTACAGACCTTCCGGGCCCATCAGCTGAAGAGGCTCTTCTCGACCCTGAAGGCTGAGCGTTTTGAGCAACCCAGGCAGACCGAGATAGTGATCGCCATGAAGATGGGTGATGAGGATCTTGCCGATACGGGCCAATCCTGCGGAGCGCATCAACTGTCGCTGGGTGCCCTCACCGCAATCGACCAGTATGCGCTCCCCGCCACGAATGATGAGGACCGCACTCGATCCTCTATCGACGGTGGGCACCGCCCCGGCTGTCCCGAGAAAAACAAGGTGCAAGTCCAAAGCGTATGGGGCTAGCTACGTTGGTCCGGATCGGCGTCCGGAGAAATGTTCGACCTAAGACGGATCCCGCTGTCTGGCGACGCGGACGGATGGTGGAAGAACGAAGGATTGCAGCAGCCTCGCTCCGAGAACGAGCAGGGATAGGCCTTCTCCACCGTCACACGACATTCCGGCCGAGGGGATCGCGCCGTCTTGAGCATACCGTAAGGGTCGGACAGATTGCCTTTTGACCCTGGGAAAGCAGCCAGATCAAGTTCCGGCGTAAAGACTTTGTGGAGGCAGCCGAAATATGTGGTCTCCTCGTCGGTAAACGCGTAGACGTACTTACAATTGGAGCGAAGGCACTGCCACGGGTAGACCACTCGCTCGCAGATGACCTCGCACTCGCGGCACTCCAAGCCGAGACGGTGGCGCTGCCTCTCCCATGCCGTCGCAAGCCTGCGGATATCTTCTGTTGACCCAGACATGACCTTGAGTATACCGTCCCGCCGCCATGGCGTAGCGTTTGTCCCATTCGCACGTGGCTCAAATCGACCCTACCGTGTGCCCTCCTCGCGAGTACCCGGCACGAGGCGCGTTCGCACTAGACTGCGGTCCGTCGCCCAGCGCAAGATGTAGCGAGAGAACCGGATTTGACCCGTGGTTCCCAAGTCGAGGGCATAGGTGGCAAACGCTGCCCCGTGGATAGTGGTCTGATCCAGCAGTATGCCGCCGTCGTTTGCCACCGCGACCCCAAACAGGTCACCAAGACCCGTGAGATCGAGCGTGGCTCCGCCGGTGACGACCGCCAGGATAGGCTCGTCCGCCGACGCGCCGCCTGCTCCTAGTGGCAGCCGGACTGTCGTCCCGGGTCCACCTTCGAGCACGACCACTCCCGGCCCGCGATGGACCGAGGGGCCGTCCTTCGGGCCCGCCTCTCCGCCCGGAGCCTATTGCGCCAAGCAATTCCGATCGACCAGGGTCGAGGCGCCACTCGTTGCTGATCTTTCCCGCGGCGCAACCAGGCCCCAACAAGGAAGGGTCCACGGGCCCCTGCAGGTAGCAGGCAGCTTGAGCGCCCTCTTCGCCGCCGCTGACGTCTGATTCGAGCCAGGGCATGGCACGCCCTGCCGGCGTCACGACTGACGCTGCTACAGCCGCCGCCAACGGAAGATCGATACCGTCGCGACCACGCTCCACCATAGCCGATACGGTAACGTGCGAGACACTGGGATCTTGGCGGGCGAGTGCTTGGAGCAGCCACCCTTGGCTACCGTCTACGGTATCGAGCGCGCCTTCTCCCGGACCAATCTCACTCCAATCCTTGGCTTCCCACGAACCCCCGGCCTCGCATGCCAACGCGCTCAGAACTTCGTCCTTCTCGCTCAGCCGCGCCCTCCCCTCGTTCTCGTCTGCGACAGCTCTTTCGCAGCACAGTAGGACAGCCGCCAAAGACGTGATGAGTAGCGCCGAGCCAAGGCAAAGAAGCAACACGAGGAGCAGAGCGGACCCGGCTTCGGGCGTCCTTGACCCACGGCAGGCCTTCAAACGCGGTCGAACCGCCCGCCGGCCGGCCACACCGCTCCTGACCGGTCGGGTGATGGGCATATTCTTCATCTACCGACCGAAGCGCTCACTGAGAGGAGCGACGTGACGCCCTTGGGATCCCATGGGACGGAGTGCTGGGCTTTCAACACCACGCGATCGACCAGAGACAGATCTTCTGGTGGGACAGGAGCGCCAACGTCGTGGCCGTCCACGTCGTAACTGAAGGATGCCCCCGCGCTGATCCCCTCCAGCATGGTCTTGTTGTCGGAATAGAGGGAATGCGGAAATGTTACTGGCCGGACAGCAGGGCAAGCGCCTTTGCGACGCATGAGCGCACCTCCCGCGATCTCCCACTCAACGATCGCCGGAGGCTCGCCCGACGAACCGGCCGTGAGGAACACCACCTGCGACGCCGAGCCCTGCAGAACGGGACCATCGACAGCGAACGCGCAGGACATGGCAGTCGCGAGCCGTAGGTCCCGTTCCATCCTGCTAGCGGCGACACGCCCCTGAAGAAGACTTATCGCCCCATCTCCGTCGCGGACGCTCCGGCTTTGCACAGAAGCCCACACAGGCGCGACCGCAACGGCGAGGCACAAGGTGAGGGCAAGGGCCAACAGGAGCTCGACAAGCGAGAACCCTCGGTCTCCGACCCGGAAGCCTTGGCCGCGCGCCGAGGCGGACCGAAAATCAGAAGTAGAGGTCAAGCTCCCGTCCCTCCTCCTGCAACCAAGACTGTGAGCCCGCGCCCACGCCTGCTTGTTGGCAGCCAACGGGAGGCAACCCAAGAACGACGGGGAACGAAGCGCTACCACTGTTAGCGCCTCCGCCGAGCCAGGAAAGCACGGGGACTCCACTCGATGCGCTGGGCGGATGAAGGATCCAGCTCCCGGAAACCTCGGCCTGCCCCGAACTCGCTCCCGAGACTTTCAAGACACCGTCCGGCCCAGGAACGACCGTTCGCCACGGCGCACCCCAAGCTTCTCCCTGGAGCCTGTATCTCACGGTCAACTCTTGGCCGACTCTGGACGACCACACGCTTGCCGGGAATCGGAGGAACCCGGTTTCGTCGGGCGGGTACTCTTGCACATACCAACCATCGGCCCACAATCCGACCGACCCATCCGCAAGGCAGCCCTGCACTCGCCACTTCGACGATCAACTCCGGACCCAGGCGCCAGGTGACTCTCTTCAGACACCGGCCCCATGTCCAGGCTGCGAGTGTCGATGCCGGGCGATCGGTCGCGTCTTCCTTTCCCGCCGACGCCTGTAGATCGACCGCCCTATGGGTCTCTGCGAGCACTCCCCCCACCAATGGCCCGAGAAACAAGGCGAGCAGCAAGAATGCCACGAGTACCTCGATAAGGAACAATCCGTCCTCACCTCCCAGCGTGCGACGGGATAGACTCAGCATCACTCGCCGGCCGATACGGAGATGCTTCTCACGCTGAGTCCGCTTTCCGGTCGTACGACCAGGTGGTAAAGCCTGTTTCCGTCGCCAAAAAGGAGAGAACCACCCCCATCGGGCGATCCCAACACGACCCGTAAAGCCGACCGAGACACCGCTGCCCATCTTCCAGCGAGAGAGATTCGTTGTCACCGGAACCGCCGCGGCAGACAGCCCGAGCGTCCCTCCGAATTCCGAGAAGTCGTGGACGAGTGAAGCCTCTCCAGCCTGGTATTGAAGATGGGCAGACCCGCCATGCCACAACACGCCGAGTTGCGCCCAGGCGGCAGCGGCCTGCCACGTTTGCGCGGCGCCCCTCGCCCTCCTCAGTGCCCAATTCTTTCGTCAGCGACACGGTGCCAGCAATGAGGCAGACCCCGATTATCGCCAGAACTGCGAGAAGCTCCAGAAGTGTGTGCCCGGATTGGCTAGCGGTTTCGTGGTGTCGGTCCATGCGCCCAGGCTAGGGCACGCCGTGGGGAAGCTGCGAAAGACTTTAGGTGGAGACTGGCGGCCACGCCACCATGTCGTCGCTCTTGTTGGGTCAACTGAAGAAGCCAGAGCGTTCAGAAGACCGCTTCACACGACACCGGACCAAGTGAGCGGAAGCCTACTTGACTGAAGTCACATCGACACCGTTGGCGCGTGCTTGTTCCCTCAGCTTGGCCGCGTCATCAGTTCGCCCTTGGGAGTCGAGAAAGGACAGCAAGACGATGTACTCATGGGGGTATTTGGGGTCTGCTACCAGCGCCCTGTGTAGCGTCTGCTCCGCTACTGTCAAGTCTCCCGCTTGAATCAAAGCCTGCGCTAGAAACGTCAGATTCTTCGCGCTTGGCTCCAGGATCACGGCTTGTCTCAGATAGTCGACAGCCTTAGCCGGCTGGCCCTGATGGTTCAGATAGTTGAATGCGAGCTCGATCCGCGTCTGGACGTCCTTGGGATTAATGGTGACGACCTTTTCCTGTATCGGAAGCGCTTCGCTATACTTGCCGAGCAACATCAGGTCCACTGCAAGTCCGCTAAGCGCATCAACATCGCCTGGTGCCTTTGCTAGAACCCGCTCGTAAACGGTCACCGCCCCAGCCAGGTCACCCTTCTTGTCAAGGTCGCGCCCAAGACTCATCTCGCTACCACACCCAGCTAGAAAGACTGCGACCAGGGCCGTCGCCAACAGCGCCACCACAGTCAATCTGCAACGGCTCCAGGAAGCGGAAACGGCAGCACCTACCAGCCGTGCCGATGTACTCACGAAAGCGTTCAAATCAGACTCTGCGAACATCCATACTACCTTCGAGGACGGTTTGTGTGCGTGCTGCTCGCTCCCGGGCTCAACCACGAAGAGCTTAGAGATTATCTCGATGACTGACAAGCGCCTCCCTATTCACCATGACGTCGGCTCTGTTCAGTGGGGGCAACCCACCAGCACCCACCTTGTCATGTCGCTGCCTAGCGTCCCTGTGGCGAAGAAAGGGGCAGCGGCCGTGCGGCCGCTGCCCCTTCGACAGGCTACGATCTAGAAGAACGTTTACCAGGATTTCTTAACAGCACCCACGTAGAAGAAGTTGCCGGCGGTGTTGGTGAGAGTATCGGCAGCATTGACCTTATTGACGTCCACCCCGAATATAGTCCCAGACTTGGACGCGGAGCTGAGCTGGTAGTCCGAGGCGGTCCCGTAGAACGCCACTTGGTTAAGATTTGCCGCGGCCGTTCCAGCCGCAGCAGTCTGAGCTCCCGCAGCAGCGCTTGCCGCTACCACCCAGTTGATAGACGGTTCGATGGCCTGCAAAACGCCCGCAGTCATGGTAGCGATGGCAAATGTCTGGTTGTCAACGTAGGACGCTTCGACGGCGGTCATTGCGTTGCGGACCAGAGATTTAGCCGCCGCGTCGTTGGCTTTGTTACGCTGCCCGAGGAAAGTCGGGATGGCGATCGCCGCCAAGATGGCGATGATGATGATCACCACCAAGAGTTCGATGAGAGTGAAACCCTTCTCACCCTTCATCCTTTTGCGGATGGCACGTAGCATGTGTGGCCTCCTTATTCGCGAATCGCTGAACGCTGTGCTCTGCGGGACGGAGTTACATGCTCCGAAGTATCCCGCCCTGGGCCCCGCCGCCGATTCCCGGCCACGGAGGCTTCGACTGTGATATCGGCATTACTCTGCTCCGCTTTAGCGGTTTCTTGGGGACGATCGCACTTCTCGCACAAAAGCGCTCAGGATCACCTCTCCACGAGCACTCCATCACGGTCGTATACGGAAACCATGGGGGCGCTTCGCAAGTTGGCCAGGTTGCTCTGAAACGCCTGGGCGAAGTCCCCCTATCTGGCGTAAACGGCGGGATGTACGGGACATGGCTCTTGGGGGCGGGCTCATTTGCCGCCGGCATGACCGCCGTGATCGGTTCCAGCAACAGCGAAGGGGCAGCGGATGTGTGGCCGCGCTGCCCCTTCGCCAGTCTGCGATCTGGAAAGACGTTTACCAGGATTTCTTAACAGCACCCACGTAGGACCAGTTGCCGCCAGTATTGGCGAGGGCATCGGCAGCGTTGGCCTTGTTGACGTCCACCCCGAATACGGTCCCAGACTTGGACTGCGAGCTAAGCTGGTAGTCCGTGGCCGCCCCGTAGAACGCCACTTGGTTAAGATTTGCCGCGGCCGTTCCAGCCGCGGCAGTCTGAGCTCCCGCAGCAGCGCTTGCCGCTACCACCCAGTTGATAGACGGTTCGATGGCCTGCAAAACGCCCGCAGTCATGGTAGCGATGGCAAATGTCTGATTGTCAACGTAGGACGCTTCGACGGCGCTCCGCGCGTTGCGCACCAGGGACTTGGCAGCCGCATCCTGAGCCTTCTGGCGCTGCCCCAGGAAGGTCGGGATGGCGATCGCCGCCAGGATGGCGATGATGATGATCACCACCAAGAGTTCGATGAGGGTGAAGCCCTTTTCACCCTTGCGGAATCTCCTCATTCTTCTCATCACTCCGTACACTCCTGCCTCCTTCTCCGTCGATCGACTGAGGGCTCGAGAGATCTGTCACCGACCCTCTCGTGCAATTGCGTGAACCCGCCCCGGTATTCCGGGTGTCTCACCCAGCAAGCCGCACTGAGGCTTCCACTCCTCCACCGGAAGATGGCGGCGCTGGACTCCTTCGAAATCAATTATCGGCGGGTCCACTGAGGACTTTAGTCAGAATCGACCGACGCACGCCGAAGCAGAACCACTCCACGGGTACAAGGGCCGGCCCGAAGTCCGGCCGGCCCTTTGCCGCAAACCTTGAGTCGACAGGACAGCCACCCGCGTCCTGGCCTGGCATGGCTGCCTTTGTGAAGGCTCTCCTCTACCAGGTCTTCTGTGCTCCATCGATCCAGTAGGTGGTCCCGCCGGTGGCGCCCTTGTCCACTTTCACCCCGAACTTCTTGCCCGATTGCGAAACCGAACCGATCTCGTAGGTGGTCGCGGTACCCCCCTTGTAATCGACGGCATTCGCGGAAGCCTGGGCCGTCGGGCTCGAGCCGGCGTTGTCAGCCACCGTGAAGGTGAGGGAGGGCTCTATGGCTTTGAGCTCGGCCGCCGTTATCGCGCTGAAGTCGCGGTCGTCGACATAGGCGGATTCGACGACAGTCATGGCGTTGCGCACGAGTGACTTGGCCGAAACGTCCTGAGCCTTCTGTCGCTGACCCAGAAACGTCGGGATGGCGATCGCCGCCAGGATGGCGATGATGATGATCACCACCAAGAGTTCGATGAGGGTGAAACCTCGCGCACCCGCTAGACCGGCCCCGAGAAACCTGCGCACTCTCCTGAACATCCTTACCTCCTTTGTTGAAAGACTGCCGACTCGCTCGCAGTCATTTCATCAGGAGGCGTCACGCGACTTCCTCAGACTTCGGGTGCATCCTGGCACGGCTCCGCGGCTTTGTGCCCAGGGGGTCTCGCGATCACCGGCTGCGCCACGGTCGGCACCAGCGCCGGCGCAAGGTCAGTGCCCAGAGGAGAGCACGGGTGCGCTAAGGTGGGCGCCCCGCTAGCGGCCGCTGCTCCCGAAACCTCCCTCTCCCCTGCAGGTCGACGGTAGCTCGGTGCAGAGAGAGAAGCCCGTTTCTTCTATCCTCTGGATCACCAATTGGGCGATCCGGTCGCCCACGGCCACATGAAAGGCGTCTGTCCCCGAGTTGAACAGGGCGACACGCACCTCCCCGCGATACCCCGCGTCGATGAGGCCGGGGGAGTTGACCACCATGATCCCGTGGCGGAAGGCCAGACCGGACCGCGGTTGGACGAAACCCGCGAATCCTTCGGGTATCGCCAAGGCCAGACCAGTTCCCACGTCGCGCCGCTCGCCGCCAGGGATATCGACTTCCTCCACCGAGCACAGGTCTACTCCGGCGTCGCCGGGATGGGCTCGGCTCGGCAGACGGGCCTCGGAACAGAGCAACTTCACTGGGATATCCAAGGCTCTCCCATCAACGGGTGGTGGACTCGTGACGACGGGCCTACAGAGTCAGCGAGGCTTTAATGCGCTCGACAGCCTCGGCGATGCGGTCGTCAGGGGTGGTGAGCGAAAGCCTCACGAATCCTTCGCCCGCCGGACCGTAGCCGGTTCCCGGCGTAACTACGACCGCAGCCTGCTCAAGTACGTGCTCGCTGAAGCCGGCCGAGGTGTAGCCTTCGGGTATCGGGATCCACATGTAGATGGTCCCCTTGGGCTTGGGCGCATTCACACCCACAGAAACAAGCGCCTCGGCAAGTAGGTCCCGGCGGCGACGATAGACAGCGCACATCTCGTCCACGAAGTCCCACGGGCCGTTCAGGATGAACGCGGATGTGCGCTGCAGCGCGTCGAACATCCCCGAGTCCATGTTGGTCTTGAGCCGCCACAGATGAGCCAGGATCTCCCGGTTCCCGACAGCGAACCCGGTGCGCCAGCCGGTCATGTTGAAAGGCTTCGAGAAGCTGAAGAACTCTACCCCTACGTCCTTCGCGCCCGCGACGCCAAGGAAGCTGGGAGCTACGTACCCATCGTAGGTGAGCTCCGAATAGGCGTTGTCATGCACTACGACCACGTCGTACTTCTTGGCAAAGGCTACGACTCGCTCGAAGAAGTCGTCCTCGACGACTCCCGCCGTGGGGTTGTTCGGATAGCCGATGAACAAGACTTTAGCCCGCCTCGCCTCCGCCTCCGAAACCTCGTCCAGATCGGGCAGAAAGCCCTTCTCCGGCTGCAAGCGCAGATAACGGACCTCCGCGCCCACCATCAGGGATCCTCCCGAGTAGACCGGGTATCCGGGGTCCGGCACCAGGGCGAGGTCTCCGGCGTCGAGGAGGGCCCAGCATATATGGGCCAGCCCTTCCTTGGCCCCAAGAAGCGGGAAGAATTCCTTGGCAGGATCGATCTCGACCCCAAAACGACGCTTGTAGAAGGAGGCGGCCGCCTCGCCGAACTCACGCAGCCCCCAGTTGCTCGGGTAGCGATGGTTCTGCGCATCCGCCACCTGGCGCTGCATCTCCTCGACGATATAGCCGGGAGTGGGGAGATCGGGATCGCCGATCCCCAGGCTGATGACGTCTACCCCGCTCTTGCGCTTCTCCGAGATCTTCCGCTCCATCTCGGCGAACAGATACGGGGCAAGGTTGTCGAGCCGCCTAGAGAACCGCACGTCGCCTCCTAAAGTCTTTTATCTCTCTCTAAAACCCGGATGGCCATCCACCAGGGCCAGCGTCCCGCCCAACCATCGACCGGCCGGGTCACCAGCCGGCGCGCGCCATCAGTTCGCGTGATAGCTCAGCCGGTGAAGACCTCTTCCGCCGGCCCGGTCATGAACACCCGGTCTCCCTCCTCGACGTCGATGCGCAGGTCTCCCCCCAAGAGATGCACCAGCACCGGGCTCTGCGACCAGCCCCATCCGCACGCTCGCGGCCCCCACCGCGGTGGCGCCCGTGCCGCAGGCCTGAGTCTCCCCGACCCCGCGCTCCCACACCCGCATCCGCACAGAGCCGTCTGCTTCTGCATGGATGAACTCCACGTTCACCCGCTTGGGAAAGTAGGGATGGCGCTCGATCAACGCCCCGACTCCCGCCACGTCGAACACCGCCGGGTCGTCCACCGGGATCACGCAGTGGGGGTTTCCCACGTCGACGAACGTGAAGCGATACCGGACGCCGCCGGCTTCCAGGGTGGCTCCCACCACGTCCGCACCACCATCCGAGCCCCGGACAGAGGCATCGATGTTAGGGCTGTGGAACCGCGCCGTTCCCATGTCCACCCGCACCAGACCATCGCCCAGCAAGCGCGGCATGATGGGGCCGGCGAGCGTCTCGACCACGAACTCGTCGGTGGTCACCATATCCGCCTGGCGAAGATAGCGCGCGAACATCCGTATGCCATTCCCGCACATCTCCGGCTCACCGCCATCGGGGTTGAAAACCCGCATGCGCGCCACGGCGCCTACCACGGCGCCGCTAGGAGGTCCATGAAGGAGGATCCCGTCGGCTCCAACGCCGAGGTGACGGTCGCAGAGCACGCCGATGGCTTCTGCCGTGAGAGTACCGGGAAGGGCGTCTGCTTCGACGATGAGGTAATCGTTGCCCAACCCCTGCCATTTCGCGAATCTCATGGGATGGAACGCTCCTCTTGGTCGCTGCCGGACCGGGCCAGAGACAGGATCTCCCCGCTGATGTCCTCTGCCGTCCGGCATTGGACGTCAATGATAACAGCGTCCCTCACCTTGCGCAGCCAGGTCTCCTGCCGTCGCGCGTACCGCCGGGTCGCGGCCGCCACCTCCTGGATCGTCTGCTCGAGGCTCTGCAGCCCATCGAGATAGCGGCATATCTCGCGATAACCGATCGCCCGGCACAGACCCCGGCCTTCAACGGCGGCCAAGCCGTCGGAAGCGTCCCGGTCCGCGAGCGACCGGTGCTCCCGCACCTCTTCCACGGCGCCGCCGGCCAGCATGGCCGCGGCCCGCCGGTCGATGGCCGCATACAGCGCCTGCCTTTCCATCGTGAGCCCCACGATGAGGGTCCGGTGAAAATACCTGGGCTTCCACAGATCATCCCGGCCGGACCAGGCAGTTCCCCTGGTGGTTACCACCTCGAGAGCGCGCACCACCCTGCGGACATTCCGGGGGTCGATGCGCGCCGCTGCCTCAGGGTCCAGTCTTGCGAGCTCGGCGTGAAGAACATCGGGGCCTTCGTTACCTGCGCGGGCTTCCAGTTGGCCTCGGAGGGCCGGGTCGTCCGTGGGCGCCGCTTCCAGCGGCGCCAGTGCCGCCCGCATGTACAGACCGGTGCCGCCGGATAGCAACGCCCAACCTCTCAGACGGAGATCTTCGTCGACGAGCGGCCGCGCCAGAGCCGCATACTCGACCGCCGAGCAGCTCGCCGTCGGGTCGAGCGTGCCCACCAGTTCGTGGGGCGCGAGACGCTTTTCGGATTCGGAGGGCTGGTTGGTGAGCACCGGCATACCCGAGTACATCTGCATCGAGTCGCAGGAGATGACCTGGACTCCGAGCCTTCGGGACAGCGCGATGGCGACCCCGGTCTTCCCCACCCCGGTCGGCCCCAATAGCGCGATTACCTGACCAGTCCGTGCCGCATCCAAGCCCTCGGTCCGCTGTGCGGCGGAGGCGGTTTGGAGCGCGATCCCCCGCGGGCTGCCAGTGGGCGCCGCGGCCTGGGGAGCGGCAGCCGGCGTGTCCTCCGCTGGCCCCACGCCGCTCACCCTGCGAGGCGGCCGCGAAGGCTGGTCGAGCTCGCCTCGAGCAGCTCCACGTGGACTAGGTCGCCTATTCCGGCTTCACCGTTGAAATTCACCGTCTTGTGCGTGCGCGTCCTCCCCATCATCACATGCGGGTCCTGACGGCTGGGCCGCTCTACCAGCACCTCCACCGTGTGCCCCACCAGAGCTTGGTTCGCTCTGCGCGCCTGACCCTGCACGAGGGCAACGAGCCTCCTCATCCGGCCCTCCGCGACATCGGCCGCCAAGCGGTCTGGCAACCCGGCCGCCGCGGTCCCGGGCCGAGGGGAATACACGAAGGTGAAGGCCGCATCGAAGGCGCACTCCTCTACCAGTGACAGCGTGTCTTCGAAATCCTTTTCGGTCTCGCCCGGGAAACCGACGATGATATCCGTGGTGAGCGACAGACCCGGCGCCCCGGCCCTGAGACGCCGCACGAGCTCGAGATACGCGCCCCGGTCGTACCGCCGTCTCATGGCAGACAGTATGCGGTCGCTGCCGGACTGCACGGGCAGATGGAGGTGCTCGCAAACCTGGTTTGGTGCCGCAAGCATCCGTATCAGGTCGCCCGAGACATCCTTGGGATGGGAAGTCATGAAACGTACCCGCTCGATGCCGGGAACAGAACAGACTTTTTCCAAAAGCGCGGGGAAAGAATCCGTCCCCGGGAAACCCGGCTCCGCCCCATACGCGTTCACGTTCTGGCCTAGAAGCGTGACCTCCCGCACCCCGACCGCGGCCAGACCCCTCACCTCGTCGAGGATAGCGCCGGCCGGACGGGACGCTTCCGGCCCACGGACGGAGGGCACGATGCAGTACGAACAGAAGTTGCTGCAGCCGGCAACTATCTGCACCCAGGCGACCGGCCCCTCCGCGCGGGCTCGGGGCAGGTCGGCGCTCCAAAGACTCGTGCTCTCCGCGAAGGCACCGGCCCGGCTGCCGGAAGATAGCCGCTCTTCCAGGAGGTGCGGCAGTTCGTGCAGGCTTTGCGGTCCGGCCAGGATGTCCACGAAAGGGAAGTCGGCGAAGAACTCCTCGCGCCGGCTTTGCGCGAGGCAACCGGTGACGATAATCAACTTGCCGGGGTCTTCTTTCTTGAGACGGCCGGCCAGGCTCAAGTGACCCCATAACCGGGTGTCGGCCTTCTCACGGATCGAGCAGGTGTTGTAGACAAGCGCGTCACTTTCCTCGGGTGACCCAGCCCGGCGCAACCCCAAGCCCTCGAGAACACCTGCGATGCGCTCGGCATCATGGTCGTTCATCTGACAGCCGAAGGAGCGCAGGTAATACGTCTGTGGTCGGCTACTACTCAACCCATGCCCTCTCGACGAGCGAGACCCCGGCGGAGTGCCCGGAGCGTCCGAGTGCCCCGAGAGTCCGACTCTACTTGGCGTATTCGACCGTGCGGCTCTCTCGGATCACCGTCACGCGGATGGTGCCCGGATAGTCAAGCTCCTGCTCTATCTCTTTAGCGATCTCGCGACAGAGAAGCGCGGCAGACTGGTCGTCTACCTCTTCCGGCTTCACAAGCACGCGGATCTCTCTCCCGGCCTGGATCGCGTAGCACTTCTCCACTCCCGCCTTGCTCTCGGCGATCCTTTCCAGAGACTCGAGCCGCTTGATGTAGGTCTCCAACGTCTCTCGTCTGGCCCCCGGCCGGGCACCGGATACAGCGTCGCCGGCCGCGACCAGCACAGCTTCCACCGAATTCGGCTCCACCTCGTTGTGGTGAGCCTCGATGATGTGCGCGACCAGGTCGGATTCACCATAGCGCCGGGCAAGGTTCCCGCCGATCGCAGCGTGCGAACCTTCCACCTCGTGGTCCACCGCTTTGCCCAGGTCGTGCAGCAGGCCGGCTCTCTTGGCCAACTTCGCGTTCACTCCCAGCTCGTTCGCCATGAGCCCAGCCAGATGCGCCACTTCGAGCGAGTGCATCAACACATTCTGGCCATAACTCGTCCGGAACTTGAGCCGGCCCAGGAGCTTGATCAACTCGGGCGCGACCCCGTGGACGTTCGCATCCAACACGGCTTGCTCGCCGGCTTCCTGAATCTCCCGGTCCACGTCTTCGCGAGCCTTGGAGTACATCTCCTCGATCTTCGCCGGGTGGATGCGACCATCTGCCACCAGTTTCGACAGAGTGAGCCGCGCTATCTCACGACGGACGGTGTCGAATCCGGACAGTACAACCGCCTCAGGCGTGTCGTCGATGATGAAGTCGATGCCGGTGAGGTTCTCGAGCGTGCGGATATTGCGACCTTCGCGGCCGATGATGCGGCCTTTCATATCATCCGAGGGCAGCGGCACTACCGACACGGTAGTGTCCGCAACGTGACCGGCGGCCGAGCGCTGGATACAGGTGGAGAGAATATCGCGGGCGCGGCGGTCGCCTTCGTGCCGGGCCTCTTCCTCGATGGCCCGAACCATCTTGGCCATGTCGTGTCGGACTTCATCCTCCGTGCGCTTGAGAAGGATCTCGCGGGCGGCATCCCTGGTCAGCTCCGAGATCTGCTCGAGCACTCGTTCCTGCTCGGCCTTTGCGGCCTCGGCTTCCTCGACCACTTTCCGGTAATGGGCCTCTCGATCCGACACCGATTGCTCGCGGCGGGTCATATCTTTCTGAAGATCGTCGAGAGCTTCCTCTCTATGCAGCAAGCGGTTCTCGACCTGTGCCAGCTCCTGCCGGCGCTCCTTGATCTCGTTCTCGACCCCTACTCGAAGCTGATGCAGCTCATCTTTGACCTCTACTCGAGCCTCACGCTTGAGTGCTTCCGCCTGGCGCTCGCCCTCCTGGAGGACCTTGGCCGCGGCCTGCTCCGCGGAGGTTATCTTAGCTTCTCCCACGTATTTCCTGGCGAAGTACCCGGCCGCTGCGCATACGACGGCCACCACCAGGACCACAATTATCGACAAGGCATTCATATAGTCACCACTCCACTCGTTCGCGTCACCGCGGCCTGTTTCATGCCAAGTGCGATGACGACCGTATGAGCGGTGGTAACAGCAAAAAGGCCGAGCCCAAGCTCGGCCGAAGACTGGCTGAATCTGCTTCTCGCCCTTATAAGGGTTAGACCGCTCCGTGGCCCCGTCGACATCCCCATGCCCGGACCCCTAGGCGGCTATGTCCCCCTCCATCACGTCTTCGGCTGTCGCACCATCACAAGAGAACGCGGACCTACAACGTCGTCTATAGCTAAAAAGCAAGGTCGCGCAACCATCGCCGACCGATCATCACACTGTGGCAAAGTTTACGTTCCCAGGCGGAAAGTGTCAAGGAAACCGGCGCGCCCTACGGGGTCTCCCCGGCCTCCGAGCGCAGCAGTTCGACCATCCGGGAGATACTGTCCCAGTCGTAACCCCGGCGGGCCAGGAAGCCCGTCAACCGCCGCTCCGTCGCCACCGGATCCTTTCGGAAATCGGAGCCGAACCGGCGCCGCACCTGGGCCTGCAGAGCCTCCTCCCGTGCCCGTACTGGACTCTTCGTCCGCCTGCTGCTCGGCCAGAACGCCTTCCACGCTCCCGCGGTCGACGCCCTTTCGCCACAGTTCTTGTCGCACTCGGCGGTCGCCCCAACCCGACCTCATCTTCTCGAGGGCGTAGCTCCGGGCGAAGCGCTCGTCGTCGAGGTAGCCAAGATCTTTCAGCCAGACGATGACGTCGTCTATCGTCCCCGGCGCGAAGCCGAGCCGCCGCAGGCGTGTCCGAAGCTCCTCCGACGAGCGGTCGCGGATGGCCAGCAAGCCAAGGGCCTTCGCCCGCGCGAGGAACGGCTGATCGCCGTCTCGGAGGCTCTGCTGCGTCTCGGCGGTCAGCAAGCCGCCCACTCGCAGCCCCGCACTCCGCGCGAGTCCAGCATCGACCTCGAGCGCGAACGACCCCTCGATGTATACAGCGATCCGGTCGGGCCGCCGGTTGCGTGGGACCATCGAGGTCACGATGCCATCCCGCGGGACGGCAGACTCCTTGCCGGAACTCTTTCTCATCAAGCTTTCGGGTAAGGTCCAGATGGGCCGGCGGTTCGTGGCCGCTAGAGGCTAACCGGCTTAGTTCCCGGAAGACCGCGTCTCGTCGCCCTGGGCGCCGCTCTCATGCGGGAATCCTCCCCGGCCGACGCCGCAGCGGAAGCGGCCGTCGATGCGGCAGCCGACTGCTTGGAAGGGACGGCCGCGGGCGCTCCAGCGGCCGTCTTCGCCGCTGCAGATGACTCGACCTCGGCAGCAGGCACCCCTACGTTCCTCCACTCGGGGTCGATGGACCTCGATGATCTCCCTGCGAAGTTGAGCTCAGGAGCTCCGGGTTGTCGCGCAGGAACTGCCGGACGTTCTCTCGTCCCTGGCCCAAACGCTGATCGCCGTACGAGAACCACGCCCCGCTCTTCTGCACGATCTTGTTGTTGACCGCCAGATCCAGGATGTCACCCTCGGTGGAGATACCGGCCCCGTACATGATGTCGAACTCGGCATCCTTGAACGGAGGCGCGACCTTGTTCTTGACCACCCTGACGCGCACCCGGTTCCCGACGGCGTCGGTGCCCTCCTTGAGCGTCTCGATCCGACGGATGTCCAGCCGCACAGACGCGTAAAACTTGAGGGCACGGCCGCCTGGCGTGACTTCGGGGTTGCCGAACATGACCCCGACCTTCTCGCGCAGCTGGTTGATGAAGATGCAGGTGGTCTGCGTCTTGCTGATGGTGCCGGCCAGCTTGCGCAAGGCCTGGCTCATCAAGCGGGCCTGCAGTCCCACGTGGGAGTCTCCCATCTCCCCTTCGAGCTCTGCACGCGGCGTCAGCGCCGCAACGGAGTCCACGACGATGACATCCAGAGCCCCACTGCGGATGAGCAGTTCGGTGATCTCCAGGGCCTGCTCACCGTTGTCGGGTTGGGAGACCAGAAGCTCGTCGATGTTGACGCCGATCCGTCGGGAATACGCCGAGTCCATGGCGTGTTCGGCGTCGATAAAGGCTGCCTTGCCCCCGGCCTTCTGCGCCTCAGCGATGATATGCAGGGCCAGGGTGGTCTTGCCGCTGGACTCAGGGCCGAAGATCTCCACGACCCGGCCACGCGGCACGCCTCCCACTCCCGTCGCGAGATCGAGACCCAGCGACCCGGTGGATATGGCAGGGACCCGCAGGGCCGCCGACTCGTCCCCAAGCCGCATTATGGAGCCCTTTCCGTATTGGCGCTCGATCTGCAAAACGGCCATCTCCAGGGCCTTGTCCTTTTCCACCGCTCCTCCTAAACCTTCCATCCGCTTTTCTCATCGAACACTGCGCGAGCGACCACCGAGTACCGCGCTCCCTCCCGGCTGAGCTCACTCTTGTAGAGACAGACCGACTCTATCGCATACGACGCCCGCCCGCTCTCATACCTTGGTTGCACCGGCCCCGGCACTCGTAGGCGCGCGATCGTGAGATGCGGCCGGAACGGCCGTTTCTCCCGGCTCATCACGTCAGCCGCCTCCAATCCTCCCATCACGGTCTCGAAGAGCCGGGCGAAGACCCCCTCGCGATCGTCCAGGTCCAAGGCCACCACTCTTGCCTTCCTCGCCGAGGGCAGCATGAGAAAGCCGGTGATCTCCGCCATCCCGCCCGCATCAGCGGGCAGGGAGTCAATCACAGCGCACGCGGCGGAAGCTTTCGCGACATCCACAGCCCCGATGAACGCCAAAGTCACGTGAAGCTGGTCGGGCCGCATCAGCCTCAGCTCGCTGGAACGTGGCAATGCGGCCTGCGCGTTCTCGACAAGATCTAGAAGCTCGCCAGGCAAAGGCACTCCGACGAAGAGGCGTTGCCTCTCGTTCGCACCCTCCGCCCTAGTGCGCGGTTCCTCAGCCAAGCCTATTCCTTGTCAAGTGCCCCCCGCGCACCAGGCGCTCCGCGTCCACCTTCTTCAGGCGCGTCCGGCGTCTGATAGCCCTCAAGCGCGACCGGAGGCAGCCCCCGCAGGCGCGGACGCGCCTTCACGAAGTAGTCGATGCCGCTCACCACCGTCAAGATAAGCGTCAGAGCCACCAGGTACCACGAGATCCGATGGCCGAACAGCAACCAATGTGGCTTGAGCCAGCGCGGCTCGACGATCAAAGCCGCGATGGCCAACAACTGACTCAGCGTCTTTGCCTTGCCCCACTTGCTGGCCGGGATGACCACGTTCTGTACGGCTGCGATCATCCGCAGGCCCGAAACCGCAAATTCACGGGCAATGATCACCATAGCAACCCAGGCGGACAGTTTATCGAGAGCCACGAGGGAGACCAGCGCGCCCGAGACCAGAAGTTTGTCCGCCAACGGATCAAGGAAAGCGCCCATGACGGTGACCTCTCCCCTGCGCCTCGCGAGTGTGCCGTCTAAAGTGTCGCTGAGAGCAGCCACAGCCAAGGTCGCGAAGGCAAAAATGTCACCCGACGGTACGCCGGCGAGAAGGAAGACCATAAGGACGGGCACCAGCGCTACGCGGAAGAAACTTATGGAGTTGGGAAGGTTAGGCATTAAGGCAGGCTCCCTATCAGGTCAAACCCGGCCGCGCCGACAATGGTGACCTCGACCAGGTCACCCGGACCCAGTCCCTCGGGGATCTTTCCCTCTATGTACGTCACCCCATCCACCTCCGGTGCCTGGCCGGCAGTTCTTGCGATCGCCGAGACGCTGCCCCCCAGGTCCTCGACGTCCAACGAATCGATCATCACTTCCACCACCGAGCCGACCAGACGCATGTGCTCGCTCTCCGATCGTGACACAAGGGCGGCGTTCAGGCGATTCAATCGATCCATGGCGATCCGCTTGGACACGCGAGGCCGCAACCCGGCAGCTGCCGTGCCTTCCTCCGGACTGTATATGAACGCTCCCGCGTAATCAAATGCAGCCTCGTTCACAAACTCGAGCAACTCCTCGAACTGCTCTTCCGTCTCGCCCGGAAAACCCACGATGAACGTGGAACGCACGGAGACGTCGGGCATGAGCCTTCTGGCCTCAGCCAGCAGCTCCAAGTACGCTGCTCCGTCGCCCTGCCGGCCCATCCGCCTCAGCACGTCACAATTGGAGTGTTGCAGAGGGATATCCAGATAACGGCACAACCGGGGCGCGCTGGCCATGGATCGCAAGAGAGCAGGCGACACGTGCTCCGGTTGCAGGTACATGAGCCGGACCCAACGGGAGCGGGGGTCTTCAGATAGAAGCTCCACCAGACTGGGTCAGACCGATGTCGCCGCCCTCCCAGATAGCGGTATCCTGCCCCACCAAGACCAGCTCCCTAGCGCCCTCGTGGAGGCAAGTCTTTGCCTCGGCCAGGATGGCGGAAGGTTCCAACGAATAATATGCGCCTTTGATCGCAGGTATCGCACAGAAGCTGCAGCCCTCGTCGCAGCCATCGGAGATCTTCACGTAGGCGTAGCGCTCGGGGGGTTCGTGCCGGGTTCGGGTCCGCGGCAGCCCGGTCGCTCCCAGTTCGGCGCACCGTCGAGTCGGGCGACAGACGAGCCACGAGCTTGTCCGTCTCTGCCAGTCCGAACCAGCCCGCCACTTCAGGGATCCCCTGCTCCAACTCGGTCCGATAGCGCTCGACGAGGCAGCCCATCGCCAGTACTTCTCGGTCGGGATACCCGGCGCAGGCATCCAGGATCGCGGCTATTGACTCTTCTTTGGCGTCCTGGATGAAGCCGCAGGTATTGACCAGGATGTGGGTCGCTTGCCCCGGCTCCTCGACCACCTGCACGCCCGTCTCGGTCAGCCGCCGCAGAGCATTCCGGCTGTCGGCATCGTTCTTGGGACAGCCCAGGGTGAGGATGTACACCCGAGGAACTGACGCCGGCCGGTGGGGCATGCTAGGTACTGGACTCCGCTCGCTGCAGTCCTGTGTCCGTCACCAGGAACGACCCCGGAGCACCGCTCACCGGACTGGACTTGCCGTTCAGGGTGACGGTCACCACCTCGGGCGCGCCCGAGAGTGATCCAGTATGCCTTGGCAGAATCGAATGTCAGATCCCCGTCCGCGGATAGGGTACCCGCGTACAACTCGGCGCCGCTGCTGCTGTTCTCATCCACGATCAGCCAGCAACTGCCGCTATTGACATGGATCTTGAACGATAGATTCGCACCCGGCAACGTAGTCGCCGCTGAGGTCCCCTGGGTATGTCCAGCGGACGTGGAAGACGAATTCCCAACGGAGGTGGAAGTAGAGACCGAGGAATCGCCGGTACTTCCGGGGGTCCCACGCCGCTCACGGTCGTGCTGGTGAGGGCGCTGGTCAGGCTGCTTGCGCCGATGGTCGCCTTGTGGTCGTTGCGGTTCGCGCCGTACCACGCGAGCGCGGCGACGACGACGATGGCCACAAATGCCACCAAAGCGTAGCCCCGCGGGCTGCGCCGCGGACCGCCTCCGCGCCTCTTGTCGCCACCCGGGGGACTCAACGGCGCCGGACGAGAACGAGACTGCGAGCGCGATCGTGGTCCGTCCCTTGGGCGTCTTCATGACTTCCCGAGTGACCGAGGGCAATTGCTCGTGCTCGGAGTGGTAGGTCGGAGCGATACTCGGCTACAAGCGCATCGGCATCGAGCTTCAAGAAGGTGGCGTACGTGCGCAGGAAAGCCTTGACGTACACCGGCCCAGGCAGCACCTCGAAATCGTCGTTCTCGAGGGCCTCCAGGTACTTGCCGCGAACCTTGGTGCGGTCTTCGACATCCTTGATGCTGAGGCCCCTGCGGATCCGGGCCTCGCGTAGGCTGTTACCGATCTCAGTCACGGGGGCTAAAGGACTGCCTCTCTGATGTGGCGCGCGATCCGCCTAGCGAACCGGCGCGCGTCTGCGATCGGGTCTGGGCTCGTCTCGAACTCAAGCACGAATTCCCTTCCCTCCACACAAGAGCGCTGATACATGCGGTCGTAGTACTCGCTCAAGAGCCGCTCCACCACCTCGGAGAATCTACCATCATCAAATGCCCTTTCCAAGGAAAGGTAGGTCTCCCGAGGCAATCGCTCTGCGATAAGTTCCAAGCTGCGGCGGAAACGAGCCTTGTCTTCCTCGTCCCACGTGTCCGGCGAGTACTCCTCGAGGATCCGCTGAGCTCGCGCGGCGACCCCGGCACTCACCTGGATCGGGATGCCGGTGCGGATCGCCAGAGCCATCTTGTCGGGGACGAAGATATGTCCGATCTTGCCGCCTTCGCACTCGAGAACAAGGTAGTCGCCCCGGGGATTGCGCAGCTCATCCCAGAGGAGGGCGTCAAAATCTTTCTGGCGGCGTTCTTTCGGCTGGTTCAACCCGCCTAGGAGCGAGCCCCGATGCAAGGGCAATCTCCTCCAGGTCGAGCGGCCAGGGGCGTGGGCCGCGCAGCCCCGGCGCGATCTCGGCCAGGCCGCGCAACAGAGCGCTCTTTCCTGCGCCCGTGTGCCCATACAACGTGAACACCGGCACCGCCGGCACCCACGCTTCCAGGCGGGAGAGGACCTCACGCCGGTAGCCGCGATAGCCACCCTGGACCATCACCGCGTGCACGCCCACGAGAGCGAGCAGGAGGACCACGTTCCGGCTTCTCTCTCCCCCGCGCCAGCACATGATCGCAAGACGGCGCCCCCTGGGCTGCGCACGTGCGAGATCCGCCAGGTCGTGCAGGTAACCGGCGAGGCCGAGACTCACGACTTCCATGGCGGTCATCCGCGCCCTGGATGCGCCTTCGTGCTTGTAGACGGTGCCCACAGCGGCGCGCTGTTCGTCGTCGAGAAGAGGTAGGTTGACCGACCCGGGGACGTGCCCTTCCGCGAATTCCACCGGAGAACGCACGTCCACCACTTGGAACCCGCCCTCCATGACCTCAGCCGGGCCGATAGAGGGAACGCACAGATCAGTCACGGTCTATTTCGTCTCCCGGATGCTCCTCGAAGCGCAGAGATGTCAGAACGTGGTCGAATTCCTCCGGCTCGATCATGATCTGCCGCGGTTTGCTTCCTTCCCAAGGCCCCACAATCCCTCGACGCTCCAGCATATCGATAAGTCGTCCCGCCCGAGTGTAGCCCACCCGCAGTCTCCGCTGTAGCATCGAGACGGAGGCGCTGCCCGTTTCGATCACCAGCCGAGCGGCATCCGCGAGCAGATCGTCGGAGTCGGGATCGAAAAGGTCTTCCTCTTCCTTTTTGACCTCGGCAGGCCGGCGCAACAGCTCTTCCCGGAACTCAGGGTCCCCCTGATGGCGCCAGTGGCCCACCATGGCGGCTATCTCGTCCTCGGTGATGTAAGCCCCCTGGATCCGCTGAAGATGGCTCGAGCCCAGCGGCTTGAACAGCATGTCCCCCATACCGAGCAGTGCCTCGGCTCCGTTGACGTCCAGGATCACCCGGGAGTCGGTCTGGCTGGATACCGCGAAGGCGATACGAGAAGGGATGTTCGCCTTGATCATCCCGGTGATGACGTCCGCGGAAGGACGCTGTGTGGCCACGACCAGGTGGATACCCACCGCCCGGGATTTCTGCGCCAGGCGAATGACGTAATCCTCCACCTCTTGCGGCGACACCATCATGAGGTCCGCCAGCTCGTCGATGACGATCAGGATGTACGGAAGAGGTCGTTCGCCCCGGCGGGCGCGGGTCTTGTTCATCTCCGCCAAGTTGCGCGCGTGATCCAGCTCCATGAGCTCGTAGCGGTCTTCCATCTCCTTGGCGACGTTGTGGAGCACGCCGGCAGCGTCCTTCATGTTCGTAACCACGGGCACCAGGAGATGTGGTATGCGATCGTAATGCGACAGTTCCACCTTCTTCGGGTCGATCATGATGAACCGCACCTGCTCAGGAGTGGAGCGAAGGAGAACCGAGGACACGAGACAGTTGATGCAGCCGCTCTTGCCCGAGCCGGTTGTCCCGGCAATGAGAAGGTGCGGCAGCCGGGTGAGGTCGGTGTAGACCGCCTTGCCCGAGATGTCCTTCCCAAGCCACACCATGAGCGGTCCGGCGGACTTCGGGAAGTCCCGGTAGATGTCGCCCAGGGTCACGAAGTCGGGCCGCTGGTTCGGGACTTCCACCCCCACGGCGGACTTTCCGGGGATCGGTGCCAAGATCCTGATCTCGGTTGAGGCCAGGGCATACGCAAGATCATCCTTGAGGTTGGAGACTTTCGAGACCTTGGTCCCCGGCGCGAGTTGAAGCTCGTAGCGCGTCACCCGCGGGCCGACCACCATCCCCATCACTCGGGCCTCGACGCCGAATTGCGCTAATGCGCCCACCAATGTCGCCGCAGTATCGCGGTCCACCCGGCCCTGCCCCACGGGCAGCGGCGCACTCTTGCGCAAGAGTTCCGCCTCTGGCAGGTGGTAGTCCGGACTGTGATAGCCGGTGCCTTCTCGCGCCGGCGCGGCCAGTCCCGGAAGCGTCTCCTGGCGGGAATCGATCTTCAGGGTGCCGTCGACACTGCCCGACACCGAGCCGGCGTGAGCCGGAAGCTGCCCCACCTCGCTGCCCGCCACGGTTGTTGCCGCGGCTGAAGCAGCCGCCGCGACCACGGCCAACGCGCTCGGCGCAGCGCCGAGCACGCCACCAGCTGCCGCCATCCCGGCGGCGCTGGCTATGGCAGCCGGTTGAGTGGGCACTTGGCCGACAACCCCGCCTCCGCCCGACAATCCGGCACCGGACCCGACCGGGCTCGGCCCCTCGTAACCATAGATATCGGCAAACGCCGACGCGCCGTCGATGACTGACCGTGAAGACGCCATGGTGTCTTGAGCCCCTCCGAAGGGCGCAAGCGGGCTCCGGCTCGCCGGCAGGCCGTCCTCCCAGTCATCGAACTCTCTCCCGAAAGGACTCGCCGGACCCGACCGCGCGAGGCCCATGGCGAGCGTCGCTTCCGGGTCGTCAGAACCCTGCAACTGGCTGATCAAGTCCACCGGGCCCAGCCTGGAGCCGCCGCCGACGGGACGCAGCTCGTCGAACCCGCCCAAGGTTTGACCGGCAGCGGCAAACGCCTGGTCGTTGCGGGTACGCATGCGGATAGTGGCATTCTCCGCCCCGGCCTTCACAGCCAGCGCGGTTCTTTTGGTGCCGCTCCCCAGTCTCTTGAGGGTCAAGCCTGTCGCGAGCCCCGCTCCTGACAGGAGGGTCAGCCATCCGATGATGCCGACGCCGGCACCGCCGACGAGCCGATGCAGGAGTGCATAGAGGGCCTCACCCAATCCGCCCGAACGAGCCTCGAAGGAGGCCCGGACGAAGTTCGCTTCAGCGTGGCTGCCGATGGGCGGAAACCCCGCCGCCATCAACAGGAACAGCCCAAAAAGAAAGACCAAGACGCCCGCGAACCAGGGCGCGCGACGCACCTTGAACTCCAGCACGGTGGTCACAGAAAAGCACAGTAGCGCCACCGGCACCAGGAAGGCAAGATGCCCCACGGCGCTACTCAGCCCCGCTTCGGCAGCCCGGCCGACAAAGCCGCCCTTGGCCCCGGCGATAATGACGAACGAAAAGGAACACGGCGACGCCGAACATGACCAGAGCGACGATTTCGCGTTTCCGGCCGGGTACCGTCCGCGCGGCGCGCACGGCTTCGCCGCGGCGCGCCGCCCCCGCCGAGCCTCCACTCGTCCCTCTTGACGGCGAGCGCGGGACTGGGCTTTGGCGCCGCGCTCGGGAAGCGCACGGGACGCCCCGGCTTTACAGCCGTCCCCGCTACCCTCCGCGTGCCCCTTGACGGATCGGCCATCTCCGCTCCCGGACCTTAGACCTCGACGAGCACAGGCAACACCAACGGACGCCGGCCCGACTGCTTCTTGAGGAACTTCTGGACCGCGTCATGCACGTGGCTCTTGAGAAGAGTCGGGTCCATGACCTGGTCCTGTTTCGCCGACTTGAGAGCCTCGATCACTTTCCGCTTGGCGCCCTCGGCCAGGTCGTCCAGGTTGCCGGCGTGGGCAAAACCCCGGAACACGATCTCCGGATCGGCCAAAATCTCACCGTCTTGCGCTCTGAGCGTCACCACCACGATAGCCAGCCCGTCGCTCGCCAGATGCTGACGGTCGCGAAGCACCAGATCGTTCAGGTCGCCCATCGCGAAGCCATCCACCAGGATCATCCCAGCCTGGACCTTGCCGTGCACCCGGGCACTGTCTGGTTCCAGCTCCAAGATATCGCCGTTCTCCAGCAGGAAGATGTTCTCGTCCGGGATCCCCGTGGCCCGGGCCAACTCTGCATGGAAATACAGGTGCCTGTGTTCTCCGTGGATGGGCATGAAGAACTTCGGCCTCACCAGATTGAGCATCACTTTCAGCTCTTCCGCAGCCGCGTGGCCGGACACGTGTACCCGAGCCGACGACTCGTAGATGACACGGGCGCCGGCTGCAAAAAGCCGGTCGATGGTCCGATAGACACTGGTCTCGTTACCCGGGACCGGCCGTGCCGAGATGACCACGGTGTCGCCCTTCACGATCTCCACCAGCGGATGATCATGCGAAGCCATACGGGCCAGTGCCGACAGCGGTTCGCCCTGGCTCCCCGTGCAGAGGACCACCACGCGGTCGTCGGGCAAGGCCGCGATATCGTTCGGCCGGATGATAAGACCCTCCGGTATGCTCAGGTAACCGAGATTGGACGCGATGTTCACGTTCTTCACCATGCTGCGCCCCACCACCGCGACCGACCGTCCGTGGCGCGCGGCCGTGTCCAGCACCTGCTGGATGCGGTGGATCTGGCTGGCGAAGGAAGCGACGATGATCCGACCGCGCGCCAGGGCGAAGATACTGTTGAAACTCTCCCCCACCATGCTTTCGGGCGCCGTAAAACCCGGGACGTCGGCGTTGGTGGAATCGGAGAGAAGAAGAAGCACGCCTTTGCTGCCGAGCTCCCCGAACCGCTGCATAGCCGTGACGCGACAATCGATGGGCGTCTGGTCGAGCTTGAAATCGCCGGTGTGGATGACGACGCCTACCGGAGTGTGGATACCGAGCCCCACTCCGTCCGGGATGCTGTGGCAGACTTCCAGGAATTCGATCCGGAACGGACCGAGTTTCAGTTCCTTGCCCGGCCCGATCTCATTGAGCGAAGTCTTGCCCTGGAGGCCGTGCTCGCCCAGCTTCGAGTTCACCAGCCCCAGCGTGAGCCGGGTGCCGTATACCGGCACTTCCACTTGTTTGAGGAGATAGGGCAGCGCACCCACGTGGTCCTCGTGCCCGTGCGTGAGTATGACACCGAGCACCCGGTCCTTGTTCTCCACCACGTACGTGAAGTCAGGCAGAACCAGGTCGATGCCCAGCATCTCATCATCGGGGAACATGAGACCGCTGTCTATGATCAGGAGTTGACGCTCGTACTCCAGGACCATCATGTTCTTGCCGATCGCCCCCAGCCCGCCCAGGGGTATGACTTTAAGAGGTGACGTTGCCACTAGTGGGGGTTCCAGCCTCCGCAGATAGCTTCATTTAGGGCCGGCGGCCGAGCACGTATCGCTGCCCAGGCCTTATAGGATGTTCTCCAGGCCAACCACGAGTCCTTGCAGAGTGCGGACACGCTTGACGGCCAACACGACGCCGGGCATAAAAGAGTCTCGAGATGTGGAATCGTGCCGGATGGTGAGGGTCTCTCCGAGCCCGCCGAAGATGACCTCCTGGTGCGCGACGAGGCCGGGAAGCCGGACGCTATGGATGGGCACGTCTCGATCAAGGCCGGCGTCCCGCCAAGACTTCTCGATGAGCGACCGCGTCAGCTTCGACGTGCCGGATGGCGCATCCAACTTGCCGTCGTGGTGCAACTCCACTATCTCGCACGCCTTCATATTCCTGGCCGCCTGACGGGCGAACTGCATCATCAGAACCGCGCCCATGGCGAAATTGGGAGCCACCAGCACGGGCACGCCGCGCTCCGCCGCCTGTTCGGCGATGTCAGCCATGTCGCTCTCGGACAACCCGGTCGTGCCCACGACCACCGGCGTCCCCCGCCGGATAGACACGAGTACGTTGTCGCGGACGGCGCCCGGCGTAGTGAAGTCCACCACCACGTCGATACCGAGGGTCGCGAGCGCCTTTTCAAGGGTGACGAACCGTTCCATGCCGGCGCTGGTCCCAGCCAAGCCCCCATCCGGTGCGGAAGCGAAGCCCGGGTCCACCACGGCCGCAAGCAGAAGATCCTCGTCCTTCTGCACCGCTTCACACGTAGCCTGCCCCATCCGCCCGAGCGCGCCGCACACCGCCACTTTGATCCTCGCGACGTCTTCCACTATGTAAGGCCCGCCAAACAGCTCGCCGGGACTACCTCCGCGAATTGACTCTCGTCCGAGCCGATGCCCACGATAGATAGGCGGTTCGGGTCGTAGACCTCAGCGGACAGCTCCAGGACCTGCTCAGCCGTGACGTTGTCCACCCGCTGCGCCAGCTCGTCGAGTGACAGGATCTCGGTGTCGGTGAGGACGCCTTTACCCAGGCGGGTCATCCGGCTGGAGGTGCTTTCCAGGCCGAGGATCATGCGGCCTTTGAGATGCTCCTTGGCTCGCTGCAACTCGTCCTCGGGAACCGGCTCGCTGACGAGCCTGCACAGCTCGCGGTTGACCGTCTCGACCACCGCTTCCAACCGCTCGGGCCGGCAGCCGAAGTAGAGACCGGTGAGCCCCGTCTCCCAGAACAGACTCGAAAAGGAGTAGATGCTATAGACGAGACCCCGTTTTTCCCGCACCTCCTGGAAGAGACGCGAGCTCAGCGATCCCCCGAAAAGACTGTCCATTACCGACATGACGAAGCGCCTGTCGTCGTCGCGGGCCAACCCGACGCCACCCAGGCAGACGTGCATCTGCTCGGTCTCTTTGGTCAGAAAGTGGCGCCGCGGCAAACCGCCGGGAAGGCTGGACGTGCGCTGAGGCTTCCCATGGTCCGGCAAAGCGTGATCCCTCATGAGCAGCTCGCGCAGCTCGTCGTGATCGATATTGCCGGCCGCCGCCACCACCATGTCGCTGAAACGGAAATGATCGTGGTGGAACGCCCGGATACTCTCCTCCGAGGCTCCGGCGATGGTCTCCCGCGAGCCCAGGATGGGATGTGCCAACGGGTGGTCGTCCAAAACGATCTCCGACAATATGTCGTGGATGAGATCGGAGGGCGAATCCTCCACCATGGCGATCTCTTCCAGCACGACCTCGCGCTCGTGGTCGAGGTCGGCGAAGCTGGGTGTGAGCAGCATGTCGGTCATGACATCGAGGGCCAGCTTGAGCTGGTCGTCGAGGAAGCGACCGTAGACCACGACGTACTCGCGCGACGTGCTCGCGTTAAGCTCCCCTCCAAGGGTGTCGAAAATCTGGGCGATCTCTTCCGCCGAGTACTTCGACGAGCCCTTGAACAGGAGATGCTCTATGAAATGACTGGCCCCGATGAGCGACGCGGGCTCATCCCTCGAGCCGGCGGGGATCCAGAAACCCAGACACACCGACCTCAGGTGGTCGAGCTTCTCGGTGATCAGCCGCTGGCCGTTGGGCAGGTGCTCCAGCCGGTACTCGTCAGTCGGCACTGCCTTCCTTTTGGGAAATGTTCTCGAGCAGACGGAGGCTGATCTTTTCCTTGCCGTTCTGCATCTGGACATCCAGCACTTCCACACGCACCAGGTCGCCCCGGTTGACTACTTCCTCTACCGTGCCCACCCGGTGGTCGGCCAGGCGCGAGATGTGTACCAAGCCATCGGTGCCGGGCTTCAGCGTGACAAAGGCTCCAAACGATGTGGTCGATGCCACCCGGCCCTCCACGATGTCGCCCACTTCCATGTTCTTCGTGAGGACATGGATACGTTCGATGCACGCATCCCCCAGCTTGCCGTCGGTGGCAAAGACTTTGACGAGGCCGTCTTCGGCCACGTCGATGGTGCATTCGAACTCCGCTTCCATGCCGCGGATGGTCTCGCCGCCCTTGCCGATCACGGCGCCGATCTTCTCAGGATCGATGCGGATGGTAGCGATGCGCGGAGCGAAGTCGGAGAGTTCCGAGCGCGGCGCGCCGATGGCCCGCGCCATGGCATCCAGTATGGAGAGGCGTGCCTTGCGGGCACTCTCGAGGGCGTCCTTCATGATCGCGAAGGTGACACCCTTGATCTTGATGTCCATCTGCAGGGCCGTGATGCCCTTGTCGGTGCCGGCCACTTTGAAGTCCATGTCACCCAAGTGGTCTTCCACCCCGGCGATGTCGGTGAGCACGACGTAGTCGTCCATCTCTTTGATCAGCCCCATCGCGATGCCGGCCACCGGCCGCTCAATGGGCACGCCGGCATCCATCAAAGCCAAGGTCGAGCCGCACACGCTGGCCATAGAGCTCGAACCGTTCGACTCGAGCGTCTCTGAAACCAGTCTGATGGTGTACGGGAATTTCTCTTCGTCGGGGATCACGGGGATGAGGGCCCGCTCGGCGAGGGCACCGTGGCCGATCTCCCGACGGCCCGGGCCGCGCATGAAGCCGGTCTCGCCCACACTGAAGGGCGGGAACTTGTAGTGGTGCATGAAGCGCTTCGACTCTTCCACGTCCAGCCCGTCGACACGTTGCTCGTCGCGAGCCGCGCCCAAGGTGAGGAGCGTGAGCACCTGCGTCTGCCCCCGCGTGAACAGGCCGGAACCGTGCGTACGCGGGGCGAGCCCGACCTCGCACGTGAGGGTCCGTATCTCGTCGACGCCCCTGCCGTCCGGCCGTTTCTTCTCCACCGCTATCAGCCGGCGCACGGTCTCCTTCTCAACGGCGTCGAAAGCCTTGGATAGCTGCGCGATCTCAAGGACGGCGTCGGTGGAATCGGAAGATGGAGGCCAGGCCGCCAAGGCCTGCTGCTTGACTGCCGCGACCGCATTGGCGCGATCATGCTTGTCCAGAACGCTCGAAGCCTGGACGATCTCGCCGGCGAAGCGCGCCTTGATCTTGTCCATGAAGAGCTGATCGGGCAGCTTCTCGGTGAACTCCATCTTGGGCACTCCGACCTCGCTCGCCCACTGGCGGATGACTTCCACCTGCTTCTTGATGGCTTCGTGAGCCACCTCCAAACCGGCGATGATGTCGGCCTCGTCCACCTCTTCGCAGCCGGCCTCCACCATACCGATGGCGTCGGCAGTCCCTGCAACCACCAGGTTCACCGGGCTTTGATCGATCTGCTCATACGTGGGATTGACCACCCAGACATGGTCGACCTTCGCCACCCTGACCGCCCCGACCGGGCCGTGGAACGGGGCTTCAGACAGACTCAGCGCCGCCGACGCACCGACCAATGCCAGCACGTCGTAAGGGTTGGTCCGGTCCACCGACAGTACGGTGGCCACGATGTGCGTCTCACGGTTGAAACCCTTGGGCCACAACGGCCGAATGGGCCGGTCTATGAGCCTCGCGTTGAGGATGGCCTGATCGCTGGGCCGGCCTTCCTTCTTGATGAAGCCGCCTGGAATCTTACCCGCGGCGTACATCCCCGCTTCCACGTCTACCGTGAGGGGGAAGAAATCGACATTTCGTTCCGTGGCGGCCACCACCGCGGTGACCAGAACCATCGTGTCTCCGGAACGGACCACTACCGCTCCGCTCGCCTGCTTGGCTAACTTGCCCGTCTCAAAGGTGATCTTCTTGTCGCCTACCGTTACCTCGACCGCGCTGATGCCACTGGCCACTGTCCGCTCCCGTCTGAGGTCCTTCCTGGGGCCTCTCTCTCCGTCAATGCTTTTTTCTCTCCGCGTCTTCGACCAACTTCTTCTAACCGATACTTCTCTCTCCAAAACCTGAGCGACCCAAGCCTCGCCACGACCGCGCCGCGGCTCCTGTGGGTCAGCGCTCACCTACCTGCGCAGGCCGAGATCTTTCACCACGGTCCGGTATCTCTCGACGTCCTGCTTTATCAGGTAGTTGAGAAGACGGCGCCGGTGACCCACCATCTTGAGCAGGCCGCGCCGGGAGTGGTGATCTTTCGAGTGCGTCTTGAGGTGCTCGGTGAGCACGTTGATCCGCTCGGTGAGGATCCCTATTTGGACCTCCGGCGAACCCGTGTCCACATCGTGCTTCTTGAACTGGTCGATGATCTCGTGCTTACGTTCCTTGCTCAGCATGCATAGCCTCCTCGGGCTCCTTGCCCCCAGCATGGATGTTTCAATCCAAGCCGAGCTGCAGGTTTCAACGCTGGCGCCACCCCACGGCGGCGCCTACCGCTGTCGCGGTCAAGGTAGGTTACCACAGGGTCGTGCGGACGGCCGGTCAGGCCGGCCTGCGACGGGGCCGACGCACGCTGGTCACCAGGAGACGTCCACCCGTCAGTACGAGATGTTCACCCGCATTCCCACAAACAGCTGGGGATAGAGCTCGTCCATGTCCCAGACCGTGACCCGGATGCAGCCGTGGCTCGCCGCGTACCCGGGCACCGAGCCCGAGCCGTGGATGTAAGTGGTGGGGATACACGTTGCACGGTCTGTACATGCGGCCCAGGGGACCGGTGACCCACCCGCCTCCCGACTTGGAGTTGATCGTGTACGAGCCGGCCTTTGTCCCCCATCCGGGCTTACCGGTGGAGCAGGGGATCGTCTTGGTGACCACCCCGTTCTGGATGTAGAGGAGCACCTGCCGGCTCATGTCTATCTCGATCCTGGTGCCCGAGTAGGAATAGCGAGGCGAGGGAACACCCGCCGTCATGAGGCTGGCCCAGGTGGCGGAGTCGACGACCCCGGTGCGTTTGAGCCCTTCCACCTTCTGGAAGGCGAGGACCGCCTCGTACGTGCGGATGTCGAAGTCCCCATCCACGCTGCCGGGGCGATATGTCAGATCGACCAGCTTCTGCTCCACCCACAGGACCTGCGCCCCCTGGGAACCGCGCTTGAGAGTCTCCTGACTCGCACCCGGCGGTTGGTCGCCTAACGGGAACCATCGCAAGACCTTCGCAGAAGTCGCTTCACTGAGCCCGACCAAATCGACCCGGGCTATCTCCGAGGCATGCGCTTTCACGATACTCGCGGCAGAGGCGGGAAGCCCGGAAGACTGGGCGAGCAGGAGAATGCCGCCATCAAGAGCCAAATACGGCCCCACCGCCAGCGCGTCCGGATAGTTCTCGCCAGTCACGACCGCCACATGAGCATAGTCCAGACCTTGAGCCTCCGAAAAGACCGCTATGGAAGCGCAGGTGGCGTAGCGATCGCTCCCAACCAGCCGGGTCAAGCTCGCTAGACCGGGATCCACGTAGGTGCCGACCTCAAGACCACTGCTCACGCCGAGATCGACAAGAGCCTGGGCGCAGACTGCCGGGAAGGGTCCGTCCGTGGGCGTCAAGAGGATGGGCCAACCCTTCCGCGCCGCGAGCGGCGCCACTGCCAGACCGTCCGGAAAGCTGTCCCCGGGGGCGATGACGACTTCGGTGAGATCGCCGACTTTCGCCTTGAGTGCATTGGCAACATTCGCGGAGAGTTCGTAGGGATCGACTCCGCTCACCACCAGGATCTTGGTGGGATCCAGGTCCGGCAGAGCGGCTTTGACCTGGTCGACGACGGCGGCGTCCATCCCCACCAGGATGACCTGGGCCGGAGCGAGCCGCGCCAGCTCCGCCGAGACCGCCTCCGGGAGACTCGCCGCGGGTGACAATAAGAGCGGTCCGCCATATGCCGCCGCGAGCGGCGCCGCGACCAGGGCTCCCGTGTAATCTTCCCCGGGAGCCAGGACCACGGCCCCTACTCCGGGAGTGAAACCGGCTTTGGATATCGCGACCGCCGTTTGGTAACGGTCCGCTCCCCGCAAGGAAGTGTAACTGGGAGCCGCCCAGACCAGAGAGGAACATGCAATGAACGTGACAAGGAACGCCGCGAGACCGACCAGGGTCAAGGCCGCTGTCACCGCACGATGAGAGTGCCAACCGCCTTGCACCGGACGGGAGGTGCAGACCTCGGAACAACCGCGCGGGCTTGCTGTCACAGAAGCCTCCGTTCGAACCTCGAGCATTCGCGCTCGCATGTCAACCACAGCATTCTAAACGTAGCTAACGAGAAACTGAAGTTACGGATTCGTAGGAGGCCGCTGCGTTACATGCGACCCCCGCCTTCACGGCTTGGCTGTGAAGACGGGGGCCTCCGCGACCTTTGGTTAACCTCGACTCGCCAGGTGGCGCTCAGCAGCCCGGCGCAGGCCGGTGACCACCGGCAACTCCTGCCCGGAAAGGAAGCGGACCATCCCGCCGCCGGACGTGCAGACGTAGCCCATCCGCTCGAGCACGCCGAACTTGGCCCCGGCGGCGACGCTGTCTCCCCCGCCGATGACCGAGTATCCGGGGGCGTCCGCGATGGCGTTCCACAACCGCTTCGTGCCTTCCGCGCCTGCCGGTTGCTCGTAGACGCCGGCCGGTCCGTTCACGAAGATCGTCGCCGCCTCGGCGATGACGCGCTCGTACTTCTCGATGGTCCGCTCGCCGATGTCGATGAGCAGGCGGTCCGACGGCAGGTCGCCGAGGCCGATCTCGACGCGGCCGTTGTCATCGATCGCGAAGTCCACCGGGCTGATGATCTTCTCGCCGAAAGTAGCGTCCAGTTCCCTGGCCTTCTGGATGTACGGCGTAAGGCCCTTCTCCTCGATGAGCCGCTCACTGGGTGCACCGAGCGAGGTGCCTCGAGCTAGGACCATCACCTCACCGTTCAGTCCGCAGGTGAGTACCTGGTCGGCCGCGCCTTCGCTCAACACCTGCTGCATCATGCTGAAGGCATCCGCGATCCGGGCACCGCCCAGGACGTACACGCAGGGATGGCTGGGAGTCTCCTTGACCCGGGCGAGCGCGCCGAACTCTTCGATGAAAAGGCGGCCCGCCGCCGTAGGCAGGACCTCCGCAAACCCGACCAGCGAGGGGGAATACCGGTGGGCGGCGGCGAAGGCCTCGTTGACGAACAGGTCGGCGAGGGGCGCCAGGTTGCGCACCAGGCGGGTCTTACCCAGTTCCTCCGGGGTCAATTTGACGAAGTTCACGAAGGTCGAGACTTCCTCGGTGTAGTAGCGCACGTTGTTGAGAAGGAGCAACTCACCCGGCCCCAGGGCCTTGACCGCGGCGATGGCGGCCGGACCGGCGATGTCGTCGACGAAACCGACCGGTCTGCCGAGCAGCTCGGCGAGACGAGCGGCGTGTTGGTCCAAGGAGATGAGGTTGTGATAGTCCTCGGTGTCACCCTGATGGGCAAGGAGGACTACCTTCGCCCCCGCGTCTGCCAGCTCCAGGATCGTGGGCAGACTCTTGCGGATGCGGTTGTCGTTGAGGAGCTTGCCGGTCTCCCGGTCGATCGGCGAGTTGATATCCACCCGCAGGATGACGGTCTTGCCGGCGACCTCGAAGTCGTCGAGGGTAAGGATGCCCGCTTCCATGATGACGCTCCCGCTCTTTCTGGAGGGCGGCGGCTAGGGCCGCGTGTGCATGCCCAGGTACTTGTTGGTGAGACCCACGGCCTCCAGCCGGTCGGTCTGCATGGGCAGGCAGGCGCGCACCCCGTCGATGGTCTCGGGGATGGTGACCGCCTCCTGGGGGATGTAGATGGCGAACATGACGTCCTTGCCGGAGAGTCCGATGCACTCCTCCCAGACGCCTATCTCGTACATGTCGGCCCGCTTGGCGCCCAGGTGCCGCGCGTACTGGAAGAAGGCAGCGTTCGAGTTGAAGCCGTCGGAGATCTTGACTACCCGGATGCGCGGATGCTCCTTGAAGATGGCGATGACCTCTTCGACGCTGATGGACTTCTTGGGAGTGGCCACCATGTTGATGATGTGGCCGTGGGTGACCGGCGTGTGGACGAGCAACCCGGTAGCCTGCACGTGCGGCATGATCTTCATCAGGTCCACGCATTGATGGTTGGGGACCTTCTCCACCTGCAGCACGTCCACGAGACCGCGATGGGTGTCGCCCGGGTCGGCCACCCGGCGGATGATGGTGATCGCGACCTTCTCCATGCCCACGGTACGGTCGAGCGCGTCCACTGCCCGGACCAGGCCGGTGGTGTTGCACGAGGTCAGCTTCAGGAAGTCTTTGCCGATGCCCTTCTCATAGTTAGCGTAGCCGTGGAAGAAGACGTCGGCGATGTCGTCCTTCTCGCCGCCCTGGAAGATGGCCTTGACGTTATGGCTGCGGTACAGGTCCTTCATCTTGGCGCCGACCCCGCCGGGGGTGGCGTCCAGGGCCACGTCGATCTTGCTCAAGAGATCGTCCAGCGTTCCCGCGAGCGGGATGCCGGCGTCGGCAAACTTGCCCGCCTTCTCGGGATCCACGGAGTAGACCGGATAGGAGACCCCGCTCTCGTAGCAGCGCACGCAGAGGCAGCGTGGGAGCGACGTCAGCCACGCCAACCAATTCCATATCACCCTGCAGCGCGACACCATCGGCCAGCCTGCTGCCGATAGTCCCGTAACCGATGACGCCCACTCGCACTTTGCTCACTGGTTCATCCCTTTCATTCGCAACATCGACTAACCGTGCCCCCCCAAGAATCCCACCGAACCGCCCACCGTCCCTGCACAGCCGTCACCCACGCTCGGCCTCTCCTGCCATGACAGGTGGAGCGCGTCTTCGAGCGACACACCGCCGCAGGTCCTCAAGCCGGCGGGTTTAGAGAATACCCCACGCCACCCCGGAAATCACCCGGCAGGCGATTCCAGAGACGCAAGTGCCTTCCGCATTCGCAAGCCAGAATCCTCCTGAGGCCGTCCGCCAGCACGGCGAGGATCGGTATGCCGTCTTCTCGATGGTTCGCCTCCGCTCGCAGCAGCCCCCCGTAAGCTTGACAACTACGGATCCCGCGGGCATCCTCTGCCAGGCCGATGGATCGCGCGCCACGCGTCGGATCTACGGGCGAGCACCCATACTCGAGTCATGGAGGGATACGGTCATGTTGCTTCCAAGATTCAGCTTCGGCGTGGGTGACCGATTCGGCCGCGAGGGAATAGCGCAACTCACAGCGTTCCTCGAGATGAAAGAATCCGGAGTCGATGTCATCCCAGTTTGGAACAAATCCAACCGGGAACACGCCATCGTGCACAGCACGCCGGACAGCCTGCGCGCCGAGGCCGACGGCGCAGTGCGCGCACTCAGTTGGGACAACCCCTACTTCGTAGATGCGGACCACATCAGCCTCAAGACGGTGGACGCTTATATTGCCGACTGCGATTTCTTTACCCTTGACGTAGCGGACTTTGTCGGCAAGCCGGCTCCCGGCGCTCAGATCCAGGATTTTGTTCGCCGCCACAGCGGTCAAGCCGGGAGCCTGGCGATTCCCGGGATCGACCACTCTCTAGCCGTCTCCCCCGAGGACATTGCCGGGATCGCCCGGAAGTACCTTCTGGCCGTCCAGGAGGCCGGCGCCATCTACCGCCGCGTTGAAGCCGCAAAAGGCCGCGGAAGGTTCGTCACCGAAGTGTCCATGGACGAGACCGACAGCCCGCAGACACCCATGGAACTCCTATTCATACTGGCTGCCATCGCGGATGAGGACATTCCCGCCCAGACTATCGCCCCGAAATTCACAGGCCGCTTCAACAAAGGAGTCGACTATGTGGGCGACGTCGCCCAGTTCGAGAGGGAGTTCAACGAAGACCTGGCGGTGATCGCCTTCGCCGTCCAGGAGTTCGGCCTGGCTGACAATCTCAAGCTGAGCGTGCACTCCGGCAGTGACAAGTTCTCGATATTCGGCCCTATCGCGCGGGCTTTGAAGAGCCACGGAGCGGGTGTCCACGTCAAGACTTCAGGTACCACCTGGCTGGAAGAGGCGGCGGGACTCGCTTTGGGCGGCGGCGACGGGCTGTCACTCGCAAAAGAGATCTACAGGCGGGCCTACGGTCGCTTCGGGGAGCTCTGCCAACCATATGCGGCCGTCATCGACATCGACCGCGCGCAGCTCCCAGCGCCGGAGACCGTCCAGGCATGGTCCGGCAGCCAGTTCGCATCCGCCCTCCGGCACGACCCGGCGTGCGCGGCATACAACATGCATTTCCGCCAGCTCATCCACGTAGGCTACAAGGTGGCCGCGGAGATGGGCGCAGACTACTACGGCGCCTTGGATGCGCACGCCCAGACCATCGCTCCTCTTGTCACGGAGAACATACTGGAGAAGCATCTGACGCCGCTCTTTCGGTAACAGGCCGGCGTCGTGAGCACGCGACGGCCGACGACCGTCGCTCCGGACGCCGCTTAGACTCGCGGAGGGATGGCGATCTTCCATCGTGCGACCAGAGTTCCGCCGCACAACGAGGCCGCATCCGCGGCCGAGGCGCAGACACGGCCGGGTTTCTCAGTCACACGGCGACGCGGGGCTTCCGGCCAGATACCGACGTCATGGGTAGCGCGAGGATTGCTCGCCGCTGCAGTACTCGGCTATGTAGCTCTCTTTGTCACCTGGGGTCTTCGGAATCTCAACCACTACGATCTTCCCGGCTTCGACCTGGGCATCCACGATCAGGCCGTCTGGCTCCTCTCCCGCTTTCACCATCCATTCGTCACCATCAGCGGCAACAACTACTTCGGCGACCACCTGTCGTGGATCATGTTGTTCGTGGTTCCGCTGTACTGGCTGTTCCCGAGCGTCAAGGTGCTCATAGTGCTGCAGACTTTGGCCCTGGGCTTTGCCGCTGCGCCGGCTTTCCTGGTGGCACGCGACAGACTGAAGAGCGAGTGGCTCGCGGCCGGCGTCGGGTTCGCGTACCTGGCCAACCCATACCTCGGCTGGATCAACTACGAGCAGTTCCACCCAGACGTTCTTGAGGTGCCGCTCGTGTTTCTCGCCATCTTCTTCGCCATGCGCCGGCGCTGGGTGGGATTCTTCATCGCCGTCATCCTTATGCTGCTCGTGAAGGAAGACGTGCCTCTCTTGGTGATCGGATTAGGCATCCTGGTGGCGCTGAGGTACGACCGCCGCATCGGCACTGTGACCTCCGTCCTGGGCGCCGTGTGGCTTTTTGTCAACTTCCGCTTCCTGCTCCCGATCATGAGCGGCACCGGCTCGCTGGCCGCGTACATCTCTCATCATGCCGAACGGATCCCGTTCGGGGGACTGTCGGGTTTCTTCAGGACCCTGGTGACCCGGCCCTGGAAGATCGTGTCCCAGGCTTTTTCCGGGCATCGGCCCTGGTACTACCTGCAGGTCTTTGCCCCCGTCGCGTTCCTCCCTTTCCTCTCGCCCTGGACGCTGCTGCTGCTCGCGGCGCCCCTGGTTGCCAACGGACTGAGCACGTTCTCGTACCAGTACCATATCGAGTATCACTATGGGACGCTGGTTGTCCCCAGCCTGATCGTCGCAGCCGTCTTCGGCATCGCTCACCTCCCCCGGCGGTGGCTCCGCGGGACTCTTGTCGGGGTTCTAATGGCGAGCGCGGTGCTGTGCGCATGGCTGTGGGGTCCCCTGCCACACACACGCCACCCCGGTTTTGAGGCGGGTCCTCCCAACGCGTACACCCGCTCGGTGGATGCCGCCATCAAGCTCATCCCGCCCGACGCGGTGATCTCCGTGGAATACCACCTGGATACCCATTTGGAGCATCGCATCCAGATCTACGAATTCCCGAATCCCTGGTATCTGCGTCATTGGGCAGACGACAAAAGCGACGGCAAGAGTCTGCCGGAGCTGGCGGCCAAGGTCACGTATATCCTTGTTCCGCGCATCCAGGTCCCGGTGTCGTTAAAAGTGTTCAACCAGCTCATCCTCGACGACGAGTTCCGCATAGCCTACGACCGGGACGGCGTGGTACTGCTCGTACGGCAGGCCCCTCCGCCGGTCGGCGCATGGACCGTCTGGAGGAATGCCGGTTAGAGCAGGTCCTTTCGGCTTGCGAAGTAGCCTCGAGCGATCTCCTCGTCCCGATGGATGCGTTCGACGAGACTGTCACCGTCCGCGAACTTCTCCTGATTGCGGATCTTCTCGAGGAAATCGACGGCGATCGTCCACCCATACAGAGTGCCTGCGTAGCCGAGCAGCAAGGTCTCTATGCGCACCTTCCCGTCCACCTCGAAGGTAGGATTGGTACCCACGCTCGTGACCGAAGGCCAACTGCTCCCGTCGGGCAGCAAGGTGCGGGTGACGTACACCCCGAGCCGAGGTATCGCCAACCCGGCTTCGACCGCAAGATTCGCCGTCGGTGTCCCCAGCGCACGGCCTCTGCGCGCTCCGCCCACCACGATCCCTTCCAGCCGATGGGGACGACCCAGCAGTTGGGCGGCATCAGCCACGTGTCCGTTCCTAACGAGCATCCGTATCCGCGTGCTCGAGATCGCTTCCCCGCTGTCTTCCGCCAGGGGCACTGCATGTACGATGAAGCCGTGATCATCGCCGTAGGCGCGAAGATCGGCGACCGTCCCGCAGCCCCGGTGCCCAAAGCGGAAGTTCTCTCCCACGAGTACGAGACGAGCACCCAGCCTGGCCGACAAGACAAGCCGGCAGAAAGCTTCCGGCGAGAGTTGCGCGAACGCGCTGTCGAAACGCACGGCCACCAACTCGTCCAGCCCTAGATCCTCCAGAAGCTCAGCTTTGCGGCGCAGTGTCGTCAACAGCCGCGGCGCGGCGTGGGGCCGCAGCACCGCTTCTGGATGCGGCTGGAATGTCACCGAGGTGGCCACGCCCCCGATCTTGCGCGCTTGAGAGACGGTCTCGAGTAGGATGCGCTGATGACCTCGATGCACCCCGTCGAAGACACCCACAGCGACCACGCGCTGCGAGCCCGGCAACTCGAGAATGGATTCCAGCGCGTCGTAGAAGTTCATCGTCATGCCGAGTCCTCCCGGATCGGCACAGGGAAGACCACCGCCGCGCGCGCGATGCCGCCCGGCCCATCCCATATGCCCAGAAGCCTATCCTCGCTGTAAACCCGACAACGACCCGCCGGCATATCTCTCAGCTCGCTGCCGTTGGCGGCAAGCTTGGCCTCGCTTTCGACCACGTCGTGGCGCGGAAGAAAACTCAGAGCCTCAGTCAACGCCATCACGGAGGGGCCACTCGCCTGGTAGCGCTCGGGGCTCAACTCTTCGGGCGAAAGGGCTTCCTCCACGGAAAAGAGTCCGATCCGGGTACGCCGCAGAGTCGCCGCGTAGGCACCGGCCCCTGTCACCTCGCCGAGGCCCTCCGCCAGGGTGCGCACGTAGGTGCCACGTCCGGTGCGGGCCAGGATCTCGGCCACCTGGGTATCCTCATCGAAAGAGAGCAACGAGAGCTCGTGCACCACGACTTCTCTCTCCGGCGTGTCGATGCTCTCCCCCCGGTGAGCCCGGCGGTACAGCGGCTCACCGTCCACCTTCACCGCCGAAGTGAGCGGGACGCGCTGCGTGATACGCCCGCGAAAGACGTCCAGAGCCGCCAACAGGGCCCGTGCGTCGGTCTTTTCGCCGGTGGACGTCAGCTCGCCGGTGGGATCCGCGGTACTCGAGGTGGAACCGAACTGTGCCGTGAAAAGGTATTCCTTGGGCAGATCCATCATCAGTGAAGAGAGCCGCGTGGCTTGGCCCACCAGGACGAGAAGCAGACCGCTGGCGAAGGGATCCAGCGTGCCCGCATGGCCGACTTTGACCCTGAGGCCACGCCTGGCCATCCGGACGATGTCGAAGCTTGTGGGACCCACGGGTTTGTCGACCAGGACGACGCGAGACAGGTCTCCTCCGCCATCCATGACCGTGCGGTGACCTCCGCTCATAGGAGTGGCTTGATCTCCTTTTCCAGCCATTCGATGGTTTCCGGCACCCCGTCGGCGCTGGTGAAGCCCGCCGCGCGAACGTGGCCCCCACCCCCCTTGAGGGCTGCGAGCGCCGCGACATTGACCTTCCCATCGGTGGAGCGGAGGCTCACCTTGCACTCCACGCCGCCGTCTTTTTGCCGTTCCCGCACCAGCGCAGCGACCTTGGCTCCCTTGATCTGACGAAGGATGTCGACCAGGCCCTCGGAGTACCCCTCGTCCGCGCCCACCGCGGTGAAGTCGCCGGCGTTGAGCCAAGCCGTCACCAAGGCGCCTCCCAGGCGTAGCTCAAGGCGGCTGAGAGCCCGCTGCTGCAAGAGGAGCTTGGCCATGGGCATGTTCTCGTATACCCGCCGGTAGACCGCGTTGACGTCCACCCCTTCCTCCTGAAGGCGAGCGGCCATGCGATGGGCGGCGGGAGTGGTGTTCGAATACTGGAAACGGCCGGTGTCGGTCACCAGGCCGACGTACAAGGCAGTCGGCTATCTCGCTGTCCATTGGAAGCCCGCCTGCCATGAACACGTCGTACAGGATGGCTGTCGTCGAAGCCGCGGTCGCGTCCACGCAGATTGAGCGTGCCGTATCCAGGATTATCCTGGTGATGATCGAGATTGACGGTGGCCACCCCCTTACCGAGGCCCAGTGAAGCTCGAGCGGACCAGGGAAGCGCAGTCCATCACATAAGCGGTGGCGCCTGGCTCCAGTACGGGAGGAGTCCCCCTGAGGACCGCGTCCAGCTTCGGAAGAAACCCGTATTCTGGCGGGAAGTCTCCGCTTCCCGGGATGTAAGCCCGGCACGGTACTCCCATGCGTTCGCAGACGAGAACGAGCGCCGTCACACATCCCAGAGCGTCGCCGTCCGGTGCCTCGTGCGCCACCGCCAAGACCTCGCGTTCCTCCCGAAGGCGAGCGGCCAGGGCAGCGGGAGAGATCGCGGTCATCGCTCGTCGTCCTCCCGCTCAGTCTCATCCGGTTCCGCGTCTGCCTCTTCCCCGTGATCCTCCGGCTCCGGCGGGGACTCAGGTCCCAGCTCCTCGGCGCCACTGGCCTTGAGCATCGCCTGGATCTTCATCCCATAGTCGATGCTGGCGTCATAGACGAACTCCAGTTTCGGCGTGCGCTTAAGGTGCAGTTCATCGTTGATGCGCCGCTGCAAGAAGGCCTCAGAGGACCGGAGCCCCTCCATGGTGGCGTCTTTCTCGACTTTCTTGCCATAGACGGAGACAAAGACTTTAGCGTGAGCAAGATCAGGGGAGGCTTCGACCCCCGTGAGGGTCACAAAACCTATGCGGGGATCCTTGATGTCCTGCGCCAGGGCAGTGCTGATGATCTCCTTGAGCGCTTCGTTCACCCGGCGCATGCGATATGTGGCTACGTTACGCATCGACTTCCACTACCTCCGTCATACAAGAAGCCAGTTCCCACTCTTGGCTGTCCAGATAGACTCTCAACCGGTCAAGGGCTCGCTCCAACACTTGCACATCGGAGGCGGCCACAGCCATGACTATCCGCGACCGCTGCCAGAGATCCTGATAGCCCACCTCGGCGAACGAAGCCCCGTGGCGTCGCGTGACGGTGTCACGGATGCGCCGCAGGTACATGCGCTTGCCCTTGAGGGAGCCTGTCTCCGCGAAGAACAGGTCGGCCGTGAGGATGCCGACGAAACCCTTCATGCTCCTATTGGGTGCGGGCAACTTCCTTTATCTCGTATGCCTCGATGATGTCGCCTTCGCGGATGTCGTCGAAACCGTCGATGTGGAGACCGCATTCGTAGCCGGATACCACCTCGCGCACATCCTCCTGAAAGCGCTTGAGCGAACCGATGGAACCCTCGTGGACGATGCTGCCGTCGCGCACGATGCGAATCTTGGCCGAACGGATGATCTTGCCGGTGAGCACATAGCACCCGGCGATCAGACCGATACGAGAGGCGCGGAACACCTGCCTGACCTCTGCCGTGCCCAATTCCTCTTCCACGTGCTCGGGCTCGAGCATACCGACCAGCGCTGCTTCCACGTCCTCGATGGCCTTGTAGATGACCCGGTAGGTGCGCACGTCGACATGCTCCTGCTCAGCCAAAGCCTTGGCAGCCACCGACGGCCGAACATTGAAGCCGATGACGACCGCCTTTGATGCCGACGCCAGCATGATGTCCGACTCGTTGATGCCTCCGACGCCGGCGAACACGACTTCTACCTTGACTTCGGGGTGCGTGATGTTGCGGAGCGCTTCGTCCAATGCCTCTACGGAACCGCCCACATCGCCCTTGATGATGAGCGGCAACTCCTTGACCTTGCCCTCTTTCAGCCGCCGATAGAACTCGTCGAGGCTGCTCGCCCCACCCCGGCTCTTGGCTACTTGCTCCTGGCGCAGGCGGGCAGTGCGCTGCTCGGCTTTCTGCCGGGCTTCGCGTTCGTCCCTGGCGACGGTGAGGAAGTCACCGGCCGCCGGCAGCGTGTTGAAGCCCAAGATCTGCACAGGAACTGACGGGCCGGCCTTGATGAGCGCCTTGCCGATGAAGTCGAACATGGCCTTGACTTTGCCGTAGGCTTCACCCGAAACGACGGCGTCACCCACATGGAGCGTGCCGCGCTGCACAAGGATGGTGGCCACAGGGCCACGACCCACGTCCAGCTGAGCTTCGATGACGACCCCAGAAGCCTGCGCCTTCGCGTTGGCCTTCAACTCCATGACCTCGGCGACGAGCAGGATCATGTCCATGAGGTCCTCAAGGTTGGTCCGCTGCTTGGCGGATACCTGGACCATGACCGTCTCGCCGCCCCATTCCTCGGGGACCAAGCCCTGATCGGAAAGCTGATGCTTGACCAGGTCTGGGTTGGCGTCCGGCAGGTCCATCTTGTTGATGGCCACGACCATCGGCACCTCGGCCGCTTTTGCGTGGCTGATCGCCTCCAAGGTCTGCGGCATGACGCCGTCATTGGCCGCAACCACGATGACCGCTATGTCCGTGGACTTGGCGCCCCGGGCGCGCATGGCCGTGAAGGCCTCGTGCCCCGGAGTATCAAGGAAGGTGACCTTCTTTTCCTTATGCGTGACCTGATAGGCCCCGATGTGCTGAGTGATGCCCCCGGCCTCGGATTTCACGACCTCGGTCTCCCGGATCGCGTCCAGCAGCGAAGTCTTGCCGTGGTCGACGTGCCCCATGATCGTCACTACCGGCGCGCGGTCCACGAGGTCCGCCGGGTCGTCGACGAAGGCCGTCCCGATCTCCTTCTCCTCCTCGGCATGCTCGATCTCCACCTGGCGCTCGAATTCCTCGGCGAGGATCATGATCGCGTCGTCCGAGAGGGACTGCGTGATGGTGACCATCTCTCCCAGCTTCATGAGCGTCTTGATCAGCTCGCCTGCGCCTATCTCGAGTACGTCGCCCAGTTCCTTGACGCTGGCGCCGCTCTTGACCTTAGCGGGCGTCTCGGTGCCGGGGATGACTTTTCTCTTCGCCAGCGGTTTCTCGGCTTCGCCGATGCCCGGACGCCGGTCGCGGAAACCGCCACGACCGCCTTTTCTCCCAGCCTGCGAATCGATGATGACCCGACGCTTCGCAGGCTTGTCGTCGCCACGCCGTACTCGGGAAACGCCGGGCACGCGAGACGGCAGCGCCGCTGCCACGACAGGCTCGACACCGTCCTCCCAAGTCTCGGGGACGACCTCCGGGACAACCACCCGGGACGGGCGGACGCGCCGCTCGACAGTGTCCCGTGCGAAACCAGTCCGCCCTGCGGGGCGGCCGGCCGGGGCGGCGGGCCTGGGAGGTTGCGGCCTGAAGGCGGGAGCTTCGGGTTCCGCCGCCCTGGGTGGGCGCGGCGGCGCAGGCGTCGCGGCCGCTTTGCGGGCCGCTTCAGCCTTGGCTGCTCTCTCAGCCTTCTCGGCCTTGATGCGCTCGGCAAGCTCCTCTTTGGTCACAACGTTTCCGGAGGGCTTTACCCCCTTGCGGAGCGGTACACCTGGCCCAACAACGGTGGGCATGTCCTCCAGCCGGGGTCCACGACCCCTCGGACGCATGGGTTTGCGCGGAGGCTGGGGACGAGGCGTCTCAGGCCTCGCTTCAACCGCGGGGGCCTTTTCGGCGGAGGAGGCTTGGCCGCTGGTCGCCGTCGGCGCCGGCGTGGGCGCGGCGGGGGCGGCTGCAGCAGTCGGAGCGACCACGTCCATGGGGAGAGCTTCGCGGACCGCTTCCGGCGGAGCTGCCCGCCGGGCCACGGGCGACGGCTTTGCGGCCGCCTTCACCGTTGTCCCGGTCTTCGGTGCTGCCGAAGGCGCGGGCGCCGGCGGAACCGCTGGAGCCGTTTGCTTCCCACTCACGCGACTGGGAGCCGCTGATTTGCCTGCGGGTTTGGAAACTACCGCTTCCGCCGGCGCCCTCTTTTTATCCATGGCCCCTGCGGGCGTCGTCGCTTCCTTGGCCGCGGCTTTGCCCGCCGCTTTTTTCGTTCCAGCCTTCTCGGCAGCTTTCGGCCCGCCGGCGAGTGCCCGAAGTGCGTCGGCTTCCTCCACGCTGGATAGGCTGCTCTTGACGTCCAGTCCGGCCGCTTTGAGTAGATCGACAAGCTCCTGGTTCGTCAGGCCCTTATCCTTAGCAATGTCGTAAACCCGTCTCTTTGCCACTACACACCTGCCGTGTTGTTCGCTTCGCCGTAGCCCGCCCTGGTCATGATCGCCGCCACCACCTGATTTCTATCCACTGTGACAGTGGCTCGGAACGCCCTCTGAAACGCTTTCCTGTGGAGCGCCTGATCCAAGCACGCTTGTCTGAGACAAAGATACGCACCGCGACCGCTCCGATGCCGCCCGGCCTGCGTCACCACGCGAGGAGGCGAGGACCGACAATCCAAACTCAGGCGCAGAAAACCGCCCTGCGCGCCGCGCCGACCGCAGCCGATGCACTTCCGCGTAGGTTGCGGACCAGTCGCCGGATGGGACATCCGCCGCTCTTCATGGGAGCTTGTTGCAGCCATGACCATAGGACCGGATCAGCCTCACTTATTAGCTTCCTTGCGCTCTCCCACAAGCGCTTGGTGCGAAGGGATCCCGCAGAAGAGATTCCCCGGGAGTGCCGCGTTGGGGCACCGTTTTCCGCCCACCGTGAGCGCATGACAGCGTCCATCGACCACTTCGGGTTCGGCTTCGGCGGCCGAGTATATGCTGTCTTCTTCGCTCATCTCCGTCTCGGACTTGATGTCGATCTTCCAGCCCGTCAGACGATTGGCCAGCCGGGCGTTCTGACCATCTTTGCCGATAGCCAGTGATAGCTGGTCGTCGGGGACCACTACAGTCGCTTCCCTCTCTTGGTCGTCCAGGATCACCTCACGCACCCTTGCCGGCGATAGTGATTTCGCCACAAAGCGAGCGGGCTCCTGATCGAAGGGGATGATGTCGATCTTCTCGCCCCTGAGCTCAGACACCACCATGCGCACACGCGAGCCTCGGGGGCCGACACACGCTCCCACCGGATCAACGCCATCGCTGTGCGAGACCACGGCTATCTTCGAGCGATAGCCGGGCTCACGAGCCACTCCCACTATCTCCACCAGACCGTCGGAGATCTCGGGGACTTCCAATTCGAAGAGGCGTTTGACCAGCTCCTCACTGCGACGTGAAAGAATGATCGGCGGCTCTTTGGGGTTCTGAGACACCTCTTTGATGACCGCCTTCAGTCGCATGCCGTGTTCATAGCGTTCGGTGGGCACCTGCTCGCTCTTAGGCAAACGCGCCTCTACCCGGCCCAAGTCGACCAGGGTGTAGCGACTGTCCGACTGCTGGACGATGCCGGTGACTATCTCGCCTATCCGATTGGAGTACTCGCGGAAGACGATGCCCTGCTCCGCCTCACGGATGCGCTGATAGATGACCTGCTTGGCGGTTTGGGCCGCGATCCGTCCAAAATCCTCCGGCGTGATCTCCTGGCGCTCGGCGTTGGTGCTGTCGAACTCAGCTTCCTCGTCCTCCAGATCCGGTTCTTCCCCCTCGGGGAAAATGAGCTCAAAGACGTGGATCTCGCCGGTTTCCCGGTCTATCTTGACCTCGGAATAGGGGACGGCGTTGCCTGTCTTGTTGTACGCCGAGTGAAGCGCATCCTCCAGCGCCTCGATGAGCAGATCGAAGGGAATGTTCTTCTCTTTCTCGATCTGGCGGAGAGCTTCTATCGTCTCCTTGTTCATTCCCTTCCCCCTAGTTGAACTCGTATATCAAATGGGCGCTCGTGATATCCCCGAAAGGGATTCGTCCCTCGCGCCCCGCTTCTGTCACAACGATCTCCTCGGTCCCCACCTCCAGCAAGATGCCCTGCCATACTTTGCTGCCTTCCACTGGGGTCCGAGTCTTTACGTAAACCTTCTTGCCGATCTGAGCCACGAAGTGGCTCCGCCTCCGCAGTGGCCTATCTAGGCCCGGAGAACTCACCTCCAACACATACGTCGTGTCAATGGCGTCCAACTCATCGAGCGCCTGCCCCACGGCTGCCGACACCTGGGCGCATAGGTCATGCGTGACCCCGGCCGGATGGTCCACGTACAGGCGGATGATCTTCCGCCGCGCGCTCCCGGCGTTGTCCAGGGCCACCAGCTCCACGCCCTCGACCTCCCGGTCGATGACTGCCTGGAACCAGGCCTCTGTGAGTTCCAAGACACTTCCTTCGAGTTTCAAGTAAAACAAAAGTGGGCCCAGCTGCACCCACTTCGTGAACAACTTTGGCTTTTGTTTACGCCCGGATTATAGCATGGAGCCGTCCGCAGCGGCAAGGAAAGCCACTATACCTCGCCGAAACCATGAGGGGATTATCCAGCAGCCTGCCAGAGGGCCGCCGCCCGGGCCACAGCATCGGCTACTGCCACTTCTTCGCGGCCGCCTCCAACGCGCGGCTCGACCTCCACGATACCATCGGCTGCCTTCTTACCGACGGTGATCCGCACAGGACAACCGATCAGTTCCGCGTCGGCGAACTTGACCCCAGCCCGCTCGTCCCGCTCATCCCACAGCACCTCCAGACCGGCCTCTGCCAAGGCGTCGTGCAGTGCGGAAGCCACGCTGGTCTGGATCGGATCCTTCGCCTGTACCTGCACGAGCCAGATGTCGAACGGAGCGATGTTCTTAGGCCAGATGATGCCCTTGTCATCGTTCGCCTGCTCTACGGCCGCGGCAGCGATGCGCGCGGGGCCGATGCCGTAGGAGCCCATGACAATGGGCCGCTCTTGCCCCTCCTCGTCAAGGATGGTCGCCCCCAGCGGCACCGAGTACTTCGTGCCCAGCTTGAAGATGTTCGCGACTTCGATCACCTGCTCTATCCTCAGCGCACCGCCGCACTGCGCACAGGCATCTCCCTCCGCCGCCTCCCTGAGATCGGCGAATTCAGCCTGAAAATCGCGGCCTACGACCACACCCAAGAGGTGCACGTGCTCCCTGTTCGCTCCCGCGGCGTACGCCCGTGGTCCGCTCGACCCATCCGGGCGAAGACTCTCGTCGGCAATCACCCGCACGGAGACACCCACGGGGCCGACGAAACCCACTTCGGCTCCGGCCACCTCCTTCACTTCCTCGGGATGCGCCGGCCTTACTTCTTGCCCGAGATGTCGCGCCAGCTTACCTTCATGAAGGGCGTGGTCGCCGCGTACAAGCACCAGAACCGGGGTCTCCCCCGCCACGTACACCAACGATTTGATCAACGCCGACGGCGGGACGCCGAGAAAAGAGGCTACCTCATCGATCGTACGCTGCTCCGGAGTGGAGACCTCCCTGAGAACCGGCTCCATCGCTCCCTCGCTCGGGCCCGGCCACCGAGCGGGCCAACTCGACGTTCGCGGCGTAACCGCACGAGTCGCAGAGAGCCACCCGGTCTTCACCAGCGGCGGAGGCCGCCATGTACTCGTGCGCCTGGGCGCCGCCCATGAAGCCGCTATCGCTTTCCACCCGGTAGACATCGATGCCGCAACGTTCGAAGATCTTGTCGTACGCTCCAATGTGCTTCGCATAGTTGCGATCCAAGCCTTCGGAGTCCACGTCGAAGGAGTACGAGTCTTTCATCAGGAACTCCCGCACCCTCAGTATCCCGCCCTTGGGCCGGGGCTCATCGCGGAACTTCAGCTGGATCTGATACCAGATCTGGGGGAGATCGCGGTAGGAGCGCAGCTCACGGGACGCAAGCCACGCGAAGACTTCCTCGTGCGTCATGGCAAGCACCATGTCCCTGTCGCCCCGGTCTTTGAACCGGAACATCTCGTCGCCTATGGCGTCGTAGCGGCCGCTCGCCTGCCAGACATCGGCCGGGTGCATGGTGGGCATCGATAGTTCTTGTCCCCCGATAGCGTTCATCTCCTCGCGGATGATCTTGGTTATGCGCTGCATGACTCGCCACCCGAGCGGCAGCATCATGTAGATCCCCGCAGCGAATTGACGCACGAAACCACCCCGCACCATCAGCTTATGGCTGACAGCCTCGGCGTCGGACGGGTCTTCCTTGACCGTGGGCATAAAGAGGGCAGTCGCCCGCATCGGATCCTCCTAGATTCCCGCTTAAGGAATTAGCGTCGAACCGCTCACGCCGAGCGGCCGGGCACCGACGAAACAGTCTAACAGGCCGGTCGCCGTGATGCCGCGCAGCTTGCGCCGCTCACACGAGCGAGCCCAGAGCTAGGAGTCGCCGCCCCGACGCCTGGCTATCTCCTGGAACAGCGCCTCCACAAGCTGCTCTTGAGGCACTCTCCTAACCGGACGGCCCTCGGCGAAGACGACACCCTCCCCCTCGCCGCCGGCGATACCGTAGTCTGCTTTGCGTGCCTCACCCGGGCCGTTGACCACGCATCCCATGACGGCCACTTCCAGGTCCAGTCCTGACTCTTCGAGGCGCCGTTCCACCTCCTGGGCCAGCGGCTCGAGGTCGACGCGTGTGCGGCCGCACGTAGGACACGAGATGACCCGCGGCCCTCGGGGCAGCAGCTCCAACGTGCGCAGGATCTCCTTAGCCACCCGCACCTCTTCCACCGGATCCCCGGTGAGCGACACCCGGACGGTGTCGCCGATGCCTTCTTCGAGTAAGATCCCCAGCGCCACAGCGCTGCGTATCGACCCCGCCCACTTCGTGCCCGCCTCCGTCACCCCGATATGAAGGGGGTAAGGGACTCTTCGCGCCAGGAGCCGGTTGGCAGCCACGGTGACCACCGGCGAGGAAGACTTCACGGAGACCTTCAGCTCGGAGAAACCCAACCCCTCGACAAGCGCGCAGTAGCGCACGGCGGATTCCACCAGCGCTCCCGCGGGGTCGCGATCCTCAAGTTCCCGGAGTTCCCGTTGCAGGGAGCCACTGTTCACCCCGATCCGTATGACAGCCCCCGTCTCTCGGGCGGCCTCCACGACCTGACGAACCGCCTCCGGCCCTCCGATGTTCCCGGGGTTGATCCGGACGGCGGCGGCTCCCGCCTCGACTGCTCCCACAGCGAGGGTGTGGTCGAAATGCACGTCGGCGATAAGAGGCACGGGGGCTTCGCGAGTCAACGAGCGAAGCGCGGCCACACTCGCGACATCGGGAACCGCGACCCTCACGAGTCGCGCGCCGGCAGTGGCAAGGGCGCGGATCTGTCCGAGCGTGGCTTCCACGTCGTCGGTGCGGGTGTTGGTCATGGACTGGATGACCACCGGTGCATCGCCCCCCACCGGCACTCCCCCCACCATCACCACGCGCGTGCTGAACAAGCGGTTTCGGCTCCCTATCCGCCGGTGACGATGCGGCCGATATCGTTGGACGTGGCCACCAGGAACAAGATGACGAAGAGCCCGAGCCCGATTAGCGAAACGCGCTCGAAAGTCCGTAGCGACACCGGGCGACCCCGTATCTTCTCGATAAGGCTGAAAAGCACGTGGCCCCCGTCGAGTGGCAGGACAGGAAGCATGTTGAGGATAGCGAGGTTGATGCTGATAAGGGCCAATAATCCCAGGTAGTAGCCCCCTTGCACCGCCTGCTCGGACAGTGTGATGATGCCCACGGGACCTGCCAGCCCTTGCGAGCCGGTGACAGACACTTTGCCACTGAACATCCAGCCGATGCCCTTGATGATCAAGGCGAAGAAACTTCCCGTGGTCCTGCCCCCGTAGCTCACCGCTCCTGAGAATGTCGACGCCACGTGGGTGGTGGCGGGCTGCACACCCAAGAATCCGGTGCCGTCCGCTTGTTTGTTGAGCGTGGCCGTTAACTGCTTCTGGACGCCTGCGCGCTCCACGACCAAAGTGATCTGCTTACCCGGGTTCTTCAGGATCATGGTCCGGACCGAGTCCCAGTCTTTCACGGGCTGTCCGTCGATCGTCAGCAACTTGTCTCCGGCCTGCAAACCTGCGGTCGCGGCGGGCGTGTTCGCCTCCACCAGATACACAGTCGTGGTGGGGACGTCCTGGCCCTGCGCACCCAGCGCGACGAGCAGGAAGAACGCGACGACCACGTTCATGGTGACACCGGCAACGATGAAGATCAGCTTGTGCCAGAGAGGATGCGCGTAGTACCGGCGCTCGAGCGGCGTCGACGCGATCTCCGTCGCAGTGAGGACACGCGGGCCGGCCAGACGGTCCTCAGGGTCCTGCGCCGACCGCCCGTTCTTGGCCGCCTTGCGCACGGCTGCCGCCTCCGCCTCTTCCTCTCGGGCCTCGGCGACGCGGGCATCGAACTCTTCTCTATGCATGCCTGTCACGCGGACGTAGCCGCCCAGCGGAAGTGCCGAGATCCCATACACGGTCTCGCCGATCCTCTTGCTCACCAAGAAGCGGCCGAAACCGAGGCTGAACTCCTCCACCCGCATGCCGGTAGCCTTCGCTACGACGAAGTGGCCGAATTCGTGTGCCAGGATCAAGAACCCGAGACCGACGATAGATATGATAACTGCCAAGACGCTAGACATCCCCACTCATTCCTGCGCATGCTTCCTCGGCCTTGCGCCTCGCCCATGAATCGACGTCCACAACCTCTCCGTACGTTCCGAAGCTGCCGGCTGGACTCTCCGCCAGCACCTCTCTCACGACTTCTGTTATACCCAGGAATGGCAGCCTACCCTGCAAGAAGGCGTGCACCGCTACCTCGTTGGCTGCATTCAGGGAACAGGTGGCCTTGTCACCTTCCCGCCCCGCGAAGCGTGCAAGTTCAATTGCCGGGAAACTGAGGTTATCCGGCTCTTCAAAGCCGAGCGTCCCCACCGCCGCCAGGTCCAACTGAGGTATCGGCATGGTCGCGCGCTCGGGATAGTGCAGTGCGAATGCGATAGGCACCCGCATGTCGGCCACTCCCAAATGGGCGAGCACGGCACCATCCACCAGTCGGACCAACGCGTGGACCACCGATTGCGGATGCACTACCACCTCGATCCGCTCGTAAGCGAGACCGAAGAGATGGTGGGCCTCGATGATCTCTAGCCCTTTGTTCATGAGCGTGGCAGAGTCCATCGTTATCTTCTGGCCCATCGTCCAGGTGGGGTGGGCAAGGGCCTGTGCTCTGGTGACTCCGGCGAGCCCTGCGACACTGCTCCCACGGAAAGGCCCGCCCGAAGCCGTGATGACAGCCGTCTGGACGTTCCCCGGACCCGCCGCCGCGATCAGCTGAAACAGAGCCGAATGCTCGGAATCGACAGGCAGGATGACGATACCCCGCTGGTCAGCCAGTGACGTGACCAAGGAGCCGGCGCAGACGAGGCTCTCTTTGTTCGCCAGAGCCAGCCTCCGCCCCCCTGCCAAGGCCGCTAACGTGGACTCCAATCCAGCAAAACCGACTATTGCGTTCAGCACGAGATCCGCGTCCACTTCCCGCACCAGTCGCGCAGCTGCATAAGCCCCCGAGCGCACCTTCAGCTCTGCGTAAAGTGATGGAGTCACGGTCGCAGCCGCGGCCTCGTCGGCGATGGCTATGTCGGCCACGCCGAGGGAAACGGCTTGCTCCAGCAGCAACTTGACATTGCGATCACACGAAAGTCCCACTATCGTCAGGTCGCTGCTTGCGGCAACCACCTGCAGCGCCTGGGTGCCGATCGAGCCGGTCGAGCCTAGCAAGAGGACTCGTTTCATGATCAAGCCCTGACTATTTCGCCGCGGCCTGAACCACGGAGCCTAATAGAAGGACCGCACCCCAGTAGGTGACAAGTCCGGCGAATAGCATCGAATCGAAGCGGTCCAGTATCCCTCCGTGCCCCGGCAAAAGATGACCGGAATCCTTGACCCTGAAGTCTCGCTTTACCGCCGATTCGAACAGATCGCCCCACTGGCCGACCACCCCGATGGCCAGGCCCAAGATGAGCGCGTCGGCCACCGGGAGCCAGGACGAGTAGATCTTCACCAGTAGGGCCGCTACGCACCGCCCCCACGATACCCCCGATGGCTCCCTCTATAGATTTCTTCGGTGAGATCCGCGGCGCCATGGGATGACGTCCGATCGCTCGGCCCACGAAGTAGGCGAAGGTATCATTGAGCCACGTGCAGCCGAAGGCAAGGATGGTGAGCGCCATCCCGTGCTGCAGCCCCCTGAGCAGCACCAGGTAGGCGAAGCCCACCGCCACCCAGACGATCCCGAACGACGTGACCGCCATGCGGCCCACCAGGTGAGCCCCGAACTCCCCGCGGAGGGACCAGAAGAACATGAGGATCAGGCATCCACCGAGACCACCCATGATCCCCTTGAATCCGAAGAAGAAAGCCCCGGTGATCACCGCGATCCCCGCCAGGTACCCAATAAGAAGATTTGGTCTGTAGGGCCTGAGCAAGCTGTAATACTCGTGAAGCCCAAGGATCGTTATGACAAGTACCAGAGCAAAAACGAAGTATCCACCCAAGATGATGGCGGCCAGCCCTATGGGAATACCCACGGCGGCCACCAGTAGACGGCTCTTAAGCAAGGTCGCCCGCCCGGCTCCGACCATCGGCCTCTGCTGAGGGCAAGTCCCGCGCCCCGAACCGCCTCTCCCGAGACGCATAATCGGCCAGCGCCCTCCCAAATTCTTCCTCGTCAAAATCAGGCCAGAGCTTCGCCGAAAAGTACAGTTCCGAATATGCCGATTGCCACAGCAAGAAGTTGGACAGCCGTTGCTCGCCGGATGTGCGGATCACAAGATCGGGGTCTTTCATGAACGGCGCGTAGAGATGTGCCGCGATATGGTCTTCGTCGATGGCATCGGTGGGCACCCCTGCCGCGAGCGCTGTGCGCACCGCGTGGACGATCTCCCGGCGGCCTCCGTAGTTGAAAGCAATGAAGAGGGTCATCCGCCGGTTCTCAGCAGTCAACACTTCGGCTTCCCTCATCTTAAGACGAAGCTCCTCGCTCAAGTCATCGCGATTCCCCAGGAAGGCCACGCGACAATCGTTCCTATGCAGCTCAGGGACCTCGCTGTCGATCATCTCCACATGCAGCCGCATCAATCCCTCGATCTCGTCCTGCGGCCGGTTCCAATTCTCGGTCGAGAAGGAATAGAGAGTGAGTTGGCCGATACCTGCATCGCGGGATGCCTGGATCACTCGCCGCACCGCTTGGGTGCCCGCCCTGTGTCCCGCGGCGACGGGAAGGTGCCGGCGTTTGGCCCAACGACCGTTGCCGTCCATGATGATGGCCACGTGAAACGGAAGCCGCTCTGCCGCTAGGCCGTCCTCGCCTGTCTTGCCCGCCGGAGTCCGGCTGGCCCTGACGGCGGAGTCGACGTCGTGGTCACTGCCTCGAAGAGCTCTGAGCCGATCGCGTAGACCCACGTCAGACCTCGAGGATCTCCTCCTCCTTGTGGTGGAGCAGACCGTTCACCTTCTCGACATAGGCGTCGGTGAGTTTTTGCACCTCTTCCTCAGCACGACGCTCGTCGTCTTCGGAGATCTCCCCGTCCTTCTTCAGTTCTTTCAGATCGCTGATTACGTCGCGGCGGACGTTCCGGACCGCCACCCGGCTGTCCTCAGCCATGTTCTTCACCATCTTCACCAGGTCCCTGCGCCGCTCCTCAGTGAGCGGGGGGATATTGAGCCTGATCACATTGCCGTCGGTGTTCGGGGTCAAGGAGAGGTCTGATTCCTGGATGGCCCTGACTATCGAGTTGACCGCGGATTTGTCGTACACGGTGATCGCTATGAGCCGGGAATCGGGCGTGGCCAGGCTCGCGAGCTGCTTCAGAGGAGTCTTCGTGCCGTAGTAATCCACGTGCAGTCGATCGAGAATGCCGGTGGAAGCTCGTCCGGTGCGAACCGTGTTGAATTCCGCCCGCAGTGCGTCGAGGGCGCCTTCCATGCGCCTTTTGCCATCGCTCACGAGCTCAGCGATCATGCCCCCTCCTCAGAACAGGCCACTATGGTGCCGACTCTCTCCCCGCGAAGAACGCGCCTGATGTTCTCCGGCTCGCTCATGTTGAACACCAGGATGGGCAGGTTGTTGTCCATGCATAGAGACAAAGCGGTGGAGTCCATCACTTTCAATCCCCGCTCCAGAGCCTCCTTATGGGTGATCTCCGGAATGAGCTTGGCCTCCGGATGTGTGGCCGGGTCGGCGTCGAACACCCCATCGTACTTCTTCTTCGCCATCAGGATGCAGTCCGCGCCGATCTCCAGAGCGCGGAGCGCAGCCGCCGTGTCGGTGCTGAAGAAAGGGTTGCCCGTCCCGGCTGCGAAAATCACCACCCGGTTCTTTTCGAGGTGACGGATAGCCCGGCCGCGGATGTACGGCTCGCATATCTCTTGCATGGAGATCGCGGACTGCACACGAGAGTCTGTCGACAATTTGCGAAGAGCATCCTGGAGGGCCACCGAGTTCATGACCGTAGCCAGCATCCCCATGTAGTCCGCGGTAGCCCGGTCTATACCTACCGATGCACCGGAGACCCCGCGAAATATATTGCCGCCACCGACGACGACGGCGACCTCGTAGCCTTCTGCTACAGCGCGCGAAACCTCAAGCGCTACCTCGCGAAGTTTCTCGGGATCGATGCCGTAGCTGCGATCCCCCATGAGGGCTTCACCGCTCAGCTTGAGCAGGACCCGCCTATACACCGGTGGCTTCGTCATGGTTCTCTAGCTCCGGGTTCGTCTCGCGGCAGCATGATCCCGCCTCGAGGCTCTGTAGACGACCGACGTTCCCTCAGGCGACCTCATCGCCCACTCGGAAACGTGCAAAACGCCTGATCTCGATGTTCTCACCGATCTTGCCCACCAACTCCCGCCTCAGCTGGTCGATGGTCTTCTCCGGATCTTTCACGAACGGCTGGTCGAGCAGGACCACTTCCGTATACCACTTGTTCAGCTTACCCTCGGCGATCTTCTCGGCGACGGCCTCAGGTTTGCCAAGAGCCTTAGCTTGAGCAGTGTAGATCTCTACCTCCACGGCTTTCGCATCTTCCGGCACGTCTTCGCGCGATACCCAGGCCGGACTCGCGGCGGCGATGTGCATCGCCACGTCATGCACAAAGGCCTTGAAATCATCGGTCTTTGCGACGAAATCCGTCTCGCAATTGACTTCGATGAGCACACCGACCTTGGCGCCAGGGTGAATGTAATAGTCCACCGAGCCCTCGTTGGCCGCCCGAGAAGACTTCTTGTCGGCCGACGCCATTCCTTTCTTGCGCAACAGCTTGATGGCCTCGTCGAAGTCGCCTTCAGCCTCCGTGAGGGCCAGCTTGCAATCCATCATGCCCGCGCCGCACGAGTCACGTAGTTTCTTCACCATCCCAGCATCAATGTTCATCAGAAAGCCTCCGTCGAGACGACTATTATGTGTTGATTCAGATCGAGGCAGAGAAACCGGATCTCAGGCCTCGGCGTCGGCCGCTTTTTCCTCGCCTGCGGGAGCTTTGATCTTCCTCAGCCTCAGTGGGTTTCGCGCCGGCCTCAGCTTCGACCGCGGCCACTTCCACCGGGGTAGCCGGCGTTTGCACCGCGGCCTCCGGGGTTTCCACCGGGGCCGACGGGGCTGCAGATACTTCTACTTGGGCTGCCGGCGTTTCCGGGACCGAAACCGACGCTTCAGCCGCTATCTGACTCTCCACTAGTCCGGCAGGCGCTTCGGTGACCGGCGCCGGAGCCTCTGCCGGCTCTTTGCGTGGGGCTTCAGGAGCACCGGCTGCTGGCCTCGGAGCTGCAGCGCGCGGAGCGGCCGACCTAGCCGGCGGCGCGGTACGTGATGCGCCCGGCCCAGGAGCGCCTGGACGGCCTCCACCCGACCGCGGGCCGGATGAATCTCGTTGGCCACCAAAACCGCCGGGGCCGCGTTGGCCGCCGGGACCGCGTTGGCCGCCGCCGGGACCACGATCGCCACCTGGGCCTCCACCCGGCCTCGAACTCGAACCTCTGGGAGACCGCGACGGGCGGGCCTCGGCGCCTACGGTCTCTGGCGAATAAGGCATGGCGGCAGCGGTAGTCTCAGCCGCGGCCTCCCGCGCCTGCTCCGCGGCCAAGAACTCGGCGATCTGGACTTTCTGCCGGCCCTCTTCGACCGCACGGGCCAGCGTCCTGATGATCAGCCCGCAGGAGCGGATGGCGTCATCGTTGCCTGGGATGACATAGTCGACCTCATCCGGATCACAGTTGGTATCCACCAGGCCTATCAGGGGGATTCCCAGCTTGGTGACTTCCTTGGTCGCGATAGCTTCGCGTTTGGGGTCGGACACAAAGACGGCGGCCGGAAGCCGCGTCATGTTACTCACACCGCCAAGGTTCACTTCCAGCTTCTCGAGCTCGCGCTCCATAGCCATGCGCTCCTTCGTGGGGAGCAGGCTAAGTTGGCCCTCCTCTTTGAGCTTGCGCAACTCATGCATTCGGTTGATACGGAGCTCGATGGTGGCGAAGTTGGTGAGCAGTCCACCCAGCCAGCGATGAGAGACGTAGGGCATACCCACGCGAGAAGCCTCTTCGCGAACCACCTCTTGGCATTGCTTCTTCGTGCCCACAAACAGCACCGTGCCGCCGCGGCTGGCGATGTTGCGCACAAAATCGTACGCCTTGTCGAGTAGAGCGGTGGTCTGTTGCAGGTCGATGATGTGGATCCCGCCGCGCTCCGCGAAGATATAGGGCTTCATTTTGGGATTCCAACGGCGGGTCTGGTGACCGAAATGGACTCCTGATTCCAGGAGTTGCTTCATGGAAGCAGCGGGCATGTCTACCTCACTCTGGTTTTGGTGATGCTTCAGCTGAGAGACCGATGACGGAACCGGACTGGCCGGCACCACCGCCATGGCGACCCTCAGGTTCGATGGCATAGCGCGAGCAGTTTACCATAAGAAAGCGGGCTGACACCGCAGGAGCCCACGATCCTGACCGCCGACGTTCCCCGGGACCACCGGTCTCCCAGGACGCGTTTTGAGCGCCTCTACGAGACCAGCGAGTCGAGATCCAGGTCTTCCTTGACGCGCCCCTTCAGTCGAAGGATAGCCTTGGTGTGCAGCTGCGATACCCGGCTCTCGGTCACTCCGAGAACTTCCCCGATCTCCTTGAGCGTGAGCCCCTCGTAGTAGTACAGGCCGATAACGATCTTCTCCCGCTCGGGCAAACGCTGGATCGCAGCAGCCAAGGTCTCCTTGACGGCTTGGACGCGATACGCACGAGACGGGTCGGGAGCTCCTGAATCTTCGATCGTGTCGATCAGATTCACCTTGTCCTGGGCCGCCCCCCCGGTTTCCCAGAACTCGTCGAGCGCAACGATCGACGCACAGCTGATCTGATTCAGGATGTCCTGGAACGCTTCCACGTCAAGTCCGAGGTCCTGCGCGATCTCATCATCGGTGGGGGCGCGCATCAACTGGTTCTCAAGCCTCGTGACCGTTGCCTCCACCTTCCTCGCCCAACTGCGGACGGACCGCGGGACCCAGTCGAGGGCTCGGAGTTCATCGATGATGGAGCCCTTGATGCGGGAGATCGCGTAAGTCTCGAACTTGATATTCCGCGAAGGGTCAAAACGCTCAAGAGCACCTATCAGCCCCAGCAAGCCCGTAGGAGATGAGGTCCCCTTCCTCGATATGCGCTGGAAGCCCGGTGCTCATCCGACCCGCGACATATTTGACCAACGGCGAATAGGCCAGGATCAGCGCATCGCGCGCGGAGAGATCGCCTGTCCCCTTGTAGCGGCGCCAGGCTTCTGCGAGGTCGTGTTGAGTAGCCGGATCGATGAGCATGCCGTGTCCCTAGGCCCGCGGATGAGCTTTTCTGTAGGCCTTGCGAAGGTGCGCGGCCGAAACGTGAGTGTACACCTGAGTAGTACGCAGTGATGAGTGGCCAAGCAGTTCCTGGATCGACCTCAGGTCGGCCCCTCCCTCCAGCAGATGCGTGGCGAACGAGTGCCTGAGGGTGTGCGGGGAAGTTCCGGCAGGAGCCCCGGCCCGGGCCAGGTGGCGCCTCAGCCTCCGCTGAACATCGGAAGAAGACAAAGGTCTGCCTCTCCGGCTAACAAACAAACGATCCTCGTCGGCCGGATTCTTCTCGGTGAGGTGAGGACGTCCTCCCTCCAGATACTGCTCGAGTGCTTCGATGGCGACATCCCCCACGGGCACGAGCCGCACCTTGCGTCCCTTTCCCTTGACCCGGACCTCATGAGATTCCAGACCTACGTCTTTCAGCCGCAGGTCTAATACTTCCTGGCAGCGTAGCCCGCATGAGTATATCAACTCAAAAAGCGCGCGATCCCGCAAGTCAAGCGGCGTATTGACCTTCATGCCGTCGAGCAGTTGGCTCATCTGCTCGGCCGTGAGCACCTGCGGAAGACGCCGAGGAATCTTCGGCGATACGACCCCCATCGCCGGACTTGTATCGATCAAACCGTTTTCCTCGCAAAAACGCAAGAAACTCCGCACTACCGAGAGCTTGCGGGCGATGCTGGTGCGAGCGGCCGGGCGGCTGCTTCGCGCGACTCTCGTCGGCGTACCTGGGCTTGACGATCCGGGTTCGTTTGAGGGTACGGCGGACCCATCCGCCAGGGAGGCGACAAAGCGCGGTCACGTCCGCCCTGGTGAGTCCGTCAACACGTTCGAGGCCGCGCCGGCGCAGAAAGGCCACGAATTGAGCGAGATCGCTCACGGTGGCATCGATAGTGCGAGGACTGTAGCCGGCAGCGATGAGACCGCGCACAAACGCGCTGACGGCTTGGGGCAAGTCGCGCGACAACGGTGACGAGGTCAGTCCTGCCGCGTCTTCCTGCATGCCTCCCCCTCCGTGTTACCTAGGGCGCCCTGATAAACAAGCCCGGTCCTGCCCGAACCACCTCGCCCCTCAGTTGCAATCGGGACAGGCTAGCAGAGACCTCTCTGACGCTCAGACCCGTGTGCTCCACCACCGCGTCGACGCTCAGGGCGCCGGAACGGAGCCACCCCAGCACCTTCGTCTCGGCAAGGCTCACGTCGGATCGATCACCGACCCGTCCGCCCTCGTCTTGCTCGGAACTCTTCGGAGGAACGAACAGACGCCCTCTGGTCGTTTCCGGGGAGGTTCCTAGGGTGATCGGATGCCGGACTCCTCTCTCGATTCTTGTTAGCAGAAGGAAATCCTCCACTGTGACGACAGGATCCAGGGCCGGAAACGCTCCCTCATAAATGAGTTTGTTCGTGCCTCGATGGTTTTCTCCCGTTATCGGTCCGGGGATGGCGAACACTGGTCGGCCAAGCTCGAGTGCCCAGTCGGCCGTTTGAAGAGCGCCGCTCGTGACTCCCGCTTCCACCACGAGCACCGCGTCGCCAAGTGCAGCCAGCACCCGGTTGCGTTGCGGAAAGGTCCAGCGGGTCGGAGCGGTACCAGGCGGCAACTCGCTGACGACTGCTCCGCGGTCAGCGACCATCGAGTAGAGTTTTTGGTGTGAACGCGGGTAGACGACATCTGCGCCGCAACCAAGGACGGCGACCGACATTCCCCCGGCCTTCAGCGCCCCTTGGTGAGATCTGCCGTCGACGCCGAGGGCCAAGCCGCTCACGACGGTCACTCCGGCTCGGGCAAATGCGGCCGCAAACGCTTCCGCCAGCAGAAGCCCGTAAGGTGTCGGCTTCCTAGTACCCACGATGACCACGCGCGGCGTTGCCATCACGGTGGGAAATGGAACTGGACCGCCTCTGATGAACAGCGCAGCGGCTGGAAACGGAAGCTGGCGAAGTCCTTCTGGGTAGTCACACTGATCGTAGGAGATGAAGCGGAGCCCGGCTTCTTGTACCAGTCTTGCTGCCGTCGGTGCGTCGAATTCTCGGCGACGTTCTTCGAAGCGACCTATGGCCGTCTTACTAAGCCCCCAGTTGGCCAGACAGACCCGGGAGGCCGACCAGATCGCGTCAGCCGCATGGCGGCCTAGGAGTCGCAGCAGAGGACTACAACCGAAGGTGCTCAGCCACGCCAGACCGAGCGAAGCTTCGCTGGCAGAGGCAGGACCGGTCAACCGAACCCTATTCGGCGGCAGTCGAGCCGGAGGGCAAGAGCCTCGGCGACGTGGTCGGCACTCACATCCGCTTGGGCGTCGAGGTCGGCGATCGTTCGGGATAAGTTGATGGTCCGAACGTACCCACGACCGCCCAGACCATGCCTCAACAGCGCCTCCCTTAGTAGGCTTTTGGCCTGTTTCCCTAACTGGCTTTGCTCTTCCAGCAGTCGAGGGGCTGCCTCCTGCCCGCCGCCGTCTCCCCCGGGCGCAAATCGAGAGAGGCGTGCCATGCGAAAGGCCCGCGCGGCGATCACCCGTTCGCGGACGACCACTGAGCCTTCTTCGTGACGTCCTGGGGTCAGCATGGAGAGAGACAGTGGTGGGATCTCGACGAGAACGTCTATGCGATCTAACAGCGGTCCGCTTATTCGGCTGCGGTACCGCTCTATAGCCCCCGCGGGGCACCGGCACGGCTTGTCCGGGTGACCCAGATAACCGCATGGGCACCGCTGCGAGTCTTAACTACACCACCCGCATCTACCGTAGGGTCATCGAGTTGCCGTGCGGGCGGAAGAAGGTCAAGCAGCCATGATCAACTGGTTTCCCCTCCCCCGCAGCCTCATGGAAAGCCCCAGCTTCATCCTATGCACCCCGGCGGAGAAGCTGCTCCTTCTGCACCTGGCCAGTGAACTCAACCTGCGAGGCTCCTTCTACAAGGCCGACCTCGAGACGGCGGTCACCTTGGGGATAAGCGAGGACAAGGTGCGCAGGGCCCGGCGCTCCTTCATGCGTCTCGGCTGGATACAAGCGGTGCAGGGTTTCAGATGCCGGGGTCGGCACCTGGCCACGAGATACCTCACTGCGCCCGGAGCCGAGCGAAAAGACGATGACTTCTGGGCCCCCCTTCATCGCTACGCCTTTGAGGCTCTGCTTAGCCATGTGCGCAAACGGTTTCACCACGCCGATTTGGTCGTCTACGTCTACCTGAATTACTTACGCGCGCGCTGCCAGGGCGAGCGTGAGGACTTCTTTGTGACCAAGCGAGAGCTACGCGACCTCACCGGGCTGGCAAATGCCACAGCCTGCGTGGCCCATCTCCACGATGGCTTCGTCTTTGGTGGAGGCGCTCATCTGTTCGAGTGCCAGGACGAATACCACCGGATCCGATTCCGCGAGTGGGCCGGTTTCCAGGACCCGAGCGAGGGTGGCAACAACGCTCAGCAGGCCGCGCGCTACCGAGCCGAGATAGCCGCGACGGTTAAGGAGATACGCCATCCAACCCCCAAGCGCCCGGCCCCGCGACGGGCAACGCGCCGTGTCTAGCATCGCCGTGGTTATCCGCCGAGAAGGCAACGGCGTAGGTGGTTCGCGTAGGTGGGAGGCCGTGGATGGTTCGCGTAAGTGGGACGCGGTAAGTGGTTGGAAATCCGCGCATATCTATCGGTCTTGTCCCACCCACCTAAAAAGAAGATCTAATGAATTAGAAGAGGCACTCTTGTCGAGTTTGCGCGCACGCTCGACGGCCTTCTCTCTTAAGAAGAAAGAAAGCGCCCAGGTTCAGCGCCCGGGCGCTTGGCCCAAGAAGGTATTGGCCAGAGACACACCGTCGTGCTCGGGACACGAGCCCAGGGTCTTCTGGTCCTTATGTCTGTCCAACCTACGCCCGGCTTTGTCAAGTTTCCATAAGGTTTCCGCTGACGCCAGCTCGCTGCTACGACTCCCGTCCGGCGGCCGCGCAGCTCCGCCGCGTTGCCTTCCGCTCGAACCGCCCTCTGTCTGCTCTTCACACTCAAAGAGGTGTCCCCTATGAATACCCCGTCCTCTCCCTGACCATCGCCCACGTGGCCATCGACGACCTCAAGCCCGATCCCGCCAACCCCCGCCATATCCCTCAGGCTGAGCTTGAAGCCTTGACGAGGAGCATCGAGGAGTTCGGACTGGTCGACCCGATCATCGCAAGGCAAGAAGACCAGACGGTGATCGGCGGTCATCAGAGACTGCTCGCCGCCAGGAAGCTCGGGCTGAAGACCGTGCCGGTCATCTTCCTCGACATCTCCAAGGAGAGGGCCCAACTCCTGAACGTGGCCCTCAACAAGATCTCCGGCGACTTCGACCAGGAGCTGCTGGCCCGGCTGCTCTCCGACCTCGCCGAAACCCCAGAGCTTAGACCTCACCCTCTCCGGCTTCGACGAGAAGGAGATCAAGCAGCTGCTCAAGGGTCTGGAGGCCCGGGAGAAACGGGACCGGCCGGAGATCTTCGACCTAGACGCCGCTCTTCGCACCGCGTACGAGAACCCCAGAGCCCAACTCGGAGACCTGTTCCGACTGGGCGAGCATCGGGTTCTCTGCGGGGACGCCACCAAACCCGAGGACTGCGAACATTTGTTCGGTGGGGCCAAAGCGGCCATGGCCTTCACCGACCCTCCCTACAACGTCTCCCTGGGCGACCACGGCGGCAAGCAGCAAGGCCAGAGCCGCCGGCGGCTCAAGAACGACTCCATGGCCCCCGAGGCCTGGGAAACATTCTGCCGGGGCTGGGCCACCAACCTGCTCTCGCTCACGTCGACGGCGCTCTCTACGTCTGCATGAGTACGAAGGAGTGGCCGACGGTCTCGAGGGTCCTGGCCGAAGCCGGCGGGCATTGGTCTGACACCATCATCTGGGTCAAGGACCGGTTCGTTCTGGGGCGCTCCGACTACCAGCGCGGATATGAGCCCATCTGGTATGGGTGGCGGGAAGGAGCGAAGAGGTACTTCGCGGGCGGCCGGGACTCAGTCGGACGTCTGGGAGATCGCGCGGCCCGACGACTCGCCGCTCCACCCCACCATGAAGCCGCTCCCTCTGATCGAGCGGGCAATCGAGAATTCGTCGCGACCCGGAGATGTCGTCCTCGACCTCTTCCTGGGCTCAGGATCGACTCTCATCGCCGCGGAACGGACCGGCCGAGTCTGCTACGGCACTGGAGCTGGACCCACACTATTGTTCCATGGCGATTGCCCGCTGGGAGGCTTTCACCGGAGGCAAGGCCGAGAAGGTGAGGGCCTGATGGTCCAGCTAGCCCCCCTCATAAGCAGAGGTGCACGGTGGTGAACAGCCGGGGCTGCACGTTCGTCATGCCCGACGGCCGCCTGTGCCGTTCCTCGGCTCTGCGCGGGGAGGACTATCTGCCTCTTTCACTCCCCTACTCACGAGGAGGAGGCAGCCGAAGCCAGAAGGCTGGGTGGCCTTCAGGCGGCGCAAAGAGAAGACCGTCTCCGGAGCCTATGACTTCGAGGGCCTGCGCACCGTCTCCGGACATCCAGCGCGTGCTCGAGGTGGCGGCCACCGACACCCTGGCCCTGGAGAACTCGGTGGCCCGCAACCGCACCCTGGCCTACTTAAGCCAGACCGCTCTCAAAGCCCTGGAGGTGGGAGAGCTGGAGGAGAGACTGGCTCTGCTTGAGGCGGCCGTTCGCAAGCGCGACCCCTCCCCCGCTTCCAGCTTTGACCTCGACCTCGACCTTGACCCGGATATCGACGACCCCAAGGAGCTGACCCCATGACCATGACCAAACGCATCGAGGGCCTGGAGGAGAACCTCACCCCCCAAGAAGCGGTCATCCTGTGGATGCGCGAAGCCCACCAGTTCGCTTCCTACTCGACTACGGTGCCACTGGCTCATAGACCAACCGGAGGAGGCCTCCCCCTTATCCGGATGCCCAGACAGGTGGCGGCTGCGGTCAGGAACCGTCACCAGGGCACGCCGGACCGCCTGATCAGGCACGAGCTCCTCGGGGTGCAGAAGGAGGTGGTCTTCCTCTACTTCGTGCACAAGGAGATGAACCTGCGCCTCTACCTGGAGGACGAGGCCCGACAGCTAAAAGTGCAGTTGCTGAAAGAGAAGCTGAA